>NZ_JARUXR010000004.1:354169-561674 GCF_031451215.1 Caballeronia sp. LZ034LL
TCCGGTCCGTTCGGTCACGTTCCCGAAACGGCCGGTCACGTTGCCGAAATCGCCGGTCACGATCCCGAAACGGCCGGTCACCTTCGTCCGAAATACGCACCGGGACGGAACAACCCCTTGGACAACAAGCGCTGGAAGCGCTCTACGCCGACAAGAACATGGTCAAGCGCCAGCTACAGGATGTCATCGACAATTTCGCGCCCAAGATGCCGTTCAATCCGGATAGTGTGAGCTTCGTCGTGCTGGGCCTGGCCTATCTCAGGAAAGATCCGGACAACCTGCGCAGTTTCTTCGCCAGCTACGAGAAGTTCATGAGCGGTGAACTGGACTCGCTTGCATGGGATTACCGCTCCCTCTACTGATGTCTTCGGCCCCGCCGTGCCGATGATCCATTCATCCCGCCCTATATGAACGATAAGAATGTCTTGGTTTCGTGAATGATTTTTCTGGCTCACCATGACGGAGTCTGGAAAAGCACATGGAGCGAGACATGGAAAGCAAGACGGACTTGAAGCGCTATGATTTGCTGATCAACGGTGAGTGGGTGCCGCCCGGCGGCGGCGACTATTCCACCAACCTCGATCCCGCCACCGAAAACCCCATTGCCCAGGTTGCGCAGGGCACCTCCGCCGATGTCGATCGCGCCGTACAGGCCGCTCGCGCCGCGTTGAAACCATGGAACGCGATCCGCGCAGCCGAGCGCGGCCGAATCCTGATGAAGTTCGCCGAACTGCTGCGCCAGAATCAGGATGAACTCGCCGCGCTCGAAAGTCTCGACGGCGGCAAGCCCATTGCGGCGGTGCAGCGTCAGGACGTTCCCGCCGCCATCGATACGCTCGCGTACTACGCCGGCTGGTGCGACAAGATCAACGGTCAGGTCGTGCCCGCGCGGCCCGACGCGCTGACGTACACCGTGCGCGAACCGGTCGGCGTGGTGGCGGCGATCGTGCCATGGAACTTCCCGCTGATGATCGGCATGTGGAAGATCGCGCCGGCGCTCGCCTGCGGCTGCACGCTGATCGTGAAGCCCGCCGAAATCACGCCGCTGTCCGCGCTGATGCTCGGCCGCCTCGCGCTCGAAGCCGGTGTTCCGGCTGGCGTGCTCAATATCGTGACCGGCAAGGGCTCGGTCGTCGGCGATTCGCTGGTCGCGCATCCGGGCGTCGACAAGGTGACGTTCACCGGATCGCCGTCGGTCGGACGCGGCATCCTGCAGGGCGCCGCGGGCAACTTCAAGCGCGTCACGCTCGAACTGGGCGGCAAGTCGGCCAATGTCATCTTCGCCGACGCCAACCTCGACGGCGCCGTGCGCGCGGCGGCATCAGGCATCTTCTTCAATGCGGGGCAGGTCTGTTCGGCGGGCTCGCGCATCCTGGCGCAGCGCGCCGTGTACGACGAGGTGGTCGAGCGGCTCGCGCAACGCGCCCGCACCATCAAGCTCGGCGATCCCACGCAGCGCGAGACCAACATGGGTCCCGTCATCTCTGCCAAGCAGATGAAGACGATTCTGGAATACGTCGACATCGGCAAGGGCGAGGGCGCATCGCTCGTGACCGGCGGAAGACGCGTCGGCGAGCGCGGCTATTTCATCGAGCCGACGGTGTTCGCCAACGTCGAGCACGAGATGCGGATCTCGCAGGAAGAGATCTTCGGGCCGGTGGCCAGCGTGATCCCGTTCGACGACGAAGCCGACGCGCTGCGCATCGCCAACGGCACCGCGTACAGTCTGGCGGCAGGCGTGTGGAGCGCGGATATCGGCCGGGTGCACCGGATGGCGGCCGGATTGAAGGCGGGCACCGTCTGGGTCAATACCTACGGCTACACCGACGTGCGGCTGCCGTGGGGCGGCAGCGGCGATTCCGGCTTCGGCCGCGAGCACGGCGATGTCGCGATCGAAAACTTCACGGAGCCGAAGGCTGTGTGGGTGGCGCTGGCGCCCTGAAGAGCCGAACGCAAACGGGCGGCCCGGAGTGTCCGGGCCGCCCGTCTCTCTATAGCAGAAGAAAAGCAGCTCAAAACTGCATCGCTTCCCGATCGCGCGCTCGCCAGAGCCGCGCGCGCTGCGTGCTGTCCTCATACTGGACGGTGTTCTGCCGGCACGCTTCGACCATCGAATTCTTTCGCTCCACGATAGCCTGGCAAAGGAACTCGGCGCTGTACGCCTTCAGGAGATGCGGACAATGCATCTCGATGTACTGCGCGATCCTGCCGTAGTCGCTGTCCGCGGAGGCCAGCGAGCGGTACGTCTGCGCGTCCCAGCGGAACATCAGGTCGAGTTCTTCGAAAGCCGTGTTAAATGCGCAGACCTGCGCCTGAACTTCGCGGTCATCGCCGTGAATTGCCTGGATCATGATCGTCTCCTGTTGGCCGGGGGGCTTCATCGCAGGATAGAAAAATCGATCCATACACGACAGTTAAACTTTCTTCGAGTATGTATTGATAAAGCTTTATGTATTCGGCTTGCCCGTCGTGGCGACGATCTGTGTGATCGCCTCGATCTGCGCGGCGCCTTCCTGGATCAGAAAGTCCTTGAACGCAAGCGCCACCGGCGGCAGGCGCTTGTTGTTGCGATGCACGACGAACCAGTTGAGCATCACCGGAAAGTCCTCGATATCGAGCACGGCCAGCTTGCCCATCTGCAACTCCATGCTGATGGTATGAGCAGACAGAAAGCTCAGCCCCATGCCGGCGATCACCGCCTGCTTGATGGTCTCGGTGCTGGTGATCTCCATCGCCACGTTGAGGTTCGTCAGGCGTCCGGCGAAGCCTTCCTCCATCGAATTCCAGGTATCGGAGCCGCGCTCGCGGACGATGAACGGCTCGTCGGCCAGCGCCTCCAGCGGAAGATCGCGGCGCCCGACGAGCGGATGATCCGGCGGCGCGACGATCACATACGGATGCGGTGCGAACGACACGTTCACGGTATCCATGTCGCGCGGCGGACGCACCATGACGGCCAGGTCAGTGAGATTGTCGGACAACTGGTGCAGCAGTTCCTCGCGATTATGAACGGCGAGATTGAGCCGCACGTCGGTATTGCGCAGCGTGAAGGCGGCGAGCAGTCGCGGAAAGAAGTAATCGCCGGCACTGATGACCGCGACATTCAGCGTGCCTCCGGAAATACCCTTGAGGCGGGCCATGGCGTCGTCGGCTTCGCGGAATTGTTCGAGGATGGCGCGGCTGTGATGGAGCATTTCGTTGCCGGCCGGCGTCAGGTAAATCTTCTTGCCCAACTGCTCGAACAGCGGCAGTCCCGCGTGTTCTTCGAGCTGCTTCACCTGCGTGGAAACCGCTGGCTGCGTGAGGTACAGCTCTTCGGCAGCGCGGGAAAAACTCAGTCGCCTTGCGACGGTTGCGAAGATCTTCAATTGACGCAGGGTGGCGTTGCGGAGCACGGCAATCCCTCATCCATTAACGATACTGAATTTATACAATAATTTTTTCTAACTTTCCTTAATCGTTTTTCTCCTCCACGATGCTTTCACGTCCCCATCAGTTGTAAGGCGGACAGTCCCACCAGGCGCGAGCGGCCATGCTGGCCCCAGGCATCGACCGAACCGCGCGCGACATATCAGAAGCGCCCCGCATCAATCAGCACACGCATCAATCAGCACGCGAAGCCTGCAAGGGCTGGTTCGAATCATCCGGACTCAACTGGGAATCGCTCGACATGATTCTTCGATCGCCTGACGCGGATGTTTGCCCGATGTGCGAATCGATCGCCCGCTTCAGCGCGCGCGCCATGCGCCGCACGCCCGCAGACCGGCGGCCTCCCGCCCACGCCGTCTGGACCGAACCCTTCTCCTGACCGACCGCCCGCCGCCGACGCGTCGCGCCGGCTTCTCGCAGCACATCAAGCGCCGTACGAGCGCTGAGAAACACAACGGAGACAGACATGGCAAGCGCAGACACGGTTGTGTCCGGGCAGTCGCACGGGCGTCATCACAACAGATGGTTCCAGCTGGTGATCGGCATCATCTGCATGGGACTCGTCGCCAACCTGCAGTACGCATGGACGCTGTTCGTCGTGCCAATGGACGCCAAGCACCATTGGGGTCAGGCGGCGATCCAGACCGCCTTCACCATCTTCATCGTCACCGAAACCTGGCTCGTGCCCGTGGAAGGCTGGCTCGTCGACAAGTTCGGGCCGCGGCCGGTGGTCATCGGCGGCTCGATTTGCGCGGCGCTCGGCTGGATCATCGACGCCCACGCGACCAGCCTCGTGCATCTCTACATCGCGGCGGTCGTGGCGGGCGTGGGCGCGGGGTGCGTGTACGGCACCTGCGTGGGCACGGCGCTCAAGTGGTTCCCGGACAAGCGCGGCCTCGCGGCGGGACTGACGGCAGCCGGCTTCGGCGCGGGTGCGGCGGTCACGGTGATTCCGATCTCGAACATGATCCAGCGCTCGGGCTACGAGCACGCGTTCATGTTCTTCGGCATCCTGCAGGGCGTCTGCATCTTCGTGCTCGCGCTGATGCTGGTACGGCCGAAGCCACCGGCGGGCATCGTTCCGGCGAAGCGCATCGTGGCGACGAAGATCGACTACACCACCGGCCAGATGGTGCGTGCGCCGATCTTCTGGGTGCTGTACCTGATGTTCGTGTTCGTCGCGGCGGGCGGCGTGATCGCGACTGCGCAGTTCGGGCCGATCGCGAAGGAATACGGCTTCGCGAAAATGCCGGTGAACCTGTTCGGCATCACCTTGCCGCTGCTCGCGATGACCTTGTCGATCGACAATCTGTGCAACGGCTTCACGCGTCCGCTGTGCGGCTTCATCTCCGACAAGATCGGCCGTGAAAACACGATGTTCATCATCTTCCTGGGCGAGGGCATCGCGCTGCTCGGGCTCATGGAGTTCGGCCACAACCCGTATCTCTTCATGCTGTTCGCGGCGCTGACGTTCCTGTGCTGGGGCGAGATCTTCTCGATCTTCCCGGCAACCTGCGCCGATACCTTCGGCAGCAAGTACGCCGCCGCCAATGCCGGCACGCTGTACACCGCGAAAGGCACGGCGTCGATGCTGGTGCCGCTGGCGTCGGTGCTCGCGTCGATCGGGTCGTGGAACGCGGTGTTCACTGCGGCGGCGGTGACCTCGATCGCGGCGGGGCTGTGCGCGAAGTTCGTGCTCGCGCCGATGAGAAAGCGCTGGATCGACAACACCGTCGCGCAGGCGTCGAGTGAATCGTCTGTGAATGCGTCGTTCCAGGCCGGCTGGGACGGGTCGCACAAGACGGTGCAATAAGCGGGGCGGCGCAGGCATGAGCGATCCGGACGATTCAACCGATCACGTCGCGCCGGCGCTCAGTGTCTCGCTGCATCAACTGAGGTTGTTCGTGACGCTGGCGCGGCATCGCAGTTTCACGCGCGCGGGCGATGCATCCGGTGTCACGCAATCGGCGGTCAGCCGGGGCATCCGCGAGCTCGAAGAAGAAATCGCGCTGCGTCTCTTCGATCGCACCACGCGTCATGTCACGCTCACCGATACGGGCCGCAAGCTGCTCGCGCGGGTCGCGCCGCTCGTCGAGGAACTGGAAGCGACGCTGCGGCCGCACGGCAAATCCGGCGCCGAGCCGGGCGTGGTGAATCTCGCGTGCGGCGGCGGCCTGGCGGCAGGCGTGCTGCCCGCGCTGCTCGCTTCGTGCCGTGCGCGTCTGCCGGATGTCACCGTGGTCGTGCTGGACCGGCCGCAGAACGCCGTGCTGCAGCTGGTGCGCTCAGGCGAAGCCGATATGGGCCTCGTCATCGCGCCCGACACGCTGGATGAACTCTCCGCCGAACCGCTTTATCCCGACGCGTTGGCGGCAGTGGTCCCGGTATCGCATCGATGGGCCGGGGCTGCGGCGCTCGACTGGCGCCAGCTGCGCGGCACACCCTTGCTGCTGCTCGACGACGACACCGGCAGTCTCGCTGCCATCGAGGCCGCGCTGGCGCTGCACGGCGTGAGCGGCGCGGTGCGGCAGCGCTTCACCCAGGCGTCCGCGATCGCGCACATGACCCAGGCCGGCCTGGGCGTCGGCATCCTGCCGATGCACACGCGCACGTCCTGCGATCCCGCCGTGCTCCATCTCCTTCCTTTCATCCCCGCCACCGAGCGCGCGCTGATGCTGGTGCGCCGTCGCGGCCACGCGCTGCGCGCCAGCGCGGCGAGCGTGTGGTCACACGTCATCGCATCGTCGTCGCATACTGTCGGCAGCAGCCAGATCGCCGAAGTCTGACCAGCGTTTTCCATCTTCCTTACAACTCGCGGCGCCAACGGCGCATGCGGGTTTTGGCGTGCCCGTCCGCACCGATTACGCCTTGTTCCTGCTCCATACGGAATGTAGTATCTTGTATATCAGAAGACATCAAGCTACAACTCAGGAGACGAACCATGAAGATGTGCGTGTACGGAGCCGGTGCAATCGGCGGCTATATGGGCGCACAACTGGCGCGTGCGGGAGCCGATGTCAGTTTCGTCGCGCGTGGGCCGCACCTCGCGGCCATGCAGGCGCACGGCGTCAAACTGCGCATCGACGGCGAGGAGCACACCGTCAAGGTGCGCTGCACGAACAATCCCGCTGAACTCGGCCCGCAGGACTTCGTCATCATCGCGCTCAAGGCGCACTCGATTCCCGGCGTCGTCGACCTGATCCCCCCGCTGCTCGGTCCGGACACGGCGATCGTCACCGCGGTCAACGGCCTGCCTTACTGGTATTTCTACAAGCACGGCAACGAACTCGAAGGCACGAAGCTGCAAAGCGTCGATCCAGGCGGACGGCAATGGGACGTGTTCGGGCCGGAACGTGCGATCGGCTGCGTGCTGTTGCCGGCGGCGGAGATCGCCGAGCCGGGCGTCATCGAGCATCACTATGGCAAGAAGTTTCCGATCGGCGAACCGAGCGGGGAGATCACGCCGCGTCTGCAGGCGCTGCACGATCTGATGGCGAAGGCGGACATGGAAGCGCCGATGCGCGACAACATCCGCGACGAAATCTGGCTCAAGCTGTGGGGCAATCTCTGCTTCAACCCGATCAGCGCGCTCACCGGCGCGACGCTCGACGTCCTCACCAGCGATCCCGGCACCCGCGCGCTCTCGAAGGCGATGATGCTCGAGGCGAAGGCCATCGGCGACAGAATCGGCGTGAATTTCAGGGTGGACGTGGAACGGCGCATCAACGGCGCGGGCGCGGTCGGCGCGCACAAGACCTCGATGCTGATGGACTGCGAGGCCAGACGGCCGATGGAAATCGATCCGCTGATGACCGTCGTGCAGGAAATCGGCCGACTGGTGCACGTCGAAACGCCGATGCTCGATGCCGTTCTCGCATTGATCAAGCTGCGCGAGGGCGTAAACCAGGGCACCGCGAAGCCCGCGTCGTCTCCGCAGCCGCAAAAAGCGGCCTAAACTGCATCCATGGCCTCAGCTTTGTTTCTGATATACAAGATGCAAAATATGTTGCGTCCTGTTGCGACGCAGCATATACTCAGGGCTCTTGAGTGATTCGACTGGAGCCTGAAATGAGCATCGCCCTGTTGGTTGTCGTTGGTTTCGCGCTGGTTGCCGTGGGTATGGGTGTTACGTTTATGATTGCATCGGCGGTGCCGCAGAGCATGCTGCAGCGCGCGCAGAATCACGGTCGCTTTGCCGGTCTCGCGGCGGACGACCAGAACGGCGGTTCGGGCAAGCGTATCGACGCTGGCCGTCCGCACTTGGGAAATCAAGCCATCAATGCCATCTGATACTCAATCCGTAGAACGGCCGGAAGCCCGCACCTCGGGACTTACGCTCTCGCTGCAGCCGATCAACGCCACGGTGTCGCTGCGCGACCAGGCGTATGCCAAGCTGCGGCAGGCCATCGCCGAGGCGGACATCTACCGTTCGCGGGAAGAGATCCGTCTCGACGAGAAAGAGCTGACCGAAGCGCTGGGCGTGTCCCGCACGCCCATTCGCGAGGCCATGACGCTGCTGGAGCAGGAAGGTTTTCTGCGCACCGTGCCGCGCCGCGGGGTGTATATCCTGCGCAAGACGAAGCGCGAAATCGTCGAAATGATCCACATGTGGGCGGCGCTGGAAAGCATGGCGGCGCGGCTCGCCACGCAGCGCGCGTCGGACGAGGAAATCGCCCAGTTGCGCCACATGTTCGACAACTTCCGCGATTCCACGCCGGCCGAGCATATCGACGAATATTCGGAAGCGAATATCGCGTTTCACTCGGCGATCGTGCGGCTGTCGAAGTCGGAGATCATCTTCGACACCATCAAGAACATCTTCGTGCACGTGCGCGCCATTCGCAAAATGACGATTGCGCAGAGCGACCGCGCATCGCGTTCGATCGTCGATCACATGCGGATCATCGAGGCGCTGGAGAAGCGCGATACCGAACTCGTCGAGCGGCTCGTGAAGCAGCATTCGCTCGATCTGGCTGCGTTCGTCGAGGCCAATTGCGACTTCCTGGATTGAGAGTCGGACTGCATGGTTCAGTTGTGACGGAAGGCCGCCTGGCGTTTGTCAGGCGGCCTTTGTTTGATGCGCCCCGCCATCAAGGCTTCGGACAACCGGAACTCATCGATTGCGCTTCGAGATCGCCGCGCTTGTCGCGAACGGACTGTGTGACGAAGCGTTGATCGTCGAGTTTGGTGACGTTCACCTCGACCCGTCTGTCGGGCGTTGCCGTCGCGGCGGCAATCGACGACGCCAGTTCCTTGCAACGGGTGCTCATGCCAGCGCGCGACGCCGCGGCGGCATCGGGCGCACGCGTGATGTTGGCGTTGCTGTTGCTGTCGAAGCGCGCGGATGAAGCGCTATCGGTGAAGGAAGGACTGAGGGAAACCGCTGGCGCCTCCCGGCTGATTGCCGAAAGGGCCAGCGCGGCGGCGATTGCAACAGGGAAGAAGAGGGTCATGTCGAAGCCGGGATCGTCGGACGAAATCCGTACGTTACGACTTCCGCTTATCCCGACTGACACAATCTGTGACGGCGGGGTTTGGTAGACCCCGCCGCGCGTCCGGAACGACTAACGCATCGCGCGGAGCATGGTTTCGCCGAGCGCCGCGGGCGAATCCGCCACGCGTATTCCCGCCGATTTCATCGCGTCCATCTTCGCCCCGGCGGTGCCCGAGCCGCCCGAGATGATCGCGCCTGCATGGCCCATGCGGCGTCCGGGCGGCGCGGTCGTCCCGGCGATGAAGCCGACCACCGGTTTCTTCGTGCGCGCGTCCTTGAGAAACTGCGCCGCTTCTTCCTCCGCCGATCCGCCGATTTCCCCGATCATGATGATGCCCTCGGTGGCGTCGTCCTCCAGAAAGAGCGACAGGCAGTCGATGAAGTTCGTCCCGTTCACCGGATCGCCGCCGATGCCGATGCACGTCGTCTGCCCGAGCCCGGCGGCGGTGGTCTGCGCAACGGCTTCATAAGTGAGCGTGCCCGACCTCGACACCACGCCGATCTTCCCCGGCTGATGGATATGGCCCGGCATGATGCCGATCTTGCATTGCCCCGGCGTGATGACGCCCGGACAGTTCGGCCCGACGAGCCGGCTGTCCGAGCCGCTCAGCGCGCGCTTGACGCGCAGCATGTCGAGCACCGGAATGCCTTCCGTGATGCAGACGATGAACGGCACGTGCGCATCGATGGCTTCGAGGATGGCATCGGCGGCGAAGGGCGGCGGCACGTAGATCACGGAGGCATCGGCGCCGGTGCGGGCGACGGCTTCCGCGACGGTGTCGAACACGGGCAGATCCAGATGCGTCGTGCCGCCCTTGCCCGGCGTCACGCCGCCGACCATGCGCGTGCCGTAAGCCAGCGCCTGTTCGGAATGGAAGGTGCCCTGCGCGCCGGTGAAGCCCTGGCAAATCACTTTGGTGTTCCTGTCGATCAGAACGCTCATGTCGGTGTGCTCCTCAGTGACGTGCGCCGGCGACGGCGCTGACGATCTTGTCGGCGGCATCGGCGAGGTTGTCGGCGGGAATGATGGTGAGTCCGGACGTGCGCAGGATCTCGCGGCCCGCATCGACGTTCGTGCCGGCCAGGCGCACGACGAGCGGCACGTGCAGGTCGATGTCGCGCGCGGCCGCGACCACGCCTTGCGCGATCACGTCGCAGCGCATGATGCCGCCGAAAATGTTGACCAGGATGCCGCGCACCTTGGGATCGCGCAGGATCAGCTTGAATGCCGTCGCGACGCGCTCCTGCGTCGCGCCGCCGCCGACATCGAGGAAATTGGCCGGCTCGCCGCCATAGAGCTTGATGATGTCCATCGTGGCCATCGCGAGTCCGGCGCCGTTCACCATGCAGCCGATATTGCCGTCGAGCTTCACGTAGTTCAGCCCGTGTTTCGCCGCTTCGATTTCAGCAGGATCTTCCTCGTCCTCGTCGCGCAGCTTTTCGATGTCCGGATGACGATAAAGCGCGTTGTCGTCGAAGTTGAGCTTGGCATCGAGCGCGATCACGTCGCCCGAACCGGTGACGACCAGCGGATTCACCTCGACGATCGACGCATCCAGATCGACGAACGCGCGGTACAACGCCGCGATGAATGTCGATGCCGCGCCCACCTGCTTGCCCGCGAGCCCCAGCCCGAAGGCGATCTGTCGCGTGTGGAACGGCTGCAGGCCGGTGGCCGGATCGATCGCGACCTTGAGGATCTTGTCCGGCGTGCGTTCCGCGACTTCCTCGATCTCCATGCCGCCTTCGGTCGACGCCATGATCGTGATGCGCGACGTCGCGCGATCCACGAGCATGCCGAGATAGAGCTCCCGGGCGATGTCGCAGCCTTCCTCGACATAGAGACGCTTCACTTGGCGGCCGGCGGGGCCGGTCTGCTTGGTCACGAGCACCGACGACAGCATCTTCCGCGCGTTCTCGCGCACGTCTTCCACCGACTTCACGACGCGCACGCCGCCCTTGCCCTCGGGATCGTTCGAGAAGCGGCCCGCGCCGCGTCCGCCCGCGTGAATCTGCGACTTGACGACCCAGACCGGGCCGCCCAGGGCGCTGGCGGCATCGGCGGCTTCCTGCGCGGTGAAGGCGACGCGACCCTCCGGCACCGCGACGCCGTACTGGCGCAGCAGTGCCTTCGCCTGATATTCGTGAATGTTCATTTCGTCTCCGGAATCCTCTAATGGGAATGGCGCGGACATGGAGCACTGTGCTTCCCGATACGCGCTGAAATACGATATATCACATATCAATCTGTGGCAATCGAGTTCGCCGACGCATTTCGAAGTCACCAAAAGGGACACAGGTTTGCCGCATTGCGACAAGCGCGAGACGGAGAGCCATAAAGGACGGCCTCATCAACCCTTAACGCACCGCATCACAGGGTTTTCGCCGAGCGGGATACAGTTGACTAATACTGTGTGTGGAATATTGTATATCACAGCAACGGCGACCCGATCGAGGTCGACGGAACCGCACACCACTCTCATCGAGGAGGAGACAACAATGTCCGAAGTCGTCAGCAGCCGCCCCGAAACCGCTCCCGCCACCACCACCGCCGATGACACCCTTAAGGCGAAGACGCGCGGCGCCGGCGTGATTTCGGGCGGCCATCTGGTCGCCCGCGCGCTGAAGAACGAAGGTGTCGATACGATCTTCACGCTGTGCGGCGGCCACATCATCGACATCTACGATGGTTGCGTCGACGAAGGCATCCGCATCATCGACGTGCGTCACGAGCAGGTGGCGGCGCACGCGGCCGACGGCTATGCGCGCCAGACCGGCAAGCTCGGCTGCGTCGTGACGACGGCCGGTCCCGGCTGCACGAACGCCGTCACCGGCGTGGCCACGGCGTTCCGCTCCGAAAGCCCGATCATCCACATCGGCGGGCAGGGCGCGCTGACGCAGCACAAGATGGGTTCGCTGCAGGACTTGCCGCACGTCGACATGATGGCGCCCATCACCAAGTTCGCCGCGACCGTGCCGAGCACCGAACGCGTCGCCGACATGATCTCGATGGCCGCGCGCGAAGCCTTCAACGGCGCGCCCGGCCCGGCGTATCTCGAGATTCCGCGCGACGTGCTCGACCGCGAAATCGACCAGACCAAAGCCGTGATTCCGCAGCCCGGCCGCTATCGGGCGTCGACGAAATCCGTCGGCGATCCGGCATCGATCGAGCAACTCGCCGACTTGCTGGTGAACTCGGAGCGGCCCGCCATCCTTTACGGCCAGCAAGTGTGGACCGCGCGCGGTCATGAGGAAGCCATCGCGTTGCTGCGCGGCCTCGATATTCCCGGCTACTTCAACGGCGCGAGCCGCGGTCTGCTGCCGCCGGGCGACCCGCATCACTTCGACCGCACGCGCTCGCAGGCTTTCGCGAAGGCGGATCTGATCGTGATCGTCGGCACGCCGTTCGATTTCCGCATGGGCTACGGCAAGCGCATCAGCAAGGACCTCAAGCTGGTGCAGATCGACATGGACTACCGCACGGTCGGCAAGAATCGCGACATCGATCTCGGTCTGGTCGGCGATCCGGGCGCGATTCTCGGTGCCGCGCTGCAAGCCGCGAGCGGCCGCCTGAAGAACGACAAGCGCCAGGCGCGCCAGGCCTGGATGCGCGAACTCTCGGCGCTGGAAGAAGCCGCGACGGCCAAGCTGATGCCGCTGTTCACGTCGGACGCGAGCCCGATCCATCCGTACCGCGTCGCGCACGAAATCAACCAGTTTCTCTCCGACGACACCATCTACATCGGCGACGGCGGCGATGTCGTGACGATTTCCGCGCAGGCCGTGCGTCCGCGCCGTCCGGGCCAGTGGATGGATCCGGGCGCGCTGGGATCGCTGGGCGTCGGCACGGGCTTCGCGATCGCGGCGGGCTTGGCCAATCCGGAGAAAGAAGTACTCTGTTATTACGGCGACGGCGCGTTCTCCATGACGTCCTTCGACATGGAAACCGCGAACCGTTTCGGCGTGCCGTACATCGCGGTGATCGGCAACAACTCCGCGATGAACCAGATCCGCTACGGCCAGCTCGCGAAGTACGGCGACGAGCGCGGCAACGTGGGCAATTTGCTTTCGGACGTGCCGTATGGCCGCTTCGCGGAGATGCTCGGCGGCTACGGCGAGGAAGTGCGGGAAGCCTCGAAGATTGCCGGCGCGCTGCAGCGGGCGCGCGAAGCGGTCGCGAAGACGGGCAAGAGCGCGGTCATCAACATCTGGGTTGATCCGACCGTCTACGCGCCCGGCACGATGGCGCAGACGATGTACAAATAAACGTCGAACCTACAAACATCGATTGAGTTTCGGAGACAAGCCATGACGGTGAAAGTGAACACATCGGGCAAGGCGCTCGACGGCGTGAAGATTCTCGACTTCACGCACGTCCAGTCGGGACCGACCTGCACGCAGCTGCTCGCGTGGTTCGGCGCGGACGTCATCAAGGTGGAGCGGGCGGGCGCCGGCGACATCACGCGCGAGCAGTTGCGCGACATCCCCGACGCCGACAGCCTCTACTTCACGATGCTGAACCACAACAAGCGTTCGATCACCATCGACACGAAGAATCCCGAAGGCAAGAAGGTGCTGGAGACGCTCGTCAAGCAATGCGACGTGCTGGTCGAGAATTTCGCGCCGGGCGCGCTCGACCGCATGGGCTTCACGTGGGAGCGTATCCAGGAACTGAATCCGCGCATGATCGTGGCGTCGGTGAAAGGCTTTGGGCCGGGACCGTATGAAGACTGCAAGGTCTACGAGAACGTCGCGCAATGCGCGGGCGGCGCGGCCTCCACCACCGGTTTCGACGACGGCCCGCCCACCGTCACCGGCGCGCAGATCGGCGATTCGGGCACGGGGCTGCATCTGGCGCTCGGCATCGTCACGGCGCTGTATCAGCGCAATACGAGCGGGCGCGGCCAGCGTGTGCTCGCCGCGATGCAGGACGGCGTGCTGAACCTCTGCCGCGTGAAGCTACGCGATCAGCAACGGCTCGAACGCACGGGCGTCATGAAGGAATATCCGCAGTATCCGAATGGCAGCTTCGGCGAGGCGGTGCCGCGCGCGGGCAATGCATCGGGCGGCGGTCAGCCGGGCTGGATCCTGAAATGCAAGGGCTGGGAAACGGATCCGAACGCGTACATCTACTTCATCACGCAGGCGCCGGTGTGGGGCGAGATCTGCAAGGTGATCGGCCGTGAGGAATGGATCGATCATCCGGACTACAAGACGCCCAATGCACGCTTGCCGCACCTCAAGGACATCTTCGACGAGATCGAGCGCTGGACCATGTCGAAGACCAAGTTCCAGGCCATGGAGATTCTCAACAAGCACGACATTCCCTGCGGCCCGATTCTCTCGATGAAGGAGATCGCTGAAGAGCCGTCGCTGCGCAAGACCGGCACCGTGGTGGAAGTGGATCATCCGGTGCGCGGCAAGTACCTCACGGTCGGCAACCCGATCAAGCTCTCCGACAGCCCGACCGAAGTCGTGCGCTCGCCGCTGCTCGGCGAACACACCGACGAAGTCATGGCCGAACTCGGCTACACGCCTGACCAGATTGCCACGCTGAAGAGCCTCGGCGCGATCTGAACCCACTGTCATTCACTGACGTCCGCCTTCGAAAGAAGGCGGCGCAGGCCCCTGCACGCCCAAAAGAAATGGAGACACTCGACATGAACAGCACGGTGGTCCACGAACACAGCGCAGCAGCTCGTTCTTCCTCGCAGACGCCCTACGTCGCGCCGCTCCATGCCCCCGATGCGAAACGCCGCGTCGCCGAAGTGCTCGAGCGCGTGAAGGCCGAAGGCCGCACGTCGCTCACGGCGCCCGAAGGCAAGCTCGTCTGCGATGCCTACGGCATCGCCGTGCCGCAGGAAAGCGTGGCAAAGTCCGCCGACGATGCAGCGAAGCTCGCTTCGTTCATCGGCTTTCCGGTGGTGCTCAAGATCGTCTCGCCGGAGATTCTCCACAAGACCGAGGCGGGCGGCGTGCTGGTCGGCGTGAAAAACGAGGCCGAAGCGAAAGCCGGCTTCGACACCATCATCTCGAACGCACGCAAGTACGCGCCCGACGCGACGCTCATCGGCGTGCAGGTCCAGCAGATGGTCGGTGCGGGACAGGAAGTGATCATCGGCGCGGTGACGGATCCGTCCTTCGGCAAGCTGATCGCGTTCGGGCTCGGCGGCGTGCTGGTCGAAGTGCTGAAGGACATCACGTTCCGCCTCGCGCCGGTCACGCATGAAGAAGCTGCGTCGATGCTCGACGGCATCCAGGCCGCCGATGTCCTGCGCGGCGTGCGCGGCGCGGAGCCGGTGCAGCGCGAGGCGCTCGTCACCTTGATCCAGCGCGTGTCGCAGCTCGTCGACGACTTCCCGCAGATCTCGGAAATGGACCTGAATCCCGTGTTCGCGAGCCCGGGCGGCGCGGTCGCGGCGGACGTGCGCATCGTGATGGACTTCGAGCCCGCCACGCCGCGTTATCGCCCCACGCAGGAACAGATCGTCACGCAGATGAACCGCATCATGAAGCCGGATGCGGTTGCGGTGATCGGCGCGTCGAACGAGGACGGCAAGATCGGCAACTCGGTGATGAAGAACCTGATCAACGGCGGCTATCAGGGCGCCATCTACCCGATCCATCCGAAAGCCGACGAGATCATGGGCCGCAAGGCGTACCGCAGCGTGAAGGACGTGCCGGGCGTGATCGATGTCGCCGTGTTCGCGATTCCGGCGAAGTTCGTCGCGCAGGCGCTGGTGGAAGTGGGCGAGAAGCAGATTCCGGGCGCCGTGCTGATTCCGTCGGGTTTCGCGGAGACCGGCAATCACGAGGGACAGGAAGAGATCGTCAGGATTGCGCGCCAGTACGACATCCGCATGATGGGCCCGAACATCTACGGCTTCTACTACACGCCCAAGAACCTCTGCGCGACCTTCTGCACGCCCTATGACGTGAAGGGCAAGGCGGCGCTGTCGTCGCAGTCGGGCGGCATCGGCATGGCGATCATCGGCTTCTCGCGCTCGGCGAAGATGGGCGTTTCGGCGATCGTCGGGCTCGGCAACAAGAGCGACATCGACGAAGACGATCTGCTCACCTTCTTCGAACAGGACGACAACACCGAGATCATCGCGCAGCATTGCGAGGATCTGAAAGACGGACGGTCCTTCGCCGAAGCCGCGCGGCGCGTGTCGAAGAAGAAGCCGGTGGTGGTGCTGAAGGCCGGCCGCACGAGCCTCGGCGCGCGCGCGGCAAGTTCGCACACCGGCGCGCTCGCGGGCAACGACAAGATCTACGAAGACGTGTTCGCGCAATGCGGCGTGATTCGCGCGCGCTCGCTGCGCGACCTGCTCGAATTCGCGCGCGGCATTCCGAAGCTGCCGACGCCCAAGGGCGAGAACACCGTCATCATCACCGGCGCGGGCGGCTCGGGCGTGCTGCTGTCGGATGCGTGCGTCGACAACGGTCTCTCGCTGATGACCATGCCCGACGATCTCGACGCAGCCTTCCGCAAGTTCATTCCGCCGTTCGGCGCGGCGGGCAATCCGGTCGACATCACCGGCGGCGAACCGCCTTCGACCTACCAGAACACGATCCGCCTCGGCCTGGAAGACGACCGCATCCATTCGATCATCCTCGGCTACTGGCACACCATCATCACGCCGCCGATGGTCTTCGCGAAGCTGGTCATCGAGGTGAAGGAGGAGATGAAGGCGCGCGGGATCGAGAAGCCTATTGTCGCGTCGCTCGCGGGCGACGTGCAGGTCGAGGAAGCTGCCGAGTACCTGTACGAGCACGGCGTGCCGGCCTATGCGTATTCCACCGAGCTGCCCGTCGCGGTGCTCGGCGCGAAGTACAAGTGGGCGCGCGGCGCGGGTCTGATCTGAGGAGCATGGAGGAGGGGACGAGAGAGCGCGGGCCACGCATGCCCGCGCTCCTTTTTCCAAAGGGAGACAGCGATGACACACTGGATTCGTTTCCGCGACGCCGACGACCGCATCGGCTTCGGCACGCTCGACCCGCATTCGGGCCGCGTGGTGCAGCATGACGGCGCGATGTTCGACGCGCCGCGCCCGACCGAGATCACCTGGGCCGTCGATGATCTCGCGCTGCTCGCGCCCTGTCAGCCGAGCAAGGTCATCGCGCTGTGGAACAACTACTACGCGCTGTCGCGCAAGCTCGACAAGGCTCCGCCGCAGCATCCGCTGTTTCTCATCAAGCCGCCGATGTCGGTCATCGGCCCGCACGAGTCGATCCGGCGGCCGCGCAGCTATCACGGCAAGATCGCGTATGAAGGCGAGCTGGGCATCGTGATCGGCAGGACGGTGAGCGGGGCGTCGGTGGAGGAGGCCGAGGCGGCGATCTTCGGCTATACCTGCGTGAACGACGTGACGGCCATCGAGCTGTTGCAGGAAGATCCCAACTTCGCGCAATGGTGCCGCTCGAAAGGCTTCGACACGTTCACCTGTCTCGGTCCCGCGATCGTCACGCCGGGCAACGGCTTCGACTGGCGCACGGCAAACGTGGTGACGACGCTCGAAGGCGTCGAACGGCAGAACTATCCGCTCGACGACATGATCTTTTCGCCCGCCGAGCAGGTGAGCCTGTTGTCGCAGGACATGACGCTCGTGCCCGGCGATGTCATCGCGTGCGGCACGTCGATCGGCGTCGGCTCGATCAAGGACGGGGCGCGCGTGGATGTGTCGATTGCGGGTATCGGCACGTTGTCGAACGTGCTGGCGGCCTGAGGGAGCGCAGGATGTCGGATCTTCCGGGCGCAGCGTTGCTCGTGCTGGCGGTGATCGGCTGGCGGCGGCCGCAGGTGTCGCTGCAAAGCGTGCTGGTCACGCTGGCTTTCGTCGCCGCGCAATGGCCTGATGGCGTGTGGGCGATATGCGTCGGCGGCCTGGCGTTAGCGGCATGCTTTCGCGTGCAGGACTGGACACGATGGCGCACGCCGCTGCACCTCGCGATGGCCGGCGCCTGCGCGGCGCTCGCTTATGCGCTCGGCGCGCAGCCGGGCGGGCTCGCGGCGCTGACGGCCGTCGCGATGCTCATGCTGATCGGCGCGCATCTGGCGCTCGCGTTCGGCGTACCCGTGGCGAGCCTGTTGAGCGCGCTGGCGGCGGCGGGGCTTGCCACGGCATTGACTATCGACGGGACGCACGGTGTGCTCGCGATCGCCTGCGCCGTGCTCGGCATCGGTTGCGCGCGGGCTGTGTCATTTGCAGGCTTCGCGCGCGAGGCGCCGTAAAAAACGAAGCCGGTGCAACGAGGCACCGGCTTGCGGGTCCATCTCTTCGGCGCGGGGCGAGCGCGCCGGATGCATCAGCGATCGCGATTCCACAACGCGCCGAGCACGAAGCCCACGGCGGCGGCAATCAGCACGCCCTGAATGGGCTGGCTGGCGACGGCCACGCGCACGTGGTCCACCGTCTGCCCATAGCTTTCCTGAAGATTGCCGAAGGCCTGACGCACCTTGCCTTCGGCCTGCAACTGTTCATCGCCCGTCAGCGCGCCGACCGCGTCCTGCACCTTGCCGGCGACCTTTTGCGCCGCGCCTTCTACCTGATCCTGCACCATGGTGCCTCCATTTCGGTTGAGCGGTTCCTAGAAAACCCTCGTGCATTCCGCCACGAGGGAACGCATGTCAGCAGCACGGTTCGTGCCCAGCATTGTCACGCCGGACCGATGAGCCCCCGGACCGTGTCGATCAGGTCATCGATGGAAAACGGCTTGCGGCGGAACTGCGCGTGCGGATGGCTGATCTCGGGCGCGTGGGCTGCGGCGCTCATCAGGATGACGGGCACGTGCGCCAAGCCGTCGCTGGCGGCGAGGGCGTCGATGAGTTCGACGCCGTTCATGTGCGGCATCATCCAGTCGGTGATGACGAGCGCGGGCGGGCTGGAGCGCGCGGCGTCGAGCGCCGTGCGTCCGTTCGACGCGGTCGACACCTCGTAGCCCTCCATCTCGAGTACGAGCCGCCACGTGGTGAGGATGTCGAATTCGTCGTCGACGACGAGGATCTTTTTCATGACCGCGCGCCGGGATCGGACACGGAGAGCGCGGGCCCGGCCGACGGATGACCGGACAGCAGACCTGTCGGGCCGATGAAGCCGTCGCTGATGTGCAGGCCGCGTGCGTCGATGGTGAGCCTGCGAATGGCGGAATCGTGCGCGCCTTCGCGCTGCTTGACGATCGACACCATGCGGTACAGCGACGAATTCGCCTCGATGTAGCGCAGCAGCACGATGTTCTCGGTCATCGCGGAGGCGCGCAGCGTGGCCGGCTGCCGCGATTCGCCGTAGAGCGGCATTTCCTCGGTCAGGACCGTCGTAACGCCGGCTTCGCGCAGGCGGTGCGACAGCGCGTTCAGGAACAGCCCGAAGCGTTCCACGCGGTTGGCGGACTGATGAAAGCCGTCGATGCCGTCCACCACGAGGCGCGACGCCTTCGCATTCTTCACGGCGCCCAGCAATTCGTTGGCGAGTTCGTCGATGGCCAGTTCCACGGCCGGATGCCAGTGGATCGTGAGCCGGCCGTCCTGCAACGCGGGCTCGAGATCGACGCCGACCGAGCGCGCCTTGGCGATCAGCCGCGACGGCGATTCATAGAAGCCGAAGTAGACGCAGCGCTCACCCCGCTCGATGCCCGATTGCAGGAACTTGAGCGACATCAGCGTCTTGCCGACGCCCGAAGGACCGACGAGCGTCGTGGTCGACCCGCGCACCACGCCGCCGCCGAGCATCTGGTCGAAGTCGGGGAAGGCAAAGCTGAGCCGGCTCGTGAAGTCCGGGATGTCGCCGTCTTCGGCGGCGGTCGCCTCGATGCGCGGGAACGTCACGAGCCCCTGGTCCGTGATCTTAAAAAAGTGCTTGCCGAGCAGATGATCGCGGGCGCGCAGCTTGTGCACCTCGATCTCGCGCGCGCGCCGCATGCCGGTGTTGTAGCGGTTCAGTTCGATGAGACCGTCCACCAGCGTGTGTTCGGGGTGCGGCTCGTTGCCGGAGAGCGGCGCGAGAATCAGCGTGGTGCAGCGCGCGGCGCTGACGAAGGCGGACAACTCGTGGATGAACTGCGACAGTTCCAGTTCCGTCGAGCTGAACTCGCGGGCGCTGCGGAAACCGTCGATCACCATGAAGCGCGGCCGGCTCGTCTTGATCGTCGCGGCGATCAGCGAGAGAAAGCCGGACAGGCCGTCGCGCATCAGTTCGTGATAGCCGGAGACGAACAGCATGCGGTCGGAGATGGCATCGGCGTCGTAGAACGACATGGCCTTCAGATGCGACAGCAGCTTGGTATGCGACTCCGCGATCAGCGTGATGTACAGCACCATGTCGCCCTGTGCGACGCGGTGAAAGCCGATCTGCGACGACAAGATGGTCTTGCCTGCGCCCGCCATGCCTTCGATCAGATACAGGCCGCCTTCGACAAGCCCGCCGCCGAGAATATCGTCCAGCCCCGTGACGCCGGTCGTGACGTTGCCGTTGCGGTCGGGATCGGGCGCGGGTGCGGAGGAGTCGGCGGGCTGGTGGTCGTCTTGAGTCATGGAATGTCGTTTTTACTTGAGCATCGGCGTTGGGCGAACGCGATTATCGCTGACTCTAGTCGGGAAATGTCCGCTGGCTAGGACACGCGCGTTGCTCGCTTCTGCACGCCGATCCTGCTGTAGCGCGGACTTGCGGGCGTCGCGAGCAATTTGCATATCGTGCTGATGCAGCAAGTACGCGAATCTGTCCCAGACAGTGGTGGTCGGATACCGCATTTTTCGCGCCCAGTGTCCGAAGTGCATGGCTCGATGCAGGGCACGGGTTTCGGACATTTTTGCGGCTGCGGTCAGAACAGGCCGAGCTGCTCGCGCCCGGGTCCGCCTTCGAGCGTCAGCAGATGGCGCTTGCGTTCGACGCCGCCGGCATAGCCGGTCAATTCGCCGTCGCCGCCGATCACACGATGGCACGGCACGATGATCGCGACGGGATTGCGGCCGTTCGCGCCGCCGACCGCGCGCGCGGCGCCGGGCGGCAGGCCGAGCCGGCGGGCGAGATCGCCGTAGGTCCAGGCGTCGCCGAACGGAATCTGCTGAAGCAGTTCCCAGACGCGGCGCTGGAACTCGGTGCCGCCGAGCCGTATCGGCACGTCGAAGCTTGCGCGCTGGCCCGCGAAATAGTCGGCGATCTGTTCGCGGGCGGCCGCGATGGCCCGCGAGACCGGCGGGGCGTCGGACAGCGTCTGCTCATGCTCGTGAACATGGGCGGGAAAGTGCTTTTGCCCGATGAAGAACAGCCCCGTCAGTGCGTCGTGCTCGGCGCGGTAAAGGATGTGCCCGAGCGGACTCGGGCCGACATGGCATTCGATCATGTGGGTTCTCCGCGCCGCATGCTCCCGGCGCCTGGCGGCTCAGATGAACGGATTGTCGGCCTTGCCGGCGGGCTTGTCCGGCTCGTCCGGAAGTTTCGCGGGCAAGGATGCGTCGCCTTGCAGCGTCTCGACGATGGCGCCCAGCGCCTTGTAGAGCGCGAGCGCGTTGGCGAGGCCGGTCTTGTCGCGCGCGATCGTCAGGTCGCCGCTGAGGGTCACGCGGGTCGTGCCGTTGACGATGTTGATGGCATCGCCGGCGATGTTCAGGGCGTCGGTATCGTTCGCAAATGGCTTAAACACCTTTCAGTCCTCCGATTCGCTTGTCCTTGAGGCCGGCCGGGCGGCCGGGCCCCGCGAGGCCGCTCATGGCTTCGAGCTCGCGGACGGTTTTCATCGTGTAGGTCTCGGTGGAGGCATTGTCCACCAGGACCGCGAAGGCAATCTGCCGCTGCGGCAGATAGACCACTTTATAGAGTTGCGTCGGCACGAAGACGCGCGATTCGCCGATCGTCTGCAACTGGCGTCCCGAGAACAGCGGCCCGGTGACCACGAAGGCTTCGCCGGATTGCTCCGTCAGGCGGCGCACGGCTTCCTCGATGCGCGCCCAGATGCGCCGGTTGTTCGACGGGTCCTGCGGCACGATGTTGGCGAGCGAGAAGGACTCGGCCATGCCTTTCTTGCTGGCGCGGTCGCCGGCCGGGCTCATGTGGCCGCGATCGAAGCCGCTTTTCTTGTAGTCGGAGAGTTGCGCGCTTGCGCCGGGCGGCAGGCGTTTCTCGACGAAGAAGCGGTTGGTGCGCGTGTTGTTCTTCGCCTGGTCGATGCCTTGCGCCGTCAGGTGCTCCGCCGACCACAGCGGTCCGTGCGTGACACCGGAATGGAGCAGCGCGAAATCGGTGTAGCAAACTTCCTGGGTCGCCGCGCGCATCTTCGCGTTGACGACGACGGGCTCGCGGCCGCCGGGACTGAACTGCGGGCAATCGCTCGCGGCGGCGCTGATGCACACGAGGCCGAGCGCGGCGGCGAGTGCCTTGAAGCGGAATTGCATGCGGGTAGTGTGCCGGGTTGATGCACCGGGGACGGGTGCGGAAAGCGGGCCGCAAAGTATAAGCGCAGGACGCGCTGCGCGGGGGGCATCCGGCGTGCGCAGGAGTGGCGCGCTAGAATGCGTCGGCCTTGAAATTTGAAATCAACCCGTCAGGTCATCCAGCGAACATGAATTCGTCCGTCTTCCGCTCCGTGTTGGTGTCGTTCATGGCGTGTGTCGCGCTATCGTGCGTCGTTCCTGTTTACGCCCATGCCGATGAAGCGTCGGTCGCGCCGTCCGGCAGCAACGACGGCCCGGCCTACGGTCCGGAACTGCAAGGCTTCGATTACCCGTATCCGGTGGCGCGCTTTGCGTTCACGTCGCAACGGCAGGTGGTGCTCACGGCTTATATGGATGTGCATCCGCCGCATCCGAACGGTCGCACCGCGGTGCTCCTGCATGGCAAGAACTTCTGTTCGGCGACGTGGAAGCAGACTATCGACGTGTTGTCGGGAGCGGGTTATCGCGTGATCGCGCCGGATCAGATCGGCTTCTGCAAGTCCACCAAGCCCGAGCGTTACCAGTACAGCTTCCAGCAGCTTGCGCGTAACACGCATGCGTTGCTGACCGCGCTCGGCGTGCCGCGTGCGACGCTCATCGCGCATTCGACCGGCGGCATGCTCGCGGTGCGCTATGCGCTCATGTATCCGCAGGAGACGGAGCAGCTCGTGCTGGTCAATCCGATCGGGCTCGAGGACTGGAAGGCGAAGGGTGTACCGTCGGTGTCCATCGACGACTGGTATGCGCGCGAGCTCAAGACGAGCGCGGACGGCATTCGTCGCTACGAGCAGAACACGTATTACGCGGGGCAATGGCGCGATGCCTACGAGCCGTGGGTGCAGATGCTCGCGGGGATGTATCGCGGGCCGGGGAAGGAGATCGTCGCGTGGAATTCGGCGCTGCTGTACGACATGATTTATACGCAGCCGGTGGTGTATGAGTTCGACAAGCTGAAGACGCCGACGCTGCTGATGATCGGCGACAAGGACACGACGGCGATTGGCAAGGAGTTCGCGCCTGCCGATGTACGGCCGACGCTGGGGCGGTATCCGGAACTGGCGAAGCTCGCGAAGGAGCGGATTCCGAATGCCACGCTGGTCGAGTTTCCGGATGCCGGGCACGCGCCGCAGATGCAGGATCCGGAGGGATTTCATCGGGCGTTGCTGGAGGGACTCGGCGCGCTCAAATCGACGGCGCCCTGACTCAATCGGGCATCGGAGCGCAAAGGGCGCGCTCCACCCCCGGCACCTGCACCGCCAACGTCACCCCTCGCGCGACCATGAAGATGGCAAGCGCGAGCCACAGCCCGTGATTCCCGAGCGTCCCTGCCAGCCCCCACGCGGCCAGCAGAAACACGCCAAGCGACACCGCCATCGCCTGCATGAGTTCCCGCGTCCGCGTAGCGCCGATGAACACGCCATCGAGCAGAAACCCCGCCACCGACACCACCGGCAGCACCGCCGCCCACGGCAGATAACGCACGGCGGCCGCATGCACGACGGCCTGATCGGTCAGCCTGCCGATCATCCACTCCCCACTTAGCGCATACACGACCGAAAACCCCGCCGCGCCAATGACCGACCACAACATCGTGACTTTCACCGCCTGACGGAACGCATGCCGGTCGCGCGCCCCCGCCGCCGCGCCGACGAGCGCCTCCGCCGCATGCGCGAAGCCATCGAGGCCGAACGCCATGAAGGTCTGAAAATTCAGCAGCACGGCGTTGGCGGCGAGCACCGCATCGCCCTGTCGCGCGCCGAGATGCGCGAACCATGCATAAGAACCCAGCAGGCAGATGGTGCGAACGAAGATGTCCCGGTTGATAGCCATCAGACGCTTCAACGCATGCCCGTCGAGCAGCATGCGCCAGGCGGGCGCGTCGAGTCCGCGCGGACGCAGGCGCCACAGGATCGCGACGCCGAGCACGAAGCCGCAGAAGTCGGCGAATGCCGTGGCCGCGCCGATGCCCGCAATGCCCCAGCCGAAGCGATACACGAACAGCAGCACCGCAACGATATTCACCAGGTTGATGAAGATCTGCGTCACGAGCGCGAGCCGCACCCGCTGACAGCCGAGCAACGCGCCGAGCACGACATAGTTGCCGAGCGCGAACGGCGCGGCCCAGATGCGCGCGTGACTGTAGGCGCTCGCGGTGTCCTGCACGGCTGCGCTGCCGCCCAGCGCGGCGAGCGCATAGCGGATGACCGGCAACTGCAACGCGAGGACCGCCATGCCGATCGCGAACGCCAGCAACATTGCGCGCAGGACGCTGGCGCGCAAGGCCGCGTCGTCGTGCGCGCCGAAGGCCTGCGCGACCAGGCCCGTCGTGCCCATGCGCAGGAAGCCGAAACCCCAGAAGACGAAACTGAACACCAGCCCGCCGAGCGCGACGCCGCCAAGATACTGAGGTCCATCGAGATGACCGGCGACGGCCGTATCGACGGCGCCGAGGATCGGTTGCGTCAGATTCGCGAGGACGATGGGAAACGCCAGCGTCAGCACGCGCTTGTGCCAATGCACGGGCAACGCGGCCGGCTTGCCGGGTGGATCTTGCGAAGTTGTCTGCACAGCGGTCGAACGCGCGTTCATGCGCGCGTTTCGTGGATTCGTGGGGAAGGCGTCATTGTCCGGAGCACAAGCCCGCGACGCAACCTTGCTTCACCCCGGATAATGCGCGTCATGAAAACCTTCGCGCTCTATGTCATCACGGCGGTCGCCGAGATCGCCGGCTGCTACTTCCCGTATCGCTGGCTCAAGCAGGACGGCTCGCCCTGGCTGCTCTTGCCCGGCGCGCTGTCGCTGGCGCTGTTTGCGTGGCTCCTGACGCTGCACGCCGCGGCGGCGGGACGCGTGTACGCGGCGTACGGCGGTGTCTATATCGGCGTGGCGATCATGTGGCTATGGGCCGTCGATCGCATCCGGCCCACCGCGTGGGATCTCGCGGGCGCGGCGATCGCGCTCGCGGGCATGAGCGTGATCGCCTTTCAGCCGCGCGTTTGAACCCTGACGCGGCCAGAAGAAGCCAACCCGCTCAGGCCTCGAGCGCCAGCAGCGCGAAGGTTGCGAGCCAGTGCTCGCCCATGTAGTCCCCCGCGACGTGCGCAATCCCCGCCGCAAGATGCTCGTCCGCGCTCGCGGTCAGCACGGCGATGCGCGCATCGTCCGGAGGCAGGGCGCGCGCGAGCGTCCGCTGACACCAGGCGCGGCTCAGGTTCAGACCGTCGAGGTGGGCGAGCTTGCCGTCACTGCGGTCCGTGACCGTAGCCGGCGTGAACAGCGTCGCGGGCTCGCGCGCCGAGATCCGTGGCAGAAATTGGTCGAACCAGCCGACGAAGCGCCCATCCGGCAGCACATGCCGCATCAGCACGGCTTCCATCAGCGAGGGCGAGAGGAATTCGTCGCCGGCCGGTTCCCACGCCTGGCACGCTTCGTCCTTCTCGAACCAGCGCAGCGCGGTCGTGCTCAGCAAGCGTTCGAAGCCCGCGTCCTGTGCCACGCGCGCATAGCCCAGCGCGAGCGTCAGCGCGAACGCCATGTTGAAGTGCGTGCCGACCCTGAGCGGGTAGGTCGATTTCGGCAGGAACTCCACGAAGCGCGCGACGAACGCATCGGCGAGCGGTTGCAGCGTCCGGGCCCAGCGCCGGCCATCGTCGGAGGTCATCGAACGCAGCTGGCCCGCGAGCGCAAGCAGCCACGCCCAGCCGTAGGGCCGCTCGAAGCCGCGCGCAGCGGGGCGCTGCAGATAGGCGACCTCGGCCGCGACGTTCGCCTCGGTGACATGTTCGTCGATCACGGCGCGGATGCGCGGCGCCTCGGGCAGATCCGGAAAGCGCCCGAGCAGCCGCGCGATCAGCCAATAACCGTGCACGCAGGAATGCCAGTCGAAGCTGCCGTAGAAGATCGGATGCAGCGCGCGCGGACTTTGCACGTCGGCTGCGTCGGCCATGACGTGATCGAGCTTGTTGGGATACTCGCGGGTCAGGTGGCCAAGCGCGACCTGGGCAAATTTCGACGCCAAGGCGGCGTCGAGGATCGGAGCGTGTGGATTCATGCGGACCTCACGTGGGCTGTCTCTGGATTCCGAGACTTTATCGATAAATGATGGATAAAGTCTCGAATAAGGGTAATTACCTAAGCCGACATGTAGGACGCGGTCGGATCCTTGCCTGAAAGCCGCCAATCAAACTTCTGCAAGCCGCGCGAATGCCTTTGCCACAAGCCTGCGGGGGCGTTTCAGGGCCGTCGCACGTGCCACGCGAACCGCGCCAACCCGCCGCCCGACCCGCCCGCAATGGGCGTTTGCCCGCCTGTCCGGCACGCGCCGCGGCGCGGATCGTCGTATAAACTGGCGCCCGAATGCCGCCAGGAGCATTCCGCACCGGGGTCACGAGCCCCGCGACGCGTCATTTGCACAACGACCAAGAGATCAAGACACGACATGAATGACTTTCCTGCCTACACCGCGGAGGACACGCGGCGCCGCGTTTTTGCGATCGTCGGCGCTTCGTCGGGCAACCTCGTCGAGTGGTTCGACTTCTATATTTACTCGTTCCTCGCGCTGTACTTCTCGGCGGCGTTCTTCCCGGGCGGCAATCCCACCGTGCAGCTGCTCAACACCGCAGGCGTGTTCGCGGCGGGCTTCCTGATGCGTCCTATCGGCGGCTGGCTGTTCGGCCGGATCGCCGACAAGCATGGCCGCCGCAACGCCATGATGATCTCGGTCCTGATGATGTGCGGCGGTTCGCTCGTCATCACCTTCCTGCCGACCTACGCGAGCATCGGCGCGTGGGCGCCGTTCCTGCTGCTCATTGCCCGGCTGTTCCAGGGCTTGTCGGTGGGCGGCGAATACGGCACCAGCGCGACCTACATGAGTGAAGTGGCCCTGCGCGGCCGGCGCGGCTTCTTCGCGTCGTTCCAGTATGTGACGCTGATCGGCGGCCAGCTCGGCGCGCTGCTGGTGCTCGTGGTGCTGCAGTTCTTCCTCTCGACCGACGAACTCAAGGCCTGGGGCTGGCGCATTCCGTTCTTCATCGGCGCGTGCGCGGCGCTGATTTCCCTGTACCTGCGCCGTTCGCTCGATGAAACCTCGACCGCCGAAACGCGGGATCGCAAGGAAGCCGGCACGCTGGCCGGCCTGATGCAGCACAAGGCCGCGTTCATGACCGTGGTGGGCTTCACGGCGGGCGGCTCGCTGATTTTCTACACGTTCACGACCTACATGCAGAAGTACCTGGTCAACACGGCCGGCATGCATGCGAAGACGGCCAGCAACGTGATGACCGCCGCGCTGCTGGTCTACATGTTGTTGCAGCCGGTGTTCGGCGCGTTGTCGGACCGGATCGGCCGGCGCACCTCGATGCTCTGGTTCGGCGGCCTCGCCACGCTCGGCACCGTGCCGCTGCTGCATGCGCTGTCGGGCGTCACGAGTCCGGTGATGGCCTTCGTGCTGGTGGTGGTCGCGCTGGCGATCGTGAGCTTCTATACGTCGATCAGCGGTCTCATCAAGGCGGAGATGTTCCCGCCGGAAGTGCGTGCGCTGGGCGTGGGCCTTTCGTATGCGGTCGCCAATGCGATCTTCGGCGGCTCGGCGGAATACGTCGCGTTGTGGCTCAAATCGGCGGGCAACGAATCCGCTTTCTTCTGGTACGTCACGGTGATGTGCTTCATCTCGTTCGTCGTGTCCTTCCGCATGCTCGAGCCGAGCAAGGAAGGCTATCTGCGCAACGAACCGTAAGCGTCGCGGGCCGGCTGCCGCGCACTGTGGTGTGGCAGCCGCGCCGCGTCGGGACGGGCCGCGCACACCGACGGGCTTGCCGATGGCGCCAGTATGGTGTTTGATGCGGGTTGTGACGGCGCGCCATGTGCGGCGTGCCAGCGTAATCGGGAACCGGAGTTGCATGCGCGCGCACCCCGCGCGCTACACCGATGGCGGGTTCGAGCCTCGGTCTGCCTGGAGCCTGTTCATGGAAGATTTCGACGAAACGCTGTTTGTCGTCTGGCGCGCCAATCTGAGCGTGCTGGTCGGCTCGCCGGGAGGCGCCGGACGCCTCGCGCGCATGATGAACTTCTCGCCGTCGTTCATGAAGCTCATCGTCGCGGGTCAGCGCGACTTCAATGAGGAATTCGTGCGCGGCATCGAGCTGGTGGCGGGCCTGCCGCCGCACTGGATGGATGAGCGCCACAGCGCGGCTGAAGTGCCGCCGGAAGTGCAGCGCGCGCTCGATGAAGAAACCCCGATGGCCGTATTCCGCGGCACCGCGCATCCGGCGCCGAAGCGCTCGGTGCTGCGCGGCCCGGAACCGCTGCTGTCCCAGACCGAGGCGACGCGCCGCGTCGCCGATCTCGCGCAGCAGCAGGCGGAGAACAACCGGCGTGACATGCTGTTCCGCAAGAACCGCGAACTGCTGTCGCAGGACCTGCGCCGCCTCGAACGCCAGCTCGGGCTGTTGCAGGTCGACGCGATGCAGCCGAAAGTGGATGAACTGATCGCCTCCGACCGCATGAGCGAAGCGGCCAAGGCGGATCTCACCGGACGCCTGGAGCAGATCGACAAGCACGTCAAGCTGCTGCATCAGCATGTCGAGAAGCTCGTGACGCTGCTCACGGCGCCCGACGAACCCGAAACGGGCGATTGATTTTCTACTGCTTTTTGTCCTCGTCGCGGCGTTCCCGCTCGGGATGCACGGCGATCGGATCGCTGGCCGGAAAGCTTTCTTCCAGCGCCTCGTCGAGCAAAGCATCTTCGTCGGGGAGGTCCTGCTTGGCAGGGTCGTCGCGGCTGGGCTTCGTCATGGTGCGCTCCGTGCGGGTCGTCGATTTCATGCCGATAAGGCGAGGCGAAAGTTGAATATAGCAGCCCCGCTGCGCCCCCGCAGTCAGCGCCCCCGACGGTAATCCGCGGGGCGCACGCCCGTCCACTTCCTGAAGGCGCGCCGGAATGCGCTCGGCTCGGCAAAGCCGAGTGCGTCGGCGATCTGCGGAATCGTCTCCCGCGTATGCGCAAGGCGCGCGATGGCGAGATCGCGCTTCAGCGCGTCCCGGATCGCCCGATAGGTCGAGCCTTCCTGCTTCAGCCGCCGGCGCAGCGTCGCCTCCGCCATGTTGAGCGCGGCGGCCAGCGGCTCCGCTTCCGGCCAGTCGGCGGGCGGTGTCTCCCTGAGGTGCCGTCGGATGCGCGCCGTCAATGAATCCGGATTGCGATACTTGACGATGAAGTTGGCCGGCGCCGCGCGCAGGAAGCGTTTGAGCGTCGCGCGCGTCTGCACGACCGGCAGCGTCGCGCAGCCGGCATCGAGATCGACGAACGAACGCGCCGCGCCGAAGCGCATGTCATCGCAGAACATCAGGCGGTATTCGTCGCCGGCTTCGGGTTCGGGGCAGCGCAAATGCGCGGCCAGCACCGGAATGCGCCGGCCGACCAGCCAGCACAGCAGCCCGTATACGAGAATGAAGCCGGTCGCGTAGGCGAACATCGTGCGGGCATCGCCACGGTCGTCGAGCCAGATGCGCACACGCGTGCCGTCGATGTCGGGCGTGAAGCGCAGTTCGTCGAGCACCAGCCGCATGAAGTCCGCGATGCGCGTCAGCGCCTGCGTGCCGTCACGCGACGAGAGCGCCGCGTGACACATCAGGACGAAGCTGCCGCGGCGCATCGGATGGGCGTCCTGGCCGAAGAACTCGTCGTCGAGGGCGTCGGCGACTGCGTGCCACAACTTGCCGTACTGCATCGGCGACACGCGTGCACGCGGCGAGGTGAGCATTGCCGGGGCGATGTCCGCCGCGGCCAGCAAGCCGTCGCGCGCGACCCCGCGCGCCTCGGCGCAGCGCAGCGCGGCTTCGACGAGACTTACCGCGATCGAATCGCGTTCGACGTGCTTGTCAGGACTTGGGGTTGTCACTAGGTGGCCAAAGCGCTCAGTTAGCGTGATCGTTTCGGGCATCGGCCAGGGTCCGGCGATTGCCTAGACTCGAACGGATGACCGCCGACGTCCACCAGCATGGGCGGCCAGCAAGCTTACACGATCGATGCCGCGCGACACGGCGCCGACCTCGAGACCTTTCAGACCAGGACCATGATCGACCCATTCCTCACCGAAGAGCAGCGCATGATCCGCGACGCGGCGCGCCAGTTTGCGACCGAAGTCCTCGCGCCCGATGCGGGCCAGTGGGACCGCGAAGGCGCGCTGCCGGACAGCGTCATCCGGCAACTGGGCGAACTCGGCCTGCTCGGCATGATCGTGCCCGCCGAGCTGGGCGGCACCTTCAGCGACTACACCGCCTATGCCCTCGCGATGGAAGAGATCGCCGCCGGCTGCGCCTCGTGCGCGACGCTGATGAGCGTGCACAACTCGGTCGGCTGCGGACCGATCCTCGCCTACGGCACCGACGCGCAAAAAACCGAGTGGCTGCCGAAGCTCGCGAGCGGCGAGGTGATCGGCGCGTTCTGCCTGACCGAACCGCAGGCCGGCTCCGAGGCCAACAACCTGCGCGTGCGCGCCGTCGAACGCGACGGCCAGTGGGTCCTGTCGGGCAGCAAGCAGTTCGTGACCAACGGCGCGCGCTCGGGCGTGGCGATCGTGTTCGCGGTCACGGACCCGGAACAGGGCAAGCGCGGCATCTCGGCCTTCATCGTGCCGAAGGACACGCCGGGCTTCAATGTCGGCACGCCGGAACACAAGCTCGGCATTCGCGCGTCCGATACCTGCCCGATCACCTTCGACGACTGCGCGATTCCCGCCGCCAATCTGCTTGGCCAGCGCGGCGAGGGTTTGAAGATCGCGCTGTCGAATCTGGAGGGCGGGCGCATCGGCATTGCGGCGCAGGCGCTGGGCATCGCCCGCGCGGCCTTCGACGCGGCCCGCGCCTATAGCCGCGAACGCGTGCAGTTCGGCCGGCCGATCCATGAACATCAATCGGTCGCGAACAAGCTGGCCGACATGCAGACGCAGATCAACGCCGCGCGCCTCCTGATCCATCACGCGGCGCGCATGCGCACGGAAGGCGTGCCGTGCCTGTCGGAGGCGTCGCAGGCGAAGCTGTTCGCCTCGGAAATGGCGGAGCGCGTGTGTTCCGATGCCATCCAGATCCACGGCGGCTATGGCTATCTGGAGGACTATCCGGTTGAGCGGCATTATCGCGATGCACGCATCACGCAGATCTACGAAGGCACGAGCGAAGTGCAGCGGATGGTGATCGCGCGCAACGTCTGAGCGGTGCCCTATAAAAAACACGGAGACGCAATGAACGACGCCACGGCTTTCATCGAAGCACGAGATTTTCTGTTTGCGCATCGCACTGATTACGACACGGCCTATCGCGACTTCAAGTGGCCCGTGCTCGACCGCTTCAACTGGGCGCTCGATTACTTCGATCCGATGGCCCGCGACAATCACGCAGCGGCCTTGCATATCGTCGATGAAAGCGGCGGCGCGACACGCCTTTCGTTCGCGCAGATGAGCGAGCGTTCGGCGCGCGTGGCGAATCATCTGCGCGGGCTGGGTGTCGCGCGCGGCGAACGCATCCTGCTGATGTTGCCGAACCGCGTCGAACTGTGGGACGTGATGCTCGCCGCGATGAAACTTGGCGCCATCGTCCTGCCCGCAACGACGCAGCTCGCGCCCGCCGACCTGCGCGATCGCATCGCGCTCGGTCGCGTGCAGCATGTGATCGTCGATGCCGCCGATACGCCGAAGTTCGACGGCATCGACGTGCCGGGGCTGCGCATCGCCGTGGGCGGGGCGCGCGAGGGATGGCTGGATCACGGCGCCGCTTACGAAACGTCGCCGAAGTTTGCTCCGGATGCCGAAACGAATGCCGCCGATCCTTATCTGCTGTATTTCACGTCGGGCACGACCTCGAAGCCGAAACTCGTCGCGCATACGCACCAGAGTTATCCGGTGGGACATCTGTCGACGATGTACTGGATCGGCCTGCAACCCGGCGACGTGCACTGGAACATCAGTTCGCCGGGCTGGGCGAAGCACGCGTGGAGCTGCTTTTTCGCACCGTGGAACGCGCGGGCCTGCGTGTTCATCTACAACTTCAGCCGCTTCGACGCCGCTCGCGCGCTCGAAGTGCTCGTCGAGCACGAAGTCACCACGCTGTGTGCGCCGCCGACCGTCTGGCGCATGCTCGTGCAGGAGCCGCTGGCGTCGTATGCGGTGAAGCTGCGCGAGATCGTCGGTGCGGGCGAGCCGCTGAATCCGGAGATCATCGAGCGCGTGCACACGGCGTGGGGCCTGTCGATCCGCGACGGCTACGGCCAGACCGAAACGACCGCGCAGATTGCCAACACGCCGGGACAGCGGCTCGTGCCCGGCTCGATGGGCCGGCCGCTGCCGGGCTATCGCGTCGCGCTGCTCGATCCGGACGGCATGGAGACGGAAGAGGGCGAAATCGCGCTGGCGCTCGATCCGCCGCCGCTCGGCCTGATGACCGGCTATGCGGACAATCCGAAGGCCACGGAGACCGCAATGCGCGGCGGCTTCTATCGCACTTCGGATGTCGCGTTGCGCGGCAGCGACGGCTATTTCGTCTATGTCGGCCGGGCGGACGACGTGTTCAAGTCGTCGGACTACCGGCTGAGTCCGTTCGAACTGGAGAGCGTGCTGATCGAGCATGAGGCGATCGCCGAAGCGGCCGTCGTGCCGAGTCCCGATCCGCTGCGCCTCGCGGTGCCGAAGGCCTTTGTCACGCTGCGTCATGGCTATGCGATCGGGCCGGATCTCGCGCGCAGCGTATTCGCGTTTTCGCGCGAACGCCTGGCGCCCTACAAGCGCATCCGCAGGCTCGAATTCGCCGAGTTGCCGAAGACCATCTCGGGCAAGATCCGCCGTGTCGATCTGCGTCGCCAGGAAGCGGGGCGCACCGAAGACGGCGCGCGCGGCGAATTCGAGTTCTGGGAGGAGGATTTCCCGGAGTTGCGTCAGACCAACAAGGCAGGGTGAAACGTTCGGGGGCGCTGTGTCGGCATGATGCGGCGCGCTCGCTGGATAACCCGCGCAAAACGCATTCCCCCGACGATTTTCGCAAGCAAATGTTTCCGCGCCGAACCGTCCTCCGGACCGATGGTCGAATCGCCCTGATTCAGCATCGGACCCATTGAACAGGAGGACGGATCATGTCGAAACCCGCAGCGCGCCGCGCAATCATTGCATCGGGCATTGCATTCTCGTTGCTGGCTCCGGCCGCATCGTACGCGCAACTCAATCTGCAGCAGTTCGGCTTCGGCAGCGCCAAGTCGGATGTCGCCGGCGCGGCTTCTAACCAGGCCGCGCAGCCCGCGGCGCTGGGCTCGCTCGTGCAGAACTATCTCGGCGCGAATCAGCAAGTGCTGACGGGGCAGTCGAGCCTCGCATCGGCGATGGGCATGTCGAGCGCCGCGAGTCAGGCGCAGTCGGCGGCGGGATTGCTGTCGGGTGCAACGGCCGGCAGCGCGCCGAGCACGAGCGTGTTGTCGCAACTCGGCGGCACGCAACAGAGCGTGTCCCAATCGCTGATGCAGGCGTTCTCGAACGGCTCGCCCACGCCGCCCACGGCCGCCAGCAAGCAGACCTTCAGCGACGGTCTCGCGTCACTCGGTCAAGGCGTGAAACAGTACGCGGGCCTGCAATCCGATCTCGGCTCGGTCAAGAACTCGATGAACATGTCGTCGCTGCTGCAGGCCGGCTCGAATCCGGGCACCGCACAGGCTGCCGGCTATATCGCACAGTCGGCGCCGGGGCAGTTGCAGTCGCTGGTGCAGACGCTCACGCAGGCCGTGCAGTACGCGAGGGCCAATAACATCTCGGTGCCTTCGATCGCGACTTCGGCGTTGAGCGGCGTGAAATAATCGCGCGGGGCGTGCAGCATGGTGAAGCAGAGCGGCGGAGCTTTCGGGCTTCGCCGCTTTTTTTACATCGGCGTCAGGGCTGCCTTCGGGCTGCGTCCGCGAGATCGCCCGGAGTCGCGGCGCCGCGCATCGCTTCGACTTGCGGCAGCGGCGGCTGCTCGTTGATCCACGCGTTGAGGATGGTCGACGTCACGGCGAGAATCACCGGGCCGATGAACAAGCCGACGATGCCGAACGCGAACATGCCGCCGAGCACGCCGGACAGGATCAGCAGCATCGAGAGGTTGACGCCGCGCCGGATCAGGATGGGGCGCAGGAAGTTATCGAGCATCGCGATCATGATCGACCACACGAGCAACAGGATCGACGCGACATGCGCGCCATGCCAGAACAGCCACGCGACGCCGCCGAGCAGCGGCAGCAGCGGCCCGATCTGCGCGAGACACAGCATCAGCATGACGGCCGTGATGATGCCCGCGGCGGGCACGCCCGCGAGCGCCAGGCCGATGCCGCCCAGCGCCGATTGCGTAACGGCCGTGACCACGATGCCGAGCGCCACCGCGCGAATGGCGAGGCCGGCGAGCTTGACGGCCTCCGCTCCGCGCTGCGCGGCGATGCGCGTCGCGAAGCGCGTGATGAAGCGTCCCGCCGCTTCGCCGTTCATGTACAGGATGCCCGAGATGATCACCGTGATGACCATATGCACGACGAACACGCCGACCACGGCCGCGTGCGAAAGCATCCAGCGCGCGGCGACGGTCACGTAGGGTTCGAGCTTGGCAAGCAGGCCGCCGGGGCCGGCGTCGGAGAGCATCTGCCACTCTTTCGCGATGCGTTCGCCGGCGAGCGGCACGTCGTGGATCCAGCCGGGCGGCGGAGGCAGTGCGTAGGAAGGCAGGGTCTTGATGGCCGCCATGATTTCGCCGCCGTGCAGCGCGAGCGTCGAGATGGCCTCATAGAGCGGCAGCACGATGACGATCAGGAGCCCGAGCAGCATCACGCTCGTCGCCGCCCAGCGGCGATTCCCGGCGCGGCGCTGCACCGCGACCATCAGCGGCCAGGTCGCCACGACGATGGTGGTGGCCCAGATGAGCCCCGGCAGAAAGGGACGCAGCACATAGAGACTGCCGACGGTGAGCGCCGCGAGGATCGTGATGACGAGCAGGATGCGGGCGATGTCCACGGGTTGACGCGGCGGGGGAGTGTTGGCGGGGTTGGGCGTGGTGGACATGATGGTCAGGAGGGAGATTGGACGGGGGCGCGAGGCATCCGGACGAAGCCGTGCACGCGTGCGCTCGAGACGAACCAGCGATAAGCGAAAGCCGGCGATCCGGCAAGCCTGAGCGCAGAAAAACCGCCGCCATCATAACGGCAGCTCAATCCATACTACTAAAAATGTGTCGCAGCCTTGCCGGACGTCAGGTTCGCGGCGCGTGCGAAAGAATTGGAGCGGTTCAGCTTCTGAGCAAGCGATCTCGCAGCGTTGCGGTGCCGCCTTCGGGAAACAGCGTGGCCGCCACGCGTTGCGGATCGATGCCGAAGCTTTCGCCCGCCGCGTGCGCGATCACGGCATCGAGTCCGATGGTCGGCTTCAGGTCGCGCGCCTGATACAGCGATGCGTTCGCCAGTCCCGGCCAGTCCGCGAGCACGCGTCCGCCCGCCACCGCACCGCCCAGCAGCAGCGCCGCCGACCCCGTCCCGTGGTCCGTGCCGCCCGTGCCGTTGGCCGCGGCGGTGCGGCCGAATTCGGTCGCCACCAGCACAGTCGTGTCGGCCCAGTGCGTGCCGAGTCCATCGCGCAGGGCGCCGAGCATTGCGTCGAGCGCTTTCAGCTGCGTGGCAAGACGCGGGTTCTGCGCACTGTGCGTGTCCCAGCCGCCGGTTTCGATCATCGCGATGCGCGGGCCGTCAGGCTTGCTGAGGAAGGTCGCCGCAAGCTTGCCGAGGCTCGCCGGATCCTGCCGCGCGCCGGCGTCGGCGGCGAGGCCGCGTGCCTGCATCGCGGCGTCCCACAGCGGATGCAGTTGTGCGTCGCCGGCATAGAGCTGCGAGACGCGCGTGATGAGATCGTCCGGAGCCTGCGGCAATCCGGACGGCGCATAGGACGTGACGTCGGCGCGGCCGCGCAGCGCGAGCGGCACGGTCGGCGCGAGCGCGACGGCGTCGGCGCGCGGCGCGGGCAGCATCGACAGGAGGCGATTCAGCCAGCCGTCCTTCAACTGATACGGCGCGCTGCCGCCGGTTTCGAGCACGTTCTGGCCGTCGAAGTGCGAACGCTCGCGATACGGCGACGCCACCGCGTGGACGAACAGGGCCTGCTTGTCGCGATACATCTGCGCGGCCGTCTGCAAGGACGGATGAAGCGCGAACGTGCCGTCGAGCTTGCTGGCCGTCGTGGCGTCGATGGCGAGCGGTCCGCGCAGCGCCGCATAGGCCGGATCGCCATAGGGCACGACGATGTTCAGGCCATCCGCCGCGCCGCGCTGGATCACGAAGACGAAGCGGCGTTCGGTTTCCGCGGACGCCAGCACGAGTTGCGGCGCAATCAGCATCGCGCCGGCGCTTGCGCCTGCGCAGCGAAGAAATCGGCGACGGGTCAGCATGCGTTCATCTCCTCAGAAAATCGGGCGATACCAGCAGCAGCGCCAGCGCGGTCTGCGCGCTTTCGGCGCGCGCCACTGCGCTGCCTGTCGGTTCCGACAGCGAGCCCGCCAGCAGTTGCGGACCGAGCGCGCGGGCGTCGAGCGTCGCGCTGCTGCGCGCGGCAAAGCGCTGCGCGATCTCGACGCGGCGCACCAGCGCATCCGGCGCGGCCCAGCTCGCGGCGGCATCGTCGTAGCCGGCGGGCGAGCCGGGCCGCCATACCGGCTGCCCGAGCTGTCGCAGCAACGGCGCGGCGTGCATGTTTTCCAGGCCAGTGCGGCCGAGTCCGCGCAACGAGGAAAGCGTCCAGTCCCATGGCGACTTGAACTTGGTCGGCGTCGCGGGCCACGCCTCCGGCGCTTTGACCAGCGCGCGATAGACCGCGGGCAGATCGCCGCCGGTATCGCCGAAAACCTTCGCGAGCCGTTCGACCAGCGCGGGCGGCGGCGTATCGGCGACGAAGTGACGCACGAGCTTGTCGGCGATGTGCCGCGCCGTCGCCGGGGATGCGGCCAGATCGTGCAGCACCGCGAGCGGCTGCGCTTCGCCGTCCTGTGCGTACTGACGGCCCATCACCGTGCGCACGCCCGGTTCGTGCAGGCGCGGGCGGAAGGTGTACTGGCCGGGCGGCGTCGGATCGGCGGGATTGCTTGCAGCCTGCGCAGCCCGTGCGGACATCGCGCCGAGACTCCAGCCGGTCAGCGCGCGGGCGAATTCGGTCACGTCGCCCTGCGTATAGCCGGTGCGCGCGCCGAGCGTATGCAATTCCATGATCTCGCGCGCGAGGTTTTCGTTGAGGCCGCGCTTGCGGGCGGGATCGCGCATTTCGGCGCGTTCGGCGGCAGGGCTGTCGGGGCCGATCGAACGCGGCTGGTCCAGGAAGATCTGCATCGCCGGATGGCGTTCCACCGCCACCAGCATGTCCTCGAAGCGCCCGAGCACGTGCGGGCGGATCGCTTCGTTCTCGAACGAGCCGGCGAGCAGCGCGACCGGCGGCTTCTCGATCGACACCGCGAAGTGGTTCGCCCAAAAATGCACCAGACGTTCAACGAAGGGCGTCCCGGTGGTGAGCGCGCTCGTCACGCGGGCATCGACGGCGCTGACATACACCTCGCGGATCATGTCGCCGTATTGCTTGCGCAGCGCGGGCCGGTCGGCGTCGCTGGCATCGCGCAAGGCGCGCTGGCGTTCCGCGAAACGTTCGGCGAGCGCCGCGCTGGCCGGCTGACTGGCCAGCGCGGCAGGCATCGGCACATACGCGCCGCGGGCGGGATCGAGCTGCTGCGTGAGCCAGCCGTGCGGGTCGGCGGGCAGCGGTTCGCCCGGACGCGCGCCCAGGCCGAAGCGGTTCACCGCGATGGCGGCAGGCGTGAGCGGCGGCGCAAGGCTCATGGTCGTCTCCGGGGGCAGAGTGCTATCGGCGGCGCGCAGCCGTCAGGGCTGCCGTGGGGGCTGCGGCTGCGGCTGAAGTTGCGGCCGGTCCTCGGGCGGCACGGCGCGCAGCGGGCCGTAGCGCTCCATCGCGCCGACCAGCTTCAGGCGTTCGTCCAGCGTGAGCGTCGAGGCGAACTCGGCCACCGTGCCTTCGGTCAGCGCGCGCATGGTGACATCGGCCTGACGGGTGCGGGCGAGGGCGTTGTCGAGTGCCTGGCGGTCGAAGGTCTGCGCGGCGAGAATGTGCGCGATGTCGATCCGGCCTTCGCGCGATTCGCGTATCAACGGCTGGTTCGCAAGGCGCATCTGGCGCAAGGCCTGGTGCAGCTGCTTGCGCCTGTCCGGGGAAAGATCCGCCGCCGCGAAGCCGATGCCGCGCTGCAGCGTCACCCCCTTGCAGAACTGTTGCTTGAGCGGACCGGACAGGTAGTACACGCCGCCCACCAGCAAGCCGAGCAGGAACACGTTGAGCACGATCGACACGCCAGTCAGCGCCTTCAGCGCGCGTGAACTCATTCATCGCTCCAGTCCGAAGCGCCGCCGAACGCGGTGCCCGATAGGGTTTGTTCAAATCCGCCGTGTACGTGTTCATACGGTACGGATGCGGGTGCAAGCAGCGTCACCAGCAGCGCGCCCGCCGCGATGCCGGCCGCGCCCACGCCGACAAAACCCACGCCCGAAAACCACAGGCGCGGATTCAGCCACGGCGCGCGCGCAGGCCGCGGCGGCGCGGAAGCGATGATGCGCCGCGCGAGTGCCGGCGCAGGTCGGGCAACGGCGTGGGCGTCGAGCATGCCGTCGAGCGTGCGTGCCAGGGCCAGCGCCGCGTGCGCGTCGGCGTTGCCGTCGGCGAGGAGGGCGAGGGCGGCGTTGCGTTCACCGGCGGGCCAGCGTTCCGGGGACGCCCCATAAGCTTCAGTGAGGTAACGAAATCGGTCGGGGGTCATCGTTGCTCCTTCGGGGCTCTGTCATCGGGTCCGCTCTGACCGCGCGCAAGGTCCGTAAGAGCGGTCCTGAGATTGCGGCGCGCACGGACCAGCAGACTTTCGAGCGCTTCGACGCTCACGCCCATCAGATCGGCGGTCTCCGCGTTCGACAATTCCTGGTAGTACTGCAGCACCAGCGCCTCGCGCTGGCGCGCCGGCAAGCGTGCGAGCGCCGACGTGAGACGCTGGTTGGTGTCGCTCGTTTCGATGCGCTCGTCGGGCAGCGGCGCGGCATCTTCCTGTTCCGGAAGTTCGTCCGACATGGTTGTCTCTCGATTGCGCCGCAGCCGGTCGTAGCACAGGTTCAGCGTGACGCGATGCAGCCAGGTATCGAAGCGCGCCGCGCCGGGCACCCAGTCCGGCGCGGCTTTCCAGATGCGCATGAAGGCTTCCTGGGCCACGTCGTCCGCCTCGTCGCGATCGCCGAGCATGCGCGTTGCAAGCGCAACGATGCGCGGCAGCTTCTTCTCGACGATCTCGCGAACGGCGCCCGATTCCCGCTTGCCGACGCGGGCGATGAGGCGGGTATCCGGATCTGGTTCGTTCAAGGTCGTGTCGGTTCCTGTTGCGCGCGGTGAGCGGCCGGAATGTCATGGTTGTTGCCATCGTCAGTAGACGACGACCGGTCCGCGATAGTAAGCGGCGTGCGCCGGATACACGACGCACCCGGCGAGCGTCACGGCGGCGAGCGCCGCGGCCAGCAGTGCTTTCAGCATGATGCAGTCCTTCAATCAGATGATAGGTGCTCACGGCGGCAAGGGTTGACGTGCTGCGCGCGAGATGTATCGCGGCGCGGGTTTCAGGGCGCCAGACTCAGGCCCAATGTCCTTCGACCCAGAAATAGTTCGGCCCGCGCCGGGCCCAGTGTCCCGGGACCCAGTGGTGGCCCACGCGTACCGCGTTCCAGTGGCCAGGTACCCAGACATAGCGGCCGGGTCCCCAGCGCCAGTGGCCCGGATCCCATGCATAGCCCACGCGGGGCGGCGGCGGCGGTTCGACCTGGGGCGGCGGCGGCGGGGCCACCGGCGCCGCAACGACCGCCGGCGCAACGACAACAGCCTGTGCATGTGCGGGGCTGCTGTGCAGCGCGCCGAAGGAAACGGCCAGGATCGGTGCTAGCAGGGCGGCGCGCAGGGGCAAGGATCGGCTGGTCATGAATGTTCTCGTGTTTTCAGAGTGGTAACGAGAACTTGAACGCAGCGGGCGCCGAAAATCCGTCGCGATTCGCGCCCGAGAAATGTAACGATGTTTTACGGCGGAAGGTCAGGCGAAAAATCAGGCGAAGGCGTCGAGCCCGTCGACGAGATGCTTAGCGAGACGCGGCTGACGCAACTGTTCGATCCACCATTGCAGTGCGCGTCCTTCGTGATCGCCGCGCCATGCTACGTAGAGCACGTTGGGCTCGCGCGGATCGGCGGTCTTTTTCTCGATCAGCTCGCCGCGCGCCAGCAGCGTCGCGACGCGATGGCGCGGCAGCCAGCCCGTGCCGAGCCCCTGGCGCTGCACAAGAATCTTCGCCCGCATGCTGGGCACCGCGAGCGCCGCCTGGCCGCCGAGCACACCATAGGCGCGTCCTGCCGCGCGCGACGAATCCGCCACCACCACCGCCCGATGCGCCGCGATCTCCTCCCGCCGGAGCGGGCCGGCCGCGCTGGCGAGCGGATGGCGCGCCGCGACGGCGAATACCCACTCCATCACGCCCAGTTCGAACCAGCGCAGGCCCGGGATGGCGGGCGGCTCGTTGGTGGCGCCGACGATCAGATCGGCGCGGCCGTCGCGCAGGGCTTCCCAGGTGCCGCTCAACACCTCGTGCGTCAGGCGCAGCGTGACGCCGGACCCGAGCGCGTCGAACGCCTGCACGACGGGCAGCATCGTTTCGAATTCGAGGATCTCGTCGCACACGATCCACAGCCGGTCTTCCCAGCCGCTCGCAATCTGCTTGACGCGCTGCGCGAGCCGCCCGACGTCGAGCATCAGGCGCGCGGCTTCATCGGCGAGCAGATGGCCGGCGGGCGTCAGTTGCAGGCGGTAGCGGCGGCGGTCGAAGAGCAGGGCGTCGAAGCGCGTTTCCAGTTGCCGCGCCGCGTGGGAGACCGTCGACGGCGCCCGTCCAAGGCGTGCCGCCGCGCGCGAGAGGCTGCCGGTTTCGCGGATGGCATCGAGCAGTGCGAGTTCGTCCTCCGACAACATGTTCGACTCCATCGAACGAGTTCATCCGCGGCATCGTACGGCAAAAGCGGGCGGTGCGCCGAAGATTGGAGCCATCGGATAACACCACTTTCGACGGAGCTGAACGATGAACTCATTCCTGCCTTTCCTGCGCCGTACGGTCGGCGCACTGCTCGCGGCGGCCGCGTTGCTGCCGGCCGCGCAGGCTGCATCCGCCTCGACGGCGATCCAGTCGCGCATGATCGAAGCGAACGGTATCGAACTTCACTATCTGCAAGCAGGGAGCGGCGACGCGACGACGCCCGTCGTGCTGCTGCACGGCTACACCGAGACCAGCCACATGTGGCAGCCGCTGATGACGCGGCTGGCCGCCGACCGCGTCGTGCTGGCGCCCGATTTGCCGGGTGCGGGCGAGTCCGCGATGCCCGCCACGGGCTACGACAAGAAGACGCTGGCGCAGGACATTCATGCGATGGTGCGCGCGCTCGGCTATCGCAAGGTAAAGCTGGTGGGGCATGACATCGGGCTGATGGTCGCCTATGCCTACGCCGCGCAGTATCCGGACGCTGTGGACAGCATCGTGCTGATGGACGCTTTCCTGCCCGGCGTCGGCGACTGGCAGAAGGTTTGGCTGCTGCGTGACAAATGGCACTTCAATTTCTACGGCGACACGCCGGAAAAACTTGTGCGCGGGCGGGAGCGTGTGTATTTCGAACACTTCTGGAACGACTTCGCCGCCGATTCCACGCATTCCCTGAGCGATGCCGACCGCCGCTATTACTCGGCACAATACGCACGCCACGGCCGCATGCGCGCGGGATTCGAGTATTTCCACGCGTTCCCGCAAGATGCGGAAGACTTCGCCGCGTTCGCCCGGACGCCGCTGCCGATGCCGATGCTCGTTCTTGCCGGCGAGCGGGCTTCGGGCACCTTCCTGATCGACCAGGCGAAGCTCGTGGCGACGAACGTGCAGGGCGTGGTCGTGCCGGGCAGCGGACACTGGCTGATGGAAGAAGCACCGGACGTGACCATGGCGCAACTCGTGCGTTTCATCGACACATCCGCATCCAACTAATCCACCCGATGCCGCGGCGCGCGTCTTGCACCGCGCTGCGGGAACACCGCTGCGAAAACACTACAGGGAGCGTGCGAAATGGGACTTCTGGTCGATGGCAAGTGGCAGGACGCGTGGTACGACACGGCATCCACGGGCGGGCGCTTCGTGCGCAAGGAAGCGGCCTTCCGCAACTGGGTCACGGCCGACGGTGCGCCCGGCCCGAGTGGCGCGGGCGGCTTCCGCGCCGAAGCGGGCCGCTATCACCTGTACGTGAGCCTCGCGTGTCCGTGGGCGCACCGCGCGTTGATCATGCGGGCGCTCAAGGGCTTGCAGGGGATGATCGATGTTTCGGTCGTCCACTGGCTGATGCTCGAGAACGGCTGGACCTTCGCGGACGGTCCGGGCGTCGTGCCCGATCCCATTCACGACGCGCGCTTCATGCATCAGGTCTACACCGCCGCGGACCCGAACTACAGCGGCCGCGTGACCGTGCCGGTCCTGTGGGACAAGGCGCGCGGGACGATCGTCAACAACGAGTCGTCGGAAGTCATCCGCATGCTGAATTCCTCGTTCGACGGCATCGGCGCACTGCCCGGCGACTACTATCCGCACGAACTCCGCGAGGACATCGACGGACTCAACGCGCGCATCTACGACACGGTCAACAACGGCGTCTACAAGGCCGGTTTCGCGACCACGCAGGCCGCTTACGAAGAAGCGGTGATGCCGCTCTTCGATACGCTCGACTTCCTCGAAGCACGCTTGCAGTCGCGCCGCTATCTGACGGGGCCGCGCTTCACGGAAGCCGATATCCGCCTGTTCACCACGCTGGTGCGCTTCGACGCGGTCTATGTCGGGCACTTCAAGTGCAATCTGCGGCGCATTGCCGACTATCCGAACCTGTCGAACTACGCGCGCGAGATCTACCAGATGCCCGGCGTGGCGGACACGGTGAATTTCATGCACATCAAGCGGCATTACTACGAGAGCCACCGAACGATCAATCCGACGGGCATCGTGCCCGCCGGACCGCTGCTCGATTTCAGCGCGGCGCACGACCGCGCGCGGCTGCCCGCTGCGGCCTGATTTCAGTCGTACCGGTACACGCCGTGCTTCGTCTTGCGGCCGAGCCGGCCCGCCGCGACCAGTTCGCGCAGCAGCGGACACGCGCGGTATTTCGAATCGCCGAAGTCCTTGAGGAACACGTCCATCACGGAGAGGCACACGTCGAGTCCGATCAGGTCGGCCAGCGCAAGCGGGCCGATAGGATGATTGGCGCCGAGCTTCATGCCGGCGTCGATTTCCTCGGCGCTCGCCACGCCTTCGTACAGCACGAAGAACGCTTCATTGATCATCGGTACGAGGATGCGGTTGACGACGAAGCCCGGCGAATTGCGCACGCCGATAGGCGACTTGCCGAGCTTCTCCGTGAGTTCGCGCACGGCGGTAGCGGTGGCGTCGCTGGTCTGCACGCCGCGTATCACCTCGACGAGTTGCAGCAAGGGCACCGGATTGAAGAAGTGCATGCCGATGAAACGCTCGGGCGTGGCAAGCGTCGCGCCGAGCGCGGTGATGGAGATGGACGACGTGTTCGACGCGATGATCGCGTCCGGACGCGCCGCTTCCTCGATCTGTTTCAGGATGCGGTTCTTCAGCTCCGTGTTCTCGGTCGCGGCTTCGATCACGATGTCGGCCTCGGCCAGCCGCCCGTAGTCCGTGGACGTGGCAATGCGCTTGAGCGCGGCATCGCGCGCGGAAGCCTCCAGCTTGTCCTTCGACACGAGCCGCTCCAGGCTGCCGGTGAGCGTGGCGACGCCCTTGGCGAGCGCGGCCTCGGTGACGTCGATCAGCACGACCTCGAAGCCCGCCACGGCCGCGACCTGCGCAATGCCGTTGCCCATGGTTCCCGCACCGACGATGCCGACGGTCTGAATCTTCATGCTGCTGCTCCCTGTGTGTGCGCCGGCTCGGGCAGCCGGCAAGCCTGAATGGTCGATGGCGCGGCGCGCGCCGGAGGGTTCGATTCTAACCAGCGAGCAAACGGTCGGTCCTAGCCGAATGCCGTCAGGTCCCTGGTTTCAATGCCATTTACCTGACAGTAGGCCGCATAGCGATCCCAGCCGGTCTCCCAGTTTTCGCTGGCGAGCACCTGGCCGCGTTCGTTCACGAAGAGCAGTTCGCCCTGGATGATGTTGAGCGTGACGATGTCGTCCTGCGCGGCGTCATCAGCGAGCGCCTCGGGCGTATGGCTCGATCCGGCGGTCTCGTACACGATGCTGCCCGGCGCGGCGATCCAGTCGTGCTCGCGATACTTCCAGCGCCCCTGCACCGTATAGACGATCACCGTGCCCGTGTGGCGATGCCGCGGCATCTCGCCCCGCGGCGGCGCCTTCATCAGCGCGATGACTTCGCCGCGGATCGGGTCGAGCTTGAAGTACTTGACCAGCACGCGCTCGCTGTAGGGCGTGAACGGCACCCAGGGCAGGTCCGCGTCATTGAGGCAGGTGGTGTGAATCTGTTCGAACAGCATGATGTCGGCTCCGTGCAATCAGCAGTGCATTGTAGGCAGCCCGAGATGCGCTGAACATCGGCCGAACGGACGACCCGGGTCGACCCCCGCGGACCAAGCCGGATCGCGCCCGATCTGCTATCGTCCGTGCCATGCCAACCATCATCACCGTTTCCAATCTGTCCAAGACCTACGGGTCGGGCTTTCACGCGCTCAAGAACGTCAATCTCGAGATCCGGCGCGGCGAAATCTTTGCGCTGCTCGGGCCGAACGGCGCCGGCAAGACCACGCTCATCAGCACGGTCTGCGGCATCGTGAATCCGAGCGAAGGGCAGGTCACCGTGGCCGGTCACGACATCGTCACGGACTACCGCGCCGCGCGCGCCATGATTGGCCTCGTGCCGCAGGAACTCACCACGGACGCCTTCGAAACCGTCTGGGCCACCGTGTCCTTCAGCCGCGGGCTGTTCGGCCGGCCGAAGAATCCGGCCTATGTCGAGAAGGTGCTGAAGTCGCTGTCGCTGTGGGCGAAGAAGGACAACAAGATCATGACGCTCTCGGGCGGCATGAAACGGCGCGTGCTGATCGCGAAGGCGCTGGCGCACGAACCCGAGATCCTGTTTCTCGACGAACCCACCGCCGGCGTCGACGTCGAACTGCGCCGCGACATGTGGAATCTCGTGCGCGAGCTGCAGCAGAACGGCGTCACGATCATCCTGACGACGCACTACATCGAGGAAGCGGAGGAGATGGCGGACCGCATCGGCGTCATCAACCGTGGCGAGATCGTGTTGGTGGAAGAGAAGCGCGAACTCATGTGCAAGCTCGGTCAGAAGAAGCTCACGCTGCAACTCGACACCCCGCTCGACGCCATTCCCGCGCCGCTCGCGCCGTATGGTCTCGCGCGTTCGGCGGACGGCAGCGAACTCACCTACACCTACGACGCCCACGACGAACCGGGCCGCATCATCGCGCTGCTGCGCCATGTGGACGAAGCCGGCGTGCGTTTCAAGGATCTGCAAACGACGCAAAGCTCGCTTGAAGACATCTTCGTGAGCCTTGTCAGGGAAGCCAAATGAATCTTCATGCCGTTCGCGCAATCTACCGTTTCGAGATGGCGCGCGCCGGACGCACGCTGATGCAGAGCATCGTGTCGCCGGTGATCTCCACCTCGCTTTACTTCGTCGTGTTCGGCGCGGCCATCGGCTCGCGCATCCCGGAAGTGGACGGCATCAGCTATGGCGCGTTCATCGTGCCGGGCCTCGTGATGCTGTCGCTGCTGACGCAGAGCATCGCGAATGCGTCCTTCGGCATCTACTTTCCGAAGTTCACCGGCACCATCTACGAACTGCTGTCCGCGCCGGTCTCGTACTTCGAACTGGTCGTGAGCTACGTGGGCGCGGCGGCGACCAAGTCCATCATCCTGGGCCTCATCATCCTGCTGACCGCGCGCCTGTTCGTGCCGCTCAGGATCGACCATCCGTTCTGGATGATCGTGTTCCTGCTGCTGACATCGGTGACCTTCAGCCTGCTGGGGTTCATCATCGGCATCTGGGCGGACGGCTTCGAGAAGCTGCAGATCATTCCGCTGCTCATCGTCACGCCGCTCACGTTTCTCGGCGGCAGCTTCTACTCGATCAACATCCTGCCGCCGTTCTGGAAGACCGTCGCGTTGTTCAATCCGGTCGTGTATCTGATCAGCGGCTTTCGCTGGAGCTTCTACGGGCTCGCCGACGTCCAGGTGGGCGTGAGTTTCGGCATGACGCTAGTATTCCTGGCAGTGTTCATCGCGATCGTCGCGTGGATCTTCAAGACGGGTTACCGGATCAAGACCTGACCGGGCGCGTCGGTTGCGGCCAGAACGGGTTGTCCGGAATTGAGGGCGTTCATCGGATGAAAATCATGAAACGCACGAAGCGGCATGTTCTGGGCGCGATGACCGGCTTCTTCGCGAGCGGCGCCGCGCGTTCCGCGCCCGCGCTGGCCTACGAGATCGATCACGGCGCGGCCGGCTGGCGCCGCCGTCTTTCCGCCGAGCAATTCCGCGTGCTGCGGCGCGGCGGCACCGAAGCGCCGTTCGCCAGTCCGCTGCTCAAGGAGCGCCGCGAGGGCACCTACCGGTGCGCGGGCTGTGCGCTCGAAGTGTTTTCATCGGCGACCAAGTTCGACAGTGGCACCGGCTGGCCGAGCTTCTGGAAGCCGCTCGACGGCTCGGTCGCGACGCACGCCGATGCCGCCGGCCACATGCGCAACGAAGTGCATTGCCGGCGCTGCGGCGGCCACCTCGGCCACGTGTTCGACGACGGCCCGAAGCCCACCGGGCTGCGCTATTGCATGAACGGCGCGGCGCTCGATTTCAGGCAGGAAGACGCCTGACATCGCGGATTCACTCCATTCTTCCTTCTTGCTCCCTTTCATGAACGCACCCGAACTCAAGCTTGTCGCCGCGAAAACCGCGCTCGTGCTGATCGATCTCCAGGCGGGCATCGCCGCCTTGCCCGTGCAGCCGCACGATTCGCCCAGCGTGCTGGCCAATGCGCGCGCGCTCGCGGACCGCTTCCGCGCGCTCGGCGCGCCGGTCGTGCTCGTCAAGGTGGCATTTCCAAACGGGCCGGGCGGCCTGCGTCCGATCACCGATGCGGGCCAGGCGCAGGAGGCACCCGAGCCAGCCGGCTGGAGCGAATTGTGTCCGGAACTCGCCGTGCAGCCGTCCGACATCATCGTTACCAAGCGGCAGTGGGGCGCCTTCTACAACACCGATCTCGATTCGCATCTGCGGCGGCGCGGCATCGAGACGATCGTGCTGGGCGGGATCGCGACAGCCATCGGCGTCGATTCGACCGCGCGCGGCGCGCACGAGCGCGGCTATCAGCAGATCTTCGTCGAAGACGCGATGAGCGATCTGAACGCCGCGACGCATGAATCGACCTGTCGTTTCATCTTTCCGCGCATGGGCCGGATTCGCTCGACGCAGCAAGTGCTGGCGGCGCTGGCGTGAAGTTGGCGGCTTGAGGAAGGGCGCCGGCTGTTTTTAGGATTATTCGTATGGCCCTGACACCGGCGTTCCCGTAACTTGCCATAACCGGTTGACGGGACCCCGCCTGTCAGTCGGGCGCATTCGTTCTACCCCTGTTCGAATGCAGCGCTTTCCCCGAGCGCAGGACGCGCGTCGCACCATGCGGCGCGTGTCCACCTTCACATTGTTTAACTTGTCACGCCTTTCCGAGCGTCAGGCGTCAAGCATCACGTCGCTGCCGAGGGAACCAGTCGTATCCGCGTGATTTCCGAAGGTGCGCCCAGGCGCTTCGGCGGTCCCCAGTAGCCGGTTCCGCGGCTCGTATAGACCCACAGTCCGTTGAACTTCACCAGCCCGGCAACGAAGGGCTGCTGCAGGCGCACGAAGAAGTTCCACGGCAGGAACTGTCCGCCGTGCGTGTGTCCGGAGAGTTGCAGCGTGAAACCTGCGTCGGCGGCGGCTGTCGCGCTGCGCGGCTGGTGCGCCAGTAGCACGCGTACGGCGGCGTCGGCGGGTGCGCCGCTGATCGCCTGGGCCGGATCGCTGCGGTGCGCGGGATCGAAGCTGCCCGCGCCGTAGTCCGTCACGCCGGCGACCACGGCCTGCGCGCCGTCGTGGTCCAGCACCACGTGCTGGTTGAGCAGCACGTTGAGGCCGAGGCGGCGGAACTCCGCAATCCATTTGTCGGCGCCGGAGTAGTACTCGTGGTTGCCGGTCACGAGGAACGCGCCATGACGCGCGCTCAGTTTGGCCAGCGGGCGGGTGTGGTCGGCGAGATGGGGCACCGAGCCATCCACCACGTCCCCGGTCACCGCAATCAGATCGGGTTGAAGTCCGTTCACGGCGGCGACAATGCGTTCCACGTAGTGCCGCTTGATCGTCGGCCCGACGTGGATGTCGCTGATCTGCACGATGGTGAAGCCATCGAGCGCGGCGGGCAGATTCTCGATGGGCACGTCCACGTCCACCACCGGCGCGCGACGGCGCGCATTGTAGAAGCCGATTGCCGAAGACAGCACGGCCAGCAGCGGAACGATCAGCGCGCTGCGGGCCACCAGCGTGGGCGAGCCGACCGGCACGCCGCGCAGCCAGTCAGCAAGGTGGACACAGAACAGCATGACGTCGCGTGCGAACGTCAGCAGCAGTAGCGAGGAAAAGAAGCCGAGCGCGGTGAGGCCGAACCAGGCGAGACGATCGGCGAGCGGCTGGGTTTCGAGCGAGCGCGCGGCCATGCCGATGGGAATCAGGATCACGGACGCCACCAGCAGCGCCGCGGCCAGCACCTTGAGCGGCAGGCCGACCGGCGCGTCCGGGATGAGCCGCACGCCGACATAGATGTGAAACAGAATGCCGATGCCAATGAAGCGGATGAAGAAAGCCGAGCGTCGCATAGCGCCCCTGGAAGATCGATGAAGCGGCGGGCGTGGGCTATTGAGCGCCCGCGCCGCCGGGCACGAGTGCCCGCGCCGGATAGGGAACCGATTCTACCGGTTCGGTGCGCGGGACGCCGTCCGGCGCGGCGGGACGCGCCATGTGGGCCGTGCAGAATAGAAAAACCCCGGCACCGGAATGCCGAGGCTTGCGCGCATCGAATTGACCGGCGTGCGATCAGACCGCCATGCACAGATACTTGATGACGACGTAGTCATCGATGCCGTAGTGCGAGCCTTCGCGGCCGAGGCCGGATTGCTTGACGCCGCCGAACGGTGCGACTTCGTTCGAAATCAAACCGGTGTTGATGCCCACCATGCCGTATTCGAGCGCTTCGGCCACGCGCCATACGCGGCCGATGTCGCGGCTGTAGAAGTAGGCGGCCAGACCGAATTCGGTGTCGTTGGCCATGCGCACGACTTCTTCGTCGGAGCTGAACTTGAAGACCGGCGCGAGCGGCCCGAAGGTTTCTTCCTTCGACACCTTCATGTCCGGCGTGACGTTCGTGAGCACGGTCGGCTCGAAGAAGCCGTGGCCGAGTGCGTGGCGCTTGCCGCCGGATATCAGTGAAGCGCCTTTCGAGAGCGCGTCCTCGATGTGCGATTCAACCTTCTTCACGGCCGCTTCGTTGATCAGCGGTCCGAGCACGACGCCGCTTTCAGTGCCGTTGCCGACTTTCATCTTGCCGACTGCCGCAGCGAGTTTCTGCGCGAACGCATCGTAGACTTTTTCGTGGACGTAGAAGCGGTTGGTGCAGACGCAGGTCTGGCCGCTGTTGCGATACTTCGAAGCGACGGCGCCTTCGACTGCGGCATCGATATCGGCGTCATCGAACACGATGAAGGGCGCGTTGCCGCCGAGTTCCAGCGTGACCTTCTTGACCGTCGGTGCGCTTTGCGCCATCAGCAACCGGCCGACGGCGGTGGAGCCGGTGAACGAAAGCTTGCGCACGATCGGATTGCCGGTCATTTCCTCGCCGATGGCTTTAGGGTCGCCGGTGAGGATGCTCAGCACGCCCTTGGGAATGCCGGCGCGTTCGGCCAGCACGGCCATCGCGAAGGCCGAGAACGGGGTGGCTTCTGCCGGTTTCACGACGATCGGGCAACCGGCCGCCAACGCCGGACCGACCTTGCGAGTAATCATTGCCGCAGGGAAATTCCACGGCGTGATCGCCGCGCACACGCCGATGGGTTCCTTCGTCACGACAATGCGCTTATCCGCTGCCGGCGTGGCGAGCGTATCGCCGGCCACGCGCTTGCCTTCTTCCGCGAACCATTCGATGAACGACGCCGCGTAGCCGATTTCGCCTTTGGCCTCGGCGAGCGGCTTGCCCTGTTCGGTGGTGAGGATCAGCGCGAGATCGTCGGCGTTTTCCGTCATCAGGTCGAACCACTTGCGCATCAGAGCCGCGCGTTCCTTCGCGGTCTTCTTGCGCCATGCGGGCCAGGCGGCGTTCGCTGCATCGATCGCGCGGCGCGTCTCGGCCGTGCCCATCTTCGGCACGGCGCCGAGCGATTCACCCGTCGCGGGATTCACCACGTCGAAGGTCGCGCCGTTGTCGGCCTGTTGCCATTCGCCGTCGATGTAGGCCGCGTGACGCAGCAAGGTCGGGTCTTTCAGTTGATCTTTCAGGCTCATTTCTGCGAATCCGTTGCGATTGATCGGGAGCGTGTGTCAATCATGCGTTCGATCGTCAAACCGTGGCGCCGACCGTTTCCGTCAGCACGTCTTCCAGGATGCCCAGCGCTTCGTCGAACACTTCGTTCTGGATCGTGAGCGGGAACAGGAAACGCACCACGTTCGAATACACGCCACACACGAGCAGCAGCAAGCCACGCTCCAGCGCGCTCGTCTGCACGTGCTTGGCGAAGGCGGCGTCGGCGTCATGCGTGCCGGGCTTGCAGAACTCGACGGCCACCATCGCGCCCGGGCCGCGCACATCGGCGATCTGCGGGACGTCGGCCTTGAGCGCTTCCAGCTTGGCCTTCAGCTTGTCGCCGAGCGCCGCGCCGCGCTCGCACAGCTTTTCTCCGTCGATGATGTCGAGCACCGCGTGCGCCGCCGCCACCGCCAGCGGATTGCCCGCATAGGTGCCGCCGAGACCGCCGGGCGCGGCTGCGTCCATGATCTCCGCGCGGCCGACCACACCCGACAGCGGCATGCCGCCCGCGAGCGACTTGGCAATGGTCATCAGATCCGGCGCGACGCCGTAGTGCTCCATCGCGAACAGCTTGCCGGTGCGTGCGAAGCCGGTCTGCACTTCATCGGCGATGAGCAGGATGCCGTGCTCGTCGCAGAGGCGGCGCAGCGCGCGCACGAATTCCACCGGCGCCTGATAGAAGCCGCCTTCGCCCTGCACGGGTTCGAAGATGATCGCGGCGACGCGCGCGGCTTCGATGTCGGCCTTGAAAAGATGTTCGATGGCGCGCAGCGAGTCTTCCACCGAGACGCCGTGCAGCGGATTCGGGAACGGTGCGTGGAATACGTCCGACGGGAACGGTCCGAAGCCGATCTTGTACGGCGCGACCTTGCCGGTCAGCGCCATGCCCATCAGCGTGCGGCCGTGGAAGCCGCCGGTGAAGGCGATCACGCCCGGACGGCCGGTCGCGGCGCGCGCGATCTTCACGGCATTCTCGACGGCTTCCGCGCCGGTCGTGAAGAATGCGGTCTTCTTCGGATATGCGCCGGGCGCGCGGGCGGCGACCTTTTCGGCGAGCGACACATACGACTCGTAAGGCACGATCTGGTACGCGGTATGGGTGAAGCAGTCGAGCTGGGCGCGGATCGCCTCGACGATCTTCGGATGGCGATGCCCGGTGTTGCAGACGGCGATGCCCGCCGCGAAGTCGATGAAGCGGCGGCCCTCGACGTCCCACAGTTCCGCGTTCTCGGCGCGCGCCGCATAGAAATCGCACATGACGCCGACGCCGCGCGGGGTCGCGGCGTTCTTGCGGGCTTGCAGGTCTGCGTTCTTGACGGGGGTGCTCACGGGGATCTCCTTGGACGGACGGGGCGTTTCGGCTGCGAGGGGACAGTCCGGCAGGCCAGATGGCCTAAGGGACGATGCGATGACTATAGTAAGATTTGGCCCTTAAGTTCAGAGCCATTTCAATAAATCTATAGGGGCCAATCGGATGTCCAATCGTGCCAGCGTGTTGTCGGACTGGCTGGCCCAGCGTATCGAGCGGGGCAATGGCCAGCCTGTGTACCGGCAACTGCACCGGCTGCTCCAGCAGGCGATCCTCACGCGCGAGCTCGCGGCGGGCGCGAAGGTGCCGTCGTCGCGGCTGCTGGCGGCGGAGCTGGGCATCGGGCGCAATACGGTGACGCAGGTCTACGAGCAGCTGGCCATCGAAGGCTATGTGTCGTCGGCGACGGGGCGCGGCACTTTCGTCACCGACGGCGCGCCCGACGAAATCCTCTTCGACGACGCGCCGCCCGCCGCCATGCCGTCCGCCATCGAGGCTGAGCAACCGGCGCTTTCAACGCGCGGTGCGCGGCTGATCGCGGGCGCGGGCGTCTCGAAGCGGCAAGGCGGCGCGTTCATGCCGGGCGTGCCGGATGTGTCGCGGTTTCCGTCGCGTGTATGGAACCGGCTGCACGCCAAATACTGGCGCCGTCCGCAGGCCGATCTGCTGACATATGCGCCCGGCGGCGGCCACGCCGGTCTGCGCCATGCGCTCGCGGACTATTTGCGTACGTCGCGGTCGGTGCGCTGCACGCCGGAACAGATCGTCGTGACGACCGGAATTCATCAGTCGATCGATCTCGCCACGCGCCTGCTCGCCGACGCCGGCGACACCATCTGGACCGAAGATCCCTGCTATTGGGGCGTGCGCAGCGTGCTGCAGGTTTCAGGACTGGACCTGAAGGCGATTCCAGTCGATGCGGAAGGCATCGCGCCGACGCCCGCTGATCTCACCGCGCCGCCGCGTCTGATGCTCGTCACGCCGTCGCACCAGTATCCGCTCGGCATGGTGATGAGTCTCGCGCGCCGCCGCATGCTGCTGGAATACGCGCGCCAGCACCGCTGCTGGATCATCGAGGACGATTACGACAGCGAATTCCGCTACGGCAGCCGTCCGCTCGCCTCGCTGCAAGGCATGGACACGGGCGGGCAGGTGATTTACGTCGGCAGCTTCGGCAAGACGCTGTTCCCGGGATTGCGCGTGGGTTACGTGGTCGTGCCGGAAGCGCTCGCGGAGAGTTTCGCGACCGCGAGCGCCGAGCTGTATCGCGAGGGACAGCTGTTGCAGCAGGCCGTGCTGGCCGAGTTCATCGAACAGGGACACTTCACGTCGCATATCCGGCGCATGCGGGTGCTGTATGGCCAGCGCCGCGACGTGATGCTCGCCACCATCGCCGCGCGCTATGGCGAGACGCTTGCCATCGCCGGCGGCGATGCCGGGCTGCATCTGGTGCTCAGGCTGCCGAAGGAAATCGACGATCGCGCCGTGGCCGCGGCGGCGCTGGCCGCGAATATCGTCGTGCGGCCGCTGTCGGGGTATTACGCGCATCGGCCGGAAGCGGAGTCGGGCCTGCTGATCGGCTATGCGTGCGTGCCGGACGAGGACATCGCGCCGGCCTTCGACGTGCTCGCGGACGTGATCGACCGCTTCCTGCGCTGAACGAAAAAAAGCGCACGACATGTCGTGCGCTATTCACCGATCTGATTCGCCTCAGGCAGGCAGCCTCAGGCAGGCAGCCTGAAACTGCCGATCGCCTCACGCAGCACATCCGCCTGATCCTTCAGCGAATGTGCGGCGGCGGCCGCCTGTTCGACCAGCGCGGCATTTTGCTGCGTGACCTGATCCATCTCGACCACCGCGCGGTTCACCTGCTCGATGCCCGCGCTCTGCTCGCGCGACGCGTGGCTGATCTCGTCGAGAATCTCGTTCACGCGGCGCACCGACTGGACGATCTCGCCCATCGTCGCGCCCGCGTTCGACACCAGCGACGCGCCGCGTTCCACCGTCTGCGTCGAGGTTTCGATCAGCGCCTTGATTTCCTTGGCGGCGGTGGCGGAACGCTGCGCGAGGCTGCGCACTTCCGCCGCGACGACCGCGAAGCCGCGGCCCTGTTCGCCCGCCCGCGCGGCTTCCACGGCCGCGTTGAGCGCGAGGATATTGGTCTGGAACGCGATGCCGTCGATCACGCCGATGATGTCACCAATCTGCCGCGAGCTGGCGGTGATGCGCGTCATCGTGTCGATCACGTCATCGACGACGCCGCTGCCGCGCGTCGCGACGTCCGCTGCCTGCTCGGCGAGGCGCGCGGCCTGTGCGGCGCTTTCGGCGTTGTTCTTCACGTTGGCGGTCATCTCGTCCATGCTCGACGCGGTCTGCACGAGCGCGGCTGCCTGTTCTTCGGTGCGCTGCGACAGATCCGTGTTGCCCGCCGCGATTTCGGAGGCGCCGACGTTGATGTTCTCGGTGCCGTTGCGCACGCGCGAGACGGTTTCGACCAGACCGCGCTGCATCAGGCCGAGCGCGTGCAGCAGGCTGGTGGTGTCGTTCGGATGCACGTCGACGGCGCTCGTCAGGTCGCCCCGTGCGATGCGGTGCGCCGCGCCGACCGCGAGTTCCAGTTCGCCGCCGAGATTGCGCCGGATGCTGCGCAGGACGATCAGCATCGCGGCTGTCGCGATGCCGCCGAGCACGGCCGTGATCGCGAGCCAGCGCAGTGCGCTTGCCCAGAAGGCGCTTTGCACGTCGTCCATGTACATGCCGGTGACGATGTACCAGTCCCACGGCGCGAAGCGCTGCGAGTAGGACATCTTGCCGACCGGCTTGTCGTTGCCCGGCTTCGGCCACAGGTAGCTGATGAAGCCGCCGCCCGGCTGATCGCCGGCCTTGACGATATCGACGAACAGGCGGTTGCCCGCCGGGTCCGTGTAGCTCGACAGGTCCTGTCCGTTCATTGCCGGCTTGATCGGATGCATCACCATTTTCGGATGCGAATCGTTGATCGAGAGATAGCCGTCCGCGCCGTAGCGGATCGCGCCGACCACGTCCAGCGCGCGCTTCTTGGCTTCTTCTTCGGTGAGGGTCTTGTCGGCCGCGAGCGTGGCGTAGTGCGCGGTGATGGCGTGCGCTTCGTTGACGAGGGTCTTCAACTGTTCCTTGCGGTCCTCGATCATCGACGACCGGTTCTGCCACGCCCCGATAACCCCGATCGCGATCAAGCCGATCCACAGCACGGCGATCAGCGAGCCGAGCTTCCTGTTCAACGTCATTCTGTTCATATGTGCGCCTGCCGCCTCTTGGTGTTGTCGGTTGCGACGGCGCGTGCCGCCGCATGCCCGCTTTACGGCAGGCGCGGCGGCGTCATGAGGGCGGGGAAAACCCGCGGGCTCCGGGCGTGTTCAGAAGCGGCGGATCGGATCCTTGTCCGGCGGAGCGTCGGGATGCTGCGGTTCGTCCGGACGATGTCCCGGCGACGGCGGCGTCAGCGGATCGGCTTCCGGATCGCGGTTCGGGTCCGCGACAGGATCCGGAACGGGATTGGTCTGCAGGTCGATTTTCATGATGTCCCTCGAAAGACGGTTCGGCGCGCGGACGGCCTCGTCACGCGGATTGAGGTGCAACCGGCATGTGCAGCGTGAAAGGCGCGCCCGGATGCGCGCCGCCCGCGTCCGAGAGGAGGGCGCGGGCGTGCGTCGTGATGGCGTCGCTGGCGGGGTCGCCGGTCTCGGCGCGCGGGTGCTCCGCGAGCACGATGTGCGGCGTGCCGAGCGCGCGGGCCATGGCGACCGGCGACGCGGCGGTCGAGGACGCCGGCGCGGCGTCGTCCGACACCAGCAAACGCGCATGGGCGATCAGGCGCGGCAGCACGCGCGGCGCGACCGCGCCCGCCAGGAACAGCGCGGCCGTCTGCATCGCGCCCAGCACGCCGGCCGTGCGCACGGGATCGGGCGCATCGCCGACGATGGCGATCTGCCAGCCATCGGCGGCGAGCTGGTCGGCGAGATCGGCGTAACGCTCGGCGGGCCAGGCCGGCGGCGCGCCGTGACTGCCCGGATGGAGCAACACCAGGCGCTCCTGCTCGATGCCGTGGAACGCGGCGAGTTCGTCATATTCGGCGTCGGGCGGGAGGGCCGTAACCTCCTCGCGGGATCTGACATGGGGCGCGCCCGGCGTGTCGGGCAATAACGTCGGGATGAGTTCGTCGCTGATGATGGAAAGGGGATTGGCTCGCATCCTGGCTCCTGCAAGTGGCGTGGCCTCGTTGGATCGTCCGCAATGACGCGGTGGCGGGAGCGGGGCAAGCACCGTCCATGCCCGTGCCGGCACGTGCGCGCGGCGTGTGCCGATGCCTTTGAACGCACGTCTCGACGTGTACGAAGTGCAACGGCGCGCGTGACAGTCTGGTCGTCGAAGACGGGTTCTGACAGGTATTGAAGGAGCAGCGGCGGCGCGCGTCAAGGCGGGCCGATGTGGAGCGGGCGTCAGTCGTGGAGCTTAAAAAAGCCGCCGCCTCGTCTTGGCGAGGCGGCGGCTTTCAGGATGACGTTGCGCGGCGGAGGCGGGGAATCAGGTTTCGGTGTTGCCGTCGTCGGCGGGCAGGGTTTTCGGCACGAACGCTTCGGCGCGGCGGCGGATGCCTTCGATTTCGCCGGTCACGAAAGTGCGGTTGTCGGCGGCGAGCGCTTCCTGATACGACGTGCCTTCGGGCACGCGGTGCAGTAAGGCGCGCAGTTCACCCTGGGTGGTCTGCTCGACGGGTTCGTAGTCGTAGAGGCCCAGCGAGAGTTCGGCGCGCTCATGCAGGATGAACAGGCAGGACGCGAACACCGCGACCCCGAGCACTTCCTGCACGCCGAAGCGGAATTCATGCGGCACCGGCGAGAACGGCAGCCACGCGATGAGCGCGGCACCCGCGAGCGCCACGGCGATGGTGAGATTCAACAGCCACTGCGCGCGGATGACGAGGCGTTCGCGCTCGGTCTTCAGCTGCCCGGCCGATTTCGGCACGAGCGCCAGCAGCGATTGTTGACGGTGGAGTTCCTGGAGCGGGAGAGCGGCCATGTAAGTTGTGGTCGTAACCATCGGTGAGCGCCGGGATCGACGCGACATCGATATTAACGCGCGGCTTACAGGATCGTTGACGGCTCTTTCGTCTTGTTTCTCCTGTTGCTTCCTGTTGCACTTCGCCTCGGTCTGCGCTGTGTTCCCCGTGTGCCCGAGGCGCCGTCAGCGCGCGCGCTCCTTGACCGGCGTGCGGATCGTCGCGGAGCCGTCCGCGATCTGCTGCGCGAACACCAGCGCCTCGACAATCGTCCCGAGCACTTCCGCGCGCACTTTTTCGTCGGTCAGGCGCAGCAGATACGACGGATGATAGGTCGGCACGATGATGCGCCCCTTGTGCTCGATGGTCTTGCCGAGATACTCCGACAGCGCCGTGCGATGCCCGGTGAGCGCCTTCAGCGCGGTGGCGCCCAGCGCAACGACCACTTTCGGCCCGATGCGCGCCAGTTCCTCGTCGAGCCAGAAGCGGCAGGCTTCGCGCTCACGCTGGGCGGGCGCGACATGCGCGCGCTCGTCGCCGTGCGCTTCCCACTTGAAGTGCTTCACCGCGTTGGTCAGATACAGCGAGTCGCGCGCGAGCGACGCCTCGGCGATCGCTTCGTCGAGCAGCTTGCCCGACGGCCCGACGAACGGCTTGCCCTCGCGATCTTCCTGGTCGCCCGGCTGTTCGCCCACCAGCATCACCTTTGCGCCGGCCGGACCGACGCCCGGCACCGGCTGCGTGGCGTTGCGCCAGAGCGCGCAGCGCCGGCAGGCGTCGAGCGACGGCGGCGCGTTCAGGATCGTGCCCTTCACCGGCTCCCGGTCGGTATTGAGCGCCACTTCCATGTCGGGCGGCACGTTGCGCGGATGGCCGTCGCGCCGCGAGTACGGATCGGCGCGGGCAATCAGCGCGGGATCGGCGCGTTCGTTCGACGGGCTTTTCCAGTAGCGCACCGGCATGTGCGAGGCCATTTCGGCGGCATTCGCCTGGGCCGGCGCGAAGGTGCTCTCGTAGTACGCAAGCCAGAGCGCCTCGATGGCGTCGCCGCTGACCGCCTCGCCGCTCATGGCGGTGTCGCCGAAGTCCATCGGCTTTTCTTCCGGCTCGCTCGTGCGGTCGACGCGCAGCAGCGCGCCGTCCCAGAAGGCGGCGCCGTGCGGCGTGGCGATCATCCAGGTGGCGCTGCCCATGCGGGTCGCGAAATGCATGGCGGCATGCTCCAGCAGGTCGTGCACGGGCTCGAACCAGCTGATGAACTCCGGCGGCCCGAGCGACGAGTCGCGATGCCTGAAGCGCAGCACGCGGCGCATCGTGTTTTCCTCGGCTTCGACCGCTTCGATCATCCGGTGCAGGCGCAGGCCGTCGGCATCCTCCCGGGACGCGATGGCGCGGTCGCCCTGGGTCCAGCGCCACAGTGCCTTGTACAGGAACGGCCAGCGGTCGGGCGCGCGATAGCACGCGGCCGTCTCCAGCATGGCGAGGAATTCGCGGGCAATCCTGACCGGCTGCTTCGCGTCCGGACCCGTGGCGCCGGCCGGCGACTGGATCGTGCCGAACACCGTGGCCGATGCGTCCGATTCGCACCAGAGCACTTCCTCGGGACGCAAGCCTTGCGTGAGGAGATTGCGTGCTTCGGTGCGCCACGCGGCAAACGACGGATCGAGGATGACGCTTTTCATCGGCGGTCAGAATCGGAAAAGTACTGTATATCCATACAGTAATTCTAGCGACGACCACTGGCTCCAGGCAACTATTTGGCAACTATTTAGGGACGATCGTGCCCTTTGCCGACGCCGCGTCCAGGCAGGACGGGGCCATGGGTACGGTCATTGCTGAAATTGATCTGCCGCGGCGTTCGATTGTTTTTTCGACGCTTGGGCTTGCCGCGCCACAGATCAACCCACGGAGCCGTCATGCTGGCCATCATCATTCCTGCCCACAACGAAGCCGCGCATATCGGCGCCAGCGTGGCGGCCGCATGCCGCGCCGCGACGTGTCATCAACTGTCCGGAGAACCCGTGCGCGTGATCGTCGTGCTCGACAGCTGCACCGACGAGACCGGCGACATCGCTCTCGCGCTCGGCGCGCAGGTGACCTCGATCGATGCCCGCAATGTCGGCCGGGCGCGCGCTCACGGCGCCGCGCTTGCGCTCGACCTGGGCGCGCGCTGGCTGGCCTTCACGGATGCCGACACGACAGTCGCCGAAGACTGGCTCGTGCGGCAGCTCGACTGTCACGCCGATGCCGTCTGCGGCGTGATCGGCGTGCATGACTGGTCGCCGCATGTCCACGCCGTGCGGGAGCACTTCGGACGCACCTATATGGATGCGGATGGACATCGGCATATTCACGGCGCGAATCTGGGCGTATCGGCGCAGGCTTATCTGCGCGCGGGCGGTTTTCCGCCGCTGGAATCGAGCGAAGATGTGGCGCTGGTCGAAGCGCTGATAGCGAGCGGCGCGAAGATTGAATGGAGCGCGATGCCGCGCGTGGTGACGAGCGCGAGAACGGACTTCCGTGCGCAGAAGGGCTTCGGCGCGACCTTGCTCGAAGTCAGCAAGCGCTATTTGCCGGCGGTGTCCGATGCCGGCGATTCAAACGATGCCGCTGCGATTGCCGCCTGAGGAAGCAGCAAGGCCTGATCTTCGGGCTTCCCTCTGAAGACCGCCTGATGCTTGTCCCTCATGACCGTACCGGTGAGGAATGCGGTGAGCACGCTGACGAGCAGCGTGACGGCTACTGCGATGGCAACGCCGTCATGCTCCGTTTCAGCCAGCTTGTAGACGAGTCCGAAACCGATCAGCACGAGGATTCCCGCGATGAACTGCGCGCGGGCATCCTTGCGGATGGAGCCGCGCGCGTTCATGGACTCCATGTTCCGCGTGTGCTGACCGTTCATCTGAAACTCCTCGACGATCATTCGACCCGCACCGGGCACGATCCTGTCGTACTGCGCGAGATACTCGGGCGACGGCATGGGTCCGCGGAACGAATGCGCCTGGACCGCGACCATGACTGAGGCCGGACTCGACACCTGCGCTGACGAATGATCCGGCCCAGACGCCGGTGCCGCCATCTCGCTTCGAGCTGCTTGCGCGACATAGCGAATGCGCGTCTCTTCAGCGGTTTCGCTGACGCTGTCCATAGCCGTTCAAGGTTCTGTCGAAGTCCGACATGGTTCTCTGCCACGCGTCGTCCATCATCTCGGCAGGCGATTTGCGCGGACGATTCGCCAGGTAATCGGTACGCGGATAAATGGAAAAAACGGAGGCGAACGCGTTGGCCACGCGCCGCATTTCGCGCCGGATTGTCATGTGATGCTCCCTTCCCCGAAGGTGTGCGCCGCGCCGCCGGAATGCCGCGCGATTGAAATTGATCCTACCATTTGATAAACGGTCCGAATCAATTCAGCCGAATGGCCAAGCGCTTTTCAGACAACCCGACAGAGGGCGCACACACCCTGGTGCTGGGTCGCTTCAGACGGCTCCGAGATCGCCGGGCACATCGATGTCGCGCAGCACGTTCGGGTCGCCGGCATCCACGATGAAAGGCTCGTGCAGGGCGAAAAGTCCACGCGCGCCGGCGTCGCCGTCGAGCGTCATGAGCGCGTCCCGATGCGCCAGGCCGAAGCCCGCCGGATGACCACGCTGGCCGCGATAGCCGGGCGCGACCAGCGGCTCGCCGCCATCGAGTGCGCGCGCGACCGCTTCATACGTCGCGGCTTCGATCCACGGCATGTCGCCCAGCGCGACGAGCCAGCCCTCGGCTTCCGAAGTGGCGCGCACGGCCGCCGCGAGCGTGGCGCCCATGCCGCGTTCGGCGTCGATGCTGAAGATGACGCCGCAGCCTGCTTCGTTCAGCACGTCGGCCAGTTTCTCCGCGCCGGGCCGCACGACGGCGATGACTTCCGACGCCACCGCCAGCAGTCGCCGCGCCGACTGGAACACGACCGGCGTGCCGTCCGGCAGCGGGGCGAGCAGCTTGTTGTGAATGCCGGAGGCATCGAAGCGGGTGCCCAGGCCCGCGGCCAGCAGGATGCCGGTCGCGCTCGACGAATAGGTCATCGCGGCTGCTCGTATGGGGATCGAACGGCGATTGTGCGGCGCATCGAAGTGCGCCGCAAGCACAAAAAATGCGCGGCGGGCCGAGGCGCTGCCGCGCTTTTCGCTCGGGTATCACGCCTGCGTTGAAGGCAGGAGCGTATCGAGCGTGATCGGCAGGTCGCGCACTCGGACGCCGGTTGCGTGATACACCGCGTTGCCGAGCGCGCCCGCCACGCCCGTGATGCCGATCTCCCCGATGCCGCGCGCGCCGAGCGGATTGATCAGCGGATCGGGATGCTCGACGAAGGCAATGTCGAGCGTGCCGATATCCGCATTCACCGGCACGTGGTACTCGGCGAGATTGGCGTTCGTATAGCGGCCATAGCGCGCATCGAGTTCGCTCTTTTCCATCAGCGCCGAGCCGACGCCCCACACGATGCCGCCCATCAACTGGCTGTGCGCGGTCTTCTGGTTGAGCAGCGTGCCGACGTCATACACCCCGACGATGCGCGGCACGCGGATGATGCCCAGTTCGGCATCCACATGTACTTCCGCGAACACCGCGCCGAAGGAGTGGAACGCGGCCTGTTTTTTCTCGTCGCCGGGGCGCGTGGTGGCCATTGCCTCGATCGCCTTGCCGCCGTTGCGCGCGATGACCGCCGCCGCCGGATCGCGCCGCCCGGGGTTCGACAGGCTCACGACCCAGCCGTTGTTCACCGTGACGTCCTCGCGCGCCAGGCCCGCGACGGGCGAGCCTTGATCCGCGAGCGCCATCGCGATGAGCTGGTCGCGCGCCTGCAGCGACGCCGCCCGCACCGCCGGCGACACGCTCGCCGCTGATTGCGAGCCGCCCGACACCGGCGCTTTCGGCAGCGACGAATCGCCGAGTGCGAAGCGCACGAAATCGGGCGGAAAGCCGAGCGCGTCGGCGGCCACCTGCGTCATGATCGTGTAAGTGCCGGTGCCGAGATCCTGCGTGCCCGAGGCGACCATCGCGGTGCCGTCCGGCAGGATGCGCGCCACCGCCGACGCCTCGCTGCGGTTGGCCGGATACGTCGCCGTGGCCACGCCCCAGCCGATCAGCGTATTGCCCTCGCGCATCGAGCGCGGCGCGGGCTGCCGTTTCGCCCAGCCGAAGGTGTCGGCGCCGCGCTGATAGCACTCCAGCAGCGACTTCTCCGACCACGGCTTCTTTTCCTGCGGCTCCATGTTCGCGTGGTTCTTCACGCGGAACGCGAGCGGGTCCATCTTCAGCTGATACGCCATTTCGTCGATGGCCGTTTCGAGCGCGAACGAGCCGCTCGTCTCGCCCGGCGCGCGCATGAAGGTCGGCGTGCCGATGTCGAGCTTCACCAGCTTGTGCGACGTCGACTGATTCGGCACCGCGTACAGCATGCGCGTGACGATGGCCGAGCTTTCGGTCCAGTCCTCGAAAGTCGACGTGGTGGAGATCACGTCGTGGCGCATGCCGGTCATGACGCCGTCGTCGCGTGCGCTGATCTGGATGCGCTGCTCGGTGAAGGGCCGGTTGCCGATCATGCCGAACATCTGCGGGCGCGTCAGCACGAGCTTCACGGGCCGCCCGGTCTGCTTCGACGCCATCGCGGCCAGCACGACATGCGACCAGACCGAGCCCTTGCAACCGAAGCCGCCGCCGACGAACGGACAGATCACGCGCACGTTGTCATCGGCGATGCCGAAGAACTTCGCGACCGCACTGCGCGCGCCGGAGACGCCTTGGGTCGCGTCATAGAGCGTGAGCTTCGGGCCGTCCCAGCGGGCCAGCGTGGCGTGCGGCTCCATCGGATTGTGATGTTCGTAGGGCGTCGTGTAGACCGCGTTCAGACGCGTCGGGCCTTGCCGCAAGCCGGCCTCGACGTCGCCGCGCTGAGTCGTGATCGCGCGGCCCATCATTTTCTCCGGCTGATAGGCCTGAGGCTTCGCGCGCTCGAAATCGGCGTTGGGCATCGCGGCCTCGTAGCGCACGTCGACGTAACGCGCCGCGTCCTGCGCATGTTCCAGCGAATCCGCGACGACGACCGCCACCGGCTCGTTGCTGTAGCGCACTTCGTTGGTCTGCAGCAGCGTGAGCTTGCGCACGGCGGGCGGCTGCGCGTCGGGGACGCCGTTGTTGGGTAGGCGCAGCGCGTTCTGGTAGGTCATCACGAGCAGCACGCCGGGCATCGATTGCGCGCGGTTCGACTCGATCGACGCGATGCGCCCGCGCGCCACCGTGCTCGTGACGAGCACCGCATGGGCGAGCTTGGCGTCGGTGTTGTCGGCGCTGTAGCGGGCCTGGCCGGTGACCTTGAGCACGCCGTCGGTGCGGTCGAGCGGTTTTCCAATGACAGTCATGCGACACCTCCGGCCTGTTGAACGGCGCGCACGATCGCGCGTTGTGCGAGCGTGACCTTGAACGCGTTGTCGCGCTGCGGCTGCGCGCCTTGGACGGCAAGCACGGCGGCCGCCTGCAGCGTGGCCGGATCGAGCGGCTTGCCGGCGAGCGCCTGTTCGGCCGCGTTGGCGCGCCACGGCTTGTGCGCGACACCGCCCAGCGCGATGCGCGCCTGACGGACCGTGTTGCCGTCCATCTGCAATGCCGCCGCAACGGACACCAACGCGAACGCATAGCTCGCGCGGTCCCGCACCTTCAGGTACTTCGAGTGTCCGGCGAACAACGGCGGCGGCAGATTGACCGACGTGATCAGCTCGCCGGGCTGCAAGGTGGTATCGAGATCGGGCCGTTCGCCCGGCAGCCGATGAAACTCCGCGAACGGAATGGCCCGCTCGCCGTTCGGACCCGTGACGCGCACGACAGCATCCAGCGCGGCGAGCGCGACGCTCATGTCGGAAGGATTCGTCGCGATGCACTGACGGCTCGCGCCGAGAATCGCGTGCATGCGGTTATGGCCGTCGAGCGCCGCGCAGCCGCTACCCGGCGTGCGCTTGTTGCACTGGGGAAAGCCGGGGTCGTAGAAATACGAACAGCGCGTGCGCTGCATCAGGTTGCCGCCGACCGTCGCCATGTTGCGCAACTGCGCCGACGCGCCAGCAAGCAGCGCCTGCGACAGCAGCGGATAGCGCTCGCGGACCCACGTGTGATTCGCGGCGTCGCTGTTGCGCACAAGTGCGCCGATGCGCAGGCCGCCGTCGGGCAGCGTGCTGATGCCGTCGAGCGCGGCGATGTGCGTGATGTCGACGAGCTTCATCGGCCGCATCACGCCGCCTTTCATGAGATCGAGCAGGTTGGTGCCGCCGCCGATGAACATCGTGCCGGGCTGGCTCGCCGCCTGCAGCGCCGTGCCGATGTCGGCGGCGCGTTGATAGGAGATCGCGTCCATGTGCGTCTCCTCAGGCGTTGCCGGACGCGACCGACTTCACCGCCGCGACGATGTTCGGATACGCGCCGCAGCGGCAGATGTTGCCGCTCATGCGCTCGCGGATTTCGTCGTCGGACAGCTGCGCGGGGCGGAAGCGCACGTCGGCCGTGACCGCGCTGGCATCGCCGGCACGGTATTCGGCGATGAGCGCCGTCGCCGAGCACAGCTGCCCGGGCGTACAGTAGCCGCACTGAAAGGCGTCCTTCTCGATGAAGGCGCGCTGGATCGGCGCGAGCGCGTCGCCGTCGGGCGCGAGTCCTTCGACCGTGGTGACGGACTCGCCGTCGTGCATCACCGCAAGCGTCAGGCACGAGTTGATGCGCCGGCCCGAAACTATTACCGTGCAGGCGCCGCACTGGCCGCGGTCGCAGCCCTTCTTCGTGCCGGTGAGGCCGGCGTATTCGCGCAAGGCATCGAGCAGCGTGGTGCGCGCCTCGACGTGCAGTTCGTGGGGATGGCCGTTGATGGTCAGCGTGACGGGCAGCGTCGGCACGGCGGCGGGCGGTAGCGGCGCGGGCGCCGGTGCAGCGGCCTGTTGCTGGGCGTGCGCGAGCGGCGCGGCACTCACTGCGGCGGCGGCCGCCGCGGACTGCAGGAAGCGTCGGCGCGATGGCTGCTGCGCGGTGTCGCTGGTGTCGTGGGAAGGGGTATTGGCTGGGGACATGGCGATTCGATGCTCCTCGCTCGTTCGGAAGGATGCCTGCACAGTCTCCGGTCTTCGTGAAGGCATTCGCCCGCGGCGAAACGCGACATCGTGCGCCGGGTGCTCGAGTGCTGTGCGGTGCATGGGATGCGCGGGGCGTGTGTCCGTTCTTTCGTGATCGAACGTTCGACTCCGCGACGGCTCGCAATCAGCAAGTACGGTGCCATGCGGTGCGTGACGGACCGGCCGTGAAGGGCCGACAGAAAAGGCGCGTAATAGCTGCACGCACCGGTAAATCCGGCACATCACATCATCTGGAAGATGGCGAAATTGCCAGTTTCGTGAGTGACGCTCAACGTCCGGGCGGGTTGCCGTAGCGAGGAATGGAGCCCTCGGCACGGGCCTGGGCGAGCGCCGCGCGGACTTGCGCCCGCGTGAGCGGGGCGCTCGGCGGTGTGACTTCCGACTGGGTTTGTGTTTGTGAAGGCGCTTGCATCTGCATCTGCGGCTGCGGCGGCGCCGTGTCACTCGACTGCGCCACGGCCTGGGCGGCAAGCATGCAGCCGGCACACAAGGCCGGGCGAACTGGGAATGTCATGGCGCGCTCCTTCGACTTCGTGCAACGGCAAGCGAGCAGAAGAACGCCATGGTCGCACGGTCACTTGATCAGCGCGAGCGTCTCCCTGAAGCGCGGATGCGCATAGGTGCCAAGCCAGCCGAACAGCGTGGTTTCGACCGTCGTGAGCCGTGCGCCTTCCTGCTGCGCGCGCGCCAGTGCGATGTCGCGATCGGCGGGACGGCGCGACGCCACGGCATCCGCCACGTACTCCACGCGATAGCCCAGCCGCAGCAGTCCCAATACGGTCAGCAGCACGCAGACATGCGCCTCTGCGCCCGCGATCCACAGCGGGCCGGGCGCGGGCGGCAGCGCGTGGATGAAGGCGGGTTCGAGCGTGGCGTCGAAGGTCTGTTTCTCGATACGGCGGGCCGCATCGCAATGAGCGAGCAAGGCGTCCGCCGTCCCGCCGATGCCGCGCGGATTCTGCTCCGTGACGAGCAACGGCACGTCGAGCAGTTGCGCCGCACGCATGAGCGTCGCGACGCGGCGGGTCAGCTGCTCGCCGCCGTCGAGATGCGGCAGCAGCCGCGCCTGCATGTCGATGACAACGAGCACGGCATCAGGCCTCGCTTTCCATGATCCGGTCGATCAGCCGCGCATTCTCGCCCGCCGAGCCGATGCCCGCATGCCGCGCCATCGGCACGAAGAAATGCGTGGCGATGGGCAGCTTCGAGCGCTCGAGCCAGCCCGTCAGATGCGTGGCGAGGCGTCGCGCGGGCGCCTTCAGTTCCTCGCGCAGCACGGCGGGCAGGGTGTCGAAGTGGCGCATGTCGGTCTGATACGGCTCCGGCGCGACGCACAGCGCGTTCGGCCGGCCATCGACATCGACGGGCAGCCGCTCCAGCGCCTGATGCAGCAGCGCGACGCCGAGCCCTTCGCCGCGCCACGGCTTGCGCACTTCCCACAGGCCAATATAGATCACGCGATGCGCGTTGAACACTTCGCAGAGCTTCTCGGGACCGAGCGCCTCGGTCGCGGCGAGCGCGAGCGACAGCATCTCGCCGGAGTAGGTATCGAGCGTATAGACGAGGTCGGCGCTGCGCTGCAACGGCGGCACCTTGACCAGTTGCAGCTTGACCGCCGCCGCGACGATGTCGCTGCCCGCTTCGTGGAACACGGCGAACGCCGTGCCGAGGCGCTCGTCGTCCACTTGCGGATACTCGTGGCGATAAGTCATCGTGAAGAGAAACGGCCCGATCTTCTCGCGATACGCAAGCGGCCGGTCCACGTCATACACGTCCGTGCCGTCGAGGCCATAGGGATCGTAATCGCGCTTCTCGCGGCGGGCGCCGTCCTGCGCCAGCGCGGCGAGCGGCCGGCGCGACTCGGGCACGAGATCTTCCGGCAGGCCTTCCCAAGTGAGCCGCAGGAACTCGCGGCCGCCGCGATAGTGCGTCTCGAACAGCGCCAGGACGGGATCGGCCGCCACCGGCTCCAGGATGCGCTGCGCGCATTCGGCGGCGCGGTCGAGCAACTGGTCCGCTTCGGCGGGATCGGGCGCGAGGTGCGGTTCGTTGCCGTCCGGCGTGGCGGGCAGGCCGCGCGCGAGCCGCTCCTTGTGCGCCAGTTCGAGCCATTCGTCGGCGGCGCGTTCGGCGATGAAGCCCGCCGCGATCCGGTAACCCGTCAGCACGATCGACTGGCCGGTTTGCCCGAGCGGGAACACGTAGGAATCGTTCATGGCGTCGTCGACCGTGACGCCGCGGAAGGTTTCGCGCGGCGCGTGCGTCTGCGCGGCGGTGTCGAAACGGGCATGCGAGAGAACGTGAGCGACGAGGTCCGTGGCGGCCGGACCGAAGTCCGATCCGGCGCCGGGAAGAAGCTTCAGGAGGGACAAGGTGCGGGTGCTGCCGGCCGTGCTCGCTGTGCTCATGAGTGCCATCTCCGATCGTGAAGGGTTATCGTAACAAACCAGGGGGCGCGGCAGGCGCGCCGGTGCAATGATCATTCCCGGGAGGGCACGATGAATGTCAAACAGGGCGACGAAACCAGCGCGACGGTTCACGAGGGCGGCTGCGCATGCGGCGCCTTCCGCTTTCGCACATCAGGCCCGCACAAGCGCGTCGGCATGTGTCACTGCATGACGTGCCGGCAGGTGCATGGATCGGCCTTCGGCGCCTACGTGATCTATGCGCGCGGCGCCGTGACGATGAGCGGCAGTGTATCGACCTGGCAGAGTTCCGGGCAGGGGCGGCGGCATTTCTGTCCGATCTGCGGCTCGGTGGCGTATATGGAGTACGTGTCGCGCGACGAAATCGATCTGCCGCTCGGCGCCTTCGATCAGACTGGCGTGTTCGAACCGGACTACGAGTTGTGGTGCAGACATCGCGAGCCGTGGCTCCAGCAAGGCGCGCGGCCCGAATATGACGAAGAGCGGCCCGCGCATTAGCCGCTACCACCTCGTTGCCTTCATCATCCGGGATCCTGCGTTCGGAGACATCGTTTGTCTCACTGGAACTGCATGCTCTCGTCAACGGTCCGAGCAATTGCATTCACGCCCGGAAAATAAGACGATGAGCGACGTGCGTGCAGCGCGTCGCGACACGCGCCGCGCCGGGCGAGAGCGGCAGGATCGGTCACCTGTGAACTGCAAGGCCAACGAGGAGTATTGACATCATGGCGAAGCAACCGGTCAGCGGCAGCGACAAGATTCATCCCGAAGGCGCGAAATGCATCGGCGCGTGCGATCCCGGCGAGCAGATCGAAGTGATCGTGATGCTGCGGCGCAAGGACGAAGCGGGCTTCAAGGAGATGATGGCGCGCATCGATGCGGGCGAGGCGCCCGCTCAACCCGTTTCGCGCGCCGAGTTCGACAAACGTTTCACTGCTTCCGACGCAGACGTCGAGAAGGTCAAGGCCTTCGCGAAGCAATACGGCCTGACCGTCGTGCGGGCGGAAACCGAGACGCGCAGTGTCGTGCTGAAAGGCACCATCGAACAATTCCAGAAAGCTTTCGATGTGAAGCTCGAACGCTTTCAACATCACAACATCGGCGAATATCGCGGCCGCGCGGGCCCGGTGAATGTGCCCGACGACATGCACGACGCCGTGACCGCCGTGCTCGGCCTCGACAGCAAGCCGCAGGCGCGTCCGCACTTCCGTTTCCGTCCGCCCTTCAAGCCTGCGCGCGGCGCGGCGCCCGCGTCGTTCACGCCGGTCGACCTCGCGCGCCTCTATGACTTCCCTGATGGCGACGGCGCCGGGCAGTGCATCGCGATCATCGAACTGGGCGGCGGCTATCGCGACAGCGATCTCAGCGCCTATTTCAAGAAGCTCGGCGTGAAGGCGCCGACGGTGATTTCAGTCGGCGTCGACAACGCGAAGAACGCGCCCACCGGCAACCCGAACGGTCCTGACGGCGAAGTGACGCTCGACATCGAAATCGCCGGGGCGATCGCGCCGGGCGCGCGCATCGCCGTGTACTTCGCGCCGAACAGCGACGCCGGTTTCGTCGATGCCGTCAATCGCGCGCTGCACGATTCAAGCAACCAGCCTTCGGTCATCTCGATCAGCTGGGGCGGCCCCGAGTCCAACTGGTCGTCGCAGTCGATCAGCGCCTTCAACGCGGTGCTGCAAAGCGCGGCCGCACTCGGCGTCACCGTGTGCGCCGCATCCGGCGACAGCGGCTCGTCCGACGGCGCCAGCGACGGCGCCGATCACGTCGACTTCCCGGCATCGAGCCCGTATGTGCTCGGCTGCGGCGGCACGAGCCTCACGGCCTCGGCGAGCGGCATCGGCAGCGAGGTGGTCTGGAACGACGGCGACCAGGGCGGTTCGGGCGGCGGCGGCGTGTCGAGTGTCTTCGCGCTGCCGGTCTGGCAGAAAGGGCTTTCGGTGACGCGCAACGGCAGGCATGCGGCGCTCGCGAAGCGCGGCGTGCCCGATGTGGCCGGCGACGCCTCGCCGCAAACCGGCTACGAAGTGCTGATCGACGGCGAAGAGACCGTGGTCGGCGGGACGAGCGCCGTCGCGCCGTTGTGGGCCGCGTTGATTGCGCGCCTCAACGCGCTCAACGGGTCGCCGGCCGGCTTTGTGAATCCGAAGCTGTACAAGGCGGAGACCGCGTTCCACGACATCACCGAAGGCAACAACGGCACGTTCTCGGCCTCGGCCGGCTGGGATGCCTGCACTGGACTGGGCAGCCCGGACGGCGGCAAGATCGCAGCGGCGCTCAAGTCCGCCAAGGGCTGAGTGCTTTTGAGTTCAAGCAGTAGCAGGCAGCACCGACAGTGAACAACAACCACGACGACGATTCTGGAGCGACGACGATGAACTCCGATCCACTGGCAGCGAAGCATCCCTCCGCCGAAGCCGCGCCTGCATCGCAGGCGGCGGCCCCGGCGGTCCCGGCAGCGAAGAAAGCGGCGAAGAAGACCTCGTCCGCGAAGCAGGACCAGCCGTATTTCGATCCTGTCGCCTACGGCAACGGTCCCGACGACGCCGTCCAGGCCAGCGAGGCCGATGAGAACGCGGCCATCACGCATCACAGCGTGACCATCGGCGGGGCGAAGATCGCCTACACGGCGACGGTCGGCCATCTCGTGACGGTCGATCCGAGCAGCTCGAAGCCGAACGCGAAGATGTTCTACGTCGCGTTCACGAAGGACGGCGCGAAGGAAGAGACCCGGCCGCTGATGTTCTTCTATAACGGCGGACCGGGATCGTCGTCGGTATTCGTGCTGCTGGGCTCGTTCGCGCCGCGCCGCATCAAGACCGCCATGCCGAGCTTCACGCCGCCCGCGCCCTATCAGATGGAAGACAATCCGGACAGCCTGCTCGACCGCAGCGACCTGATCTTCATCAACCCGGTGGGAACCGGCTACTCGGCGGCCATCGCGCCGAACACGAATCGCGATTTCTGGGGCGTGGATCAGGATGCGGGATCGATCGCGCAGTTCATCAAGCGCTATCTGACGAAGAACAACCGCTGGAATTCGCCCAAGTTCCTGTTCGGCGAGTCCTACGGCACGGCGCGCAGCTGCGTGCTCGCCTACAAGCTGCACGAGGACGGCATCGACCTGAACGGCGTCACGCTGCAATCGTCCATTCTCGATTACGCCCAGGCGGGCAATCCTGTCGGCGCGTTGCCGACGGCGTCGGCCGACGCGTGGTATCACAAGAAGCTCGGCGTGCACCCGACGCCGACCAACCTTCTCACGTTCGCCGAAGAGGTCGCGGAGTTTGCGCGCACGGACTATCTGAATGCGCTGCGCAAGTTTCCGCAGACGGACGACGAGCTGGTGGAGAAGCTGTCCGAATACACGGGCATCGAGAAGGCCACCTTGCTGGCCTGGAGTCTCGACATTGCCGCCTACGACAGCCGCGGCAATTCGCTGTTCCTGACCACCTTGCTCAAGGCGAAGGGTGAAGCGCTCGGCTCGTACGACGGACGCGTGACGGCCATCTCGACGGGCATCGCGGGCAAAATCGATCCGAATTCCGGCGGCAACGATCCGACCATGACGGCGGTCAGCGGCGTGTACACGACGATGTGGAACAGCTATCTGAACGAGCAGCTGAAGTTCACCTCGACGTCATCGTTCACCGACCTCAACGACCAGGCCTTCCTCAACTGGGACTTCAAGCACACGGACCCGACCGGCGCGCAGAAGGGCCTCGATGCCAAGGGCAACGTGATCCTCTACACGGCGGGCGATCTTGCCGCGGTCATGGCGCTGAACGTGGACCTGAAGGTGCTGTCGGCGAACGGCATGTACGACTTCGTGACGCCGTTCTATCAGACGGTCATCGATCTCCAGCAGATGCCGCTGATCGACAAGACCGTGCGGCAGAACCTGTCGGCGAGCTTCTATCCGTCGGGGCACATGGTCTATCTCGACGGCGGTTCGCGCACGCAACTGAAGGCGGACGTGGCGAAGATGATCGACGAGACCACGGGCAATCATGCGGCGATGACGCGCATCATCGCGCTGCAGAAGGTCACCGCGGACAAGCTCGGCGCGCTGTCGCCGGCTGCGGGCGGCTGAGGGAGATCGTCTCGCTTCCGCTGCGTCGCCGGTGATCGGCTGACGCAGCGGCGTCTGCTGCAAACTCTTCTCTTCGGCATCCTGCCTTCTTCCCGGACGGCGCTTCTCAAATTCCTCCTCCACGTGCGTATCGGTCTTCATCGGTCTTCATGCCGAAAGACCTTGCGTATCCATCGCGTAAAAGAATCGCCGATAGCGAATCTGCGATTCGCATCTGCCTCGTCGAAATCGGCGCGCGACGTCGATAAGATTTCTTCGTCCATGGCGACGAACCACGCGCAGCGCCTCGAAGGCGCCGGACGCGGACATTCGAATCAAGTCGCACTGCACGGCCAATTCAATAAAAAAGAGAATGTGCGTGAAAACAGCTTTCCGGCTCTTCGCACCCGTGCCTGTTGCACGATGCCGCTTGAACTGGCGTCGTGTTGCGGCGCTTGCCGTGCTGCTGCCCCTCGCGGCGTGCATGCTCGGTCCGGACTATCAGCGGCCCGCGATGCAGGTGCCACAGAGCTTCAAGGAAGGCACCGACTGGCAGCGCGCCGACGCGAATCCTCAAGCCGCCATCGACAGCACCTGGTGGCGCATGTATGGCGACGAGCGCCTGAATCAGCTCGTCGAACAGGCCTTGCAGGCGAACCAGTCGATTGCGGTGGCCGAAGCCGCGTATCGCGTCGCGCTCGCGACGGTCGCGGCCAATCGCGCCGGCCTGTTTCCGACCGTCACGGCGGGCTTCGCTGGGACGCGTTCCGGCGGCGTCGCGCAGGCCGCGGGCGCGGCGCGGAATTCAGGCGCGCCCGCCGCCGTGCCGGGCAACAGCGTGGTCATGCTTGGCTCGGTGAGTTGGGAGCTGGATTTGTGGGGCGCGGTGCGGCGGCAGATCGAGCAGGCCAAGGCGAACGCACAGGCTTCCGATGCGCAACTGGCCGGTACGCGCATATCCATTGCCGCGAGCTTGGCCACGACGTATTTCGAACTGCGGCAAGCGGACTACGACCTGCAGGCGCTGAACGCGCAACGGGACATCGACGCCCGCCTTCTCGCGATGACCCAGACCGCCCTGGCCGAAGGCTACGCATCCAGCGACGATGTCCTGTCCGCCCAGCAGACCTTCGAAACGATCACCGCGCTGCTGCAGGCAACCGCCACGGCCCGCGAGCAGGACGAACACGCCATCGCCGTGCTGACCGGCGTGCCGCCCGCATCGTTCAGCATTGCCGCCGATCCGGACTATCGCTTCGTTGCGCCCGCCGTGCCGCTCGCGCTGCCGGCGCAGTTGCTCGAACGTCGCTATGACGTGGTCAGCGCCGAGCGCTCGGCGGCGGCGGCCAATGCGGGCATCGGCGTGGCGGTGGCCGCGTTCTTTCCGACGCTCTCGCTGTCCGCCGACGGCGGTTTCGCGCACGACACGCTCGCGCATCTGTTCACCGTGCCGTACCGCTTCTGGACGCTCGGCCCCGATCTCGCGCAAACCCTCTTCGACGGCGGTGCGCGCACGGCCGCCGAACACGAGGCCCGCGCCCGCTACGACGAAAGCGTCGCGACGTATCGCAATACGGTGCTGGCGGCGTTCCAGAGCGTCGAAGACAGCCTGTCCTCGATCAATCATTTGCAGACGCAGGAGCACGCGGTTGCGAAGGTGCTGAACGACAACCTGCGGCTGTTCGCGAGCAAGCAAGCGCAGTTCGACGCCGGCGCGGTCGGTCAGCAGGACGTGCTCGCGCAGCGCCTGACCTTGATCCAGGCACGGCAGAGCCTGCGCGACACCGAGGCGCTGCTGACGCAAAGCCATGTGCTGCTCGTGAAGAATCTCGGCGGCGGCTGGCAGCAGGATCATGCCGGCGTTGCTGCGCACGCTGCTGCATCCGGCTGATCCGGCGATCCCGCTTGGGCTCCACACGACCGGGCAGCGAGCGGCGGGCGTGACGGGAGGGAGAGGCCGCTCGCATCCGTCACCCGCCAGAGCGGAGTTCATATGACGTCACGCCTTCGACGCGCGACCTTGTCGTGCCTGTGTCCGATCGTGCTTGCCGCCTGCTCGAAGAGTCCGGCGCCGCCCGCGCTGGCGCGCGTCGCGATCGTAACGGTGCAGCCGCGCTCGGTGCCGCTCGAACGAAGCCTGGTCGGGCGCCTGTCGCCGTACTACAGCGCCAATGTCACCGCGCGCGTGTCCGGACTGCTGCTCAGGCGCGATTACACCGAAGGCGCGGCGGTGCGGGCCGGACAGCTGCTGTTCGAAATCGATCCGGCGTTCTACCGCGCGCAGCTCGACACCGCGCTGGCGGTGCTGGCAGAGGACCGGGCCGTGGCCGTCAACAACCGGATCACGGCGGCGCGCGATCGCAGGCTGCTGCCGGTCGGCTCGGTGTCGCAGCAGACGGTCGACAACGCCGACGCCGCCGAGCGCAGCGCCGCGGCCAAGGTACAGGCCGATGAAGCGGCCGTGCATAGCGCGCGCGTGTCGCTCGACTACACGCGCGTGACGGCGCCGGTCAGCGGCATGGCGGGGCAGCAGCAGGTCACGGCGGGCGCGGTGGTGGGCACCGGCACGTCCGACAGCGGCGGCAACGGCACGCTGCTGACGACCATCCAGACGATCGATCCGATGTACGTGAACTTCACGATCAGCTCAGCCGACCTCGCCACGCTGGAACAGCCCTCGAGCCAGCCTGCCATCGAACTCGCAAAGCCTGCCGAGACCACCGTGCGCATCGCGCTGCCCAACGGTGCGCCTTACGGCAGCGCCGGGACGCTCGACTTCTCCGGCGTCACGGTGAATGCCGCGACCGGGGCCGTCAATCTGCGAGCGCGGGTCGCGAACCCGGAACGGCGTCTCCTGCCGGGCATGTACGTGACGCTGACCGTCGACCTGGGGCGGCAGAACGGCGTGTTCCTGATCCCGCAAGAAGCTTTACTGCGCGACACCGAGGGCGCCTACGTGCTGACCGTGGATGCGCACGACACGGTCGCGCGCCGCGATGTGGAGGCCACCGAGAGCCACGGTAATGACTGGATCGTCACGCGTGGGCTTGGTGACGGCGACCGGATCATCGTGACCGGGCTTCAGGCGGCGCACGAGGGAGCGAAGGTCGCGACTGTTGCATGGCAAGCTCCCGCGCCGGCTGCGTCCGGTGCGACGAAGTAGAGGAGGCTGCCCATGCCGAGCTTCTTCATCGACCGTCCGGTGTTCGCATGGGTCGTCGCCGTGCTGATGTCGCTGTTCGGGATCGTGGCGGTGCGCAGCATGGGCATTGCGTCGTATCCCGACATCGCGCCGCCGCAGGTGACGGTCACCGCGCAATACCCCGGCGCGAGCGCCGAGACCATGGAATCGACCGTCACGCAGGTGATCGAGCAGCAGCTCACCGGCATCGACAACCTGCTGTACTTCAGTTCGACATCGGGATCGAACGGGCAGACGCAGATCACCCTCAGCTTCGCGACGGGCACCAACCCGGACATCGCGGAGGTGCAGGTGCAGAACCGGGTCGCGCTGGCGCAGCCGCTGCTGCCTTCGCAGGTCACGCAACAAGGCGTGGTGGTCGCAAAGTCGAGCCCGGACATCCTGATGTTCATTGCCTTGCAGTCGAACAATCCGGGCATCGGCTCAGGGGAGCTGTCCGACATCGTCGCCTCGCGGATCCAGCCGGCCATCGGGCGGGTCACGGGTGTCGGCAACACGACCCTGCTTGGCTCCGAATATGCGATGCGCATCTGGCTCGATCCCGACAAGCTGCAAAGCTACGGACTCTCGACCACGCAAGTCTTCAATGCGGTGGCCCAGCAGAACGCGCAGTTCCCGGCCGGCTCGCTGGGCGCGGACCCGGCCACCAAGGGGCAGGCATTCACGGCGACCGTCTCGGGCGACACGCTGTTCTCGTCGATGAAGCAGTTCCGCGACATCATCGTCCTGTCGAACAGCAGCGGCACGACGGTCAGGCTGAGCGACGTCGCGCGCATCTCGTTCGGGCCGCAGACCGGCGGCCTGGCGGCGTCCTATCGCGGCAAGCCGGCCGGCGGCCTGGCGGTCTTCCTGCTGCCGGGCGCCAACGCGCTGAAAGTGGAGCGCGCCGTGAAGGCCACGATGGACACGCTCGCGCGCGACCTGCCCGCCGGCGTCACGTGGTCCGTGCCGTACGACACCACGCCCTTCATCACGGCATCGATCGAGGATGTGGTCCGCACGCTGGCCGAAGCGATCGCGCTGGTATTCCTCGTCATGCTGGTGTTCCTGCAGAACCTGCGCGCGACGATCATTCCGGTGCTCGTGATTCCGGTCGCGCTGCTGGGCACCTTCATCGGTCTCGCCGCGCTCGGCTTCACGCTCAACCAGCTGACCCTGTTCGGCATGGTGCTCGCCATCGGCATCGTGGTGGATGACGCGATCGTCGTGATCGAGAATGTCGAGCGCATCATGAGCGAGGAGGGCACGCGGCCGCGAGCGGCGACGCACAAGGCCATGACACAGATCACGGGCGCGATCGTCGCCATTACCGTGGTGCTGACGGCGGTGTTCGTGCCTTCCGCGCTGCAGCCGGGCGCGACGGGCATCATCTACGCGCAGTTCGCGCTGACGATCGCCATCTCGATGGGCTGCTCCGCGTTCCTCGCCATGTCCTTCACGCCGTCGCTATGCGCGGCGATCCTCAAGCCGCATCATCGGAAGGAGAAGAACGCGTTCTATCGCGGGTTCGACCGGATCTTCGACTGGACCGCGACACGCTACGTGGCCCAGGCCGGCCGCATGATCCGCCGGGCGCCGCGCTGGATGTCGGCGTTCGCGCTGGTCGCGGTGCTGGCGGGCTTCCTGTATGCGCGGCTGCCCACGGGTTTCGTGCCGGACGAGGACCAGGGCTTCGTGCTCGCCCTCGTCAACCTGCCGCCCGGAGCGACCTTGCAGCGCACCGCGCACGTGATGGACGAAGTGCGCGACACGCTCGCCCGCAGCGACGTGAGCCGCGACATCGCCGGGATTTTCCAGCCGGAGGGTTTCAGCTTTGTCGGCACGAGCGAGAACGTCGGCATGGCCTTCATCCAGCTCACGAACTGGGACAAGCGGTCCGCGACGGCCATGGCGCTGATCCCGCGCATGAACCGGATCCTGTCCGGCATTGCGGACGCACAGATTTTCGTCGTCAATCTGCCGACCATCCGAGGCCTGAGCCAGTTCGGCGGCGTGGACATGTATCTGCAGGCGCGCGCGGGCCAGTCGCGCGCCGAGCTGGGACAGGCGGAGCACACCCTGCTCGCCGATGCCGCGAAAAGTCCCGTGCTGGCAGGCATCCGTCCTAACTCGCTGCCTTACCAGCAGCAGCTGGACATCGCGGTGGACCGGACGCAGGCGCAGGCGATGGGTCTCTCGCTGACGGATGTCTACCAGACGCTCGGGATGGAACTGGCGCCGTCCTACGTCAACCAGTTCACCTACGGCGGCCGCGTGAAGCGGGTCTATCTGCAGGCGGACGCGCCGTACCGGATGGGGCTCGATGCCTTTCAGCATCTGTTCACGCCGGGCACTTTCGCAGTCAACAATGCGGGCAACAGCGCAAGCAGCGCCTCGCGCGGCTTCACGACGCCGGTCGATCCCTCGCCCGCCAACACGTCGATCGCGCCGTACGACATGGTGCCGCTCGCGAGCGTCGTCGCTGCCAGATGGGCCTACGGTCCGACCGCACTGCCGCGCTACAACGGCTATTCGGCGATCGAGATCGTCGGCAATTCGGCGCCCGGCTATTCGACGGGCCAGGCGATGAACACGCTCGATCACATCGTCGATCACGGACTGCCGCACGGCTTCGCGGCGAACTGGACCGGGCAGTCGTATCAGGAACTGCTGTCGGGCTCGTCGGCGACGCTGCTGATGGCGCTCTCGATCGTCGTGGTGTTCCTGTGCCTGGCGGCGCTTTACGAAAGCTGGTCGATTCCCGTCTCGGTGCTGCTCGTCGTGCCGCTCGGCATGCTGGGCATGCTGGTGTTCTGCCGGCTCTTCGGCGTGCCGAACGACATCTACTTCAAGATCGGACTCGTCACCGTGATCGGACTGGGCGCCAAGAACGCGATCCTGATCGTCGAGTTCGCGGTGGACGGCCAGAAAGACGGCCTCACGCTGCGCGACGCGGTGCTGCAGGCCGCACGCCTGCGCCTGCGGCCGATCCTGATGACCTCGCTGGCGTTCATCCTCGGCGTCCTCCCGCTCGTGCTGTCGTCGGGCGCGGGTGCGGTGTCGCGGCATGAGATCGGCACCGGGGTGATCGGCGGCATGCTGTTCGCGACGGTGTTCGGGCTGCTGCTGATTCCGGTCTTCTACGTGAGCGTGCGGCGCATGCTGGGCGACAAGCTCGATGAAGTCTCGCCGCGCATGCTGCGCCGCAGCCGCGATGAAGACGACGAAAACGACGACGCTTCGGCGGAGGGCAAACCGGCCTGACGACCGGTGCGACGGCGGATGAAGCGAACACGACAGGAAGCGCTTGCCACACGCGAGCAGATTCTCGACGCGGCCGAATGCGTATTCTCCGAGCAGGGCGTATCGGCCGCCACGCTGGATGCGGTCGCGTTGCGGGCCGGTTTCACGCGTGGCGCGGTCTACGGCCATTTCCACAACAAGCGCGCGCTGCTTGCCGAGGTGATGCAGCGCGTGACGCTGCCGATGGACGCGTTTGCCAATGCCGTCGCCGATGGCGCCCATCCGGATCCGCTCGGCGAGCTCCGTCAGCGGCTGCTGACCTTCCTGGGCACGGTGGCGGTGGAGCCGCGCAACCGCCGACTGTGCGAGGTGCTTTACACGAAATGCGAGCACACGGACATCACGGCGTGCATCTTCGCCACGCAGCGCGATGCGGCGGTCGATGGCCGGGAGCAGTTCGGACGCCATCTTGCGCATGCGGTCGCGCGGGGACAGTTGCCGCCCGGACTGGATGTCAAGCGCGCGGCCGGCGTGGTCCATGCGTTTCTCGGCGGCGTGCTGCGGGACTGGCTGCTTGAGCGGGACGCGATCGCGCTGCCGCGCGATGCTGCGTATTTGACTGATGTTTGCATCGGCATGCTGAGGCTCGTGCCGCTGTTGCGCCCGGAGTGTGCCGTCGAACAGGAACGTTGCTTGCGCAGGTGAGAGACGAATAGACGAACCTCACACCCGGAGTCCCCACATATGGCAACAAAGAAGCAGCCGGCGAGCGGCGTCGCTCGCGTGCCTTCGCACAGCAACAGCAACGCGAAGGTGGAAGCGCTCGAAACCTTTCGCACCGATGCTACCGGTCAAGCCCTGACGACTAATCACGGCGTCAAGATCTCCGATAACCAGAATTCCCTGCGCGCCGGGGAACGCGGCCCGTCGCTGCTCGAAGATTTCATCATGCGTGAAAAGATCACGCACTTCGACCACGAACGCATTCCCGAGCGCATCGTGCATGCGCGGGGCTCGGCGGCGCACGGCGTGTTCAAGGTGTACGAATCGCAGGCGGCGCTGAGCAAGGCGGCGTTCCTGCAGGATCCTTCGAAGGAAACGCCTGTCTATGTGCGCTTCTCGACCGTGCAGGGTTCGCGCGGCTCGGCGGATACCGTGCGCGACGTGCGCGGCTTCGCGGTCAAGTTCTACACCGAGGAAGGCAATTTCGATCTGGTCGGCAACAACATGCCGGTGTTCTTCATCCAGGACGCGATCAAGTTTCCCGACTTCGTGCATGCCGTGAAGCCCGAGCCGCACAACGAGATGCCGCAGGGCGGCTCCGCGCACGACACCTTCTGGGACTTTGTCTCGCTGGTGCCGGAATCGGCGCATATGGTGCTGTGGGCCATGTCCGACCGCGCCATCCCGAAGAGCCTGCGGACCATGGAAGGCTTCGGCATCCACACGTTCCGGCTGGTGGACGCGCAGGGCAAGGGACGCTTCGTCAAGTTCCACTGGCGGCCGACCATCGGCTCGGCGTCGCTGCTGTGGGACGAAGCGCAGAAGCTCGCGGGCAAGGACCCGGACTATCATCGCCGGGATCTGTGGGAAGCGATCGACAACGGTGACTACCCGGAATGGGAACTGGGCGTGCAGATCGTCGAGGAAGAGGACGAGCACAAGTTCCCGTTCGACTTGCTCGATCCGACCAAGATCATCCCCGAAGACCTCGTGCCCTTGCAGATGATCGGCAAGCTGACGCTCAATCGCAATCCCGACAACTTCTTCGCGGAGACCGAGCAGGTGGCATTTTGTCCGGGACATATCGTGCCGGGTATCGACTTCACGAACGATCCGCTGCTGCAGGGCCGGCTGTTCTCCTACACCGACACGCAGATCAGCCGCCTCGGCGGTCCCAACTTCCACGAGATCCCGATCAACCGGCCGCTCGCGCCGCTGCACAATGGCCAGCGCGACGCGATGCATCGCATGACGATCGACAAGGGTCAGGCATCGTACGAACCGAATTCCATCGACGGCGGCTGGCCGAAGGAAACCCCGCCGGCTGCTGCGGGCGGCGGCTTCGAGACTTACACGGAGCGCGTGGAAGGCTCGAAGATCCGCGTGCGCAGCCCGTCGTTCAAGGACCATTACTCGCAGGCGACGCTGTTCTGGAACAGCATGACGGATCCTGAAAAGGATCACATCGTGGGCGCTTACTCGTTCGAGCTGAGCAAGGTCGAGCGCAAGCCCATCCGCGAGCGGCAGCTCGGCATCCTCGCCAATATCGACGCGACGCTCGCCTCGCGGGTCGCCGACAACCTTGGTCTGCCCGTGCCCAAGAAGAACGCGAGCGCGGAAGAACTGGGCACGCCGTCGGTGAACGAGTCGAAGGCGCTGTCGATCGTTGCCAAGACGCCGCCTTCGGTCAAGACGCGCAAGGTCGCCATTCTCGCCGCACCGGGTGCGGACGCCGCGACCATCCAGGCAATCAAGGACGCACTCCAGGCTGAAGGCGCCCATGGCAAGGTCATCTCGCCGACGCTCGCGCAACCTGCCCAAGGCGTCGAGCCGGATGCAACCATCCTCGGCATGCCGTCGATCATGTTCGACGGCGTGGTCGTCGCCGGCGGCAAGGCGAGCGCGAAGGCCCTGTCCGAATCCGGCGACGCGCGTCATTTCGTGCTCGAGTCCTTCAAGCATCTGAAGGCCATCGCGGCTGTCGCGGATGGTGAAGACCTGCTGGCGGCTTCGCATCTCCCCACGGGCGATGACGGCATCGCCGTGGGCAGCGACGTCAAGGACGTGATGAAGCGCTTCATCGAGGCCATGGGCCAGCATCGCGTCTGGTCGCGCGCGCAGAAGGCGGAATCGGTGCCTGCCTGAGGCCGTCCGCAACGGGAAACGGCGCTCTGACGGGCGCCGTTTTCCGTGTGGTTCGCCTGAACCGTTTCGTGGCGCGCAAACGATCGTTGGCGTGCGGCGCGCCATTCATGTGTTTTAATTGACCCTCCGATCTTCTCCAATAACAAAGCGGCGCCGTCCGGCCGCACGATGGATTGCACCGAGAGGCATGAATCGAAGGGATAAGAAAGTCATCGAGAGGCGCAAGCGGCACGCCGGGCGTGCCCGCTTCTCCATGCGTGCGGCGCTGGCCTGTACCTGCGCGATGTTTGCGTTCGTGCCCGGCATGTCGCGGGCGCAACGCGCGGAATGGCTCGATGCGCGCGTGACCCAGGCGACCATCGTCGACACGATCTGCGTGCCGGGCTACGTGGACCGCGTACTGCCGTCGTTCGAAAGCCAGATGCGGCAGAAGGAGCGTCTGCTCAAGCAGCGCAGCATCGACGCTTCGTTTGCATCGGAATATGCGCTCGATCATCGGATGCCGGTCTTGCTGGGCGGCTCGCCCAATTCGCCCGCGAACCTCGATCTGCGCCGCTGGGAAGGGCGTGCGGGCCAGCGTCGCAAGGAAAGGCTCGCCGTCTATCTGAAGCGCTGCGTCTGCACCGGTGACATCACGCTCAAGGACGCGCAGTCGGCGATGGCGGGAGACTGGCCTAACCGCTATCCGAATCTTTCCAGCATGTCATGTAACGGCGAGTAAGCGTCGAGAGGCGGTCATTGCCGGTCCGCATCCATCCGATTGTGAAGATCAATCGAAAAAGACGGAATGTCGCGGCTCGATGCGAGTCTATCGGAATAGACTGAGTTAACCCGTCACTTGCCGTGGAGCCATCATGATCGTCGTTTATGTGTCTCTCTTCGTTGTCGGCACGCTTGCCGCGCGTCATGTGCAGCAGCGTCGCGCGAAGCCTGTACCGGTTCGTGTGCGTGCCAGAAGGTGACGGCGATGAACCTCCTCGTCTGGAATCTTCCCCCGCGCTGCGCCGCGCGCGATGTGCGGCGCTTCCTTGAACTTGAGCTCGGCGACTACGCGAGCGACATCCAGGTCCATGGCGCAGGCACCGCCGATGCTTATGCCACCGTCCGGCTCGATACTGATGTCCCCTACATCGGCGAGGCGATTGCCCAGAAGCTGTGCCATCTGCGCCTGCTCGACGCGCCGCTGCGTGCCCGCGCATCCGCTTCCGGCGATGCCTCCATCCGGCTGCACTGAGCGCTTTTGATTGCAGCTTGTGCGATCGCCCGGAATGAACCTTGCTGCGCCTTGACTGACGAACCATTGGAATGGCGGCTAAGCCGGTGCCTCGACCCCACCGGCTTTTTCGTCGCTATGTGCGCGTGTCCGCAAGGCGGGGGCGTGCTTCCATCGACCGAAGCGGCGCGTCTGCGGACCGTCCGCGCAATCCAGTCAAAGCGGAACACTCATCTCGATGCATCAGGCAGGAAAGAGCAAGACAAGGAAGAAGAGCATCATCGGCGCACGGTTTCTGGCAGGCGCGCTGATATTGAATGCGGTATCGGCCGTGGCGCAGGGACCGCTCACGCAAGAACGCGCGACGGCGCCCGCCGCGCCCATGCCGCCCATACTGCCCGAGGCGAGCGCACCGGGCGCCGCCAGCGCCCCGGCGCGTGCGCTTCCCGCGATGCCTGTGCCGGTTCCGGAGCCTGCGCCTCCCGCTGCTTCCGGTGCTGCTCCGGCAAGCGCGGCCTCCGAAGCAGCTGGGGCAAGCGCAGCCTCGGCGGCCAGCGCCGCCAGCGCGGCTTCCGAAGCGCAAGTGCCGGAAGTGCCGCTACCGCCGGAACCGCCCGAGCCGAACCTCGCGCAGCGCACCGGCATGCCGCCGGACGGCGCGTTCGCGATGCGTCAGGCCTATGCAAAGGAAGTGAGCCGCCGTCTGACCGTGCCGGCCGTGGACCAGCAGGCCTATGGCCGTCTGCTGCAACATCGGCTGGCTGAAGAAGGTCACGGCGATCTCGCCAACGAGTACGTCGTGCTGGTCGACCGGAGCCCGAACGTGCAGGCGCTCTTCGTCTACTTCCGCGCGCGGCCCGACGACGCATGGTCGATGATCGGCGCATCGCCGGTATCGACCGGCCGCCCCGGCACCTACGATCACTTCCTGACTCCGCTCGGCGTGTTTCAGCACGTGCCCGGCAACATGGACTTCCGCGCCGAAGGCACCTTGAACGAGTACCAGATCCGCGGCTACGGCGCGCGCGACATGCGCATCTACGATTTCGGCTGGGCCGAAGGCGAACGCGGCTGGGGCAAGGGCGGCAAGTCGCCGATGCGCTTCCAGATGCACGCCACCGATCCCGAGAAACTCGAACCGCTGCTAGGCATGCGGCATTCGAAGGGCTGCGTGCGCATTCCGTCGACGCTCAACACCTTCTTCGACCATCACGGCGTGCTGGATGCGCAATACGAGGCGCGCGCCGCCGAGGGGCAGTCGATGTGGATCCTGAAGGCCTCGCGCAAGACGACGCCATGGGCGGGCCATTATCTGGTCGTCATGGATACCGGAAGGAAGGCGCGGCCGGCGTGGTCGCCGGGTCCGGGTAAGGCCGTGCGCGAACACATTCCTGCGGGCGCGGATACGGTCGACTGAGCGCGGCGCGCATCGTACTTCGGGCAGGCTATTTCGAGCGCGCCAGCAGCACGCCGGCCAGCGCCACGCCGAAGCCCGCGAGCTGCAGCGCGCCCAGCGTTTCGCCGAACAGCAGGTAGCTTTCGAGCGCGGCCAGCGGCGGCGCGAGAAACAGCAGCGCAGTCGCGCGCGACGCATCGCCGCGCCGGACCATCCAGACGAGCAGCGTGGTCGCGACGCCCGACAGCATCACGATGCCCCACAGCAGCGAAACCCAGGTGATCGTCGATGCAACGAAGCGGTGCTCGCCGAGCGCGAGCACCAGCACGAGCGCGACCACGGCCGCGCCGGCATTCTGCAGTGCGCTGGCGCTGCGGATATCGGATTGCGAGAGCGAGCTTTTCTGGTACAGCGTTCCTGCCGTGATCGCGAAGATGGCAAGGACCGCCGTCGTCACGACGAACCATTCGGGCGCATGAGCGGCCCCATGTGCTACCGGCGCGCCGCTCGCCGCGATCTTCGGCGCCAGCACGAGCGCGACGCCGAGCAGACCCAGCAGCAGGCCGCCCCAGGCACGCGGGGAGAGGCGTTCGCCGAACAGGCGCGCGGCGACGGCCGCGGTCAGCAGCGGTTGCAGCGCGCCGAGCAGGGCCATGATGCCCACGCCCAGCCCTTGCGCAATCGCCCAGTAACCCGAGCCGAGATAGACGCCTTGCAGCAGCGCGCCCGCGAACAGATGCCGGCCGATATCACGCCCTTTGGGCCAGGGCGCACGCGCGGCCACGGCGAGCACGATGAACAGCAGCGTCGTGCCGGAGAAGCGCACGAGCAGATACATGTTCGGGTCGACGTAAGGCGTGATGGCGCGCGCCACGATGAAGCCCGTCGACCAGAGGAACACGAAGACCGGCGCGGCGAGTAGCGAGAACATGGAGGTGGACGACGAAACGGAATGCCGCAGTATCGTCGCTTCGGCGCGGGCGTGTCTTGTCTGGCCGTGCAACGCGGATCGCGGAACGCTTCAGTCGAGCGAAAAGGTATCGAGCGGCTGGTTGGCGCGCGCCTCGCCGTCGAGACGGCGCGTCAGTTGCGCGTGCAGGCGCCTGGCTTCGTCGAGCGTGAGGTCGATCCAGTAGGGATCTCCGGCGGCGTCGTTGAGCCGCTCGGGCGGAAACTGAATTTCGATGACCACGCCTTTCTTGTACATCCGCCTGCCTCGATCAAATGCTTTGCGAAGCCTGGGAGTCTAGCGGACGAAGCCGCCCGCATTGCCAACGCAGCGGAAACAATCCGTTGCGCGCTCGGGCCGGCGTGCCGCCTTGCCAAGGATTTGCCACATAAGGCCGCTAGACTCCTCACGCTGCCTTATTCCGACCACACACAATGCTCCCCGAACAACGCCATCACTACATCCTCGATGAACTCGACAAGCACGGCGTGCTTGCGGTCGCGGACGTCGTGCGCGCGCTGTCGGTCTCGCGCGAAACCGTGCGGCGCGATCTCAACACGCTCGCCGGGCGCGGCCTGCTGACGACGACCCACGGCGGCGCGCTCTCGGCGGAGCGGCGCGAAGCGCATCTCGATATACGAGAAGGGGAGAACGCGGCGGCCAAGCAGGCTATCGGCGTGCGGGCCGCGGCGTTCGTGCCGGACGGCGCTTCGGTGATCGTCGATTCGGGCAGCACCACGCAGGCCGTGGCGCGGGCGCTCGCGGACCGGCATCGGCTGACGGTGTACACCAACGACTGGCGCATCGCGCTGTTGCTGGCGCGGCGCAACGGCAACCGGGTGACCGTGCTCGGCGGCGAACTCGCCGATGCCGAGGACGCCGCCTTCGGCCTCGATACGCTCACGCAGCTCACGCAGTATCACGCGGATTTTGCTTTCATCGGCGCGGGCGGGATCACGCAGGACGCCCATCTCACCGACTATTCGCGGCTGGCCGCCGAAGTGCGCGGCCGGATGATCGCATCGGCCGCGTGCGCGATCGTGGTGGCGGACTGCTCGAAGTTCGGACGCGTCGCGCCGGTGCGGATCCGCGGCTTCGAAACGGTGCGCTACCTGGTGTGCGAAGTGCCGCCGGAGCGGGCCATGCAGCGCGCCATCGCGTCGAGAGGACCGCAAGTAGTGCCGGTCGTGGAGCCCCGTCCGGCGCGCGCATGACCCCGGGAGCGGCCATGACCGGCCGGGGCCATTGCCTACATCACTCCTTGACGCTCTGCGTCGCGGCGGTTTCGATCAGCTTCGCGACTTCGGCCGGATGCGACATGAAGGGCACGTGGCTCGACTTCAGTTCGATCGTCTTGCTGCCCGCCCGCTGGGTCATCGAGCGTTCCAGTTCGGGATTGATCATGCGGTCCGCGGTCGCGATGACGCCCCAGCTCGGCTTGGTCCTCCAGGCGGCCTGCTTGATCGGCGTGCCGAAGTCCTTCGCGTTGGGCATCACTTGCGAGATGGCCATGAAGTTGGTTTCGGTGACGGGAAGATCGGCTGCGAAATCCGCATGGAAGCGGGCCGGATCCAGATACAGATAGCCGTCCGGCGTGACCTTGATGGAATTGCTCGCGGGCGGCGTCTTCTTCGACAGCGAAGCAGGCGATTCACCCGCGTCCGGCTCGAATGCGGCCACGTACACGAGGCCGGCGACCTTGTCGTGATTGCCGGCTTCGGTCACCACGGCGCCGCCGTAGCTGTGGCCGACCAGGATGGCCGGGCCGTCCTGCTGGTCGAGGACGCGGCGCGTGGCGATGACGTCATCTTCGAACGAGGTTTCCGGCTCCTGCACGACGGAGACCTTGTAGCCGTCGTGTGCAAGGATCTTGGCGACCGGCTGCCAGCCGGAACCATCGGCGAAGAAGCCGTGGACCAGGACGATGTTCTTGATCGGTGTGGCGGGCGCCGCCTGGGAGGCCATTGCGCCGAGTGACAGCATCACGCCGGCTGCGGCGCGGGAAAGGGACAAGGAAACGCGCATGTTCATGCTCCAGATGAGTAGGGAAGCGGCGGTTCTTCGGTACAACGGACGGCATCGTACGTGGGCGCGAAATGCATCGCAAGGCATCGGGGGCGCTTGAAGGGCGAAGTTCGTTCGGCGCGGATGGATCACAGGTTCGGTGCATTGTTTGGGCGCCGCAAGGTTGGCGAAAAGTGCCGATTATTGGCAAATCGTGGTGCGTTCACGTCGATGTCACGGTTATCTGCAATTCTCCGGTTCGAGGTTGAAACCGCCTCGAATCCTCCCGACATGAGAGAGCTCACCACCATGACCCGCGATTTGCGCCTTGCGCGCGCCGTGCTGCCGGCGATCGCCGCTGCAGTCAGCCTGTTTGCCGCGATGCCCGTGCACGCCGCCGAAGCCGTCGTTCTCTATACCGCCGACGGTCTCGAGAACCTCTACAAGGATGTGCTGCCTGCGTTCGAGAAGAAGGAAGGCGTGAAGGTCAACATCGTCACGGCGGGCAGCGGTGAAGTCGTGAACCGCGCGACCGTGGAGAAGGATGCGCCGAAGGCCGACGTGCTCGTCACGCTGCCGCCGTTCATCCAGCAGGCGCAGCAGGGCGGCCTGCTGCAGCCGTACGCGAGCGTGAACTACAAGAACGTTCCGGCGATCGCGAAAGCGCAGGACGGCGCGTGGGCCACGTTCGTGAACAACTACTTTTCGTTCGCGATCAATCCCGACGTCACGAAGAACGCGCCGCGCACCTTCGCTGACCTGCTGCATCCGAACTACTCGGGCAAGATCGCGTATTCGAATCCCGCCACGGCCGGCGACGGCATGGCCGTCATCATCCTGACCTCGGCATTGATGGGCGAAGACGCCGCGTTCAGCTATCTGAAGAACCTCGAGCAGAGCGCCAAGTTCCACACGAAGGGCACCGGCTATCTCGACGTGCTGCTCTCGCGCAACGAGATCGCCTTCGCGAACGGCGATCTGCAGATGGACCTCGACGACGCCGCGAACGGCGGTCTCTCGATCAAGCCGCTGTTCCTGTCGCACAAGGCCGGCGAAGCGCCGACCACGTTCCAGCTGCCGTATGCGATCGGCCTCATCAAGAGCGGTCCTAATCAGGCCGAAGGCAAGAAGCTGATCGACTATCTGATGTCGCCGGAAGTGCAGGCGAAGGTGCCGGACATCTACGGCATTCCGGGCCGCACCGACGTGCCGCTCGCGGGCAAGAACGGCGAGGCCGTGAAGCAGGCCATCGCGGGCGTGAAGCTGATTCCGGTCGACTGGAACCAGGTCATGGCGAAGAAGGCCGGCTGGACCGAGCGCTGGAAGAACGAAGTGATCGGCAACACGGGCAAGCAGACCGAAGTGGTCAAGCCGAAGTCGTAACGTGAACGCGATTCCCCGCCACACAGCGGGCGTCGATGCGACGCCCGGCGTGCAGATCGACCGGCTCACGGTGCGCTTCGGTGCGCGCACCGTGCTGGACGATCTCTCGCTGCATATCGAGCGCGGCGAGTTCCTGACGGTGCTCGGCAAGAGCGGCTGCGGCAAGACCACGCTGTTGCGCTTCATCGCGGGCTTCGTTGCCGCCGATGCGCTGGCCGGCCGGCTGTCGATCGCCGGCCGCGACCTGACGCACGCGCCGCCGCACCGGCGCAATCTCGGCTTGCTGTTCCAGAGCTATGCGCTGTTTCCGCATCTCTCGGTGTTCGACAACGTCGCCTTCGGTCTGCGCGCGCGCCGGCTGGCGGGCGGCGAGATCGCACGCCGCGTCGCCGATGCGCTCAAGCTCGTGCAGCTGTCCGATGCCGGCCATGTGATGCCTGCGCAACTGTCGGGCGGCATGCAGCAGCGTGTGGCGCTGGCGCGTGCGCTGGTCATCGAGCCGGACGTGCTGTTGCTCGACGAGCCGCTGTCCGCACTCGATGCCAACCTGCGCGCATCGGTGCGCAGCGAACTGAAGGCGCTGCACGAGCGCCTGCCGAACCTGACGATCGTCTGCGTGACCCACGATCAGGACGACGCCCTCGTGCTCTCGGACCGCACGCTGTTGATGCGCGATGGCCGCATCGCGCAGCTGGGCGCGCCGCGCGAACTGTATGACGCGCCGAACGATGGCTACGTCGCGCGCTATCTCGGTGCGGCGAACCTGCTGCCGCCGCGCGTGGTGTATCCACTCGGGCATCCGCGCCATGAGGAGCGCGAGCGGCTGGCGTGCATCCGTCCGGAAAGCTTCAGGATCGCGCCGCTGGGCGAAGGCCGCCTGCACGGCACGATTGCGTCCGTCGAATGGTATGGCGCGGCGTTGTCCATCTCGGTCGCGCTCGATGCGTTGCCCGGCGAGCCGGTGCTCGTCGCGATGCAGCGCGGCCACGCCCGCGCGCCGGAGCAGGGCGCGCGCGTCTCTTTGAGTTTCGAGGCTGACGATGTCGTCCTTGTTCGTCCCTGACAGCGTCGCGCGCGACGAGCCCCTCGGCGACGCCGAGCTTTCCGCGCAGTTCGCCGCGCATGCCGCAGCGGCGAAGCGCCGGGCGCGGCGCGCACAGTGGCATCTGCTGTTCATTCTCGTGGTGGTGCTCGGGCCGCTCGTCGTCTATCCGCTCGCGCGCCTCGCGATGCTGAGTGTAAGCGGACCGCAAGGCTTCACGCTGCATGCCTATACGGCATTCTTCGGCAATCCCGAAACGCGCGGCATGATCGGCACGACGCTCGGGATCCTGTTCGCCAGTGCGAGCATTGCTTCGGTGCTGGGCGTCGCGCTCGCCTCGATGCTGTTCTTCAGGCCGTTCGCGGGCGCGCGGCTGCTGACGCGCTTCCTCGAATTGTTTGTCGCGTTTCCTTCGTTCCTCGTGGCCTTCACGCTGATCTTTCTGTACGGCTCGCAGGGTTCGGTGAGCATCGGCCTGCAACGGCTCTTTTCGCTCGATGCCACGCCGCTCGACTTCCTGTTCGGCATCGGCGGCGTGATTTTGGCGGAAGTGGTGTTCTATGCGCCGTTCGTCGTGCGTCCGACGCTCGCGTCCTATGCGACGCTCGATCTGCGTCTCGTCGAAGCGGCCCGCAGCCTCGGCGCGAACGGCTGGATGGTCGCGCTGAAGGTCGTGCTGCCGCTCGCGTGGCCGGGCATCGCGGCGGGCACGGTCCTGTGCTTCCTGCTGACGCTGAACGAGTTCGGCATTCTGCTCGTACTCGGCAGCGCGCATCTGATCACCTTGCCGATCGCCATCTACAGCGCCGCGACCGTCGATCTCGACCTGCCCACCGCGGCCGCCGGCGCGGTCATGATGCTGCTGATGTCGCTGTCGCTGCATGGGCTGTACCGGCGCGCCGAACGCCGCTCGAAAGGACGTTGACATGCAGCTTGCCCTTGCTTCGCGCTTCAGGCCCGGCGCCGTCCTGAGCATGCTGGCGACGGCATGCGTCGCGCTGCTGTGCTTCTGGCTGTTCGTGCTGCCGGTGGGCGTGGTCGCGCTGTCGAGCGTCGCGTCGCACTGGTCCGGCACGATCCTGCCCGACGGCTACAGCACGCGCTGGTTCGCGCGCCTCTCATCCAGCGACTTCGACGCCGTCATCACGAGCCTCGAAGTCGGTGTCGGAGTGGCGGTGCTCGGCACCGCGCTGGGGCTCTGGCTCGCGCTCGCCCTGGAAGGACGCGACCGGCGCGGCCTCGGCGCACTCGTCGATGCCGTCGCGATGATGGGCAGCGGCGTGCCGAGCGTCGTGCTTGGTCTCGCGGTGCTGATCGCGTATCACAAGCGTCCGCTCGACCTCTCCGGTTCGGCGGCCATCGTCGTGCTGGTGCAGCTCGCGCTCGTGCTGCCGTTTTGCTATCGCTGCGCGGCCGCGGCGCTGCGCCCCGAGCTGACGACGCTGCGCGAGGCGGCCGCGAGTCTCGGCGCGCCGCCGCGCATGGTGCTGTTGCGGGTCGTGCTGCCGCAACTCGTGCCGGCGATCCGCGCCAGCCTGGCGCTGGGCTTCGCGCTGTCGCTCGGCGAACTGGGCGCGACGCTCACGGTGTATCCGCCCGGCTTCGCGACGGTGCCTATCGTCGTCGTGGGGCAGGTCAATCGCGGCTACTATCTGCCGGCGTCGGCGTTATCGCTGATCCTGCTCGGCATCTCGCTTGCCGCGCTGCTGCTGATCGCCGCGCGGACCCCGCGTCGTTGAGAAGCATGCCAATCATACGGATGGCGAAGTAATTATTTCCCTCGCGCCAAGCAGGGCGAGGGCGCTGATCAGCAATTCCCGGGCCTCATTGCGGTGCACGAGCCGTCATACCAAAAACAATAAAACTGGCGTAACCTGCACGTTCAGGCGCGACCGCACCCGCGCGGAACGGAGCGATAGCCGGTAAATGCGTCCAGTCGGTGAACTCCGGATGCGCTTTCGCGGTCGCTGCATATGATGCAATAACCGGAGGTTTCGATGACATCCGTCGACCTGGAATTCGACCAGCTCAATAGTACTGTCGATGCGCTCAGGCGCTCCATCTCGAACCGCCTGATGTACGGCGTGGGCAAGGATGCGGTCACCGCGCAGCCGCGCGACTGGCTGCATGCCGTCGAACTGGCGGTGCGGGACCGCCTCGTGGCGCGCTGGATGCGCACCACTCGTCTGCAATATGAACAGGACGTGAAACGCGTCTATTACCTGTCGATGGAGTTCCTCATCGGCCGGACCTTCACCAACGCGCTGCTCGCGCTCGGCATTCACGACGAGGTGCGTGACGCGCTTGCCGGTCTCGGCGTCGATCTCTCCGCGCTGGAGGATCTCGAACCCGATGCCGCGCTCGGCAACGGCGGCCTGGGCCGTCTCGCCGCCTGCTTTCTCGACTCGATGGCAACCGTCGGCGTGCCCGGTTTCGGCTATGGCATCCGTTACGAGTACGGGATGTTCCGCCAGACCATCGTCGACGGCAATCAGGTTGAAATGCCTGACTACTGGCTGCGGGCGGGCAATCCGTGGGAGTTTCCGCGCCCGGAAGTGGTGTACACCGTGCATTTTGGCGGGCGTACCGTGCAGCATGAAGACCGCACTGACTGGATCGATACCGAGCACGTCAATGCGATGGCGTACGACACGGTCATCCCCGGCTTCGCCACGACCGCGACGAATACGCTGCGCCTGTGGTCCGCGCGCGCGACCGACGAGTTCGATCTCTCCGCCTTCAACCAGGGCGATTATCGCCGTGCGGTGGAAGCGAAGAACACGTCCGAACACGTATCGCGGCTGCTGTATCCGGATGATTCGACGCAAGCCGGCCGCGAGCTGCGGCTGCGCCAGGAATACTTCTTCGTGTCCGCGACGATGCAGGATCTGATCCGCCGCTATCAGCGCACGCATACGCATTTCGGGCGGCTCGCCGAGAAGGTGGCGGTGCACCTGAACGACACGCATCCGGTGCTGGCGATTCCCGAACTGATGCGCCTGCTGGTGGACCGTCATCATCTGCCGTGGGACAAGGCGTGGAAGCTGATCCAGCAGATGTTCTCGTACACGAATCACACGCTGATGCCGGAAGCGCTCGAGACGTGGGACGTCGAGATGCTCGCGCGGCTGCTGCCACGGCATCTGGAAATCATCTTCGAGATCAACGCGCAGTTCCTGAAGCAGGTCACCGAGAAGTTCGGCCGTGACGTGGAGCTGATCCGCCGCATCTCGCTCGTCGATGAATACGGCCAGCGCCGCGTGCGCATGGCGCATCTGGCGATCGTCGCAAGTCACAAGGTGAACGGCGTCTCGAAGCTGCACTCGCAACTGATGGTGCAGAACATCTTCTCCGACTTCGCGCGCATGTATCCGGAGCGCTTCACCAATGTGACGAACGGCGTCACGCCGCGCCGCTGGCTGGCGCAGGCGAGTCCGTCGCTGTCCAGCCTGATCGACAAGCGCCTCGGGCCGCGCTGGCGCACCGATCTCTTCGAACTCGGCCGGCTGCGCGAATGGCGCGACGATCCCGAATTCCGCAAGGCATTTCATGACGCGAAGTTCGCGAGCAAGCTGCGGCTCGTCGAACGCGCGAAACGCGATGCCAATGCGATCATCAATCCCGAGGCGCTGTTCGACCTCCAGGTGAAGCGGATCCACGAGTACAAGCGGCAGCTGCTCAACATCCTGTATGTGATCGTGCGCTACAACCGCATCCGCGAGAATCCGGAGAAGGACTGGACGCCGCGTGTGGTGATGTTCGCGGGCAAGGCGGCGTCGGCGTACAAGATGGCGAAGAACATCATCAAGCTCATCAACGACGTCGCGAAGAAGATCAACGCGGACCCGCTGATCGGCGATCGCCTGAAAGTGGGCTTCATCCCGAACTATGGCGTGAGCGTCGCGGAGCTGATCATTCCGGCAGCGGATCTCTCCGAACAGATTTCGATGGCCGGCACCGAAGCATCAGGCACCGGCAACATGAAGCTGGCGCTGAACGGCGCGCTGACCATTGGCACGCTGGATGGCGCGAACATCGAGATCTGCGATGCGGTGGGGCGCGAGAACATCTTCATCTTCGGCAACACGACCGACGAGATCGAGTCTTTGCGCGCGGCGGGTTATCGGCCGCGGCAGATCTATGAAGAGAACCCGGAGCTGAAGGTGGCGCTCGACCAGATCCGCCTCGGGCACTTCTCGCCGGAAGAGCCGCACCGCTTCTACGACATCTTCCACACGCTGGTGGACTGGGGCGATCACTACATGGTGCTCGCCGACTTCGACAGCTTCGACAAGACCCAGACCGAAGTCGATCTCAAGTTCCGCGACAAGGACGCGTGGACCCGGAGCGCCATCGAGAACGTGGCCGGCATGGGCATTTTCTCGTCGGACCGCACGATCGCGGAGTATGCCCGCGATATCTGGCACGTCGAGCCGTTGCAGATCACCTGACTCCGTGACGATCAGCTCTGCGGCTTGACTGCCGCAGAGTTCGCCGCGTGCTTCGCGACCGCCTCGGCGACCAGCGCGGCCACCTTGTCCGCGAAGTCCTGATCCTTGGTGATGAGCACTTCGCGCTCGCCGTCGGGCGTCGCGACCATCAGTTGATAGATGACGTCCTGCGTGATCCAGGTCAGGTAGCCGACCACGACGATCATGATGCCGAGCACGAGCGCCGCGCCCGAGCCGGTGAAGATGCCTGCGCCCAGCACCACGAGCCCGATCAGCGCGAAGAGGATCGGCAGCGGCTTCTGGCGCGGAATCATGACGACGCGCGCCGCGCGCAGTTCGCGCAGCGGGATCATCTGGCCCGAGGCCGACAGGCCCGCGCGCGACAGCGTGACGCCGCGTTCGTTGAAGGGAGTATCCATAAGCGTTGCGTAGAGTATCCGACGACCGGTGAAACCGGGCAGGTTACCAGACCGCGCGGTCCGGCGGCGTGTGCCGTATCGACACGGGCCGCCGGATCCGCCACGCGGAACGGCCTAGAAGGCGTAGCGGACGCCCGCAAAGACGCTGCGTCCCTCGCCCGGATAGAAGATCGCGGTCGATGCGGTGCGAGCGTCGGCGACCGTGCTGATGTCGCTGACATAGCGCTTGTTGGTCAGGTTGCGCGCGTCCAGGAAGACCGACAGCCCGTTTTTGAAGTCCATGCCCGCCTGGAGGCCGAGCAAGGTGTAGCCGGGCACGCGCAGCGTGTTGGCGTCGTCGGCCCAGGCGCCTGCCGGCACCCAGTCCACCGATGCCGACATGTGAAACCCGTTGGGCCGCGAGTAGCCGAGCACCGCGCGCATCACGTTCACCGGCACGCCCGCGATGCGGTTGTTGCCGTACACCGGATCGTCCTTGAAGCGGAAGTCGCTCAGGTTCCACACGCCGGAGAGCGTCACCTTGTCGCCCGCGCCAGGGCTCGTCAGGTTGCGCAGTACGTCCACCGACACGCCCGCTTCGACACCTTGCAGCACGGTCTTGTTCGCGTTGAAGGTGGAGGCGGGGATGTCGGGGCTCGTCGTGTATTGCAGCAACTGATCGCGCACGATCGAGCGATACGCCGTCAGGTCCCAGCTCACGCGGTCGCGCGTGCCGCGCGTGCCAAGTTCCAGCGTCCACGCATGTTGCGCGCTCAGCGGCGTGAATTGCGTCGTGTTCGAGAAGGTCTGCGTCAGGTCGCTGAAGTCGGGCACGTCCTGGCTGCGCGTGATGTCCACGTACGCCTGGATCTCGCGGTTCGGCTGCCACAGCAGGCCGAGCTTCGGATTCACGCCGCTGAAGGTCTCGCTGGTTGACTTGTAGGTCGGGTCGGCGGCGAGTCCGCCATGGTCGACATACTGGCGCACGTCGCGCAGCGCCTTGAAGCCCGCCATCAGCGCGACGGTCGGCAGGAAGAACAGGCGGTCTTCCACGTAGGCCTCGTAGTTGTAGGCGCTTTGCGTGGAATCGAGCGTCTGCGTGCCTTCGTTGCCTGAAACGTTGACGTACTGCCGCGCCTGCGTATTGCCGCCGAAGAAGCGCGCGCCCGCGATCACGTCATTGCGCATGCCGCCCAGATTGAGCGTCGCCGTATAGCGCGGCGCGATGCCGTAGGTCCAGCCGTCCTGATCGAGGACCTGGAAGATCGGGTGATAGAGACTCTTGTGTATCGCCCAGGTGACGACGTCGAGCTGACCGACATCCAGCTTCACGCTCGTCTTGTTGGCGATGCGTTCGGTGCGCGTGTCGCGTGACTGATCGCCGGACAGCGCGCTCGGCGCGGCCTTGGTGGGATTGTTCAGCGCGTCGCTCAGGGAGAGCGTGCCCGGCATGTCCTGATCGACGACATAGACGCCCAAGTAGAAGCGCGTCTCGACCTCCGGCGAAAAGCGGTAGCCGATGTTCGCGTTGAACTGCTCGTATTGCCCGCGTTCGTGATCGCGATAGCCATCCGCATGATTCACCGAAAACGTGCCGATGAAATCCAGCGGCCCCAGCACGCGTGAGAACTGCGCGCTGCTGCGCACCGTGCCGTAGCTGCCGCCTTCGAGTCGCAGGATGTTCGGCGCTTCGGCGGTGCGGGCGGTCGGCGTGATGAAGTCGATCGCGCCGCCCTGCATCGACGAGCCGTACGCGAGGCCGTTGCCGCCCTTGTAGACATCGACGGATTGCAGCGCGATGGGGTCGATCTGATAGTAGTCGCCGCTGCCGTCGGCGAGGTTGGTCGGAATGCCGTCCTGAAGGATTTCGAGTCCGCGCGTGTGATAGGTACGCGCGATGCCCGAGCCGCGGATCGACAGCCGCAGTTCCTGGCCATAGCGGTTCTGCACGAACACGCCGGGAACGTCCTTGAGCACATCGCGCAGGGTGAAGGCGTAGGTGTTCTGGAAGTCGTCGCCATCGACGAAACCGACCGAGCCGACGGTCTCGAAGAGCTTGCGTTTGTCCTGGGCGACGCTCTGCGACGTGAGCGACTGATCGGACTGTCCCTGCACGATCACGGCAGGGAGCGTGGCGGTGGGCTCGGGCGTCGTCTGGGAAAACGCACGCGAGGCAAACAGCAGGCTCACGCCGGTGGCGAAGGCGCTTCTTCTGGCGAGGGCGTATTTCATTGTTTCGCCTCCACGAACGTGGAAGCAGGCGAGGTCGGCGCGCTGCCGCATGGGATCGGGCACAGGTGCATGGTTCTTCTCTGATATCGGTCGTGAAAGATCGCGCACGCGCACAGGCGTGCGAATCCGTTCGATGCCGCCAGGGCATCGCGTCATGGGAACGAGGTCAGATCAGAACGGGCGGGGCGCGTGGCTGCGCCGGTGAGAAGTGCGTGGCGCGCCGCGTGTCGCGCGCAGGCGCGGCCGCGACGGATTGCCGCGCTGGAAGATCCAGCGAGAACGCCAGCCGTGCGGCCGGCAAGACAGGCGCATGCGCGAAGACATGACAGTAGCCGCAGGCCTGGCCGTCGAGGTGCGCGGGGGCGTCGGAGCCGTGAGGCTCGTCCGCCAGTTTCGCGTGCGCCGAGCACAGTTCCGCAGTGAAGTCCGCCGCATGCGCCTGCGCCGCGAGCAACTGCGAGATCGCCGGGGCGAACGTGATCAGCAGCATGGCGAACAACGCCAGCAGTGAACCCGTTCGTTGATGGAGGCGACGGCGCATCGTGATCGGAAGTAAGGAGGGAAATCGTGACGGCGGCGATTATGCCATCGGCTACTTGGTATTACAGAACAAATTGCCCGGAAATTCTTGGAATAAATACGGTGCGTGAAACGGTGCATGCCATTGCATGTGCGGCACAGCGCACCGAGACGTCTGGCTCGCTGTGGCAGCGTGCTCGCAGGAAGCTCACGGCACGGGAGGTCGCATGAACGTGCGCACGGTTTCGTTGTGCTTGGCCATGGCATGCATGACCGGGCAGGCCGCCGCCGACACGCTCACACGCGCGGACGGCGGCCGCTACGTCGGACAGGTCGTGAACGGCAAGGCCGACGGTCAGGGCGTCGAAACGCGTCCTGACGGCAGCATCCTCAAGGGGCGCTTCGCCCGGGACGCCTTCGTCGAGGGCACGATGCGCTCGGGCGGCTGGGTCGTGCCGTTCTCCGCCTGTCATTCGACCAATGCCGGCGCCGCCTCCACGCCTGAGATTGCGGATCGTTGAAGCATCGGCACTTGCATATCGTAAATTCCCGATATAAACTTCGACGCAAGACGATTTCGGACGCATGCGCATCCGTTTCGTCAGACGCAAGAGCACCGAAATGGACATCGACGCAATTCACAAGGCCCTCGCCAACCCCCTTCGCCGCGAGATTCTCGAGTGGTTGAAGGAGCCGGAGCTGCATTTCCCTGATCAGGAACTGCCGCATCTGCACGGCGTATGCGCGGGTCAGATCGATGGGCGCTGCGACATGTCGCAGTCCACCGTTTCGGCGCATCTCTCTGTTTTGCAAAAGGCCGGACTCGTCACCACGAAGCGCGTTGGACAATGGGTGTTCTTCAAGCGCGATGAAGCGGTGATCCAGGCGTTCCGCGATTCCCTCGCGAAGCTCTGAGCAGGGTGTTTCGCCCGGCGCAGTCCAGCTTCAAACTTATTTAGGATGCCATTACATGACGACTCTCTTCGATCCGCTCAAGGTAGGCGCGCTTACGCTCAAGAACCGCATCATCATGGCCCCGCTCACGCGTCAGCGTGCCGGTGTCGAGCGTGTGCCGAACGCGCTGATGGCGCAGTACTATGCGGACCGCGCATCGGCCGGTCTGATTCTCAGCGAGGCCACTTCGGTGACGCCGCAGGGCGTCGGCTATGCCGACACGCCGGGCATCTGGTCGGATGAGCAGGTGGAAGGCTGGAAGCTCGTGACGAAGGCCGTGCACGATGCAGGCGGCAAGATCATGCTGCAACTCTGGCACGTGGGCCGCATCTCGGATCCGGTGTTCCTCGACGGCGAGCTGCCCGTCGCGCCGAGCGCCATCGCGGCGGGCGGACATGTGAGTCTCGTGCGTCCGCAGCGTCCGTTCGTGACGCCGCGCGCGCTCGAACTGGATGAGATCGCCGGCGTGGTCGCTGCCTTCCGCAAGGGCGCGGAGAATGCGAAGCGCGCGGGTTTCGACGGCGTTGAAGTGCATGGCGCGAACGGCTATCTGCTCGACCAGTTTCTGCAGGACAGCACCAACAAGCGTACCGATACCTACGGCGGCGCGATTGAAAACCGTGCACGCCTGCTGCTCGACGTGGTCGACGAGTGCATCGACGTCTGGGGTGCGGACCGTGTGGGCGTGCATCTTGCACCGCGCGCGGATTCCCACACGATGGGCGACAGCGACCGTGCCGCGACCTTCGGTTATGTGGCGCGTGAACTCGGCCGTCGCAAGATTGCGTTCATCGCGGCGCGCGAGCATGAAGCAGGCGACAGCCTCGGACCGCAACTGAAGAAGGCGTTTGGCGGCGTGTATATCGTGAACGAAGGGTTCTCGAAGGCGAGCGCCGAAGCGATCATCGCGCGCGGCGATGCCGATGCCGTGGCCTGGGGCAAGACGTTCATTGCGAACGCGGATCTGGTGCGCCGCTTCGAGCAGGACGCCGCGCTGAACGACTGGGACACCTCGACGTTCTACGCGCCTGGCGCGAAGGGCTATACGGATTATCCGCTGCTCGAAACGGCGGAATGACCACGCATTGAAAAACCGAAGAACGACGGCGCGCCCCGTCGTTCTTCATTGCTCGCGCATCGAGCGCAAGCCAGTTTCATCCTCCCCGCCATTCGGCCTGTCTTTCCGCGCGCATCAGCGTGCGCGTCCCTGCCTCCGCCTCCCCCTCTCCCGAGTAGTTGCCTCAACACCCAAAGCGCTCATCGAAGACCGTCAGCCAATTGCCGCTCGCAAAAAATTGCGGACTTGTTAGGGACAATTTCGAAAATTGGTGTATTGGTGACCCGTCGAGATGAATCCGTGCTCGGCGCAGTCCCACGCCAATGAACGGCTCACATACGCCCGGCAAGACGCAGAAAGATTGCGTCGAGTTGTGCGTGTTTTGTCGTCGGTCAAGCTGCGCTTCATTTCGAGCGGACGGTTGAAACTTCGTCCATATAATTCAGGCGATTCAAATGATCGTGCTGATTTTCTGCCGTTCTTAGTCGAAAAAACGGCAAAGCAGCTTCGACTTGACAAGGAACGCTTATGTCTTGGCTTACTGCAACACTGCGTAGTTATCCTGAAATCGCCGTATTTCTCTCATTGGGCATTGGTTACTGGGTCGGCGGAAAAAGCTTCAAGGGATTCAGTCTCGGCGCGGTGACCGCGACCCTGCTCGCCGCCATTGCCGTAGGCCAGCTCGGCATCACCATCTCACCCAACGTCAAATCCGTTTTCTTCCTGATGTTCCTGTTCGCCGTCGGCTATGGCGTCGGGCCGCAGTTCGTGCGCGGCATCGCGAAGGACGGGTTGCCGCAGGCGTTGTTCTCCGTCATTCAGTGCGTGTTGTGTCTGGCCGCGCCGTGGGTCGCCGCGAAGATCGCCGGTTATGACATCGGCTCGGCGGCGGGACTGTTCGCGGGCTCGCAGACCATCTCGGCTTCAATGGGCCTCGCGACCGATGCCATCAACCGCCTCGGCCTGCCGCCCGAGCAAACCAAGGCGATGCTCGACGCCATGCCTACCGCTTACGCCGTGACTTACATCTTCGGCACGATCGGCTCGGCGCTCATCCTGGCGATGCTCGGGCCACGGCTTCTCGGGATCGATCTGGTTGCGGCGTGCAAGGAGTACGAGAAGCAACTCGGCGGCGGCGCGGAGCTGGGTGGCGACGGCTCGGGCTGGCATCAGTTCACGTTGCGCGCCTATCGCGTGCAGGAACATGGCCGTGTCGCGGGTCTGACGGTCGCGCAGGCAGAAGCGCTGGAGCCCACGGGCGCCCGGCTCTTCATCGAGCGGATCCGGCGCGGCGGGCAGATCCAGGACGCGAAGATCGACGACGTACTGCAGGCCGGCGACGTGGTCGCCGTGGTCGGACGGCGCGATCAGCTGGTCGAGATTCTCGGCGGCGGCGTGGCGACAGAAGTCGACGACGCGGAACTGCTCGCCGTGCCGGTCGAAGGCGTCGATATCTACGTGACGAACAAGGCGCTGGAAGGCAAGACGCTCGGCGAACTGGCGCATTTGCCGGGCGCGCGCGGCGTGTTCATCCGCAGGATCAAACGCGGTGCGACCGAAACGCTCATTCCGGTGCTGGCGAACACGAAACTGCATCGTGGCGACACCGTGACGGTGGTCGGGCGCACGCAGGACACCACGGCCGTCGCAAAGGCGGCCGGCGTGATCGACCGCCCGAGCGACGTCGCCGACATGGCGTTCACCGGCCTGGCGATCACGCTTGGCGCGCTGATCGGTGCGGTCGTCATCCACGCGGGCGGCATTCCGATCACCCTGTCGACCGCGGGCGGCGCGCTGATCGCGGGCATTGTCTTCGGCTGGCTCCGCGCGATTCACCCGACCTTCGGACGGATCCCGTCTCCGACCCTGTGGTTCATGAATTCGGTCGGCCTGAACGTGTTCATCGCCGTGGTGGGCATCACCGCTGGCCCGGGCTTTGTCGCGGGACTCGAGAAGCTCGGCGTGAGCCTCTTTCTGTGGGGCATCTTCGCGTCATCCGTGCCGCTGATTCTCGGCATGTACATCGCGAAATACGTCTTCAGGTTTCATCCGGCGATCCTGCTCGGGATCTGCGCGGGCGCGCGGACCACGACGGCCGCGCTCGGCATGATCTGCGATGCCGCGAAAAGCCAGGTGCCGGGCCTCGGCTACACGGTCACCTACGCGGTGGGCAATACGCTGCTGACCATCTGGGGGATGGTGATCGTCATGCTGCTCTCGTGAGCGTGCCACACGCCTTTTCAAGTTTCATCGAGTTGATTTCTTTTTCTGGGGGTGTTGGATGGCCAAATCTTCAAAGCCGGCTCGCGACGATCGTGCTGCGATGGCAGCGCTCAGCCCGTTCGAACTCAAGGACGAGCTCATCAAGGCCGCGGGCGGCAGCGCGGTCGAGCGGCCCGCCAATCTCGCGATGCTCAATGCGGGCCGCGGTAATCCGAATTTTCTTGCGACGATTCCGCGCCACGGCTTCTGGCAACTGGGCCTCTTCGCGATGCGGGAGTCGGAGCGTTCGTTCGCCTATATGCCGGAAGGCGTCGGCGGATTTCCAAAGCGCGAAGGCATCGAGGAACGCTTCGAAATTTTTGCGCGCGAATTTCACGGAACGCCCGGCATCAGCTTCCTGGCGGGCGCCGTGTCCTACGTTCGCGACCAGCTCGGCCTGAATGCGGCTGATTTCCTGTATGAAATGTGCGAAGGCATTCTCGCCTGCAACTATCCCGTGCCGGATCGCATGCTGACGCTGTCGGAGAGCATCGTCGAGCAGTATCTGCGGCGCGAGATGATCGGCAAGCATCCGTTCGTCGGCGAATTCGACGTCTTCGCGGTGGAAGGCGGTACCGCGGCGATGACCTACATCTTCAACACGATGCGGGAGAATTTCCTGATCAAGCCGGGCGACACCATCGCGCTCGGCCGGCCGATCTTCACGCCTTACATCGAAATCCCGCGCCTGAACGACTACAAGCTGAACGTCATCAACCTCGATGCCGACGTGAAGAATCGCTGGCAGTACTCGAAAAGCGAGCTCGACAAGTTACGTGACAAGAAGGTGAAGGCGTTCTTTCTCGTCAATCCGAGCAACCCGCCGTCGGTGAAGATGGATGAGGCGAGTTTGCAGTACATCGCCGAAATCGTGAAGGAGCGGCCTGATCTGATTCTGCTCACCGACGATGTCTACGGCACCTTCGCCGACGACTTCGTGTCGCTCTTCGCGCTGTGCCCGAAGAACACCATCCTGGTCTATTCGTACTCGAAGTACTTTGGCGCGACCGGCTGGCGGCTTGGCACGATTGCGACGCACCGTGACAACGTGCTGGACGAGCAGATCGCGGCCTTGCCGAAAGATGCGCGGGCGATCCTGCACGAACGTTACGAATCGATCACGACCGAGCCCGACAAGCTCAGGTTCATCGACCGTCTCGTGGCGGACAGCCGGACCGTCGCGCTGAATCACACGGCCGGCCTCTCCACGCCACAACAGGTGCAGATGGTGCTGTTCTCCCTGTTCTCGCTGATGGACACGCCCGATGCCTACAAGAACGCGCTGAAGCGTCTGATCCGCAGCCGCAAGGCGGCGCTCTATCGCGAGATCGGTGTTGCGCAGGAAGCGGAAGACGAGAACCAGGTCGACTACTACACGATCCTCGATCTCGAATACATGGGTGGGCGCGCGTACGGCAAGGAATTCGTCGACTGGGTGCTCAAGAGCGTGCAGCCATCCGAAATGCTCTTCGAGCTTGCGAAGGAAGCGCGCGTCGTTCTGCTGCCGGGACGCGGCTTCGGGACGCCGCATCCTTCGGGCCGCGTGTCGCTCGCCAATCTCAACGAGAGCGACTACATGCAGATCGGCCGCGCGATTCGCAAGCTGATGGATCGATACGTCGAGCGCTTCAAGAAGGAAGGCGGCAAGACGGCGAAGTAATCGACATTTCCAATCCTTATTTGCAGAGGGTGCAAGGCAATGAATGCTGCAACGACCCCGGACGGCACGCCGCCCGAAAAAGTCACGATGTACGACGAGTTCAATCTCGAGGTGCCGGAGGACGCGTTCCCGCGACACGGCATTTCGGCGCGCGCCGCGGACGCGCTGGTCTGGAGCGACGAGTGGACCGACACCAATCCCATGCTGAACATGTCGTCGTTCGTCACGACCTTTGCGGAACCCGAGGCGGTGGAGACCGCGCGGCGCAACATGTACAAGAACTACATCGACCATGACATGTATCCGCAACTCTTCGCGATGGAGAGGCGCATGGTCCGCTGGCTGCACGAGCTCTGGAACGGTCCGAAAGACGTGGAGCCCTACGGTGCGGCGACCATTGGCTCTTCCGAGGCGTGCATGCTGGCGGGACTGGCGCACAAGTGGAACTGGCGGCAGGCGCGCGAGAAGGCCGGCAAGGACGCCTCGCGACCGAACATGGTGACCGGCGGCAATGTGCAGATTGTCTGGAAAAAATTCCTGCGCTACTTCGACGTCGAGCCGCGCATCGTGCCGCTCGAGCCGGGCAACTATCGGCTGACCGCGGATCAGCTGGAAAAGTACGTCGACGAGAACACCATCGCGGTGGTCGCGATCGCCGGACAGACGTTCACCGGCGAAGACGACGACATCCAGGCGATCCACGACTGGCTCGAGGCGTACGAACAGAAGACCGGCATCTCGATTCCGATGCACATCGACGGCGCCTCGGGCGGTTTCGTCAATCCCTTTCTCTATCCGGACTACGCGTGGGATTTCCGTCTGCCGCGCGTGCAGTCGATCAACGCGTCCGGACACAAGTTCGGGCTTACGCCGCCAGGACTCGGCTGGGTGGTGTTCCGCGAGCGCAAGGTCTTCAATGAAGACCTGATCTTCTACGTCAACTATCTCGGCGGTGAAATGCCTACCGCGACCCTCAACTTCAGCCGCAACGCGGCGCCGATCGCGGTGCAGTACTACCAGTTTCTGCGTCTCGGCTTCGACGGCTACAAGCGCATCATGACGCACACGCTCGCCAATGCGGTCAGGCTGCGCGACGAACTGGTCAAAAGCGGCTACTTCACCATCATGAACGAGACGCAGCGCATTCCTGTCGTCGCCGTCACGCTCGATCCCAAGGTGAAGAAATTCAATGAGTTCGATGTGTCGAACAAGGTGCGCGAGAAGGGCTGGGTGCTGTCGGCGTATTCGATGCCGCCCAACGCCGAGGAAGTGAGGAGTCTGCGCGTGGTGGTGCGTCCACACATCAACCACACCGTCGCGATGTCGCTGGCGCGCGACATTGTCTCCGCTTGCACGTATCTCGACGAGCACGGCGGCACCGCCACCGCTCCGGCATTGCATGCTCACGCCGATCCTCACAAGGTCGCCGTGGCGAAATGCTGAGCCGCGTGAGCGTGTGAGCGTGTGAGCGTGTGAGCGCGTAAAAAAACGGGCCGCCCGGAGGCGGCCCGCTTCGTTCAGCAGACGTCCCTCGAGAGGACGTCCGGCGTCGCCGCGATGCTTAGAACTTGTGGCGGATGCCGACGCGGAACGCCAGCTGGTCGTCTTCGCCCAGACCCGACGTACCGAAGTAGCTGGTCGCCGAACCGATCTGCGCTTGCACGTCGTTCGTGCCGTTGCGGCCCGAAGCCTTCTGGTAGATGCCGAGCACGTACACATCGGTACGCTTCGACAGCGCGTAGTCGACCGATGCGTCGAACTGGTGCCAGTGGCCCTTGGCGTTGTCCGTCAGGTTCATGTACGAGTAGCCGAGGCCAGCCGTCAGCGCCGACGTGAAGGCATACTTGCCGCCGATGTCGAACGCGTTGAACTTCGAGCTCGCGCCGGTGACCGGTTCGAAGCGCGTGTTGGTCCACAGGCCGAAGATCGTCGCTGCGCCCAGCGCGTAGTTCGCGCCGATGCCGAACGTGCGCAGGTCCTTGATGTTGGCTTGCGTGATGTTCGCGATGTTGGTCGAGAACGTCGGCGTGGACGAGCCCGGGTAGTGGATGTCCGTGTAAGCCGCGCCGATGCCGAGCGGGCCCGTCTTGTAGTTCAGGCCGAAGCTGTAGGCACGCGACGAACCGGCGGTCGTGCCGACCGTCGGCGAGCCGGCGAAGGCGCCAGCTGCGTTCGAGAAGCCGTACATCGCGCCGAACGTCACGCCGTAGAAGCTGGCGCTGCTGAACTTGACCGAGTTGTTGATACGGCTCGAGGTCAGCTGGTCGACGTCGTTGATGTGGTAAGCGTAGTTGCCCGCGACGGTCTGGCCGCCGATCGAGTACGCGCCGCCGAGGTAGTCGGTCGAGAACGAGTATTGACGACCGAAGGTCAGTGCGCCGACGTCGTTTTTCGAAATACCGACGAATGCCTGACGGCCGAATTCAGCGCCGCCTTGGCCCAGTGCGCCGGTGCCGCTGTTGAAGCCGTTTTCCAACGTGAAGATCGCCTTCAGGCCGCCACCGAGGTCTTCGGAGCCCTTCAGGCCCCAACGGCTGCCTTGCGCCACGCCGTCGTCGTACTTGACGAGCGAGTCGCTGCCGCCGGTGCGTGCTGCGTTGTTCGCGTAGCTGATACCGGCGTCGATGATGCCGTACAGCGTGACGCTGCTTTGCGCGTGCGCGGAGGTGGCGGCGAGGGCGGCAAATGCGGCGAGCGCGGCGGTCGCCAAGAGATTCTTCTTCAAAACAAGCTCCGTGAGTTGGTTCGCGGTGGTGGTGACGATGTCGGTCAAATCCGCGTTCTACGACGTGTTCATTGCGACGGGCGCAACTGTAGCGGTCGCTGAAGACGAAACTGTGACAGTGCTTTCAGCCTGCTTTCGGTGTATCTCAGGTGCAACACCAGTAGCGAAATCACGGCGCTTGTGTTCTCCGTCCACGCGATGCGATGCTCACGCTTCACTCCTCACGCTTCACTCTTTTTAGCGAGCGACACCATGGACGAGACGGGAATCCTTGCACTGGAAGCGCGCCTGAAGCAGGCGATGATGAAGTCGGACGTGGACGCGCTCGACGCGCTGCTCGCCGACGACCTGAGCTTCGTCGACGCCACCGGCAAGGTCTGGACGAAGGCCGACGACCTGAACGGCCATCGCTACGGGATGCAGCGGATCGAGAAGCTGGAGACGGAGGATGTGCGGGTGCGCGTGTATGGCACGTTCGCGGTCACGGTGACGCGCGTGGTCATCACCGGCACCTTCGGCGGCGCCCCGTTCGCGGGCAGCCTGCGCTACACGCGAACCTGGGGCGAGATCGACGGGAACTGGCGCGTGGTGGCCGCGCAATGCGGCCTTGCGCCTTTCTAGGGAGCGATGCTCAGGCGGACAGCAGCGACCCGGTCCGATACGCCTTCGCGCCCGCGATGCGCGCCACTTCGAGACCAGCCGTCGCGAAACGCACGATGTGGCGCGCGTACATGACGCCCGAGGTCGTGCACTTGAGCCTGGTCACGGTGTCGGTCAGCGGATCGATGATATCGGCGACCGGCGCGCCCGCCTCGATGTACTCGCCCACCGGCGCGCGGAACACCAGGATGCCCGACATCGGTGCGACGATCGGCTCCGCGCCCGCAAGCGGCGTGGCCGGGTAGGCGAGCGGCGGCAGCTCGGGCACCGGGGCCTCGATCACGCCGCGCCGGATCAGATAATTGACGATGGCCTGCGCGTCCTTGTCCGCGAGTTCGTAGGACACGTCGTGCTGGCTGCGCAGCTCCACCGTCACCGACACGCCGCCGTTCGGAATCGGGAAGCGCTCGCCGTAACGCTGGCGCAGATCGGACCAGCAGAAGCTGTGGATCTCGTCGAACGGATTGCCCACCGAATTCAGCGCGAGCAGCGACGCGCGGGCGTCGAGATAGCGGGCGAGCGGCTCCACTTCGTCCCAGATGTCCGGATTGGTGTAGAGATGCAGCGCGGCGTCGAGGTCGCAGTGCAGGTCGAGCACGACATCGGCGTCGAAGGACAGCTTCTGCAACGCCAGACGTTGCGATTCGAGCTCGGTGTGCGGCGTCTGCTCGTCGAGCGCTTCCTGCATGGCGGCGCGCACGGCCAGCTTGTTGGCCTCCGCGTCCGCGCCGAGACGCGCTTCGATGCGCGGCGCGATCAACGCGGCGAGATCGTGGAAATTGCGGTTGAAGTTGTGGCCGCTGTTGGTTTCGAAACGGCCCATCAGCGTGCCGTGCAGATGCTGCGACAGGCCGATCGGATTGGGCACCGGCACGATCACGACTTCGCCGCGCAGCTTGCCGGCGGCTTCGAATTCGGCCAGCTGGCGGCGCAGACGCCATGCGACCAGCATGCCGGGCAGTTCGTCCGCGTGCAGCGAGGACTGGATGTAGATTTTCTGGCCGCCGCCGGGGCCGTAGTGAAAGCTGGTGATGGTGCGGGTCGTGCCGAGGGACGGCGAAATCAGGGAGTGGGTTCGGGTTTGCATAGGGGTCGCGCGCACGCGAATGCGTGCTTCTTGCCTCGGATAGTTGCGGGGCGCCGCGGTGTCTCCTTCCGCTGGCGTCTTACCGGACGTTCGATCTTAGCCGAAATCACTGCGGCGGGCGCCCGGACGGCGGCGTCCGCAAGGGATGACGGCAAGGGATGACGCAAACGAAACGGGCTCCGTGCCTTGCGGCGCGGAGCCCGTTTCAGGGAAGACGAGGCGGCTTAGCTGCCGTACACGTCGAAGTCGAAGTACTTCTTCTCGATCTTCTTGTAGGTGCCGTCCTTGATGATGTCGGCGATGGCCTTGTCGATCTTGGTCTTCAGGTCGGTGTCTTCCTTGCGCAGGCCGATGCCGGCGCCGTTGCCGAGCGTCTTCGGATCGTCGAGGTCCTTGCCTGCGAAGTCGAAGCCCGCGCCGCGCGGCGTCTTCAGGAAGCCGATTTCGGCCTGCACGGCGTCCTGCAGCGCGGCGTCGAGGCGGCCCGACGTCAGGTCGGCGTAGACCTGATCCTGGTTCTGATACGGCGTGACCGTCACGCCCTTCGGCGCCCAGTAGGTCTTCGCGTAGGTTTCCTGGATCGTGCCCTGTTCCACGCCGACGTTCTTGCCCTTCAGGCTTTCGGCCGTCGGCATGATGTTGCTGCCTTTCTTCGCGACCAGGCGCGTGGGCGTGTTGAACAGCTTGCTCGAGAAGGCGATCTGCTCGGCGCGTTGCGGGGTCATCGACATCGACGAGAGCACGCCGTCGAACTTCTTCGCCTTGAGGGCGGGGATCATGCCGTCGAAGTCATTCTCGACCCACACGCATTTCGCCTTGAGGCGCGAGCAGATCTCGTTGCCGAGATCGATATCGAAACCGACCAGCTTGCCGTCGGAACCCTTGGATTCGAACGGGGGATAGCTGGCGTCGACACCGAAGCGGATCGTCGAATAGTCCTTCGCCTGCGCGGCGGTGACGGCGGTGAGCGACGTGGCGGCGAGAAGGGACATCGTCAGTGCCGCGAGCAGTTTCTTCACTGTTGTAACTCCAGAAGGTGGTCGGTTCTGCCCGGAAGGTCTCATTGCCAGGCGACCGGCGCGTGGTTGGAGCGCCGGATCAGGTGCATTCCGCGGATCGTGTCCGCTCAGAATCGGCAGAAGGTTACCAAGCCAAAAATGTTGGGGAGCTAGTGAAAGCCCCGATAGCGGGTCTTTGAAGCCTTACGGTCTGAGGAAGGTGCTTCATGCGGCCTTCAACTCGATGTGCGGATGCAAGCCGACGCGCACGGCCAGTGCCAGCAGCATGTCGAGGCTGAACTTATCCCACTTGCTTCGGTTCAGGTCGGAAACACGCGGCTGGGTGATGCCGAGCGCCTGAGCAGCCTGTGCCTGGGTCCAGCCACGGGCTTCGATCACCTGACGCAACGAAGCCATCAGGTCGGCGCGGAGACTGAGCAGCAGAGCCTCTTCCTCGGGAAAGCCGAGGTCGGCGAAGACGTTTCCGCTCGAATCTACAATGGGTTCGTTCATGATTCAGCCTCCAATCAGGCGATAGCGGCGAGCCGCCAGTTCGATATCTTCGCGTCGCGTCTTTTGAGTTTTCTTCTGGAACGCGTGTAGCACATAGACGGCGTCGCTCAGCTTCGCGACATAAAGCACTCGCCATTCTCCTTCGAGGTGGACGCGGATTTCATAAACCCCTGCGCCGACCGACGGCATGGGTTTGAAATCATCCGGCATCAGGCCACGCTGCACGGCGTCCAGCTGAAATCCGGTGTGGCGGCGCGCTTCTACAGGAAATTTGCGCAGATCCTCCAAGGTGGTACCGACGAAGCGTAAGGTTTTCATCGCTACAATATACAAGTATATGTATATTTTCGGCGTTCAAGCAATGTCAAATTTGGTGACGTCTGTGAGTTGACCTGCTCCGTTTGGCATGACGCGCTATGGCGTAGTGGTTGGGGCTTGTCGACTAGTGGCTTCGCGCGCCCACTGCATGTTTGCGTTCCGTATGCCAAACTCCGCAGGACGTACCCGGGCCGAGACCAATCTTCGAATATGTCCGACACGCTCAACCCAGTCGAAGCAGATCATGCGATGCGCCACTGGACCTACCGGTCCACGGGAAAGATTCCGATCGGTTCGGACCTGCACAAGCGCATGTTCTGCGAGATGCTCCTGACGACGCACAACCCGTACAAGCCCGCCGTCATCGACTGGCCGCCGCTCGACCCCGCCGCGCTGAAGCGCGTGACCTCGCTGCCGATCTGGGACATCGCGGTGCAGACGGAAGGGCGCGCATCGATTCGCGTCGCCACCTACGCGGCCACGGTTGCCGACGCGCATCTGCGCGAGGCGCTGCGCATGAACGGCGGCGAGGAGGCGCGTCACAAGCTGGTGCTGTCGAAGCTGGTGGAGGCGTATGGCATCGAACTCGCGCCGGAACCGCCGTATCCCGCCCCCGCCGATCCGTTACGCGCCTGGATGCTGACCGGCTACAGCGAATGCATCGACAGTTTCTTCGCATTCGGGCTGTTCGAGGCGGCGCGGCAGTCGGGCTACTTTCCCGAAGCGCTGGTCGAAACCTTCGAGCCGGTGATCCAGGAAGAAGCGCGTCATATTTTGTTCTTCGCCAACTGGGTGGCGTGGTACCGGCGCAGCCTGCCGTGGTATCGCAAGCCGTGGTTCCTGGCGAAAACCGCGAGCGTGTGGATCTCGCTGATCCGCGACCGCATTTCCCTCGCGCGCGGCTTCGACACGAGCGGTGCCGCGCAGGACGCGAACTTCCCGGCGAATGTCGGCGATTCGGTGGCGGGCGATGTTTCGGTGCGCGCGCTGATCGAAACCTGTCTGAAAGAGAACGACCGCCGCATGGGCGGTTACGACGCGCGGCTCCTGCGCCCCGTCACCGTGCCGAAGCTCGCGCGCCTCGCGCTGCGCTTCATCCGCAAATAAGGCCTCACTCTTCCTGTTTCGGCTTCGCTGCGGCATCGAAGCGCCGCGAGGCTTCCTCGACCTCCTGCCGGAAGCGCACCAGCGCAGCCACCTGCGTGTCCGGCGGCTGCAGCGCCGCCCACAGGACTTCCACGAGTTCGTTCGCCGTCGTCTCGATCTGAGCCTGACTCAAGCGCCGCTTTGCGAGCGTCGCATCCCACAGGACATGCTCCATCGGGCCGAACACGAGCGAGCGCAACAGCCGCAGCGGCACGTCGCTGCGCACGTGGCCGAGCGCCTGGCCGTGCGCGAGCACGTCCATCAGCGGCGCCGTGTAGCGGCGCTGCAGTTCCGTGAGCGCGTCCGACAGATCGTGCTGCTTGGTGCGCCCCTCCGAGAGCACCAGCGAGCAGAGCCCGGTGCCGTTCATCAGCATGAGCCGCATGTGCGTCCGGACGATGAACGCAAACTGCTGATGCACCGTGCCGTCGCGCGGCAGGCCGGTTTCGAAGGCATCGATGATCTCGTCGTACCAGTCGGCGATCACGCGCGCGCACAAATCCCGCTTGCCGCTGAAATAGCTGAAGACCGTGGCTTCGGAGATGCCCGCGCGCTGCGCGATCTCCGCGCTGGTCGCGGCGTCGTAACCCTTCTCGGCGAAGACTTCGCGGCCGGCCTGGAGAATCTCCTTCACGCGCTGCTGCGATTTGATGCCGGCGGGCGCGCGGCGGCCGGGAGCGGTGGTATGCGTCGACATGATCGGAATGCAGCCCTGGAAACGTCACGAATAAATGTGAGCGTAGCTCAAAAACCTATTGACGGCCAGCCAATTTGAGCGTGAAATTGCCCAATCCAGCGGTTACCAACGCGGTGTGAGCCAGACTCAACACGCGGCAACCGCCGAAAACATCCGTATTCACGAGGAGACGCTTCATGAGCAACCTGCCCGGTCTGAATTTCGCGTTGGGCGAAGACATCGACATGCTGCGCGATTCGCTCGCCCACTTCGCGGCGAAGGAAATCGCCCCGCGCGCCGGCGAAATCGACCATTCGGATCAGTTCCCGATGGACCTGTGGAAGAAATTCGGCGACCTGGGCGTGCTCGGCATGACGGTGTCGGAGGAATACGGCGGCGCGAACATGGGCTACGTCGCGCACATGGTGGCGATGGAAGAAATCTCGCGGGCTTCGGCGTCGGTGGGCTTGTCGTACGGCGCGCATTCGAATCTGTGCGTGAACCAGATTCATCGCAACGGCACCGAAGCGCAGAAGCAGAAGTACCTGCCGAAGCTCGTCTCCGGCGAGCATATCGGCGCACTGGCGATGAGCGAGCCGAACGCGGGCTCGGATGTCGTCAGCATGAAGCTGCGCGCCGAAGAGAAGGGCGACCACTACGTGCTCAACGGCACCAAGATGTGGATCACCAACGGCCCCGACTGCGACACGCTGGTCGTCTACGCGAAGACCGACATCGAAGCGGGTGCGCGCGGCATCACGGCGTTCATCGTCGAGAAGGGCATGAAGGGGTTCTCGGTCGCGCAGAAGCTGGACAAGCTGGGCATGCGCGGCTCGCACACGGGCGAACTCGTGTTCGAGAACGTGGAAGTGCCGAAGGAAAACATTCTCGGCCAGCTGAACGGCGGCACCAAGGTGCTGATGAGCGGCCTCGACTACGAACGCGCCGTGCTCGCGGGCGGCCCGACCGGCATCATGCTCGCCTGCATGGACGCGGTGGTGCCCTATATCCACGACCGCAAGCAGTTCGGCCAGGCCATCGGCGAATTCCAGCTGATCCAGGGCAAGGTTGCCGACATGTATTCGACGTTGCAGGCTTGCCGCGCGTATCTCTACGCGGTCGGCCGCCAGCTCGACACGCTCGGCGCCGGTCACGTGCGCCAGGTGCGCAAGGACTGCGCGGGCGTGATCCTCTACACCGCCGAAAAAGCCACGTGGATGGCCGGCGAAGCCATCCAGGTCCTCGGCGGCAACGGCTACATCAACGAGTATCCGGTGGGCCGTCTGTGGCGCGACGCCAAGCTGTATGAAATCGGCGCGGGCACGAGCGAGATCCGCCGCATGCTGATCGGCCGCGAACTGTTTGCCGAGACGGTTTGAGGGCGCGACATGACGATCATCGAATCGAAACTGAATCCGCGCGGCGAGGAGTTCCGCGCCAATGTGCAGGCGCTCGAAGCGCTCGTCGCCGATCTCAAGCAGAAGGTCGCGAAACTCGCGGAAGGCGGCGGGCAGGCCGCGCGCGACCGTCACGTGTCGCGCAACAAGCTGCTGCCGCGCGACCGCATCGCGCAGTTGCTGGATCCGGGCACGCCGTTCCTGGAGCTGTCGCAACTGGCCGCGTACGGCATGTACAACGACGAAGCGCCCGGCGCGGGCATCATCACGGGCATCGGGCGCATCGCCGGGCAGGAATGCGTGATCGTGTGCAACGACGCCACCGTGAAGGGCGGTACCTACTATCCCGTCACGGTGAAGAAGCATTTGCGCGCGCAGGAAATCGCCGAGCAGAACCGGCTGCCGTGCGTGTATCTGGTCGATTCGGGCGGCGCGAACCTGCCGAATCAGGACGATGTGTTCCCCGACCGCGATCACTTCGGCCGCATCTTCTACAACCAGGCGAACCTGTCGGCGCAAGGCATCGCGCAGATCGCGGTGGTCATGGGTTCGTGCACCGCGGGCGGCGCCTACGTGCCCGCGATGTCCGATGAATCGATCATCGTGAAGAACCAGGGCACGATTTTCCTGGGCGGCCCGCCGCTCGTGAAGGCGGCCACCGGCGAGGAAGTGAGCGCCGAGGATCTCGGCGGCGGCGATGTCCACACGCGTCTGTCGGGCGTCGTCGACCACCTCGCGCAGAACGATGCACACGCGCTCGGCATTGCGCGCAGCATCGTCGGCAATCTGAACCGCGTGAAGACGCCCACGCTGGCGCTGAAGGAGCCGCTGCCGCCGCGCTACGACCCGCAGAGCGTCTACGGCGTGATTCCCGCCGATACCCGCAAGCCCTTCGACGTGCGCGAAGTGATCGCGCGCATCGTCGACGACTCCGCCTTCGACGAATTCAAGGCCCGCTACGGCACCACGCTCGTCTGCGGCTTCGCGCATGTGTGGGGGCATCCGGTCGGCATCGTCGCGAACAACGGCATTCTGTTCAGCGAGTCGGCGCTGAAGGGCACGCATTTCATCGAACTGTGCGCGCAGCGCAAGATTCCGCTCGTGTTCCTGCAGAACATCACCGGCTTCATGGTCGGGCGCAAGTACGAGAACGAAGGCATCGCGCGCAATGGCGCGAAGATGGTGACGGCCGTCGCCACGGCGAAGGTGCCGAAGTTCACGATCATCATCGGCGGCTCGTTCGGCGCGGGCAACTACGGCATGTGCGGCCGCGCGTATTCGCCGCGCTTCCTGTGGATGTGGCCGAACGCGCGCATCTCGGTGATGGGCGGCGAACAGGCGGCGTCGGTGCTCGCCACGGTGCGGCGCGACGGCATCGAGAAGAAGGGCGGCGCGTGGTCGAAGGAAGAGGAAGAGGCGTTCAAGGCGCCGATCCGCGATCAATACGAAGTGCAAGGCCATCCGTACTATGCGAGCGCGCGTCTGTGGGACGACGGCGTGATCGATCCCGCGCAGACGCGCGACGTGCTGGGCCTCGGGTTGGCCGCGACGCTGAACGCGCCCATCGAAGACACGCGCTTCGGCGTATTCCGGATGTGACGACAGGAGGTGGCGCTTGAGCGCCTTACTCCTGTCCTCTGCAGAGCAAAGACATGTTCAACAAAATACTGATTGCAAATCGTGGCGAGATCGCCTGCCGTGTCGCGGCTACAGCGAAGCGGATGAACATCGGCAGCGTCGCCGTGTATTCGGATGCGGACGCGAAGGCCAAGCATGTCGATGTCTGCGACGAAGCCGTGCATGTGGGCGGCGCGGCGGCATCGGAGAGTTATTTGCGCATCGAGCGCATCGTCGCGGCCGCACTGGCGACCGGCGCGCAGGCCATTCATCCGGGCTATGGCTTCCTCTCGGAAAACGAGGACTTCGCCAACGCGTGCGAGAAGGCCGGGCTGGTGTTCATCGGACCGCCCGTTGCGGCGATCCGCGCGATGGGTTCCAAGGCCGCGGCCAAGGCGCTGATGCAGTCCGCTGCGGTGCCGCTCGTGCCGGGCTATCACGGCGACGACCAGGACCCCGCGCTGTTGCAGCGCGAGGCGGACGGCATCGGCTATCCGGTGTTGCTGAAAGCGAGTGCGGGCGGCGGCGGCAAGGGCATGCGCGTGGTCGAGCGCAGCGAGGATTTCGCGGCGGCGCTGGCCTCGTGCAAGCGCGAGGCGGCGTCGAGCTTCGGCAATGACCGCGTGCTGATCGAGAAGTATCTGCAGCGTCCGCGGCACGTCGAAGTGCAGGTGTTCGCGGACCAGCATGGTCACGCGGTCTACCTGTTCGATCGCGACTGCTCCGTGCAGCGCCGCCACCAGAAAGTGCTGGAGGAAGCGCCGGCGCCCGGCCTCGCCGATGAAACCCGCCGCGCGATGGGCGAAGCCGCCGTTGCGGCGGCGCGCGCAGTGGATTACGTCGGCGCGGGCACGGTCGAGTTCATCATGACGCAGGACGGCCAGTTCTACTTCATGGAGATGAACACGCGCCTGCAAGTGGAACATCCGGTGACCGAGATGGTGACCGGGCTGGACCTCGTCGAATGGCAGTTGCGCGTGGCGGCGGGCGAGCCGCTGCCGCTCGCCCAGGATCAGCTGAAGGTGCACGGAAACGCCATCGAGGCGCGCATCTACGCGGAGAACCCGTCGCGCGGCTTCCTGCCGTCGACGGGCACGCTCAAGCATCTCAGCATGCCGCACGCGGTGGAATTTTCGATCGACGGCGACGTGCGCGTGGACAGCGGCGTGCGTCGCGGCGACGCGATCACGCCGTTCTACGACCCGATGATCGCGAAGCTCATCGTGCATGGCCGCGACCGCCGCGACGCGCTCGCCCGCATGGCGCGCGCGCTGGCGCAATGCGAGATCGTCGGGCTGTCGACCAATGTCGAATTCCTGCTGCGCATCGTGCAGAGCGAGCCGTTCAGCACCGGCGAGCTGGACACCGGCCTGATCGAGCGTCATCACGACGCGCTGTTCGCGCCGTCGAAGGTATCGCGCAAGCATGGTCTGGCGCTCGCCTGCGCCGCGCTGCTCACGCGCGAAGGCGGCGAGGCGCATGGCCATTCGCCGTGGGATGCGCTGTCGCACTGGCGCATGGCGGGCGGCTACAGCCAGGATCTGAACTGGCGCGCGGCGGACACCGACGAAACGCTGAAGGTGATCTTCACGAAAGCCGGCGACAAGCGCCTGCAACTCAACGGCGAGCAGGCGCGCTTCGACTGGTCGCACAGCGGCGAGACTTCGTTCGCGGTGCAACTGGATGATGCGCTCATCAAGGGCCACGTCTTCACCGACGGCGACCTGTTCCACGTCTTTCATGAAGGCGCGGCGCTGCAGTTCGAGTGGCAGAACCTGATGGCTCACGCAGGCGATGTCGAGCAGGAAGGCCGCCTCACCGCGCCGATGCCCGGCAAGGTGATCGCCGTGCTGGTGGAACCGGGCGCGCAGGTGCAGAAGGGCGCGCCGCTGATGGTCATGGAAGCGATGAAGATGGAGCACACCATCGTCGCGCCGGGGCCGGGCACGATCGGCGAGATTCTGTTCGCGGTGGGCGATCAGGTCGCCGACGGCTCGCAGCTGCTCGTGCTGGAAGCGGCGCAGGCCGCCTGAAAGCTAGCGCCGGCCCCTGGCAGGCGTGCCGAGCAGCGTGCTTTCGCTTTCGGTGCGCACCAGGATTTCCACGCGCCGGTTCAGCGCGCGGCCTTGCGCGGTGTCGTTGCTGGCGATCGGCCTCAGCCAGGCCGCACCCTTGGTCGTGATGCGCTGGGCCGGCACGCCGCGCTGGATCAGCGCCTGCGCCACGGCCTGCGCGCGCGCTTCGGACAGGTTGCGGTTGTAGCCGAGCGAGCCCTGGTTGTCGGTGTGTCCTTCGATCAGCACAGGCCGCATGCTGCGCTTCAGCACGACGGCGACCCGATCCAGCAACGGCGACTGTCCCGCGCGAATGTCGACTTCGTCGGTGTCGAACAGCGGCGCCTCGGGCAGCCGGATCTCGACGCCGCCCTTCACGGCAAGCGTCGTGATGCCGTAGCGCGCATTGACCTCGTCTTCCTTCGACCGGTTGAGCTTGGTCGAACAACCGGCCAGCAGCGCGAGCGCCACGCATGCCGAAGCCGTGGCCCACAGCGTCATTCCCTGTGCGGTCTTTCCCGTCATTGAACCTTCCCTGCATCGATCCGGAGCTTCGATTATAGGGAGAGCGGCGCGCCGTCCCGCAAAGGAGGCGTCGGCGCGCGCCCGGGCATGCGTGATTACAATGAACGGGGACGATTTTTGCTCCCGATTTTTGCTCGCTTATCCGCACCTTCAAGAGGCCCCCGTTTTCATGCCTATCCCGCCGCGCAACGACCCGACGCCCGATTCAGCCGGACGCACCTTCAAGATGCAGCGCACGGCCTCGGCGGTGCTGTACGCGGTGCTCGTGCTGGTGGCGCTGTACACCGCGCGCACCTTCATCCCGGCGGTCGTGTGGGCGGCCGTGATCGCCATCGCGCTCTGGCCGGCCTTCGGCTGGCTCGAACGCAAGCCGTTCTTCAAGAACCATCACATCGTGCTTGCAGTGTGCCTGACGGCGGCCATCGGCCTGTTGTTCGTAGTGCCGTTCTTCGTCGTCGCGGCGCAGACCATCAATGAGGCGCACGACATGCTGCACTGGTTCCACGATGTCCTGCGCACCGGCTTCCCGATGCCCGCCTTCGTCGATCACCTGCCGATGAGCGCGCAGATCTCGCGCTGGTGGCAGGCGAATCTCGCGACGCCGCTGGATGCCTCGCCCGCCGTCAAGAACCTGCACAGCGCCACCGTGGTCGCGATGACGCGTCACTTCGGCGGGCGCGTCGTGCATGGTTTCGTCATCTTCGGCTTCATGCTGATGACGCTGTTCTTCGTGTTCCAGGCCGGGTCGAAGCTCGGCCAGCAGCTGCTCGCGGGCTCGCGCCGCGCATTCGGCGCCGATGGCGCGGCAATCGTGCGGCGCATGGCCGAATCGGTGCGCAGCACGGTGGTGGGGCTGGTGGTCGTGGGGCTGGGCGAGGGCGCGCTGCTCGGCGTCGCGTACATCGTGACGGGCGTGCCGCACGCAAGCCTGCTCGGCATGCTCACGGCCGTCGCGGCGATGCTGCCGTTCTGCGCGCCGATCGTCTTTCTCGGCTCGGCGCTGTGGCTGCTCGCGCAGGGCTCGATGGTCGCGGCCGTGTGCGTCGCCGTGTTCGGGCTGATCGTCGTGTTCGTGGCGGAGCACTTCGTGCGGCCGGTGCTGATCGGCGGCTCGGCGCGGCTGCCGTTCCTGCTGGTGCTGTTCGGAATTCTCGGCGGCGCAGAGACGTTCGGGCTCATCGGCCTGTTCATCGGCCCGGCGCTGATGACGATCCTCGTCGTGCTGTGGACCGATTACGTCGTGGAGCGGCGCAGCGGTCCGCGCGTGTGACCGGGCCTCAGGCGCGTTCCTGCACGCACACCCACGGCGACGTCACCACCGCCCACAGTTCGGGGTCGCGCGCGGCGAGATCGGCGGCGGTTTCGGCCTGCATGCGCTCGACGAGCCCGGCCGATAGCCATTGCGTGACCTGACGGGTGTCGTCATTGGCAACGGCTTCCGCGACGCTCACCAGGTCGAGATCGCCCTTGACCCAGATGAGCTTGCCCTGCGCGAAGAAGCGTTCGAGTTCGGACCAGCCGATCTGGGCGGTTTCACCGAGGAGCCGGGCGTAGAGGGGACTGGGCGTGGAAGCGTCGGACATGATGTGAGGCGGGGAAAAAACGAAAGGCGTCCGACACTATAGCGCAGTGCCGGACGCCTTCTGTCCTGACTTCCGTCGCGCGACCTTACAGGTCGAAGAACACCGTCTCGTTCGGACCGCGCAGATGGATGTCGAAACGATAGATGCTGCCCGACGATCCCGGCTTGGCCGCCGGACCCGTCTCGCGCTTCGCGATCAGCGTATGCCGGCGCTCGGCCGGAACGCTTTGCAGCACGGCGTCCTTCGCGTTGGCTTCGGCTTCGTCCTCGAAATAGATGCGCGTATAGGTATGCAGCAGCATGCCGCGCATCAGCACGATCACGTCCAGATGCGGCGCGGAATCGTCGGCGGTCTTGCCGGGCTTCACCGTATCGACGATGAAGCGCAGCTTCGGATCCGTGCCCGTGCCCACGCGGGCAAAGCCGCGGAAGCCCGACTCGCGCGCTTCCTGGACGCTCTGCACGTAGCGGCCCGAGGCATCCGCCTGGGCGACTTCGATCAGCGCGTCGTTGACGGGCTTGCCTTCGGCGTCGAACACATTGCCGACCACGGCGATGTGCTCGCCCGGCACCTCACGGTCCGCCGCCGATGCGGTGAACAGGCTCTTCAGGTCGAAGTTGTACTGCTCGGGAACCAGGCCGTAGGCGAAGTACGGACCGACGGTCTGCGAAGGGGTTTGCTTGAGCGTGGTCATGGGGTTCACTCCGTCGGCGTCTGGTCGGGACCGCGCAGCACGATGTCGAATTCGTAGCCGAGCGCATAGCCTTCCTGCGTGGTGTCGATGGAAAAGCGCGACACGAGACGGTTGCGCGCCTGTTCGGGGATGCCCTGGAAGATCGGGTCGAGTTCCAGCAGTGGGTCGCCGGGGAAGTACATCTGCGTGACGAGACGCGAACCGAAATACTCGCCGAACAGCGAGAAGTGGATATGGTTCGGGCGCCATGCGTTCGTGTGATTGCCCCACGGATACGCGCCGGGCTTGATCGTCATGAAGCGGTAGCGGCCTTCGTCGTCAGTCAGGCAGCGGCCCGCGCCGAGAAAGTTCGGGTCGAGCGGCGCGTCGTGCTGGTCCGCCTTGTGCACGTAGCGGCCCGCGGCGTTCGCCTGCCACACCTCCACCAGCGTGTTGCGCACGGGGCGGCCGCCCTCGTCGAGCACGCGGCCCGTCACCACGATGCGCTCGCCCAGCGGCGCGCCGTTCTTGGCGGCGTTGCGGGTGAGGTCGGCGTCGAGCACGCCCAGGTCGTCGGCGCCGTAGACCGGCACGCGGCGATTGCGCAGGTTTTCCTTCAGCGGGATCAACGGCAGCCCGGGGCTGCGCAGCACCGACGACTTGTAGCCCGGCGACAGATACGGCGGATGGGATTCCCAGTCGCGCGGCGTGAGGATGGGGGAGGTCATTCGACTGTCTCCTGTGATTTTGTGAGGACTGAACCCGGTGTTTCTGACAAGTACTTTATAGAACGACGCAAGTTATGGAAAATGATGTTTCGTGCCATCTTGCATAACCAATCCTCATGGATACCGACTTCACCAACACCCGCGTCAAGTTCCGGCATCTGCAGTGTTTCCTGGCCGTCACGCAGCTCGGCAGCGTGCAGCGCGCGGCCGACAGTCTGTCGATCACCCAGCCGGCGGTGTCGAAGACCATCGGCGAACTGGAATCGATGCTGGGCGTGCGTCTGTTCGAGCGCGGCCGGCGCGGCGCGGTTCCGACCCGCGAAGGGCGCCTCTTCGCGCCGCATGCGAGCGCGTGCGTGGCGTCGCTGCGGGAGGGCGTCGACATGCTGCTGCGCGAGCGCGGCGACGTGCCCGGTTCCATCTCCATCGGCATCCTGCCGACGGTCGCGCCCGTGCTGCTGTCGCCGGCGCTGCTGTCGTTCCGGCAGCAGTGGCCGGCGGTGTCGCTGTCCGTGTGGACGGATTCGAATGCGCTGCTGCTGGAAAAGCTCAAGGCGGGCGAGGTGGATCTGGTGGTCGGCCGGCTGTCCGAGCCGGAGGCCATGCATGGGCTGTCGTTCGAGCAGATTTATCGGGAACCACTGGCGGTCGTCGTGCGGCGCGAACATCCGCTTACGCTGGAGACGCCGCTGACGCCCGCGTTGCTGGCGCGCTTTGCCATCGTCGTGCCGCCGTTCGGCACGCTGATCCGTCAGTCGGCTGAAAGCGTGCTGACCGCGTTCGGCGCGCATGCGCTGACGGCGCTCGTCGAGACGCTGTCGGTGTCGCTTGGACGTTCGCTCGCGCTGAACAACGAAGCCGTCTGGTTCGTACCGGCGGGCGCGGTGGAGCAGGACATCGCGCTCGGATTGCTGGCTGCCTTGCCGATGCCCTTCGCCGGCACCGACGAGCCGATCGGCCTGATCCGCCGCAACGACGCAGCGCGCACGCCGGTGGAGGAGACGCTGGTCGATGCACTGCGGGAAGCGGGCCGGGGACGCGCCGGGAGCAAATGACCGGCAGGCATGCGCGGCGCGCAAGTTGCTGAAGGAGCATTTACCGCGCAGAGTTCGCGCGAAAGAAATACTATGACGATACGGTAAAGGGCCGGCGCCACTGCAACGAATGCATGCCGCGACGGTCACAAGCACATTCCGCCCGCGTCATGGTTGCCACCGTTTGACCGCACCGTACCCAGAACATGTTCGCAAGATGAAGACTGTACTGCTCGTCGACGACGACCCCGCCACCATCGAAGCCTGGACTCTCTGCATGCAGGGCGAGGACTGCACCGTGTTATGCGCATTCGACGGCAATGGCGCCCTGGCGATACTCGGCGAGCAGCAAGTGGACATCGTCGTATCGGACTGGATGATGCCGGGGCTGGGCGGCGCGCTGCTCTGCCAGACGATGAAGAACGACACGGCGTTCTCGCATATCCCTTTCCTGATGATTTCGGGCCATCCGAATCCGCCCGCATTCGTCAGCTACGACGGCTACCTGCGCAAGCCCGTCGACATGGAAACGCTCATTTCCGCCGTCAACCGGCTGTGCGCCGCGAAGAAGCGGCCGCTTTACTGAAGGAAGGCTAGCGCAGGATCGCCAGCGCTTCGTCCATCTGCGTCTGCGCGAGCCGGTTCAGCTGCTGCGGGATCTCGCAGTCGAGCGGCAGACACGGCGTAACGATCACGCGGATATGTCCGCCCCGGTCCGGCCAGCCTTTCGCGGGCCAGACCTTGCCGGCATCGTGGACCACCGGCACCACGGGCACCCGGGCCGCGCAGGCGAGCCGCACGCCGCCCGAGGCCAGCTTGAGCGGCGCATCGTGCGCGACGCGCGTGCCTTCGGGGAAGATCACCACCGAGTCGCCCTTCTTCAGCCGCACGGCGGATTCGCGCGTCACCGCGCCGTGAGCCTGGCGGATCGAGCCGCGATCGAGGCTCACCATGTCGAGCCCGCGCAGCACCCAGCCGAAGAACGGGATGTTCATGAGTTCGTGCTTGAACACGAAGCTGATGCGGCGCGGGAACAGCGCCATGAAAGACAGCGTTTCCCAGGTCGATTCATGCCGCGACAGGATGATGCACGGTCCGGCCGGCAGATGCTCCAGACCCTCGATGGAACAGGTGACGCCGGTGATGACGCGCATCATCGTGACCATCGCGCGGCACCAGAGTCTGGCGAGCCGGTAGCGCCCGTTACGGCCCACGAAGGGAAACAGCGGCAGGATCAGGATCGACCAGACGATGCCGCTGCCGAGCAGATACGTGGCAAAGAGCCACTTGACGAGGGTGCGGCGCATCGGATTCACAAGATGACGGGAGAGTGACAGCGGGAGCAAGCCGCAAGCATAGCGTATCGGGGCGGGCCGGCGCGGCTGCGGCGGGCGACGCGTCCAGCGGCCTAGCGCGAGCGATGCAACAATGGACCCCCGGTCAAACCATCACGCAGGGAAGCGAGCTCATGGAAAATCAGGCGCCCCGAGATTTCGACGAAGGCATGCTCGAAGTGGGCGACGGCCATTCGATCTACTGGCGGGCACAAGGTCCGCGCGACGCGCCGGTGATGCTCGTCGTGCATGGCGGCCCCGGCGGCGCAATGAATCTCAAATGGGCGGACGTGCTGGAGCCGGACGCGTGGCGCGTCGTGTTCTTCGACCAGCGCGGCTGCGGCAAGTCGACGCCGTTTGGCAAGCTGGAGCACAACGGCATCGAGGCGCTGGTCGGCGACATGGAAAAACTGCGCGAGGCGTTGCAGATCGAGCGCTGGGCGCTGTTCGGCGGCTCGTGGGGCACGACGCTCGCGCTGGCCTACGGTGTCGCGCATCCCGAACGCTGTCTCGGCTTCCTGCTGCGCGGCATCTTTCTGGCGCGGCGCGAGGACATCGACTGGTTCCTGTGGGACGTGCGCCGCGTCTTCCCGGACGCGCATCGCGCCTTTCTCGACGCCATCGAGACGGCCAGCGGCAAGCGGCCCGCCAGCGCGCCGGAGATCCTCCAGCTGACCGAGGCGCCGCTCGCGCGTTTCGACGAAGCCGGCACGCAGCTCGCGCGCGCGTGGACCCGCTACGAAACCACGCTGTCGGTCGTGAACAAGCCGGAGAAAGAACCGTCGGACGAGGCGAAGCGGCCGAGTGCGGAAGCCAATGCCGCCGCAATATCGATGGCCCTGCTCGAACGTCACTACATGGCGCACGAACTGCCGCCGGCGCCGCTGCTGCCGCAGGTGGCGCGCGTCGCGCATCTGCCTTGCCGGATCGTGCACGGTCGCTTCGACATGGTGTGCCCGGCCGACCAGGCGAGCGCGCTCGCGGCTCACTGGCCCGGCGCGCACCTGGCGATCGTGGATGCGGCGGGGCACTGGACTTTCGAGGCGGGTAACGTGGCGGCGCTGCGCGCGGGTGCGGCGGCGCTTGCCGGCGCGGTCAAGCAGACCTGAGACAGGAAGACGGCGCTCAGAGAATCGCGGGCGCGCCTTCGATCAAACGCCGCCAGTCCAGATCCGCGCCGATCACGACGAGCTTCGACGCACGTTGCGTCGCGATCGTGAGCGTCACGCACAGCGAGGTGCCCGTCACGGAGAGATACGGCGCGCTCGTGATGACCTGTTGCGGGTTGGCGTGGGCATCGACGAAATACGGGCGGTTGTCCCAGCGGCCCGTCGCCGGGTCGGCGATCGGCGCGAAACGTTCGCTCGGCGTCTTCGCGGCGGAGCCGGCCAGCCCCGGCGTGAATTCGCGGCCCGCCTGATCCAGGAAGAAGCAACTGAGGGTGCAGGGCAGGGCGAGCAGCTCGGCGCAGGCGCTGTGCGTCGCGGCGCCGGCGGCGAAGCGCTCGGCCGCCTGCAACAGCCCCGCACGATACGGCAGCACCAGCAGATCGCCCGCCAGCCGCTCGGCGCGGCGCATGTGGGCGAGCTGGTCGAACACGTTCTCGAAAAGCGGCGTGGCCGCACCGCGTGTGGCGAGTTGCGCGGCGGGCAGCCCGAACAGATAGCCCTGCACGAAATCGACGTTCGAGCGCGCGGCGAGCATCAGGTCCTCGGCCGTCTCGATGCCCTCCGCCACCACGAACATGCCCGATTCATGCAGCAGATCGACGAGCTTCGGCATCAGCGCGTCGCGCATGTGGGCGCTCTTCGCGCGCACGAGGCTGCGGTCGAGCTTGACGATATCCGGTCTGAGCGTCAGCAGCCGGTCGATATTGGAATGGCCCGCGCCGAAGTCATCGACCGCGACGAGGAAGCCCTGCGCGCGAAACGCGTGCGTCGCGCGCGCGATTTCGGCGACATCGGTGCCGCCGGATTCGAGCACTTCGATCACGAGCCGCTCGGGCGCCAAACCCGCGCCGCGCGTGGCCGCGGCGAGCCGTGCGGCATAGCCGGGATCGGTGAAGGTCGCCGGATTGATATTGAGGAAGAGCCATTGCGCGGGCGGCAGCAGCGACGCGGCGTTGCGCAGATGCGTGACGTGGCTCATGCGGTCGAGCTCGGTCAGCGTGCCCGCGACGATCGCCCGCCCGAACAGATCGAACGGGCCGATCAGCGCGCCATCGCCCGCATCGCCCCGCAGCAGCGCCTCGTAGCCGACCTCGCGCTGATGCGGCAGGCTGTAGATCGGCTGCAGGTGCGTGCGCAGCGTGATGCCGTCGACGATTTCCGGCTGTGCGGTCGCCACGTTCAGACGGCGGAAGCCGGCGTCGCCGGCATGACGGCCGTAAAAGGCTCAAGGGACGCGCGCGCCGTCGGACGAACGCAGAGAATGGCAGACAGGTCGATGAACAACACGGCAGTCACGCGTTTTCGTGGGGATGTGGGCAATATCGGCTGATCGTGCTCAAACTTGAGCAGCGGTCGTCCAGACGTCCGCACCGCGCGCCCGGATTGCCGCCTCGGCCGCCGCGACCTATCTTTGTTGATGCAGCGGTATGATCCGGCTGCAACTTCTGCCGCGTGTCGCTCGTCGAACGCTGCAACGAACCCTAGAGAGAGACTGATGGCGCAACAAAAAACCAACCCGAAACTCGAACAGGCGCTGACCCGCGGCGATCTCGCGATCCGTCAGGCCAACTCGGGCCGCGCCACCGCGGTGCTCCGCGCACTCGGCAAGATGATCGTCGAGGCCTCGGCGACCATTGGCGTCGAGGCGCACGTCGTCATTCACGATGGCGACAAGATCTACGATCCCGCCGACGGCGTCTGGCCGCAGCAATTGCTGATTTCGCTCGATGGCCCGGTCGAGGAAAACGATCCGGATGAAATCCGCACCGTGACCTTGCTGGCGGATACCCCGGCGACGATTTTCCGCTGCGAATGGCAGCGCGCCGACGGCAATCTCGGCCGGCAGGAAGGCAAGCCGCTTGCGATGGTCGCGTTCATTACCGACGTGGATATTCCCTGGCTCGACGAAGACGACTGATTTTTTCTCAGACTATTTGGTGGTCATTCACACGGCCGACATGATTATGTCGTGCCAAAGGCGGACGTCTCTCATAGCAGAGCGTCCGCTTTTTGTTTGTTCATTCGATTACGGGTGAATCCGGATTTTCTCCATTTATGCCGTTTCGCAGGATCTGCGAAGCGACGCATACAGCAAACGTTACCGTGTCGCCTTTCTCCAGTGTTTTCCAGTATTTACGATGTCCTCCGAAAAGGTTTTTCGAACGCTATTCTTCATCAGGCTTCTTACGTCGTCAGCACAGCACGCCCTCGTTGCCATTTCACTCAATTTCCGGCTCGCATATATCAGTAACGCATATGCATATTTCGGCTTGCGGCGGCTGTCTGACGGTCGATTCGTCGATTAGAAGCTTTCCTCCAATGCTTTAGCCTGAAATTTGCTGGGAAACGGCGGCAAGCGCGCACCCCCGTATTTGACTTCGTGAGAGGCTCGTTGAGCCGTGTGTGAGGAACTCACCCAAAACCGTCCTTCACACACGGACCTTTCCTATCGCCAAGAAAAAATGGGGTATTACAAATGGAACGTCTTAACCTTGCCAATCACACCGCCGCTAACCTGACTGAAGCAGCGGGCCGCCCGACTCTCACCGTGGTACCCACGCTTCAGAAAACGGAGCGGATGCCGTTTACGATTCGTATCGTCCGTGACGATGCGGGGCTCCAAAAGGCCGTGAGCATCAGACGTTCGGCCTATGGGCGTCATCTGCCCGAATTCGCCGATACGATGACCATCGAATCCTCCGACCGCGATCGCGGCACGGTCGTGCTGCTGGCGGAATCGAAGCTCGATGGCGCGCCGCTCGGCACCATGCGCATTCAGACCAATGCGTATAGCCCGCTGGCGGTGGAGCAGTCGGTGCGTCTGCCCGACGAACTGGCCGGCAGCCGGCTCGCGGAAGCGACCCGGCTCGGCGTGGCGGGCGGAATGGTGGGACGGGTGGTGAAGGTGGCATTGTGCAAGGCGCTGTGGATGCTGTGCGAACTGCACGAGATCGACTACATGGTGATCACGGCGCGTACGCCGCTGGACCGCGAGTACGAAGCGATGCTCTTCAAGGACGTGTTCGGCGTCAACGAGTTTCTGCCAATGACGCATGTCGGCGGCCTGCCCCACCGGGTACTGGCCAAGGATGTCGCCGCCGCGCGCCAGCGTTGGGAGGAAGCGCGTCATCCGCTGTTCAACTACATGGTCAATACGCACCATCCGGACATCGATTTGCATTCTGTAGATTTATCTTTTGAGTGGGAAACGGTAGGATGTTCCAAGACCCCGTTGATGGCTTACGGACGGTAAAAATATCGGTTTCGTGCGGGTAAAAAAGTACGGTCGTATCTAGGACGGTAATAGCAAAAAAACCGGACACGGAGCGGTCCGGTTGGCCAGAAGCGGCGGCGCCCGGGGATTCACACGGCTCCGCCGCCGCTTTGCGTAGACGCATCGGGCGTCGGCGCACACGGGGGTTTTTCCAGGTATGGCGTCGGTTATTCCAGCTTCCCTTTCGCGTATCAGACGCAGCGGCTCGTGGATCGACGACGCGATTTATGTCGTCGCGGTTTATGCCGTGCCCGTCCTGATTCTGCTCGGCACGCTGGCCACGCTTTATTTTCTGCCGCGCCAATATGAAACCCGCGGCGCCATTCCGCTTTCTTTACAGGTTGTTGCCGATCGGAGCGATATCACCGACCCTGCCGACGCCCTCGAGGCATTGCACGGGACCGCGCCGGTCACGAATTACAGCACGCGTCTCTCCGAAAAACCCATCTGGTTCAGCTTCACCTTGCCCAGCATGAGCGCGGACGCGTCGACGGCCGCGGAACTGCCGTCGCGTCACGCGCAAACCCTCGTCTGCTGGAATGCGAGCACACTCGCGCCGCTGGGAACGGCGGATCGCGACAGCGTCAGCGGCTATATGCATCCGGTCAAGGCCGGTTATTACATTCAGGCCGGCCGCCTGCGCCAATCTGAAAACATTCTCTGTAAAGGCACATTTTCAGGTCCCGCGCAAATCAACGCTTTTGCCTGGGAATGGCAAGGCCTGCGTAGTTCGGCGCTCGATTTCCAGGAAAGCTCGGGGCTGATTGCCGGTGGCTTGCTGACGCTCGCCGTTTTCGTGTTTGTCACTGCGCTGATCAATCACGAATGGACCTACGTGATCTTCGCGGTATGGCTGGTCGGCAATCTGCGTTTGTGCGCGAATGCAATGGGCTGGGACATGCAATGGCTCGGCCGCATGCTGCCGTCCGATTACCTTCAGCCGTTGCGGCAAATTACCTTCGCCGCTTATTACCTGCTGACCGCCGCGCTATTCCAGCAGTTGTTCAGGCGTGAACTGCGGGTGGTCGGTTACCGGTGGCTGCTGCGGGTCATTCAATACGTCGGCATCGTATTGCTCGCCGCCGCGCTCGCGCTGCCGTACGCGTACTTCATTCCGGTGCTGTGGGTCATCGCCGGCTTCGGCATCTGCGTGCTGCTGTTCTTCCTCGTCCGGCTCGTGTGGATGGCGCGCTCACGCACCGTGCTCTGGTATGTGGCGTCCCTCGCCGTCGTGCTCTTCGCCACCTTTTCCGAAGTCCTCGGCGCGGCCTTCGGGCTGAAGTTCCTGGTGGGCGGCGTCAATACCGTGATGGCCGCGTTGTCGTCGAGCATGATGGCGGCGTTCGCCATCGCCGAGCAGATGCGCGCCGAGCGCGACTTCCGTCGTCAGGCGCAAATGGAACTGCGCAATACCTACGAAGTCACGCCTATCGGCCTCTTCACGCTCGACGCCGAAGGTCACTTCGTGCGCGCGAATCCGTCATTGCGCGCGATGCTCGACCTGCAGAAGTCCGACTACAAGATCCGTCACTGGAACGACTATTTCGAGGCAGGCGCGTGGGGCGCGCTCCAGGCGCTGGCGTCGAAGGGCAGCGACGGCGAACTCGAAATGAGCGGTTCGCCCGAACGCGGCACCGGGGAGCGCCGTTACCTGCTGAAGGCCATCCGCTCGAACGGCTGGATCGAAGGCTCGCTGCAGGACACGACGGAGCGTTCGAGGGCCGTCGAGCGCCTGCGGTTCCTCGCCGAACACGACCCGCTGACCGGCTCGCTGAACCGGCGCGGCATCGAGAAGGCGATCGCCGCGCAAAGCGATGAAACGTTGCCGTGGGCGCTGGCGTACGTCGATCTCGACCGCTTCAAGCTCGTCAACGACCTGTTCGGCCATCGCAGCGGCGACGAAGTGCTGCGCCAGGTCGCGGCGCGCACGCGGGCGCATTTTGCGCGCAGCTATCCGGTAGGGCGTATCGGCGGCGACGAGTTCGTCTGCGTGATGCACGACACGTCGATCGAAGAGGCCATCGCGCAATGCCGCGAGCTCATCTCCATTCTCTCCGACGCGCCGTATCAGGTCGGCAATCGCGCGTTCCAGGTGAAGGCGTCGATCGGTCTGGTCGAATGTTCGCAGGGCGTGCGGGTGCAGGAAGCGCTGTCGCACGCGGACCGCGCGTGCCGCGAGGCGAAGAAGGTCGCGCACACGCATCTGGTCACGTATCGCAAGGGCGCGGCCGCATTCGAGGAGCGCGCGGAAGAATTGAAGCTGGTCGAAACGCTCGGCCGCAATCGCCTGCCGCCGGGCCTGTTCCTCGTCATGCAGCCGATCATGTCGCTCGCGGCGCCCACCGAATCGCTCAACTTCGAAGTGCTGCTGCGCATGCGCGCGCCCGACGGCGCCACGCTGCCCGCCGGCAAGGTGATCGTTGCGGCGGAGGAATCGGGCAATATCGCGGCCATCGACCGCTGGGTCATCTCCACACTCCTCGAATGGATCGAGGCGCACCAGCATCTGCTGGCCAACACGCAGTTCATCTGCGTCAACCTGTCGGGCGGCTCGCTCAACGACGAGCAGTTCATGGAGGACATCTTCGCGCTGTTCGGGCGTTACCAGTCCATCGTGCATTACCTCTGCCTCGAAATCACCGAAAGCGTGGCGCTGCACGATCTCGAGAACACGCAGCGCTTCATCGCGCGCGTGCATGACATGGGCGGCAAGATCGCGCTCGACGACTTCGGCGCGGGCTACACGTCATTCAAGTATCTGAAGGCGCTGTCGGCGGATGCGCTGAAGATCGACGGTGAGTTCGTGCGCTCGATGTGCGCGCATCCGGCGGATATCGCGATCGTCGAGGCGATCGTCGCGCTGGCGCGCAATCTCGGCATGCGCAGCGTCGCGGAGTGGGTGGAGGACCTGGATACCTTGCGGGCGCTGCAGGAAATCGGCGTCGATTACGTGCAGGGCTACCTCGTTGCGCGGCCGCAGGAGAGCACCGCCATTCTCACGGCGGCGTCGGCGGCGAGCTTCCTCAAGGATCCGGATGTGGTGAGCTTCGTGGAAGGACTCTCGGAGCCCGTCCAGGCCACCGTCTTCAATTACGACTGGCAGGCGCGCGCGTCGGGCACGCACTGAAGCGCGCCGGTCCGTCGATCACGCGGTGTCCATCTCGTTGAGAATCTTGCTTGCCGCGATGGGAATGCGCGTGTCGTCCCATTGCGCGAGCCACTGGATTTCCTTGCGGGTGAAATAGCCCGGATGATTGCGCAGCGCGAACTGCAGCGAATCGACGATGTGATCGCGGATGATCTGGGGCGCGTTGTCGTCGTTGACGATGGCGTGCAGCGCTTCGAGTGTGCTCATGTTTCGGCGGGGTTTGATGTGATGAAGGATCCTGCCGCCGAACATAACCGACTCAAAAATCGCGTCAAAAATAATGGTTGAGGCTGGCCGACCGGCAAGCCGGGCGCTTGCCGGAATCGGAACCGGCCGCTTTAGCCGATAAAATCAGCAGAATGAGCCACACGGGGACCCGTTCATGAAAGTTGTCCGACGCGCGCGGCCGCGCCGCGAGGCCCGCGCCGATGCCTGATCCCAGGACCGAGCGGGCGCCTTCCGTCTCCACGCAATCCATCGGCTCGAATCAACTGGGCATGCGCCAGTTCAACGAGCGCATCGTCCTGCAGGCCATCCGCCTGCACGGCGCGTTGCCCAAGGCCGACATCGCTCGCCTCACGCGTCTCTCCATGCAGACGGTTTCGCTGATCGTCGATCATCTGATCGGCGACGGCCTGCTCGCCAAGGAACCGCGCACGCGCGTGCCGGGGCGCCTCGGCCAGCCGTCGGTGCCCATTTCGCTGCGCGCGGACGGCGCGTTTTCGATCGGCGTGAAGGTGGGACGGCGCAGTCTCGATGTGCTGTCGATGGACTTCGCCGGCAACGTGCGCGCGCGCGAAACCCTCGACTACGCCTATCCCGATCCGCGCACGCTGTTTCCGGCGCTCGAAAAGCGTCTCGTGCGCGTGACCACCGCGCTTGGCGAGCACGCCAGCAAGATCGCCGGGATCGGTGTGGCCGCGCCGCTGTGGCTCGGCGGCTGGCGCGATTTCTTCGACACGCCCCCCGACGCGCTCGCGGCGTGGAACGAGATCGACATCCGCGCGCGCATTAGCGCGATGACCGCGTTGCCGGTCGAGTTTGCGAAGGACACGACCGCCGCTTGCGCCGCCGAACTCGTGATGGGACAGGGGCGCGGGCTGCGCAATTTCCTCTACGTGTTCATCGGCACCTTCATTGGCGGCGGGCTCGTGATCGATGGCCGGCTGCACGCGGGCCCCGGCGGCAATGCGGGCGCGATCGGTTCCCTGCCGCTCACCCGCAGCGCCAGCGATGGACAGCCGGGGCAACTGCTCAATACGGCATCGGTGTATGTGCTGGAGAAGGCGTTGGCCGCCGCGGGCGCGCCCGCCGAGGCGGCCCACGACGCACGCGCGTGGTCCAGCGCCTGGCGGCCGCTCGCGCAAGCGTGGATGAGCGAGACGTGTCCGGCCATCGCGCACGGGATCGCATCGTCGGCGGCGTTGCTGGATCTGGAGGCGGTGGTGATCGACGGAGAAATCGATCGCACGCTGTTGCGCGAAGTGATCCGTGCCACCGATCAGGCCCTGTCCGGTTTCGACTGGCAAGGCATGACGCGGCCGCGTCTGGTGGAAGGGCAGATTGGCCCCGACGCCCGCGCGATGGGCGGCGCGATCCTGCCGCTCTATGCCCATTTCGCGCCGAAGCACGAACTCTTTCTGAAGCCGCTGGAAAGCTGACTTGTCCGCGAAAGGCCGCGCGCTTTAGTCCAGCGACAGCCGCACGGCGAAGGCGAGCAGCGCGGCGGAAAAGGTCCAGCGCTGCACGGTCTGCGCTCTCGGATGGCGCTTGAGCCAGCCGGAGAGATGCGTGGTGCCGGCGGCCAGCGCGAGATCGAACGCCATGCCGACAATCACCAGCACCACGCCCAGTTCAAGCACTTGCGACCACACCGGCCCGGCTTCCGGATGCACGAATTGTGGCAGCAATACGGAGCAGAAGAGCAGCGCCTTGGGATTGAGGATGCTGCTCAGGATGCCTCTCGCATAGGCGGCGCGCAGCGTCGGCGCGCCGGCGCCGGCGGGCGGGGTATCGAGTCCGAAGGCCGGCGAGCGGAAGATCTGGATCGCGACATAGGCGAGATACAGGCCGCCCGCGATGCGCACGCCGTCATAGAGCCAGGGCGCACTGCGCAGCAGCGCGGCGACGCCGAGCGCCGAGAGCGACACATGCGTGGCGCGGGCGGAGGCCAGTCCGCCGGCCACCGCGACGCCATGACGGATGCCCCGGGTCGCGCTCGTTTGCAGGACGAGCGCCATGTCGGGCCCCGGCAACGCGTAGACGATGGCGAGCGCGCCGATGAAAACCCAGAGCAGATGTGCCGAAACCATGATGTTGAAACTCCTTTTCGAGGGCTTCATCGTGCCATGACGCGCGGGGCGAATTCTGGCAATTTCAGATACAGACTCGTGTTGATAGGCTTCTTTCCGCTAAAATATTCGGCGATAAAAGGGGAAACCACCATGACCGATCTGGACCGAATCGATCGCGCGATGCTCGCCGCGCTTCAGCAGGACGGACGCATGCCGGTCGCGAAGCTCGCCGAGCGCGTCGGCCTGAGCGAAACACCTTGCGCTCGGCGGCTGAAGCGTCTGGAGAGCGAGGGATTCATCGACGGGTATCGCGCCGTACTGTCGCGCAAGGCGCTGCAACTCGGCGTCATCGCGTTCGCGCAGGTGCGTTTCAGCGTTCACGACCGCGCGCTTTCCGACCGTTTCGAGCGCGAGATTCGCGGCATTTCCCGCATCCTGTCGTGCCACAACATTTCGGGCACCGCGGATTACCTGCTGCAAGTAGTCGCGCGCGATCTGGACGAGTACGGCGAATTTTTGCGCGATGTATTGCGGACGCTGCCGGGCGTGACGGCGGTGGAATCGATGCTGTCCTTGCGCGAGATCAAGCGCGACAGCGGGCTGCCGATGGCATAGGTATTGTCTATACAAGAATGCCATCTTATAAAGCTCAGGCAATGCGAAAAGCCTCGGGTTCGCCCTAATACAACCTAAGTTGTATATACAAGAAGATGAGGTCGATCGACCTTTCAGGAGCTGCCCGTGACTTCATCTTCCCGTTTCCGCGACATCGAGATTCGCGCGCCGCGTGGCGTCCAGCTGAACGCCAAAAGCTGGCTGACCGAGGCGCCGCTGCGCATGCTGATGAACAACCTCGATCCCGAGGTCGCCGAAAATCCGCGGGAACTGGTGGTGTACGGCGGCATCGGCCGGGCGGCGCGGGACTGGGCGTGCTTCGACAAGATCGTCGAGACGCTGAAGCGGCTCGAAGCCGACGAGACGCTGCTGATCCAGTCGGGCAAACCGGTCGGGGTGTTCCGGACGCATGAGAACGCGCCGCGCGTGCTGATCGCCAATTCGAATCTCGTGCCGCACTGGGCTAGCTGGGAGCATTTCAACGAACTCGACGCCAAGGGTCTCGCCATGTACGGCCAGATGACCGCCGGCAGCTGGATCTACATCGGCAGTCAGGGCATCGTGCAGGGCACGTACGAGACCTTCGTCGAAGCGGGACGGCAGCATTACGCCGGCGACCTCAAAGGTCGCTGGGTCCTTACGGCAGGGCTGGGCGGCATGGGCGGCGCGCAGCCGCTCGCCGCGACGCTGGCGGGCGCGTGTTCGCTCAATATCGAATGCCAGCAGAGCCGTATCGATTTCCGCCTGAAGACGCGTTACGTCGATGAACAGGCCACCGATCTCGACGACGCCCTCGCACGCATGCAGCGCTACACCGGCGAGGGTCGGGCGGTTTCTGTGGCGCTGTGCGCCAACGCCGCCGACGTGCTGCCCGAACTGGTCCGGCGCGGCGTGCGTCCGGACATGGTCACCGACCAGACGAGCGCGCACGATCCGCTGAACGGCTATCTGCCGAAGGGCTGGACCTGGGCGCAGTACCGCGATCGCGCACAGAGCGATCCCGCGGGCACGGTGAAGGCCGCGAAGCAGTCGATGGCGGAGCACGTGCGCGCGATGCTCGCGTTCCGCGAACAGGGCGTGCCCACCTTCGACTACGGCAACAACATCCGCCAGATGGCCAAGGAAGAAGGCGTCGCGAACGCGTTCGACTTTCCGGGTTTCGTGCCGGCGTATATCCGGCCGCTGTTCTGCCGGGGCGTCGGGCCGTTTCGCTGGGCCGCGCTGTCCGGCGATCCGGAAGACATCTACCGCACCGATGCAAAAGTGAAGGAATTGATCGCCGACGACGCCCATCTGCATCGCTGGCTCGACATGGCGCGCGAACGCATCAGCTTCCAGGGCTTGCCTGCGCGCATCTGCTGGGTCGGGCTGGGCCAGCGCGCGAAGCTCGGCCTCGCGTTCAATGAAATGGTGCGCAACGGCGAGCTGTCCACGCCGGTCGTGATCGGCCGGGATCATCTCGATTCGGGTTCGGTCGCGAGCCCGAATCGCGAGACCGAAGCGATGCGCGACGGCTCCGACGCCGTCTCCGACTGGCCGCTCCTCAACGCGCTGCTCAACACCGCGAGCGGCGCGACATGGGTGTCGCTGCATCATGGCGGCGGCGTCGGCATGGGTTTCTCGCAACATGCGGGCGTCGTAATCGTGTGTGACGGCAGCCATGAAGCCGATGCCCGCATCGCTCGCGTGCTGCACAACGATCCGGCGAGCGGCGTCATGCGTCATGCGGATGCGGGCTACGACATCGCCGTTGAATGCGCGCGCGAGCAAGGCCTCGATCTGCCGATGATCACGCGATGAAGACACTCTGGCATCACTGCCACGCCGCGACGATGGCGCAGGGAGCGTATTCGATCATCGAAGACGCGGCGATTCTCACCGATGGCCCGCGCATCGAGTGGATTGGTCCGCGCGCGGCGGCGCCCGAGTTGAATGGATGCAAGCGCGTCGATCTGCAAGGCGCGTGGGTGACGCCCGGTCTGATCGACTGCCACACGCATCTCGTGTTCGGCGGCGATCGCAGCGGTGAGTTCGAAGAGCGCCTGCAAGGCGTGAGCTACGCCGACATCGCGGCGCGCGGCGGCGGCATCGCCGGAACGGTACGCGCGACCCGCGCAGCCAGCGAGGACGCCTTGTTCGACGACGCGCGCACGCGTGCGCTCGGCTTGCTGCGCGAAGGCGTGACGACGATCGAAGTGAAGTCCGGCTATGGTCTGGATCTCGCCAGCGAGCGCAAGATGCTGCGGGTCGCGCGCCGTCTCGCCGATGCCCTGCCGCTGACGGTGCGCGCCACCTGTCTCGCCGCGCACGCGTTGCCGCCCGAATACGCCGCGCGCGCGGATGATTACATCGGCCATATTTGCGATTTCATGCTGCCTGCGCTCGTGGCCGAAGGTCTCGTCGATGCCGTCGATGCCTTCTGCGAGCACATTGCCTTCTCGCCGCAGCAAGTGGAGCGCGTATTCCGGCGCGCGCAGGAACTCGGCGTGGCCGTCAAGCTGCACGCGGAACAGTTGTCGTCCCTGCATGGCGCGACGTTGGCGGCGCGCTATCGGGCGCTCTCTGCGGATCATCTCGAATACATGACCGAAGGCGATGCCGAAGCGATGGCGCAGTCCGGCACCGTCGCCGTGCTGCTGCCGGGCGCGTTCTATCTGTTGCGGGAGACGCAGTGTCCGCCGGTCGATGCGCTGCGCCGCCACCATGTACCCATCGCGCTCGCGAGCGACATGAATCCGGGCACGTCGCCCGCGCTGTCGTTGCGGCTGATGCTCAACATGGGCTGCACGCTGTTTCGCCTGACGCCGGAAGAAGCGCTCGCCGGCGTGACGCTTCATGCGGCGCGGGCGCTGGGTCTCGATGCCACGCATGGCTCGCTCGAAGCGGGCAAGACGGCGGATTTCGTTGCGTGGCGGATCGGCCGGCCTGCCGAACTAGCCTATTGGCTGGGTGGCGCACTGCCCGCGCGGGTCGTGCGCGGCGGCGAGGAACTGGACTTCGCGCGTCTGCCTGCATAGACGACGCGCATAAAAAACGCCTCGCCCGATACAGGGCGAGGCGTTGACGATTTCAATGCAGGCTCACGTGCTGCGCTTGCGGATCATCCCCCAGATGACCAGCAGCACGATCGCGCCGATCACGGAAGCAATCCAGCCGGCCGGCTGCCCCGGCTGATACCAGCCGAGCGCGCGGCCCACATAACCGGCGATCAGCGAGCCGGCGATGCCGAGCACGATGGTCATGATCCAGCCCATGCTGTCGTCGCCGGGCTTGACGGCGCGCGCGATCAGGCCGACGACGAGTCCCACGATCAAAGTACCGATGAATGCGAACATGCGCTTGCTCCTTAGCAGTAGTTGACGGCTTCTGACCTGAGCTGCCGGTTGTTTCCGGGAACAGCCGGTAGCTTCAAATTAGCACGGCGCACTGCGTTTGGGTATGACAGGGCCATGCCGAAGCACGCGAGGCCGGGATCGGCCATTCGGACGGTTGCATCAGCACGAACAATGCCGCGCGTCGTTCACACGGTAAAATCCGGCGCATTGCCTCACTGCATGCTTGCGCATCTACGCCATGACCGATTCCGAATTTCCCTCCGCCGACGAAGCCATCCACGAAGACCGCCTGTGGCGCGATGACGGCTGGACCGCGCGGGTCATCAAGAACGAAGACGACGACGGCTGGGCTGTCGCGATGATCCAGGCGGGCGAGGCCGAGCCCGCGCTCGTCGGCCCGTGGACCATGGGCCGCGACAAGAAGAACCCCAAGCCGCTCGACGGCGCGGCGTTCCGCACGCTGGTGAAGACCGCCTCGGAAGTGCTGCGCCGCCACGAACAGCAGCGGCATGCAATGCTGCACAAGAACGTGACGATCGAAGTGAACGGCGAGGAAATCACCGTGACGCTGGAGATCGTGCCCGATGAAGACGATCCCTACGCCAATCTGAAAGCGCTCGATGCCTTCGGCACGCAGCTCGCGCATGTGCGCGTCTCGCCGGCATTCAAGCTCTCGAAGGCAAGCGCCGAGCGCTGGGCGGAGAACGATTTCACCAAGCCGAACTGAGCCACGGCGGCGGCGCTTCAACGTCGAAACAGGGCAAGCAGACGCCGCGCGCGCATGCGCAGCCATGAGCACCACGTACGCCCCGTCTCGCTCCGGGTCATCGTCAGCGTGATGAACACGTGCGTGGCGGGTGGCTCGGGCGCACGCTTCGCTGCATCGAACCGGGAAGTCCACGGGCACGTCCGGCAGTCGTGCGTCAAACAGGTATTGCAGGGCGGTTGATTGCAGCTCATGACGGTCCTCGGCGGCTTCGCTTCATGATGTGCGAAGCCGTTTCGCAAAGGGATAGGACAGGTCCGATTGCCACTTGAACCGCGACGCAAACCGTCGCGTTGAAATTGCGCCAGAATCAGCTAAATCGGCGGTCCGCCGATTCACTCCGGGAGAAGGCGATGCATCACCTGTTGATCTACGAACTGTGTGCGGACTATCTGGAGCGTCGCGGCGAGTTTCGCGATGCGCATCTCGCGCTGGCGTGGGCCGCCGTCGAGCGCGGCGAGATCGTGCTGGCAGGCGCGCTCGACGACCCCGCCGACCGCGCCATGCTGCTGTTTCACAGCGATTCGCCTGCGGTGGCGGAGGCGTTCGCGAGGAACGACCCGTATGTGACCAACGGCCTGGTCACGCGCTGGGAAGTGCGCAAGTGGAATACGGTCGTCGGCGCGAACGCAGCGACGCCGGTGCGCTGACCTCTACGCCTGATAAAACGTCATCAAGCGTCCGCCGTCTCCTCTTCAGGACGATCGCGCCGCGGACCGCTACGCCGCTGCGCCGAGCGATACAGGTTCGTCAGCGTGTCGTCGATCAGCTGCGAGCGCTCGAACAGCGTCGCCAGCCAGTCGACGAACACCGACACGCGCGGCGTCGCCTGACGGCTCTTCAGGAACGCCACCGACACCTTGAGCGGCGGCGCCTTCAGATCCGGCAGCACTTCGCGCAACTGGCCGGAACGCAGATACGGCTGCGCCGCGATGCGCAGCGGCTGGATCAGCCCGAGCCCTTCGATGCCGCAAGCGAGATAGGCATGCTCGTCGGCCACTTGCACGAAGCCGCGCATCTTCATCGTGACGGGCTCGCCGTCCACGTCGAAATCGAAGTCGGCGGGGCGGCCCGTCTTCTCCGACACGCAGTTCACCGCGACATGCTGCGCCAGATCGCCGAGCGTCGCGGGCGCGCCATGCTTCTCCAGATAAGCGGGGCTCGCGCACGTCACCTGTTCGAGCACGCCGAGACGCCGGGCGATCAGACCGGAATCCGGTAGTTCACCCAGTTGCACGCTGCAATCCACGCCGCTGCCGACCAGATCCACGTTGCGATTGCCGATGCCGAGCGAGAGCTCGATCTGCGGAAAGCGCGCATGGAATTCGGGCAGCGCGGGCACGACGATGGACGTCGCGACGGTATCCGGCATTTCCACCCGCAGGCGGCCGCGCAGGCGTTCTTCGCCCGCGCCGAAACCGGATTCGAGTTCGTCGATGTCGGCGAGAATCTGCGCGCTGCGTTCGTAGTACGCCGCGCCGTCGACGGTGAGATTCAGGCGCCGGGTCGTGCGTGCAAGCAATTGCACGCCGACCAGCGCTTCGAGTTGTTGCACGGTCGTCGAAACACTCGCGCGCGGCATGCCGAGTGATTCGGCGGCGCGCGTGAAACTGTTCGTATCGACGACACGCGTAAAGACACGCATGGCATGGACGCGATCGATCACGTTGAGTTTTCCCTTGATGACGATTGAATGGCGATGCGCGAGAAAAAGCGTCTCCGCCGCGGCTGCAAGGCTGCGGAAAAAGGGCGCATCGGCGATGGTTAGATCGTACGGACGGGAGACGTCAACGTGAATACACAAAACTGGAGGATTCTTGCCTGATCCTTTTTTCAGGGTGGACCCTGACGAAGAGCATCGGGCAAGGCGCCACGCGGCTCAGAGCGTCGGCATCTCGCCGCGCAGGCGCCCGGCCATGCCATTGAAGTCCGAGCCCGACGGCGCCTGATACAGCCGCAGCCCCATCTCGGGAAGGATGGACAGCAGATGGTCGAACACGTCGCCCTGGATGCGCTCGTATTGCGTCCATGCGGTCGTCGCGGTGAAGCAGTAGACCTCCACCGGAATGCCTTGCGACTCCGGCTCCATCATCCGCACCATGATCGCCATGTCCTGGCGGATCTCCGGATGCCGTTGCAGATACGCCAGCCCATAGGCGCGGAACGTGCCGATGTTCGTGAGCCGCCGGCGATTGGCCGGTTCGTTCGCAAGTTCGCCGAGATTGCGGTTGGCCTGTTCCACTTCCGTCTGCTTCTGTTCGAGATAGTCGTGCAGCAGGCGGAAGCGCAGCAGCCGCGCGGTTTCCTCTTCGGTCAGGAAGCGCACGCATTGCGCGTCGATACGCAGCGTGCGCTTGATGCGCCGCCCGCCCGATTCGAACATGTGCCGGTAATTGCGGTAGCTCTCCGAAAAGAGCTTGTAGGTGGGCACCGTCGTCACGGTGTTGTCCCAGTTCTGCACCTTGACCGTGTGCAGCGCGATGTCCTTCACGAAGCCGTCGGCGGCGGCCTGCGGCATCTCGATCCAGTCGCCGATGCGCAGCATGTCGTTCGACGTGAGCTGGGTGCTCGCCACCAGCGACAGCAGCGTGTCCTTGAACACGAGCAGCAGCACGGCGGAGAGCGCGCCGATGCCGGACAGCATCCAGAGCGGCGAACGGTCGATGAGAATCGACAGCACCAGCACGCCGCACACCAGCGCGAGCGCCAGCTTGCCGATCTGGATATAGCCCTTGATCGAGCGCGTCTGCGCTTCCTTGCTCTCCGCGTAGACGTCCTGCCAGGCGGACAGCGCGCTGCCGGCGGCGAGAAACGCGCAGATCCACGCGCCGGCATGCGCCACGCGGCCGATCATCGTGGCCCAGTGACCGACGTGCGGCACCTCGTCGATCCCGAGCGCGACTGTCGCGAAGGGCACCGCGTACCAGAGCCGGTGATAGGCGCGCCGCCGGATGAACGCCTGATCCCACTTCACGTGACCGGCCAGCACCAGCAAGCGGTGCGCGAGATACAGGACGATGCGCGCCACGACCCATTGCACGAACAGCGCGATGAGCGCGAGCGCGATGAATCCCGCAAGGGTTTGCGCCCACGGATGGGCGTCGAGTTGTTGTGGCAGCGTGCCGGGAAGGAAGTCGAAATTCATGCTGGGTCGTTGGCCGGTGGGCGCACGCCTTGCAGCGCGTCTGGCCCCGTATTGTGCATGAAGGCGCAAGGCGAGGGCATCGGACAGTGCCGAACCAGGAATCAGTGGAAGCGGCGACAAAGCCTCCCGGAAAACCCGAGTTCGATGAAAATGAATTTTTTTTGGCGAGTTTTTCGAGTAAATATACTTTCATCGCTCACTGGCAACGAACTCGCGCGCTCCATGTCCCGAACGCAGTCAGTCCCCGCTCACATGCAGACAACGGCTCATGCCGATGATCTGATCGCCGCGCGCATCACCGCGGCCATGCCGACTCTGACGCCGATCCACCGGCGCATGGGGGCCTTCGTGCTGGCCAACCTGTTCCGTTCGGCGACCATGCGGATCGACGAACTGGCGAGCGCGGTGGGCGCATCGGTGGCGACGGCGAACCGCTTTGCCCGCGCGCTCGGCTTCTCCGGCTATCCGGCGTTTCGCGAGGCGCTGGTGCGCGGCTTCGAGGCGACCATCGCGCCGGTCGAACGGCTGCGGACCGCGCTCGAACAGCCCGCGAGCGCCGCCGACGTGTTCGATGCGTCGCTGGCGCAGGCGGTGGCGAACCTGCATCTGGCGCAAACCTCCGTCGATGCCGCGACGGCCGAGACCATCGTGGACGCCATCCTCGCCGCGCCGCGCGTGTTCGTGCTGGGCTATGGCGCGAGCGCGTTCCTGGCCGGACTGATGGAGCACGGCCTCACGCCGTATTGCGCGAACGTGCAGTCGCTGACGCTGATGGGCGGGCCGTCGCACGCGGCGCGCCGCCTGTTCACCGCGACGCCCGGCGACGTGCTCGTGGCGATTGCATTCCCGCGCTATGTGGACGACACCATCACGCTGGCGCGGCGCGCGCGCGCTCACGGTTTGCGCGTCATCGCGCTGACGGATCATGCGGCCTCGCCGCTCGCGCAGGTGGCGGATCTCGTGCTCGCGATCCGCGCCGAGCGGCGGCTCGCGGCGAATTGCGATACGGCCGTGCTGGCCGTCGTCGAAGCATTGTGCGATGCGGTCGCGCACCGGGCGAAGCGCTCGGTGGAGGCTGCATCGGGTCTGACCGAATTCGTGTTGCCCTGGCTCGTCGTGCCGCCGGCGCCGTCGGCGTCGCCCGAAGCGCCGGGGCTGCGGGCCAGCCGGCCCGCCACGACGAAGCGACACCTTCAACCGGAACCGCGCGAATCATGAACGCCATCCCCGTCATCGCCATTCACGGCGGCGCAGGCACCATCGTGCGCAGCGCGATGAACACCGATGCCGAAGCGCGCTATCACGCCGCGCTCAACGAGATCCTGGGCGCGGCCCAGCGCCTGCTCGCCGAGGGCGGCAGCGCGCTCGACGCAGTCACCGAGGCCGTGCGCCTGCTCGAAGACTGTCCGCGCTTCAACGCTGGCCACGGCGCCGTGTTCACGGCGGCGGGCACGCATGAACTCGATGCTTCCGTGATGGACGGCGCGACGCTCGAAGCCGGTTCGGTCAGCTGCGTGACGCGCGTGAAGAATCCGGTGCTGGCGGCGCGACGGGTGCTCGACGTGAGCGATCACGTGATGTTCACGGCAGCGGGCGCGGAAGCGTTCGCGGCGGCGCAGGGGCTGGAATTCGTCGAGCCGTCGTACTACTACACCGAGGCGCGCCATCAGCAATGGCTGAAGGCTCGCGGCACCTCGCGCACGATGCTCGATCACGACGCCGCGACCTTTGCGTTCGCGGGTGCGTCGGATAGCACGGATGCGCCGGGCGAAGACGATCCGCTCGATCCGGCGAAGAAGTTCGGCACGGTCGGCGCGGTCGCGCTCGATGCGCACGGCCATCTCGCGGCGGCGACATCGACGGGCGGCATCACCAACAAGCAGGCCGGCCGCGTCGGCGATGCGCCGCTGATCGGCGCGGGCTGCTACGCCAGCGACGCCACCTGCGCCGTGTCCACCACCGGCACGGGCGAGATGTTCATCCGCATGCTCGCGGCCTATGACGTGGCGGCGCAAATGGAATATCGCGGCGTGTCGCTCGACGAAGCGTCGCGCGATGTCGTGATGAACAAGCTGCCGCGCATCGAAGGACGCGGCGGTCTAGTCGCCGTCGATGCACGCGGCAACGTCGTGCTGCCGTTCAACACCGAAGGCATGTATCGCGGCTACGCGCGCGTCGGTGAAGCGCCCGTCACGGCGATTTACCGATGATCGATACGGCCAACACGCTTCCCGGTTCGCGCGTCATCGACGTGCGTAATCTGTCGGTGTCGTTCCGCTCGCGTGCGCGCACCGTCGAGGCCGTGCGCCGAGTGTCGTTCGCCGTCGACCGTGGCGAGACGCTGGCGATCGTCGGCGAGTCGGGCTCGGGCAAGTCGGTGACGTCGCTCGCGCTGATGCGGCTCGTCGAGCATGGCGGCGGGCGGATTTCGGCGGGCCGCATCGACTTCAGGCGACGCAACGGCCAGGTGCTGGATCTCGCGAAGGCATCTTCGGCGACGATGCGCGGCGTGCGCGGCGCCGACATCGCGATGATCTTCCAGGAGCCGATGACCTCGCTCAATCCGGTCTTCACGGTCGGCGACCAGATTGCGGAAGCCATCGCGCTGCATCAGGGCAAGAGCCGCGGCGAATCTCGTGCGGAGGCGTTGCGCCTGCTCGATCTCGTGCGCATTCCCGAATCGAAGCGCGTGTTCGCGCGCTATCCGCACCAGTTGTCGGGCGGCATGCGCCAGCGCGTGATGATCGCGATGGCGCTGTCGTGCAAGCCCGCGCTTTTGATCGCCGACGAGCCCACCACCGCGCTCGACGTGACCATCCAGGCGCAGATCCTGCAACTCGTGCGCGGCTTGCAGGACGAGATGAACATGGGCGTGATCTTCATCACGCACGACATGGGCGTGGTCGCCGAAGTGGCGGATCGCGTGCTCGTGATGTATCGCGGCGAAAAAGTGGAGGAGGCGGATTCCGACCAGCTGTTCCACGCGCCGCAGCACCCGTACACGAAGGCCTTGCTCGCCGCCGTGCCCACGCTGGGCGCGATGCACGGCACCGACCGTCCGGCCAAGTTCCCGATCCTCGAAGTCGCGCCGGTGGAAGCCGCGCCCGACGATGCAAGCGCGTTGCGCCCTTCGGCGGCGGTGGAACACGAGACCCAACCCGCCGTCGATCAGGCTACGCCGCCCATCCTGCGCGTGCGCGACCTGGTCACGCGCTTCCCGGTGAAGACCGGCCTGTTCGGCCGCACGACGGCGGCGGTGCATGCGGTCGAACGCGTGAGCTTCGACCTGCGCCCGGGCGAGACGCTGGCGCTCGTCGGCGAATCGGGCTGCGGCAAGTCGACCACCGGGCGCTCGCTGCTCAGGCTGGTGGAAAGCCAGAGCGGTTCCATCGAGTTCGACGGACGCGACATCAGCAAGCTGCAAGGGCACGAACTCCAGGCCCTGCGGCGCAATATCCAGTTCATTTTCCAGGACCCGTTCGCCTCGCTCAATCCGCGTCTGACTGTGGGCTTCTCGGTGATGGAGCCGCTGCTGGTGCATGGCGTCGCGAGCGGCCGCGAAGCGCAGGCGCGGGTCGACTGGCTGCTCGACAAGGTCGGCTTGCCGCCGGAAGCCGCGCAGCGCTATCCGCACGAATTCTCGGGTGGACAGCGGCAACGCATCGCCATTGCACGCGCGCTGGCGCTGAACCCGAAGGTCGTGATCGCCGATGAATCCGTCTCCGCGCTCGACGTCTCCGTGCGCGCGCAGATCGTCAATCTGATGCTCGATCTGCAACGGGAACTGGGCGTTGCCTATCTGTTCATTTCGCACGACATGGCCGTGGTCGAACGCGTGAGCCATCGCGTGGCGGTGATGTACCTGGGGCAGATCGTCGAGATCGGGCCGCGCGCCGCCGTGTTCGAGGCGCCGCGTCATCCCTATACGAGAAAGCTGATGAGCGCGGTGCCGGTGGCGGACCCCGCGCGCCGCCATGCGCAGCGCATGCTCGCCGCCGATGAAATTCCGAGCCCGATCCGCGCGCTCGGAGACGAACCCGTAGTCGCGAAACTGGTTGCGGTCGGACCAGACCACTTTGTCGCCGAGCATCACGTGGGCGGCGCTTACTAAAAGCACTTCAACAAGGAGTCAACCGATGCCGTCCTCTCGTCCTCATTCGTTGCGCGCGCTGATTGCAGCCGGCGCCTTTGCGACGCTCGCCGCGCTCGGCCCGGTCACGGCGGCGCATGCGCAAAGCACCGCTGTGATGGCCGTCGCCTCGACCTTCACGACGATGGATCCGTACGACGCCAACGACACGCTCTCGCAGGCGGTGGCGAAGTCCTTCTATCAGGGGCTGTTCGGCTTCGACAAGGACATGAAGATCCAGAACGTGCTCGCCACCAGCTACGAGGCGAGCCCGGACGCGAAGGTCTACACGATCCACTTGCGCAAGGACATCAAATTTCACGACGGCACCGACTTCAACGCAGACGCGGTGAAGGCCGTGTTCGACCGGGTCACGAATCCGGACAACAAGCTCAAGCGCTACAACCTGTTCAACAAGATCGAGAAGACCGAAGTGATCGATCCGTACACGGTGAAGATCACGCTGAAGATTCCGTTCTCGGCGTTCATCAACGTGCTGGCGCATCCGTCGGCGGTGATGATCTCGCCGACCGCGCTCAAGAAGTACGGCAAGGAGATTGCGTTCCATCCGGTCGGCACGGGGCCGTTCGAGTTCGTCGAATGGAAGCAGACCGACGACCTGAAGGTGAAGAAGTTCGCCGGCTACTGGAAGAAGGGCTTGCCGAAGATCGACATGATCGACTGGAAGCCGGTGGTGGACAACAACACCCGCGCCGCGCTGATGCAGACCGGTGAAGCGGACTTCGCGTTCTCGATTCCGTTCGAGCAGGCGGCCACGCTCAAGTCGAGCCCGAAGGTGGACCTGGTTGCGGCGCCGTCCATCATCCAGCGCTATGTCAGCATGAACGTGCTGCAAAAGCCGTTCGACAATCCGAAGGTGCGCGAGGCGCTCAACTACGCCATCAACAAGGAAGCGCTGGTCAAGGTCGCGTTCGCGGGCTACGCGGTGCCGGCTGAAGGCGTGGTGCCGCCGGGCGTCGATTACGCGACCAAGCTCGGCCCCTGGAAATACGATCCGGCAAAGGCGCGCGAACTGCTGAAGGAAGCGGGCTATCCGAACGGCTTCGAGACCACGCTGTGGTCCGGCTATAACCACACGACCGCGCAGAAGATCATCCAGTTCGTGCAGCAGCAGCTCGCGCAAGTGGGCGTGAAGACGACGGTCGAAGCGCTCGAAGCAGGGCAGCGCGTGCAGCGCGTCGAGAGCGCGCCGGATCCGAAGACGGCGCCGGTACGCATGCTGTACATCGGCTGGTCGTCGTCGACGGGCGAAGCGGACTGGGCCATTTCGCCACTGCTGGGCGGCTCGTCGTTCCCGCCGAAGCTCTTCAACACCGCGTACTACAAGAACGACAAGGTCGACGACGATCTCGCGAAAGCGCTCGCCACGACCGATCGCGGCGAGAAGGCGAAGCTCTACGCCGACGCGCAGAAGCAGATCTGGACCGATGCGCCGTGGATCTTCCTCGTCACGGAGAAGGTGGTGTACGCGCACAGCAAGCGTCTGTCCGGCGCGTACGTGATGCCTGACGGCTCGTTCAGCTTCGACGAGATCGCGCTCAAGTAATGGCCCGTGGCCGGGCTTCGCCGCCCGGCCGCTCTCTCACTCAAAACGATGCTCACTTTCCTCGTCAAGCGTCTGTTCGGCCTGCTGCCGACGCTCGTCATCGTCGCGGTGCTGGTGTTCTTCTTCGTGCACATGCTGCCGGGCGATCCGGCGCGGCTCGCCGCCGGTCCCGAAGCCGACGCACAGACCGTTGCGCTGGTGCGCGCCGATCTCGGTCTCGACAAGCCGCTGCCGCAGCAACTGGTGAGCTTCTTCGGCAAGATCGTGCAGTTCGACTTCGGCACCTCGACGCGCAGCAAGCGGCCCGTCTCGACGGAAATCGCCGAGCGCTTCATGCCTACACTCTGGCTCACGCTCGCGAGCATGGTGTGGGCCGTGATCTTCGGCATGGCGATCGGGATTGTCTCGGCGGTGTGGCGCAATCGCTGGCCTGACCGGCTCGGCATGACGCTCGCCGTCTCCGGTATTTCGTTTCCGGCGTTCGCGCTCGGCATGCTGCTGATCGAGATTTTCTCGGTGAAGCTCGGCTGGCTGCCGATTGTCGGCGACGGCACCTGGAAGGGCTACGTGCTGCCGTCCATCACGCTGGGCGCGGCTGTTGCGGCGGTGATGGCGCGCTTCACGCGGGCGTCCTTCGTCGAAGTGCTGGGCGAGGACTTCGTGCGCACTGCGCGCGCGAAGGGCGTCCACGAGCCGATGGTGATCGTCAAGCACTGCCTGCGCAACGCGATGATCCCGGTCGTCACGATGATGGGCCTGCAATTCGGTTTCCTGCTCGGCGGCTCGATCGTGGTCGAGAAGGTGTTCAACTGGCCGGGGCTCGGACGGCTGCTCGTCGATGCCGTCGAGATGCGCGACTACCCGGTGATCCAGGCGGAAGTGCTGCTGTTTTCGCTCGAATTCATCGTGATCAATCTGGTCGTGGACGTGCTGTACGCCGTCATCAACCCGACCATCCGTTTCAAGTAAGTCAAGCGAGGACCGCATGAGCGCGACCGCAGAAAGCGCAGTGAATGCCGCGCAGGAGATCCGCACGCCGTGGCGCGAATTCTGGCGCAAGTTCAAACGGCAGCATGTTGCATTGATCGCGGCCGGGTTCGTGCTGCTGCTGGTGGTGATCGCGATCATCGCGCCGTATATCGCGCCCTATGATCCGGAGAACTACTTCGACTACGACGCGCTCAACGCGGGTCCTTCGGCGGCGCACTGGCTCGGCGTCGATTCGCTCGGGCGCGATATCTTGAGCCGCATCCTCGTCGGCAGCCGCATCTCGTTGACGGCAGGCTTGCTGTCGGTGGTGATCGGCGCGGTGATCGGCACGTTCTTCGGGCTGCTCGCCGGTTACTACGAAGGCTGGTGGGACCGCATCGTGATGCGCGTCGCCGACGTACTGTTCGCGTTCCCGGGCATTTTGCTGGCCATCGGCGTCGTCGCGATTCTCGGCAACGGCATGGTGAACGTGGTGTGCGCGGTCGCGATCTTCAGCATTCCCGCGTTCGCGCGGCTGGTGCGCGGCAACACGCTCGCGCTCAAGCATCTGACTTATATCGAGGCGGCGCGGAGCATCGGCGCGTCGGACTGGACGATTCTCGCGCGGCACATCCTGCCGGGCACGATTTCATCGGTGGTCGTGTACTTCACGATGCGCATCGGCACGTCGATCATCACCGCCGCCAGCCTGTCGTTCCTCGGCCTCGGCGCGCAGCCGCCGACGCCCGAGTGGGGCGCGATGCTCAACGAAGCACGCGCCGACATGGCCATGGCGCCGCACGTCGCGATCTTCCCGAGCCTGGCCATCTTCTTCACGGTGCTCGCCTTCAACCTGCTCGGCGACGGCCTGCGCGACGCGCTCGATCCGAAGCTCGACCGGCCATGATGCAGGCACCGCATATCGGCAGGTTGCGGGCGGGCGCGCGCGGCAGCATCGCGGACGTCGCCGGCGTGAGCGTCGGGCATTGCACCCTCGATCAGGACGCGATCCAGACCGGCGTCACGGTGCTGCGTACTCATCCGGGCGATCCGTATCGCGCGAAGACGCCCGCCGGCGTCTGCGTCATCAATGGCTTCGGCAAGAGCGTCGGGCTCATGCAACTCGAAGAACTCGGCGTGCTCGAAACGCCGGTCGCGCTGACCAACACGTTCGGCGTCGGCACGGTCGCGAATGCGCAGATTCGGGCAGCGATTTGCGCGAATCCGCGCATCGGGCGCGAGGAGCCGAGCGTCAATCCGCTCGTGCTCGAATGCAATGACGGCTATCTCAACGACTTGCAAGCGCTTGCCGTGGAGGAAGCGCATTACGGCAGCGCGCTCGATGCCTGTAACGCCACGTTCGAGCGCGGTGCGGTGGGCGCGGGGCGCGGGATGTCGTGCTTCGATCTGAAGGGCGGCATCGGCACGGCGTCGCGCGTGGCGCGCGTCGAGGCAAGCGATTACACGACCGGCGCGCTCGTGCTCGCCAACTTCGGCCGCTTGCCGCAACTGACCATCGACGGTGTGGCGCTCGGCCGCGAGCTGCACGGCGATACGAAAGCGAGGCCCGAGCAAGGCTCGATCATCATGCTCGTCGCCACCGACGCGCCGCTCGATGCGCGCCAGTTGCGGCGGCTCGCGCAGCGCGCGGCGGCGGGCCTTGCGCGCACCGGTTCGGTCTATGGCCACGGCAGCGGCGACATCGCGCTGGCCTTCTCGACGGCTTATACGGTGCCGCACGACGCCGCCTACGTGAACGTGCCGTCGCTGCTCGCCGACGCTGCGCTCGACCCGTTGTTCCAGGCCGCCGCCGACAGCATCGAGCAAGCCATTCTCGATGCGCTGTTCAGCGCGCAGACGGTTACCGGGCGCGACGGCCATCGGCGTGTGTCGCTCAACGAAGCTTTGCAGGCGCGATCATGAAAGTCCTTATTTCGACGGATATCGAAGGCATTGCGGGCGTGTTCCATCCGGAGCAGGTGCGCGCCGGCAACGGCGAGTACGAGCAGGCGCGCCGCTGGATGTCGCGCGAGGCCAACGCCGCCGCACTCGGCGCGTTCGAAGGCGGCGCGACGCAGGTATGGATCAACGATTCGCACGGCGGCTTTCGCAATCTGCTGCCCGACCTGTTCGATCCGCGCGTGCGCCTCGTGCTCGGCAAGCCGCGTACGCTCGGCATGATGGCCGGGCTCGAAGCCGCGCCCGACGTGGTGTTCTTGATCGGCTATCACGCGCGAGCGCAAAGCCGCGGCATCCTCGCGCACACGATCAACAGCGGGGCGTTCGCGCGCGTCACGCTCGACGGCGAGGAAACCGGCGAAGCGGGCCTGTACGGCCGGCTCGCCGAGGAACGCGGGGCACGTGTCGCGCTGCTCACCGGCGACGACGTATTCGGCGCCGAAACGCTGCCCGTCTTTCCCGGCGCGCGCTTCCTGTGCGTCAAGACCGCACACGGCTATTCGAGCGGCGTAACAGAAACGCCCACAGCCGCCTGCGAGGCGATCCAGCTCGCGGCGCGGGAGACCATCGAAGGCGCGGCCTCGCTTGATCGGATGCCTAAGCTTTCGCGCGCCGCGCATCGCTGTGAACTGCGCGCGCAGAGCAGCGCCTACGCCGATCTCTTCGGCCAGTGGCCTGCGCTTGAACGCATCGATGCCGTGACGCTCGCTTTCGATGCGCCCTGCATCGAGCATGTGGTGCGCACATTAAATTGCCTTTCGGCAATGTCCTTCATGTTACGTTAAGCGCCTTATCGGATCGGGTGGTGTGTCGCTAGAATGGAGCCCGCCGTCATACTGGCTAAACTTGACGCACATGGCAGGCGACCCTCATGCACGACGTGAAGCTCGAACACAACGACGACGAAACCCTCGATCCCGCGGCGCCGCAGGTGGCGGCGCGCGGCTCGCTGTTCATCGACGGCCATGACGCCGGCAGTTGGGAAGAGCGGCGCGACGGCACTTGGGCCGCGCACGTGCGGCATCGCGACGGCTGGATCGTCGAGCCGAGCCGGGACGCGCTGATCAGGCGGCTCGCCGGCGCGGCATGAGTCCGCCCGCGCATCATCTGCACCATCCAATCAACCTCGAAATGCTTCAACACTGACATGTATCTGTCGATCATCGCCGTTGGAATCGGCGGCGGCCTGGGGTCGCTGCTCAGATGGGTCCTGGGCCTGCGTCTCAACGCCGTCTTTCCGAACCTGCCGCTCGGCACGTTCGCGGCCAACGTCATCGCGGGCTACATCATCGGCGTGGCGGTCGCGGTCTTCGCGCGCTTCCCCGACATCCCGGTGGAATGGCGGCTCTTCATCATCACCGGGCTGATGGGCGGGCTCTCGACGTTCTCGTCGTTTTCCGCCGAAGTGGTCGCGCATCTCCAGCAAGGACGGCTCGGCTGGGCATTCACCGAGATCGCCCTGCACGTGGGCGCCTCGCTGCTCATGACCGCGCTCGGCATCGCGACGGTCGCCGTGGCGGCCTGACACGACCCATTCCGTAACAGCACCGGCGTTGTCGCGCGCATCGTTTCAAACGTTTGCGCGTCGCTGACGCAATGGTTTTTTCTCTTGAAAGCAGGAAGGTGAAGATATGGCAGGGTATCCGCTCATCGAAGTCAGACCCTATCAGCCGAGCGATCTGGGCGCCGTGATCGAGCTGTTTCAGCACTCGATCCGCGAAACAGCATCGGCCGATTACAACCAGGAGCAGATCGATGCGTGGGCGCAAGTCGATCGCGACGAATGGGAACTGGCCCGCATCAGCCGGCCGACCTGGGTGGCTTTGCTTGACGGCGACATCGCCGGATTCACGGATCTGGAAGAGAACGGGCTGGTGGACATGATGTTCGTCCATCCGAAGTATCAACGCAAAAGCGTCGGGACCTCGCTGCTCGCACGGATCGAGGCCGAGGCAGGCGAGCGCGGCATCACCTGTCTGCACACCTATTCCAGCGTCACGGCAAAGCCGTTCTTCGACTATTGCGGCTTCACAATGCTGCTGGCGCGCGCAGTGGTCGTGCGCGAGCAGCGCTTCATCCAGTACGTCATGGAGAAAGTCCTGTAACCAACAAAATGTATAGACAACATGCGCATTCTTCCGGTTTGAGGACTGGTGGAATCCCGCATGAACAGTGTTTCGACCTTGTCGCGGGCTGACGCTGCGTTTAGACTTGAGCCTGACTTGTATAGACAGGACGAATCATGATGATGCTCACGCCCGGCCAGTTGACCCTGCCGCAATTGCGCCGTATCGCGCGCGGCTCCGACACGCTCCAGCTCGATCCCGCGAGCTTCGCCGCCATCGATGCCAGCGCGCAAGCCGTTGCCGCGATCGCCGCCAAGGGCGATCCGGCCTACGGCATCAATACGGGCTTCGGGCGGCTTGCCAACACGCATATTCCCGCCGATCAGCTCGAACTGCTGCAGAAGAATCTGGTGCTGTCGCACGCGGTGGGCGTCGGCGAGCCGATGTCGCGTCCGGTCGTGCGCCTCCTGATGGCGCTCAAGCTGTCGAGTCTCGGGCGCGGTCATTCGGGCATCCGCCGCGAAGTCATCGAGGCCCTCATCACGCTGTTCAACGCCGACGTCCTGCCGGTCATCCCGGTGAAGGGCTCGGTCGGCGCATCCGGCGATCTCGCGCCGCTCGCGCATATGTCGACCATCCTGCTTGGCCTCGGCGAAGTGACGATCCGCGGCGAGCGGGCCCAGGCCGCCGACGGTCTCGCGGCCGCCGGTCTCAAGCCGCTGACGCTGCAGGCGAAAGAAGGTCTCGCGCTGCTCAACGGCACGCAGGCTTCGGCGGCGCTCGCGCTGCATAACCTGTTCGCGATCGAGGACCTGTTTCGCACCGGACTGGTCGCGGGCGCGCTGTCCGTGGATGCGGCGGCGGGTTCGGTCGTGCCGTTCGATGCGCGCATTCATGAATTGCGCGGGCATCGCGGGCAGATCGAGGCGGCGTCGGCGTATCGGACGCTGCTGAAGGGCTCGGGCATCAATCTGTCGCACGCGGACTGCGAGAAGGTGCAGGATCCGTACAGCCTGCGCTGCCAGCCGCAGGTGATGGGCGCGTGTCTCGACCAGATGCGGCATGCGGCCGACGTGCTGCTGATCGAATCGAATGCGGTCTCGGACAATCCGCTGATCTTCCCCGACACGGGCGAAGTCCTCTCGGGCGGCAACTTCCACGCGGAGCCGGTCGCCTTCGCCGCCGACAATCTCGCGCTCGCTGCCGCTGAAATCGGCGCGCTGGCGGAACGTCGCATCGCGCTGCTGATCGACGCGACGCTTTCCGGACTGCCGCCGTTCCTGGTCCGCGACGGCGGCGTCAACTCCGGCTTCATGATCGCGCACGTGACGGCGGCGGCGCTGGCGTCGGAGAACAAGACGCTGGCGCATCCGGCATCGGTCGATTCGCTGCCGACTTCCGCCAATCAGGAAGACCACGTCTCCATGGCTACCTTCGCCGCGCGCAAGCTGGGCGATATCGCCAGCAACACGGCCAACATCCTCGCCATCGAACTGCTGGCCGCGGCGCAGGGCGTCGACTTGCGCGCGCCGCATCGCACCAGCGCGCCCTTGCTCGACGTCATGGAGACCCTGCGAGCACACGTGCCGCATTACGATCTCGACCGTTACTTCGCGCCGGACATCGCGGCGATCGCCACGCTCGTGCAGCAAGGCGCGATTGCACGGCACAGCCCGTTTGCGTTCGCGTCGGAACAGGCGGCATGAGCACGCCTGCGTATCAGGAGATCAAGGACTACATTCTCCGGCGCATCCACGTGGGCGAATGGCGCGAGGGCGATCAGGTGCCCTCCGAGAACGAGCTCGCGCGGGAGTTCAAGGTGGCGCGCATGACCGTCAACCGTGCGCTGCGCGAGCTCACCGCCGAGCAGGTTCTCACGCGCGTGCAAGGCGCGGGCACCTTCGTCGCGCAGCCGAAATATGCATCGACGCTCGTGGAGATCCGCAGCATCTCGGATGAGATCGCCGCACGCGGGCATGCGTATCGTGCGCAGGTGCTGCATCTGGGAGCGTCCATCGTCGACGAACAACTGGCCGCCGAAATGCAGCTTGCGCTCGGCAGCCCAGTGTTTCATTCGCGCGTGCTGCATCTTGAAAACGATGAGCCCGTGCAGCTCGAAGAACGCCATGTGAATCCCGTGCTTGCGCCGGAATATGCACGACAGGACTTCACGACGATCACGCCTAACCAGTACCTGATGAGCGCGGCGCCGTTGCAGCGTGTGGAATATCGCATCGAGGCGTCGGTGCCTTCGGCGGAGATCCGGCTTGCGCTCGCGATGAAAGAGCACGCGCCTTGTCTGCTGCTGCATCGGCGCACCTGGTCGCGCGACGCGGTTGCGTCCGTGGCCAACCTCTGGCATCCGGGTGACCGCTATCAGTTCACCGGACACTTCTGAATTCATGATGATTCGTGCAGCTTCGCTTGCGCCGCAGCCGTGGAAGAACGGCGGCGGCATGACGCGGGAAATCGCGACGGGGCCACAGGGCGCGTCGCTGGATGGGTTCGCGTGGCGTCTCTCGCTCGCGGACGTGGCGCAGGATGGCGCGTTCTCTTCGTTTGCGGGCATCGATCGGGTGCTCGTGCTGCTCGATGGCGCAGGCATGCGGCTCGCGGAAGCGGGCGGTGCGATGCATGTGCTCGACCGGCCGCTGGCCATGGCGCGCTTTGCGGGCGAGACGCAGATTCACGCCACGCTGATCGACGGTCCGACGCGCGATTTCAACGTGATGGTCCGTCGCGATCTTGCGCGCGCGACTGTCGAGGCCCGGCGTGGCGCGCATGCGGTCGAGTGTGCGCATGATGTGACGTTCGTCTTCTGCGTGAGCGGACAGATCGAGATCAAGCTCGCCGACGGCGCTCGCCTCACGCTTCATTCAGCCGACACGCTGCGGCTCGATCAACCGGCGGCGTGCATCGCGGACAACGATGCGGGGTGGCTGCACATCGGTATCGATTTGAATCGGGACCGCGCGACGGCCGGCTGAAGCTGTCAGCAAAATGGCGATTGGCTGGCCAATGTGCAATGACGTTTGGACTGCGCGTACGCGGGATGGCGCGCGACGGATGGTGGCGTCCTTAAAAATCACAGCAAAATCAACAGGATGAAGCCGCGTCAAACGATTATGCTGCCGAAAGTCGTTTCATCCGTCAAAAGGCATTATTGCAATCGGAACAAATATGTTTCATTGAAATCGGGGTTTCCCCTAGGTTGTCTGCCTCCTACACTGTCTTCAAGCGAAACGAAATCAGAAACGACTTAATTAGCTTCCGATTCGGTTTCGATTTCAAAACAAGACAAACTGGAGGTTCATCATGATCAAGGCACTCGTTCCCGCACTCGTCATCGCCACTGCTCTTGCTGCTCCGAGCTTCGCGTTCGCACAAAGCAATGCGCCGGTGACCCGCGCTGAAGTCCGCGCCGAACTGGTTCAACTGGAAAAGGCCGGCTACAACCCGTCGCAAGACCGCGTGAACTACCCGCAACAACTGCAAGCAGCACAAGCCCGTGTGAACGCCGAAAACGGCCAGACGGCTTATGGTGCTTCGACCGCAGGCACGTCGCAATCGGGCGCAGCGAACGGTGCAGCGCGCGCCAACGTGTCGATGTCGGATCGCAACTCGGTCTACTTCGGCCACTGATTTGACCCGGCGGATTCGCCGGGAAAGCAGCGTTGAAGAGCAGGTGCAGTAGATGTGGCAACTGAAGTGGCAGTCGAGGTGGTAGTTGAAGGTGAAGCAGCAGTTGAAGTTGACGTTGCAGTTGCAGTCTCAGAAAGCAAGAGCAGTGGCAGTACCGGCAGTACTTGCGAGAAATGCAGTAAGCAGTGAAGCATCACCGCAGCAAGCAGTACGCATCACGCAGTTAGCGTCACGCAGTAAGCATCACGCAGTACCGGAACGCCGGCCGCTACAGAGCGACCGGCGTTTTTTTTACTTCTCGCCTGCGCCCGCATCGCCAGGCGACACCGCGCCACACGCGCGAATCACGAGCCTGACCACTTCCTCCGTCTGCTCGTCGAAGGCCTTGCGCGTCAGCGCACGCTTGCCCTTGAGCGCGCGGATCTGCGCATCGAAGTCGGCGTAATGCTGGGTGATCGCCCAGATCATGAACATGAAGGTATCCGCCTCGACCGGCGCGAGCAGGCCGCGCGCGACCCAGCCGTCGATCACTTTCACACGCGTGTCGAGCCATGGTTTCACGCGCGCGTTGAGAATGTCCTGCATGTGATGCGCGCCGTGGATGATCTCGCTCGCCCACACCTTCGAGCCGAGCGGCCGGCGGCGCGACAGCTCCATCTTGGCGCGCACATAGCCGCCGATGGCTTCGACAGGATCGTCGCTGCATTCGAAGGTATCCGCCGCGCGATGCCAGTCCTCGAACAGGTCTTCGAGCACGCGACGGTACAGCGCCAGCTTGCTCGGGAAGTAGTAATGCAGGTTGGCCTTGGGCAGGCCGGCGCGCTCCGCGATCATCGCGGTGCTCGCGCCTTCGAGTCCCTTCTCCGCGAAGACCTCTTCCGCGCAGGCCAGCAACTGCGCTTCGTTGCTCTCGCGGATCTGCGCCTTGCGCCGCCGCAAAGGCGGTGCTTCGGCCGCGCTTTCAATGATGCCGTGTGCCGCTTCGTCGTGTCTCATCGTCGATTGTCGAGCTCGTGTGTGCCGCATCGTGCCTCAATTGCGCCGTTCATGCACGCCGCGCTGCATCGCGACGAAAGCGCCGCCTCAGCCATGCCACATCGATGCTGCACAGCAATGGCATGCAAATCGCTTGGTACGCCGGCGCACGAAAGACGTTGATTTGCTTATTTTAATCGGCTACAACCTGTCCAACCGGACAGGATTCGACAAGTGCTCTCATCGACAAGAAGCACATTGCCTGCAGCATGCATCGCAGAACAGACTTGTGCACCGCCACTGTGCGGCATGCACGAGCGCGGTTCCCACAGACGAAGGCCGATAGTAAGGAGCGCGTCGCATGAACGCTGTCACGGATTCACTTCGAGAGGCTGGTCTCGACACATCCATCAAGGTCAACGGCGAGAGACTGTGGAACAGTCTCATGACGATGGCGAAGATCGGCGCCACGCCCAAAGGCGGCGTCTGCCGCCTGGCGCTGACCGATCTCGACCGCGAAGGCCGCAATCTCATCGTTTCATGGGCGAAGGAAGCGGGCTGCACGGTGAGCGTCGATCAGATGGGCAACGTGTTCATGCGGCGCGCCGGCCGCAACCTTGACGCCTTGCCTGTGATGACCGGCTCGCACGCCGATTCACAACCCACCGGCGGCCGCTTCGACGGCATCTATGGCGTGCTCGGCGGACTGGAAGTGATCCGCTCGCTGAACGATCGCGGCATCGAGACCGAACATCCGATCGAAGTCGTCATCTGGACCAACGAGGAAGGCTCGCGCTTCGCCCCGGCGATGGTGGCGTCGGGCGTCTTCGCAGGCGCCTTCACGCTCGACTATGGCCTGTCGCGCAAGGACACCGACGGCAAGACGATCGGCGAGGAACTGAAGCGCATCGGCTATGCGGGCGATCAGCCATGCGGCGGCCGCAAGCTGCATGCAGCATTCGAACTGCACATCGAGCAGGGACCGATACTCGAAGCCGAGAACAAGACGATTGGCGTCGTGACTGATGCGCAGGGCCAGCGCTGGTATGAGATCACGCTGACGGGCCAGGAAGCGCATGCGGGCCCCACGCCGATGCCGCGCCGCAAGGACGCCTTGCTCGGCGCCGCGCGCGTGGTGGATCTGGTGAACCGCATCGGCCTCGATCATGCGCCGCTTGCCTGCGCGACGGTCGGCATGCTGCAGGTGCATCCGAATTCACGCAATGTGATTCCGGGCCGCGTGTTCTTCACGGTGGACTTCCGTCATCCCGACGACGCCGTGCTCGCCCGCATGGATGCGGCGCTGCGCGAAGGCGTCGAGCGCATTGCGGGCGAGATCGGCCTGCAGACCGAGCTCGAGCAGATCTTCTACTACGAGCCCGTCAAGTTCGATGCCGCGTGTGTCGCGTCCGTGCGCGCGGCGGCGCAGCGCTTTGGCTACTCGCATCGCGACATGGTGTCGGGCGCGGGCCACGATGCGTGCTATCTCGCGCGGGTCGCACCGACATCGATGGTGTTCGTGCCATGCGTGGACGGCATCAGTCATAACGAAATCGAAGACGCGACGCAGGAGTGGATCGAGTCGGGCGCCAACGTGCTCCTGCACGCGATGCTCGAACGCGCGTCGGAACCCGCCTCTTAAGCAACGCCTTTGTCATCGCTCATCAATCCGTCCGCGACCCCACACGCGGACGGAAGGCACCGTCACGCCTTCATCGAGGATCGTGTATGACCATGAAAACCATCGGCGACATTGCGACCGGACGCCTCGCACCGGAACAGCTTGCCTGCGAATTCGCGGATGTCGCACCCTTGCTCGACGCCACGGCAGCGGCCGCCGCCGCGAGCCGCTGTTTCTATTGCTACGACGCGCCGTGCATCCAGGCGTGTCCCACGCAAATCGACATTCCCGGCTTCATCCGCAAGATCGGCAACGGCAACCTGAAAGGCGCCGCTGTGGACATTCTCTCGGCCAATCCGCTCGGCGGCATGTGCGCGCGCGTCTGCCCGACGGAGATTCTTTGCGAAGGTAGTTGCGTACGCAATCATCCGGGCGACAAGCCGGTGGCGATCGGCGCATTGCAGCGTCACGCGACCGACCGTGCCATGGCCCGGGGCGAGCCCTTGTTCTCGCGCGCGCCGGAGACGGGCCGGCGCGTGGCGGTCGTCGGCGCGGGTCCGGCAGGGCTCGCGTGCGCGTATCGGCTCGCGCTGGCGGGACATCGCGCGGTGATCTTCGATGCACGCGACAAACCAGGCGGCCTCAACGAATACGGGGTCGCGGCGTACAAGACGGTCGAAGACTATGCGCAGCGCGAGATCGAATGGCTGCATTCGATTGGCGGCATCGAGATCAGGACGGGCATGGCGCTCGGCCGCGATGTCACGCTCGACGAGCTGCGGACGCAATACGACGCGGTCTTCATCGGCTTCGGGCTGGCGGGCGTGCGTGAACTGGCGCTGGACGGCGAGACGCTCGGTGGCGTGATGAACGCGGTGGATTTCATCGAGCAGGTGCGTCAGGCCGATGAACTCGCGAGCGTGCCGGTGGGGCGGCGTGTGGTGGTGATCGGCGGCGGCAATACGGCCGTGGATGCCTGCGTGCAGAGCCGCAAGCTCGGCGCGACCAGCGTGACGATGGCCTACCGGCGCGGCGTCGACAACATGAGCGCGACGTGGGCGGAGCGCGAGTTCGCGCAGACCAACGGCGTCACGATCGTCACGCATGCGAAGCCCGTACGGCTGCTCGGCGCGGACGGCCAGGTGACCGGCGTGGAGTTCGAACGCGACGCGGAGCGCTTCGTGATCGAAGCCGACATGGTGCTGAAGGCGATCGGTCAGACGCTCGTGCCGGTGGGCGTCGCGCACGAACTGCTGACGCTGGATGGCGGACGCATCGTGACGGACGAGAACCGCCAGACGACCCTCGCCAAAGTCTGGGCGGGCGGCGACTGCGCGACCCATGAAGGACTCGATCTGACCGTGCAGGCGGTGCAGGACGGCAAGCTCGCGGCGGCGTCCATCGACGCATCGTTCGAACTGACCGCCATCAAGGCTGCGTAGACCCTTAGAAGGAATGCAACGAACATGGCTGACCTGACTTGCAACATCGCCGGCATCACTTCGCCGAATCCCTTCTGGCTGGCCTCCGCGCCGCCCACCGACAAGGCCTATAACGTCAACCGCGCCTTCGAGGCGGGCTGGGGCGGCGTGGTCTGGAAGACGCTGGGGCTGGACCCGCACGTCGTCAACGTGAGTTCGCGCTACGGCGCGGTCCAATGGAACGGCCAGCGTATCGCCGGGCTGAACAACATCGAGCTGATTACCGACCGGCCGCTCGATATCAACCTGCGCGAGATCGAGCAGGTGAAGCGCGACTGGCCCGATCGTGCGTTGATCGTGTCGCTGATGGTGCCGTGCAACGAGCGTGACTGGAAGTGGATCCTTACGCAGGTCGAGGACACGGGCGCCGATGCGGTCGAACTGAACTTCGGCTGTCCGCACGGCATGAGCGAGCGCGGCATGGGCGCGGCCGTGGGACAGGTGCCCGAATATGTCGAGATGGTCACGCGCTGGGTGAAGGAGGGCACGAAGCTGCCGTGCCTCGTCAAGCTGACGCCCAACATCAGCGACATCCGCATGGGCTCGCGCGCCGCGTTCAAGGGCGGTGCGGACGGCGTGTCGCTGATCAACACGATCAACTCGATCGTAGCCGTCGATCTCGACGAGATGGCGCCGATGCCCACCGTCGATGGCCGCGGCACGCACGGCGGCTATTGCGGCCCGGCCGTGAAGCCGATCGCGCTGAACATGGTCGCGGAAATCGCACGCGACCCGGAGACGCCGAACCTGCCGATCTCGGGCATCGGCGGTATCTCATCGTGGCGCGACGCGGCCGAGTTCATGGTGCTGGGCGCGGGCAGCGTGCAGGTCTGCACGGCGGCGATGCACTACGGCTTTCGCATCGTCAGCGATCTCGCGGATGGCCTCTCGAACTGGATGGACGAAAAAGGCTACGCGACGCTCGACGACATTCGCGGCCGCGCCGTGCCCAACGTCACCGACTGGAAATACCTCAACCTCAAGTACGACATCAAGGCGCGCATCGATCAGGACAAGTGCATTCAGTGCGGGCTGTGTCATATCGCGTGCGAGGACACGTCGCATCAGGCCATTCTTGCGCAGAAGGACGGCAAGCGTCATTTCGAAGTGGTCGATGCGGAATGTGTCGGCTGCAATCTGTGCATGCATGTGTGCCCGGTCGAGCAGTGCATCACGATGGAGCGCGTCGATGCCGGCGAGTACGCGAACTGGGCCACGCACCCGAACAATCCGGCGCGCGTGACCGACGAAGAATCCGTGAAGGCAGCCTGAGCGGGGCGTTGCGTTCCGCATCCATCGTTTCCTGGACACATCAACCGGAGTGCATCCGATGAAGCAGACAGCGCACGACGTCGAGGCCAGCAGCCTGTACAACGACGATCTCGCGCCGACCGGCCCTGCGCAGCGAACCTGGAAGTGGTATCACTTCGCGGCGTTGTGGGTCGGCATGGTGATGAACATCGCGTCGTACATGCTCGCGGCCGGACTCACGGAGCAGGGCATGTCGCCATGGCAGGCGGTGCTCACCGTGCTGCTCGGCAACCTGATCGTGCTCGCGCCGATGCTGTTGATCGGCCATGCGGGCGCGAAACACGGCATTCCCTATGCGGTGCTGGTGCGTTCGTCGTTCGGCACGCAGGGCGCGAAGCTGCCCGCGCTGTTGCGCGCGGTGGTCGCGTGTGGCTGGTACGGCATCCAGACCTGGCTGGGCGGCAGCGCGATCTACACGCTGCTGAACATCCTCACCGGCAACGCGCTGCACGGCGCCGCGCTGCCGCTCATCGACATCTCGCTCGGACAGCTGGCGTGCTTCCTCGTGTTTTGGGCCTTGCAGCTGTACTTCATCTGGCATGGCACGGATTCGATCCGCTGGCTTGAAAGCTGGTCGGCGCCGATCAAGGTCGTGATGTGCATCGCGCTCGTGTGGTGGGCGACTTCGAAGGCAGGCGGACTGGGTTCGATGCTGTCGGCGCCGTCGCAGTTCGCGGCGGGCGGCAAGAAGGAAGGACTGTTCTGGGCGACGTTCTGGCCGGGACTCACGGCGATGGTCGGCTTCTGGGCGACGCTCGCGCTCAACATTCCCGATTTCACGCGTTTCGCCCGCACGCAGCGCGACCAAGTGATCGGCCAGTCGATCGGACTGCCCGTGCCGATGGCCTTGCTCTCCGTGATCTCGGTGGTCGTGACCTCGGCGACGGTCGTGATCTACGGTTACGCCATCTGGGACCCGATCGACCTGACGAGCCGCATGACGGGCATCGGCGTGGGTGTCGCGCTGCTGATCCTCACGCTCGACACCATGTGCTGCAATCTCGCGGCCAATCTCGTCGGACCCGCCTATGACTTTTCGAGCCTGTGGCCGAAGGGCATCTCGTACCGGGCGGGCGGCATGATCACGGCGACCGTCGCCATCGTGATGATGCCGTGGAAGATTCTCGCGACCACGCAGGGTTACATCTTCACCTGGCTGGTCGGCTATTCGGCCTTGCTCGGACCGGTGGCGGGCATCCTGATGGTCGATTACTTCCTGATTCGCGGCACGCGGCTCGATCAGCGCGAACTCTTCGACGAGCACGGCGAGTACTCGTATAGCAACGGCTGGAACGTGGCTGCCGTGGTCGCGTTGCTGGTCGGCGTGCTGCCCAACTTGCCGGGCTTTCTGCACACCGCGTTTCCGGCCTCGTTCCCGGGCGTGCCGGCCTTCTTCAATACGCTCTACACGTATGCGTGGTTCGTGGGCCTCGTGCTGGCGGCGCTGGTCTATGGCTCGTGGATGAAACTGCGCGGCTCGCCGCGCGCCGGCGTACTCAGCGCCTGAACGGCTCATTATCGGATTGCTTTCTGGAGGACGACTCATGCCTATCCTGATTCGCGGCGGCACCGTCATCGATGCGGACCGCACCTATCGCGCCGACGTGCTGTGCGCGGACCGGCAGGCCGGCGGCGCGATACTCGCCATCGGCACGGATCTCGACGCGCCCGCCGGCACGCAGACAGTCGATGCGGGCGGGCAGTACGTGATGCCCGGCGGCATCGATCCGCATACGCACATGGAACTGCCCTTCATGGGCACGACCGCCAGCGACGACTTCTACACCGGCACGGCGGCGGGTTTGTCGGGCGGCACGACGAGCATCATCGACTTCGTGATTCCGAGCCCGAAACAGCCGCTGATGGACGCGTTCAAGGAGTGGCGCGGCTGGGCCGAGAAGGCGTCGGCGGATTATGGTTTTCACGTCGCGGTGACGTGGTGGGACGAGTCCGTGCATCGCGACATGGGTTTGCTCGTGCAGGAACACGGGGTGTCGAGCTTCAAGCATTTCATGGCGTACAAGAACGCCATCATGGCCGACGACGAAGTGCTGGTGAACAGCTTCACCCGCTCGCTCGAACTCGGCGCGTTGCCGACGGTGCATGCCGAGAACGGCGAACTCGTGTTCCAGTTGCAGAAGCAGTTGCTCGCCAAGGGCTTTCAGGGGCCGGAGGCGCATCCGCTGTCGCGTCCGCCGGAAGTGGAGGGCGAGGCCGCCAACCGCGCGATCCGCATTGCGCAGGTGCTGGGCGTGCCGTTGTACATCGTGCATGTGTCGGCGAAAGATGCCGTCGATGTCATCGCGAAGGCGCGCAATGACGGGCTGCGTGTGTTCGGCGAAGTGCTGCCGGGGCATCTGGTGATCGATGAGTCTGTTTATCGCGATCCGGACTGGACGCGTGCCGCCGCGCATGTGATGAGCCCGCCGTTCCGGTCGGCCGAACATCGCGAGGCCTTGTGGCGCGGCTTGCAATCGGGGCAACTGCATACCACCGCGACGGATCATTGCGTGTTCTGCGCGTCCCAGAAGGCGATGGGCCGCGAGGACTTCACGCGTATTCCGAACGGCTGCGGCGGCGTGGAAGACCGGATGTCGGTACTGTGGCATCACGGCGTCAACATGGGCCGCCTGACGCCGAACGAGTTCGTGCGCGTGACCTCGACCAACGCAGCGCAGATTTTCAATCTGTATCCGCGCAAGGGCGCGGTGCAGGTGGGCGCCGACGCGGATCTGGTTGTGTGGGATCCGAACGCGACGCGCACCATCTCCGTGAAGACGCATCATCAGAACGTGGACTTCAATGTCTTCGAGGGGATGACGGTGCAGGGCGTCGCGACCAGCACGCTTTCGCGGGGCGCGCTCGTCTGGACGGACGGCGAGATGCGCGCGGAGCGCGGCGCGGGGCAGTATCTGAAGCGTCCGCCGAACGGGTCGTACTTCGAGGCGGCTCGGGTGGCGAATCGGCTGAAGGAGCCGCATCCGGTGGAGCGGGTCTGACGCAGCGGTTGCGAGGCGTGGCTCTTTTTTGAAGATGCGGTTTTACGCTCTTTCACGCGCTCGCAAGCATAATCCGGCAGGCTGGTGACTTTCACACACTGCCGGATCATGCCGATGAAGATTGTTCAGGGAATGGGGCGCCTCGCGGCGCTGTGCGGCGTCGCCGTTGCGCTCGCGTTGCCGGTCGCATGCGCGGCGAACCCGAACGCGTTGTGGGACATCGTCCACGATTATTGCGAGCCGGCCGCCGAAGGCGCGCCGGTGAAGCAGAAGTGCGCGGACGTGAATCTGCCGGAAGGCTATGCGGTGCTCAAGGATCTCGTGGGCGTCGCGCAGTATCTGCTGATTCCGACGGCGCGCGTGTCGGGCATTGAAAGTCCCGCGCTGCTGGCGCCGGATTCACCCAATTACTTTCGCGATGCCTGGAACGCACGCGGGTATGTCGACCGCAAGCTGCATCGCACCTTGCCGCGCGATGAAGTGTCGCTCGCGATCAATTCCGCGAGCGGGCGCACGCAGAATCAACTGCATATCCATATCGATTGCCTCGCCGCCGATGTCGCGCAAACCCTGAGAGAGGTGGGACCGCGGATTGGCACGGAGTGGGCGCCGTTGCCGGTGCGGCTGCGCGGGCACGTCTACAGCGCAATGCGTATCGACGATGCCGATCTGTCGCACACGGATCCGTTCAAGCTGCTCGCGCCGTACGCCGCGCAACGCGGACAGACGATGGGCCAGCAGACGCTGCTGCTGGTGGGTGCGGCGCGGAGTGATGGGTCGGCTGCTTTCTATCTGCTCAACGATCATGTGCAGGCGGGCGACTGGGCTTCGTCGGAGGAGCTTCAGGATCACACGTGCTCGCTGGCCGATCGGTCTATAGAGAAACCTTGAGGGTTGCAGAAGAATGAAGTGACGCGGGATCTCGCGAGGATTCGTATCAGGCGGTTGCGAATTCGGAGATTTCGCGGGTTGTTACTTCAACTTCTGGGAACCACAATGAATGTATTCGGATATCACGTTTGACCCGTTGAAGGACGCGATCAATTGTCTTCAGCATGGGGTGTCGCTTAGGCTTGCGAGTGAGATAGCTTGGGATGAAGTCGTGCTGGAAGTGGACGATCGTCGAGATTATGGAGAAGTTCGGGAGGTGGGCTATATGCCCATTCGCGGACGCATGTTTTGCGTGGTACTTACGCAAAGGAACAAGTCACGGCGCATCATAAGCCTGCGTCGCGCAAACAAAAGGGAAACACGAAGATATAAAAAGGGTCTATGACCAACTCGACTTCTTGAAGTCGGAGAACGACAAAAACTTGGAGCGACGGGCCCATATTATGGGCGGCGCAAGAAGCAGATCATATCTTGTTTTATTTTTAGCCATTCCAAAGCACGCGGCAGCGTGCGTCCCAATACATAGCCAGAACGATAGAGAAACAAATGAAAATTGAACGAGCACCCAATGGTTTGATTCTTCCGACGGACGAGGAGGAAGAACAAATCAACCGCGGCATAGCATTGGACCCGGACACCTGGGAGATGACCGACGAAGAGTTCGCACGCCTCAAGCCCTACGCCATTTATGAGGAGGAACGCCGGAAGGCGGGTCATCGGTAGCGCAGTGATCCGCCTTGATCGGGCTCCCATCGCTGGCCTCCACGCAACCATGCGCGCCGCGAAACACGTCGATCAACCTCTTGCGTGATTGTTGTAAGCGAGGTGGGCTATAGCCTATTTGAAGACGCGTGTTTCGCGGAGATTGACGCAGAGAATCAAAGCGCGGGGACCTATCAGCCTGCGTCGCACATACCTTAACCTGACCGTAAGAGAGAACAATGGGACATGACCGAACACCTAAAGGTTTCATCCTCCCCACAGACGAAGAAGACGAAGCAATCAACCGCGGCATAGCATTGGACCCGGACACTTGGGAACTTACCGAGGAAGATATCAAGCGTCTCAAGCCCTACGCCATCTATGAGGAGGAACGCCGAAAGGCAGGTGATCGATAGCGCGATGCATGGCCGCAATTCCGCCGCACGTCACTAGCCCTGTGGCAATCACGTGCGGCGCGAAACCGATCAATCGAACCCCTGAAACACCGCATCGTCCGGGCCAATCGAAGCAGGCGATTTCCACGCGGCATCGCGCATCGAATGACGCACCTGATGTTCAACGCCCAGCAGCACCGCGAAAATCGCCATGCGCACGGCAATGCCGTTATCGGTCTGCCGGAAGATCGCGAGGCGCGAGTCGTGGTTCAGGTCCGTTGCAAGATCGTTCGCGCCCGGCCGGCTGTCGCGCGGCAACGGATGCATGATGAGCGTGTCGCGGCCGCATACCGCATCGACGAGTGCCTGATTGATCTGGAAATCGGGCGTATAGCCTTCGATGGACTCATCCGCGAATCGCTCTTTCTGAATGCGCGTCGCATACACGACGTCCGCGCCAGCCAGCCCGGCGTGCAGATCGCTGGTCTGTTCGATCACATGATCGTTGCGTGCAAGACGGTCGATGATATGCGCCGGCATCTCCAGCGACCCTGGCGAGACGAGCGTGAACTTGAGTCCCTTGTAGAGCGAGAGCAGCTTGGCGAGGGAATGCACGGTGCGGCCGTACTTGAGATCGCCGACCATCGCGATATGCGCGCCATCGACAATCTTGCCGAGCCGCGAGAACTCGCGCTGGATCGTATAAAGATCGAGCAGCGCCTGGCTCGGATGTTCTCCTGGTCCGTCGCCGGCGTTGATGACGGGAATGTTCGTCGCGCGCGCGAACTCTGCGACCGAGCCCTGTTCCGGATGCCGCACGACAATCGCGTCTGCATAGCCGCTGATCACGCGGCTCGTGTCGTAGATGGATTCGCCCTTGGCCATCGACGAAAACGTAAAGCCGGTGGTGTCGCACACTGAGCCGCCCAGTCGCGCGAACGCTGCGCCGAAACTCACGCGCGTACGCGTGCTGGCCTCGAAAAACAGATTGGCCAGTACCGCGCCTTCAAGTACCCGCGTGATCTTCTTGCGGCGCGCAATGGGCTGCATCATGTCGGCCGTGCGGAACAGCGCCTCGGCGGATTCACGCGAGAACTGGTCGATGGACAGCAATTGCGGCCGTCCCTCAAACGCAATGTAAAAATGTGCGCTTTGCGTATATTCGCCATTCTGCGGCATGCCGCTGAGAATCTCCGCGACGTAGCGCGCCGCGATTTCCGGCATCGCGCGGGATTCCGGCGACTCGTCCGGCAACAGCCACGTATCCAGCGCGCGTCGCGTCACGCCGATGCGTCCCGCAAAAGCGTCGCGGGTCATGTTCAGGCGCCGCATGGCGTCGCGAAGAATGGTCTGCTGCTGAAGATGCTGGGACATGGCGCCGCTCCGAAATATACGCGGTGCGTATAGTAGATTACTCGCCAATCAGATGCAACACCAGTTCACGTTGATATTCCGCCGTGCGGTGCTCGAAGACATAGATGCCTTGCCACGTGCCCAGGACCATGCGTCCGGCCTCGACGGGAATCGAAAGCTGCACGGTGGTCAGCGCCGTGCGCAGATGCGCGGGCATGTCGTCGGGGCCTTCGGCGTCGTGCACATAGCGGCCCGGCGCCTCGGGGGCCACGGTCTCGAAGTAGCGCTCCAGATCCACGCGGACGTCCGGATCGGCGTTTTCCTGGATCAGCAGCGAAGCCGACGTGTGCCGGCAGAACAAGGTCAGCAGGCCGGTGCGGATGTCCTGGAGGTCGATCCAGCGGTCGATGTCGCGGGTGACTTCGTGCAGGCCGCGCGAGCCTGTCGCGACCGTCAGATGGTGCAATGCCTGTTTCATGTCGGTCTCGGTGCGGAGAGTGCGTCGGGATGTTCAGTGTATCGGCTTGAGCGCGGGCGGTTCGTGCCGGGGCAATGAACTATGCTGTTCGAATCCCGGCTCGATGAAGGGCGTCACGATGCGCGCAGCGCTCCCCATCTCAAGAACGCTCTCGCGCGTGCGCGCGGTGCTGGCCGTCGCGCTGATCGTGTCCACATTGGCCCACGCCGACGAAGCCCGTGAAAACCGCGGGCACGATCCTTTCATTCAGGTGTCGAGCGCGCTGCCTGGTTGCACCGCACCCCCCGGACCGTTCGAGACCGAGCAGGAGTGGCTCGACGAGGCGCACTACCGCATCGAGCGCGGCAACAGCTGCTGGCTCGCGGGCCGTTGCCGTCTCTCGAACAGCTACGACTACGACCAGGAAATCGCGGCAAGTGTGACGCGGCGCCTGAATGCGCTGAATGCGTCGTTCCAGTGGCGCGAGAAGACGACGCTGTGGCTGACCATCCAGCGTCGCTTCATCTACGTCGATGGCTGCGTCCCACGCGATTTCGACCGGAGCCACTTTATCTCGGCACTCGGCGAGACGGCCGATGTCGACAAGGTCATCGACCGGATCACGGTTCGGCAGTGAACGCGCGGCGCATCCGTTTGCTCTAAGCTTGAAGCGAAGACGAAACGGCAACATGAGGAGGACCGCAGCGGCGTGCGCGCTGGCGGTGTCGGCCCATGACAAAGAAACTCGTTGACTGCATGCGGATCTGCGCCCGGCTGTGGCTGGTCGCGCTGGTTGCGTTGGTCGTGACGGCGTCCGCACACGCGGCGCCGGCGCCGGTCGTCGTGATTCCGCTGAAAGGGGCAATCGGCCCGGCGAGCGCGGATTTCGTCGTGCGCGCGCTGGCTCGTGCCGCCGCCGGGCATGCACAGCTCGCGGTGCTGCAACTGGACACGCCCGGTGGCCTCGACCTGTCGATGCGCTCGATCATCCAGGCCATGCTCGCGTCGCCGGTGCCGGTGGTCGTGTTCATCGCACCGAGCGGCGCACGCGCCGCCAGCGCCGGCACCTACATCGCCTATGCCAGCCATATCGCGGCGATGGCGCCCGGCACGACGCTCGGCGCGGCGTCGCCGGTGCAGCTCGGCATCGGCGGCGCGGGAGGTGAGCCGTCGCGCGCGGGCAAGGAAGCGTCGGCAACAGATTCCCAATCGACCGAAACCCGCAAGCAAATGCAGGACGCCGCCGCCTATATACGCGGCCTCGCCCAGTTGCGCGGGCGCAATGCGCAATGGGCGGAACGCGCCGTGCGCGAGGCCGTGGCGCTCTCGGCGGACGAGGCGCTCGCCCAGCACGTGATCGACCTGAACGCCGCCGATATCCCCGATCTGCTCACGAAGCTCGATGGCCGCCACGTGCGCACCGTCGCCGGAGAACACGTGCTCGCCACACGCGGCGCGTCCGTCGAGACGCTGGAGCCGGACTGGCGCAGCCGCTTTCTCGCGACCATCACGGACCCGAGCGTCGCGCTCATCCTGATGATGATCGGCCTCTACGGCCTGTTCTTCGAGTTCGCCAATCCGGGCATGGTGCTGCCGGGCGTCGCGGGCGCGATCTGTCTGCTCATCGGACTGTTTGCGCTGCAACTCCTGCCGGTCAGCTATGTCGGACTGGGACTGGTCGTGTTCGGCCTCGGCTGCCTGATCGCCGAGATGTTCCTGCCGACTTTCGGCGCGCTCGGGATCGGCGGCATTGTCGCGTTTGCCATTGGCGCGCTGATGCTGATCGATACCGATGTTCCCGGCTTCGGCATTCCGTTGGGCGTCGTGATCGGCCTCGCCCTGTTCACCGCGTTGTTCGTGTTCGTCGTGGGGGGCGTGGCGCTGAAAGCGCGCAGGCGGCCGGTCGTGAGCGGTGCGGAGGCGATGACCGGCAGCATCGGCGTGATGCTGCCGAGCGATGGCGCAGCGCCCGGCAGCGGCTGGGCGCGCGTACACGGCGAGCGCTGGCGCGTGCGCACCGGCGACGCGCAGGCGCTGCCGGCCGATGGCACGCGCGTACGCGTGATCTCACGCCAGGGACTGACGCTGACGGTCGAAGCGCACGAGGCGCACGAGGCGCACGAAGCGCATGAAGCGATCAAAGCGCACGAACCGACCAAAGCCGGTCATCCATGAACACCTTTACAGCGAAGCTCGCGAAATGGGGCTTACCTTCGGTTTCGGCGGCATTCTGATTGCACTCGTCGTCTTCATTCTGGCGTCGGCGGTGCGCATCTTTCGCGAGTACGAGCGCGGCGTCGTCTTCATGCTCGGGCGCTTCTGGAAGGTCAAGGGCCCGGGCCTGGTGCTGATCATTCCCGTGGTGCAGCAGGTCGTGCGGATGGACTTGCGCACCGTCGTGTTCGACGTGCCGCCGCAGGACGTCATCACGCGCGACAACGTCTCCGTGAAGGTGAATGCGGTGGTGTACTTCCGGGTCGTCGATCCGGAAAAGGCCGTGATCCAGGTCGCGCGTTTTCTCGAAGCGACCAGCCAGCTTGCGCAGACCACGCTGCGCGCGATTCTCGGCAAGCACGAACTGGATGAACTGCTGTCCGAGCGCGAGCGCCTCAATGCCGACATTCAGCACGTGCTCGATTCGCAGACCGACGCGTGGGGCATCAAGGTATCGAACGTGGAGATCAAGGACGTCGACATCAACGAGACGATGATCCGCGCGATCGCCCGGCAGGCCGAAGCCGAACGCGAGCGCCGCGCGAAGATCATTCATGCGGAAGGCGAGCTGCAGGCCTCCGAGAAGCTGTTGCAGGCGGCGCAGATGCTCGCGCAGGCGCCGCAGGCGATGCAACTGCGTTATCTCCAGACACTGACGACGATCGCCGGCGACAAGAATTCGACGATCGTCTTTCCGGTGCCGGTCGATCTCGTCAGCGCGATCGTCGACCGCTTCACCGGCAAGAACAACGCGCCCTGAGCCGCTTCAGACCAGCTTCGGGAAGTCGAGCGTCGTGTCGTTCACGCGGTTCACGAGATTCGTGAAGTTGATGACGCTCATCGCGAACAGCGTGTCGATCACTTGCGCTTCCGAATAACCCGCCGCGCGCACTTCGTCGAGACGCGCTGCATCCACCGTGCCGCTGCTGCTGACGAGATGCCGCACGAAGCGCACCAGAGCGTCACGCTTCGCGTTGCCGGTGGCTTCGCCTGCCCTAATCTGCTGGGTTTCCTGCTGCGTGAGACCGACCATCTTGCCGACCACCGTATGCGCGGCAGCACAGTAGTCACAGCCGACGAGTTCGCTGACGGCGAGCTTGATCGCTTCGACATCGGCCTTCTCGAGGCTGCTCTTCGCCAGGATCGCATCGCCGTTGAGCGTGGCGCCGAGCGCGGCCGGGCTGTGCGTGCCGATGGTTGCATAGGCGTTCGGCACACGGCCCATGGCCTTCTTGATGCCGGAGAACAGGTCGGCGGTGACGCCCGTGGCTTCGTTGACGTTGACTTGGGAAAGACGTGACATGGTGAGCTCCTGGGTTCGTTGACAAGCCATGTGGATGGCGTGAGTGAACTTTAGGCGCGCGCCGCCGCGGCGTGAATGTCCGATCGACTCGTAAAACCGCGCAATCGTCTCAAGCGTCGGAAGAGCGTCCCGGCTTGCTTCGTGCCATGATCGGGGCTTCGCCTCCGCCTGCATCGACGAAACCGCAATGGATTATCTGACGAGCCTGAAAGTGTTCTGCTCGGTGGTCGAAGCGAAGAGCTTCGCGCGCGCCGCCGACATCCTGGGCTTGTCGCCGCCGGTGGTCTCGCGCGCCATCGCGGGGCTGGAAGAGCGGCTCGGCAGCCGCCTGTTCAACCGCACCACGCGGCAGATCTCGCTGACCGAGACGGCCGAGCGCTTCTATGCTGATTGCTCGCGCCTGCTCGACGAACTCCAGGCCATGGAAGAACGCGCGTCGCACCGCGCCAGCGAGGCGACCGGCCTGTTGCGGCTGGTCGCGCACACTACGGTGATGACGAGCCGCTATACGCCGCTCGTCGCCAGCTTCAGGCGCGCGCATCCGCACGTGCGTCTCGACGTGACGCTGACCGAACGGCCCGTCGATCTCGTCGGCGAAGGCTACGATCTGGCCATCGTGCTGCCGTTCATGCTCACCACCGACACGGCAGTCACGCGCCTGCTGGAAACCATTCCGCTGGTGCTGGTCGCGAGTCCCGCGTATCTCGCGCGGCATCCCGCGCCGCGCCATCCGTCCGAACTGACGGATCACGAATTCGTGCCGATGTCCCCGTCGATCCGCAAGCCCGCGCTGACCTTCCGCATCGGCGGCGAGGAGCTGCGGGTGCCGCTCGGTCACGGCGTGACGTCAAACAGCGCGGTGTTCAACCGCGAGATGGTGCTGCAGGGCTTCGGCATCGGCGTGTTGCCGACCGCGCTCGTCGATCGCGACGTGGCCGAAGGCCGCCTCGTCACGCTGCTCGACGCCTATGAACGCGTCGATTCGGCCATCGAGATCCGCATTGCCTACAGCACGCGCGCGCTGTTGCCGGCCAAGGTGCGCGCCTTTGTCGAGCATGCGGTGCGTTTTTGCATCGATTCAGCGATGCTGGCCGACACCGCCCAGTCCTGACCGCAGCCCCGCCCAGCCTGGCTCGGGGCGATTGTTTCCGTCCGTGTCATTCACTCATGCGAGCCGTGACGGTTGACGGGGTGCATATGCACATCTAGTCTTCCGGCCTATGACGGACGGCTTGATCGGTCCATTTTTCACTCTCAATCGTGCATATGCACACAAAGCTGACAAAATGACGACTCCAACGACAAACATTCCCTCGGTCGCCGCGCCCGCCCTGGCGCGGCCAGCGCGGCGCATTCCGTGGATGCTGCTGGCGCTAGGTCTGGTCGGACTGGTGGTGATCGCGGCGGCGGCGTGGTGGGCGCTGGTGCTGCGCTTCCAGGAATCGACCGACGATGCCTACGTGGGCGGCGACGTCACCGTGCTGGCGCCGAAGGTGAACGGCTTCGTGACGGACGTGCTGGTGCAGGACAACCAGCCCGTCAAGGCGGGCCAGGTGCTGATCCGTCTCGATTCCCGCGACTATGACGCGCGGCTCGCGCAGGCGGACGCCGATCTGTCGGGCGCGCGCGCCGCCGTGGTCGAACTGCAGGCGAAGGACGCGCTCCAGGCCGCCGTGATCAACCAGCAGCAGGCGGAAGTGCATGCGTCGGCGGCGGAACTGACGCGCAGCGCGCAGGACCGTTCACGTTATCGCGAGCTGGTGAAGGACGACGCGGTATCGAACCAGATCGTCGAGCGTGCCGATGCGGACTACGCGAAAGCACAGGCGTCGGTGGACCGCAGCGGCGCGGCGCTGGTCGCGGCGAAGCGCCAGCTGAGCGTGATCGATGCGCAGATCGCCGACGCCGAGGCGCGCGTGGCCACCGCCGCGGCGGCGCGACGGGTTGCGGCGCTGAACGTGGAGTACACGACGATCCGCGCGCCGGTGGACGGCTATGTGGGCAACCGGACGGCGCGCGTCGGCGTGCTGGCGAATGTCGGCACGTCGTTGCTGACCGTGGTGCCCGCAACGGGTCTGTGGGTCGACGCGAACTTCAAGGAAGACCAGTTGAAGAAGATGCGCGCGGGCGATACGGCCGATATCGAACTCGATGCGTCGAACCTGCCGCTCAGCGGCCACGTCGAGAGCCTGGCGCCCGCGACCGGCGCGACCTTCAGCGTGCTGCCGGCAGAGAACGCGACCGGCAACTTCACGAAGATCGTGCAGCGCGTGCCGGTGCGCATCCGTCTCGACGTGCCGAAGGGCATGGAGAACGTGTTGCGTCCGGGCCTGTCCGCGACGGTGAAAGTGCATCTGCGCCAGCAGGCGAACGGCTGAGGAGCGCGCTCATGACCCGATCACCGACCCCGGCGCCGCTCGCCGACCCGTCGACCCAGCCGCTCAATCTGCGCGCCTTCGCGTTCGCGCTGATGTGCCTCGGCTTCTTCATGGCGACGCTCGACATCCAGATCGTCGCGTCGTCGCTGAAGGACATCGGCGGCGGCTTGTCCGCGAGCCAGGATGAACTCTCGTGGGTGCAGACCTCGTATCTGATCGCCGAAATCCTGGTGATCCCGATGTCCGGCTGGCTCTCGAAAGTGTTCTCCACGCGCTGGCTGTTCGCGGCATCGGCGGTGGGTTTCACGATCACCAGCATGCTGTGCGGCATGGCGTGGGACATCAACTCGATGATCCTGTTCCGCTGCCTCCAGGGCGCGCTCGGCGCCGCAATGATCCCGACCGTCTTCACGACCGCCTTCGTGCTGTTTCCAGGCAAGCAGAGACTGATTGCATCGACAACCATCGGCGCGCTGGCCTCGCTCGCGCCGGCGGTCGGTCCGGTGATCGGCGGCTGGATCACCGATCAATGGTCGTGGCACTGGCTGTTCTACCTGAACGTCGTGCCGGGTCTCGTGGTCGCGTTGCTGGTGCCGAAGTACGTGCATATCGACACGCCGGATCTCTCGCTGCTGAAGAAGGGCGACTATCTGGGCATTGCGCTGATGTCGGGTTTTCTGGGCTGCCTCGAATACGTGCTGGAAGAAGGGCCGCGCAAGAACTGGTTCGGCGACAACGTGATCATCGCGTGCACGTGGATCTCGGCGATCTGCGGTTTCCTGTTCCTCGTGCATGCCTTCACCGCGAAAGACCCCATCGTCGATCTGCGTGCGCTCGCGGTGCGCAACTTCGCGATCGGCAGCGTGCTGTCGTTCGTGACCGGCATCGGCATCTTCGTCTCGGTGTTCCTGACGCCGGTGTTCCTTGCGCGCGTGCGCGGTTTCGATTCGCTGCATACAGGTCTCGCGCTGCTGTCGGTCGGGTGTTTCCAGTTGCTGTCGATCGGCGTGTATGGCTTCGCGTCGCGCTTCATCGACATGCGCGTGTTGCTGGCCTTCGGGCTCGTCTGCTTCGGTGCGGGCTGTTACTTCTATACGCCGCTCACGCATGACTGGGGCTGGCAGCAATTCCTGCTGCCGCAGGCGCTGCGCGGCATCGGTCAGCAGTTCGCGGTGCCGCCCATCGTCACGATGGCGCTCGGTTCGCTGCCGCCGTCGCGGCTCAAGTCGGCGAGCGGCCTGTTCAACCTGATGCGCAACCTGGGCGGCGCGATCGGCATTGCGGTGAGTTCCACGATGCTCAACGACCGTCTCAATCTGCACTATCTGCGCCTCAACGAGAACGTGACGACCGGGCGCTCCGCCGTGGAAGACATGCTGGCGCGCAGTTCGTCGCATCTCGCCTCGGTGGCGGGCGACGCGCTGAACGCCTCGCAGGCGGGGCTGGCGTCGCTGCACGCGCTGGTGCTGCGCGAGGCGCTCGTGCTGACCTTCGCCGACTGCTTCTACGTGCTCGCGCTGTGTTTTCTGTTCGGCCTCGCGACCGTGCTGTTCGCCAAGCCGATAGGCGTTGCGCCGGCATCGCCGGACGCTCATTGAATCCGGTTTCCATCCGACTCCGACCATGAAGAAACTCGTCCTCTCAACCATCGCGCTTCTGACGCTTGCCGCCTGCGCGGTGCAGCCCGCCACGCACGCCGACCTGCCCGCGACCGTCCAGGCCACCGCGCCCGTCGACTGGAGCGTCGTGACGCCCAAAGCCGCCGCCGATCCGCTCGCCTGGTGGCAGCAGTTCAACGATCCGCTGATGCACGAACTGGTGGCGTCGGTGCTCGATGAGAACCTCGATCTGCAAGCCGCGCTCGAACGCGTGAAGCAGGCGCAGGCCATCACGACGCAGCGCCGCTCGGTGCTGCTGCCGCAACTCGATGTCAATGCCGGCGCGTCCGATTCGCGCCAGAACACGCCGCCGCCGCTCGGTTACGTGAGGCAGGCGGGCATCGGGCTCGCGCTGAGCTGGACGCCTGACGTGTTCGGCGGCGAGCGGCTGGAACTGCTGGCCTCGCAGGCGCAGCTGGTCGGGCGGCAACATGCGGCGGATCAGGTGCGGCTCGCGCTGGCGGCGAACACGGCCGCCGCGTATATCGACCTGCGCTGGGCCCAGGCCGAACTGAAGATCCTGCAGGACAATCAGGCGATCCGCGAGCGCGCGCTCAGGCTCACGCAGCGCCGCCTGCAATACGGCCTTTCCACCCAGCTCGATGTCGCGCGCGCGCAGAATCAACTGAGCGATCTGCTGTCGCGCATTCCGCGCACGCAGGCCACGATCCAGCATCAGTTGAGCCTGATCGCGGTGTATTCGGGACGCACGCCGGAAGCGCTCGACCGCCTGATGCTCGCCGATGCCGGCACGGCGCCGCGCATTCCGGTGCCGGCGGGCGGCGCGCCGCAGATGTTGCCGTCGGAGGCCTTGTTGCGCCGTCCCGACGTGCTGGCGGCCTACGCCACGGTTCAGCAACGCGCGGCCGAAGTGGGCGTGGCGCGGGCGGAGCGCTATCCGAAGTTCTCGCTGCGTCTGACCGATGGCCTGCTGGCGTCGTCGTATCTCGGCCTGCCGACGCTTACCGACAACCTGTTCTCGGCCGCGCTCAATGCCACTAGTCCGATCTTCAACGCGGGGCGCATCACGGCGGAAATCGGTCAGAACGAGAGCCGCATGCGCGAATCGGAACTCGATCTGCGCCAGACGATGCTGCAAGCGCTGAAGGACGTCGAGGACACGCGCAGCGATCTCGTCAGCACGACCGAATCGAGCGCGCGCCTGAACGATGCGCTCACGGCGTCCGGTCAGTCGCTGACGCTGTCGACGCAGCTGTACAAGGGCGGCGCGGCGAGCTTCCTCGACGTGCTCGACGCCCAGCAGACCTATCTGCGCGACGCCGATGCGCTCAACCAGTCGCAACGCGACCATGCGCTCGCCGCCGTGGCCTTGTACCGCGCGCTGGGCGGCGGCTGGAGCGTCACTGGCGACGACAGCACGATCCAGACAGCAAGCAGCACGACGGAGAAGGCGAAATGAGTCTGATCGAAGAGACGGCTGCGGGCCTCGATGGCCTCGCGCAAATGCGCAAGCTGATTGCGAGCGGGCGCAGGCCCGGCATCCTGGTGTCGCTGGAATTCGACTTCATCGAAGTGGAAGCGGGCCGGGCAGTGTTCGCGGGCGTGCCTGGCGATCATGCGTACAACCCCATCGGCACCGTGCACGGCGGCTATGCGGCCACGCTGCTCGATTCCGCATGCGGTTGCGCGGTGCACTCGTGCCTGACCGCGACGCAGGCCTACACGACGCTCGAACTCAAGGTGGCGTACCACAAGGCCATTACGCGCGACACCGGCGTGGTGCGCGCGGAAGGGCGCGTGCTGAGCATCGGACGGCGTGCGGCGTTCGCCGAGGCATCGCTGATGGACATGAGCGGGCGGCTGTTCGCATCGGCGACGTCGACGCTATTGGTCATGGAACGCTAAGGCGCCCGACGTGCTTCGCGCCCACTGACGGCGGTTCGCCGACGATCAGGCGCACGGTCATGCGAATCGAAGGTCATGCAGCAATCCGGCCTTCGATTTTTTTGTGCTGTTGTGGCGTCCCGTCCCATCGGAATGTCGGAATTCTTCTAGCGGGCCGCGCGCGACTTCGGTGAAATGCAACGTGTGGATCAGGCACCCGAAGCAGTTCGACTTCAACTTTCATCGATACTTCACCATGTTCAATCGCGCTAGCAGCACCGTCGAAAACGTCGACCCCGAACTCTGGGCGGCCATCAGCCATGAAAATCGCCGTCAGGAAGAGCACATCGAACTGATCGCGTCGGAGAATTACACGAGCCCCGCCGTCATGGAAGCGCAAGGCTCGCAGCTCACCAACAAGTATGCGGAAGGCTATCCGGGCAAGCGTTACTACGGCGGCTGCGAGTATGTGGACGTGGTGGAACAGCTGGCCATCGACCGCGTGAAGCAGCTGTTCGGCGCGGAAGCGGCCAACGTGCAGCCGAACTCCGGTTCGCAAGCCAATCAGGGCGTGTTCTTTGCGATGCTCAAGCCGGGCGACACGATCATGGGCCTCAGCCTCGCGCACGGCGGTCACCTGACGCATGGCTCGCCGGTGAACATGTCGGGCAAGTGGTTCAACGTCGTGAGCTACGGCCTGAACGAAGCTGAAGACATCGATTACGACGCGGCCGAGCAGCAGGCGCGCGAGCACAAGCCGAAGCTGATCGTGGCGGGCGCTTCGGCGTTTGCGCTGAAGATCGACTTCGAGCGGCTGGCGAAGATCGCGAAGAGCGTCGATGCTTATCTGATGGTGGACATGGCGCACTATGCCGGGCTGATCGCGGCGGGCGTGTATCCGAATCCGGTGCCGCATGCGGACTTCGTCACCACGACCACGCACAAGAGCCTGCGCGGCCCGCGCGGCGGCGTGATCCTGATGAAGGCCGAGTATGAGAAGCAGATCAACTCGGCGATCTTCCCGGGCATCCAGGGCGGTCCGCTGATGCACGTGATCGCGGCGAAGGCGGTTGCGTTCAAGGAAGCGCTCTCGCCGGAGTTCAAGGAGTATCAGCAGAAGGTGGTCGACAACGCCCGCGTGCTGGCGGAAACGCTGGTGAAGCGCGGCTTGCGCATCGTCTCGGGCCGTACGGAAAGCCACGTGATGCTGGTCGACCTGCGCGCCAAGAAGATCACGGGCAAGGCTGCTGAAGCGGCGCTCGGGGCAGCGCACATCACGGTCAACAAGAACGCGATCCCGAACGATCCGGAGAAGCCTTTCGTCACGAGCGGCATTCGGCTCGGCTCGCCCGCGATGACCACGCGCGGTTTCGGCACGAAGGAGGCGGAGATCGTCGGCAACCTGATTGCCGATGTGCTCGAAAGCCCGGAGGACGCGGCCAGTCTCGAACGCGTGCGCGCGCAGGTCGCGGAGTTGACGAAGCGGTTCCCGGTTTACGGTTGAGGCCGGTTGTATTCCGTTGGATTGCACGACGCCGCGCTGATGCGCGGCGTCGTGCGTTGGGACGTGCTGGCTTCACACCTGCGCAAGCGCCTCGTATGCATTCTCCGGAATCTCGGCGAGTCTGGACGGATGCACTTGTCCGCTGAGCCCATAGAACTTCTGGAAGCTCATGATGAGCGGCGACCACTTGTCCGGATCGATGCGATTGGCGTGATCGTCCATGAGCAGATCAGGATGGACGTGAACGCGCTGGATCCGCACTTCGAAGAGACTCAGCGCGCCGCGCAGTTCGTCACTGTCCTCGCCGATGCCATGCGCGGCTGCCAGCACGGCTTCGAGCTGGATCGGGCATTCGAGCGCGCGAGCAGCGGCGACGGTATCGGACTTCACTCGCGTCATGCCCGCGCGCCCGAACTTGTCGGGTTCATACACATAGCCCAACGCCTGCCGGAACGGTGAGACGGGATTCATGCCCGTGGTTCGCGCGATCCGGTCGACAGCGCTCACTTCTCCGCTCGACGGCAGGTTCAGCACGCATTCGCCGGTGCGCAGCAGATTTTGCGCGGTCTGCGAACTCGTCGCGATGCCGAGCGCGCCGCGCCAGCCCAGCCAGAATGCCGACGATATCGGTGCGAGGTTATGCGTGCCGTCTTCGTTGACGGTGCTGACGAGCACGACAGGCGTGCCGAGATACAGGATGTGCGGTTCGGCGACGACGTGAGGCGCATTCATGGTTTCTTCCTCGTTGAGTGAATGTGTCCATGATGCGGATGCCGCGCGCTTCCTTCACCCCGGTTCTTGCGCCGTCATCAGTGAAGACCCGCATTTGCCGAAATGCGATAGTCCGCAAAAAAACGGCCTCATAAAGTGGCACTCACCGGCATTGAAGACGCTTACTTGACGCTTTCCAGCACCTTCTTCACCGTGCCGAAGATCTGCTCGATCTGCGCATCCTCGATGATGAGCGGCGGCGAGAACGCGAGAATGTCGCCGGTGTAGCGGACCAGCACGCCGGCCTCGAAGCACTTGACGAACACTTCATACGCACGCGCGCCCGGCGCGCCTTCGCGCGATTCGAGTTCGATGCCCGCCACCAGACCCAGATTGCGGATGTCCTTGACGAACGGCGCGTCGCGCAGCGCGTGGACGGCGCTCTCGAACTTCTCCGCCTTCGACGCGGCGCGCTCGAACAGCTTGTCGCGCTGATAGAGATCGATCGTGGCAATTGCCGCCGCCGTCGCGACCGGGTGCGCCGAATACGTATAGCCGTGGAACAGTTCGATGGCGTTGGCGGCGCCCGCATCGACGATCGCATCGTGAACCTTGCGATGCGCGGCCACTGCGCCCATCGGAATGGCCGCGTTGTTGATCGCCTTGGCCATCGTGATGAGGTCCGGCGTCACGCCGAAATATTCGGCGGCGGTCGCCTTGCCGAGACGGCCAAAGCCGGTGATGACCTCGTCGAAGATCAGCAGGATGCCGTGCTTCGTGCAGATGTCGCGCAGCTTTTGCAGATAGCCCTTCGGCGGCACCAGCACGCCGGTCGAGCCGGCGAGCGGCTCGACGATCACTGCGGCGATCGTCGAGGCGTCGTGCAGCGCGACGATGCGCTCCAGTTCTTCCGCGAGATGCTCGCCCCACGCCGGCTGACCTATGGTGAACGCGTTGTGGGCGAGATCGTGGGTATGCGGCAGGTGATCGACGGACGGCAGCAGGCCGCCCGAAAAGGTCTTGCGATTCGGCGCGATGCCGCCCACCGAAATGCCGCCGAAGCCGACGCCGTGATAGCCGCGCTCCCGGCCGATCAAACGGGTGCGCTGGCCTTCGCCCCGGGCGCGATGATAGGCGAGGGCCATTTTCAACGCGGTATCGACGGATTCCGAACCCGAATTCGTGAAGAAGATCCGGTCGAGCCCTTCGGGCATCAGGCCGGCGACGCGGCTGGCGGCTTCGAACGCGAGCGGATGGCCCATCTGGAAGGTCGGCGCGAAGTCGAGCGTGGAGACGGCCTTCTGTACCGCCTCGACGATCTCGTCCCGGCAATGGCCCGCGTTCACGCACCACAGGCCGGCGGTGCCGTCGAGCACGTCGCGGCCGTCGGTCGAACGGTAGTACATGCCTTTCGCGCTTTCCAGCAGGCGCGGCGCGGCCTTGAACTGGCGATTGGCGGTGAAGGGCATCCAGAACGACGAAAGGTCTTCGATGACGGGGCGGGCATTCATGGCAGGTCTTCTCCGGAAAAAAGGCGGTTACGGCACTGTATTCCGCAGCCATTTTGCGCGGCATAGACAGTTCTCTCACTGCGTTGCTAACTGTGCTGGCAAAATGCGGTGAACTGTATTGGTCAACGCGCATGGCCCGCGCTATTCTCGCCTTCATGATCGAACTCAAGCTGGAGCGCGGCTCGCGTCAGACGCCGACGCTCGTCGAACAACTGGTGCGCGCGTTCTCGCAGGCCATCGAGGAGCAGACGCTGCGCGCGGGCGCGCTGCTGCCGTCGGTGCGGCGGCTGGCCGAAGCCGAGCGGCTCAGCACTTTCACGGTGACGGAAGCGTATGGCCGGCTCGTGTCGATGGGCCTCGTCACTGCGCGGCGCGGTTCGGGTTATCGGGTGGCCGTGCGTGGCCGCAGCGAGCCCGTGCGCGAACGGGCGTGGCAGCCGCCGAGCCTCACCGCGACCTGGCTGCTGTCGGATGTCTTCGCGGATCATTCGGTGCCGATCAAGTCCGGCTGCGGCTGGCTGCCCAACGAATGGGTCAATGAAAGCGGCCTGCAGCACGCATTGCGCGCGGTGAGCCGCGTGCCGGCGGCGCGCATCGCCGACTACGGGCATCCGTACGGGTTCGCGCCACTGCGCGAGCGCATCGCGGAACAACTCGACCGCCATGGCCTGCCGGTCGATGCCGCCACGAACGTTCTCCTGACCGCCGGCGCCACGCAGGCGCTCGACCTGATCGTGCGCACACTGCTGCGTCCGGGCGATGCCGTGGTCGTCGAGGATCCTGGCTACTGCAACCTGCTGCAGATTCTGCAACTCGCGGGTTTGCAGGTGCATGGCGTGCCGCGCACGGTCGCGGGCATCGATACCGATGTGTTCGAGCGCGTCGTCATCGAGCACCGGCCGAAAGCGGTGTTCCTCAATACCACGCTGCAGAACCCCACCGGCGCGACTTTCAGCATGGCTTCGGCCTTTCGGCTGATGCAGATCGCGGAGCGCCACGGCCTGTGGGTCGTCGAGGACGATGTGAACCGCGAACTTGCGCCGCCCGGCGCGCCGTTGCTCGCATCGATGGAAGGGCTCAATCGCGTGCTGTACGTCGGCGGGTTCGCGAAGACGATCACGCCGTCGCTCCGCTGCGGCTATGTCGTCGCGGAGCGCGACGTGCTGCGCGAACTGGCGCGCACGAAGATGGCGGTTGGGCTGACGACCTCGGAGGCGACCGAGCGGATCGTGGAAAAGGTGCTGACGGAAGGACGCTACGCGCGGCACGTCGAGTTCGTCGTCGAGAAGCTGAAGGACGCGCACGTGCTGATCGAAGAGCGCATGGACGCGCTCGGCGTGGAACTGTTCCGCCGGCCGCGCGCGGGGCTGTTCGTGTGGGGCGCGCTGCCAATCGATCCCGCGCGCGGCAACACCGTCGCGACGCAGGCTTTGCAGCATGGCATCTGGCTGGCGCCGGGGTCTTACTTCCGTCCCGGCGACGCGGCAAGTCCGTGCTTTCGCTTCAACGTGCCGTATTCCGCCGACGACGCGCTGTGGACCTTCTTAGAGAAAGCGATCAGGGGCGGCTGACGACTGACTGGTCTCGCAGCACGCGTTGCGCGTGGCGCGGACGGTTCTGTTTGACGCGCGCAGCCGCGAGATGCGTCCGCAGATGCTCGCAGACATCCTTGCGGCGCACCGGATTGAGCGGATCGCACAGACGAATGGTGAGGGTGGCCGGACCCGTCGGGGCGGGCGTGAGTTCGGCCGCTTCCCACAAGACCACGGTGAAGGTTCCATCGGAGACCTGCACCACCTGAAACCGCGAGAGATCGATGTGGGTCAGCTCATGAGGTTCGATCGAATGATGCATGAGGTCCTCGGCGTTATCGACAGGGTCAGGCTGCGTCATGCAAACAGTGTGCCGATTTTGGACGGCTCATGCGCTCGTGGTTCGTGGCGCCAGGCTGTCTGTAAAAGCTTCTGCACATGCACTGAATTGTTGACACTGATAGTCCAACACGCGAGAACGCAGCCCCGCCGCGCCGTCCCTGCGCCGGCATTAATCAGATCCGCTTCAGAACGGCCGGGACGTCTAGGGCTGCTGGATGAAATTGCGAATCAGGTAGTCATTGAACATCGGCACAGTAAACGCTACGTCTCCATGTGATGGACTGTAAATCATGCCTTTGCTGATGATCTGCGCGCGGCGGGGGCCGAGGCTCTGCAGGGTCTCACCCAGCGCGTCGGCAACATCGGCGGAACGGTACGGGCCATTGCCCAATTTCGCCATCGCAATGACGTATTCACGTTCTTTAGGCGTGAGCCGATCAAAGCGTACCTTGAAAAAACCCTCGTCCAGTCGCTTGAGTGTTGTCGTCTCGGCTAGCTGCGCATCGGCGACGGTAATCGTATCGCCGGCTGCGAGATTCCAGCATTGGTGACCCCACTCCTGCAAGAAGTAGGGGTACCCCCTGGTTTTCGCAAAAATCTCGATCAGGGCTGCCTCGTCAACGAATGCACCCTCATCAGTAACAGGTTGGCGGATCGCTGCTTTCGCGTCTTCTTCCGGCAACGCACCGATTTCAGGGAAATGAAACAATCGCTCGGCGTAGGACTTGGCCTCTCCCGACAAAGCGGCGACCTGGGGCAAGCCGGCGCCAAAAAACAGTACAGGCAAGCCTCTCTGGTTGATCTTGTGCAACGCTACGATTAGCGCCGCCAGGTCTTTTTCGCTGAGATATTGGACTTCATCAATGAGCAGGGTCCACGCTTTGCCTGCGGCCGTGGCAGCCTCGCCGACCCGCACGAACAACTCGGGAAGATCATTTTCAAGATCTCCGCTGTCTGCGACACCTTCTTCGGCATCCACTGCAATCGCAATGTCGCCGTATTCAAGCTTGAACGTCGAAGCAAATGACCTGAGGGCTCGCAGTGCATCGTACGCTTTCGCCTTTGCATTGGCCGTTGCGGACAACTTTCGGAGCGCTTGATGCAAGCGAGGCAGCAACTGCTCGCCCAAGGACTTGTTCTCAGGAGCCTCGATCATCGAAGTCACGTGCCCACGGTTCTCAGCAAGCGCTTCGACCGCATTGAGCAGAACAGTCTTGCCGACGCCTCGCAATCCAAGAAACATTTGCGAACGGCTGGGCTTGCACAGCAATGCACGCTCAATGGCAATGCGCGCGTCCTCAATGATGGCTTCACGGCCAGCGAGTTCAGGCGGCTTACTGCCTGCACCCGGCGCGAAGGGATTTCTGACTGGATCCATCATCTGTCTCTGTATAAGAATCTCTACCTAAGTATATCGGGAGATTCATATACGTTCGTATACTTTTATAGATTTCGTTACAGAACCGCTCAATCACCCGGCCTTTTGGCTGAGGTCGCAGTTCGGGCGCGGCACGTGGCGAGCCTGTGAAGACAGCTGGGAACGGCTGGCCGCTGGGCGCGCTCGTCGAGTAACCTTCAGACATTGCGCGCTGAGGTGCTTGCTGCCGCACCTCCTTGCCAGGAAGGGCGGTCGCAGTCTTCGAAGCCGTCACAGCGGTGTCGGGCCCGATAGACCGTTCCGGGTGCGATACGTTTCCTCAACGGCAAAAATCCTCACTTCCGCGATGCCGTCTTCCTGCCGGACGTCTTGCGAGCCGGCACTGCTGCGGACTTCTTCGCGGCCGGCTTCGGCCTGGATTTCGCGGCCGCCTTCGCCTTCGGCTTCACCGCGACCTCCACCCCCTCCGCATCAATCAAAAACCGGCTGCGGTCCTTCACATTGGCGATCCACGCAGGCGGCCGCGCCCAGCCGCTCCAGGTCTCGCCGGTCTCCGGATTGCGATACTTCGCCGGCAGCTTGCCCGTTTTCGCGGCCCGGTTCACCGCTTCGTGCCGCTTCACGGGCGCGGGAATCGCGACATTCGGCTTGGCCGCGCGCCTCGACTTCTTGCGTAGCCGCTCGGTGTCGTCCGCAGCGAGACCGTGGCGCTCCATCATCGCGCGGATGTCGTCGAGCACCGCCTGCGCGTGGTCCGCAATCAGGCTCTCCGCGCGTTCCTGCAACTTCCTGAGCCGGGCCTGGATCTGCTTGAGCGTTGCCATCGACCTCTCCTTGTTTTTGAAGAAAGCGCTAGTCCGCGCCGCTTCGCGTTTCGTCGACGAACTTCTCGGTCGCGTCATCGATGCGCCGCGACTTGCGCCCCATCGGTCCGTGCACGTAGACGGCCTTGACGTTCGCGGCCGCGTCGGGCGGGAGCGGCGGCGTCATCGGGTAACGCACCGTGCGCGCGTGATCGCCCAGTTGCAGGCGCGGATCGAACACGGAGTTGAAGCGCCACAGCATGCGGATGAAATTCGTCTGACCCTGCATCAGCAAATGCACGGCCTGGCCCGCCGCGCCGCGCAAGGCCGCCCAGCCCATGTGCTTGCGATTGAGCACCTGCTGCGTGCGCACGAGTTCCGCGTAGAACTCGGGCAAGGGCAGGCGCGTGGGCAGCACGGCGTGCTGGATGTCGTAGAGACGATAGTCGAGACTCGTCAGCCGGCGCTGTTCGCGCAGCCAGATCTCCGTGCCGGGATAAGGCGTGTTGACGCTGATGTTCACGATCTCCGGAATCTCCAGGCACCATTGACGCACCGCCTCGAAGCGTTCGCGCGTCCAGTCGGGATCGGCGATGAGATTGATCGCGACCGTGATCCCGAGCGATCGCGCGAACTCCAGCGCCTCGAAATTCTTGTCGAGCGTGATGCGCTTGCGAAACGCTTTCAGCCCTTTGGCGTCGATCGCCTCCATGCCGATGAACATGTACTGCAAGCCGAGCGTGCGCCAGAAACGGAACACCTCCTGGTTGCGCAGCAGCACATCGCCACGGGTTTCGAGGTAATACTGCTTGCGGATGCCGCGTTGCTGGATCGCGCGGCCTATCTCCATGCCGTGCTCGGCGTGCACGAAGGCGACATCGTCGACGATGAACACGCCCAGCTCACGGATCGACGCCAGTTCATCGGCGATCACCTGCGGACTGCGCGCGCGATAGCTGCGCCCATAAAAGGTCCACGCGCTGCAAAACGTGCAGTCCCACGGACAGCCGCGCGCGAATTCGATCGACGCACACGGATCCAGCGTGCCGATGAAATACTTGCGCCGATGCCGCAGCAGATCGCGTGCGGGCAGCAGGTCATCGAGACTGTCGACGAAGCGCGGCGGCGGTCCCGCGCCTTCGCTCGTCACCGCGCCGGGCACGTCGAGCAGGGAAGCGCCGCTCGCGACCGCATGCAGCAACGCATTCACTGAGGCCTCGCCTTCGCCTTTCAGCACGCAATCGATCGCGCCTTGCGCGTGGCGCAGCAGGTCCGCCGCCGTGAACGACGCACTATGTCCGCCGACGAACACGAAGCAGGCCGGCAGGACGTCGCGGACGGCGCGGGCGAGATCGATGATTTCGGGAATGTTGGCGAGATAGTTGCCCGAGAAACACAGCGCATCGGGACGCCAGTCGCGGATCAGACGGTCGAGGTCGCGATGCGTTTCGACTTGCAGGTCGATCAGGCGCACATCGTGTCCCGCGCGGCGCACGGCGGCCGCGACGGTTTCGAGCCCGAGCGGTTCGAGGCGGAGGAATACGCGGGTGTACATCAGCCCGCTGGGATGAACGGCAAGCACCTTCATGGACTCTCCTTGCGAGAGTGAGCGGCGCCAGCCCGCCGGCCGCTCCGGTCATGTCAGATCATGCGGATCGGATCTCCATTCGCGCGCGGCCTCGCTCAGTGCGGTATTTTCAGTGCGGTATTTCAGTGCCGATGCGAGGTCGGGTTCATTCTACTGGCGGCGTGCGCGGGATGCCGGCAGGGTGCGCGGCGGATGCTTCGACGGAAAGGCTATTGACGCACGGCGAGAAAGGCGGCGGTCTCGTAAGGCACGGTGACTTCGCTTTTACCGCGCAAGTCGGGTTCATCGTCGATCAACTGGCGCACCGCGCGCTCGATGTCCTCGCGCTCTGCCTCAGGCAGCGCCGCGATGAAGCTCGTGGAACGCACGCGATTCAGGATCACGTCTTCCGGCGCGCCCGTGTGGCCAATGCCGAAGTGCGTTTCGACGAGCGGCCCGAAACCCGCATGCGGAAACGCGCTGCGCCAGGCGCCGGTGTAGTAGCGCGGCGTGTCGCCTTCGTAGCGGTTGACGATGGCGTCCAGCTTCGCGACCCACGGCACGCGGGCATCGCGCATGTTCCAGACGAGGCCGAGCCTGCCGCCCGGTTTGAGGACGCGATGAATCTCGTCGAGCGCCGCGCGGCTGGCGAACCAATGGAACGACTGGGCGCAGACGACGGCATCCACCGAGGCGTCGGCAAGCGGAATGGACTGCGCGCTGCCCGCCAGCGCCTCGACCTCGGGCAACGCGGCCGAGAGCTTCGCGCGCATGGAATCGACCGGCTCGACCGCGAAAACCTGCGCGCCGGTCTGCACGAGCCGCGGCGTGAACTTGCCGGTGCCCGCGCCCAGGTCGACCACGCTCGCACCCGGCCCGAGCCCGAGCTGTTCGACGAGCCAGCCCGTGAGCGCGGGCGGATAGTCGGGCCGTCCGCGCACATAGCTGTCCGCGTGGGCCGTATAGCCGACAGCCGCCGCGCGGTGGACATTGGAGGAACCGGATGCGGGCGGCTGCGTCAAGGTGATTACTCGCCGTAGATGTCGAAGTCGAAATACTTCTGCTCGATGCGCTTGTACGTGCCGTCCTTGATCATCGCGGCGATGGCGCCGTCGAGTTTTTCCTTCAGGTCGGTGTCTTCCTTGCGCAGGCCGATGGCCGTGCCGGGCCCGAAGATCGCGCTGTCTTCCAGCGCGCCGCCCGCGAAACCGTAAGGCTTGCCGCGCGGCGTATCGAGGAAGCCGCGCTCGGCCTGCACGGCGTTCTGCAGCGAGGCATCGATACGGCCGGCCAGCAGATCCTGATAGACCTGGTCCTGATCGGCATACGACACCACCTTCACGCCCTGCGCGCCCCAGTGGACCTTCGCATAGGTTTCCTGCATCGAACCCTGTTCGACGCCGACCGTCTTGCCCGCGAGCGCTTCGGCGGTCGGCTGGATCGAGGAGGCGCGCTTCGCCACGAGGCGCGTCGGCACGTGGAAGAGCTTGCTCGAGAAGGCGATCTGCTTGACGCGCGCGGGCGTCATCGACATGGTGGACAGGACGCCGTCGAACTTGCGGGCCTTGAGGCCGGGAATCATGCCGTCGAAGGCGTTTTCCACCCACACGCACTTCGCGTTGAGGCGGCGGCACAGTTCATTGCCGACATCGATATCGAAGCCGACCAGCGAGCCGTCCGGCGCTTTCGATTCGAAAGGCGGATAACTTGCGTCGACGCCAAAGCGGATCGTCGACCATTCCTTCGCATGCGCTCCGATCGATACGGTCAGCATCGAACCCAACAACACCGTCAACAGCCTCTTCACGATAGTCCCTTGTTTTCTTGAATGATTGAACTTGGGGCGGCGGGCGCCGCCAGGGACGATTATAGAGAGTCGCTTCCAGACACGAAAACGGCCGCGAAGATCGCGGCCGTTCTTGTCGGGCGTGTTGGGCTTGCCGGTGTTTCAGCTTGCGCGCACTTCGACGCGACGCGGACGCGCCTGCTCGCGGCGCGGAATGGTGAGCTTCAGCACGCCATGGCTGAGATTGGCGTCGATCTTCGTGGTGTCGAAGTCGTCGCTCACCGTGAACGCGCGGACGAAACGCGGCGCGCGCAGTTCAGTGTGATGCGCACGGACCGCGCCCTGCACCGGCAGGTCCGCTTCGGCTTCGATGGTGAGGCGCGCGTCGTGCACCTTTACATCGAGCTTCTCGCGCGGCACGCCGGGCAGGTCGGCATAGACGGTAATGCCCTGGCTGTCCTCGATGATATCGACGGCGGGCGTCACCGTAGTGCGGCGCACGGCGTCCACGGTCTGCGGTGCGACGCGGGCTGCGGTTTGCGGCGTGGTTTGCGGCGTGGCTTGCGTTGCGCTTTGCGGGGTATCGATCATGATGGCTTCCCTCTTACTGAATGGTGATGGCGCGCGGCTTCGATGCTTCGCGCTTGCCGATGGTGATGAACAGCGTGCCGTTTTCATAGCGCGCTTCGACCTTGTCGCTGTCCGCGTTCTGCGGCAGTTCGATCACGCGGCGGAAGCTGCCCTTGAAGCGCTCTTTCGCATAGGTGCGCGAGCCTTCCGCGGCTGCCGGCGCGCGCCGTTCGCCGCTGATGGTGAGCGTGCCCTTGTCGACGGTGACATCGAGCGATGCAGGCTCGACGCCCGGCGCGAACGCGACGATCTGGATGGCCTCGTCGGTGCTGCCGATGTTCAGTTGCGGAAAGCTGTCCGCGCGGCTCGAACGAATGCTCGAAGGCACGTTGCCGAACAGCGAGGACACCTGCCGTTGCACGCGGTCCAGTTCCGAGAACAGGTCGCCGCCAAAATAAAAGTCACTCATGGTCCAGTCTCCAGGGTTGCGGCCATGTGGCCGGCAGCAGGAAGTTGAAACGGCAGCGTGTCGGTTCGCCGCCTCTGCATCCAAGGTAGGTGCGCAGGCTATCGTTTCAATACCCTTCAACGGGTCTTCAAGCACACTATATTTTTGCCGCGCGTCTCTTGAAACAGCGGCGCAAGCCCCTAGAGCGCGGCCTTCTGCTACCGCTCGAAACGCCGCAACTGCTGCTGTTTTTTGCGGGCAGCAGCGCTCATCATCGGGACATGAACAACGCATGTCCCCTTGAAGGAGCCGCTCGTGAACCTCTTGAAGATGATCCGCATCGTGCTGTGGAGTTTTTTCGGCGTGCGCCGGCGCGCGTCCCACAACGCTGATTTCGCGGAGGTGAAGGTATCGCTTCTGCCGTTCGTCGCCGTCGCGCTGGCGGGCGCGTTCGGCGCGACGCTGCTGATCCTGGCCCGGCTCGCGACGGGCATCGCGCATTGAATGTGCAGCGGCGCCGGATTCCCCTCTTACAATGGCGAACGATCGATAGCCAGCGAAGAGAGGAATCAGCACCATGAAAACAGGCATCTACGGCGCGGGCGCCATCGGCGGCTGGCTCGGCGTCAAGCTCGCGCAGGCGGGTTGCGACGTCAGCGTGGTCGCGCGCGGCGCGACGCTCGAGGCGCTGCGGCAGGACGGGCTGCGGCTCGTCGAACAGGACGCGACCCATACCGTGAAGGTCGCGGCGAGCGCCGACCCGGCGGACCTCGGCGTGCAGGATCTGGTCATCGTGGCCGTCAAGGCCCCGGCGATGGAATCGGTCGCCGCCCACATCGCGCCGCTCATCGGGCCTGACACGATCGTCCTCACCGCGATGAACGGCGTGCCCTGGTGGTTCTGCGACGGCCTGCCCGCGCCCTTCACCGGCAAGCAGCTGTCGTCGGTGGATCCGCACGGCAGCATCGGCGCCGCGATCCCGGCAGCGCAAACGGTCGGCTGCGTGGTGCATGCAAGCTGCTACGTCGAGACGCCGGGCGTCATCCGCCATCATCACGGGCGTGGACTGATCATCGGCGAAGTGGCGGGCGGCCCGGCTGCGCGTACCGAGGCGCTCGTATCACTGTTCGCCAAGGCGGGCTTCGACGCCACCCTCTCGCCGCTGATCCAGCGCGACGTATGGTTCAAGCTGTGGGGCAACATGACGATGAATCCCATCAGCGCGATCACCGGCGCGACCACGGACCGCATCCTCGCCGACGACCTGGTGCGCGGCTTCGTCACCGGGGTCATGCTGGAGGCGAAGGAGATCGGCGCGCGCTTCGGCATTCCGATCGAGCAGGCGCCCGAAGACCGTCACGCCGTCACGCGCAGGCTCGGCGCGATGCGCACCTCAATGTTGCAGGACGTGCAGGCGGGCAAGGCGGTCGAACTCGACGCGCTGGTGGCCTCCGTGCGCGAACTCGGCGCCATGACGGGCGTGCCGACGCCCTTCACCGATGCGCTCCTCGGACTGGCGCGGCTGCATGCGCGCACGCTGGGGCTGTATCCGGATGCGTGAGATCGGAACCGCGTCGGAGGGCGGCATGGAGCCCGGTAACCGGCAGGACGAAGAGCGCGGCGAACTCGCGGAGATGCGCGACCTGCTGCGCGAGTTCGTCCGCGAACGCGACTGGAGCCGCTTTCATACGCCGAAGAACCTGGCGGCGGCGCTCTCGGTGGAGGCGAGCGAACTCCTCGAACCGTTCACGTGGCTGGCGAACGGCGAAAAGAGCGAACTCGACGAAGCGAAGCTGCGCGCGATCCGCCACGAGATGGCCGACGTGCTCGCCTATCTCGTGATGCTCGCCGATGCGCTCGATGTCGATCTGTATCGCGCGCTGGTCGAGAAGATGGCGCTCAACCGCGAGAAGTATCCGGCGGAGCGCGTCAAAGGCGACGCGCGCAAATACACCGATTACTCCGACCACGAAGACTGAGCGCCTGCTTCGATCAGTGCTGCTCGGTCTGCCCCTGCGCCTGCCGCTGCGCGACGATGCGGCTTGCCGCGATGGCGTTGTCGGGATAGTTGAGCCAGTCGTCCGGGTCATAGCCGGCGGCGCGCCACAACAAGAACTCCTGGCGGACCTGTGCGCGGGTCTTGGGCGCGTTGGGATCCGTGAGCTGCGCGGCGGTCTGGGCGAATACGGATGTCGCGCAGCACAGCGCAAGCGCGGACAGGATCAGGCGGGAAGGATGTGTCATGACGATGACCTCGCGCGCCGAGACGGCGGACCTAAGGCAGTGATTTGATTCTAGGTGACGAAGCGCCTTTGTGCAGTGACGGTCCTGACGTCGCGCACGAGGAGCAAGTCGTCGCATCGACATATTGTCTGCCGGTCATCCGCCTATACTCGGGTCTTCCGGGTGGAGCGCAGCGGCCTTGCCAATGCAACGTCAGCGCAAGGTCAATGCATGGTCAGTGCATGGTCAGCGCCGTGCCAGCGCAAGGCACCGAAGCACGGAACCACAGTCTGATTCAAAAAACGCAGCACAGAACAGATACAGGACCGCGGGCCGTCGTCATGAACGCAAGCAGTGTCGTCACCAGCAGTTTTCCCGAGATGGACGAACTCGAGGCGCTTCGCGTCGCGGGCGGCGCGCACTTCGAATGGCGCACGCGCTGCGAAGTGCATTCGCGCGGACGGGTGTTTCCGCTGCTGACCGCATCCATCGGTTCCAGCGATCCGGGCGTGCCCGCCATCGGCTTCTTCGGCGGCGTGCATGGGCTCGAATGCATCGGCACGCAGCTCGTGCTCGAATACATGCGCGCCTTGCTGACGCGCCTCGAATGGGACGACACGCTGCAACAGCAATTGCGCGCGATCCGTCTGATCTTCATGCCGATCGTCAATCCCGGCGGCATGTTCGCGCGCACGCGGGCGAACCCGAACGGCGTCGACCTGATGCGCAACGCGCCGCAAAGCGCCGAGGGACGGGTGCCGTTTCTCGCGGGCGGTCAGCGCATCGGGCCGTGGCTGCCGTGGTATCGCGGTCCCGTTGATGGCCACATGGAAGCCGAAAGCGCCGCGCTGCTCGGCGTGGTCGAGGAAGAGCTGATGTCGCGGCCGCTCAGCTTCGCACTGGACTGTCATTCGGGCTTCGGCTGGGACGACAGCATCTGGTTTCCCTATGCGCGCACCGAGCGGCAGATGGCGCATCTGCCGGAAATGTTTCTGCTCAAGCGGATGTTCGAGGAGTCGTACCCGCACCACGGCTATGCGTTCGAGCCGCAGAGCCACCAGTACCTGCTGCACGGCGACCTGTGGGACTTCGCCTACGATCGCTCGCGCCCGCCCAACATTTTCCTGCCGATGACGCTCGAACTCGGCTCCTGGCGCTGGATCCGCAAGAATCCGATGCAGCTGTTTTCGCGGCTCGGCATCTTCAATCCGATCAAGGCGCATCGAACGCGGCGGGTGTTGCGGCGCCATCCGAACTTTTTCGATTTCCTGACACGCGCCGCCTATTCATCGCAACGCTGGCTGCCGGGCGGCGCGCCGCGCGACGAACTGTTGCGGCGCGCGCGGGAGCACTGGCAACGCTCGGGCCTCCGATGAGCCAATGGATCCTGCTGCGCGGCCTCACGCGTGAAACGCGGCACTGGGGCGGCTTCGAGGCGGCGCTGGTGGCGCATGGGCTGGCGGGGGGCGCTCAGGACATCGTCTGTATCGATTTGCCGGGCAACGGCGTGGAGCAGGGACGACCGGCGCCGCTTTCGGTCGATGCGATGATGGAGTTCGTGCGCGCCCGCGCCACGGCGCTCGGCGTACGCATGCCGTGCCGGGTGATCGCGATGTCGCTCGGCGCGATGGTGGCGACCGCGTGGGCGCAACGGCATCCGGACGATATCGAACGGCTGGTGCTGATCAACACGAGCATGCGGCCGTTCGCTCTTATGCACGAAAGGCTCCGGCCGTCGGCATGGCCGGTACTGCTGCGCATCGCGGCGAGCTGGCGGCAGCCTGCCCGCTGCGAAGTGTTGATTCATCGGCTGACCTGTCAGCGGCAGGACGGCGCGGACGCGGATATCGCGCACTGGGCGGCGTTGCGGCGCACGCACGGCGCCAGCGCGGGCAATGCGTTGCGGCAGTTGCTCGCGGCGGCACGGTTTCGCGCGGAGAAACAAATGCCGGCGGAGAAGGTGCTGATGTTGTCGTCGGCGCGGGACCGGCTGGTCAATCCCGTCTGTTCAGTACGCGCCGCCATGCACTGGGGCACGGTGCATCTCGTGCATCCGTGGGCAGGCCACGACCTGCCGCACGATGACGCCAACTGGACCTGTCGCGCCATCGTGGCGTGGCTCGCCGCACCGGAAGCACGGGCGGAGGGCGGCTAAGCGCGTCAGAAGCGGGCAGTAAGGACCTCATCAGCCCATCGCGCCGGGCGATTTCAAAAAAGCGCCATCGGGCCGTCAATACGGAGACACAGGCATTGCGCTACCGTGCAATCGCCACGAAGCTCTCCGTCAGGCGGCGTCTGCACAACGTCCACCCGACCCTAGGGAAACTTCGTGTTGCGCCGCAGCATCGCATTGCGTATGCTGTTTTAACGAGGCGGCAGGGGCCGCCCGTTCGGCGGTCTGTAAGGCTAGGTTCACATCAGGCAGTGGATTGAACGTTGGCAAGCCAGCCGCCGGCAAGCAAGGGCGAGCGTCGAAGGCCGCAGGCGGGCCTTGCGGACATCGCGGGGAAGGAGCCGCACATGGAACTGACCACAACGTCGAACCCGACGCTGCACGTCTTCCATCAGGAAGGCGGGTGGCACTGGGGCATCACCATCGAACGCACGGCGGGCGGTGGCATGAAGGTCGTCGCTTACAGCGACGAAGGCTTCGATTCGGAAGAACAGGCGCGCGAGGACGGCGAGCATGTCCTGCGTTCCGAAGACTGGCGTTCGCGCCAGAGTTTCAGCCGCAGCGAGCGGCGACACGGGTATTCCTGAACGGGGCGGCGCGCCATCGCCATCGTCCCGTTCTTCCGACACATCCTCCGCAGTCTGCCGCTTTTCCCGCATCTTTTCCCCACATCAGAATCGCGCGACACTGAAGTTCCTTCAGCTCTATGAGGTCCACATGTCCTGCATGGAAGCTCCGCCGCACGCCAGTCCCGACGACGCACGCTTTACCGTGCGCCGCATGACGCCGTCCGAGGTGCAGATCGCGCTCGACTGGGCTGCCGCGGAAGGCTGGAACCCCGGTCTCGACGATGCCTGCGCCTTCCTCGCCGCCGACCCGCAAGGGTTTTTTATCGGCACATGGGATGGCGAACCGATCGGCTGCATCTCGGCTGTCGCGTATGAGGACACGTTCGGCTTCATCGGGCTGTACATCGTCCGTTCGGGATGGCGCGGCAGGGGCTTCGGACTGCGCCTGTGGAACGAAGGCATGGCGTATCTGGGCGCGCGCAATATCGGGCTCGACGGCGTGCTCGCGCAGCAAGCCAACTATCGCACATCGGGTTTCGTGCTTGCCGGCCGCAATGTGCGTTATGAAGGCAGGGCGCGGGCCAGCGTCGAGCCGGATCCTGCGACGCTCACTCTCGTCGACGCGGCAGCCGTTCCCTTCGTCACACTGCTCGACTACGACGCCCACGTATTCACATGCCGACGCGCAGCGTTTCTGCGTGACTGGCTGACGCTCCCGCATGCCTGCGCACGCGTGGCGCTGGCCGGCGATACGGTGCGCGGCTTCGGCGTCATCCGCCGCTGCATGCGCGGCTACAAGATCGGTCCGCTCTTCGCCGACGATGCGCCCACCGCACATGCGCTATATGGCGCGCTCGTCGCGGAGGCCGCCGGTGAAACCGTGTTCCTCGACGTCCCCGAGAGCAATCCCGCGGCGGTTGCGCTTGCCGTCGGACATGGCATGACGAGCGTGTTCGAAACCGCGCGCATGGTCACGCGCGGCGTGCCGGATGTGCCGCTTGCGCGAGTCTTCGGCGTGACCACCTTCGAACTGGGCTGATATGCGCGTGCCTGATGTTTGCACGCCTTCGCGCACTCCGGTAACGTGATGCGTCTGTGTCACTCGCGAGACCGCTCATGAGCCACGATCACCCTCATCACGACGATCACGACCACGACCACGACCACGACCACACCGGCAGTCCGCTGCCCGAAATGGACCTGCGCGTGAAGGCGCTCGAATCGCTGCTGGTCGAGAAAGGCTATATCGATCCGCAAGCCCTCGACATCTTCATCCAGACCTACGAGCACAAGGTCGGACCACGCAATGGCGCGCGCGTCGTGGCCCGGGCCTGGAGCGATCCACAGTTCCGCGCGTGGCTGCTGGATGACGCCACCGCGGCCATCGCCTCGCTCGGTTTCACCGGACGCCAGGGCGAACACATGGTTGCCCTCGAAAACACCGCGCAGATTCACAACATGGTCGTCTGCACGTTGTGCTCGTGTTATCCGTGGTCGGTGCTCGGCTTGCCGCCGGTGTGGTACAAGTCGGCGCCGTATCGGTCGCGGGCTGTCATCGATCCGCGCGGCGTGTTGCAGGACTTCGGTGTCCGCTTGCCGGATGAAACCGAACTGCGCGTATGGGATTCGACGGCCGAGGTCCGCTATCTGGTCGTACCGATGCGCCCGCCCGGCACCGATCATCTCGACGAAGACGCGCTCGCCGCGCTCGTCACGCGCGATTCGATGATCGGCACCGGTCTCGCGTTGAGTCCGTCGGAAGCGAGCGAGGTGGCGGCATGAACGCGGCGCACGACATGGGCGGCATGCAGGGCTTCGGGCCCGTCGAGATCGATCCTTGCGATGCACCGGGCGCGTCGCCCTTCCATGCGGAGTGGGAGCGGCGCGTACTGGCCGTGACGCTCGCGATGGGCGCGACGGGCCAGTGGAACATCGACACCTCGCGGGCCGCGCGCGAAAGCCTGCCGCCCGCGCAATACCTTGGCAGCAGCTACTACGAGATCTGGTTCGAGGGCTTGAAGAAGCTGCTGCTCGCGAAGGGCCTCGCGAGTGCCGCGGAAATCGAGGCTGGCTATTCGCAGGCCGCGCCCGCGTCCAACGTGCGCATGCTGCGGGCCGCGGACGTCAGCGCCGCCTTGCTGCGCGGTGCGCCGGTGGATCGGCCGGCGCATGCACCGGCGCGCTTCGCCGTCGGCGATACGGTGCGCACGAAGCTGATGAATCCGCCCACGCACACGCGTCTGCCGCGTTATTGCCGCGGCAAGTCCGGACAGGTCGTCGCGGTGCGCGGCACGCACGTCTTCCCCGATGAGAACGCGCTCGGCCACGGCGAGCATCCGCAATGGCTCTACACCGTGCGTTTCGACGCCGCCGAGTTGTGGGGCGCGGACACGAGCGCGTCGTCGGTGTGCGTGGATTGCTGGGAGTCTTATTTACTCGATGCCGCGCATGAATGACCCGCAACAGTTCCACGAACTCCGCGCCGCCTTGCCCGCGTTGCCCTTCAACGACGACGGCCCGGTATTCCGCGCGCCCTGGGAAGCGCAGGCTTTCGCGATGACGCTCGCGTTGCACGAGCGCGGGGTGTTCACGTGGCAGGAATGGGCGCACGCATTGAGCGAGGCGATCCGCGCGGCGCAGGCCGCCGGCGATCCCGATCACGGCGACACCTACTATGCGCACTGGCTGAGCGCGCTCGAACGTCTGAGCACGGCGAAGGGCTGCGTCAGCCAGGAGACGCTGGCGCAGCGCCGCCACGACTGGGACGAGGCCGCGCGCGCCACGCCGCATGGCCAGCCCATCGTGCTGGATGTTGCGAATGCGTCGAAGCAGCACGTGCTGCGCGCGCTGCCCGCCGCCACGCTCGACGCCTATCGCGCGGCGATCTACCGGATCGACGGAACGCCGGCGATCGAGATGAAGATCGGCGTGCGCAATCCGGCGCTGATCGCGTTGCTCGAAGCACATGAAGCCGACACCGCGGTGTTCGTGACGGCGTGCAATCCATTCGGCCATGAGTTGCCGCCGGAAGCCAACGCGACGCGGCAACGCGCGCTGGCTGCACGGATCGCGCAATCGGGACTGCGTGGATTGTCCGGCGCGGGTATCGACCCGTTGCAGGTCTGGACCGCCGAAGACAGTCTGCTCGTACTCGGCGCGACCCAATCCACCGCTGATACGCTGCTGACTGAATTCGAACAGCATGCCGTGGTCATGGTGGATCGCGCGAACCCGCCGCGTTTGCTGCTGCATCCGGGGCATCGCTGAGCCCAATCATCCAACCGGAGATTTCGACATGCCGCTCGTCCGCATCGATTTGCTGAAGGGAAAAGACAGCGCCTACCGTACGGCCATCGGCGACGTGGTGTATGACGCGATGCGCGCCACCCTTGACGTGCCCGAGAACGATCGCTTCCAGATCATTGCCGAGCGCGAAGCGCCGGACTTCATCGTGGATCGCACGTATCTGGGTATTACCCGCAGCGACGATTGCGTGGTGATCCAGGTCACGCTGAACGAAGGCCGCGATGTGCCGAAGAAGCGCGCGTTCTATAAGGCCGTCGCCGATGGCCTGCATGAGCGCCTGAAGCTGCGTCGCGAGGATGTGTTCATCAGTCTCGTCGAGGTCAAGAAGGAGAACTGGTCCTTCGGCAACGGCGAGGCGCAATACGCGCCTACGTGACCGCGTGACCATCACGACGGCACCTTTCGATCTGGAACCGCTCGCGTTGCCGGCCGGCGTGCCCGCTGACATCCGCGTCTGGCGCGTTCCGATCCGGTTGACCCTCGCGCCCGACGATCCCGCCTGCGCCGCGCTGGACGCAAGCGAACGCGCGCGCGCGGCGCGTTATCTGCGTCCCGAGGATGCGGCGCGCTTCAGCGTCATGCGCGCGGCGCTGCGTCAGGTGCTGGCGACGCTGACCGGCGGCGATCCGGCGCGCCTGAAACTCGACGCCGGCGAGAACGGACGCCCGCTGCTCGACGAACCGGACGCGCCGGACTTCAACGTCTCGCATTCGGGATCGTACGGGCTGATTGGCGTGTCGCAGGAAAGACGCGTCGGGGTGGATATCGAGGCGGCGCGCACCAGCTTCGCCTGGCATGAACTGGCGCCTGCCGTGCTGGCGGAGCGTGACCGGCAAGCCATCGAGGCGCTGCCCGAAGCCGCGCGCCACGGCGCGTTCTTCGACTGCTGGACGGCGAAGGAAGCCGTGCTGAAGGCGCAGGGCGTGGGTATTGGCGGCGGGTGGATCGGGCTGAAAGGCTTCTCGGTCTTGCCGCGCGAGGGCTTACGTTACGCACTTTCGCCGGAAGCGGGCGGGTTTGCGGCCACCGCGCTGGACGCGCCTTCCGGCTATGCCGCCGCGCTTGCGTGGCAGGTTTGATGCAGCGCAGCGAGGCTTACGCGGCCCTCGCGCGAAGCAGATCGCGATGCGTGAGATACAGCCGCAGGTCGAATTCGATCTGATGGTAGCCCGGCTGCATCAGCTCACACAGCCGATAGAACGCCTTGTTGTGATCGCTTTCCTTCAGATGTGCGAGCTCATGCACGACGATCATGCGCAGGAACTCGGGCGCCGTGTCGCGGAACAGCGAGGCGATGCGAATCTCCTTCTTCGCCTTGAGCCGCGCGCCCTGCACACGGGAAATCGCCGTGTGCAGTCCAAGCGCGTGACGCAGGACGTCGAGCTTGCTGTCGTAGATGACCTTGTCGATGGCCGGAGCCACGCGCAGGAATTCCTGCTTCAGGTCCGAGCAATACGCATACAGCGCGCGATCGGACTGCACGGCGTGCCGGTTCGGATAGCGTGCGTCGAGATAGGTGCCCAGTTGCTGCTGGGCGATCAGTCGGCGCACCTTGTCCTGAAGCGTGTTCGGGTAAGCGCTCAGGTATTTCAGGTGTTGCATGACGGCGGTGTTCTGAAGAATCTCTCAAAGCCTGCTTGCGCAGGCGGGCGTGGGACGCGCCAGGGGCGTCCGCAGCGGGAAGGGCGCAGCATTCTGACAACCATTCTAGTCAACGCCGCGCGGACTCGCCCATTGCAGCGACGGCGCGGCGTGTTTCCGCGTACGCATTTGCGTAAGTTTATGTTTCAGCCCGGCGCTTGGTGCAACGCGCATGCGAACATGCGCGCTCCCCAGGCAAGCGATCAAGGCAGGTTTTTCCATGGCGTCGAACAAGGCTCATCATGCAACCGGATGGGCTGCGGGCATCATCGCGGCGGCGCTCGTGTCGGCTGCGCACGGACCCGCCTCCGCGGGAGCGGGCATGATTCCCGCGGTGCTCGCGCTGCTCGCCGGTGTGGCTGGCGCCACCGCGCCGGACTGGCTCGAAGTCGCATGGTGGACGCGCGCCCGCAGGCTCTGGATCACGCATCGCACGCTGACGCATTGGGGCCTGGGCTGGGCGGCGCTGCTTGCGCTGTCCTGGCACGAACTCGGGCGGCATCCGGCGGCGCCCGTGGCGTTCGGCTTCGCGTGCGGCGGCCTCATGCATCTGCTGGCGGACTGGCCCAATCCGCTCGGCGTGCCGTGGGTCGGCCCGCGCCATTCGCTCAATCTGTGGACGAGCGGGCACTGCGATCTGATCGTCGTGGGCGCGGCGTGGGTTGCCGCGCTGTTCGTCGTCGACGATGTCTGGTTTCATCATGCCTGTAGCCGCATGCTGCTGAACGTGCTGCGGCCCGCAGCATGACCCCGCGAGGAGCCCCGATCCCATGCAAGCGAATCACCCGCGCAGCCGCTTCCTTCTCTTTCTCGCCGGCCTGGCCGTGCTGTTCGCGCTGCATGGCTGCGCGGGCTTCTTCAATCGCGATGCCATGCGCGTGACGGTGGCGGGCATCGAGCCGCTCGAAGGGCAGGGCCTCGAGATGCGCTTCACCGTGAAACTGCGCGTGCAGAATCCGAACAACGAGCCGCTCGACTTCGACGGCGTCGCGCTCGATCTCGACCTCAACGGCCGTCCGTTTGCCACGGGCGTCAGCGACCAGCGCGGCGTGGTGCCGCGTTTCGGCGAGACGGTGGTGGCCGTGCCGGTGACGGTGTCGGCGTTCTCGGTGGCGCGGCAGGCATTCGGCTTCGCCACCGGCGACGTCCCCAACAAGGTCTCGTACGCGGTGCGCGGCAGGCTCGCGGGCGGGCTGCTCGGCGGCGCGCGCTTTGCCGATAGCGGTTACGTCGACCTGCCGATGAACGGCGCATCCGGCTACTGAGACGCCTGAGCTTCGTCGGGATCGTAAGGCACGACGCGGTCTGCTTCATTCGCGTCATTGCGGGCGATCACCGCGCGCGCAGGCTCGGTGTCGCTCAGATTGACCGGCTGATGCGGCACGCCGGGCGGGATGAAGACGAAGTCGCCCGGCTCGTTGATCATCGATTGCGCAAGCCCCGCTCCGTAGCGCGTCTCGATGCGGCCTTCCAGGATATAGATGCCGGTCTCGTAGCCCACATGGACGTGCGGCTCGCCGCGCCCGCCCGGCGGCACGACGACGAGATGCATCGCGAGTCCGCGCGTGCCGGCCGTCGCCGCCGAGAGGCCGATGAAATACGGCAAATGCTGTACTGTCGCGAGCTTTTCCTGAGGCCGCACGGTGACGACCGTCTGCTGCGCGGAGACTTCCGTGGTGTCCTGCATGGCGATTCCTCCGTGTCCGGACTGCGCTGCGAATCTTCTCATCGACGATAGGTCGAAAGCGCGTGTCGCGCAAAGGTCATGCGCAGCGTCTACCGTAGAAGGGCGCGGACTTTGTGCAGGCGCACATGGCCGGCGGCAGGCAAACGCGCGTCGCGGCGCATAATCTCGATGACGTGAGAGCAGACCATAGCGGCATCGCAACCGACACCCTCGGGAGGACACCATGCTGGTCAGGAACGAAGCGCGGGTCGAACAACTCATCAACGATCTCCTCGAATTCGCGCGAGGACGGTTGCCGGAGCAGACCTGGCGGATCATCGAGCCGTTGCTTCGCCACTATTACGAGCAGGTCGATGTCGAGGACATCGCGAGCCGCGATGTCGCCGATCTCTACGGCGCCGCCATGGCGCATGTCCAGACGGCGCAGAAGTTCGTCCACGGGCGCGAAGTGCTGCGCGTCTACAACCCGAATCTGGAGCAGCACGGCTGGCACTCGGACCATACGGTGGTCGAGATCGTCAACGACGACATGCCGTTCCTCGTCGATTCGGTGAGCATGGAACTCAACCGGCTGGGGCTTGCGCTGCATTCCGTGATCCACCCGGTGTTCCGCGTCTGGCGCAGCGCGAAGGGCGAGATCGAGCGCGTTGCGCAGGGCCACAGCGAGGCGGGCGACGGCCAGTCCGAGCTCGAATCGTTCATTCATTTCGAAGTGGACCGTTGCGGCGACGGCGCGCGCCTCGACGAAGTGCGCGACAACATTGCGCGCGTGCTGGGCGACGTGCGCGCGTCGGTGGAAGACTGGCCGAAGCTGCTCGACACCGCGCGCGCCGCGATCAGCGAGCTCAAGACCCGCGACACGAGTCCGGACGGCATCGAGTCGCGCGCGTTTCTCGAATGGATGGTGGGCGATCACTTCACGTTCCTCGGCTGCCGTGACTACGATCTGGTGGAGCACGAAGGCGGTTTCGCATTGCGCGGCGTGCCCGGCTCCGGGCTGGGCCTGTTGCGCGAAACCTTGCGCGCGCCGGCGGCAGGCGACCTGACGCCGCTGCCGCCGGGCGCAGCCGCGATCATCGAAGGCGCGGCGCCCATCTTTCTGACCAAGGCCAATTCGCGCGCGACGGTGCATCGGCCGGGCTATCTGGACTATGTCGGCGTGAAGCGCGTGTCGCCTGAAGGCAAGGTGATCGGCGAGCGGCGCTTTCTCGGCCTGTACACGTCCACCGCGTATCTCGTTCCCACCTACGAGATTCCGATCGTGCGGCGCAAGTGCGCGAACATCGTGCGGCGCGCGGGCTTCCTCGAGAAAGGGCATCTGGCGAAGTCGCTCATCACGGTGCTGGAGCAGTATCCGCGCGACGAACTGTTCCAGGCCGACGAGGACGTGCTCTTCGACATCGCGCTCGGCGTGCTGCGGCTGCAGGAACATCAGCGCACGCGGCTGTTCGTGCGGCGCGATCGCTTCGACCGCTTCGTGTCGTGCCTCGTGTTCGTGCCGCGCGACAAGTTCAACACCGATCTGCGCCGCCGCATCAGCCGCGTGCTGATGGAGGCGTTCAACGGCCGCAGCATCGAGTTCACGCCGCTGCTGTCGGAGTCGCCGCTGGCGCGCATTCATATCGTGGTGCGGGCGGATCGCGGCACGATGCCCGAAGTCGATGCGCGCGAACTCGAAACGCGTGTCGTGCAGGTGGCGCGGCGCTGGCAGGACGATCTCGCCGATGCGCTCATCGACAGTCATGGCGAGGAAGCCGGCAACCGCCTGTTGCAGCGTTACGCGGATTCGTTCCCGGCGGGCTATCGCGAGGACTATCCGGCGCGTACGGCGGTGCGCGACATCGAATTGATCGAGGCGACGCATACGAGCGCCGGCGGGCTCTCCATGAGCCTGTACCGGCCGATCGAGGCCGGCAAGCGCGCGTTCCGCTTCAAGGTGTATCGCGTGGGCGAGCCGATTGCGCTGTCGCACAGCCTGCCGATGCTCGAACATCTCGGCGTGCGCGTGGATGAAGAGCGGCCGTACCTGATCGAGCCGACCGGCGCGCCGAACGCATGGATCCACGACTTCGGCCTGGAGTTGCAGGACGATGTGGAGTTCGACATCGATCGCGTGAAGCCGCTGTTCGAGAATGCGTTCGCGAGCGTGTGGTCGGGCGAGATCGAGAACGATGATTACAACCGGCTCGTGTTGCGCGCGGAGTTCGGCTCGCGCGACGTGACCATCATGCGCGCCTATGCGAAGTATCTGCGGCAAGTCGGCTCCACGTTCAGCGATGCGTATATCGAACGCGCGCTGATCGGCAATCCGCTGATCGCGAAGAAGCTGCTGCAACTGTTCATGGTGCGTTTCGATCCGGCGCATGGCGGCGGCAGCGAGGCGCGCGACGCCGCTGCCGAGCGCGTGCTCGCCGACATCGAAGCAGCGCTCGACAAAGTGCCCAATCTCGATGAAGACCGCATCCTGCGGCAGTTCCTCGGCGTGATCTGCGCGACGGTGCGCACCAATCACTTCCATCGCGATGCACAGGGTCAGCCGCGGCCTTATGTGTCATTCAAGCTGGATCCGTCGAAGGTGCCGGGGCTGCCCGAACCCAAGCCGATGTTCGAAATCTGGGTCTACGCGCCGCGTGTCGAGGGCGTGCATCTGCGCGGCGGACGCGTCGCGCGCGGCGGCCTGCGCTGGTCGGACCGGCGCGAGGATTTCCGCACCGAAGTGCTCGGCCTCATGAAAGCGCAGATGGTCAAGAACACGGTGATCGTGCCGGTGGGATCGAAGGGCGGCTTCGTCGTGAAGAATCCGCCGCCGGTGACGGATCGCGAGGCGTTTCTCAGCGAAGGCGTCGCGTGCTATCAGATGTTCCTGCGCGGCCTGCTCGACGTCACCGACAACCGCACGCCCGACGGCATCGTGCCGCCGCCGGACGTGGTGCGCCACGATCCGGACGATCCCTATCTCGTGGTCGCGGCCGACAAGGGCACGGCCACCTTCTCCGACTACGCGAACGCGATCGCCCACGAATATGGCTTCTGGCTCGACGATGCGTTTGCTTCCGGCGGCTCGGTCGGCTACGACCACAAGAAGATGGGCATCACGGCGCGCGGCGCGTGGGAATCCGTGAAGCGCCATTTCCGCGAGATGAACTTCGATACCCAGACCACGGATTTCACGGTGGTCGGAGTCGGCGACATGTCCGGCGACGTGTTCGGCAACGGCATGCTGCTGTCGCGTCACATCCGGCTGATCGCGGCGTTCGATCATCGCCATATCTTTCTCGATCCGACGCCCGACACCGCCAAGAGCTTCGACGAACGCGCGCGCCTCTTTGCATTGCCGCGTTCCAGCTGGGCCGACTACGACGCCTCGCTGATCTCGACGGGCGGCGGCGTGTATCCGCGCACGGCGAAGTCGATACCGGTGTCGCCGCAGGTGCAGGCGGCGCTCGGCATCAGCGCGTCGGTGCTCGCGCCGAATGAACTGATCCGCGCGATCCTGCTGGCCGAAGCCGATCTGCTCTACAACGGCGGTGTGGGCACCTATGTGAAGGCGACGGCGGAAACGCATCTCCAGGTCGGCGACCGCACCAACGACGCCGTGCGCGTGAACGGCGCGGAACTGCGCGTGAAGGTGGTCGCGGAGGGCGGCAATCTCGGTCTCACGCAACTGGGGCGCATCGAGTTCGCGCAGCGCGGCGGCCGCATCAATACCGATGCCATCGACAATTCCGCAGGCGTCGATTGCTCGGATCACGAGGTCAACATCAAGATCCTGCTGGGCCTCGTGGTCGCGGATGGCGAGATGACCGAGAAGCAGCGCAACGCGCTGCTCGCCGAGATGACCGACGAAGTCGGCCTGCTCGTGCTGAAGGACAACTACGCGCAGACACAGGCGCTGTCGATCGCGAAGCGCTATGAAGCCGAAACGCTCGATGCCGAGGCGCGCATGATGCGCTTCCTGGAACGCGCCGGGCGCCTGAAGCGCCGCATCGAGTTCCTGCCCTCGGACGACGAGATCGCCGAGCGTGCAGCGGTGAAGTCCGGGCTGACGTCGCCCGAGCGCGCAGTGCTGCTTGCCTACGGCAAGATGTGGCTGTACGACGAACTGCTCGAGTCGGACGTGCCGGAGGATGCGCTCGTCGCGGACATGGTGCCGGAGTATTTCCCGAAGCCGCTGCAGCAGCGCTACAGCGACACGATGCAGCGCCACCCGCTCAAGCGCGAGATTCTCGCGACGCACCTGACCAATGCGCTCGTCAATCGCGTGGGATGCACCTTCGTGCATCGCCTGATGGAAGAGACCGATGCGCAGCCGAGCGACATCGTGCGGGCCGCGCTGATGTCGCGCGATGTGTTCGATCTCGATGACCTGTGGCGCAGCATCGACGGGCTGGACAACATCGTCGCCGATGAAGTGCAGGCGCGCATGTTCGTCGATGTCGTGCGGCTGCTCGACGATACGTCGCTGTGGTTCCTGCGTCATCTGAAGCACAGCGGCGCGGACGCGCATGAAGCGCGCGGCGTGCTGGCGCGCTGCCGTGAGGCTGCGCAGCGGCTGGCGCCGCAACTGCCTGCGCTCTTGCCCGCGACGCAGCTCGACGCGTGGTATGCGCGCCGGCGCGACCTCGAGGATGCGGGCGTGGAAAGCTCGCTGGCGGCGCGGGTCGCGAGCGGCGAGATTGCCACGGCCGGGCTCGACAGCGCCGAAGTGGCGGCCTGCACGGAGCGCAGTCTCGAACTGGTGGCGAGCGTGTACTTCGGCATCGGCACGTTGCTCGATTATCGCGGCATCGCGGAGCGCGCGATGGCCTTGCCCGTTGCGACGCACTGGGACTTGCTCGCGCGTGCGGCCGCACTGGAGGAACTGGCGCGTCTGAAGCGCGCGCTGACCGTGAGCGCGCTCGAACAGTCGCGCGGCATCGATACGGCGGATGTGATCGTCGAGACCTGGCGAGCGAAGCGCGAGCAGGCACTCGATCGCTATACGCGCCTGCTGACCGAACTGCGCGCCAGCGGCGGTGCGAGTCTTTCGATGCTGCTGGTCGTGGTGCGCGAGATGGCGGTGCTCGAACGCGCGTAGACCTTCTTCGCCGTGTGATGAAAACGGGCGCCTCGCAAGCGCCCGTTTTTTTCATGCGTGCTTCATGACATCAGGCATCCGAAGCAATTCATGAAGCATTGAATTCGATTCATGCCAAATGCGTCCACTTTGTCGGATCCATGCTAGGTCGCATGCGCGAATACACTCGCCGCACGCTTTACATTCGGTAAGTCACGGCATTTAATCAATGAGCGGACGAAGCCGTCCGGCATGTCTTTCTCTATCCGTCCTCGCGGTCATCCCGGTGTGAATTCAATCGTTACGCCACACGCGAACCGATCGCAGGATCCTTGCGCTTTCGCCGTTCCAGCGGGCAGGGTCGGGCACGTCGCAGCGCGTCATTTGCAGCGAGGTCTTACATGATCAAGTTATCGGGCGAAGTGATCGACGCTCTCAAGGCATCGGTGCGCGGCAGGGTGATCGCACCCGCCGATGCCGACTACGACGGAGCACGCAAGGTCTGGAATGCGACCATCGACAGGCGGCCCGCGCTCATCGTGCGCTGTGCGGGCGTGGCCGACGTGAAGGCGGCGCTGGCGTTCGCGCGCGGCAACGGCATGCTCGTGTCGATTCGCGGCGGCTCGCACAACATCGCGGGCAGCGCCGTCAGCGACGGCGCCGTGATGATCGATCTCTCCGCGCTCAAGTCGGTGCGCATCGATCCGCAGGCGCGGCGCGCGTATGTGGAGCCCGGCGCGTTGCTCTCCGATTTCGATCACGAAGCGCAGGCGTTCGGACTCGCGACGCCGCTCGGCATCAACTCGACCACCGGCATTGCCGGTCTCACGCTCGGCGGCGGTTTCGGCTGGATCAGCCGCAAGTTCGGCGTGACGGTGGACAACCTGGTGGCGGCCGAAATCGTCACGGCGGACGGCGAATGGCGTCGCGTGGACGAGCATGCCGATCCCGATCTCTTCTGGGCCTTGCGCGGCGGCGGCGGCAACTTCGGCGTGGTCACGCTGTTCGAATTCCGGCTGCATGAAGTCGGGCCGGAGATCTATGGCGGGCTGGTAGTGTATCCGCTCGAACAAGCCGCCGAAGTCCTGCCGAAGTATCGCGAGTTCGTCGCGCAAAGTCCCGACGAACTGAGCGTCTGGGCGGTCATGCGTCTCGCGCCGCCGCTGCCGTTCCTGCCCGCGGAAGCGCACGGCAAGCCCGTGATCGTGCTGGCGAGTTGCTATGTCGGTCCGGTTGAAAACGGCGAGCGTGTGCTGGCGCCCGCGCGCAGCTTCGGCACGCCCTATGGCGAGCATCTCGGACCGATGCCCTTCGCGGCATGGCAGAAAGCCTTCGATCCGCTGCTGACGCCGGGCTCGCGCAATTACTGGAAGTCGCATAACTTTGCCGGTCTGACGGACGCGACCTTCGACATCCTGACCAACGCGGTGAAGTCGCTGCCTTCGACGCAATGCGAGATCTTCGTCGGCGCGATGGGCGGCGAGACGAACCGCGTGCCCGTCGATGCCACTGCGTACGCGAATCGCGATTCGATCTATACGATCAACATTCACGGCCGCTGGGAAGACGCCGCCGATGATGCGAAATGCACGGCATGGGCGCGCGACATGTTCGCCGCGCTGACGCCGCACGCGTTGGGCAGCGTCTATGTCAACTTCCTGACAGGCGACGAGGGCGATCGGGTGAAGGCGGCGTATGGACCGAACTACGAGAAGCTCGCGCGAGTGAAGCAGCGCTACGATCCGGAGAACGTGTTCCGCAGCAATCAGAACATCGTGCCGGCGGCATGAGGAGGTGACGGGCCGGGATTCAGCGCCGGCCCAGGCCGTGGCGCAGGTCGTGTGAGGCGTCGTCTGCGGTTTCTTCGTAGACGAGGAGGCGCGTGTCACTGGTCAGGTGCGCGCGCAGCACGTTCAGGAATCGCGGTTCCACGGCAAGGCGCAGCCGGTCGAACCTGTGCTGCCGGCGGCTGTCTTCAAGAAAGGCGGCGACCTTGCGCGCGAACGCTGCGCTATCGTCGTCCGTCATGCTTGCCGCCGGATTCCTGAGGTCCTCGACCTGCCGCAGATCCAGCGTCAATCCGTGCGTCTCGAAGACTCTCGCACGCTTGCCGTCTGCCGCGACAACCCACGTGATGGCGGTCATGGCGCTCCTCCTGTTCGCCCGTCCACGCGGGCTCCCGTCATTGTGCGCCTGATCTTTCCGCGATGGCTTCGTTCGTGCCGGGATTCGCTTTTGCGATGCAGCACGCAGCATGAAGCAGACGCGTGTGCCTAAGTCTCGCTCCACATGCGCAGCAGGTTGTGATAGCAGCCCACCAGCGTGCGCTTCGCGGCTTCGTCGCCGTCGGTGGCGTTGAGGCGCTGGATGGCGTTGTCGAGATCGAACAGCAGTGCGCGTTGTCCGTCGTCGCGCACGAGGCTCTGCGCCCAGAAGAAACTCGACACGCGCGCGCCGCGCGTCACCGGACGCACCTGATGCAGGCTCGTCGCCGGATAGACGAGCGCGTGACCGGCGGGCAGCTTCACTTCCTGCACGCCAAAGGTATCTTCGATGATCAGTTCGCCGCCGTCATATTCGTCGGGCGGCGTAAGGAACAGCGTGACCGAGACATCCGTGCGCACGCGCGCGCCGTGGCCGGGCACGATGCGGATCGCGCCATCGACATGACTGCCGAAATGCATGCCGCCTTCGTAGCGGTTGAAGAGCGGCGGATACACGCGGTTCGGCAGCACGGCGCTGATGAAGAGCGGATGCCGCTCCAGCGCGCCGACGATCGCATCGCCGAGTTCCAGTGCGATCGGCGAGCCTTCCGCGATCTGCATGTTGCGCTTGACCGGTGCGCCCTGATAACCCGCGGTGGCGCGGCCGTCGACCCAGGCGTCGCTGGCTTCGAGGCGGGCGCGCATGGCGGCGGCATCGGCGGGATTTAGGACGTTCGGTATCGAGAGGATCATGGTTCTATGGGACGTGGCGCGCGCCGCGGGCGTGCGGCGCGCCCCCGCCCCGCAACACCCGAAGCGGTATGTAACGGTGGCGCGGGAACGGCGGCCCACGCCCCGCACCCCCCCG
>NZ_JARUXR010000004.1:561684-1004558 GCF_031451215.1 Caballeronia sp. LZ034LL
GGGATTGGGGGGTTTTTCGGCGGTTTGTTATGTAGCGCTTCTTGTTTCTTTGGGCGGGGGCGCCCGCCGGGGGGGGGGGGCGCGCGCCGGCACGGCATCAGCGGAAGCGATAGTTCAGGGTGGCGAGGAACGTGCGGCCCAGGCCCGGCACCGCGCGTCCGCCATCGGACGGAATCAGGGCGTCGTAGTACTTCTTGTCCGTCAGGTTCAGCACGTTGAACTGGATATCGTAGCGTTTCTGATGATACGCGGCCATCACGTCCCAGCGCACGTAGCCGCCCACTTCGACGAGATTGTTGTTCGCCGCATAACGCGACGACACATACGAAGGCCCGCCGCCGATCTGCCACACCGGCGTGAAGTCATAGGTCGTCCACAGCGTGAACATGTGATGCGGCGTGTTGGCCGGCGTCTTGCCCTGCGTGCCGTCGAAGGCCTTCAGGATCGTGCCGTCCATGTAGGTATAGCCGCCGAACATCTGCCATTGCTTCGTAATGTGGCCCGCCACGCCCAGCTGATAGCCGCGCACGCGGATGTCGCCGTCGAGCGAATAGGTGCCGTCCGAGGCCAGCGTGCGCGCGTTGGTCTTCTCGATGTTGAATAGCGACTGCGTGACCGACAAGCCGCCGTTCAGCAGATCCCACTTCGAGCCGACTTCGTACGACTTGTTGTGCTCGGGCGGCAGGTTCTGCTGGCCGTTGGTGAGCGTGAGCGCTTCGAGCGACGGATCGAACGACGTGCCGTACGACACGTAGTACGACTGCGTCTCCGTCGGCTGGAACACGAGGCCCGTGCGCACGCTCGTGAAGTAGTTGGTCTGGGTGGCGTAGGAGGGCGCGTTGATCGAGTTGTGAATTGCCGCTTCATAGCGGTCCCAGCGCACGCCGCCAATCCACTTCCAGTGCTCGCCGAGCGAGATCGTGTCGTTCAGGTACAGGCCGAGACCGTTCGCGCTCGACTCTGCCAGATTGGTCGCCACTTCCTTGTAGTTCGCCGGACGCGGCACATACGCCGGATCGACCAGCGGCACGATGGCGAGCGTGTTCGACGGCAGGCCCGGCGTCGTCGCGGTGAAGCTCTGGTTGCTGTAGGTCTCGTGGCTCAGATCGACGCCCACCAGCATGTCGTGCTTCAGGAAGCCCGTGGCGAACTTGCCTTCGAGGTCGGTCGTGTTGTAGACCGAGTGATCGTTGATGTTGCGGTCCTTGCCTTGCAGGCGCACGAACAGCGAACTCAGCGGCAGGGAGGTGTAGTTGCCGTTGGTGAGCGCCGTCGAGTTGCCGAGCGGTCCGGTCAGCACGGCCGCCGCGTTGGTCGCGCGTGCTTCGGTGCTGTAGTGGCTGAACTGCGTCTGGTTGCGCAGCGTGAACATGTCGTTGAAGCGATGCTGGATGCGCGCGCTGACCGTCTGCACGTCCTGGATCGTGCGGTCGTCGGTGAAGCCGTAGAAGGTCTTCGTGTCGACCGGCGCGGGATGGCCGTTCAGCGGCGGAATGCCGTAGTCGGGCTGGTCGCGGTTGTGCTGGATCAGCGCGCTCAACGTCACCTGCGTCGGCGTGCCGATGCCGAACTTCACTTCCGGCGCAATGCCGTAGTCCTTGTTGATCATCTCGTCGCGGCTCGAACCCAGCGACTGGCCGAATGCGTTGACACGGAACGCCGAGGTGTCCGTCAGCGGCTGGTTGATGTCGACCGTCGAGCGGAAGCGGTCGTGCGTGCCCGCCTGCAACGAGACATCGGCGCGCGGCTTCAGGTCCGGCTGCTTGCTGACCTGGTTGATTACGCCGCCGGTGGAGCCGCGTCCGAAGTAAAGCGACGACGGCCCGTACAGCACGTCGATCGATTCGAGGTTGAAGGTATCGCGATAGTACTGGCCGCGGTCGCGGAAGCCGTCGAGGTAGATGTCGGTGCGCGCGGAGAAGCCGCGCAGGTTGATGTTGTTGCCGATCTGGCCGCCTTCGGCCGCGCCGAGCGTGACGCCGGGCACGTTGCGCAGGGCATCGGAGAACGAGCTGATGGCCTGCGATTGCAGCACGGCCTTCGGTACCACAACGACGGCCTGCGGAATGTCGCGCAAAGCGGTGGGCACCTTGGCGCCGACGCTGGATACGTCGGCCTGGAAGTCGGGCGTGTCGGCCTGGCTGGTCACGCGGACGGCGGGCAGCGAAGCGGTATCGGGCGTGTCCGGAGCCGCCGACGCGGCCTGCGCGATGTTCGGCGCTGCGGTGGGCGTGGTTTGCGATGCAGTCTGGGCGTACAGCGGTGCCGCCATGGGCACGGCGGCAATCGTTACCCATGCCGCTGCCAGCGGCGTTTTCCTCAACATGTCGTTGTCCAGGTCGTTGTTGTTCAGGTCCGATGGCAGCGGATCGGGCGTCCTGCCGCCTCGGTTTTTCGAGGTGCGCGATGTCGTCGATCGACAGCTGCGGCGCCGTGCTGTTTGGTACGACTCATTGCGCCGGGCTATCGTGTCGATTGGGTAAATGCGAATCGCTATCATTACATGGTCGGAAATATTTCGAAAATATCCGTAATGACTGGCGGGATTTATTGCCGGTAAATGTGACTTGCGCGCAACACAAAGGCGCATGTCCGATGCAGCTTCAGAGAGGGCGAAAAAGACGCTCACGCCCGCCGGGCGTGGCTTGGAGACCGGAGCAGCATTGGACGCGGCTCGGTATCAGGCGAATACGAGGGAATCGCGGACAAAAAGTGGCGGATGAGATTTTCCGCCAGGTGGCCGCTGCGTAATGCGCTGAAATATTTGTAAGAAATTGGTGCTGGCTTGCATGAGGTATCTTTCGACGCCGCTGCAAGCCGAACCAACGTCAGTTAGACAACGACAGATACGGCGAGCTGAATGCCTGCGGCGGGAACACGGGCTGCACGCCGCCGCGATTCGAGAACGTATAGCGCACGTACACGGCCGCGAGCCACTCGCGATACTGATACGCGTTGCCGAACGATGCCGTCGCGCCAAACGCCAGTTGCGGCGCGAGCTGATATTCGCCCGTTGCGCTGAGCGAGTACGACACGCCCGTCTTGCTCTGACCGGGATAGACGGCATTCGCATCGGGCGTGGCGCCGGAGCCGGCAGCGCGTGCCTGGAACGTGCCGTTCGTCGGGAAATAATCCGACTCGTCCTGCCGGTAATGCTGCACGCCGATCGAGCCCTTCAGGTCGTAGGTGAAGAGCCCCGAACGCCCGGCGTATTCGACCGGGAAGTTGAGAATCACGTACTGCTGCGGGCTGAAGTAGCCGCCCTGACCATACGTGAAGTACGACAGGTTCTTGTCGTAGTGCATCAGCGTGGTGTTCGCGCCGATGGTCAACGTCTGGTCCGCATCCTTGATGAGGCGCGTATAGATGCCGCCGCCGCCCTTCACCGCGGTGTTGGTCGCGACCTGCTTGCCGTCGAGGAACTGGTACGCCGCGTTGGCGTAGACGCCGTTGGTGCCGTCATCCCAGCCGAAGTCGGCGCGGCCGCCCGTCGACGTCACGCCGCCCCATTCGAGGCCCGCGCCCTGGTCGCGGGCGCCGGCGTAGGACAGCAGGCTGTCCGTGACCGCGCGGCGCGCGACGGCCAGCGAGTAGGAGACCTTGTCGGTGATGGCGTTCTGATACTGGACGCCGCCCACCACATTGGTTTCGCGGAAGCCGAGCGGCGTGGTGCCCACGTCGCCCTTCCAGTTGCGGTTCTCATAACCGATCGACAAGCCGACGCCCGTCGCCGTCTGCGAGCCGTAGTTGTTGGTCGGCGGTGTGGCGACCGCGCCCAGTCCGGACCCGAAGCGCGCGAGCGTGTTCGCCTGGCTGCTCGCGGTGCCGGCGTCGAGCGTGACCGGCGTCGCGCGCACGATGACGTGACCGTTGCCCGCCTTGATGCGGCCTTCGATGGGCGCTTCGATGTCGGTCAGGTTGGACAGTCCGTCCTCGCCGTCGCGATTGCGGAAGATGATCCCGCCCGACACCGTGCTGGCCTGCTCGCGGTTGATCTGCGCGAGTTCATCGGCGACGCCCGTCGTCTGCGAATTGGCGACAGGCCCGGGCATGCCGCCGGTGGACATCGTCGCGGCCGCGGCGGCGCGCTGCTGCTGCGTCTGGGCCGGATAGTACGGCTGCGCGTAGCCCGCCGGCGGCTGCGGAATGTACGGCTGCTGCGCGTACTGCTGCGGCGGATAGTAGGGCTGCGGCGCGTACGGCTGCTGCTGTTGCGGATAGGGCTGCTGCTGCAGCGGCGCGCCATAGGCGTACGGATCCGCGGGACGCGCTGTCGCGGTCTTGTGGGTGGAGGTCGTCGCCGGGCGTTTCGTGTGCGTCGTGCTCGAGCGGCTGCTCGCGACAGGCGGCGGCGCGTAGGCATTCGACTGCGCTTCGCGCGCGCCGGGCGACATCGGCCACGGCGATGCATACGGATCCTGTTGCTGCGGATACGGCTGTTGCGCGTACGGTTGCTGTTGCGGATACGGCTGATACGCCGGCTGCTGCTGATACGGCTGCGCCTGATAAGCCGGCTGCGCATAACCGCCCGACGCGCCCCCATCCTGTCCCGGATAAGGCTGAAGCGGACCGCCCGACTGCCCGGAACCGGACATGTCGGGACCATAGCCGCCGCTCGTCACCTGACGCGGCGCGCCTTGCTGCATCGGCGCGGGCGCGGCGGAGGGCGCCAGATACGGCGTGGAATACGTGGCGGGCTGGGGAGGCGGCAGATAGGTCGGCACGGGCTGCGAGTAACTCTGAGGGATGACCTGGCGATACGACGCGCCGGACGCCAGCGCCGGACTCGACGCCGTATCGACCGCGGTCTTGCCTTCGAATGGATTGGTGCCGGGCAGCGGATTCGAGCCGATGCGACTCAGCGCGCTTTCCCAGCCCGGCGGAACATTGCCGCGCGCCTGGGCGGGCGCGGCGGCCTGCATCGGCGGCGTGTTGGCCGCGACGAGCGAGCGTTGCAGGAACTGCGCGGCCAGATCGAGCTTGCCCTGCGCGCGATACATCCGGCCGATCGACGCCAGCACGCCCGGGTCGTTCGGCGCGGCCTGGTACGCTTGGTTCGCGTAGGTCTCGGCCAGCCGGAAGTCGCGCACGTTGCTCGCGGCGGCCATCGCGGCGGTCTGCAGCGCGAGATCGTCGGGACGGCGCGTCAGCGCCTTCTGGAAGCACGCCAGCGCACTGCGGTCGTCGCCCGCCGACGTGTACATGCGGCCCAGCGCAGCCTGCAGATCGGCGTTGTCGGGCATCGCGGCGAGCCACGGCGAAATGACGTCGTAGGCGCTCGCGAGATTGCCCTGCCGGCGCACTTCGTCCGCACGCGCGACGACGATGCCCACATTCAGATTGTTGAAGTCGGTGCGTTGCTGCGTCGTGAGCGACATCGACTGGAGACGGCGCATCACGGAACCCAGTTCGGCGGTCTGCTGCGTCGCCGAGAGAATGCCCGCGTATTGCAGGAGCAGTCCGGTGTCGTTCGGCGCCTGCGCGATCGCGCCGCGCACCAGCGCCAGCGCGCGTGCCGGATCGCCCGCCTTCACATAGGCCGTGGCGATCGCGCCCGTCAGCTCGGCGTTGCCGCTCGCAACCGGCGCGGCGCGGCTCAGGATCGCGAAGGCCTGCTGACGCTGTCCGGCAGCGGCCGCCTGCGTCGCGAGTTCCGCCTGTTGCTGCACCCACAGACGATGCTGGAGCGCCGTCATCGCCGGCGTGCGCTGGGCCGCCGGAATCCGTTCGAGTTGTCCGAGGCCGGTCGCCCAGTCCTGCGTTTCGGCAGACAGCAGCGCGCTCGCATAAAGCGCGTCGGTCATGTCCGGATGCGTGGCGAGCAGCCCGTCCATCATGCTGCGCGCGTTGCCCACCGCGCCCTGACGCACGTAGATGCGCGCCAGGTCGAGACGCAGCCAAGGATCGTCGGGATTGTTGAGCAGCGCGTCTTCGAACAGGCTGCGCGCCGCGCCGAGATCGCCGCGTGCTTCGGCCGCGCGCGCCTGCGCGGCTTGCGCCTCGCCGCGCAGCTTGTTGATGCCGCCGGCCTTCGCTTGCTGTTCGGTGTTGAGGCGATTGGCGAATTCGAGCGCCTCGTCGCCGCGTCCCTGCGCAGCCAGCGCGCCGACGAGTCCGCGGATCGCATCGGGATTGTCGGCCTGACGGCGCAGCGCCATCCGATACGCCTGCTCCGCGCCTCGCGGATCGCTGTTCGCAAGCAGCATCTCGCCGAGCAGGACCTGGGCGGTGACATCGGACGGATTGACGGCGATCGCGCGTTCGAACAACGCCTTCGCCTGCGCGATCTGCCCGTTGCTGCGCGCGCCGATGGCGTCGCTCGTGTAGGACCAGTACGTGGCGCTGGTGAGCGCGTCCTTCCAGCGCGCCGGATTGCCGGCCCGCGACGCGCGTTCGAGATCGTTGCGCGCTTCGGTGAAGTGTTCCTGCTTGAGCGCCGCGATGCCCATGCCGCCGAGCGCGTCGGCGTCGTTCGGGTTGCTCGCGAGCACCGACGCGAAACGTGCACGCGCCGTCACGAGATCGCCGCGATCCAATGCCGCAAAACCTTCCCCGACCGTGCGTCCGCGCGTATCGACGGCCACGCCTGCCTGCGCCCGATCCTGCGCCGCACGGTCCTGCTGCACCATCGAATCGAAGCGCGCCTTCACGGCGGCGTCGTCGGGCGAGGTTTGCAGATAGGCCTGGTACAGCGGCGCATCCGATGCGCGCGCCCCGAGCCACAACAACGCCTGGCGCCAGCTCTTCTTCGCGTCTGCACCGACGGCGCTGTCGCTGGCAAGCTTCGCGAGCCGCGCGATGCCGTCGCGCCGCGTCGAGTCGCGGTAGGTCAGATGCTGCGCGTAGGCGAGCTGGTAACGCGGCTCGTCGGGATTGTCGCGCGCGAGCTGTTCGAGTCCGCGGCGCGCTTCGTCCCAGCCTTGCGGCGTGGCGGCGAGCGCCTGGTAATACTCGAGCTGCAACTGCGGCGTGGCGGGCTTGCCGTCGATCGCGCGCCGGTATTCCTGCACCGCCGACGCGCTTTGTCCGCTCTGTGCGAGACGGCGCGCGTCGTTGACGGTCTGGTCGCGCGAACTGGTTTCACCGAGCCGGCGGCCGAGTTCGTCGATGTTCGGATAGTTCGGCGCGACCTGACGCAATTGCGCGAGATACTGCTGCGCGCCGCTGCCGTCCTTGCGATCGGCGAGCACCATGCCCATGCCGAACAGCGCATCGGGCTGCTTCGGGTTGATGCGCAGCACCTTCTGCCACGCCTGCTCGGCGAGATCGCCGCGCTTGTGCGCCTGCCAGTATTTGCCCTGATCGACCAGCACGGTCAGCGGATCGGCGCTGGCCTGGGCGAGGGCGAACATCGGCGCGCCGGCCGTGATGGCCGCCGCGATGTGCATTGCGAGAGTCCGCTTCATTGCGTGTTTCCTGACCCGGATCAGCATGCGCTTCTCCAGTTCGGCACCAGACGGCCGTTTTCATCGAAGCGATAGCGCCCGTCGACGAAACCGCCGCCGAACAGGCCCAGCACGCGGTCGTAGTACGCAGGTTCGCGTCCTGCGACAGCCGGCGCCGTCAGCGCTTCGAGATGGGCGCGGGCGATGCCCAGGCCGTGCTCGTCGTTCAGTGCCTTGAAGTAGGGCGCCAGCGCGCCCCAGTAAGAGAGCGGGCCTTCGCCGCTCGCCGCGCCGTTCAAGGTCGAGACCTTCTCCGGCGGGAAGCCGTTTTGCGCGACACTCTGGCGCATGCCGCCGAGCGCATCGAGCCACGGGCGCGCGAGCGGATCGCGATTTGCCGTCATGCCGGCCCACAGATACACGCGAATGGCGTCATAGCTGCCGACATCGCCGTTCTTCGGATCGACGGCGAACTGGCCGTTCTGATACGCCGCCCAGTCCGGCGCGTAGCCGCGCGGCGCGGTCACGCGGATCATCGTCGCGGCGTTCTGCGCGAGCCGGGTCCACGGGCCGTCGGGCATTTCATGCGCCAGTGCACGCAGCAGCGGCAGCGGCAGATAGCTCGGATTCAGACGCGTCACGTCGCCGTTGCGAAAACCGTGCGGGCCGGGCAGGAGCATCGGCCCGAGGCCCGGCAGATCGGCGATTTCCTGCTTCACGATCTGCGTCGCCAGCGCGTAGCCGAGTTTCGTGTACGCCGGCTCCTTCCACAGCCGGCCGGCCTGGAACAGGTCGTAGGCGATCCACAGGTCCGAATCGGAGGCCGAGTTCGGGTCCAGCACGCCGAACGAGCCGTCCGGCTTCCTGCCCCATTGCCACGCGGGCAGGCGCAGGTTGGCGGCATCGAACTGGTTGCCCGAGAGATTCGTGCGGGTCCAGCCGAGCAGGCGCTCGAAGGTGGCGCGGTCGTTGGCCACGAGCGCGAAGAACATGCCGTAGGACTGCCCTTCGGAGGTGGTCTGCTGCACTTCGCTCGAGCGGTCGATCACGCGGCCATCGGCCTGCACCGCGCGCTCGACGAATTGCCGGTACGCCGGCCAGTCGCATTGCTGAGCGGCTTGCGGGGCTTGCGCGGACTGGGCGGACTGTGCGCGGGCGGCGCCGGCCGCTCCCGCGCTGGCGGCGGCGACGAACGCGCCGGCCACGACGCTTGCGGTGAATGGCCGCATGTCAGTCCCTCAGGCGCCGCGCGGCGAGCGAACGCAGCGCGCGATAGAACAGGGCGGCGATGATCAGCGCGGCCAGCACGCCGCCGAGCACCAGCAACACCGGATGCGACGAGAGCGCCCAGCGCATGTAATGCATCGGCGACAGATGACCGACGTAATACGCTTCGCCGTTCGACGTCACGGTCACGGTGCGTCCGTGGATGACGGCCATCGCGCCCTGGATGGACGGCAGCAAGTCATTGTCGAGCAAGGCGGCGGAGAGATCGGCATCCGACTGTCCCGCCGCGCTGATCAACGCCACCGCGCTGCGTCCGCTCTTCAGCGGCGATTCGAAACCGGTGAGCAGGGCGTCGCCGTTCGAGCTGACGAGCGAGAGATCCGCGCGCGCCGGCGAACGTTCCGGACCATGCTCGCCATGCCACCAGTCGACCAGCTTGAACGCGACATCGGTGAGCTGGAAGGTGTGCGAGTCGCCGTCGCTGGAGAACGGCATCTGCTTGGCCCAGCGCTGCAACAGCGGCTGGCGTCCCGGCGAGCCGAGGATCAGCAGATCCTTGTCGGCGAAGCGGTCGACGTCGTTCGCGCTGGTCACGGTGACGCCGGTCACCGGATAGCCCGTCGATGTGCCCATGCGGCCCATTTCGAGCAGGTACAGGCTGTAGTCGGCCGAGTTCGGGTCATTGGGCAGCACCACCGCCGTCTGCGACAGGTCGGCCATGCGCGTGAACGGGAAGCCGCCGTTGGCGAACGCGGCCAGATCGGGCAGCGCCATGTAGTGCGGGAAGCCCGACAGGTCGATGGTCGAGTTCGGGTCCACCGCGCCGACCACGTTGTCCAGCACGCGGCCCTGGCATTCGCCGGTCTTCGGGATGTCGTAGTAGAAGTGCAGGCGCAACTGCGCGCGCGGCGTGAGCAGCAGCGGCGGAATATAGACCTCGCGGCGCGCGGACACGGTCTTGTCCGGCAGCACGCGGCTGAAGTAATGCCCGAGGTCGAAGGTCGAGGCGGAGACGGCCGGGATGCGCAGCGACTGCACGAAGCCGTCGTTCACGCTGATGTTCAGCGAGGAACGGTCCGGCGCGGGCCGCACGGTGTAGCGATAGGCCAGATCGATCGGCACGCCCTTGGTCTGCCACATGAAGAGATCGGGCGGCACGCGCAGGTTGACGCGCACGGCATCGGCGTCGTAGCCGCGGGCGGTCAGGTCGCGCGCTTCCGCGAGCTCGCCGAAGCGCACCGGGCGATCCGTCGACAGCCAGTTCGGCGCGTCATAGGGACGGCGCGGCTGCAGGTCGCTGAATTGCGTGATCGTCGCGCTCGTGCCGGACAGCGTGTTCTGACCGATGCCCAGCGCCTTCGCGGCAGTCTTCAGCTCGTTCTCGTCGCGGCCCTGGATCAGCAGGATGCGGCCGCGCGCGTTGGCATCGCGTTCGACGACGGAAATCGTCGGGCCCGACACCGCCGGAATGTCGACGCCCGCCACCTTGGCGTCGCCGACGGCGAACACCACGGCATTGCCTGAGAGCGGCACGTTGTCGGTCTGGGCCGGGAACATCGCGCCGCGATAGCCCGCGAGCGAGCCGAAATACGACGCCACCATGCCGGCCGCTTCGAGCGTCGGCAGGCTCGGCTTGCCGGCGAACACGAACGGCAGTTCGAGACGGCGCACGTCGCGGCGGTCGAAGAACGGATTCGGCAGCGCGGCGAGGTCGGGCTTGTTGGCGATCGACGCGTAGGTGAGGTCCAGCGAACTCGAATTGCTGACGGTGGCCCACAGCGTCGAGTTCGACGGGTCCTCGCACTGCTGCGTGTAATGGCCGATCAGCTGGACGTTCAGATGGTTGAACTCGGTAATGAAGCGCGGATCGATGGCCACGTCGCGCGCCACCAGCACGCCCGCCTGGTCGCGCGGCACGGGCAGCGTCGCGGCCACTTCGCCGTTGATCAGCACCTTCAACTGCGAAATCGACGGCAGCAGCGACGGCGAATAGCTGTAGATCAGATGCAGGATCGCGCCCGTCACGACTTCGTCGCCGCGCACCGAGAAGGCAATGCCGTTCTGGCCATCGGTGCCGCGCAGCTGCAGCGGATCGAGCGCGCCGTAGTCGGCGAAGGTCAGCGTCTGGCGGCGGCCGCCGGGCACCAGCGTGCCGGGATCGGCGGTGGTCGGAAGGCGCGAGGTCAGCGGCTTCTCGGGCTTGCCCGAGAACGCGGGCACGGGCATCGCGAGCGCGGGCTGCTGGATCGAGGCCGGGTTGTAGACGGCCGCCGGGCTCGGCGCGGGCACGGCGCCGGCGCCGGTCGCCTGCGGTGCGGCGGTTGCCGGCGCGACGGCAGCCGAGGCCGGCGCAGCAACAGCGGTCGCGGCCGCCGCGAGGGACGCGAGCGGCCCGGCGAACGCCGTCTGCAAGGCCGCGAAGACGGCCAGCGCGCGCACCAGAGGTCTTTCGCAAAAACGCGGCGTGCGCCCGCCCGTTCCGGATTCAACGTGCAACTTCGACATACCCATGCCCATTATTGGTCTTTGGTTTTCAGCTTCTTCACGTCGACCGGGCGCTTGTTCATCCAGGTACGAAGGTCGCTGTACAAGTGCTCGAACAGTCCGGCGATACCGCGCGTGCCCACCAGCAGCACATGCGACAGGCCGCGCAGCGGCGTATCCGGGCGGCGGCCTTCGGACCAGCCGGTCCAGGCATCCGCGCGCGCGAAAGTGGTCTTCACGAAGTCATATTCCTGCTCGCGCGTGAGCTGCCCGAAACGCAGGCCGACGCGCCCCGGCTCGGTATAGCCGACGCTCGCCGGGAACGCGTATTCCTCATCGCCGCGGAACAGCGAGACGGTCACGCGCTCGTGCATCGGCACTTCGATCTTGCTCGGCAGCGCAACGCCGACGCCGCCTTCCGAGTAGTCGATCGTCTCGCAGGCGAGCGTGCGGCCGGTGGAGAACTTGAGCATCACGGGCATCTTCATGGTCACGCGATGCGTCGCGCGCACTTGCCGCCGCTCGCTCGCCGCCGCCACCGATGCGCCCAGGATCAGCATGTTGTAGACGGTCCAGCAGAGGTTGAGGATGGTCGTGTTGACCTCGCTGCGGATCTGCCAGTACATGACGATATGCACGATGCCCGCGATGAAGCCGAGCAGGTTCAGCAACAGCAGGAACAGATAGGGCCGCGAGATGGACCAGTCGAAGTAATCCTTGGCGATCTGGCCGCCTTTGGCCGTCACGTTGAACTTGCCGAGCTTCGGGTTGATGACGGCGAGCAGCGTGGGCGCGGTGATGTACGACGCCAGCACCGACTCGTACACCTCGGCCCAGAACGAATGGCGGAAGCTGCGCTGCATGCGCGAATTGGTGATGCTCGCGTGCATCATGTGCGGCAGCGCGAAGATCGCGATGGTGCTCGCCGCGGCTTCGATCACGTGCGCGCCGAAGAACAGGTACGACAGCGGCGCGGTGAGGAACACCAGACGCGGCACGCCGTAGAAGAAGTGCAGCATGCCGTTCAGATAGCAGAGCCGCTGGCCGAGCTTCAGACCCTTGCCGGTCAGCGGATTGTCGATCCGGAAGATCTGTGTCATGCCGCGCGCCCAGCGGATCCGCTGCCCGATATGGCCGGACAGGCTTTCCGTCGCGAGACCCGCGGCCTGCGGAATCGCGAGATAGGCGGTGGTGTAGCCGAGACGGTGCAGCTTCAGCGCCGTGTGCGCGTCCTCGGTCACGGTCTCGACCGCGATGCCGCCGATTTCCTCGACCATCGAACGGCGCAGCACCGCGCACGAACCGCAGAAGAACGTGGCGTTCCACAGGTCGTTGCCGTCCTGCACGAGGCCGTAGAACAGCTCGCCTTCGTTCGGCACCTTGCGGAACGTGCCGAGATTGCGTTCGAACGGATCGGGCGAGAAGAAATGGTGCGGCGTCTGCAACATCGACAGCAGCTTGTCGCGCAGGAACCAGCCGAGGCAGATCTGCAGGAAGGAGCGCGTGGGGATGTGGTCGCAGTCGAAGATCGCGAGGAATTCGCCCTTCGTGATCTTCAGCGCCTCGTTGATGTTGCCCGCCTTCGCGTGCCGATTGTGCGTGCGGATCGTCCAGTTGACGCCCACTTCCTCGCAGAAGGCCTTGAACTCGGGACGGCGGCCGTCGTCGAGGACGTGGATCGCGAGCTTGTCGCCCGGATAGTCGAGCGCGAGCGCCGCATAGATGGTCGGCTTCACCACCGAGAGCGGCTCGTTGTACGTGGGGATGAAGACGTCGACGGTCGGCCAGTCGGCGCGGTCGGCGGGCAGCGGCAAGGGCTTGCGCTTGAGCGGCCAGGCCGTCTGGAAGTAGCCGAGCAGCAGCACGAGCGTCGCGTAGACTTCGGCGGCTACGAGCAGCAGGCCCCAGGCTGCGTCGAGCGGACGCTCCCAGTAGGTGGTTTCGGTCAGGCGCCAGAACATGTAGCGGCCCGACGCGATGATCGACAGCATGATCATCACGAGCGTCGCGTACTGGCCTTGCAGACGGCGGAAACCGAGCGCGCAGACGAAGCAGACGCTCGCGAAGGCGAGCTGCTGGCCGAACACGAGCGGCACGGTGACCACGAAATACAGCGCGCACAACGCGAACGCCGTGAGCAGGACCACGAGAATGCGGCTGCCCCAGATGCGCGCATCGACGAAGCGTTCGAGCCGCGACGTCGCCACGCTCACTTCCGTTTCCGGCGACGGGATCTTGGCGGAGCTCATGCAAGTTTCCTCGACGAAGCGGGCAGCGCATCGATTGCGGCGAGCAGCCATTCGCCGCACGCGCGGAGATCGGCGGCGGCCTGCGACAGCGGATCGTAGTGGATCAGCGTGGTGTCGCACGCGAGCGACTCGGAGACGCCTTCGTCCAGATGGATGACGCCCGGGAACAGCTTCGTGCCGAGCATGTTGCGCAGCACCTTCAGCACGTCCTTGCTCAGCTGGCGCGACTGGTCGACCTGATTCACGACATAGCCCTGGCCCGCGAAGTTCTGGCGCGGCGCGGCGTAGGCATCGACCATGCGCTCCATGCCGGGAATCGCGGCGTACGACGCGGCATCCGCCAGCACGACGTTCAGCGCGAAGTGTGCCGCGGTCAGCGCCGTGCGCGTGTAGACGGACGAGCCCGGCGGGGTGTCGACGATCACGATGTCGTTGGCATCGAGCGCCAGTGCATCGAGCGCGTGCGCGAGCCAGGCGGGATCGGCGTCGACGAGCGCTTCGAAGCGCCGGCGGTCGTCCTCGAGCAGCGCGCCGTAGGGCAGCACCGTGACGCCGTCGATGCCGTCGAACATCACGGTCTGCCAGGGTTCGCCGGCGAGCGTGGCGCGCGAGATGCCGTCGATGCTGTCGAGCGGAATGCCGAAGTGCAGGCGCAGTGCGTTTTGCGGATCGAGATCGAGCACGATCACGCGGCGGTTGCGCGCAGCGAGTACCGAAGCGAGATTGGCGGCGAGCGTCGTCTTGCCGACTCCGCCTTTCGCGGAAACTACCGTGATGACTTTCATGACCGTGAGAGGCGGCTCGTGCGATGGGCGGCGGGTTGTGTGTTCGCGGATTCGCCGGTGTGGCGCAGGCGGTCGAACATCGATTGAAGCGAGTTTGCGGGCGCGCTCGGAGCGGGCGGCGTCTGCGGCTTGAACAGCTTGCCGAGAATGGAGGGCGCTTCGGCTTCGGCTTCGGCGGCCGGCTGGACGCGCGGGGGGGCTGCTGGCGTCAGCGCTGCGGCGGCCGGGGCACGGCGCGCGAGGACGCTTGAGCCGAAGGTGGCTGCGGCGGGGCGTGGTTCTGCCGGTGCCGGTGTCGGCGCTGCGGCCGGCGCCATGTCCGGTGCGGTTTCGGTTGCGGTTTCGATCGCAGCGGGATCGGCAAGCGCCGAGAAACGCAGCGCGCTCAGCGATTGAGCAGCGGGCGCATCGACCGGCGGAATCGTGCGGCGATGCGGCCGCGTGAACAACTGCGGCCGGCCGCGATGGATCGGTGTCGGCCGTGCGGCGGGTTCCGCGGCGGGTTCGCTGCCGGCCGTACCGAATGCGCTGGGCTGACTGTCGCGGCGCGGCGCGATTTCAGGAATGGCCGGCTGCGCGAAATCCAGTGTCGCGAGCAGCGGCCAGCGGGTACGGGCGGACTTGGCCTCGTTTTCCCGACCGATCTCCTGATAGTCGCCTGCATTGCCGCCGAAATGATCGAACAGTTTCTCGATGTCGCGCGATGTATTCATGGTGCCGCTTCCTCGTTCGTGCCTGCCCTGCCTGGCCGTTTCAACTTGTGTGCGCCGCCTGATCGACAGGCGGCAGGAGCCGCCGCTTCGAGGCGGCGGTCGATGCTTCCGGGAATCTCGTCAAACTACCGTGCGTGCGAGCCTGAACTCGATGGCAGTGTCGTCGCCGAATTCGCTTGCCTGGCGGACCGCCAGCCCTTGCGCGCCAAGCGCGGCGAGCCACTGCTGATACGCGCCTTCCAGGAACGCCGGCGTCCACGCAAGCGCGCTTTCACCGAAAGCCGGCAGCGGGGCGCAGTAATGAACGATGCTCAGGTGATCGCGCTCGTCGGCGAGTTCGACGAAGCCCCAGTCGGTATCGCGCCATTGCACGTTGAGCGCTTCTGCCAGTTCGGCTGTCGAATTGCAGGACGGCAACGGCCGTGCGTCGGCGAAGCGGCTGCCCACGCGATGCATCAGTTGACGCAGTTCTGTGCGCCCGATTTGAGCTTCGAATTCATCGGCGAGCGCGGACAGAAGACCGCGCCATTGGCGAGACGTGTGGCTGTCCAGCAGGTGTTCAAAGATAGCGGCCATGTGTAGTCGGCTGGGCGCACGCGCGCCACGTGATTAGTGGTGTTTACGTCCTTGGCGGACATCTCTTGACCGAGAGCATTGATCCGGACGGTTGTCCAGGCGCGAGTACACGTCTGAACTTATCTCAATGCTGATTTTTTCGCCAGTAGAGACACTAGCAGGAGATTTTTTTGGCGAATTGAGCAATTAAGAAGCAACTGGCCGTCCAGTTTGGACATTTGACCCGCGTTGACCTGAACGAAAATTCGACAATCATCACGCACTTTTTGACGTGCACCCGCAAAGGCGGCGGCAGTGTACCACTCCGTTAATTCAGCGCCGGAGGGCATTGCAGTGTTTCATACGGATTGACTTTTGCCTGCACCGCCTGGCGCGGAGGTTGGCTGGCTGACGACGGAGATTTCGCCCGATCTTTCCCGTGCCGATCTGCAACAGAATGATTTGTATGAGAAAAATGGAAGACGCTCTGAACGGGGCGCTCGAGTAGGACGCAAAAAAAAAGCGCCCCGACAGGGACGCTTCAGATGGATTTCGTGACGCTTACAGGTTCGCGCGGACGGCGTCCCTGACGGCGTCCATCACAATGCCGTAATTGAGCGGGATGTCCAGGGAGTCGGAGTAGCCGGATTCTTCGGCGGACTCCTTGGGGACGGCGCGAGCAGGGATCGGCTCGTAGCCGGTTTCGCCTGCCGGATTTTCGCGTCCTTCGATGGCACCCTGCAATTGCGGATTCTTCACGATTAACTCCTTCCGGTAATGGAGCGGCGAGGAACTGCAATATAAACCAACGCGATGACAATTTGGCGACTGCCGTATTGGAAACTCGATCTGAAACCGCTGCGTGAAGCGCGCCGGTATCGCCACAAGGCGCATTTCAGACGGAGCACGGGGCTTTCCAGTTTAACGGCGTGGCAGGCCGCAAATGGCGCTCATGCATTATGAAGAACGCGCGGCGGTATCGCTTGAACGGGAGAAATTCGGCCCGGAATTTGCATGAAAACGGCTCGCCATGTAAATGCTGAAAACGTGATACGAATGCGTTGATTCACGTATTTCAGCATCAGGCACAACAAACGCTAACCCGGACGGCTTGGGCGTCATGGTTTATGTCGCCTTATCATGAAGCGAACACTTGTACGTGTTCGGGGCGAATGCCCGCGAAAAAAGGAGTCGATGGCAATGAGCACAATCGCGATCATCGGAGCAACGGGGAACGTGGGCAGCCGTCTGCTCGACGAAACGTTGCGGCGTGGGCACACGGTCACCGCGCTCGCCCGCGATACGTCGGGCGTCGAGGCACGATCCGGCGTGACCGCCCGAAACGTCGACGCGCTCGATGCCGACGCACTCTCCAGCGCAATCGCCGGGCACGATGCGGTCTTCAGCGCGATGCCCTTCAGCGGCGTTCCGGCGGAGGCGATCGTGGAGCCGGTGAAGCGCGCGGGCGTGCGCCGCCTGCTCGTCGTGGGCGGCGCGGGAAGCCTGTATGCCGCGCCCGGTCAACGCGTGCTGGACGGGCCGGATTTTCCCGCCGACTGGAAACCGGAGGCAACAGCCGGCGCCACGTTCCTCGACGCCCTGCGCGGCCAGCGCGACATCGACTGGACCTTCATCTCGCCGTCGGCGGAGTTCGTTCCGGGCGCGCGCACGCAACGCTACCGGCTCGGCGTCGACGAGCTGCTGGTCGACAGCACTGGCCGCAGCTGGATCACGTTCGACGACTACGCCATCGCCTTTCTCGACGAGTTCGAATCGCACGCGCACATCAAGCAGCGCATCACGGTCGGTTACTGAGTCGCACGTCAGGCGGCCACGGCAGGGTCCGCCTAGCCGTGCATGTCGACTTCGACTTCCTCGCTGTTCTTCGGCATCGCGGCCGCGAGGATCATCGCGGCGGCGTTCTGCGGCTTCGGATCGCGCTGCGAAGGCCGATACACCTGATCCCCGCGATGAATCGGCATTCCCGACAGCGAGCACACGCCTTCACTCGTCGCGGTCGTCGCGCGCCAGCCCTGATAGCCGTAGTGGCAGGTGCCGGGATCGGACCAGTAGACGAGCGCTGTCGCGCTGCTCGGGCGTTCGATCACCCGAACGATCGCTTGCGGATACGGCAGACCGTGATCCACGTGCTGCGGATGCGTACGGTTCCAGTCGCGAGTGAGACGCTCGAGAAACGAACTCTCGATGCGTGCGGATTTCTGAGATGGCGCGGTGCGGGCGACGTCTTGGGGCGCCGCCTCGAGCAGGTGAACCGTCTGTGACCACGGGTCCGCTCTTTTCGAAAAAGCTGTCATGGCAATGTTCCAGGCTTTGACTCGACCTAGAACGTACGTCATTAAGCATATTCCGATAAAGGCCGCATCAGTGAATACACTATCCCGTCGATGCGAATAATCGAACGGTAGTGTCAAAAAGCCTTGTGCGACAGGACCTTACGCCATTTTCAAGCGTCCTTCCTCTGCATCAACGATGCCAGGAAAAGCCTTCTGTAAGCTTAAAAAGAGCGAATGTCGGACGAGACAGCGTGCCATGCCTGTGTCAGGCAACGGCCCGTGCCGCAGCACGGCCGCGCAACCATTCCAGCGCGAGCAGCAGACTGGTCGAGAAGACGATCAGGATCGTGGCGAGCGCCGCAATGGTCGGGCTGATGTTCTCGCGGATGCCGGTGAACATCTGTCGCGGCAAGGTGGTCTGGTCGGCGCCGGCGAGAAAGAGCGTGACGACGACTTCATCGAACGAGGTCGCGAAGGCGAACAGCGCGCCGGAGATCACGCCCGGCGCAATGACCGGCAGCGTCACCTTGAAGAAGGTGCGCAGCGGGCTGGCGCCCAGCGACTGACTCGCGCGCACGAGGTTGTGGTTGAAGTTCTGCAGCGTCGCGCCGACGGTCGTCACGACGAACGGCACACCCAGGGCCGCATGCGCGAGGATCAGCCCGAAGTACGTGTTCGCGATGCCGAGCGGCGCGAAGAACAGATACATGCCGACGCCCACGACGATCACCGGCACGATCATCGGCGAGATCAGGACGGCCATCAGCAGGCTCTTGCCGATGAAGTTCGCCTTCGTCAGCCCCACGGCGGCAAGCGTGCCGAGAATGGTCGCCACCAGCGTCGCCGAAGGCGCCACGATGAAGCTGTTCTTCGCCGCCATGCGCCACTCGTCGGACATGACGAGGTTGTGATACCAGCGCATCGACCAGCCGGGAATCGGGTAGACGAGGAAGGTGCTCGACGAGAATGACAGCGGCACGATGGCGAGCACCGGCAGGATCAGATACAGCAGCGTCAGCACGCAGAGGATCCGCAACGCAAAGTACCAGACGCGTTCGATGGCGGACGTGTGCGGCGCGAACATCGGTTTGGCGAGTTTCATGTGGCGTTCCCAGTCAGCCCAGGCTCACGTTCGAGCGCGTGAAGCGGCCGTAGACGACATACAGCAGCAGCGTCGCGGCGAGCAGCAGGGCGCCGAGCGCGCACGCCATGCCCCAGTTGATCGTCACGTTGGTGAAGTAGGCGATGTAGTAGCTGACCATCTGGTCGTTCGGTCCGCCGAGCAGGGCCGGCGTGATGTAGTAGCCGATCGCCAGAATGAACGTGAGCAGCACGCCCGCGCCGATGCCTGGATACGTCTGCGGCACGTACACGCGCCAGAAGGCCGCGAACGGATGACTGCCCAGCGACACCGCCGCGCGCTGGTAGCTCGGGGGCACCGATTTCATCACGCTGTAGAGCGGCAGGATCATGAACGGCAGCAGGATGTGCGTCATCGAGATATAGACGCCGACACGGTTGAACAGCAGCGCGAGCGGCGAGCCGATCAGACCGCTGCCGATCAACGCCTTGTTCACTAGTCCCTCGCTCTGCAACAGCACGATCCACGCGGCCACGCGCACCAGCACGGAGGTCCAGAACGGGATCAGCACGAGCACCATGACGAGGTTCGCGCGGCGCGCGGGGAGCGTCGAGATCCAGTAGGCGAGCGGATAGCCGAGCAACAGCGCGAACACCGTCACGCCCACGCCGATCACGAAGGTCCGCGCGAAGACGTTCAGATAGATGGACTGGTCGGGATCGGCATGGACGAGGTTGCCGAAGCCGTCCTGCTTGTGATCGAGCGATGCGAGCACGTAGAACGGCGAATAGCGCCCGGAGTTCTTCGCGATGGCCTGCCAGTACGCGGGATCGTTCCAGCGCTCGTCGAGCTCGACGATCTTCGCCTTGATCTGCGGCGCGGCGAGCGGCTTGCCGTCGCCGCCGGAGAGCGGCATCGCCCGCGCGGTCTTGGCGACGAGCGAGCGATAGCCGGGAATCTCGGTGTTGAGGCGGCGCGCGAGAGCGCCCATCGAATCGCCTTCCTGGATCGCCGTCAGGTCTTGCGCGAGCGCGGCGTAGGCTTCGTCCGGCGGCGTCGTCTTGCGGTCCCACTTCTTGAGCACGGCGCCCGTGTGCGGCAGCGCATTCGCGACTTCCGGATTCTCGATCGCGCGCGTGAGCAGCGCGGCGATCGGCACCACGAAAATCAGGAACAGGAAGATTGCGAGGGGCGCAATGAGCGCGAGGGCCATCGCGCGCTTCTTCGCGTCGGCGATCTTCAGTTCGCGTTTCAGACGCGCGCTCGATTCATGCGCGTCTTCCGCCGGGATCGTCATGGTATGCACGGGATGTCTCCTTCACGGCCGCGCTTCGTCCCGCCAGCGCGGCCGTCGGTTTCACGGTTGCGCGCTTACTTCGTCGCCCACGCGGTGAAACGCTGCTCGAGTTCGTCGCCATGGTCGGTCCAGAACGCCATGTCCTGCAGCACCGCGTTTTTCGCGTTCTCCGGCGAGTTCGGCATGTCCGCCTTGGTCTTCGCATCGAGCGCGGAGATCGCCGCCTTGTTCACCGGACCGTAGGCAATGTTCTTCGCATACGTTTCCTGCGGCTTCTGCGAGACCGAATACGCGATGAACTGCGTCGCCACGTCCTTGTTCGGCGAGCCTTTCGGAATCGCCCAGTAGTCGAGGTCGTAGATGCTGCCGTTCCACACGACCTTGAGGTTCTTGCCTTCCTTGCGCGCGGCGTCGATGCGGCCGTTATAGGCCGTCGACATCACCACGTCCCCGGCGACCAGGAACTGCGGCGGCTGCGCGCCGGCCTCCCACCACTGGATGCTTGGCTTCAGTTCGTCGAGCTTCTTGAACGCGCGATCCGCGCCGGCCTTCGTGCCCAGCACCTTGTACACGTCCTTTGGCGCGACGCCGTCGGCCATCAGCGCGAACTCGAGGTTGTAGCGCGCGCCCTTGCGCATGGCCCGCTTGCCGGGGAATTTCTTCGTGTCCCAGAAATCGGCCCAGCCGGTGGGCGCGGTCTTGAGCTTGTCGGCGTTATAGGCGAGCGCCGTCGACCACACGAAGAAGCCGACGCCGCAGGTGGCCGGCGACTCGGGTACGAGGTCCGATTTCTTCGCGATCTTCGACCAGTCGAGCTTCTCATACAGGCCTTCGTCGCAGCCGCGTCCGAGGTCGCCCGATTCGACTTCCACCACGTCCCAGTTCACGTGCTTGGCTTCGACCATCGCCTTGACCTTGGCCTGTTCGCCGTTGTACTCGACCGCCGTGACCTTGTTCTTGCTCGACTGCTCGAAGGGCTGGTTGAACGCGACCTTCTGGGCGTCGCCATTGGCGCCGCCGAAGTTGACGACGGTGATTTCCGCCGCGCCCGACGCTGCCGACGCGCACGCGAGCGCGGCCGTCATGGAACACAGTGCGAACTTCTTCATGATGGTTTCCTCTGTCTGCCTGGTTTTATCGATGGACTTGCGGTTGGACGGCACAACGTGTGGCTGGAAAGCTCAGGCGAACACGCGCAGATGCTCGGGCGCGAATTCGAGCGCGACGGGTGCGCCGGGCGTGAATGCGTCGAGCGCGGCGGTGCCGAGCGGCACCTTGACGAAGCATTCGTCCTGCTCGCGCACGCCGCAGCGCATGCGCACGTGGTCGCCGAAATAGATCAGGCTGCGTGCCTCGCCGGACAGCGCGTTGCTGTTGCCGTTCGCGTGGCCATTGCCATTGCCGGTGCCTTTGCCGTGCGTGAGCGTCATGCGCTCGGGCCGGATGCACGCGACGGCCGGCGCGCCCGGCTTGGCGTTCGCGATGTTCAGGCCGGAGAGGCGGGTGCCGTCGGCGAGGCGGATGGCGCAGTAGTCGCCCTGCGCCTGTTCGATGGTGCCGCGCAGCCGGTTGCTGTCGCCGATGAAGTTGGCGACGAACTCGTTGCACGGCGCTTCATAGAGGTGATCGACAGTGTCGAGCTGCTGGACGATGCCTTTGTCGAACACCGCGACGCGGTCCGACATCGTGAGCGCCTCGCCCTGGTCGTGCGTGACATAGACGAAGGTGACGCCGAGCTTCTCGTGCAGCGCCTTCAGTTCGATCTGCATGTGCTCGCGCAATTGCTTGTCGAGCGCGCCGAGCGGCTCGTCCATCAGCACGAGCTTCGGTTCGAACACGAGCGCGCGCGCCAGTGCGATGCGCTGCTGCTGGCCGCCGGACAACTGCGCCGGATAACGCTTCGCGAAGCTCTCCATGCGCACCATCTTCAGTGCATTGTCGACGCGATGCGCGCGCTCTTCGGCGGACATCCTGCGCACCGACAGCGGATAGTCGACGTTCTGCTGGACCGAGAGATGAGGAAACAGCGCGTAGTTCTGAAACACCATGCCGATGTCGCGCTTGTGCGGGGGCACTTTATTGAGCAGCTTGCCGTCGAGCCAGATCTCGCCGCCGGTCGGAAACTCGAAGCCCGCGAGCATCATGAGACAGGTGGTCTTGCCGGAGCCGGACGGACCGAGCAGCGTGAGGAATTCGCCTTGGTAGATGTCGAGATCGAGCGACTTGACGACGAGCGTCTCGCCGTCGTAAGTCTTCCTCACCCCGCGAAAGCTGACGATCACCTGATCGGATTTCATCGTCGTGTCTCCCTTCGGAAATTCTGGTGGCTTCCTTATCCGCCGGGCATACGGACATACCCGGAAATTTTTTCTCTTGCTTCGAATAACTATAGCCCGGCACGGTTCTACAATGGGGAGCCATTTCAATATTCAGAATGGAACCACTTGAGACGGCGTGCGTGTCGGCAGTGAAGCCAAGAAAAAAGAGGAGACAGGCGCATGGACACCATCATCCTGGCCGACTGGCTGAGCGCGCGGCTCGACCGCTCGGCCGCCGAGCCGACGTACCGCCAGATGCTCGAGCTGATGCAGCAGGCCATCCTGACGAGCCAGCTCGCGCCCGGCACCAAGCTGCCGAGTTCGCGCACGCTGGCGATCGATCTCGGCATCGCGCGCAATACCGTGCTGCACGTCTATGACCAGCTGACGGCCGAAGGCTACGTGAGCTCGGCGACCGGCAGCGGCACTTATGTCGCCGACACCGCGCCACGCGACGGCGCCGCCATCCCGCCGCGTCCGGACGAGGCCAAGCCGCCCAGCGCCATCTCGCGTCGTGGCGAGCGGCTGATCGCGCAGGCGGGCGTGTCGCCGAAGCAGTGGGGCGCGTTCATGCCGGGCGTGCCGGATGTCGCGGAGTTTCCGGCGCGCACCTGGAGCCGCCTGCAGGCGAAGCTCTGGAAGCGCCCGAGTCCCGATCTGCTCACCTATGCGCCCGGCGGCGGCTACCGGCCGCTGCGCCGCGCGTTGTCGGATTACTTGCGGGTTGCGCGCTCGGTGAAGTGTCAGCCCGACCAGATCATCATCACGACGGGCATTCATCAGTCGATCGACCTCGCCGTGCGCCTGCTCACCGATTTCGGCGATCGCGCGTGGGTCGAGGAGCCGTGCTACTGGGGCGTGCGCAGCGTGCTGCAGTCGTCGGGGCTGACGCTCGCGCCGGTTCCCGTCGACGCCGAAGGGCTCAATCCGGGCGCGCGCGACATGGCCAATCCGCCGAGGGTCGCGCTGGTGACGCCTTCGCATCAATATCCGCTCGGCATGGTGATGACGCTGGCGCGGCGTCGCGCGCTGCTGGAGTTCGCGCGTCAGCACAAGGTGTGGATCATCGAGGACGACTACGACAGCGAGTTCCGCTACGGCAGCCGGCCGTTGTCCTCGCTACAGGGACTCGACGAGTCCGGCCAGGTGATCTACGTCGGCAGCCTGGGGAAGATGCTGTATCCCGGCTTGCGGATGGGCTATATGGTCGTGCCGGACGATCTCGTCGATTCCTTCCGCACCGGCGTGGCCGAGTTGTATCGCGAAGGGCAGCTGATGCAGCAGGCGGTGCTGACGGAATTCATCCTGGACGGCCATCTCACTTCGCACGTGCGGCGCATGCGCGGGCTGTACGGCGAACGGCGCGAGTTGCTGATCAATGCGATTCGCGCCCGCTTCGGCGATGCACTGCCGGTGCGCGGCGACGAAGCCGGACTGCATTTCGTGCTCGAACTGCCCGGCCATGCCGATGACCGGGTCATCGCCGCCGAGGCGCTTGCCGCCGGCGTGGTGACGCGGCCGCTCGTCAACTACTACCTGAAGCAGGACGAAGCGCTGCGCGGCCTGATGCTGGGCTATGCGTGCGTGCCGAATGACGACATCGCGCCTAACTTCGCGCGTCTCGCCGATGTGATCGAGCGCGCACTGGCGCCGGCGTCGCTTGCTTTTGGTCGCTGAGTGAGTCGGAAGAAATGCATGCTTTCTCGCATGCGACAAGAAAAGACCGATGCAGCCGATCAGGCTGCATAGCTGATCGACAGCGGCTTGATGAAGTTATCCGGCCACAGGCTGCTGTTTTTCACCTGTCCTGCGTAAGACTTATCCTGTAATAGCGATCCATCCTGTTGCGGAATCAAATAGTAGGAAAGATCGGGTAACAAAAATCGATCGGATATTGCATCATTCGTTCCGCGTTTCATGCTTTTGTACTCGTTACTTGGTCATCCGAATCAACCTAGGACGAATCTGGGGCGAGTGGCATTGAAACCGCAACCCCGGGGTTAAGGTGTGGGTAATGATAGATCACCACCTGGTCTATTGGAAAACGACGACACTGGAAACACCAGATGTTAATAATCGATTGGAGTAATAGGAAATGAAGAAGATTGCTGTCTCTGCGCTTGTCGCTGGAATTTTGGGTACGGCCGCCGCGGGCGCATTTGCGGATGCAGGCACGATCCAGTTCAACGGTGAACTGATTGCCGGAACGTGCGACACCGATGTCAACGGCGGCGGTTCGGCCGACGGCACGGTTGCGCTGCCGAAGGTTCAGACGCGCGACTTGACGGGCGCTACCGGCAAGATCACCGCCGGCGACACCAGCTACAAGATCGCACTGAAGAACTGCACGCCGGTATCGGGTCACTCGAAGGCGTCGGTGTTCTATCAGGCAGGCGCCACGGTTGATCCGGTCGACGGTCGCCTGATCGTGCAGCCGGGTGGTGCAGAGAACGTCAAGCTCGAACTGTTGAACCAGGACGGCACGCAGATCAAGGTCGGTTATTCGAGCGACCTGCAGAATTCGAAGCCGGTGGACATTTCCTCGGGTCAGGCCACGCTGTATTACATCGCACGCTACTACGCCACCGGCCAGACCTCGGCAGGCGCGGCTAACTCGTCCGTCGTGTACAGCATCAACTATCAGTAAATCGGTTTTCCTGAAGCCGGACCGGGTTATCTGACGGTTCGCTGAAAGGCGGGCGGGCTTGGTTGCCCGCCTGTTTGTAATCAGCTTGAGGTTAGGTGTTGCATCGTCACCATGAAACTGGCAAAGAAACTGGCAAGAATCGCGACTTCATTTGTCGTGGTGTGGGGATTTTCCGTCTGCGCGCATGCTTCGGTGGTCATCGCCGGTACGCGGGTCGTTTATAACCAGAGCGAACCTGAAGTCACGGTCAAGCTCACGAACAACGGCAAGGTTCCGGGCCTCGTGAAGGTCTGGCTCGACAAGGGCGATCCGGATGCCCGGCCCGATACCATCGAGGTGCCGTTCACCATTACGCCTCCGCTGATGCGGATCGACCCCACCAAGTCGCAGACCCTGCGCATCATGTTTGCCGGTGAGCCATTGCCCGCAAACAAAGAGTCGATCTTTTATTTGAATGTTCTGGAAGTTCCGCCCAAAGCCACCGGCGAGGCAGCCTCCGCGAATCAATTGCAGTTGGCTTTCCGCACGCGTATCAAATTCTTTTACCGTCCATCCAGTCTCCAGAAGCAGCCTGTCGATGCGGCGGGACAGGTCGTGTGGCATCTGAAGCAGGACCACGGAAAGACGCTGATCGAGGCGTCGAATCCCACGGAGTATCACGTTTCGTTCGACAGCGTCTCGTATTCGGACGGCACGCGTACCGCGTCTTTCATTGATGGCGGCATGGTTGCGCCCGGCGAGACGAAGGACTTTCCGCTCAAGGGTGATGTGCCGAGTTCGGGCAAGGTCGCCTGGACAGTCATCAATGATTACGGCGGCCCTCAGCATGGCGAATCACGCCTGGCGCCCTGAGCGTTTTAATCAACGATTTTCTCTAATGACTTCCCGGCACGAGGTTGGGCGCCGGGGTGGTCCTTCACGTCTGAATCCGTAGCAAAGCGTAGCGTGCTGGAACGAAGGCATGCGCGGATTTCCGTACAGCCTTCTGTTCGAAGTACCTATCCATGATGCAATTCGGAAGAACTCAAATGTTCGGTCTGTCCAAAAGACCGATCAGCGTTGTGACGCTACAAGCAATTGCCGCGATGGGTGTCAGTGCCCAGGCGCTGGCGGATGAATCGCTGAAACTTTCGCAGGTCGAGTTCAATGACCAGTTTCTCGATTCGGGCAGCGGCGAGAAAGTCGATATCTCCCGATTCAACAAAGGTCAACAAGTCCTTCCGGGTACCTACCGGGCCGAAACTTTCGTCAATGACATGTGGCGCGGAAAGTTCGAGGTCGATATCCGCGAAGTCACGTCGGGTTCGGGCGAAGTCCGGCCGTGCTTCAACAGCGGTTTGCTGGAGCGGATTGGCGTGGATCTCAGGAAGCTCTCGCCCGAGTCGGCTGCAAAGCTCGCTGCGGCGGAAGGCGGCGCCGAGGGTGCCTCCGGGAAGGGCGCGTGTTTCGCGCTGTCGGACCTGATTCCGAGCGCGTCCGCGTCGTTCGACGGCGGCGAGCAGCGGCTGGACGTCAGCATTCCGCAGATCGTGATGTTCAGCCGCGCACGCGGTTACGTGGACCCGAAGTATTGGGACAATGGCATTCCCGCCGCCACGCTCCAGTACAACGCGAACGCCTATCACAGCACGGCCGGCGGCTTCACGAACGATTCACAGTATCTCGGTGTGACGGGCGGCGTGAACGCGGGGGCGTGGCGGTTCCGCTACCAGGGCAACCTGAACAGCTCCAGCTCGGCGGGCACGCATTATCAGACGGTGCAGACCTACGCGCAGCGCGGCTTCAGCGACATCAAGAGCCAGCTCACGCTCGGCGACACCTTCACGGATGGCGCCCTGTTCGACAGCTATGGCGTGCGCGGTGTCACGCTGGGAACCGACGACCGCATGTACCCCGAATCGCAGCGCGGCTACGCGCCGATCGTGCGCGGCATCGCGAACAGCAATGCGCGCGTGCAGGTGCGGCAGGGCGGCAACATCATTTACGAGACCACGGTCGCGCCCGGAGCATTCGAGCTGACCGATCTGTATCCCACGGGCTACGGCGGCAATCTCGATGTCATCGTGACCGAGGCCGACGGTACGCAGCACACGTCTACCGTGCCGTACGCAGCGGCGGTCAATGCACTGCGGCCGGGGATCACGCGTTACAGCGCCACGATCGGCCAGTATCGCGATGCATCGCTCGACATTCATCCGTTCGTCTCGCAAATGACGGTGCAGCACGGCATCAGCAACCTGCTGACGCTATATGGCGGCTTCACCGGCGCCGACCAATACTTTGCCGGCATGATGGGCGCGGCGATCAATACGCGGATCGGCGCCTTCGGTTTCGATGCGACTCACGCGACCGCGAGTTTCAAGCGCGTCGGCACGCATAACGGCATGAGCTTCCGGTTGAGCTACAGCCAGCTGCTCCAGCCGACCAATACGAATATCGCCATCGCGGCCTATCGCTATTCGACGAACGGCTTCTACAGCCTGTCGGATGCGATGGTCATGCGGCAGCTATACGAGACCGGCAATCCTGACCAGATGACGGCGCGGCAGAAGTCGCGCATGCAGTTCACGGTCAACCAGGCGCTGGGATCCAATGGCCGGTATGGCTCGGCCTATGCCATCGGCTCCATTGCCAACTACTGGAATCGTTCGGGGCAGGATACGCAGCTTCAGATCGGCTATTCGAACAGCTGGAAGCGGATCACGTATGGCGCGTCGTTCGTGCGGCAATTCGTCGTCAACACGAACAAGTGGGACAACCGCGTGATGTTCAACGTGATGATTCCGCTGGGCCTGGGCGCGCGTGCGCCGGTGTCGTCGACCAACTTCCAGTACGACTCGGCGAATCGCGCCTACAGCATGCAGGAGTCGGTCAACGGCACGCTGGGCACCGACGGCGCCTTGTCGTACGGCGTCAATGCCAATTACAGCGATGGCGGCAATGCCGGCTCGAGCGCAACTACCGTCGGCGGCAACCTGGGCTACGTGGCGCCGTTCGCGCAGATGACCTTGAACGGCAGCACGGGGCGCAACTATTCGCAAGTCGGAGCGGGGGTGTCGGGCGGCGTGGTGGCCTGGAAGGGCGGCGTCGCGTTCACGCCGAACATGGCGGAAACCATCGGCATTGTCGAAGCGAAGGACGCGGCCGGCGCGCGTGTCGCGAGCGGTGCGGGGTTGCGGGTCGATCCGTGGGGTCATGCGGTTGTCTCGGGCATGCAGCCGTACTCGAACAACGATATCGAAATCGACCCGAAGGGCCTGCCGATCAACGTCATGCTGAAGTCGACGGTGCAGCGCTCAGCGCCCACCGCGGGCGCGGTGGTGGCGTTGAAGTTCGACACGGAAGACACCGGCCGCGCGGCGGTCATGCACGTCACTCAGCCGGATGGCAAGCCGCTGCCGTTCGGTTCGCAAGTGTTCGACGACAAGGGCGACAACGTTGGTGTGGTAGCTCAGGGAAGTCGAATTATTGCGACTGGTCTGAAGATCGACGAGGGCAGGATGCATGTCAAATGGGGTGACTCGCCGAATCAGACGTGCGCGGTGCGTTATCAATTGCCGCCGATGCAGAAGACCAAGCAGCCGGCTTCACTGGCGATTTCCGATGGCGTCTGCGGATAAGTCTGGCGCGCACCAATTCAACGAAGGACAGAACATGAGAGTGATGGGAAGAGCGGTGCGGGCGTGGATCCGTTGTGTGTTGTATTGCGTTGGTTTATTGGCGATGGCGCCTGGGCAGGTGTGGGCAACTGCGTCGTGCCATTCGAATCCGCCTTCGCTCTATACGCTGAATTTTCCGGCCAGAGTGGCGGTGGCGCGGGATCTGCCGAATGGGTCGCCGTTGACGGGGTGGATGTCCACGCCACTCACCACGAACTACTGGACGTGCAATCAGTCGGGAAACTGGTTTACGGGGACCGACTTCGAAGTGGCGGGAATCATCCCTAGTATGCCGACGTCGTACACACGCTCTTATAACGGCGTCGCTTTTCCTGTCTATGCGACGAATGTACCCGGCGTGGGGATGGCCTTGGGCGGCGTGATCTATACCAATGGCCGAACACGTGGGCCGTTCGGCTTCCCGAGTCTCGGATATCAGTGGAATCAGGACGGCACCGCTGTGAACAATGGCGGTCAACTGATCGGGTCGCTGGTCAAGATCGGGAATGTCACACCCGGGACGGTGAGCGGCCAACTCGCGCAGGCGTTCTCGTGGGAGTCCGCAGTGAAGACGCAGCCCCCCGGAAACCTGGATCTTTCTGCGGGGGTTATCAATTTCGACATGACGCCGGTCATCATCACCGTTCTGACCTGCCAGACGCCTGATGTCAACGTGGATATGGGCACGCAAACACCGGCCGACTTCCCGGGACTTGGCGCTCCATCGAGCAAGTCGAGATCGTTCAACCTGGCCTTCAACAATTGTCCCGCCGGCGTGGCGGACAGCACAGATCCAGCCAGCCTTTCCGGATTGATCCATAGCGTTCAATACAGGATTGATCCCATCTCGCCCGACCGCCTGGTGTCCGGATACAGCAATGTCGTGGCGCTGGACAGCGGAACGTCGCAGGCAGGCGGTGTAGGCATTCAGTTGTACGACAGCACGGGCGCGGTTCTTCCTCTGGCGACCTACATGCCGCTGAATGGTTTCGACGGAACCAAGGCGAACAGTTATAGCCTTTCAATGAAGGCGAGTTATTTCCGTATTGGCGCAATCAGTCCGGGTACGGCAAACGCGACACTGTTGATGACCGTGCAGTATCAGTAACCTGGTCACGCAGTGAACATGGAATGTTCGTCGCGAGAGCGGCGGGCGAGGCTTTTATCGAGGAGGTTTTATCAAGATGCACAAGACAAGATCCATCATCGCAGGCGCGATGATGCTATGTTCGGCGTCCACATGGGCGGCCGACGCTACACTCAACTTCACCGGGAAGATCATTCTTCCCACCTGTACCGTGAATGCGGCGTACGTCAATCAGACGATCGATCTGGGAACAGTGAAGATTACTGACTTTACCGGCACCACTCAGAATCCCACGGCATTCCAGATCAATCTTGAGAGTTGTGTAGCAGGCACCAACGTCGCGATGACGGTCAACGGAACGTCGGATACGGTCACCAGCGTTCTCAAGAACACGGGCGACGCCGGAAAGGTGGGCGTGCAGCTGCTCAAGGCGAGTAAGGTAGGGGACACCACGGGAACCGCTATCACACTGGGCAGTGCAATGACGCTCGGCCTTGTGGATGCCACCAATAAGATGACCATCCCGATGGTTGCACAATTCTACAAGCTGGGGGCGCTAACAGCCGGAACCGTGGCTGCAACTGCAACGGTGAACTTCACCTACAACTGATCGCTCAGCAGATTTAAGAAAATGGAGGATTGATCAGCCTCCTGAGATGTCGTTAGACTCAATTGTCGGGCGAGAAACAAGCACTGACTTTGAGTCCATGATCGGGATCGAGCACGACGCGGCCGTTCTTGACGCACGGACCGAGCGCTCGAACAACTACAGATTTTTTAAAAAGAGTTCGAAAAATGGAAAAGATTAACCGTGAAGATCTGGCTAAGATGAACTTTGCCGGAGGTGCAAGCAGTTCGAGCATCAGTTCATCACTGACCAATATTACGATCAACGCGAGTGTCTCGAAGGGAAATGGCAAGGTTGGCGCTTTCGCCATTTCGGTAACCTGAGAGAGTGTGAATGCGCGCGTCGGGTCAGTTAATCAGGGAGTAGAAAACCCTCCTCGATAGTGCTCTGGACAGATAACCAGGTAACTTGATTTTACAAGGCTGATTTCATGCGTGCATGAAATCAGCCTTTTTCATTGGCGCCAAGGTACTGCACTTCACAATCAGAACGCGGCTTCCTCAAGCTTTGGCGGGACGCCTCGGAATTGGGAGGTCGCCAGCCATGAACGACTATGGGCGCAAGTGTCAAACCGATAAATGCCGCGTAGGCGGATGGAAAAGCTAGTCAAAACATCGTGAGGGGCCGTAAATAAGAGCCGGATTAATTCATAAATCCGTGAGATGGATTATAGGAGTCGGATTAATATTTATCGTCTGATTTAAATTTTAAGGCGACATTTTTGTAACTTTAGATCGATGCATAACCGTTATTCGGCTGGAAACCTATAATTCAATCACCGGCGAAAAGGTTGGTTTGAAGCAGTCAAAACCACAAATGCACGTGCGCCTTTATCTCCGGTGCTTACTTTTTTAATCAGAGGTTTTTAAATGCAGAAGATTGACCGTAACGCACTCATCAAGTCGCAAATCGCAGGCGGCACCGCCAAGAGCAGCAGCGGGGGCTCGACCTCCAGCTCGGCATCGTATTCGACCACGAATGTGAATATCTCGCTGTCGATGTAAGTCAGCAAGGCGCGCCGCAATCCGTTCACGGACCAAGGCGCGCTTCAACTTCAGTCTGTCCATGTAATTCGAAGGAGAAACAAATGCAAAAAATCGCACGCAAAGAGCTCGACCTGTCGAACGTCGCCGGCGGCTGCAAGGCTAGCCAGTCACGCGCTGCCGCAACCAACGTCACGTACGTCACCGTTCGCCTGGGTTAAGTCACGCCCGATACCGCTCGCCGGTGTCAGCTGACTCTGTATCAAGCGCGCACCTGCGCGGTTTGCCGGCGAGCAGGGCGCGCTTTACGAGAAATCGCATCACTGTTCAATCGAGGAAACCAAAATGCAAAAAATCGCACGCAACGAGCTGAATCTGTCGGACGTGGCTGGCGGCTGCAAGGCCAGCCGGTCGCAAGCTGCGGCAACCAACGTCACGTACGTCACGGTCTACCTGAAGAAGTGAGCTGCTGACTGGCGCACGCCGGTCGGTACGGGAAGAAGCTCGACAAGAGAGCGGACCTTCCGGGGTCCGTTCTCTTGCAGATCGTGTTACGGGGCAAATTCAACATGGCTACGGCTAACTTTTTGGTTCGACGCTCTCTGGCGCGCGCAAAGCATTCGTTGCGTCGTGCGGTGGTGGGTCGGATTCCCGCGCCCTGGCTTGAACCTGTGGCCAAAACGGCCTGGACGCTGCACAGCCTGTTCAGTTCCGAGGTCAACGCCAGCGGCAGGATTCGCGCGGAGATCGGAAGGGACGTGCTCGGCTTGCCGCACGCTCAGGCGCAGCGCGCAATCTCTGGCGCCAAGCTGGAAAACTTCGTCGATCAACGTCTGCATTTTGGTCGCCAGCTCAAAAGGCAGGAAGTCTGGCCGGATCTGGACGCCATCGCTCGCGAACTGACGCAACGCGTCGAAACCTTGCGACGCGAAGCGCCCGAGAAGCCCGTGTTCCTCTCGCCGTTTCACTATGTCTCCCAATACGCCAACATCGTGGTGGTCGAGCGCGTAGGGCAACTGCTCGGGCTCGAATCCATGGCGGTGGTGTCGGGCGTCATCCAGAATCAATACGGCGACGATCACGCCCTCATCCCGGGCATCAAGGTGCTGTACACCTACGGAGACGCGCATCGCAACAACCTCGGCGTGCGCGTGGCGCGCGCACTGAAGCGCGATGGCGTCGCGGTCCTGTTCGCCGACGTGCCGCCTTTCACCATGCATCGTTATCCCATGCAGACCGCGCGCGTCACGATGTTCGGCAAGGATGCGCGGGTTCATAACGGCATCTTCCGGCTGGGGGAAACCTTCGGCGCGCGCATGGTGCCCTTCTACCTGCGTTTCGCGCGCGGACGTTTCAGTCTCCGCGCATTCGAGCCGCTGGACCTCTCCGCGTCCACCGCGCCTCAGACGCTTGCGGACTACATCGAGACCGCATTACTCGAAAACTACGAGCAGTGGTTGCCGGCGGGCTATCCGGCCATGTACGCGTTCGCGCCTGCCCACTGACGCAGCCGGCCACTCCAACAATACGTGCGCACGCCAATGGCCGCGCACTCAACACGCGCACAGCAAGCTCAATCCTCCATGCAACCAACCGATATTCCTCACTTCAGGGACGTGCCCTGGCGCTGGATTGCGTATGCGACCTCCGCCTTCACGATCGTCGCGGTGACGTTCTCGTTCCTGCATCAGATTGAACTCAAGCAGGACGTGTCGGGCGAAATCATGTCGCCTTCCGAAGTCAAGATTCAAGGCTTGTCGGGGCTCGTTTCATCCATCTACGTGCGTCCGTCGCAAGAAGTCGTGCCGGGCACGCCGCTGTTCCGCCTGCAACGCGACTTCTCGCTGAGCACGGACGGCCTGCGCCGCCAGGTCTTCGACCAGCAGATGCGCGAGGCGCAGATCGCCGCCATCGACGCCCAGTACAGCGAACGCCGTGCGCAGCTGAACGCGCAGCGTGCGGCATCGCGGACCACGGAAGCGAGCCGCCGTGCCGAGCTGGCCGCGCTCGATGCGCAGATCACCCAGACCAGCCAGCTGGTCGGCGAGTATCAGCAGCGTCTGACGCGGCTGAATTCGGTGGCGGAGTACGTGACCGCCGACAAGGTCGAGCAAGCCCGCGCCGATGTGCATCAGGGCAAGGCGAGTGTGTCGCAGATCGTGGCGCGGCGTCAGCAGCTCAATGGCGAGATCGGCGCCGCGCGCAGTGCGCAGGCCGATCTCGCCGCGCAACTGGGCGAACTCGACGCCCGCCGTGCGCGCGACATCCAGGACGTACAGGCTCGCTACGAGCAGCAGCGCCAGGACGCGACGGTGTCCGCGCCGAAGGGCGGCGTGGTGACGTTCTCGGGACTGGTTGCAGGACGCATGTTGTCGACGACCGATGTCGCGCTGGTCATCGCGACCAAGGAGGGCGGGCCGCTGCGTGTCGCGCTGAGCATTCCGTCGCGGCGTCGCGGCTTCGTGCGCGAAGGTCAGCTCGTGCGGCTCAAGTTCGACGCCTTTCCCTACGCCAAATTCGGCACCTACGAGGCGCGTATCGATTCCATCTCGGGAACCACCGTGCTGCCCGCGAGCCCGCCCAGTAACCAGGGCACGCCGGGCACGCCCGATCCGGAACAGACCGCCGGCTCGAAAGGCTCGGACAGCGAAGGCGACTATCTCGCGTGGGCCACGCTGCGCGGCAATACCTTCGACTTCGAAGGTCAGCATTTCGCGATTCTTCCGGGCATGCGCGCGACCGCGAGCATCGTCGTGGAGCGCAGAAGCATTGCCGAATGGGTGTTGGCGCCACTGTTTCGAATGTTGAGGGGATGAACGTGCGAGTGATCTATCAGAATGAAGTGGCCGAATGCGGCTACGCGTGCCTGGCGATGGTGCTGTCGCATCTCGGCCGCGCGACGGAAGTGCGCGAGCTGTCCGCCTACAAGCCCATCTCCGCCAACGGCCTGAGCTTGATGGACCTGTACGACGTCGCCGTCGACTACGGCCTGGCGGTGCAGGCGTATCGCTTCGACCCGTCGCATCTTTCCGAAGTCAAGAAAGGCTCGATCCTGCATTTTGGCGGCGCGCATTTCGTCGTGTTCGAGAAGGTGAGCCGAGGCTATATCAGCATCCTCGATCCGGCCACCGGCCGCCGGCGCGTGTCGATGGATACGTTCCGTTCCGCCATCTCCGGCTTCCTGCTCGAGTTCTCGCCCACGCCCGAGATGCCGCGCATCCGCGCGAAGTCGCGCGTGCCGGCGGCGCTGAAGCGCGTGCGCGCCTTCAGTCCACAATTGAAGCGGCAGACGGCCAAGGTGCTGTTCGTCGCGCTCGGCAGCCAGTTCGCCATTCTCTCGATGCCGTATTTCGGCAATCTCACGCTGGACTATGTCGTTGCGGCGGACAATCGCAACCTGCTGAACGTGCTCATCATGAGCTTCGCCAGCATCTTCCTGCTGGGCGCGCTGAGCGAGTACGTGCAGAAGTACCTGACCGAACTGCTCTACACCCTCACGCAGATCAACTCGACGGAAGGCGTCGTGCGTCATCTGCTGCGCAATCCGATGTCGTGGTTCGAGAAGCGCCACGTCGGCGACGTCTTCGCCCGCGTGAAGGCGCAGGATGAAGTCAGCGCGTACGCCACGCGTTCGGCCATTACGCTGCATATCGATCTGGCGGTCGGCGTGCTGGCGCTCGTGCTGATGCTGATCCAGAGCGCGCAGCTCACGTTCATCGCGCTGGCGGTGTTCGCGCTGTATGTGCTCATCGCGCTGAGCATGTTCCCGGCGATGCGCGATACCCACGCGCTCGTGCTCGAAACCTCCGCGCGTTGCGACGATTCGCTGATCGAGACCATCCGCGCCGCGTCGCTGCTCAAGCTGGCGCAGGGCGAGACGCGCCGCACGGCCATCCACATGACCCTGTTCAAGGCGTATGCCTCGGCCATGTTGCAGAGCAGCCGCCTGGCCTGCCGGCGCGACGGCTTTCTCAAGCTGGTCAACTATGCGGACACGCTCGTCATCACCTGGATGGCGGCGCGGCTCATGCTGGGCGGCAAGATCTCGGTGGGCGTGTTCTATTCGTTCCTGATCTACAAGTCGCTGATGTCGGAGCGACTCGCGAGCGCCATCGGCGCGATGTTCCAGTACTTCATGCTGAGCGTGCCGACGGCGCGCGTCGACGACATCGTCGAATGCGAGAACGAGCGCTATACGCCGCTGCCCGATACGCAGCGCGCGACGGAAGTGCGTCAGTTCGACTGCATCGACGTGCGCAACGTGACCTTCAAGTACGGCATTTCGGATCAGCCGGTGTTGCGCGATGCGAGTTTCCGGATCAGCAAGGGCGACAAGATCGTCATCACCGGACCGTCGGGCAGCGGCAAGTCCACGCTGTTCAAGCTGTTGTCGGCGGCCGAGCCGTTGCAGGACGGGCAGATCGTGTTGAACGGCATCGCGTGGCCGAATCTCGCCGTCGATGAAATCCGCCGGCATCAGGCGCACATGCGGCAGGGCGACATCATCCTGCATGGCTCCATCGCCGACAACATCACGCTGTTCGCCGGCCAGACGGACGAGGACCGCGTCCACGCGATACTCGACGACGTCGGTCTGCTGCCGGACGTCATGCGGCTGCCGATGCGTACGCGCACGGTCATCAGCGACACCATCGCGAACATCTCGGCGGGGCAGCGTCAGCGCCTCTTGCTGGCGCGGGCGCTGTATCAGCAGCGCGAGGTGCTGTTGCTCGACGAACCCACCTCGAACCTCGATCCGGTATCCGTGCAGCATATCGCCACGCTGCTGCGCAATCTGGATCGCACGGTGGTGGTGATCACGCATGACATGTCGCTCGCATCGTGGTTCGACATCCGCTATCGCTTCGAAGACGGCGCGCTGGTGCGCGAAGACGCCGGCGCCGAGCAGGAGGCTGCCTATGCGTAAGCGCAACCTGGGCGCAGCGGCGCTGGTCGTGCTGCTCGGAACCACCCGTCTGGCGCAGGCCGACGATCTTTCCACCGTCGTGCAGCAAGCGCTCGATTACGACGCGGAGCTGGGCCAGGCCCGCGCTGCCTACGAGGCCGCGAAGCTGTCGGTGCCGATCGCACGCGCGGGCTTGTTGCCGCAGATCACCGGAGGCTGGGGCCGCGCGTACAACCGTATCGACATCGACTCTTATCCGCGGCAGACCTACTGGCAGAGCGGCTGGATGGTCAACATCACGCAGCCGCTGTTCGACTGGAGCAAGTGGACGGCGTATCGGCAGGCGGATTACATCGTTGCGCAAGGGGCCGTGGATCTGGCCGCGGCGCAGCAGAAGTCCATCCTTCGCGCCGTGCGCGCCTACTTCGACGAACTCGCCGCGGAAGACGAAGTGAAGCGCTCGGGCGAGTACCTTAAAGCCATCGAGGCGCAGCGCGATCAGGTGCGCCGCAAGCGTGCGGCGGGCGAGGCTACGCTGATCGACGAACGCGAAATCGACGCCGCGCGTGAACAGGCGCAATTGCAGGCAATGGACGCGCAAGAGGAACTGGGCGTCAAGCGTCGCGCGGTGCAGCAGGCGACGGGACAGCCGTTCGTGGCGCTGACGCCGTTGCCCGCCGGCATGACTCCGCCGGGTCTCACGGAGGGGCAGGAGGCTTGGGCCGAGCAGGCGAAGACGAGCGCGTATGAAGTGCAGTCGAAGGAACTGGGCTGGAAGATCGCACAATTCGATTCCGCGAAGGCGCGTGCGGCCGGCTATCCGGTGGTCAGCGTGACGGGCAGCTATACGCCGGCGGGCGCGGCGGGCGGCTATTCGCGTCCGACCACGACCACCGTCGGCATGTTGCAGGTGCAGGTTCCGCTGTTCTCGGGCGGCGAGATCCAGGCGCGGGTGAAGCAGTCGCTCGCGCAGCAGGACAAGGCGGAGCAGACCTTCAACGCGGCGTCGGTGCAGGCCGAAGCCGCCGCGCGCGACGATCACGCGCGCTATGTGCGTGAACGCATTCGCAGTGAATCGCTGACGCATCTGGTCGCGACGGCAGACGAGTCGCTGCAGGCGACGACGGTCGGCTTCAAGGTGGGCAGCCGTGCGAGCACGGATGTCCTGCGCGCCATCGACACGCTCTATACCGCGAAGCGGGATCTTTTGCGTTCGCGTTATGAAGCGCTGGTTGCGTTCCTGCGGCTCAAGGCGGACGTGGCGACGCTCAGCATGGAAGACATCGATTCGATGAACGCGCTGCTGGGCGGCTCGCCTGAAGTGTCTTCGCGCTAAGACTGCTTTACTCCGCGCTGGCGCCGCGTTTCACCGCGCGCACCAGACGCGCGAGCGCCTTCAACGCATCCGCGGGCGAATCGGCGAACTGCGCGGCGACAATGGCGCCGTCCACGGCGAGGGCGAGCGCCTGCGCGTCGGCTTTGGCGGTGCGCGCGGCCGGCATGAGTGCGCGAATGGCGGATGTCATGTCGCGCTTGTGCCGCCGCGCGATCTCCACCGCTTGCGGCAGCGTGCCGCCGATTTCCACCACCGAGTTGATGAACGCGCAGCCGCGATAGCTTTCGGCGCCGAACCATTCGGCCAGCGCCGGCACCAGCGCCGACAGCGTGCCGCCGTGCCGTTGCAGCGCGTCGTTGAACCAGTTCATCCAGTTGTCGTGCCGGAACTCGAGGAACGCGACAATCAGATCGTCCTTGCTCGGAAAGTAGCGATAGAACGTCTTCTTCGCGACGCCCGATTCGGCGATCACGCGGTCGATGCCCGTGGCGCGAATGCCGTCGCGATAGAACAGGTCATGCGCGGTCTGGAGAATGCGCGCATCGGGCGTGAGTTCCGGAAACTCGATCAGGGTGGCTGCCGTATTCATGCAGGCGATTGTAGACAGGTTCGTCTACCTGCGCTAGAGTGCGTCGGAGTAGACAGACTTGTCTACCAAGGAACGATCGTTCCGGACATCTGCCGTCATTCCGTTCACAGGAGGAATCGTCATGGAAAGCAAGCCGCCGTTCCCGCCGTTCGATGAAGAATCGGCCCGTTTGAAGGTGCGTCTCGCGGAAGATGCATGGAACACGCGTGAACCGGAGCGTGTGTCGCTCGCCTACAGCACGGATACACGATGGCGCAATCGCGCCGAATTCGCGAACGGACGTGAGGAAGTAGTGGCGTTCCTGCGCCGCAAATGGGCGCGCGAACTGGACTATCGCCTGATCAAGGAACTGTGGGCATTCACGGGCAACCGCATTGCGGTGCGCTTCGCGTATGAATGGCACGACGATGCCAACAACTGGTATCGCAGCTACGGCAACGAGAACTGGGAATTCAACGAGCAGGGGCTGATGACGCATCGTCATGCGTCGATCAACGACCTGCCTATCAAGGAAGCGGACCGGAAGTATCACTGGCCGCTGGGCCGCCGTCCCGACGAGCATCCGGGCCTGAGCGACCTGGGCTTCTGACGCACGGCGAAAGGCGCGCGGCGGCGCTCAGCCGTTGCGGCGCCGCCGGAACGCCCACCATCCCGCCAGCGCGGTGAAACTCGCGACGATCACCACGAGCAGCCAGAAGCCGTGGTGATTCTCGGCGAGCGGAATGCCGCCGACATTCATGCCGAAGAAGCCCGCGACGATATTGATCGGCAACGCCAGCACCGTCACGAGCGTCAGCGTGAACAGGGTGCGGTTGCTCTGTTCGTCCATGCGCGTGCCCACTTCTTCCTGCAGCAGCTTGATGCGCTCGACCAGACCCGCGAGATCGTTGAGCACGAGCGAGAATTCTTCCGTGGCGTCGCGCAGGTCCTGAATGTCCTGGGCATGCAGCCAGCGCGGCGGCCGGGCGAGCAACCGGAACACCGAGCCGGGTTCCGGCGCGAGCAGGCGTTGCAGCCGGACCAGCACGCGGCGCAGGCCGCCCAGGTCGGTGCGCATCTCGGTGCCGCGCATCGACAGAAAGCGGTCTTCAAGTCCATCCACCTCGATGCTGGTACGCCGCACTATCTGCACCAGCAAGTCGGCCTGATCGCGCAGCAGGTGCGCCAGCAATTCGGCCGGCGAGCGGAACACCTCGCCGCGCCTGACCGATTCGCGCAACGAGTCGACCGATCGCAACGGCTTGAGGCGCGCGGTCACGATCAGCTTCTGATGCGTATAAACCCACAATGTGGCGATCTCGGAAGGCGTCAGTTCGAAGTTGAACATCACGTCGTTGATGAGCGCGAACAGCGCGCCTTCGTGATGCTCGAGGCGCGTCGAGTGCGAGCCTTCGTGCAGCGTGTCGAAGAACGCGTCCGGCAAGTCGAGCCGGCCGCGCATCCAGCGTTCGCACGCACTGTTCGCCAGATCGAAATGCAGCCAGACGAACTCCTTGGTCGTGTCGTCGCGGGCGAGCCATTCGCTTGCGGCCTCTGCATCGATGGGTTCGCCCGGCTGATCGACGTGGAATCGGAAGCCGCAGACGAGGCCGGAGAAATCGGAGCCGTAAGGCGGTCTTTGCAGGGTAGCGGGATTCATGCGGGATTCGGTTGCGGTTCTGGGGCGATCTGCGTGTCTGCGGCAGGCGCCGCGGCGGACGCGACGCGGTAGTGTGCCATCGGTCGCGCCCCGAATCGTGATCGTAACGCGTGACGGCCGCGAAACGATCATGGCGAGTGCATCGGCGCATGCAAATAATGACTGTCATATTGGCGGCGTATCATCGGCGCACCGGAGACGGGCGCTCATGCGGCGTCCGCATCGGGCCGGCCGCGCACCGGGCGCCGCGCGCCAACTTGGGGAGAAGGTTTTGGAAGACCATGACGATCTGGACGGCGCGACTCAGACCACCGCCGGAGGACTGATCCGGCTGGCGTCGGTCATCGCGACGCTGGCGCGCGAGAGCGCCATCGATACGCGCTTCGGCGCGAAACTCCTTAAGCGTCTGGATAAAGAGGCGCGCCGCGTGACACAGAGCGGCGCCACGATGGACGACGCCGAGCAAGCGGCTTTGCTGGGCGCGCTGGGCGAACTGGATCTCGTGTTGCGCCAGCGCGACGCCGCATCGCTGGTCGAGGCCAATGCCCGCCTGCGCGACACCGAAGCGGCAGCGTCCGGCAAGAAACGCAAGGGCAAGAAGGACGACAAGGCCGCACCGTCCACCAACGACGACACCGCCTGAATACTTCCAGTCTGGGCCGGGCTCGATTCGTGCTGCACTGCGGGCATACGAATCCGTCGACTGGCTCATGTCCGTTTCCCTGCCTTCCCCTCATTGCGCGCTGTGGTCGCGCCGTAATGTCGACGTGGATCGCGACCAGTGGCGCATCCTGGTCGTCGACGACAACGCGTTCAGCGCCGAAGCGCTTTGCGCTGCGCTGATCTCGGACGGTTTCGACACGCGCTTCGCGCTCTCGGGCGTGGACGCGCTGCACGCCGTCGATGACTGGGTGCCGCACGTCGTCATTCTCGACATCACGATGCCCGAGCACGATGGCTACGCGACCGCGCGGGTGCTGCGCCGCATCGCCCATACGCGCGACGCGGTGATCATCGCGTTCACGGCGCTCGGCGAGGAAAGCGTGCGGCCGCAAGGGCTGCCCGCAGGCTTCGACGGCTATTGCCAGAAGGGCAACCCGCCCGGCGCGCTGGTTCATCTGATCGAGCGGCTCGTCGTTCACTGATAACGTCGAAAAACACGCCCGCCGCCATATTTAGCGCACGCTCGTGCGCTAAATATTGTTCCGTCCCCGCCGAATGAAGCGCGTGGTGCCAGGACATCTTTTTCTGCTTCAATCCCTTACCCAGCAAGCCACCGTGCGGTTTCAGCACGATTGTGCGGCCAGCGATTGTTGGCATTCGACGAAAACTGTATTGAAACCAATGGGGATAAAAAAGCGATAGTAGGGGTATACACTGCATTCCATCGACGTAGCAGACAGTTTCTCGCAAGACCGCTGCGGCGCTTTCTGATTGAACGTCAACCGTCTTTGGAGCTCACACCATGAAACGCAATCTTCTCGCTACCCTGCTTATCGCTGTTTCCGCCGCTGTCGCCGCCCCCGCTTTTGCAAGCGGCTACGGTCCGGCTCCGTTCTACCGTCCGGCTGTCGGCGCGCCCGCCTCGCAACAAGGCCCGAGCGCACAAGCCATCGCTGCTCAAGAAAACGCCAACGGCGTGAACGCGACCGCTTTTGGCGGCTCGCGCGAATCGCTGGCTCAATCGGGCAATCGCGCCCAATCGAGCAACAACAACGCGCAATCGGTTTTCTTCGGTCACTGATCGAACCGGTCAAGCCTGACGTATCGGCCAGGCTTGACTGTCTGAATGAATTTCGGCGCCCGGCGGTGCAGACTCACAAGGTCTGCACTACCGGGCGCCGAACGTTTTGGAGAACGCTTTTCAGGCCGGCGTCACGCGGCCCGGGCGAGGGCGCCACGCATCACGCTGGCCAGCTCCGACGCCTCGAATTTCGACACGTAGGCATTCGCGCCGACCTTGCGCACATGCTGTTCGTTCGCCGAACCGGACAGCGACGAATGGATCACCACCGGAATGTGCATCAGGCCGCTCTCGGCCTTGATGCGGCGCGTGAGCGTGAAGCCGTCCATCTCCGGCATTTCGAGATCGGTGAGTACCAAGGCGATCTGATCGGCGACTTCGGTGCCTTCCTTCTGCGCTTTCTTCAGCGCGGCTTCCAGCACGTTCCACGCTTCCTGGCCGGTTTTCGTCATGACGAAGGGCACGCCCATCGCGGTCAGGCTTTGCTCGATCAGCGCGCGCGCCACGCCGGAATCGTCGGCGGCGAGCACGCGTGCGCCCGGCCTCAGTTGCAGGCGGCCGGTGCTGGCCTCGGTGATGTCGGAGGTCTGTCCCGGCAGCACGTCGCGCACGATGCGCTCGACATCGAGCACCTGCGCGAGCCGCGAGCCGTCGACGTTGCCGTCCAGCCGCGCGAAACTCGTCACGGCGGTGCCGCCCGAGTGCGATTCCGCCGACAGCACCTGATTCCATTCGAGCCGCACGATATCGTCGACTTCTTCGACGGCGAAGCCTTGCGTCGTGCGCGCGAATTCGGTGACCAGCAGGATTTTCGGACCGTTCTTCGGACGGCAACCGGTGATGCGTGCGAGATCGATGACCGGAATGATCTGGCCGCGGATATCGGCGACGCCGAGTATCTCTTCGCTCGATCCGGCGACGGCCGTGATCGACGGCATCGCGAGAATCTCGCGGACCTTGAAGACGTTGATGCCGTACAGTTCGCGCTGCTCCGAGCCCGGCGCCTCGCCGAGCCTGAAAAGGAGCAATTCGAACATGTTGCTGCCTGCGAGCCGCACGCGCTGCTCGATATCCTGTTGTGAAGTGCTCACCTGTTCTCCCTGAGCGGCGCGTCGCGCCGCGTTGCCGTTCTGTATGCCGCATCCGGCGATGATTTCCGCCGGGTGTCTGAATAGCGGCAGGCGTCGCGGAAACTGAAGGAAGACGGCGCGCGGCCGTTGCACGATGCAGGCGGCGCGTCACATCGTTGATCTATACTTTTTTCCGAATGGTCGGGTTAATGCCGATGAGGGCGTCGCGTGCGAGGCTTTAGGCTCTTGAAAGGCACGAGCAGAGGCGCAGGACGGACCCGTCGCCCGGGCACAACATCGTTTTCCGCGTACAACAATGCGCACCACGCCGGCACGATGCGCCGGCAGACCGCGCGAAGCCAGTCGGAGGCGCTCGATGGCAACAGTCGCACAGGTACTGAGTTCGAAACCCGACCAGACGGTCTTTACGGTGGCCGCCACGGCATCGGTCTTCGATGCCATCAAGATGATGGCCGACCGGCATATCGGCGCGGTGATCGTCACCGAGGGCGACGAGATCGTCGGCATCATGACCGAGCGCGACTATGCGCGCAAAGTCGTCCTGATGGACCGCGCGTCGAAGCAGACGCCCGTGCGCGACATCATGACGTCGCAGGTGCGCTACGTGCGCCCCGACCAGACCACCGACGACTGCATGGCGCTCATGACCGAAAAGCGCATGCGCCATCTTCCGGTGATCGACGGCGGCAAGCTGGTCGGCATGATTTCGATCGGCGACCTGGTGAAGAACATCATGGCCGAGCAGCAGTACACCATCCAGCAACTCGAGTACTACATTCGCGGCGAACACACGTAAGCTGCCGCCTCCGGACTGTAAGCCATTCGTTATAATCGGCAAGCCGCCGCGCGCTCTTGCACTGAGCGCGCGGCGGCTTGCCGTGTCCATCGTGCACGGGGATCGCAACGAAACCGCGAGGCGCGCTGACGATGACTCCCACTGCCGCATCCCCTGAATCTGTCGAAACGGTTCACACAATCGCCGCTGACGCGCCGTTCTTCATCGTGATGAACGCGGGTTCCGGCCGCAAGCTCGTCGACGAAACACGCGCCGTGCTCGAACGCGAACTCGGCGCGGCGGGGCGCCGCTTCGAACTGCGCGTCGTCGACGATCCGCGCCGGCTGCAAGCCATCGCGCGTGAAACGGCGAGCGTGGCGCGCGCGCAGGACGGCGTGCTCGTCGGCGCGGGCGGCGACGGCACGCTCTGCACCGTCGCGCGCGCGGCGCTGGACGCCGGCTGCCCGTTTGCGGTGCTGCCGCGCGGCACCTTCAACTACTTCAGCCGCGATCACGGCATTCCCGCCGACCTCGAATCCTCCACGAAGCTGCTGCTCGGCGCGCGCGCGTATCCCACGCAGACCGGCTTCGCCAACGGGCGGATGTTCCTCGTCAACGCGAGCCTCGGTCTCTATCCGCGCCTGCTCGAAGACCGCGAAACCTACAAGCAGCAATTCGGCCGCAGCCGGCTGGTGGCGCTGTGGTCGGCGCTGTATACGATGCTCAAGCCGCACCGCCATCTGCGCCTGCATCTCGAGCACGAAGGCCGCACGACCGAGCTGCGCTCATCGACGCTCTTCGTTGGCAACAACCGGCTGCAAATGGAGCAGATCGGCATGCCCGACGCCGCGCGCGCACTGGAACAGGGTTTGCTCGTAGCGCTTGCGCCGCGGCCGGTCGGACGGCTGATGCATCTGTGGCTGTCGCTGCATGGCGCAGCGGGGCGGCTTGCCGATTCGGATCACGTGACGAGCCTGACTTTCGAACGGATCGTGGTGACGCATCCGTCGAAGAAGCGCAAGCTCGTCAAGATCGCCACCGATGGCGAGATCACGCGGCTGCAACTGCCGCTCGAATTCCGGGTGTCCGACCGGTCGCTGCTCCTGCTCAAACCCGAGCCCGAGGTGGCGGAAGCGAATCGTTCATGACCTTGCTGTTGCAGATTTCCGATCCTCATTTCGGCACCGAACGGCCTGCGGTGGTCGCGGCGCTGCTGCATCTGATCAAGACTGTGCCGCCCGATCTCGTGGTCCTGTCGGGCGACATCACGCAGCGCGCGCGCCGCAGCCAGTTCGCGGCCGCGCGTACGTTCGTCGATAGGCTCGGCGCCACGCCCACGCTCGTCGTACCGGGCAATCACGACATTCCGCTGTTCAATCCGCTCGCGCGGCTCTGCACTCCCTACGCCAATCATCAGCGCGCGTTCGGCGCAAACCTCGAACCGAGCTTCGAATCGGCGGCGCTGCTGGTGCTTGGCGTCAACACGACGCGTCCCTGGCGGCACAAGAACGGCGAAGTATCGATGGCGCAGATCCGGCGCGTCTCGGCACGGCTGGAAGCGGCGCAGGTCCAACAGCCGGCGCAGTTGCGCGTGGTGGTCACGCATCAGCCAGTGGCCGTGACGCGCGCGCAGGACGAGAAGAACCTGCTGCACGGACGCGAGCGCGCGGTGACGCGCTGGGCGCGCGCGGGCGCGGACCTGATTCTCGGCGGCCATATCCATCTGCCCTATGTCCTGCCGCTGCACGATACCTTCGCCGGCCTGCCGCGGCGCATGTGGGCGGTGCAGGCGGGCACGGCGCTGTCGAGCCGCACGCGCGGCACCATCGACAATTCGGTGAACCTGATCCGTCATGACGCCGCCGCAAGCGGTGAGCGCCGGACCATCGTGGAACGCTGGGACTATTCGGAGACGCACGGCGCGTTCGAGATGATCGCGCGGCACGATCTGGCGCTCGACGGCGTGCTGCCGCCGGCCGTGATCACCCAGCCCGGATGACCAGTTCCGCGAAGCCGGTGATGGCATCGGCTTCGCGGGTGTAGCGCTCGCCGGGCAGATGCGCGACGACGAGCTCAACCGTCGTCCGCACGATGCAGCCCGGCGCGACGTGCCCGCCAGTGACCCGGCCGTCGGCATCGGAGATGCTCATGTGCAGGTGCGGACCTTGCGCGGAAAGCGAACCGGCCAGCGTCAGGATTTCCAGATCGCCCTGCAACCCGGCGATGTCGTCGCGGCCCGCATAACGGATCTTCGCGACGCTCAGGCTGCCGATGCCCTGCAACACGAACGCCGCTGAAAGCCCGCGCGACTGAAAGGCGTCACCGAGCGCGGCGCGCAGGTCGCAGCCGGGGGAGAGGCGAAGGGTCAATGCGTGCATGACGACGGAAAGAGGTGAGCCGGACCGCATCCAAGGTAACACGCTCGCGGATCGCGATGGCATGATGGCGCGACCGTTCCGGGCATTCATCGATGGAGGCGCCGTGAGTTTCGAACTGACGATGCTGGCATGGACACTCGTGCTCGCGCTGGTGCAAGTCTTGCTCCCTGCACTCGTACGCAGCCGCGAAGTAGGGCTGCGCTACAACGCCGGCCCACGCGACGCTCCCACAAAGCCGCCCGGCAGGCTCTCCGGGCGCCTGCTGCGGGCCCAGACGAACCTCTTCGAAACCCTGCCGATCTTCGCCATCGCGGTGCTGATCGTGCACGTGACCGGGCGCGAGAACGTCCTGACGCATTACGGCGCGCTGGCCTATTTCGTCGCGCGCCTGGTGTACGTGCCGCTATATGTGGCGGGCGTGCCGTTCGTGCGCTCGCTCGTGTGGCTGGTGTCCATCGTGGGGATCGTGCAGATTCTCGTGCCGATCGTCTAGCTGCCGTCTGGCCACCGCGTCCAGCAGCCCGCGTATTCAAGCCATGGAGTGCCGATCAATGACTGACCAACCTGCCACTATCGAAATCGAAACCGCGCCGGATCCGCGCTTCGCCGTGATTTTGATGCACGGCCTCGGCGCCGATGCCAACGACTTCATCCCGCTCGTGCCCGAGCTGCGCCTCGCCGATGCCCCCGCCATCCGCTTCGTGTTTCCGAACGCGCCGGAGATCGCCGTCACCGCGAACAACGGCTATGTGATGCGCGCGTGGTACGACATCCTGTCTTTCGAAGGCGTGAACCGGCGCGTGGACGAGTCGGGGATCGAGGCATCGGTGGCGCGGGTGCGCGAACTGATCGCCGAACAGAACGCGCGCGGCATTCCCACCGAACGCATCTTCCTGGCGGGCTTCTCGCAGGGCGGCGCGATGACCTATCACGCCGGCCTCACGCATCCGGATCGGCTCGCGGGGCTGATCGTGCTGTCGGGCTACATTGCGTCGGAAGGGCTGATCGGCGAAGCCTTGAGCGAGGCGAACCGCACGGTGCCGGTCTTCGCCGCGCACGGCAGCTTCGACGACGTGCTCAAGCCGAGCCTCGGCGAACAGGCCTGCGAGTTCGCGCGCGAGCAGGGCTGCGACGTCGAATGGCATAGCTATCCGATGCCGCACTCGGTCTGCATGGAGGAAGTGGAGGCGCTACGCCAGTGGCTCGGCGCGCGCCTGGCTGCTTAAGGTCGCGGCGAAGAGTTCGAGCACGGCGTCCGCGTCCACGCCGATGCATGCGTCGCAGGCCGGACGCGCGTCCCACTCCGGCGCGGGCGCGTGCATCGAAGCGGGCTTCTGCACGGTGAGTCCGGCGGCGATGCCTTCCGTCAGCACGCGCACCGGGCCGGGCCGCGTTACATAGTGCTCGCGCGCCACGACGAAGGCCGCCGCCGAATAATCGTGCGCGTAGATGCCGCCCGCAACGCCTTCCTGCACATGAAAACGTTCGTAGAAGCGCGACACGTCCCACACGAAACGGCCCGCGTCGCCGGCGCTGTCGCGCAGCGCGGCCAGGAAAGCGGTGGTCATCACGGTTTCATGCGTGACATCGAGTCCGACGATCGACACCTTCCAGGGCGCGCCGAACACGATGTCGGCGGCATCGGGATCGCCGTGCATGTTTGCCTCGGCGGCCGGCGTCACATTGCCGAGCGCGCCGTTGATGCCGAACGCGCCGCCCATCACGACGACCTCCCGCACCCGCGTCGCGATGCCGGGATCCAGTTGCAGCGCCAGCGCGAGATTGGTCAGCGGCCCGACCGCGAGCAGCGTGATCTCGCCGGGATGCGCCCGCACCGTCTCGACCATGAAGCGATGCGCTTCTCTCCCGTCTTCTTGCACGGAAACGCGCTTCCGCTCGATCTCGCCGAGTCCGTCCTTGCCATGAATATGCGGAATCGGCAGGGGCGCGGGCCGCCGCAACGGCGCCGCCGCGCCGCGCACGACCGGCACGCCCGGCGCGAAGCGCTGCGCGAGATAGAGCGCGTTGGCGGTGGTCGTGTCGATATCCGAGTTGCCGAATACGCTCGTGATGCCCACCAGTTCGATGTCCGGATGCAGCGCCTGGAACACGAGCGCGAGGGCGTCGTCGACGCCGGGATCGGTGTCGTAGATGACCTTGTGCAGCGTCATGCAGCGTCCGCCGTCTCGTGGAGCGGCAGCAGTGCGAGCATGCCGCGCCGCAGTTCGGCCGGGCTGACCGGCTTGCTCAGCACGTCCTGGTCGCACGCGAGCGGCACGATGCAGGCCGCCGGCTCGCCGGTCACCACGAGCACCGGGCACGGCCGGCCGAGCTTCGCGGCGCCGAGCATCGCCACCTGACGGGCGGTGCGGGTGTCGCGCAGACGGAAGTCGGTGATGATGAGATCCGGAAAACGCTCGATGTCGCTCAGGATGTCCTCGTATTCCTCGAAGGTCGCCGCCGAATCGAACAGCACGCCCCACTGGGACAACAGCGCTTCCGTGGAGGCGCGCACGAGCCCGTCGTCTTCCACGAGCAGCACGTAGCGCCCCTTCAACTGCGCAGCCTCGGCCGCTTCCGAGCGCGCCGGCGCGCGTGCCGACGGCTTCTCCTGCGACGGCCCGCACAGCGGCATTTCCAGCGAGAAACGCGAGCCGCGCCCCTCGGTGGACTTGAGTTCGATGCGATGCTGGTCGAGCATCGACATGACCGCGTTGACGATCGACAGCCCGAGGCCCAGCCCCTTGTCGCGATCCTGCTCGGGATTGTCGACCTGGAAGAACGGCTGGAAGATGGCGTCGAAGTAATCGGCGGGAATGCCGATGCCGTTGTCCAGCACGTCGATGCGCGCGCGCGTGGCGGAGCGCACCACGCCGACGATCACGGTCGGCCGGGTCGACTTGCTGGCGTCCGCGTACTTGATGCCGTTCGACACCAGATTGGCGACCGCGCGCCCGAGCCAGTGGGCATCGCTGCGCACGCAGACCACTTCTTCCTTCGGCAGCCGCAGGCGTAGCTCGACGCCCCGGCTCGTCGCGAACGGCCGCAACTGCTCGGCGGCCTCCTCGACGATCTGCCGCACGTCGAACACGTGATAGCGCGGCACGACCCGTCCCGATTCGAGCCGCGACAGATCCAGCACCGCGTTCAGCAGCCGCGCGAGGATCACGGAGGAACGGCCGCAATCGTTGATGAGCCGCTCGGCCTGGTCGAACTCGCCGTTGCGGATGGCCTCGGCGGCGGCCTGCAGGAACAGGTTGAGGGCGTGCATCGGCTGCCGCAGGTCATGCGTGGCGGCGGCGAGGAAGTTGGACTTGTCGCGGCTCGCGGTCTGCGCCGCGATCATCTGCTGTTCGCGCAGCGCGAGCAGGGCATTGGTCTTGTTCTCCTGATCCTTCTTCGAAATCTCCAGCTCGCGGTTCTTGCGCCCGAGCGAGCCGTTGGCGGCGCGCAGTTCGTCGTTCAGCGAGGCCAGCGCGCGCTCGGAGCTGTAGCGTTCGCGCGAGACGCGCTCGGCGTGCGTGCAGACGCCGTGTCCGACGATCAGCACGTTGAACATATAGAACAGGCCGGCGAAGAAGTCCTCGGTGTTGAGCAGATGGATCGTGATCTGGCACAGCACGACCGAGGCCATCGTGATGGCGCCGGCCGTCAGCGCGACGCGCGAGCGCAGGTAGAAGAAGCTGAACTGGAAGAACAGCGCCAGATAGAGGCCGATGAAATACTGCGTGTAGTTATAGGGCGCGGGGGTGATCGCGACCATCGTCAGGATCAGGCACAGCAGCCCGTAGATGCCGGTGAGGATGACGCGTTGCGCGTTCGCATGCGAGCGGAACGACGGCCGGAGCACCAGCGCGCCGACGAAGATCAGCAGCGCGACGCCCGCGAAACGCAGTGCGAGGATGTCGGCGAGGCGCACGTTGAGCGCCTTGTTGCCGCGCACGAAGCTGAAGTCCCACCAGAGGAAGCACGTCCAGATGACGAGCGCGAGCAGCGCGGACGCGCGCCGGAACGCGCAGAAGCGCTGACTGTGATCCTCGAGGAACTGGGCCTCGAGAGCGGGATCGGAGAACGGCGCCGGAATCGCGAGATTGCGCACCAGGCTCGCGACGGCTTCACGGGCAGCCGCGGACAGCACTCCTGGGGAACGCACGCCGGCGGCGCGTTGCGGTACGGCCATCTTCATGCTCGCTCTGGAATGGGGGACTCTACTTTAGGACAATGCAGTCATACCAATACGCCTTTTTTTAGGCAACAACCGTTATATCCGGCAAATATTGCGGTTTTATGGGTCTTTTCAGGCGGGGTATCGAGGAATGAGGCAGGAACCGGCGGGGTCGAACAGCGAGCGCCGCGAAGGCCGCGCCCGCCGTGTCGAAGGATAGCCACAGGAAATGCCCCCCGCGCGATGAAGAGGGCGGATCGTGCGATGACCGCTCAGGACTTCGGTTTTGCCTTGGTGGTGCGCTTGGTGACCTGCATCTCTTTCGCGCCAGCGGCCTTGGCGGGCGATGCCTTGGTGCCGGCCGTTTTCTTGCGGCTCGACATTTCGGTTTCGGCGGGTTGCTGAGCTGAAGCCTTGCGTGGGGATGGCATGATGACCTCCTTCAGGACGTGTCCGGATCGACACACTGATAACCATAGGCGGCGCTCCGCCGCTATTCAAGACTTGGCGCGGCTGAAAACGCTTCTGATGACGAAGCATTTCGGTCTCGCTCCCACCGAAGCGACTCAACGAAGCGCTTCAGCGAATCAGCTTGAGCCCTGCCGGCAGCGTCTCGCCGAACACGCGGCCTTCGTCGGCGCGATCCAGTTCTACCGTCTCGCGGACCATCGCGATCCACGACTGCGCCGCGTTCATCGCTTCGAGACGCTGGATGACGGCGGCGCGCGTCTCGTCGGGAAGATCGCGCGAGCGGTCGCCGGTCATGCGGGCGATCTGCACGGCGGCGAACGCGGCGGGATCGACCTTCTTCCAGTCGAGCGCGAGCAGGGCGTCCAGCCAGTGCGTCGCCACATCGGGCGGCACCACGCCGTGCGCGCTGCCGTAGAACGGCTGGCGCGCGCCGATCCGCCCCAGCGCCCACCAGCTCTGGATGTTCTCGGAAGGCTTCTTCAGCCGCGTGAGCAGCCATTCGCCGACCTCGATCTTGCGCTCCACCGGCACGCGTTCCAGCGACGCCGCGAGCCGCACCATGTCCTCGTAGCCCGCGCGCGCCGCGCCCGCCGCACGGCGATAGCGGCTCGTGCCGGGCGGCTGGAGCACGAAGGCCATGTCGTCCAGCAGCCGCAGCTGGGCCGCTTCGGACAGGCCGCCGGCCGCGCGCCGCCACAGCGTCCACCACTCCGACCAGATCTGGCTTTCGTTGCTGTACTGGATGCCCTGGTCGAACAGCGTCCATAGCTGCTCGACGCGCCAGTCGTCGAGCGGATGGCCGAAGCCCGGCCGCATGCAGAAACCCGTCAGGTTGAGCCACAGGCGTTCGTGATCGGCGCTGCGCCGGCGCTTCTTCGCGCGCTCGAACAACGCGCCGAAGAGCTCGCGCAGCAGAGCGATGTCCCAGGTATCGCGCGTGCCGAGCGTCTGTTCGAGCTGCGCGCGCAGGCGCTTCACTTCCTTCGGGCCGACGTCCTGCGAACGCGCGCCAAAGGTGCGGTCGATCAGTTCGACGGCCTTCGGCAGCGCCGGATGCGGGACCGCGCCCGCCGGCTTGGCCGGCGCCGTCTCATGGCGCAGCTGAAATTCGAGCAGCCAGCGCTTCGACGGGTCATCGACGGCGATGCAGTGCATCTCCAGCGTGCCCACTTCGGTTAGCGAGGTCGTCAGCTGCACGGCGGTGTCGCGGGGGCGGGCCGGGTCGCCGGCGTGCCCGTCGATGACGGTGGCGATGGGCGGCAGCCGCACGAAGTCGGCCGATGCGCCGAGGTCCGCGAGTTCGCCCGCCTGCCAGGCCGTCTCCGCCACCGACGACGCCAGGTGAAACCGCACCGGCGCGCCAAGCGTTAGCGCGAAAGTGCGATCGGCGAGATGCACCGGCTGGTCTTCCTCGGTGCCGCGCGGCAGCACGCAGACGCCGCGCGTGCTGTCGGGCGCGTCGTCGAGCAACAGGAAGAAGCTGCGCGCCGAGCCGCCGCCGATTTTCGGCGCATGCCCCGCGCGCGCCAGCGCGTAGGCGACCGCGCCGCGCGCGACGGCCACATCGGGATCGGCGTTTTCGAGCACGTTGACGGACGCGCCGCGCCAGTCCGACAGCGTCCGGGCGATGCGCCGCGACAGCGGCCCGGCGCGGAACACGCCGCCGTTCAGCAGCAGCGTGTCGGGAATGGCGAGGGTATCGGCGGGCAGGTCGAGCGCCTTGCGTGCCTCGCCCGCATGCTGCCCGAGAAAGGCCGCGACGTGCCGCGTGATGGCCGGATCGCTTGCATAGGGCAAGCCGAACTCCACCAGACCGCCGCGCGTGCGGCCCGGGCGGTCACTGGCGGACACTTGCGGAAAGAAGCCATCGACGATGATCTGCCCGATCTCGTCGCGCGTGATCTCGACGGAACGCGCGCCGCCGATCAGCTTCGAGCCCGCGCCCAGCAGCGTGACCGCGACGGACGCGGGCGCGTCCTTGCCGAGCAGTTGTTCCTTGGCGGCCCGGCAGCGTTCGACCAGTTCCGCCATGCGCGCCGCCGAGAGCCGCGCGGTGTCGCCCGTCAGCCGCCTCTCGACGAGATGGGCGAGCGCCAGGTCCATGTTGTCGCCGCCGAGCATCAGATGGTTGCCCACGCCGATGCGCGTCAACACCGGCTCGCCGTCCTGCATCGCGACCTGGATCAGCGTGAGGTCGGTCGTGCCGCCGCCCACGTCGACGATCAGCACGAGGCGGGTCTGTGCAAGTTCATCACCAAGCGTCGCGCGATGATGGAACAGCCAGTCGTAGAACGCGGCCTGCGGTTCCTCCAGCAGACGCAGCGAGGTCAGTCCCGCCATGCGCGCCGCTTCGAGCGTGAGGGCGCGCGCGCCTTCGTCGAACGAGGCGGGCACGGTCAGCACCACGTTCTGGGCGTCGAGCGGCGCGTCCGGAAAGCGCTCGTTCCACGCGGCGTGCACGTGCGCCAGATAGCTCGCGCTGGCGATCACCGGTGAGATCTTCTCGACATCGTCGCCCGCGCCCCACGGCAGAATGGGCGCGAGGCGATCCACGGCGCCGTGCGACAACCAGCTCTTCGCGCTGGACACGAGCCGCCCGGGCGCCTGCGCGCCGAGCTTGCGGGCAAACTGGCCGATGACCGCGGCCGCTTCCATCTCGCCCCACGGCAGGTGCAGGTCTTCGCTGCGAAGCTCGCCCGGCGCGTAGTGATAGCGCAGCGACGGCAGCAGCGGCAGCGCCGCGACCTCGCCCGCAGCGACGAGCTGGTCGATGCCGAACACGCGCACCTCGTCCGAGCCGGCCGCCGCATACGCGACGACCGTATTGCTCGTGCCGAGATCGATGCCGACGCTGAAACGGGACACTTACAGACCCATACCCTGATCGACGCTGGCGTTCGGACCGCCGCGCACGTCGAACTCCACCTTCCAGCGTTCCGACGAACCGCGCGGAATCGCTTCGAGTTCGAGCGTGCCCGCTTCGGTCACGCGCGCGTGCAGCTTGACCGGCACGACTTCGCCGGGTGTGCGGCCTTCGGACGGCAGCGAGGCCTCGATCTCTTCGAGTTCCTGGAGTTCGTCGGGCTGCCAGAAATCGAGCAGCGTGCCGACCTGGTCCTGGCGCCGCACCGATGAGCCGAAGAAGCGGAAATGCACCGGCTCGCCGACGACCAGACCGAATTCCTGCACGGGCAGCGCGGCGTCGGTGCCTTCCTCCATGCCGAACGGCGCGACGCACAGCGCCTGCACCGGCGGTTCGAGGCCGGGCACGGCCGGCATCGCCGATTCGATCGCCACGTAATACGCGCGCGCCGTGCCGCCGCGAATCCGCACGCCGCGGCCATGGCGCACGTAGCCGTAATAAGCCGCGCCGCGCGCGACCGCGAGATCGAGGTCCGCGCCTTCGAGCAGGCGCGCGGCGGGCGCGTTTTCAGCGGCGAGCCACTGATTGAGCGTGGCCATCACGCGATCCACCAGCAGCGGCGACTTGAACACGCCGCCGTTGAACAGGACGACGGTCGGATGCAGCATCGTCGCGCCCTGCGGCGCCTCGCGCCGGAGCCCTTCGACTTCGGCGAGCGCGTTCACCTGACGGCCGAGGAAAGCCGCGAGATGACGCGTGACGGCGGCGTCCTGCGCGTACGGCAGGCCGAGCTGCGTCAGGCCGACACGCGCGCGAGACACGGGACGCGCCGCGGCATCGACTTGCGGGAAGAAGCCTTCGAGCAGGATCTGGGTCAGTTCGGCGCGCGTGAGTTCGGTGCGCAGCGAACCGCCGATCAGCTTCGAGCCGCGGCTCGGCACGACGAGCGGCACGGCTTCGGCGGCGGGATCGGAAAGCAGGGTTTCCTTGGCCGAACGGCAGGCGTAGGTCAGCGCGCGCAACTGCCACGGGTCGGGCTGCGTGCCTTGCGCCGCCAGCTTCCGGGCGACGGTATGCGCGAGCGCGAGGTCCATGTTGTCGCCGCCGAGCAGGATGTGCTCGCCGACCGCGACGCGATGCAGTTCCAGATTGCCTTCACGCTCGACCACGGCGATCAGCGAGAGATCGGTCGTGCCGCCGCCGACATCGACGACGAGGATCACGTCGCCAACCTTCACCTGCTTGCGCCAGCCGCCCGCCGACTTCTGGATCCAGCTGTAGAGCGCGGCCTGCGGCTCTTCGAGCAGCGTCATGCGCGTGTAGCCGGCGGCCGCCGCGGCTTCGGCGGTGAGTTCGCGCGCGGCGGGATCGAAGGACGCGGGGATCGTCACGGTGACGTCCTGCTGGTCGAACGGCGCGTCCGGATGCTGATGGTTCCACGCTTCCCGCAGGTGCGTCAGATATCGCACCGAGCTTTCCAGCGGCGACACGCGCTCGACTTCCTCGGGCGCATCGGCGGGCAGGATGGCCGCGCGGCGATCGACGCCCGGATGGCACAGCCAGCTTTTCGCGCTGGAGACGAGGCGGATGGGCGTGCCCGCGCCCCGGCTGCGCGCCAGTTCGCCGACGATGAAGCGGCGTTCCTGCGTCCACGGCAGCGTCATGTCGCCGGGCGCGAGTTCGTTTTCGTGCGGCAGGTAGAGAAAGGAGGGCAGCAGTTCGCGTTCTTCGGCGGCGCCGGGCGCGGTCAGCTGCGCGACCGGCAGCACGCCTTGCGCGGTCTTTTCGCCGTCGCTGGCGCTCATGTCGACGTAGGAGAGCGCGCAGTGCGTCGTGCCGAGATCGACGCCGATCGAATAGCGGGCGCGCGTTTCGTTGAGATCGCTCACAGTTCCACCTCCGCCGGCGCGACGATGCTCGCATCATGGGACGGCGCGAGCTTCGGCAGGCGCGTGTCCTCGACCTTCCAGCCGCGATGGCTGATGCTGCCGCTGAACGGCGCGCGGCCGACGACATTGCCGGTCAGGCGCACGGCAGCGGCGTCGAAGCCTTCCTGCAGCGTGATGCGGCTGCCTTCGGCTTCGCTGCGCACGGGGTTGATGGTGAAGTGCTCGCGCAACACGGCGCGGCAGCCGTCGTGCACGAGGCGGGCGGCCGCGCCGATATCGGCGTCGCTGTAATTGGCGATGTCTTCCTCGACGAAATCGACGAAGCGCGCGTCGCGTTGCAGCAGCGCCAGCAACTGGAGCGCGGCGACCGGGCTGGCTTCCTTCAGTGCGGACGGCGCGGGCTGCACCGGCGCGGCGGCGGGCTTCGGCGGCTGCGGGGCGGCGGGTGCCGCTTCCGGCGCATGGGGCGCGTCGCGCAGGTGCTGCACGCGGCCGGCGAACGCGGCGTTGCCCAAGACGCCGAAGAAGGCGCCGAAGGCAATGCCGATCCTGCCGAAAAAGCCTGGGTTCATGTCGGTCATGTGATGCTCCTGTAGGCCGCGCGAGGACGACTCCGATCCTCGGGCGGCGCGGGTGGCCGGTGTTGGGTGCCGTTGGGCGAAAGGTGCCGGAATGTTCGCAGGTTCGTGTTCCGTGCGCCTGCGCGAGCAGACGGCATGCCTTCGCTGCGGAGACGACGGGACGAAGCAAGGGACAACGCGGGAAACCTGGCAAACCTGGCAAACCTGGCAAACGCGCGCGCGTGGTGCGTTCACCGAATTCCGCTATTTTCCATGATGTCGCGCCCCGGCTGGAAAAACGCGCCTGAACGCGCAGGCGCCCGAGACGGCCCGGGCTGCGACGGCGGGCCTCATTCTCGCGATTTGCGCGGCCAAGTCAAGGCGCGGCGGGGCTTTCGGAACGCCGGCAGGTCAGAGCTTGTAGCCGATCTGGCGCAGCAGATCCTTGCGCCATTGCACGTCTTGCTCCGCTTCCACGCCGAGCGGCGGCAGGCCGTCCACCACGCCGACGATGCCGCGCCCCTGATCCGTCTGCGCGACCAGCACCTGGGTGGGATTGGCGCTCGCGCAGACGATCCGGCAGACCTCGGGCACCGCCTTGACGGCGTTGAGCACGTTCACCGGAAAGAAACCGTCGCCGAGCATGATGATGAAGCTGTGTCCCGCGCCGATGGTCAGCGCATTGCGCGCAGCCAGATCGACGAGATTCTCGTCCGTCCCCGACGTGCGCACGAGCCGCTTGCCCGATGCCTCGCAGAACGCGAGTCCGAAGCGGATGCCGGGCACCGCGCCGACCAGCGCCTCGTGCAAGTCCTCGACGGTCTTGATGAAATGCGACTGGCCGAGGATGAAATTCGTGTTCTCGGGCTTGTCGATGCCGATCGCGAGCAGTTCCATGGCGTGTCTCCCGTGCGCGCAGGAACTTCCATGGTAGGCGCTCCGGCGCGGGTCACGCGCGGATTTCGAAGCCCGCGAGATACGCCGCGCTCTCGCCGCCGTCCCACACGCGGCCGTCGCAGAAGGTGGCGGCGCGCCGCTCGCCCGGTATCGCGATGCCGGCCGCCTGGGCCGCCTCGCGATACAGCGCGGTCTGGTTGACGGCCGCGGCGAGGGCGGCGTCGTCGGGGGCGCTGTCCACCATGCCCCAGCGCCGGTACTGCGTGATGAACCACTGGCCGTCCGAGAGGCGCGGATAGTTGACCGCGCCGCCATCGAAGAAACGCACCGGTAGCGCGTGCGCGTCGCCGCCATGGGCCACCGAGAGACGCGCCTCGATCAAGCCGCGCGGCGCATCCAGCAGTTGCGACGAGGCCAGCGCCTTCGCGATTTCCGTGCGGTGCGCGGGCGCGTCGAGCCAGGCGCAGGCGTCGAGCATCGTGCGCACCAGCGCGCGCGCCGTGTTCGGATACAGCGCGGCGAAATCGCGCCGGCACGCCAGCACCTTTTCCGGATGGTCCGGCCAGATCTCGCTCGTATAGGCCACCGTGCGCCCCGCGCCGTGCGCCTCGGCCACCGCGTGCCACGGCTCGCCCGCGCAGAAGCCGTCGAGCTCGCCGGCCGCGAGCGCGTCGGCCATGCGCGGCGGCGGAATCACCACGCTGCGCACGTCGCGCAGCGGATGCAGACCGTGCGCCGCGAGCCAGTAGTAGAGCCACATCGCGTGCGTGCCGGTCGGAAAGGTCTGCGCGATGACGGGTGGACGGCCGAGCGCCTTTAGCGCTTGCTTGATGCTTGCGCCGTCTTCGATCGCATCGGCGAGCGCGCGCGACAGCGTGATGGCCTGGCCGTTGCGGTTGAGCACCATCAGCACGGCCATGTCCGCCTGCGGTCCGCCGATGCCCAGCTGCACGCCATAGACGAGGCCATAGAGCGCGTGGGCGGCATCGAGTTCGCCGGAGAGCAGCTTGTCGCGCACGGCGGCCCACGACGGCTGGCGGCACAGTTCGAGCGTGATGCCATGGCGCGCGCCGAGTTCACGCAGCGCGGCGACGGCGAGCGGCGCGGCATCGGAGAGCGCGACGAAGCCGAGTCGCAGATGCGTGCGTTCGGGCGCGGAGAGAAGGGTGTCGGGCGGGTTCATAACGGCTATTGATTGCTTTATCGGTCAGCGCAGCAGGTCGGCCATGGCGAGCAGCTGGCGCGCGATTTCCGCGACCTTCACGCCCTGATCCATGGCGCGCTTGCGCAGCGCGGCGTAGGCGTCGTTCTCGGACATGCCGCGCTTGTCCATCAGCAGGCGCTTGGCGCGGTCGATGACCTTGCGCTGCTCCAGTTCGTTTTCCACTTGCGCGAGCCGCAGGCGCAATTGTTCTTCATGAGCGAAACGCGCGAGCGCGACCTCGATGATCGGCGCAAGACGCGCGCTCGCGAGTCCTTCGACCGAATAGGCCGTGACGCCCGCACCCACGGCCGCGCGGATGAATTGCTGGTCGGCGTCGTTGCTGAACATCAGCACGGGGCGGGGCGCCGCCTTGTTCATCACGGCAAGCTGTTCGAGCGTGTCGCGCGACGGCGATTCGGTATCGATGATGACGACATCGGGTTTCTGACTCTCGACGGCCGCATGCAGCGCCGAGGGCGCGGCGACTTCGGCGAGCATGTCATAGCCCATGCGCGCGAGCTGCTCGCGCAGGTCGCCGATGGGCTTGTCGGTGTCGGTGACGAGGAGAACGCGCAGCATGCGGGAAGCGGGAGACGGGGTCATGCGAGGAACGGGGCAAGCGGCTGCGGAGACTTCGACGACTTTAACGCGCCGCCCGCCGTTTGAGAACCCGCATCAGGCAGCATGCGCGAAGCCTCGGGCGTGAACGGCGAATTCGACCGCCTCGCCGATCGCGCCGCCAACCAGGATCACGGCCGGGCTGCCGAGGCCTGCTGCGGCGGCGTCATCGGCGAGACGGTCGAGCGTGGTCACGAGACGCCGTTCCTGCGCCGAGCCCGCGTGCTGTACGACGGCGGCGGGCGTGCTCGCGGGCAGCGCCTCGCGCAGCGCCGACGCGATGCTCGCGATGCGGCTCATGCCCATGTAGATGGCGAGCGTTGTGCCGGTGGCGGCAAGCGCCTGCCAGTCCGGCTGGCGATGATCCTGCAGATGCGCGGTGACGAAGGTGACGCCCTGGCAATGATCGCGATGTGTGAGCGAGATGCCGAGTCCGGCCGCCGCCGCGAAGCCCGACGACACGCCGTTGACGATCTCCACCTCGATGCCCGCTTCGCGCAGCGCCGCGATCTCTTCGCCGGCGCGTCCGAAGAGCAAGGCATCGCCGCCCTTGACGCGCACGACGTGCAGGCCCTTGCGTGTATGGCGCTGCATCAGCCGCTCGATGAAGGCCTGCGGCGTAGACCGGCAGCCGCCGCGCTTGCCTACGCGGATCACGCGCGCTTGCGGCGCGAGCGAGACGATGTCCGGATTGGCGAGGTCGTCGAGCAGCAGGACGTCGGCGGCGGCGAGCGCGCGGGCGGCGCGCAGCGTCAGCAGGTCGAGATCGCCGGGACCTGCGCTCAGCAAGGTGACTTTCCCCTTCGCGGTGTTCATCGTGATGTCCTCTTTCGGCTCAAGCGCAAAACAAAAACAAAAGGCGTCCGCTCGTGCGGTTGCACGAAGGGACGCCGTTGTCCTTGCTCTGATGGATGTGTGCCGCGAACGTCGTTGCGCGCGGCAATGCGTTAGTCAATGCAAGTAGCACGCCATGCCACTTTCGACAGGATTTTGGCACCCGCGTTGTGCGCGGCGCACTGCACGAGCACCGTTTCGGCGCATGCATGCCTGCTCTGTGTGAACGATGCATGTTCACTGGGTCGTTAAAAAAGATAACCAGACGGTACACGCATTCAAGCAGCACTGCGTGTTGATGCAGCGGCCCGCACGGCATCAGTGCTGCGCCGCACCAGCGCTGTGCCCGCCTGCATCGAAAGCGCGCCGCATCGGGTCTTCGCGAAGGCTCCGGCCATGCCGCGTAGAGCCAGGCCCAGCAAGCCTTTGCGGCTGATTCCACCGCCGATGGCATAGCCCTTGCCTTATGGCTTGCCATCGGATCAACGGCGATCCGTCTCGATTACAGCGCCCGCAGGTGAACCACGTGCGGGCATCGGACAACGGCGTCCCCCGCATCGGCTTACCGGCTGAATGCGCGGGACGCCTTTCTTTTTTTGGCGGTTAGACGATGGACAAAGCCACCCGGATCGATCTCTTCAGCATGCGCAGCGTGCCGATGCGCGCCTTCCATCTCACCTGGATGGCGTTTTTCGTGTGCTTCTTCGCGTGGTTCGCGTGCGCGCCGCTGATGCCGCTCATCAAGCGCGAATACGGTCTCAGCGCCGATCAGGTCGCCAACATCAACATCGCAGCCGTCGCCGTGACGATTCTCGTGCGGCTCGTGATCGGCCCGATGTGCGACCGCTTCGGTCCGCGTCGGGTCTATAGCGTGTTGCTCGTCGCAGGCGCGGCGCCGGTGATCGGCGCGGCGCTCTCCACCGGTTACGACAGCTTCCTCTGGTGCCGTCTCGCCATCGGCGCGGTGGGCGCGAGCTTCGTCATCACGCAGTACCACACGTCGGTGATGTTCGCGCCGAACGTGGTCGGCACCGCGAACGCAACGACCGCGGGCTGGGGCAATGCGGGCGCAGGCGCGGCGCAGGCCGTCGTGCCGCTGCTGGTGGCGGCAGCCATCGCGCTCGGTGCGGGCGCTGCGTCGTCGTGGCGCATCGCGCTGCTGGTGCCGGGCCTCGCGATGCCGGTCATGGCGTTCTTCTACTGGCGCTACACGCAGGACTGCCCGCAAGGCGACTTCGTCGAGTTGCGCCGCGCAGGCATTGCCATCGACGGCGGCAAGAAGGGCGGCTGGCAAAGCTTCCTCGCCGCGTGCTCGAACTATCGCGTGTGGATGCTGTTCGTCACGTATGGCGCGTGCTTCGGCGTCGAAGTGTTCATTCACAACATGGCCGCCGTGTACTACGTCGACCGCTTTCATCTCACGCTCGGCGAAGCCGGTCTGGCGGCGGGCAGCTTCGGCCTGCTCGCGCTGTTCGCCCGCGCGCTCGGCGGCTGGCTCTCGGACAAGGTGGCCGCGCGGCGCGGGCTCGACGTGCGCTCCACGCTGCTGTTCGTGCTGATCGCGGGCGAGGGGATCGGTCTGTTTGCCTTTGCCCATGCACCGGGCGTCGCGCTCGCCGTGATCTCGATGCTCGCATTCGGCCTCTTTACGCACATGGCCTGCGGCGCGACCTACGCGCTGGTGCCGTTCATCGACCGCAAGGCGCTCGGCGGCGTGGCCGGCGTGATCGGCGCGGGCGGCAATGTCGGCGCGGTCGCGGCGGGCTTCCTGATGAAGGGCCTCGGCAGCGCCCAGGCCACGCTTTCGATGCTCGGCGTGATCGTCGCCGGCACGGCGCTGTGCGCGCTGGCCGTGCGCTTCTCGCCCGAACACAAGGCGCGCGAAGCCGCGCTGCGCGAACACGCGCTTGCCGCCAACAACGTCGTCGCGAACTGAGAACAACAAGGTCCCCCGTCATGAAAATCGTCGTCATCGGCCATGGGATGGTCGGCCATAAATTTCTCGAAGCGCTTGCCGAAAGCGGCAACGATGCAATGCAGGTCACCGTGCTGTGCGAAGAGCCGCGCGCCGCGTATGACCGCGTGCATCTCACCGAATTTTTCACGGGCAAGAGCGCGGATGATCTGTCGCTGGTCGAGGACGGCTTCTTCGAGCGTTCGGGTTACGCGCTCAAGCTGAATGCGCGCGCTGTAGCAATCGATCGCGCGGCGCGCACCGTGACTGCCTCGACCGGCGAAGTCCTTCCCTACGACAAGCTCGTGCTCGCAACGGGTTCGTATCCGTTCGTGCCGCCGGTCGAAGGACGCGATCGCGCGGGCTGCTTCGTGTATCGCACCATCGAGGATCTCGAAGCGATGCAGGCCTTCGGCGCGCATTCGAAGACCGGCACGGTAGTCGGCGGCGGCCTGCTCGGACTGGAAGCGGCCAAGGCGCTGCGCGACATGGGCTTGCAGACGCACGTCGTGGAATTCGCGCCGCGCCTGATGGCGGTGCAGGTCGACGAAGGCGGCGGCCGCATGTTGCGCGGCAAGATCGAGGAACTCGGCGTCACCGTGCATACGGGCAAGAACACGCTGGCGATCGTCGACGGCGAAGGCGCGGCGAACCGCATGAACTTCGCCGACGACACGCATCTCGACACCGACATGATCGTGTTCTCGGCGGGCATCCGTCCGCGTGACGACATCGCGCGCGCGGCCGGGCTCGAGATCGGCGCGCGCGGCGGCATCGTGATCGACGACGCCTGCCGCACCAGCGATGCCGACATCTACGCGATCGGCGAATGCGCGCTGTGGAAGGGGCAGTTGTTCGGGCTGGTGGCGCCGGGTTACGACATGGCGCGCATCGTCGCGAAGCAGATCCTGGGCATCGAAGCCGCGTTCTCCGGTGCCGACATGAGCACGAAGCTCAAGCTGATGGGCGTGGACGTGGCGAGCATCGGCGATGCACACGGCAAGACGCCGGGCAGCCGCACGTACCAGTACAGTGACGAGCGCAAGCAGGTCTACAAGAAGATCGTCGTGTCCGATTGCGGCAAGTTCCTGCACGGCGCGGTCATGGTGGGCGATGCCGCGGAATACGGCACGCTGCTGCAGATGATGCTCAACCGGATCGAGTTGCCCGAGGCGCCCGAATTCCTGATCCTGCCTTCGAGCGACGGCCGCGCGAAACCCGCGCTCGGTGTGGAAGCGCTGCCGGACGGCGCGCAGATCTGCTCGTGCAACAACGTGAGCAAGGCCGAGATCTGCGCGGCAGTGTGCGCGGGCGCAACCAGCATCGGCGCGATCAAGTCGTCGTGCAAGGCGGGCGCGACCTGCGGCGGCTGCGTGCCGCTCGTCACGCAGGTGATGAAGTCGGAGATGAAGCGGCAAGGGCTTGCCGTCAACAATCACATCTGCGAGCACTTCCCGTATTCGCGCCAGGAGCTGTATCACATCGCGCGTGTAGAAGGGCATCGTACCTTCGGCGCGCTGCTCGCGAAGCATGGCAAGGGTCGCGGTTGCGATATCTGCAAGCCGGTGGTCGCCAACATTCTCGCGTCCTGCTGGAACGAGTTCGTGCTGAAGAAGGAACACGCGAGCCTGCAGGATTCCAACGACTACTACCTTGCCAACATCCAGCGCGACGGCACGTATAGCGTCGTGCCGCGGATGCCGGGCGGCGAAGTCACACCCGATGGGCTGATCGCGGTCGGGCAGATCGCCAAGCAGTATGGCCTGTACACGAAGATCACCGGCGGCCAGCGGGTCGACATGTTCGGCGCGCGCGTCGAGCAGTTGCCGTTCATCTGGGAAGCATTGATCGCGGCGGGTTTCGAATCGGGGCATGCGTACGGCAAGGCGCTGCGCACGGTCAAGTCGTGTGTCGGCTCGACGTGGTGCCGCTATGGCGTCGGCGATTCGGTTGGCCTCGCGATCGAACTGGAAAACCGCTACAAGGGGCTGCGCACGCCGCACAAGATCAAGTTCGGCGTATCGGGCTGCACGCGCGAATGCGCTGAAGCGCAAGGCAAGGACGTCGGCGTGATCGCGACGGAGAAGGGCTGGAACCTCTACGTGTGCGGCAACGGCGGCATGAAGCCGCGCCATGCCGAACTGCTCGCGTCGGACCTGGACCACGCAACGCTCGTGCGTTATATCGACCGCTTCCTGATGTTCTACGTGCGCACGGCCGACCGCCTGCAACGCACCAGCGTCTGGCGCGACAACCTCGAAGGCGGGCTCGACTATCTCATCGATGTGGTGGTCAACGACAAGCTCGACATTGCAGCGGAGCTGGAAGCGGAGATGCAGCTCGTCGTGGATACCTACGAGGACGAATGGAAGAAGGCCGTGACGGACCCGCAGACGCGCAAGCGCTTCCGCCACTTCGTCAACAGCGACGCCGCCGATGTCAACGTGACCTTCGTCGAGGAACGCGGCCAGATCCGGCCCGCCACGCCGGATGAACGCAAGTCGAAGCTCGCTGACATCCCGGTGGTTGTCGAGACCGCCTGACCCATTGAAACGCAAGGAGATCAACATGAACGACCGCATCGAACAGGACTGGACCGCCGTGTGCGAACTCGACGACATCGTGCCGGACACGGGCGTCTGCGCGCTCGTGAAGGGCGCGCAGGTCGCGGTGTTTCATCTCGCGGGCGACGAGGCGCATGTCTATGCAATCGACAACTACGATCCGCACTCGCAGGCGGCGGTGTTGTCGCGCGGCATCGTGGGCAGCGTCGGCGAACGCATCGTCGTGGCCTCGCCGATCTACAAGCAGCATTTCGACCTGCAGACGGGCGAATGCCTCGAGACGCCCGAGCTTTCGGTCAGCGCGTATCGCGTGAAGGTGGCGGGCGGCAAGGTGTGGGTCGCGGCCTGACGCTTCTGAAGCTCGCTTTCGCTTTCTTTTCATGACACGGCGCCGCCCGGCGCTGTGAAGCTGCGCACAATGCGCACGTCTCCGTGGAAACCCTTGAAAACAGGGCGCTTCCGGCTGCATACCTCCTACAAATGAGCGCTGGGCCACTCAATTTCTCACGATCTGGAAGGACGTGAGGTCGAGTGTTGGCTTTCCCACGCTTACTGCCGTTCATCTTCCTTACAGTCACTCAAAACACAGGCACTCAGTTCAAGACCAAACGCCTGAAAACATCACCAAAAAGGTGATACGGGGATTGCGATGAAGAACGACCAACAACAAGCATCACACGCACAAAAAGCGGACGGCCACCGTCCGCCACTCCTTCAAGAGCGCCGCTATCGCCTGCCGGAAGCGCGCGCCGTGATCTGTTCGTACCCAGTCTGAACCCGCGCTCCGGCGCTTCCTGACCCACCCGCTTGCGACATCGCCCGGATCAGCCGGGCGGAATCGAAGCAAGCTCGTGAAACAGGATGCCTAATTAAATGGATTTGCTGTGCCCGCTACATATCGGCGTCGATGTAGCTGGATAAAACCGTGCGCCAAAACCAGGAGACATCACCATGCAACGCAAACTGATCGCAGCAGCCATCCTGTCGCTCGTGTCCGCTGCTGCCTTCGCCACGGGCACGAGCTCCAGCTCCAGCTCGACGTCGGGCGGCAGCACGGCAGCCGCCGTGCACGGCTTCGGCGCCTTCACGGCCACCAACTCGGGCATCGCCAACGGCAACGCTTCGGCGCTGGCCGGCACGGGCTTCGGCGTGACGGGCAACGCAACCAACGCGACGACCGGCCACATCAACAATTCGTCGGTGGGCGGCGCGGGCTTCGGCGGTTCGTCGGCGAAGGGCGTGTCGGGCGCGGATGCCGCAGCCAACGCCTGGAGCAAGCTCGGCGGCGGCTGGCATTAAGTCACGGCGACGAACGGCGGATGCCGCAACGCGGAACCGCTCTCCCGTCACCGCATGAAGCAAACAGATGCACAGACAACTGATTCCAATTTCATTCCGTCAACAAGGAAGTTCATCATGAAACGCACTCTGATCGCTGCAGCACTGCTCTCGTTTGTCTCCGTCGCCGCCATGGCCACGACGACGAATTCCACCTCGAGCTCGACCTCGGGCGGTTCGACGTCGGCGTCCGTTTCGGGCTTCGGCCGCTTCACCGCCACCGACTACGGCACGGCCAACGGCAACGCCCAATCGATCGCGGGCGGCATGTATGGCGTCACCGGCAACATGACCAACGCGACGACCAGCCACAGCAACACGTCGACGGTCGGCGGCTTCGGCCACGGCACGTCGCAGGCCGGCGGCCTCTCCGGCGCGGACGCAGCCGCGAACGCCTGGAGCAAGCTGGGCGGCGGCTGGCGCTAAGCGGCCCACGGGCCACGGCTTACCCGCCATAGGCAAAGGCCGCGTCGTGACGCGCCACGAGAGCGCAAGACGCGTCCTTTGCCCCACCCGATAACAATAAAACCAGATCGTGTCACGGGACCGCCACGCTTGCGGCGCCCCTTCCTTCCGGAGAACCATGATGAACAAGACCACTGTGCAACTGGCCTGTGCGGTTCTGTTTTGCGCCGCGCAACTCGCCCATGCCGATACCACGGCCAACTCGTCGTCGGGCTCGGTGTCGGGATCCACGTCCACCGGCATCGGCCAGGGCGGCGGATCGAGCCTGAACAACATCGGAACGTCGGCTAATTCGACGGCCAGCACCACCTCGAATTCCTCCTCCGTCGGCGGCCTCGGCGTGGCGACGGCGAACGGCGGCCGTTCGTCGGCCACGGGCGGATCGTCGAACGTGAACATCTCGCTGACCATGCCTTCGCTGACCAACTCCAGCTCGTCATCGACGGGTGCGGCCGGCAGCGGCACGAGCGGCACCAGTGGTTCTGCGAACGGCCTCGATGCGACCGGCAAGGCCTCGACACCGGGTTCCAGCGCCTATGACACGCGCGCCACGGTGGACTACAACCAGAGCTCGTACTCGGTGCGCACGACGCCGTCCATCGCCGCGCCCGCGCTCACCACGACGCTCTCCGACACCTGCATGGGCTCGGCAAGCTTCGGCCTCTCGATCACCGGCTTCGGCGCGACCGGCGGCACGACGATGGTCGATCAGGCGTGCGTGCGCCGCCTCGACGCCCGCGAGTTCCGTGCGATGGGCCTGACCGATGTCGCGCTCGCGCTGCTGTGCCAGAGCGATTCGAACCGCCGCGCTGTCGAAGCCACCGGCCATCTGTGCCCGGGCACGACGAAGCCGCTCGCGAAGTCCGGCGAAGACGCCGTGCTGTCGGATGACGAGAAATACCGCGACCCGCTGGTCCGCGCACGCCTCGGCCTGCCGGTCACCGCCGCGAATCATCCTGAAGTCAGCATGAAGACGCAGGACGCGCCCGAGGTGAAGCAGCCCGCGCCGGCATCGGCGAAGCAGGCTGTGCAGCCGTCGCCGGTGGCGGAGCGGGGTCATGACAAGGCCGATGTCGCCGGCAATGGCGTCGAAGTGGCGAGCTCGCCCATCGGTGAGAAGATCGAAGTCGCGCTGATGCAGTGAGGGTGCAGCCGGTTCGCCGGCAAGGTGGTGCAGTGGAGCAGGAGACGCTTCGCGTTGCATGAGCGTCTCATCCTTTCAAGGGTTGGCTCGTTGTACGGTTCCCGGAGAGCCAACCCTCGTTTTCCCGCTGAGGCATGCGATGAAGAGTCAGAAGATAGCAGCGGCCGTCGCGCTCGCGGCAGGCACGATGCTCGCGACGATGCCGCCCGCGCACGCCCAGACGAGCGCGGGCGTGATCTGGGCCGCGAACCCGGCCGGCGTGCAGGCGATGCCCAATGCGCAGGCGCTCGCGTTGTTGCCGTCGAGCGGTTATGTGCCGTTGCAGACATCGGGTGGCACGTGTTTGCTGGTTGCACGGCGCGGCACGCAGATCGTCGCGCTGGAGCTGTCGCCGCTCGCGATCGGCGCGAAGGTGATCGGCTGGAAGCCGCAGGTGATCGACATGAGCACGCTCACGTCGAAGTGGGGCTACAAGATGCCGGATGCTTCGATGGATACGCAGTCGTTCGGCAATCCGGTGACGGCGCAGATCTCGGCGCAGAGCAGCATGGACATGTCGAACCAGGCAAGCTCGTGGAGCAGCAGCAAGGTGGAAGCGCACAGCAGCGCGATTACGGCGGCATCCGGCGCGAGCGCGGGCGAGATGGAGTCGGCGGAATCCGTGACGGTGAACGGCAAGACTTATCGGCGCTACAGCCACTTCAAGCCGGCGACGGCGGATGCGCCGGTCGCGGCATCGGACGAATATTTCTGCCAGTGAGGTTCATGTTGCGGTCGATTTGCTTGCGGCCACCGGCGGCGCCGGCATTGCCATGTCGTGCGTGGTGCGCGGCTCGCTGCCGAAGCGCGCGACCGAGAACGAGAACGTATTGATGCCGCCCGCGCTCGTGGCCGCCACCGTGCCGCGATGCATTTCGGCCACCGCCTTCACGATGGCGAGCCCCAGGCCGTGGTTCTCACGGCTGTTGGTGCGCGAACTCTCCGCGCGATAAAAACGGTCGAACAGATGTTCCATCACGTGCGGCGCAATCGGGTCCCCGGGATTGGCCACTGCAATGCGAATCCGCCCGTGTTCGCGCACGACGGATACGGCAATCGTCGCGCCCGGCGCGCAATGCTGGATCGCGTTCATCACGAGATTCGACAACGCGCGTCCGAACAGCGATGTATTGACGAACGCGCGCGCGTCGCCGCTTGCCACTGCGTTGACGTGCGCTTCTTCGAGCGGAATTTCCAGGAATTCAAGCGTGCGATTGATTTCGTTCGCGAGCGATACTTCCACGAGCCCGGTGGCGCGTTCGCCCTGGTCGGCGCGGGCGAGGAACAGCATGTCGTTGATGATCGCGCGTACGCGCTCGAATTCTTCCAGATTGGATTGCAGCGTGTGACGCAGTTCATCGATTGAACGATCACGCGTCAATGCCACTTCCGTCTGTCCGATCAGAATGGTCACCGGCGTGCGCAGTTCATGCGCGACATCAGCATTGAAGGATTCGAGCCGGCCGTAGGCATGATCCAGACGTTCGAGCGCGCCGTTGAAGGATTTCGCGAGATCGTCGAGCTCCATGGGCAATGCGCGCGTGTTGAGGCGCTGCGAGCGGTTGTTCGGGCTCAGCGTCTGCGCATCGCGCGACAGGCGTGTGAGCGGCGCAAGCCCCAGGCGCGCCACCGAATAGCTCAGCAGCAGGACCGCGACCGTGGCGAGCGCCATCAGCGCGGCGAGCGCCAGACCGAAGGCGCGCATGGTGTGGACGTTCGGAGAACAGTCGATGGCGACGAACAGCTGCAGCGGCGGCCGGTCCACATTGGGCGGAATGGTCAGCGTGGTCATCAGCATGTCGTAGGCGCGGTCGGCCGGACGGAAGTGCACGTAGCCGCCCATCACCTGCTTGATGACGCGGCCCGCAGGCGGCGCACCGTATTCGAAGCGCGGGTCGTTGCTGGTGACGGCGAACAGCGTGGAGCCGTCGCGCGGCGTGATGTCCGCGAGCTTTTCGCGGGCGATCTTCCACTTGTCCGGATTCGACACGTGCGCGACGATGAGCCGCGCCACTTCCGCGCGATTGTCGAGCGAGTCGCGCAGATGCTGCTCCAGCTGCACGCGCAGCACGAGGAACAGCCCCGACCCGACGAGCGCGAACACGAACAGCGCGACGAGCGCGAACATCACGGCCAGCCGCCGCGAGATGGAGCGCTGCGCGCGTGGTTCAGACGGCGACGACGCCCACGGCATGTTCATGATGGTCTCGCATCTTCCCGGGTTTCACGCAGGTCGCGGGCTTCGCGCACTTCGAGCACATAGCCCATGCCGCGCACGGTGTGCAGGAGTTTGGTGCGGAACGGGCCGTCGAGTTTGGCGCGCAGGCGCTTGATGGCCGTTTCCACGACGTTCGTATGACTTTCGAAATCGACTTCCCAGACGAGTTCGGTGATTGCGGTCTTCGACAGGATGTCACCATGGCGGCGCGCCAGCACCGACAGCAACTGGAACTCCTTGGCGGTGAGATCGAGGCGCACGCCGTCGCGGGTGGCGCGGCGGCCGATCAGGTCCACGTACAGATCGCCGACGGAAATGAGCGTCGATTCCTGCGCGCGCGTGCGGCGCGCCAGCGCATGCAGCCGCTCGACGAGTTCCAGGAACGAGAACGGCTTGGTCAGGTAATCATCCGCGCCTTCGCGCAGACCGCGCACGCGGTCGTTGATGTGATCCCGCGCAGTCAGCATGATGACGGGCGTCGACTTCTGCAAGCGCAGCGCCTTCAGCACCGCGAAGCCGTCGCGGCGCGGCAGCATGACGTCGAGCACGACCACGTCGTAGTCGTATTCGATGGCGAGATGAGTGCCTTCCTCGCCATCCATGGCGACGTCGACGACCCAGCCCTGCTCGGTCAGGCCCGAGCGCAGGTAATCCACCACCTTGTGTTCGTCTTCGACTATCAGGACTTTCATGCCGGGCACCTGTGAGGGTTCTGTTTGATGTTCATATCTTGTTCAAGTACTGACTCGCTTACTATACGAGCCTCGCGATCATCCTGCTTACGTCATCTTTCAAGTCACTGCGCAGGCGCGTTGCCGTGCGTTGCTGCCATGGCTTCGTCGTCGGGTGCGGCGCGTGTGTCCCATCCGCCGCCCAATGCCTTGACCAGCGCCACCGACGTCGTACGCTGCTGGCCTTGAATCTGCACGTCCTGGCGTTCGCTCGTGAGCAATTGCTGCTGTGCGGTGATGACGTCGAGATACGCGACCAGGCCGCCTGAATAGCGGTCGTTCGCCAGCGAGAGCAGACGCTGCGCATCGTTGACCGCCGCGTGCGACTGCTTCGCCGCGCCATCCAGCACCGACAGTCCGACGATGCCGTCCTGCACCTGCTGGAACGCGCCCAATACCGTCTGCCGATAATTCGCGACCGCCGCGACATAGCCTTCTTTGGCGAAATCGACGGCGGCGGAACGGCGCCCGCCGTCGAAGACGACCTGGCTCGCCATCGTGCCGATGGTCCACAGCAGGCTCGGCGCGGAGACGAGGCTCGCGAGCGCGGTGCTTTCCCAGCCGACCGTGCCGTTCAGCGTCAGGCTCGGGAAGAACGCCGCGCGCGCGACGCCGATCTGCGCGTTGGCCGCAGCCATCGCGCGTTCGGCGGAAGCGACGTCGGGCCTGCGTTGCAGGACGTCGCTCGGCAGGCCGAGCGGAATGGCCGGCAGCGGATGCATGGCGAGATCGGGCGCGATGGAGAACTGCGGCGCGGGCGTGCCGACGAGCGCCGCAATCGCGTGTTCGTATTGCGCCCGCTGGGTCAACAGCAATTGCGCCTGCACGCGTGTCTGGTCGAGCAGCGCCTGTTGCTGTAGCACGTCGAGACCCGACACCGCGCCCAGATCGTGTTGCGCCTGCACATAATCGAGCGCCTTCTTTTGCAGCGCGACGGAGCGGTTCAGCACGTCGAGCTCGGCATCGAGTTCGCGCAGCGAGAAGTAGCTGCTGGCGAGATCGGTGGTGAGCACGAGACGCGCGTTCGCCAGATCGTCGCCCGACTGATCCGCCGAGGCCCGCGCACTTTCCACTTCACGGCGGATGCGCCCGAACAGATCGACGTCGTAATTGACCGTCGGCGCGAGCTTCAGGTCGTTCTGCACCGTGGTGGCGTTCGGCGTGTTGTAGTTGTTGACCGGACGATTCTTCGAGATGCGCAGCCGTGAAGCGTTCGCGCCGAGATCGACCTCGGGCAGCCCGAGCGCGCCCGTTTGCGCGAGCGTCGCGCGTGCCTGCGCGTAGTGCGCGCTGGCGGCGGCGAGCGTCTGGTTCTGCGCGAGCGCCTGGGTTTCGAGCGCGTTCAGCGTGGCATCGTCGAAGCCTTGCCACCAGTCGGGCGCGAGCGGCGCATGCGACGGTTCGCCCACGCGCCAGTACGAATCGGTCTTCCAGGTGGGCGGCGTGTCGGCGGCGGCGCGCCGGTAGTCCGGACCGACCGTGCAGGCCGCGAGCAGGGAAACAAGCGTGAGGCCGAGCAGCGCTTTCATGATGCGGCCTTCGTTCCCGACGCGGCCTGCTGATCCTGCTGCTTCTGCTGCGGCGCGATCACCACGTGATCGCCGTCCGCGATGGAGTCGCTCGGGTTGATGATGATCTTGTCGCTCGGCTCGATCCCGCTTTCGATCTCCAGCGACTGCCCGAGATCCTGCGCGATCACGATCTTGCGCAACTGCACGTGCCCGTTCGCATCGACTACAGCAACGCGCGGCCCTTCGGAACGGAACAGGAGCGCGTTGCCCGGCACCAGCAGGCGCGCATGCGCGGCCGCCGGCAGCGCGACCTGCACATAGGCGCCGGGCCGCAAGCGGCCATCGGGATTCGGCAGCGTCACTTCGATCTGCAGCGAACGCGTGGGCACGTCGATGGCGCCCGACACATGCGTGATCTTGCCGTGGAATTTCTCGCCCGGCAGTTCCGCCTGCGTGACGGTGGCGTCCTGTCCGACCGAGACGTTCTGCGCATAGGCCTGCGGCAACTGCACGAACACGCGCAACGGATCGGACTGCGCGAGCGCGAAGAGCGCCCGGCTCGTGCCGCTGCCGGCATCGATGAGATCGCCGACATCCACGTTGCGCTGCGTGACCACGCCCGCGAACGGCGCGACGATCCGCTTGAACGATTCGAGCTGGCGCAGGCGCTTCACGTTGGCGTCGGCGGCGGCGAGATTCGCGACGTCCTGGTTGTAGGTGCTTTGACGTTCATCGAGTTCCTGTTGCGAGACCGCATCGCGCTGACGCAACTGCTGCCAGCGATCCAGCGAACTCTTCGCAAGACCCAGGCTCGATGAAGTCTGGTCGCGCTGCGCAACGGCCTGCGCGAGTTCCTGGTCGATCTCGGGCGTATCGAGATCGGCAAGCAGCTGGCCTTGCTTCACGCGTGCGCCGATATCGACATACCAGTGCAGCAGATAACCGGTGGCGCGTGCATAGATCGGCGATTCGACGAAGCCGCGCAGCGTGCCTGGCAGGGTGGTTTCGGCGCCGCTGTCGGTGTGCGAGGGCTGCACCACGTTCACGTACTGCTGCGCGTTCTGCTGCGTGCGCGTGGCGATGGAGCGGTTGTGCACCATGTCCGTGACGACGGTGCGCGCGGCGCCGATCGCCAGCAGCGCGAGCACGATGACGAGCGCAAGCTTGGCGCGCTTCCATTCGGCATGGCGCGGCGGCAGCGCGGGCCCTTCGTCGGAGTCGCGCGCGGGAATCGCAAGCGAGGCGTGGTTCTTTTCGGTCATGTTCGTGATCGGGTCTATAGCTATATCAATGTTGTCCGTTCGCGGCGTCGCGCTGCGAAGGCGTCTTGCGCGCGGCGCGGCGCGCGAGCCTTGCATGGATGCCCGCGAAAATGAGCGGCACGAAGAAGAGCGTGGAAACGGTCGCGAACAGCAGCCCGCCGATCACCGCGCGGCCGAGCGGCGCGTTCTGCTCGGCGCCTTCGCCGAGGCCGAGCGCCATCGGGATCATGCCGATGATCATCGCGAAGGCGGTCATCAGCACCGGGCGAATACGGCTTGCGCCTGCTTCGAGCGCGGCGGTCAGCGGCGGCATGCCGGCGTTCAGCCGTTGCCGCGCGAAGGAAACCATCAGGATGCTGTTTGCGGTGGCGACGCCCATCGTCATGATCGCGCCGGTGAGCGCAGGTACGGAGAGATGCGTGCCGGTGAGGAAGAGCATCCAGACGATGCCCGCGAGCGCGGCGGGCAGCGCGCTCACGATGATGAGCGGGTCGATCCACGACTGGAAGTTCACGACGATCAGCAGATACACGAGCACGATGGCCATCGCGACGCCGATGCCCAGCCCGAAGAACGACGTGCGCATCGTCTCGACCTGACCGCGCACGACGATCTGGCTGCCGCGCGGAAGCGTCTTGCGGGCTTCGTCGACGAGATGATTCACCTGGCGCGCAACGCCGCCGAGATCGCGGCCCTCGACGCTCACGAACAGGTCGATGACGGGCCGGATGTTGTAGTGCGTGACCACCGCGAACTGGCTTTGCGGCGCGATGCGCACGAGATTGCCGAGCAGCTGCGTGGGGCCGTTGAGCGAGGCCGAGACGGGCGTGCGCAGCAGTTCGTCGATCGACGAGACCTGATACTGCGGCGTCTGCACCGCGAGGTTGTACTCGACGCCGTTGCGCGGATTGAACCAGAAACCCGGCGCGGTCTGCGAACTGCCCGACAGCGACACGAGCACGTTCTGCGCGACGTTGTTCGCATTGAGATTGAGCTGTTGCAGACGCGTGCGGTCCATTTGCAGATCGATGACGGGCTCGTCCAGCTTCTGCTGGATATGCGTATCGACGTTGCCGGGAATCATGCGGATCTGCTTCATCAGCTTGCTCGCGGCTTCGAAATTCGCCTGGCCGTTTTGCCCCTGGATCTGCACGTCGATGGCGGCGGGCAGGCCGAAGTTCAGGATCTGCGTGACGATGTCGGCGGGCTGGAAGAAGAATTCGACGCCCGGGAACAGGCGCGGCAGCCGCGCGCGCAGTTCGTCGATGTAGGTCTGCGTGGGCGCGTGATCGGCCGTGAGCGCGACCTGGATCTCGCCATCCAGCGTGCCGATGGTGCCCGCATTGCTGTAGGACAGGTTGATGCCGCTGTAGGGCAGGCCGAGGTTGTCGAGGATCGTCGAGAGTTCATGCTGCGGCACCACTTGACGCACGACGTTTTCGACCTGATCGGCGAGACGCGCGGTTTCCTCGATGCGTGTGCCGGTCGGCGCGCGCATGTGCATGCGGATGTCGCCGGCATCGACGCTCGGGAAGAAATCTTCGCCCAGGATGAACACGAGGCCCGTGGAGAGCACGCAAAAGCCGAGGAACAGCGAGCCGAACAGGCGCCGGCGCACCAGCAGCGTCGAAAGAATCACGATGTACGCGGCGCGCATGCGCTCGAAGCCGCGGTCGAAACGCCGATGCAGGCGTATGAAGACATTCGGCCGGGCGTGTGCATCCGGCGCGTGGGCGTGGCCCATCAGCAGCATGGCGAGCGTCGGGACGAGTGTGCGCGAGAGAATGTACGACGCGATCATCGCGAACACGACCGCTTCCGCCAGCGGCACGAACAGGAACTTCGCGACGCCGGTCAGGAAGAACATCGGCACGAACACGATGCAGATGCAGAGTGTCGAGACGAGCGCGGGCACGGCGATCTCGCCGGCGCCTTCGAGAATGGCTTCGTGCAGGTCGGTGCCCATGTGCAGATGGCGCTCGATGTTCTCGATGGTCACCGTGGCGTCGTCCACCAGGATGCCGACCGCCAGCGCAAGGCCGCCGAGCGTCATGATGTTGATGGTCTGCCCGAGCGCGTGCAGCACGATCAGCGAGGAGAGGATGGACAGCGGAATCGAGATTGCGATGATGCAGGTGCTGCGCCAGTTGCCGAGGAACAGCAGGATCATCGCGGCCGTGAGCGCGGCGGCGATCAGCGCTTCACGCACCACGCCCTGCACGGCCGCCTTGACGAAGACCGACTGGTCGAACAGCGCGCTGATCTTGAGATCGGGCGGCAGCGAGGCGCGTGCTTGCGGCAACAGGTCCTTCAGCGTGTTGACGATGGACAGCGTCGACGAGTTGCCGTTCTTCAGCACCGAGATCAACACGCCGCGATGGCCGTCCTGGCGGAGGGGGGGGGTCGGCGGGGTGGCGCCGGCCCGCACGTGCGCGACTTCGCGCAGATAGGTGGTCGCGCCGTTGATGGTGCGCACGGGAATGTCGTTCAGGCCCGCGACGGTGGCGGGCGAGCCGTTCATGTTGATCGTGTATTCCTTCGGGCCGATCTTTGCGGTGCCGGTCGGCAGGATCAGGTTCTGGGCGTTCACGGCCTGCACGACGTCGGTGGGCGTAAGGCCCTTGGCGAGCAGCGCGCGCGTGTCGAGATCGACGGAGATCACGCGGCTCTTGCCGCCGTACGGATAAGGCACGGCGGCGCCGGGAATCGTCACGAGTTGCGGACGCAGGAAGTTGAGCGCGGTGTCGTTCAGGTCCTGTTCCGATTGCTTCGGACTGGAGAGACCGAGCTGGATCACCGGGATGCTCGACGCCGAATAGCTGATGACGAGCGGCGGCGTGGCGCCGGGCGGCATCTGCTTCAACTGCGCCTGTTCGACCGCGACGGTCTGTGCAATCGCGGTCTGGATGTTCGCCATGGGTTGCAGGAAGAGCTTGATGATCGCGATGCCTTGCAGCGACTGCGATTCGATGTGCTCGATGTTGTTCACGGTGGTCGTCAGACTGCGTTCGTTGACTGACGTGATGCGGTTGGCCATGTCCTGCGCGGAAAGGCCGGTGTAGTTCCAGATGATGCTGACGACGGGTATGTCGATCTCAGGGAGTACGTCTACTGGCGTCGTCAAGAGGACGAAGGGCGTCGCCAGCAGGATCATGATGGCCATCACGATGAACGTGTAGGGCCGCTTCAGCGCAACGTTGACTATCCACATTGAGTCGTTCGGAAGAGCTTGGAAAGGGCGCGGCGGCGAGCTTGCATGCGGCGCGCGGGACGCAATGACGGACTAGGCGGGCGAAGATTTGCCGTGACGCTATGGTAGTGGCCGCGCGCCAACGACAATGTGGCGTGAATATGGCGCGTATGTCAGATTAGGCGATTTGAAAGCAAGCGTTTGAAAGGGCGCGTTCATCGCTTGCGAATCGGGAATACGACGGCGTGTGCGCCGGTCATCTCCGGCAGCGGACGAGCGGCGAGACGGCGCGGGAACGCTCGCGGAGGGAGGGAACCGCGCGGGGTCTCGACGGGATGAAGCGTGGGCTTGCTGGTTACTGGGCGGGTTGCTGCATGGCGGGTTGTCCGGCTGCGGAGGAACCATCGGTCGATGCACCGTAGGCGCTCGACGACTGCACCTTGGCTTCGGCGGCCTGGATGTTATCGGGGTAGAAGGCATCGCGTTCGGACGGGTTGTAGCCTGCCTGCTCGACGCGTTGCAGGTCCTGCTTGACCTGGGCGCGCGTCAGTCCATCGGTTTGGGCCAGCGCGGCGAGTGGAGTGGCGGCGAGTGCGACGATCGCGAAGCGGGTAATCAGTTTCATGGGGGACTCCTCGAGCGTGGTGACGATGAATGCGGCGCATGCGTGCAAGTCATGCACGGCCACGGGCCCATTCTATGTTTGGGGTGGTGACGACATGCTGGCGTTCAAATGACGCTTTCGTCAGTTTGGAACACGTACTGAATCGTGGGTGAAGGGGCGTCGAAGGTGCGTTGAAGGCAGCGGGGAGGTGGTCTGTAAAGGTCGAAGGCCGGTGATAGACTCGCCGGCTTGGGCGAACGTGCTGTTCGCGCCGGGTTCAATCAAGCATCGCAGTGGGGATCGATAAATTGCCGTTCAATCTGCCGACTACGGCCACCGCGCCGTTCTGTCCTTCCGAAGTCAAAGGCTCCGTGGCCGTTACGTCCGGCGCGCCACTCTGGAAGAAGCTGCTGCAATTCGCGGGGCCCGGCTTGCTCATTTCCATCGGCTACATGGATCCGGGGAACTGGGCGACGGATATCGAAGCCGGATCGCGTTATGGCTATGGGCTGTTGTTCGTCGTCGTGCTGTCCAGTCTCGCGGCGATGGTGCTGCAATGTCTTGCCATGCGGCTCGGCATCGTCACGGGGAAGGATCTTGCGCAGTTGTCACGCGAACGCTATGCGAAGCCGGTGGCGAATGCGCAGTGGGTGCTGGCCGAGCTGTCGATCATTGCGTGTGATCTGGCCGAAGTGCTGGGCGGTGCGCTCGCGTTTCATTTGCTCTTCGGCGTGTCGCTGATCTGGGGCGTCGTGCTGACGGCGTTCGATACGCTCATCGTGCTCGGACTCAAGGGCAAGAACTTTCGCGATCTCGAAGCGATCATGCTCGGGCTGATTGCGACGATCGGGATCGGATATGTGGTGGAGCTCGTGCTCGTGAAGCCGCATTGGCCTTCGGTGGCGGCCGGGCTCGTGCCTTCGATCCATGCATTGAGCCAGCGGGAGCCGCTTTATCTCGCCATCGGTATTCTCGGCGCGACTGTGATGCCGCATAACCTTTATCTGCATTCGTCCATCGTGCAGACGCGGGTAGTCGAGCGGGACCGATCGAGTCTGCGCTCCGCGATTTCGCTGTCGCGGCTGGATACCATCGTGTCGCTGATTCTCGCGTTGATGATCAATGCAGCGATCCTGATCCTGGCGGCGTCGGCGTTTCATGCGACCGGGCATACGCAGGTGACCGAGATCGAGGACGCTTATAAGCTGCTGGCGCCGATCGTGGGGACAGGGTTGGCGGCGGTCTTGTTCGCGGTGACGCTGTTCGCGTCCGGGCAGAGTTCGACGTTCACCGGGACGATTGCGGGGCAGGTCATCATGGAAGGGTTCTTGAGGTTCAAGATTCCTTGTTATCAGAGACGGTTCATTACCCGGGCGCTGGCGTTGATTCCTGCGCTGATCGGGGTTTATTGGCTCGGGAATGGGGCGGTGGGGAAGCTGCTGGTGGGGAGTCAGGTTGTGTTGAGTTTGCAACTGCCGTTTGCGTTGTATCCGCTTATCCGGATGACCAGCGATCAAAGGCTCATGGGGGAGTTCGTCAACGCGTGCTGGATGAAGGTGGTCGCGTGGGGGTTGTTCGTGGTGATCAGTGCCGCGAATGTTTGGCTTGTCGTGCAGACGGTGGGGGAGTGGGTGGGGTGAACTCACGTCGGGTCAAGAGCCCGCGAAGCGAAACACGATCCAAATTCGTGTTTCATTCGCGGGCCCAGTTGGCCGCAGCTCTACTTCACCACATTCACCGCCCCATTCGACTTCGCCGCCACCGCGGCCGGAATCGCGGCCTCAACCGTCTGCCCCTGATCGACCGTCGTCCTTCCGCCGTCCTTGAAGAACGCCTGCTCCGCGGCCTTATTAAGAACGAGAATACTGATCCGCCGATTAGTCGGCTCATCGACCACATCCTTGTTCAGCGGCAGCACGTCAGCCAGCCCGCGCACCTGCAGCACCTTGCTTTCCTTCATCCCGCCGGCCACCAGCGCGCGCCGCGCCGCATTCGCGCGTTCGCTCGACAGCTCCCAGTTCGAATACCCGGCCTGACCGCCGGAGTAGGGCACCGCATCCGTATGTCCCGCGATCGACACGCGGTTGTCCACGTCGTTCAGCGAAGCCCCGATGTTGGTCAAGATCGTCGTCACATAACCTTCAAGCTTGAAACTGCCGGAAGCGAACATCGGCCGATTGAGCGAATCCACGATCTCGATCCGCAAGCCTTCGCTCGTGATCGCAATCCGGATCTGATCCTTGAATGCGCGCAATGCCGGGGTCTGCTCGATCAGCGCCGTCAGCTTCTGCTTCAGTTGCTGAAGCTTCTGCAAATCCTCCATGGCGACAGCCGCCCGCGCGATCGTCTGCGGCACCGGCTGCGTCTGGCTCTTCTTGCCTTCGCCAGGACGCGTGCTCGACAGATCCTGACCGCCGCCGGTAATCACGCTGGTATGCGTGGATGCACCGCCATCGTTGCCGAACAGCGCAGACAACGGCGTATTGAAATACTGCTCGATGCCTTCCTTGTCGTACTTCGATGTCGACCCAAGCAGCCACATCAGCAGGAAGAACGCCATCATCGCGGTGACGAAGTCGGCGTAGGCGATCTTCCACGCGCCGCCATGATGCCCATGTCCGTGCGCCTTCTTCTTGCGCTTCACGACCACGGTAGGTGCAAGCACGGACTGCAACGGATCGCGTGACGGTTTCTCAGCCATGAGAGTGAATTCCTTCTTGCGTGCGCGATAGAGTTACGAAGCCGACTTAGGCATCTTGGTCGCGCGCACCGCGTCGTCCAGTTCCTTGAAGCTCGGACGGTCCGCTGTGAACAGCACCTTGCGGCCGAATTCCACCGCGATAGTCGGCGCGTAACCGTTCATCGAAGCAAGCAGCACCGACTTCACGCACTGGAACGGTTTCGCTTCGGCAGCGCCCTTTGCATTGAGCAGATCGGCGAGCGGGCCGATGAAGCCGTACGCCAGCAGAATGCCGAGGAACGTGCCGACCAGCGCGCCCGCGATCATCTCGCCGAGAATGGCGGGCGCCGCGCCCACCGAACCCATCGTGTGCACCACGCCCATCACGGCGGCGACGATACCGAACGCGGGCAGGCCATCGGCCATCTTCTGAATCGCGTTGGCCGCAACCGAACTTTCGGTGTGATGCGTCTCGAGTTCCTCGTCCATCAGGTCCTGCATCTCGAGCGCGTTGACATTGCCCGCCGACATCATGCGCAGATAGTCGACGATGAAGTCGAGCAGATGATGATCGGCCATCACGTGCTCGTACTTCTGGAACAGCGGGCTGGATTCGGGCGCGTCGACATCGGCTTCGAGGGCCATCATGCCTTCCTTGCGCGCCTTCTGAAGCAGTTCGTACAGCAGGGCGATCAGCGCGACGTACTTCTCCTTCGTATAGCCGCCGCCCTTGAACGCCTTCGGGATGGATTGCAGGGTCTTCTTGAGCGTCGCGGTCGGATTCGACACGACGAATGCGCCGATCGCCGCCCCGAAAATACACAGCAGCTCGAACGGCTGCACGAGCGCGGCCAGGTGGCCGCCGACGCCGATGAAGCTCCCGATCACCGAGCCAATGACCACCACCCATCCGATGATGACAAACATGATTTCTCCGCAGTTTTCCGCGCGCCGCGGGCCGTGCGTGCTTGCTTAAAGAAAAGACGCGCACGGCTCGCGACGCATTGTTCGCTTGTTCAGGCTCTTAACGGCCGGTAAGAACGGGAAATGAAGGGTCTTCGGAGCAAGTTTTTCTGCGCAAATGTTTGCGTCGTAAATGTTACGTTCCGGGCAATCCGTGCCCCGGGCGGGAGGCCGTCGAGCCTGGATGACCCGGCAGGTAATGGAACGTGCGCATCCGGTTCGACTAAGATCGTCCGCATGAACTCGACCCTCGCACAGGCTTTCGACGACCCTGCACGTTCCGGCCCGAACGCCACCGTCGGCGCGCTGCTGCGCGAATGGCGTCAGCGAAGACGCATGAGCCAGCTCGACCTGGCCGGCGAGGCCGATGTCTCCACGCGGCATCTGAGCTTCGTCGAATCGGGGCGTGCGCTGCCGAGCCGGGAAATGGTGATGCGGCTTGCCGAACAGCTCGATGTGCCGCTGCGCGAGCGCAATACGCTGCTGATGGCGGCGGGCTACGCGCCGCTGTATCGGGAGCGGGCCCTGGCCGATCCGCAGATGGCCAATGCGCGCCGCGCCGTGGAACTGGTGCTGAAAGGCCACGAGCCGTTTCCTGCGCTTGCCATCGACCGCCACTGGAACATCGTCGCGGCCAACGCGGCGCTGCCGCCGCTGATCGCATCCGCCGATGCCGCCTTGCTGGCGCTGCCCGTCAACGCGCTGCGCCTCTCGATGCACCCGCGCGGCCTCGCCGGCGTCATCGACAACTGGCACGAGTGGCGCGCGCATCTGCTCGCGCGGCTGCATCGGCAGGTGGAGGTGTCGGGCGATCCGGTGCTGCTGGCGCTGCACGCCGAGCTGGAGGCGTATCCCGCGCCCGCGCACGTCCATGCACCGCAATCCAGGCGTCACGAACCCGATCCGGTGGTCGTGCCGCTGCGTCTGCGCACGCCGCATGGCATGCTTTCGTTCTTCAGCACGACCACGGTGTTCGGCACGCCGGTCGACATCACCTTGTCCGAGCTGGCAATCGAAGCCCTGTTTCCCGCCGACGACGCAACCGCCGCTGTTCTCGGCCGGCTCGCCGAAGCACGACGCTGAGCTTGCGCCGGCGCGCAGGGGCTTACAGAATGGAACCTAGTGGGGGCAGACGGATCGATGAGAGAAAGGCAGGCCGTGCAGTTCGAGCCTGGTGAGCTTTTGTCCAACCAACGCGGAAGATAGCGATGATTCAAACATTCGAGCAAGTGATCGGCGGGCAAAGCATGCAGTTCTGCGCAAGCATCGCCGACGGCGGCGGCCCGCCGCGCGTCATCATCAGCCGCGCGGATTCGGCGGAGTCACTGGTGATCGTCCAGGCCGAAGGCATCATCGGCACGATCAAGGCGGAAGTGGAAGCGCCCGCGTCGCTCGTGGCCGATGCCGTTCGCAAGGCCCAGCAGGAAGCGCTCATCGAGCGCGCACTGGAAACCGGCGCCGTGCAGACCACGAGCCTCTAGGCTTTAAAACAGTCGGTTACACACACATGCCCGCGCGGTTCATCGAGCCGCGCGGGCATTGTTCATCAGCCTGGCGCTACAGGCGCGGTTCGCCGTTCTTCGGATCGGCGGGCACCATCGGCGTGGCGGAATCCGGGCCGTCGGGCATGTCCGGGTCGTCGGGGTTCGGCGCCGCATCGGGATCGAACAATTCGTCGGGATCCGGCTCGTACGGCTCTTCGGGGGAACGGGGCAGCGTCGACATCAGCTTCTCCTTGAGGTTGGATGGCTTCAGGCTCCGAGGCAGCTGACTTCTGTTCAGGACTGCGCCGGGCGTCTCGCTTGATCGTTGCAACAGGCGTACCCGCTGACAGGCACGTCTCGATTGCCGTGTTTATTCAAGATTCTTGGAGAGCGCATTGCGCGCACGGTCCCTGTCCGTCTCCGCCGGATTGCTCACCTGACGCGCAACCAGTGCCGTCCCCAGCAGGATCGCGACGGAAATTCCGGCCGACCAGCGCACGGCATCGACGATATGCGCCGCGCCCGCCGCGCCGTCCCCGTGACCCGCGAGCGCGCCGAACGCCGCGACTCCGATCGCCCCCGCCGCCTGACGCGCCGTGTTGAGCACCGCCGACGCCGTCCCTGCGCGCTGCTGACCGACGGTGCCGAGCAAGGCGGTCGTCATCGCGGGCACCGCGAGCCCCATGCCGGTCGGAATCAGCAGGAACGGCACGAGCAGGGCGGCCGTGGGCGTGTGCGCATCGACGAAACAGAGCGCAATGAAACCGGCGGCATCGAGCAGCGCACCCGCGATCATCGGACCGCGCGAGCCGAAACGCACCACCACCGGTCCGCTCGCCAGGTTCGAGATGAGGAACCCGCCCGTCAGCGGCAGGAACGCCAGGCCCGTTTGCAGCGGCGTATGGCCGAGCACGCGTTGCAGGTACAAGCTCAGAATGAACACCGTTCCATAGTAGGTGAGATTCACCCCGATACCGAACAACACCGCCGCGCTGAAGGTGCGCTCGGCGAACAGCGAGAGCGGCAGCATCGGCGACGCGCTCCGACGTTCGATCGCCACGAAACCGCTACCCGCCGCCAGCGCGAGCAGAAGCCCGCCCCACACGAGCGGATGAGCGATCCCGAGCGGCCGCCATTCGATCACTGCGCCCACCAGCGCCGCCAGCGCGACGATAGCGAGCGCCTGCCCCGGCAGGTCGAGACTGCGCGCGTCATGTGCATTCTTTGGCTGCGCGGCCCGCACCCACAGCAACGTCGCCACGATGCCCGCCGCGCAGACCGGCAGATTGACCCAGAAAATGCTGCGCCAGCCGAAGGCCGCGATCAGCACGCCGCCGACGATCGGCCCCGACGCAATCGATACCGCGCCCGCCGCCGTCCAGAGCCCGACGGCGCGAGCGCGCAACCGCTGATCGTGGCCGCATGCCGCGTTGAGCAGGGCGAGCGAGTTCGGCAGCATCGCGGCAGCACCGACACCCTGCGCCGCGCGGGCGGCGATCAGTTGCGGCGCGTCAACCGAAAAGGCGCACGCCAGCGACGCCAGCCCGAACAGCAGCAATCCGCCGAGGAACATGCGCCGCGCGCCGAAGCGGTCGCCGAGGGAACCGGCCGAGAGCATCAGCGCGGAAAACGCGAGCGCATAACTGTCGACGGTCCATTGCAGGCTCGCGACGCTCGCGCCCAGATCGCGGCCGATGCTCGCCAGCGCGACATTGACGATGGACACATCCAGCTGGGACACGACAAAGCCGACGCTGGTCGCGGTCACGACGAGCTTCTGCCGCCCGGACAGATGCGCAGAGGAGGAGGAAAGGTTCGAGTTCATGCCGACCATCGTAGGCGCGTCGCGCGTTCGATGTTTCGGGCTGGCTTGAAACGTGAAAACCGGACACGCAGACGAAAAAATGGCGCACTGCATCAGCAAGTGCGCCATTTTTCCGCGTAAAACCCGAACTTAACGGGCGTTCTTGATGAACAGCGTCGTCAGCGCGCCCACGACGCACAGCGTGGCGACATACCACACGGGCGCGAGCGGGCTCGACTTCATGAACAGCGAAACGACGATCGGCGTCAGTCCGCCGAACACCGCATACGCGACGTTGTACGAGAACGAGATGCCCGAGAAACGCACGGCGGCGGGGAACGACTTGACCATCACGAACGGAATCGCGCCGATCACGCCGACGAAAAAGCCCGCGACCGAATACCACGGCAGGAGCGCGGAGGCATCGACGGCGACTTCGCGGAACAGCATCCAGTACGACACCGCCAGCGCCAGGCCGCCGATGAAAATGGTCTTGCCCGCGCCGATCCGGCCCGCGATCGCGCCGGCCAGCACGCAGCCGATCGTCAGGAACAGCGTCGCCGCGCAGTTTGCCACCAGGACAGTCGCCGGGGCGAGGTGGAACTGCTTCTGGAGCAGCGTCGGCGTCATCAGGATCACGACGACGATCGCCGCCGACAGCATCCACGTGAGCAGCATCGAGACGATCACGGCGCGGCCGTGGTCGCGCAGCACGGCCTTGAGCGGCAACTCCGCCGCGAGCGACTTGCGCAGCTTGAGTTCGGCGAAGACCGGCGTCTCGTGCAACCAGCGGCGCAAATAGACCGAGCACAGCCCGAACAGGCCGCCCAGCAGGAACGGCAGGCGCCAGCCGAAGGCGGCGACATCGGCGGGCGTGAACGCGTTGTTGATGCCGGTCGCGATCAGCGAGCCGAGCAGGATGCCCGCCGTCAGGCCGGCCGTCAGCGTGCCGCATGCATAGCCGATATGCCGCGCCGGCACGTGTTCCGACACGAACACCCACGCGCCCGGCACTTCGCCGCCGACCGCCGCGCCCTGCATCACGCGGAACAGGAGCAGCAGCACGGGCGCCATCAGGCCGATCGACGCATACGTGGGCAGCAGGCCCATCAGCAGCGTCGGCACCGACATGAGCAGCACGGAAAGCGTGAACATGCGCTTGCGGCCGAGCAGGTCGCCGAAGTGCGCCATGATGATCCCGCCCAGCGGACGCGCCAGATAACCCGCCGCGAAGATGCCGAAAGTCTGCAATTGGCGCAGCCAGTCAGGAATGGCCGGCGGAAAGAACAGCTGGCCGATGACCGGTGCGAAGAACACGAAAATGATGAAGTCGTAGAACTCGAGCGCGCCGCCGAGCGCGGCGAGCGTGAGCGTCTTGTAGTCGCCGCGCGTGAGGGCGCGGCTGGCCGCGCGCGGGGCGTCGGACAGAGGTGTTGCCTGCATCGAAAGAAAACCCGTGAGTGAAAAGACCACGCGTGACGCGCGGGCAGGACGAGGCTGTGCCCGATGCGGGAAGGGTCGGGTGCGCCGGATGGGCGCGCGGCGGATCCGGGTGTGGAAGACGCCGATGACCGGACAGGCGCGGAGTCGAGAGCCGCCGCCCGTCCATCCGCGCTGCGGGAAGCGGCGGAGAGCCGCGGCGCAGCTTGCTACGCGACGTCTCGGTAAAACGGCGGAAGCGGGGACTGAAAAGCCAGACGCGCGATGTTACCGGATGTAAGCGGCCGAAAAAACGAAATGCCGTTCTATTTTTGCATCGGTTGCGCGCATAAGACGGCACGAGATTGTCCTTATGCCCGGACACATGCATTGACAATTCAGACGAGTCCGATGGGAAAGCGGCGCGTGCTTGCCCAGAATGCCGAGTTCGAAGCGCCCGTCTCATCCCTTCGACGAGACGCCCGGCGGATGCCTTTACCCGCGCATCCGCTCCATGTCCCTTGGACTCATCAGGTAAGACACCATGCGCGTCGCCGTTCTGCAAACCGATCCGAGTTATCGAAATCTCGTCAGCGACGTCGTCAAGCGACTCGGCCATACCTGCGTGACTTTTGGCGACGGCCTCGTGCTGTCGAAAGCCCTGTCGCGCTCCACGGTCGATCTGCTGATCCTCGACTGGAATTCCACCGGCCTGTGCGGACTGGATCTCCTCAAATCCGTGCGCTCCAGCTTCGGCGAGCGCGTACCCGTGCTGTTCGCCACGCCGGACGGCGCCGAGCACAACGTCGTGTGCGCGCTCACCGCCGGCGCGGACGATTACGTCGTCTATCCCATCCGTCCCGGCGAACTCGGCGCGCGCATCGAGGCGCTGCTGCGGCGCGCCTATCCGACCACGTCGAATGCCTGCCTCGAAATCGGCCCGTATCGTTTCGACGCCCGCCAGCAGATCGTCACGGTGCGCGGCAAGCCGGTACAGCTGAGCGGTACGCAATTCCGGCTGGCGCAGCTGTTCTTCTCGAACATCGGCCGGGTGCTGTCGCGCGATCACATCTTCGCGATGGTCTGGGGACGCGAGTTCCGCGAAACCACGCGGACCATTGATAGCCACGTGTCGCGCCTGCGGCTCGCGCTCGAAATCGAGCCGGTCAACAACTTCCGGCTGCAGCCAGTCTACAAGAGCGGGTATCGGCTGCTTCATCTCTACGACGACGGCAAGGGACGGGGCGACGAGCGCGTCGAGTCCGCCGCCGCGCAGATCGCCGCCTGACGGCCGGGGCAGCAGTGAGCGTGGGTCGTATCGCGATGCAGCATGGGGGCGGCACGCATTTTTTTCAGGGCGGGGCGCTTTTATAATCGGGCGCCAGAATCCCGCGCTTCCGGCGCGCCGCATTCGACCTCACCCTGACCGCACCCCGACACCACGACGCATGACGAGCACGGCAGCCCCATCGAGCGGGACCTTCATCGCGCGCCCTCCGGCATCCACGCTTGCCGACATGCTCGGGCATTTCGCCCAGCTCGCGCCGGTGTTCGACGCCATGCCGGACATCGTGTTCTTCGTGAAGGATCGCGAAGCGCGCTATGCGATGGTCAACCGCACGCTCGCGCGGCGTTGCGGCTACAAGGACAACAAGACGGCGCTGCTCGGCAAGACCGCCGAAGAAGTGTTTCCCCGCCGCTTCGGCCGCATCTACACCGCGCAGGACCAGGCGATCATCGCGCAGGGACATCAGCTCATCGACCAGCTCGAACTGCATCTCTACCCGGGCCGCGAGCCGGGGTGGTGCATGACCTGCAAGCAGCCGCTGCTGGACGGTCAAGGCGCGATCGTCGGGCTGGCGGGCATATCGCGCGACCTGCAGGCCGCCGAGGGCACGCATCCCGCGTACAGCCGGCTTGCCGCCGTGGTCCGGCACATCCAGGAGAACTACGTCCAGCCGCTCAACATGCGGCAGCTCGCGCAAATGGCCAACATGTCGATTGCGCAACTGGAGCGCTATTTCCACAAGGTGTTTCACCTGACGCCGCGGCAAGTGCTGCTGAAGACGCGGCTCGACGCCGCCACCGCGCTGCTGGTCTCGCAGGACGACAAGGTCACGGACGTCGCGGCGTTGTGCGGCTATACCGATCACAGCGCGTTCACGCGCCAGTTCAAGGCAACCGTCGGCATCACGCCGTCCGAATACCGCGCGTTGCTGCAATCAGGCACAATGCGCCCCGATTCGCCGCAGGACACAAAAGTCTGACGGGAAATCGGGGTACGGCTGGTCCCTGAATTACATGGTCGTGCGGTTACGATGCGAATCTGGCTGCGGGGAATCGGCGCTGAGGCCCGCCAGAAGGGCGGTTGCGGCTTGTTTCGAGAAAACCGGTCCGCTTCTTGCTCAAACAGGCACGCCACAGCCGGGGATGTTTCGCCGGACGTGGCCAGAAACCGCGAGGCGTTCCGCACCGGCGCACGCGCGGCTCAAATAGCGGTGCGTTCGGAATTCCCGCCGCGTTTTCGTGTCAACAAGGCGCACCGCTTGATTGCGGAGCGTCCGATGCGGCGAGTCAAGGAGACCGTCGCGAGAATTCCGTTTTTGGCAGTTGAAAAGAACATCATGAACGAAGTGGCAAGACTGGGGCATATGCGGATCGTGCTCATCGAGGACGATCCGGAAAGCAGGGCATCGCTGCAGATGTTGTTGCAAGAGGAGGGGGCCGAAGTCATCGCCGTAGCCGACGCCGAAGATGGCGCGCAGGCGGCGATCGAGCATCTTCCCGACGCGGTGATCTGCGATCTCGACCTTCCTGAAATGGATGGTTTCTACCTGATCCAACGTTTGCGGGACCATGAGATACGCGGCAACCTGCCGCCGTCCGTCGCCATCGCGCTGACGGGACACGATGGCGAAGAATATCGCCTGCGCAGTATCGGCGAAGGTTTCCAGCATTTCATGACCAAACCCGTGCATCCCGATGAACTCGTCACCTTGATCCAGGATGCGGCCGGGGCGCGCGTCGTGATGTAGCGCGCCATAGGGCTGGAAACACGCGGCGCGCGGCGCCGCGTGCGGCTATGCGCTCAGGACCGGTCGCGGTTGCGTGCCCGCGTCGCGCCCGTGATGATCGCAATGCCGAGCATGATGACGGCGACGATCATGATCGTGTGCTGCGAGACATGCATCGCGACGAGCGCCCACGACACGCCGCCGATCAGCACGAGCCATCCGACGAGATAAATGATCAACGTCATCGTTTTCTCCTTCTCTGTTTCTAGTTGTCGATAGATAGAGGCATTCTGCCTGCAAGATGCGTACCGGCGCCATGGGCCGGTGCCTGCGGGATGTTGATAGAATCTGCGCCACTCTTTCTTCGACACGGCAGACCGAGACTATGTCGCATGCTCACGAAGTGGTTCGAGACGCGGATCAGCACGTACCGTTTATCTGCAACATTTGCGGGCAGGCCAACAGCGTCGAGAAAGCGAGACTGACGCGCGAGGAGCCCAGTTGCGCATCGTGCGGCTCGACCGTGAGAATGAGGTCGATCGTGCAGGTTCTGACGCGCGAACTGTTCGGGCAAAGCATGACGATCGCGCAGATCGATCCGCCGCGGCCGGATATCGTCGGCATCGGGATGAGCTGCTGGCATGGCTACGCCGGTCCCATCGCGCACCGGATTGCGTACCGCAACACTTTCTATCACCAGGAGCCGCGCCTCGACATCACGCAGATCGATCCTGCGATGGAAGGCACGCTCGACTTCGTGGTCTCGACGGATGTTTTCGAGCATGTCGCCGCGCCGGTGCATCGGGCTTTCGACAATACGCGCAGGCTCCTCAAGCCAGGCGGCGTGTTCGTGTTCACGGTGCCGTACTTCCACCAGGGCGAGGAGCACGTTCTCACGACGGAGCATTTCTCCGATCTCCACGATTACCGGATCGTCGAAGACGAATACCTCGGGCCGATGCTGAAGAATACGAAGCCGAACGGCGACGTGCAGTATTTCTACAATCTCGTGTTCCATGGCGGCCCGGGCGAGACGCTGGAGATGCGGCGCTTCTCGGAATGGTCGGTGCTGGAGGAATTGAAGCAAGCGGGCTTCAACGACCTGACGATCTATCGAAACGACGATCTGCCGTTTGGCATTTCCTGGCCAACTGGCCATTCGGCGCCGATCGCCGCGCGGGTGGATCCGGATGCGTCCGGGGTTACGGTGCGGGTGCGGTGAGCGACCGGGCTTTTGCTCTGCATGTAGGCCGAGTCGATCGATGCAATTTTTGATTTACAAGGTATCGAATACGTGCCGCGTCGCCTCGGTAAATCGTCAAAAAACCCGCTACACAACCATACGATGTTCAAGGGCAGCAGGCTTTTCGCGACCACAACTTGATGCGGCTGCTCGAAGGGAGGTTCGGCAATGAAATCAGAGAAATCTTCGGCATTGAGCCGAATGCACTCACGGCCGACGAAGCGAGCTACCTCGTTGGGTTCCGTAACGCTGACGAGATCCGAGGTCGGAGCGCTAAGGCGCGAGAAGAAACAGATCTCCGCCTCCGCGCAAAAGGCGTTTTCGCAATTGAAGAACAAAAAGCTCGGGTAGTGACTCAGCGCCGCATGCAAATGGCGCGTGCGGACGACGCGCGCCGGCGTCGGCGCCGGGGACGCAAATCAGTCTAGGCCACCTTTCGGTGGCTTTTTCATTTGTTGCGGCTCGCTCTGATTCCGCGCCGGGCAGAGTGCTTCCGCGTCCAGGCCCATCGAGTGCCGGAGCCATTGCTCCGCACGCTCGATCCAGTCGGACTGCTCGTACTCTTTGTCGTACTTGTTGACCGGGCATCACAGTTGCAACAGCTCCCACCGATTCTGCACGACGCTGCCGTCCGGTTGGAACTCGTCGCACTCAAGCCGTGCAAGCACCAGGAGCGGGCGCGCTTCGACTTGGGCGAGAGCTGTCGCAATGTATGCGAAACTCCCGCCGGTAAAGGCTTTAGGCCCCAAAATCACAATCAACCATGCTGACAGTTCACCACCTCAACAACTCCCGTTCGCAACGCGTTCTGTGGATGCTGGAAGAACTGGGCGTCGAATACGAGCTGAAGCGCTACCAGCGCGACCCGCGCACGATGCTCGCGCCGCCTGAACTGCGCGCCGTGCATCCGCTCGGCAAGTCGCCGGTCGTGACGGACGGCGACCTGACGCTCGCGGAGTCGGGCGCGATCATCGACTATCTGGTCGAGCGTTACGGCGAAGGGCGCTTCTCGCCGCCGCCGGGCGTCTCGCCCGAGCGCGTGCGCTACACCTACTGGATGCACTACGCCGAAGGCTCGGCCATGCCGCCGCTGCTGCTCAAGCTGGTCGCGCGGCGTCTCGAAAGCGCAAAGATGCCGTTTTTCGTGCGGCCGATTGCGCGGCGCATCGCGCAGACGATGCAGAGCAGGTTCATCGATCCGCAATTGCGGCTGCACTTCGGCTATATCGACGCCGAACTCGCGAAATCGCCCTGGTTCGCCGGCGATAGCTTCAGCGCCGCCGATGTGCAGATGAGCTTCCCGCTCGAAGCGGGCAGCCAGCGCGCCGGGGCAAAGCAGTTGCCGCACATCCGGGCGTTCCTCGAACGCATTCATGCGCGGCCCGCGTATCAACGCGCGCTGGAACGCGGCGGGCGTTACGACTACGCGAGCTAGCCAAAACTAGCCATTCGGCCAGGTTCGGAACGCCCGGCCTCTTGCGTACAATGAGCCGCACAAAGTCAATCGCTGGACGCAACCCCAAAGGCAAGCATGGCTCGAATCGTTCCTGACGACTGGAAGAATCTCGAAGCAACCGGCGCGGCCGCGCGCGAGCTCGAAACCCTGACGCGGCTCGAAAAGCTGCCGGACGACTACACGGTGTATCACGGCGTGCACTGGACGCGCGTCAACGAAGGTTTCTCGGTATTCGGCGAGGCGGATTTCGTCGTCGTGGCGCCGTCCGGTCGCGTGCTGATGATCGAGCAGAAGGCTGGCTTCCTGCGCGAAACCAATGCCGGCCTCGTGAAGGTTTATCTGCAGAAGGAACGCAACGTCGCCATCCAGCTGGCGCGCACGCTGGAAAACCTGCATCGGCGCTTCACGGCGGCGTTCGGCGCGGGCACCTACCGGATCGAGGAACTGCTGTACTGCCCGGACTACACGATCAAGGACGCCGCCATCGCGGGCGTCGCGCCGGCGCGGATCGTCGATGCCAGCCGCAAGGACAAACTCGCGCGCGTCGTGCTGGAGATCCTCCCGCCCGACGAACCGCGCTTCGAGGCGGCGGCCCGTATCCATCACTTTCTCGCCGACGAGCTTTCCCTCACGCCCGACACCAACGCGCTGGTCGGCGCGGCCAATACGCTCGTCACGCGGCTCTCGGGCGGACTGGCCACCTGGGCACGGCGGCTCGAGTTCGAACCGTTCCGCTTGCGAGTCATTGCGACCGCCGGCGCGGGCAAGACGCAGCTCGCGGTGCGCGTGATGCGCGAGGCGCTCGCGCAGGGCAAGAGCGTGCTCTATGTCTGCTTCAACCGGCCGCTTGCCGATCACATCCGCGCCATCGCGCCGAAAGAGGCGAAGGTCGCCAATTACCATCAACTGAGCGCGGCCGTGGCGCGCGATGCAGGCAGCCCGCCCGACTTCAGCCAGCCCGATATCTTCGCCACGCTCGAAGAACGCTTCGCCGCCGTGCCGGTGCCGGAGCACTGGAAGACCGACGTGCTGATCGTCGACGAAGGCCAGGACTTCCAGGCGGCCTGGGTCGAGGCGCTGGAACGCCTGCTGAACCCGGCCGGCGCATGGTGGTGGCTCGAAGACCCGATGCAGAACCTGTATCTGCGCGAGCCGGTGCCCTTGCCGGGCTGGACCATCCTGCGCGAATCGACCAACTATCGCAGTCCGCGCGATCTCCTGGGCTTCATTCGCAAGATCGTCGGCCCCGAGGTGAGGCTCGACGCAGGCAGTCCGTTCGACGGCTCGGACGTCAGCATCGCCACCTACGAGAACGGTCACACCGAGGAGATCGTCGAGGCCACGAAGCGTGCGATCACGCAGGCGCTCTCGCTCGGTTTCCGCAAGCAGGACATCGCGGTGCTGTCGTTCCGCGGCCGCGAAGGCTCGGCGCTCACGGCGGTCGAGCAGCTTGGCCCGCACAGGCTGCGTGCGTTCACCGGCACCTACGACCTGTTCGGCAACCCGGAGTATCGCGAAGGCGACGTGCTGCTCGAATCCATCTATCGCTTCAAGGGCCAGTCCGCGCCGTGCGTGATCCTCACCGAGGTGGACTTCGAACCGCTCGACGAGCAGGCGGCGCGCAAGATCTTCGTCGGCGCCACGCGCGCGACCATGAAGCTGATCGTCGTGGCCTCCGAACGCGCCGCACGCGCCATCGAGGCGCTGTAGCGCCGGCTGCCCGTGACGAGTTCCGCCTCTTCCGTGCGCGGCCCGGCCGTCCGTCCATGGTTCCGCCGCCTGTGGTACGCGGCGCTGGTCGCGCTCGCCATCGCGCCGCCCATCGGCGCGGTCGGCTACATGCTCTATTCGGGGCTGCTCGCGCGCGAAACCCATACGCTCGTCGCTCCGTACGACGTGTATTGGGACGCCGCACAGTTCCAGATCGCCTACGAACGCTTCGAGAATCACGTGCTGCTGTACCGCAATGGCATCGACGAAGATGCCGACGCCGTGCGCACGAGTTATCGGCTGCTGCGCGCGCGGCTCCTGCAGGTCTCGTCGTCGCCGGGGTTAGCGGCCGGTCATGAAGCCCTGTTCAACCGGCAGCGCGAAATCCTGCGGCAATTGCAGACCGCGTTCGACTCCATCCAGGCCGACGTCGATGCAATCGATGCCGAGCGAAAACATAGCCTGCGCATCGTCGGCGTGCTGCGCCAGAATGCGCCGGTCGTGGCGGAGCTGGCGAGCGGGCGGCGCCTGATGGACGTCGCCGAGCGCGAAAACATCGTGCGCGATTTCGACGCCAAGCGCCGCTATCTGATTCTTGGCGGCATTCTGCTCGGCATTTTGTCGGCGGCGGCCACCATGCTGTTGCTGTTCAACGGTTACCGGCGCACGCGCCTGATCGAGCAGCAACGCACGGCGCTCGCAGCCGAGCACCAGGCGACGCGCGCGGCCCGCGAAGCCGGCGTCGCCAAGGACACGTTCCTCGGCATGCTGAGCCACGAACTGCGCACGCCGCTGCATGCCATCGTGTCGTCGGTGGAACTGCTCGGGCTGAACGCGCGCGGCGACGCGGATCGCAAGATCATGCACCGGCTGGAATCCGGCGCGCGTCATCTGGAAGCGCAAATGCGCGACCTGACCGACTACGCGCGGCTCGGCGCGGGCAAGCTGGAACTGCGCACCATGGCGTTCGATCCGGTCGAGCTGCTCGAATCGATCGTCGATGCCAACGCATCCTCCGCAACCGCCAAGGGGCTGGCGCTGCGCGGCGATTTCGCGGGCGAGCGCGGCCCGCTCGAATCCGACGCGCATCGCGTGCGGCAGATCGTCACGAATCTCGTCACCAATGCCATCAAGTACACCGATACCGGCTCGGTCGAAGTGCATTTCAAGCGCACCGAGAAGCGCCTCGACATTTCCGTCATCGACACGGGTCCGGGCATTCCGCGCGAACAACTGCCGCTGATCTTCCAGGAATTCACGCAGCTCGACTCATCGAGCACGCGGCGTTTCGACGGCGCCGGCATGGGCCTCGCCATCGTGCGCGGACTGGTGGAGCTGCTCGGCGGCAAGATCACGGTGTCGAGCGAAGTGGGTCAGGGCGCGGCGTTCCGCGTGAGCCTGCCGGTCGTGTCGGTGGATCATCTGCCCGCGCGCGCCGAGCTCGACGCGGCGACGCCGGCGCAGCGCAAGTCGCGCGTGCTGGTCATCGACGACCACGAGTCGATCCGGGAATCGCTGAGCGAAATGCTCACGCATCTGGGATATTCCGCGGTCGCCATGCCGGAGGTGGACAGCGCGCTCGCCTGGCTGCGGGCCAACGACGCCGACGTGATCCTGGCCGACCTGCACATGCCCGGCAAGGACGGTTACTCGTTCGCCAACGAATACCGCGCGCGCATCGCACCCGGCGCCAGCGTGCCGATCATCGCGGTGAGCGCGTACGCGCCCGAGCTGGTGGATCCGAGCGCGGCCATCCTGTTCTTCGACTATTTGCTGAAGCCGGTGCGCTACGAAGTGTTGAAAGGCGCCGTCCACCGCGCGGTGATGGCGCGGCGGCGCGTTAGCTGACTGGCTGACTGATGGCGCGCAAGGCCGGCAGCGCAGCCTAGCTGCGCATCAGGCGTTTGGAGAGATCGGCCACCAGAATGCCGAGCCGGGCAGGCTTTTCGAAACACGTGGCGTTGTAGTCGCGGATCAGCTGGCTGATCTCCGATTCGCTCGCCTTGCCCGTGGTCAGTTCGCCGGTGAGCACGAAGATCGGCGCATCCGGATTGTCCGATTCACGCACCGCGCGAATCGCGCCCGCCGAGGTATGCACGCCGAACAGCCAGTCGATCACCACGGCGTCGAAAACCTGCGTCTGCAAGGCTTCGAGGAAGGCGTCGAGACCATAGAAGGCCATCGCCGTGAAGCCGGTGGCTTCGAGATAGTCGTGCAGGTTGTCGGCGGAGGCGTGGTCGTCATCGACCACGGCGATCACCGGCTTGTCCGTGTCCGGGCGGCGCGGCTGGATCTCGATCTTGTGGACATCGCTCGCTTCGTGCAGCAACACGCCTTCGTGCTTGCTGACGATCCAGCGGCCATTGAGTTTCTGCGCGATGAAATCCGGCCGGCTGCCCGGGTCGAGCGCATTGCCGACCCACGCCATGCAAGGAATTTCCACCGAACCGAGCTTGAAGACGGCGTCGTGCGCGGTGCCTTCGGTTTCGTCGGGGCGAGTGTTGATCGAATCGAACAGCTTGAGGGCCGGTTCGTCGAAAGCGTCGGCGACCCGGCGGATTTGTGCGAGCGTCCACGGACTGTTGCCGCGCAGCTTGCGGTGACCTTGCGAAAAACTCAGATCGAGAATGCGGCACAACTCAGCGGTCTGTTGCCGCTTGCCGATGCCATGACGGCCCATGAGCTCGCGCACGCGTTCAGCGACGGCGAGTGATTCCGAAGAAGACGTTTCAGTGACCATACCGCCAGCGGAGTGAAAAGTGGGACTGCGGGAGGGGAAAAATCTGGCGCGGCGATCGGCCAGGCGCAGTCGAACGGACATTGTAAAGGGCGCGGCCCGACGCACTCAAAAGGTGCCGGCAGAGGCCTCGTACTGCATTGATTGAATTGAAGAAAAGAATTCTTCCGACAAAGCGCGCAGTCTGGCGCCGGCAGCATGCTCCCGGCGCCGCGCTGGCGCTGATCGTGCGTTACTGCGGCTGAATCTCGGCGGCCTGCAGGCCCTTCGGTCCCTGACGCACTTCGAACATCACGCGCTGGTTTTCTTGCAGCGACTTGAAACCGTCCGCACGGATTTCCGAGAAATGCGCGAACACGTCGGGCGTGCCGTCGTCCGGCTTGATGAAGCCAAAGCCCTTTGCGTCGTTGAACCACTTCACAGTACCAGTTGCCATTGCTTCCTCTTCTTGCAGCGTTGAGCGAGGGACGAGCCCCGCATGGGTTGATCGATACGGTTTTGCAGCAGTGCCGGCATCAGGCCAGCGCCGCCACGCGCGAACGAGCGGGCGCGTGCGGAGCCGGAATCTCGTCGAGCAGGGACGACAGTTCGTGGTCGCCTTTACCACCGCTGAATTCACGCAGCGTCGCGAGCAGCGTGCGCCACGGCGCAGGCCAGCGCGTTTCGCGCACGCAGCGGCCGTTGGCGTCGGTGATGCGCAGCAGGGTGGTGTCGGGGTAGTAGGTGAGCGTGACGGGCATCCCGTCGAGAACGCAGGTGGCGGTACAGGCTTTCGGTGTGAACATGCTTTCTTGTAGATGAGTGATCGTCGTGCGCGCGGCATGCGCGATTCAAGCGACGGCCGCTGGCTTGAGCAACGCGCGTGCCTGAGGCTCTGGCGCACAGATTCAGAAGCTGACCGCCGGGACCTTTTAGCCGCAGCATTCGCGCAGATTGAACGGAGTATTGTCCAATTTCACGACAATTGAGGTCACAAGACGATTTAAACTTCAACCAGGTCAGACTGGAGTCGAAATCGTGTTGCTTGCCGTCATGTTGATCAGCCCCGTGGGCGTCGCCGCGCTTTTTGCATTCGCGCGTTTCGCGGACAGAACTTTCAGGGACAGCGCCTCCCTCGCGGAAAATCGCTTCATGCAGGTCGCAAGGCGTTCACGGCCACGCGAAAAACACCGCCACGCGGGCTGAATTCCCAAGAATTTCAATGCCACACTGTTCGATTCACTTTTGCTATCGAACGATCGCCCTTTCGAATTGTTCCGCTATTGGAGCCGGACTATAGTGCTCTCCACGGCATGAACCGCCTATAAGTCCAACGAGACAACGAAAGGAGACAACGCATGAACCGTATCGATCTGGCTGAACGCACGGTGATCATCACGGGCGGCGCGCGGGGCATCGGCCTCGCGGTTGCGGAACGGGCGCTGGACTCGGGCGCCGACGTCGCCCTCTGGGATGCGGACGGCGAACGCCTCCAACGCACCAGCGCCGACCTCACGGCGCAACACCCCGGACGCCGCGTGAGCGACGCGGTCGTCGAACTCACCGACGAAGCCTCCGTCGATGCCGCCGTCAAGAAAACGCTCGCCGCGCACGGCCGGATCGACGTGCTGGTCAACAATGCGGGCATCACCGGCGGCAACGGCAGCACCTGGGAACTCGCGCCGGACGTATGGCGCCGCGTGATCGATGTCAATCTGATCGGCCCGTATCTGACCTGCCGCGCGGTCGTGCCGCACATGCTGAAAAGCGGCTATGGACGCATCGTCAACATTGCGTCGATTGCCGGCAAGGAAGGCAATCCGAACGCGTCGCACTACAGCGCGTCGAAGGCGGGACTGATCGGGCTGACCAAGTCGCTCGGCAAGGAACTCGCCGGCAAGAACATCCTCGTCAACGCGGTCACGCCAGCGGCCGCCAAGACCGAAATCTTTGATTCGATGTCGCAGCAGCACATCGACTACATGCTCTCCAAAATCCCGATGAACCGCTTCCTGCTGCCGCACGAGGCCGCCTCGCTGATCCTGTGGCTGGCATCGGAAGACTGCGCGTTCAGCACGGGTGCGGTGTTCGACCTGTCGGGCGGACGCGCCACCTACTGAAGCGGATGGCCGCCGCGCTCCCCGCGCGGCGCTTCTGGAGAGAGACATGGATGACTCCGCACGCGCGGAAGGCGCCGTCACGTCGCGCGTGATGCGCCGGCTGCTGCCGTTCCTGCTGCTGATGTACGTGCTGGCGTTTCTCGACCGCGCCAACATCGGCTTTGCCCAGAAGGCGTTGCAGCAGGACACCGGGCTGTCGAATGCGGCGTTTGCCTTCGGCGCGGGCGTGTTCTTCATCGGCTACGCGATCTTCGAGGTGCCGAGCAACCTGCTGCTGCATCGCGTCGGCGCGAAGCTGTGGATGTGCCGCATCATGGTCACGTGGGGTCTCGTCTCGGCGTCGATGGCCTTCGTGCACAACGCGACGACCTTCTATACGCTGCGCTTCCTGCTCGGCGTGGCGGAGGCGGGCTTCTTTCCGGGCATCGTCTATTACCTGACGCGCTGGTTTCCCCAGTCGGCGCGGGCGCGTGCGCTCGGCGTGTTTTATTTCGGCGCGCCGCTCGCGTTCATCTTCGGCGCGCCGTTGTCCGGCCTGTTGCTCGACCTGCACGGCGCGGCCGGGCTGAACGGCTGGCAATGGCTGTTTCTCGTCGAAGGGCTGCTTGCGTCGATCGTCGGCGTGTGGGCCTTCTGGTATCTCGACGACGACCCCGCCCGCGCCCGCTGGCTCACGCCGGAGCAACGCGCCACGCTGGTCGCGCGACTCGCCGACGATGCCCGCTTCGCGTCCTCGCACGGCCCGCGCAGCGTGCTGGCCTCGCTCGTCGATGCCCGCGTGCTGGTGCTGTGCTGCGTCTACTTCCTGATTCAGGCGGCCGTGTATGGCGTCGTGTTCTATCTGCCGCAGCAAGTGGCGGCGCTGCTCGGCACGAAGGTGGGATTGCGCGTCGGACTGGTGACGGCGCTGCCGTGGCTTGCCGCCGTGGTCGTCACGTGGATCGTGCCGCGCTACGCCGACCGCACCGGGCGGCATCGCCTGTGCGCCGTCGCGTTGCTGCTGATGTCGGGCGTCGCGATCGCCGTGTCGGGACTGGCGGGGCATCCGGCCATCTCGCTGCTTGCGCTGTGCTGCGCCGCGAGCGGCTTCATCGCCGCGCAGCCGCTCTTCTGGACTTTTCCGACGCGTTATCTGACCGGCGCGGCCGCCGCCGCCGGCATCGCGCTGATCAATTCGCTCGGCGGACTCGGCGGCTTCTTCGCGCCGATGGCCCGCACCGCCGCCGACGCCGCCCTGCATTCGACCGGCGCCGGCCTCATGGTGCTCGGCGGCGCGAGCGTGCTGGCGGCGCTGATCATCGTCGTGATGGTGCGCCCGCCCCGCGACATTCCGCTTGCCGATGCGCGCGCCAGCAACGCCCGCGCATCCTGAACCTCCCGAAACACCCAGCCCAACACGGAGCAGACCATGTCCATGCCTACGATTCGCCAGGTGCGCGCCTTCACGGTTCGCGGCGGCGGCGCCGACTATCACGATCAGGGCGCCGATCACTGGATCGACGATCACATTGCCACGCCGATGGCGCGTTATCCCGAGTACCGCAAGAGCCGCCAGTCGTTTGGCCTGAACGTGCTCGGCTCGCTGGTGGTGGAGATCGAGGCGAGCGACGGCACCGTCGGCTTCGCGGTGACGACGGGCGGCGAGATCGGCGCGTTCATCGTCGAGAAGCATCTGGCGCGTTTTCTGGAAGGACAGCGCGTGACCGACATCGAGAAGATGTGGGATCAGATGTTCAACGCGACGCTCTACTACGGACGCAAGGGCATCGTGCTGAACGCGATTTCGGGCGTCGATCTCGCGCTGTGGGACCTGCTCGCCAAGGTGCGCAAGGAGCCGGTGTTCCAGCTGCTCGGCGGCCCGGTGCGCGACGAACTTCAGTTCTACGCCACCGGCGCGCGGCCCGATCTGGCGAAGCAAATGGGCTTCATCGGCGGCAAGATGCCCTTGCAGCATGGTCCGGCGGAGGGCGAGGAAGGGCTCGCGAAGAATATCGCCAAGCTGGCCGACATGCGCTCGAAAGTGGGCGACGACTTCTGGCTGATGTTCGACTGCTGGATGAGCCTCGATGTGAACTATGCGAAGCGGCTGGCGCATGCAGCGCGGGAATACGGCCTCAAGTGGATCGAGGAAGCGCTGCCGCCGGACGACTACTGGGGCTATGCCGAACTGCGCCGTAGCGTGCCGGGCGGCATGATGGTGTCGACCGGCGAGCACGAGGCGACTCGCTGGGGCTTCCGCATGCTGTTCGAGATGGGTTGCGCGGACCTGGTGCAGCCGGATGTGGGCTGGTGCGGCGGCATCACGGAGCTCATCAAGATTTCGGCGCTCGCGGATGCGCACAACGTGCTGGTCGTGCCGCATGGTTCGTCGGTGTACAGCTATCACTTCGTCGTCACGCGCCACAACTCGCCGTTCGCCGAGTTCCTGATGATGGCGCCCAAGGCCGACCAGGTGGTGCCGATGTTCACGCCGCTGCTGCTCGACGAACCCGTGCCGGTGAACGGCCGCATGAAGGTGCCCGAGACGCCGGGCTTCGGCGTGCGGCTCAATCCCGAGTGCAAGCTCGAACGGCCTTATACCCACTGAAGAGAACGAGGACGTCATGCTGCTTGAGAACAAGGTCGTCGTGGTGACGGGCGGATCGCGCGGCATCGGCCGGGCGATTGCGCTGGCCAGCGCCCGCGAAGGCGCGGACGTCGCCATCAACTACTGGGGCGACAACGATCGTTCCTATGGCCGGGAGTCGGCGGTGGAATCGATCGTCGGCGAGATCGAGGCGCTGGGACGACGCGCGATTGCCGTCGAGGGCAACGTCGCCGAGCACGATACCGGCGTCGAACTGGTCCGGCGCACGGTGGAGGCGTTCGGGCGCATCGATGTGTTGTCGAGCAATGCCGGCATCTGCCCGTTCCATGCGTTCCTCGACATGCCGCCCGCCGTTTATGAAACCACAATCGCCGTGAACCTCAACGGCGCGTTCTATGTGACACAGGCGGTGGCGAACCAGATGAAGGCGCAAGGCATGGGCGGCGCGATTGTCGCGACGAGTTCGATCAGCGCGCTCGTCGGCGGCGGCATGCAGACGCATTACACGCCGACCAAGGCGGGCGTGCATTCGCTGATGCAGTCATGCGCGATCGCGCTCGGGCCGTATGGCATCCGCTGCAATTCGGTGATGCCGGGCACCATCGTGACGGATCTCAACGCCGAGGATCTCGCCGATCCGGACAAGCGCGCCTACATGGAGAAGCGCATTCCGCTTGGCCGCCTGGGCGAACCCGACGACGTCGCGCAATGCGTGGTGTTCCTCGGTTCGGAGCGCGCGCGCTATGTGACGGGCGCGTCCTTGCTGGTCGATGGCGGGCTGTTCGTGAACCTGCAATAACGCGCTTCCGTGCTTCCGTGCTTCAGTGCTGCGCCGACGCCGAGTACTTGCGCAGCAGCGCGATGAAATACTCGGCGGGTTCGCTCAAGGTTTCGAAACGGCGGCGCAGCAGGCCGAAGCCCGACAGGCTCTTGCCGACCTCGATCGGCAGTTCCACCAGCAACTGCGCGCGCAGATAGTCGCGCACGACGGACTCGGGCAGCATCGCGACGGCCTCGCCGTTTTGCAGCAATTGAAGCGTCGCGAAGATCGACGCGCATTCCACGATGTCCGCCGGCGAGCTGAGCCGCGCACGCGCGAGCTCGTCTTCGAAGAGCGCACGCGCGGGGCTCGTGATCGGTTGCAGGATCCATGGCCAGCCCACCAGTTGTTCGAGCGTGAGCGCGGTCTTGCCGGCCAGTGGATGGCTCGCGCGCACCACGAGCCGCATGGCCTCGCGGGCGAGCGGCTCGAAGTCGAAGTCATTGTGTTGCAGCGGCGTGGTCAGCCGTCCGAGCGCGAGATCCACTTCGCGGCGATGCAGCAACTGCACGACCTGATCGCTGGTTTCGCCGAGGATGCGCACGTTCAGCAAGGGCCGCTCGGTTTTCAGTTCGGTGACGGCCATGGCCAGCACGTCGGGCGCGGCGCCCATGATCGCGCCCACCGTCAACTGGCCGTGACCGCCGCGGCGCTTGGCGTCGAGGTCTTCGGCGAAGCGCGTGAGGTCCGCAAGCGAGCGGCGCGCGTAAGCCAGCGCCGCCAAGCCGAGCGGCGTGGGCTGCATGCCGCGCGCATTGCGCTCGAACAGCAGGAAGCCGAACGCCTCCTCGATGTCGCCCAGCATGCGGCTAGCGCTCGGCTGCGCCACGTTGATGGCTTCGGCCGCCTGATGCAGGTTGCGGGCATCGTCGAGAGCGACGAGCAGCGCGAGATGCTTGAACTTCAGGCGGTTGACCAGAGCGCTCGGCGAAATGCTGGGCGAGGGGCTCGGCGACACAGTGTGGGACGCAATCTCGTTCATTCGACAGTCCGCGTGAAAGCGCGCGATGATACGGCGCAGCGATACGGTTTTGCGATCGGCCAATCCTGCATTCGGATTGTCGTGTTATCGGTCGGCGAATTATAGTCGCAGCACAACGAGTCCCGGACACAGGGAAACACTCAATCAGAACAAGGCGGTCCGCCATGGAGACAGTGGCATTTCGCATGACCCTGAAACCAGGCATGCGCGACGAATACACAAGGCGTCACCGCGAGATCTGGCCGGAACTGGCCGATGCGCTGCACGCCGCGGGCATCCGCGATTACCGCATCTTTCTCGACGAATCGACCGGACATCTCTTCGCCCTCTACGCGCGCACGGCGGACCACACCGTCGATGCGCTGCCGATGCTCCCCATCATGCGCACGTGGTGGGACAGCATGGCCGAACTGATGGAGACGCACGCCGATAACGCGCCGGTCAGCGTGCCGCTGACGCCGGTCTTCCATCTACCCTGAAACCCTGGCCGCTTTCGCGAGGAGCGCAACCATGCAGGTCGTCGATCCGCATATCCATCTGTGGGATCTGTCCACGCATCATTACCCCTGGCTCGCGAATCCGCAGACCTCCTTCGTCGGCGACGCCCGCAAGCTGAAGCACGACTATCTGCTCGGCGATCTGCTGCGCGATGCCGATGACATCCAGGTGCTGAAGATCGTGCATGTGGACGCCAATCACGATCCCGCCGATCCGGTGGAGGAAACGCGCTGGCTTCAGGGCATCGCGGATGGCGCAGGGCGCGGCATGCCGAACGGCATCGTGGCGGGCGCGGATCTTTCGGCGGACGATGCGCCGGCCGTGCTCGAAGCCCATGCCGCGTTTGCCAACACGCGCGGCATCCGCCAGATCCTCAACGTGCATGACGATCCGCTGTACGACTACGTCGGCCGCCATTACATGCGCGAGCCGCAATGGCGCGAGCACTTCGGCTTGCTGCGACGCTACGGCATGTCGTTCGACCTGCAACTGTATCCGTCGCAGATGGCGGAGGCGGCAGAGCTTGCACGCGAGCACGCCGATACGCAATTCATCGTCAATCACGCGGGCATGTTCGTCGATCGCAACGCGACGCGCGGCTATCGCGAATGGCGCGACGGCATGCGCCTGCTGGCCGCGTGTCCGAACGTCGCGGTCAAGCTGAGCGGCTTCGCGATGTTCGATCACGACTGGACTATCGAAAGCCTGCGGCCCTACGTGCATGAATGCATCGACACGTTCGGCTGCGAGCGCGCGATGTTCGCGTCTAACTTTCCGGTGGACCGGCTGTTCGGCACTTATACCGGCTTGTGGAACGCGTATGCGCGGATCGTCGGCGGGGCGAGCGACAGCGAGAAGGACGCGCTGTTCGTGCGCAACGCCGAGCGCATCTACCGGATCTAGAGAGGGCATCGCGATGACCATGACACCACGTCTCGAACTGCTGCACGCGAGCAAGTCGTTCGGCCGCGTGCGGGCGCTGGGCGACGGCAGCCTGCAACTCTTTCCCGGCGAAGTGCATGCGCTGCTGGGCGAGAACGGCGCGGGCAAGTCGACGCTCGTCAAGCTGCTCGCGGGCGTCTATCAGCCCGATGCGGGCGAACTGCGTATCGAAGGCGTCGCGCGCCGCTTCGCCAATCCGGCCGAGGCGCGCGATGCCGGCATCGCCGTGATCTATCAGGAGCCGACGCTGTTCGCCGATCTCTCGATCGCGGAGAACATCTACATGGGCCGGCAGCCGCGCGACCGGCTGGGCCGCATCCGCTACGACGAGATGCATCGCGAAGTGGATGCGCTGCTCGCGTCGCTCGGCGTGAGCCTGCGGGCGCAGCGGCTGGTGCGCGGGCTGTCGATTGCGGATCAGCAGGTGGTGGAGATCGCCAAGGCGCTTTCGCTGGATGCGAACGTGCTCATCATGGACGAGCCGACCGCCGCGCTGTCGCTGCCGGAAGTGGAGCGGCTGTTTGCGATCGTGCGCGCGCTGCGCGAACGCGACGTGGCCATCCTTTTCATCACGCATCGTCTGGACGAAGTGTTCGCGCTGACGCAGCGCATGACGATCATGCGCGACGGCATGAAGGTCTGCGACGCGCTCACGCCGGACATGAGCATCGACGCGATCGTCAGCCGGATGGTGGGCCGCGATCTCGACACCTTCTATCCCAAAGCCGATGTCACGCCCGGCGACGTGCGGCTCTCGGTGCGCAACCTGACGCGCCAGGGCGTGTTCCGGAACATCTCCTTCGATGTGCGCGCGGGCGAGATCGTCGCGCTGGCCGGACTGGTCGGCGCGGGACGCAGTGAAGTGGCGCGGGCGATCTTCGGTGTCGATCCGGTGGATGGCGGCGAAGTGAAGATCGCGGGCAAGAAGCTCGCGCTCGGCAAGCCCGCCGCCGCGGTGCGCGCGGGCCTAGCGCTGGTGCCGGAAGACCGTCGCGCGCAAGGGCTCGCGCTGGAACTGAGCATTGCGCGTAATGCGTCGCTGACGGTGCTCGGACGCCTGATGCGGCATGGGCTGATTACGGCGCGCAGCGAGTCGTCGCTGGCGGCCGACTGGGGCAAGCGCCTGCGTCTGAAAGCAGGCGATCTCGATGCGCCCGTCGGCACGCTGTCGGGCGGCAATCAGCAGAAGGTCGTGCTCGGCAAATGGCTGGCCACGCATCCGAAGGTGCTGATCATCGATGAACCGACGCGCGGCATCGACGTCGGCGCGAAGGCCGAGGTGTATCGCACGCTGGCGGAACTGGTGAAGGAGGGCATGGCCGTGCTGATGATATCGAGCGAATTGCCGGAAGTGCTCGGCATGGCGGACCGCGTGCTCGTGATGCACGAAGGGCGCATCAGTGCGGACATCGCCCGCGCGGATGCCAACGAAGAACGGGTGATGAGCGCCGCACTGGGCGCGTCGCCGCAGAATCTGGGGCGCGCCGCATGATGACCCGACACTCTCCGACGCTCCCCGCGATGCCGCCCGCCGAAACCAAGCGCGACAGTATCGCGGTTTCCATCGCGAAGAGCCGCGAACTGACGCTCTTCATCGTGCTGCTGGTGCTGATCGGCGCGACGGCTGCAGCCAAGCCCGACTTCCTGAACCTGCAGAACCTGCGCGACGTGCTGTTGAACGTCTCGATCATCGGCCTGCTGACGGCGGGCATGACGATCGTCATGCTGATGCGGCATATCGATCTCTCGGTGGCGTCGATCGTCGGTGTCAGCGCGTATGCGGTCGGCAGCCTGTTCGTGATGTTCCCGCATTTGCCGGTGATCGTCGCGCTGCTGGCGGGCATCGGCATCGGCGGCTTGATCGGCGCGGTGAACGGCGTGCTCGTCACGTTCGGTCGCGTGCCCTCGCTGGTCGCGACGCTCTCGACGCTGTATATCGTGCGCGGCGCCGATTACGCATGGGTCCACGGCGGCCAGATCAACGCGACCAGCCTGCCGGATGCGTTCGCGGCGATCGCCACCGGCTCGCTGCTCGGCGTGCCGAACCTCGTGCTGATCGCGCTCGTGGTGCTGATCGCGTTGTCGGTGTATCTGAAGCAGTATCGCGGCGGGCGCGAGCACTATGCGATCGGCTCGAATCCCGAAGCGGCGCGGCTTGCCGGCATCCGCGTGGACCGGCGTGTGATGATCGGCTTCCTGCTGTCCGGCGCGATTGCGGGCCTGGCCGGCGTGCTGTGGCTGGCGCGCTTCGGCACCGTCGATGCCAGCACCGCCAAGGGCATCGAGCTTCAGGTGGTGGCGGCGGCGGTGGTCGGCAGCGTGGCGATCACGGGCGGCGTGGGCACCATCGCGGGGGCGACGCTCGGCGCGCTGGTGCTCGGCGTCATCAACATCGCGCTGGTGGTGCTGCGCGTGTCGCCGTTCTGGCAGCAGGCCATCCAGGGTGCGCTGATCGTCGCGGCGATCGCGCTCGATACCTTGCTCGCGCGTTCAGTGGCGCGCCGCATGATGAGGAAACGCGATCATGGCTAAACCGGATTCCGCACTCTCGACGAGCCGTCGCCGGCACCTGCAATGGGAAGCGATGCTCGCCATCGTGCTGGTGGTGTCGCTGGCAGCGGGGCGCGTGCTGTCGCCGCTGTTTCTTTCTGCGGCCAACGTGTCGAATATGCTCGCCGACTTCACCGAGATCGCGCTGATCGCGCTGCCGATGACGCTCATCATCGTCGCGGCGGAGATCGATCTTTCGGTGGCGTCGGTGCTCGGCGCCTCCAGCGCGCTGATGGGCGTGCTCTGGCACATGGGCCTGCCGATGCCGCTGGTCATCGTGCTCGTGCTGCTGTTCGGCACGCTGGCGGGGCTCCTGAACGGTCTGGTGATCGTGCGCTTCAACCTGCCTTCGCTGGCGGTGACGATCGGCACGCTCGCGCTGTTCCGCGGCCTGGCGTACGTGCTGCTCGGCGACCAGGCGATCGCGGATTTTCCGGCGGCGTACACGGCATTCGGCATCAATACGCTGGGCGACACCTTCCTGCCAATGCCCTTCATTCTCGTAATCGCGGGCGCGGTGATCTTCACCGTGCTGTTGCAGGCGACGCCGTTCGGCCGCAGCCTGTTCGCGATCGGCGCGAATCCTACGGCCGCGCAGTTCTCGGGCATCGACGTGGCGAAGACGAAGCTCAAGCTCTTCATGATGTCGGGGGCGATGGCGGCGCTCGCGGGCATTGTCTATACGCTGCGCTTCACGAGCGCACGCGGCGACAACGGCGAGGGCTTCGAGCTCTCGGTGATCGCGGCGGTGCTGTTCGGCGGCGTGAGCATTTTCGGCGGACGCGGCTCGATGGTGGGCGTGCTGCTGTCGCTCGTGATCATCGGCGTGCTGCGCAATGCGCTGACGCTCGCGGATGTGTCGAGCGAGACGCTGACCATCGTGACGGGGGCGTTGCTGCTTTCGTCGGTGCTGATTCCGAATCTCGTGGCGCGCTGGCGGGCCGTGCGCGAGAAACGCCTGATGATCCGGGGCGTGACTGAATGACTGGCGGTGCTCGTCGATAACCAGCGCAAGGATTGGCTTCGCCGCTGTCCGCGCGCAATGACAGGAGACTTTACGACATGAAGAAGCCCATTCGATTCCCGCGCGGCCCGGCCGTGGCGGCGGCTGTTCTTGCGGTGACCGTCGCGCTGACGGCCGCTGCCGCCGAGGTCAAGAGCGGCCTGAAGATCGCCTTCCTGCCGAAGCAGATCAACAATCCGTACGAGGTCATCGCCGATGATGGCGGCATGGCGGCCATCAAGGAAATGAAGGGCGATGGCAAGGTCGTGGGGCCGTCGGATGCGGGGGCGTCGTCGCAGGTGAGTTATATCAACACGCTGATCACGCAGCGGCAGAACGCGATCGTCATTGCGGCCAACGATGCGAATGCCGTTGTGCCTTATCTGAAGAAGGCGATGTCGCAAGGAATCAAGGTTGTCACGTTCGATTCGGACACCGCGCCGGATGGAAGACAGATCTTCGTCAATCAGGCGGATTCGGAGGCGATCGGGCGCGGGCAGATTCAGTTGTTGTCCAAATTGATTGGCGGCGAGGGCGAGTTCGCCATTTTGTCGGCGACGCCGAATGCCACGAATCAGAATACGTGGATCAAGTGGATGCAGGAAGAGTTAAAGAAGCCCGAGTACGCGAAGATGAAGCTCGTGAAGATTGCGTACGGCAATGACGACGATCAGAAGTCGTTCGTCGAGACGCAGGGTTTGTTGCAGGCTTATCCGAATCTGAAGGGCATTGTGGCGCCGACGTCGGTGGGGATTGCGGCTGCGGCGCGCTATATCTCGAGTTCGCCGGCAAAGGGCAAGGTGGTCGTGACCGGACTCGGCACGCCGAATCAGATGCGTGCTTTTGTCAAGAACGGGACGGTTAAGGCTTTCCAGTTGTGGGATCCGGGTCAACTCGGTTATCTCGCGGCGTTCGCGGCGGCGAATCTGGCGTCAGGGACGATTACCGGAAAGGAAGGGGATTCGTTTGAAGCGGGGAAGCTGGGCAAGCGGACGGTGGGGAAGAGCGGGGAAGTGATTCTGGGACCGCCGACGACGTTCGATGCGGCGAATATCGATAATTTTAATTTTTGAGGGGGTAGGGAGAGAGGGGAGTTGGACCTGGGAGATGACGGGACGCTTGCGGGCGTCCCGTTTTTTTGTGGTGGATTTGGCGCCAAGGTTGTCTGGTCAACGCGCCGATGTCTGAGCGCGTGCAGGCTATGCAGCCGTTCGATCGTTCGATAACGGATGATTCGGAAATTTCGTATTCTGTTCGATCGGATTTGATTTCACACTCAAGCAGTGAGATGTTCCTTTCCCCATGCGCTATGGACCCTCGGAAAGGTGCCGTGCCAACAGCTACGCAAACGAACCATGAGGCTTGAAGTCAAGCGTATTGACTGGTTGACGATAGGAATTGCCGTGACGATCCTTCTCTCGTTCGGACAATTCAGCTTATCGAACATTCGATTTTTCCTGCACTCCACAGTGACGTCAGGCGTAGTGGTCAAGCTCAATCATGGCGAGTATCACCCCCAAGTGACATTCATGACTGACAAGGGTGAACACATATCTTTTCCTGGCAGCAGTTCGTGTCCCGTGGAAATTGGGGATCGGATCGGCGTCCGTTACGAGCGCAGTCAACCTCTCAAAACGGCCACCCTTGATCAGAAGACGCAAATCTTTGGTGGCGACGTAGTGATGCTCGTCATCGTATGTACGTTCACAATCCTGGGGCTTCGAGGGAAATCGCTGTTTGACCGATGGGTAAAGACCGAGAATGAGTGAGTACCGAAAGAGCACTTGGAGGTATGAGACCGGCGCATTGCAATCCATGTCAATCGGGCCTTTTTCAGCCGTCCGCGGCGTGGTCGTGCTCTCTTCGCCTGATGGAAGGAAGCATAAATACAACGAGGTCAGCTTCGGCTTCAATGTAGGAAAGCGCATTCCAGTCAAATTCCAGCTTCCTGACATTCCCCTGCCGCATGCGGCTTTCAAAGGTAACGGGGTTACCGGAAGCGGTTCAACTATCGACTTCGATGGCGGTGGTGTCGTCTTTATGACGCCAACTTTCCAAGGTGACGAACTAAGCACGGATGATTTCTCAGGTGCGGCGAATTCTATTGAAGGCGGCGGAGGGTTACTCGTAGCCTACGGCTATACCTTTCTCTTTACGGGCATGCCGCAAGCCGTCTTGCTTGCCGGATTGAGCAATCCGGCTTTCTTGGGCATTGCCTTGAGGACCGCAAAAGGCTTGATCATCATTCGCGGGATCAGCGAAGGCTTGATCGATGGTCTCGGCGTGACTTCATCATTCGGAGCGCTTTCCTATGGTGGGGAATATGTGGAGTAATGCGAGGTTGCGGTAGCTCTCAGAAGGAACAGAGAATTGCGTACAGCGAATCGCACCAATAAGCTGGCTGCCCGTCGGCTCCCGAGGTGAAGTGGACTGGTAACCACATTTAATACGTGAGGGGCGTCTGATCAGCATCCACATACACTCTGCACTCATGCGCGGTGGCGACCACTCTTAGGGCAGGCACTCCGGCGATGTCAGCCGAGCCTCGGCAAGGATGTGGCATCCGACGCCTTGCGTGTAGTTGGTGATGTGGTTGCTGATCGCGAAGCCCTAAATTCTTGCAGGATACTGGCGATAAGGGCGGAAGCATGGTTTGGAAGGAGGTATAGGAGTGGTGACTCAATCCCCCATCCCACACGCCGCCTCTCACCGCCGCGACTTCGACAACGCATGCCCCAACTTCAGATTGGTCGCGATCTGCCACACATACACGCGTGAATAGCGCACCCCGTAGCGTCGCTCGATCAGCTCGCGCAACCTCGCATTGGTCCACGCGTCGCTCTCGAAGCCGTGCGCGCGCGCCGGTCCTTGCAACGCCTCCGCTATCCAGTCGAGTGCCGCGCGATCCAGCACCGACGCCCTCCCGCCCACGCCCATTTTTCCAAGCGCGTCGAGACCGCCTTCTTCAACGAGTGCCTTGTAGCGCCGCACCGTCTGAACCGACAGATGCAATGCATCCGCCACCGCTTCCACCGACGCGCCTCCCACCAGCATCCGTCCCGCTTCCATGCGCCGTGCGACGCTCGGCAGGGTATCGGGTTGGGGACGGGGAAGCATGGCGCGCCGTTCGATCAGGCTGACCGGATCGCTGCCAGACCAGAGGCCACGAGGCAGCAGGCAATGCGCATCGCACCGCAAGCGACCTTGCGGTGTTCGTGTGCGTTCATGGTTGCCCCCTTGTCGAGTGAGGCTCGTTGGGTAACGGCGGCAGGACGGGATCGGGCGATATGAGATCGGTGTACGGCTGTCGTGCGCCGCCTTTCCGAGATGTACCAATAAACGTTTTCAGCGACGATGGACAAGCATCGCCGAAAATTTTTCGGCTTGATTATTCCCGATGGATTTCCTATGACGCCCGCGCAAGGCAGGTACACAGGGTCACGCGTCTGAACCCGGCGGAAGTCAACCGACACACAAAGGCGAACCTGGCGTTCCCACGACAAACCGCCTCAAACGCGATAGAACTCGATGTCCTGTCCCGCATGAACCGCGCGCTTGAGCCACTCGGGCATGTCGCCGAGGCCGTCCCACGTGTCGCCGGATGCATTGCGGAAGATGGGCATGGCGCTGCCCGCCGCATGCGGCATGGAAGGCAGTTGCGGCATCGGCCGCTTCACCTTGGGCGCGCCATTAGGTCCGGTGGTCTTGGTGAAGGAGGGCGGCGGCGGATTCTCCGCAGGCACTTCGGCCAATGATTCAGCCAACGCTCTTTCCGAAATGCCGAACTCGACCATTCGGCTGCGCAAATACGCAATGATGCTGTCTCGCTTTCTTTCGTCCACGGCTTTCCTGATTCAGCTTTTTGATTATCAGAAGACGAACCGATATCCCGCGCGGACCGGCAGGCGGCTCGATGACTTGATTGGATGTGTTTCTTGAAGCGTGGCGCAGTGCGTGCCTCGCGTCAATTAGTGTATTACCGCAATATCAATTAATGCGCCCGGGCACCTTGCCATTATTGCCGGCATTTGCCCCGAATGCGAACATTCATCCACCCGGGCATCGCAATGACGGACGCGCGCCTCGATGCGCACGGTACGCCACGTTGAGGAGCCACGATCTGCCAGAAGCAAGGTGGTCGCAGCCACTACCCGCATGACGGACGACCGATTACCTCGCGTATGTCTATTGTATGCTGCCAATCGTCACTGTTAAATCGCTTTTAACGATTGTGTTGTTCTCCCGGTAATTCCGCGCCATGCGCCCGTATGGCGGCAATCAATTCCGCTGGCGTTATCTCATAACGCACTTCGCGATGAATGCCGGGTTTGCGCTCGTCGATTTCGATCAACAGCACAGCCTTGCCGTCCGCTGCCGGTTCGAGTCGGAGCGAACGCACTTCCTGGCCGCCTGCGTCGTCATATTCCGTCATGAGCGTGATGGCGCCCGTGACGGCGCTTCTCGGCATCGACATTCTTCCTCCCATCTTGCTGCGTCATTGTTGTTGCGCCGCGCCCCAAACCCGCGTGCACCCTTGAGGGCGCGCGCGAAGCGGGTCAGGCCGGGCGGATGAAGCGGACGCGGAGGGCGCCGAGGTGCTCGCCGCCTTCCGGTTCCTCATTATTGCCTGTCAAAAGCAGCGGCGTCCAGCACGCAACAATCGATGACAACCCGCGGCGCGCGCCTTTCAGGCCGTCTGGCCGATGGCGTCGCGCGCCTGGGCGGTGATTTCGAACGAGCGCAGGCGCTTCGCGTGATCGAAAATCTGTGCCGTCACAATCAGTTCATCAGCCTGGGTCTGCTCGATGACCGAGCGCAGACCCGCTTCGACGTCGGCCGGACCGCCCACCACCGAGCACGCCAGCGAACGCTCGACACCCGCGCGTTCCGCATCGCTCCAGGCCACCGCTTCGACCGGCGGCGGCAATTGTCCGGGCGTGCCGCGGCGCAGGTTGATGAACTGCTGCTCCAGCGACGTGAAGAGGAAACGCGCTTCCTCGGCGGTATCGGCGGCGAAGACGTTCACGCCGACCATCGCGTGCGGCTTTTTCAGCGTCGCCGACGGGCGGAACTGCGTGCGATACACCTCCAGCGCGGTCAGCAGGTAATCCGGCGCGAAGTGCGACGCGAACGCGAACGGCAATCCGAGCGCCGCCGCCAGTTGCGCGGAAAACAGCGAAGAACCGAGCAGCCAGATCGGCACATGCAGGCCGGCGCCAGGCACGGCGCGCACCCGCTGCCCTTCGACGGGATCGGCGAAATAGCGCTGCAACTCGACGACGTCATCGGGAAACGACTCCGCGCTGCCGATCAGATCGCGACGCAGCGCCCGTGCGGTCGTCTGGTCGGTGCCGGGCGCGCGGCCGAGTCCCAGGTCGATGCGTCCCGGGAACAGCGAGGCGAGCGTGCCGAACTGCTCGGCGATCACGAGCGGCGCATGATTCGGCAGCATGATGCCGCCGGAGCCGACCCGGATCGTCTTCGTGCCCGCCGCAATATGGCCGATCACGACGGCCGTCGCCGCGCTCGCGATGCCGGACATGTTGTGGTGTTCCGCGAGCCAGTAGCGCACGTAACCCCAGCGCTCGGCGTGCCGGGCGAGATCGAGTGAATGGGCGAACGCATCGACGGGCGTCGAGCCCTGCGGGACGGGGGAAAGGTCGAGCAGCGAAAAGGGGATCATTGCGGCATTCCGTAAGCGTGGCGGCGCGGGCGCGGCTTCGCGGGGCGCTTGGGCACGATCCGCGGCGCTGTTGCGCGCCAGGCGCTGAAAGACTCGATTGTGCCGAAACTCCGCGAATCATGCCGGGACGGTCCGTCACGCTGCGCCGTGGTCTGGCCCAGGCTTAGTCGAGTTGCGGATAGCCGCGCGCCAGCGCGTCGCGTTCGTAGTCGAGGATCGACGCGTAATCGGCGAGCGTGCGCCGGACGATGCCGTTGAGCCGAAGCCGCCGGGACAGCGCCGGGTCGGCACGCGAGGCGTCGGCGAGCGCCTGGAAGACGCGTTCCCGCGCGTCCGCCGGCAGCCGTGGCGATGCAATGAACGGCAGCGCGCCCGCGCTCGCCGTCGTGCCGATCACGCGGACGCCGTCGGTCAGCTCCGGCGCATGCGCTTGCGCGAAGGCGAAGGTCACGCAATCGATGGCCGCGACATCGGCACGGCGCTCGATCGCCAGCGCGCGCAGCGACGCGAGATGCGCGCCGGTCCACAGCACCGACGAGAAAAAGCGGCCGTCCCGCGCGAGCGGCGCGACGGCGTGTCGCAGCAGGTTCATGCCGCTGTTGGAATCGGCGGCGTTGCTGGCGGCGCGCAAGCCACGGCACGCCTCGAGCGAATTCGCGCCGACATTCGCACCCACCACCAGGACGCTGTGATAGCGGCCGTCGTCGCAGCTGGGCAGGTCGAACGACGGTGCGCCGAGCAACTCCACCCGCGAGGCGAGCGCATGCACCAGCGGATAGCCGCAGGTTTGCGACAGCAGCAGGTCGTCGCGGAGCCAAAAGGCGGTCAGATCGGCGTCGGCATCGACGATGTCGAGCGTATCGCCGCGCGCTTGCAGCCAGTCCGCGAGATTCGCGCGGACGTGATGCAGCAGTTCACGCCAGTCTGCCGCGAGCGCGGGGCTGACGTTGTACATCGGCAGGGCAGCGATCCAGCGCATCGGGGGAATCCGGAAAGTCGGCGTTGCCGCATGGTACAGCGGCGCCGGTCAGCCCGCGAGACCGCGCCGGGACGTCGCGAGACGGCCGGAAGCCACGTCCGGCCGCAGCGACGCGGCGTCCGGATGCACCGCATCCTCCGCTTGGGCGAACGCGTGACGGGTCATCCATTCGCCATACCCGCGCACGACGAAGCCGCCATTGCGGGCGCGATAGGCGTCGCGGCGGCGCGCGTAGATTTCGCCGAGCGCGAACCACGGCGCGCCGGGCAGGTCGTGATGGACGGCGTGATAGTTATTGTTGAGAAAGAGCAGGCGCCACGCCCAGGCGGCTTCGTTGATGACCGTGCGCTCGTCAACCTGCGCCGACGCGCGATGCTCCTGGAACGATCGCACCGAGGCCAGCGCAAGCGACGCATAGCCGACGCCGAAGACGAACGCGCGCCACGGAATGCCGCAGCGGACCTCGAGCCACCACGCGAGCGCCGCCAGCGCGCCACCGTGGAACACCCAGCTCGCGACGATCTCCCAGCGCCGCTCGGCCACGGCGCGGAACGCCTCGCGCAAGCTGGCGGCGATCGAGAACCAGGGTCCGAGCAGCAGCCGTCCGGCGAAAGTATTGCGCGCGGCGAGCGCGCCGCGCAGCACGACGCCGGCGCCCGCCCATTGTTCCGCCGTCACGTAATAGCTTTCCGGGTCGCGGCCGGGCTCGGTCAGATGATCGTCGTCGTGATGGCGCAGATGCGAGTCGCGATACACCGCGTAGGGAAACCACACGGCGAGCGGCGCCAGGCCGAAGAGCATGTTGACGAGCGGCCAGCGCGTCGGATGCCCGTGCATGAGTTCATGCTGCAAGGACATGTACCAGCACGACAGCAGTGCGAGCAGCCCGAGCGCCGGCACGAGTCCGAGCGCACGTGCGTTCAGCGCGACCCCGAACCAGCCGCCGTACACCGCGACGATCACCGCCCACGTCGGCCATTCGCTGCGCCAGCGCCAGCTGGCGCGCCGGGCTTGCAGTTCGATGCGCTGGACGTCGTCGAGATAGCGGGGCATGGCGGAATTCACGCGGAGTCAGAATGGGCGAGGGGCCATCGTAACGGCGCGTCCCGCGCGCTCAAACCAAGCATTCCGTCTAAGTTTTCCTGACGCGGCGCTATAAGCTTCGGGGCGTCGCGATTATTGGCCGGGCGATCCGGCACGGTATCCTTGACGCCTTTAGCGGCCCTTGAATCGTCCATGACCAAACCCACCGCGTCCCGCTCGCTGCAAACCTCGGCTCGCTTGCCGCGCAGGTCCGCCCGCCTCGTCGCCGGGTTGATCGCCTTCAATCTGCTCACCTGGATCTGGGCGCTGGTCGCGTTCCGGCACTATCCGCTGCTGCTCGGCACGTCCTTGCTGGCGTATTCGCTCGGGCTGCGTCACGCCGTCGACGCCGACCACATCGCCGCCATCGACAACGTCACCCGCAAGCTGATGCAGGAAGGCAAGCGGCCGCTGTACGCCGGTTTCTTCTTTTCGCTCGGCCATTCGACCATCGTCGTCCTGGCCACCGCGCTGATCGCTGCGACCGCGCTCGCCGTGCAGGGACGCTTTGCGGACTTCCGGGAGATTGGCGGGCTCATCGGCACGTCGGTGTCGGCGCTGTTCCTGTTTCTGATCGCCGCGATGAACCTGTTGGTGCTGCGCGGCGTGTGGCGCGCGTTCCGGCGCGTGCGGCGCGGCGAGCCGGTGCGCGAACAGGACGCCGATCTGCTCGCCGCCGCCGGCGGGCCGCTCGCGCGTGTCGCGCGGCCGCTGTTCAAGCTGATCGGCAAGAGCTGGCACATGTATCCGCTCGGCTTCCTGTTCGGTCTGGGCTTCGACACAGCCACCGAGATCGGCCTGATGGGCATCGCCGCGGCGGAAGCGGCGCGCGGCCTGCCGGTCTGGTCGATTCTCGTGTTCCCGATGCTGTTCACGGCCGGCATGTCGCTCGTCGATACCGCCGACAGCCTGCTCATGACCGGCGCCTACGGCTGGGCCTTCAGGAAACCGCTTCGCAAGCTCTACTACAACCTCACCGTGACCTGCGTCTCCGTCCTGATCGCCGTGCTGGTCGGCGGCATCGAACTGCTCGGGCTGATTGCCGACCGGCTGCAACTGAGCGGCGGACTGTGGGACGTGGCCGGCGCGCTGTCGGAACATTTCGGGGCGCTCGGCTATGGGATCGTCGCGCTCTTCGTGGCGTGCTGGCTGCTGTCGGCGCTGATCTGGAAGTGGCGCGGCTACGACGACCTCGACCGGAGCGTCACCGGCTGAGTTCACGGGCATTCTTCCTGCTGTAAGGATGGGCCAGCCGCCCATCCAATCCCGCATCGGGCGGCGACCAGGGAGAACCCACATGAACGACCCCCAAGCCGGCGCGGACTCGCCGCACCTCGACAGCGCCGAGCAGGAGCAGGCCGCCGAACATTCGGCGCCGCATCCGCTCGTGATCCACGAGATCGTGCGGGAGGAGGGCGAAGTGGCGATGGAGCGCACCTTCGTCGCGCTGATGTTCTCCGCGCTCGCCGCCGGTCTCTCGATGGGCTTTTCCTTTCTCGTTCAGGGCGTTCTCGACAGCGCACTGCCCAAGCGTCCCTGGAGCGATCTGATATCGAGCTTCGGCTATACGATCGGTTTCGTGTTCGTGATTCTCGGCCGCCAGCAGCTGTTCACTGAAAGCACGCTGACGGCAGTGCTGCCGGTGCTCACGCGCCGCGATCTTGCGACGCTGTTCAAGGCGCTGCGCCTGTGGGCCATCGTGCTGTTCTTCAACATCGTGGGCACAAGCATCTTCGCGGCGATCCTGCAGATCCGCGGCGTGTTCGCGCCCGACGTGAGCGAAGCGCTCGCCGAACTTGCAATGACGCCGCTCTCCGCCGAATTCGGCGTGACCGTCGTACGCGGCGTGTTCTCGGGCTGGCTGATCGCGCTGATGGTCTGGCTGCTGCCGAGCGCGCAATCGGCGCGGCTGCTGACGATCCTGCTCGTCACTTATACCGTCGCAGTCAGCAAGCTGACGCACGTGATCGCCGGGTCGGTCGAAGCGGCGTATGCCGTAATGAGCGGCGCGGCGGGCATCGCCGACTACGTCTTCGTGTTTTTCGTGCCGACCCTGATCGGCAACATCATCGGCGGCGTGTCGATGGTGGCCATCGTCAATCACGCGGCGATCGCGCCGGAGATCGGCGGCGCGTCGCAGCGGAAAGCGGACCCCGACTAACCCGACTATTTGTTGTTGCCTGCGCCGGTGCCGTACAGGCCGTTCTCGAAACCGGTATTGCCCTCGGGTTTCTGATGCTTGCCCGAGGCGGCGCGGCGCCCCTGCGCCGCATCCTTCGACTGCGGCTTGTTCGATTCGATGACAGGCGTTCCCGCAGATTCGGACGCGCCATGCGCGTTCGAATCGGACTGGCGATTCTCCTGGCGACCGGCGCCCGCGCCCTGAGTGATCTGCGCGACGCCATAGGTGCTGAACGCGGCGATCAGGCTCGCCACGACGATACGAGCGAACCGTTCGTGAGAAAGGCTGGACATGGCGGCTCCCGGCATGATCGAAATACGGTCTCTCGAGCAGGTTCGATGCCTGACGCCGCGAATCGTGAGATGCAGAACTGGTTGGGTACGCCCGGCCCTCAACGAAACCAAACCAAACGAGGGGAGGGCGACCACCGGGGGTCGCGCCTGTCGCGCGAATGGCGAAAGCGGCGGTTCAGGCCGCTTTCGCCCAAAGCCTGTTGGTCGGGCTCCTGCCACGCGAACCCGAATGGCGCGGACCGGCATCGATCGTATCGAAGGCGACGCGCAGGGCCTCGACGCGCTGCTTCTGCGCCGGCACCAGCGCATAGCCCTGGACGACCGCCGTCAGCCGCTCGCGCCAGTACTCGACGTTGAGCGTTCCGGATGCATGGTTTTTCATGGTGCGGAGCTGCGCGAGCGCGCGCTCGATATGCTGAAGTTCGACATCGGCCAATGCCGAGGGCAAAAGGCTGCCCTTGGTCTCGCTTTTCTTCTTTTTCATCTGGTCTTCCTCTCGGCCGTGCAGCACCCCATCCGGCTTGCGGATCGCGTGCTGCCCCAGGCACCCCGTTCACCCGCGCATGTTTTTTAAATCTGTCGCGGGCGGCCCTTGCTCTTTTCTTCGGATGACCGATCGATGCCGGTTAACAACTGACTCGATCGTTAGCAAAAATGTACGCAATGACTGGCGGGTGGCTCCGTCTGTCATCGCACACTCGGGCGGGAGGAAGGTGCGGCATGAAACGTTGCCGCGTGAGACGTGAAAAACCTTATTCGCTGCTGTCGGGCGGTTCCGCAGCCTGATTGCCGCTACGGCGGATCTGCTCTTCCATCGCGAGATCGAGTTTGCTGACCTTGCGCGGCCTGGCCGGATCGCGGGCGTTGACGAACGCGACGAAGGCGTCCATGGGCATCGTGTCCGAGAGCCTGGCCGAGCCGGCGGGCGAGCGTTCCACGAGATAGAAGAGGCCGCCGGGCATCGACACCGCCGCGTAGTTCGGATTGCCGCTGCGTGTCTTGAGCCGTTCGACGGCGTTGATGGCTTGGGTGGAGCGCATGATCGCCGGATTATTTCTCGGTGCTGTCGTTGCTGGGCGTGTCGGACGGCGCGCACTTCTTGCCCGCGCCCTCGATCCACAGATTCGACGCGTGGCGTTTGCCCGGATAGAAGCGGTACGTGGTTTCGCCGTTGTCGTAGCGCACCTTGATGACGTTCGAATCGCCGAATTCGAGCATCACGCCTTGCGGGATGGACGTCTGCTGGTACTTGGCGTCGTGCTTCTTCGCTTCCGCGTCAATGCACTGGACGATGCCGTTCACCTTGTCGTTGGTCGACGATTTCTCGATCTCGGGTTGTCCGGCATCTTCGTTATGAAATTGCGCACAGGCGGCGATCAGCAAAGGCAGCGCGAGCGCGGCGGCAAGTTTTTTCATGGTCTTTTCCGTCTGGATCTCCCGGGGATCGCTCCCGGTCGAGGTATCGGGCTGAACCCGGCATTAGAGCACATGCCCTTTACAGTTCGGACAGGTTCGCGAACAGGCATCCCGGACGATGCAGCAAGGGCCGCGCCCGATTCGGGACGGATCAGGCGTCGGGCGGCACGCCGAGCAGCGGCAGCGTCCCGCCGACGATGCCCGAAAACACCGGCCCGGCCACCGTGCCGCCGTAGTAACTGCTGCCGCCGGGTTCGTCGATCATCACGGCGACGATCAGGCGCGGATCGCTCATCGGCGCGATGCCGACGAAGGACGCGCGATACTTGTTCGCCGCATAGGCGCGCCCGATCTGCTTGCGCGCCGTGCCTGTCTTGCCGCCGACGCGATAGCCGTCCACCGCCGCCGCGCGTCCCGTGCCGTGTTCGCCGATGGCCCGCTCCAGCATGTCGCGCACCGCCCGCGCGGTGGCGGGCTGCGTGACCGGCAGCGCGTCGCGGCGCTTGTCGCCGGCGATCAGCGTGGCGGCGTGGAAGCGGCCGTCGCCGGCATAGGCCGTGTAGATCTGCGCAATCTGCACCAGCGAAAGCGACAGACCGTAGCCATAGGCCATGGTGGCCTGCTCGATGGGCTTCCAGCGTTCGGGCGAGCGCAGCCGGCCGGTGGCCGCGCCCGGAAAGGTCAGCTCGGGCGCCCGGCCGATGCCGTATTCGCGATACTTGTCCCAGATCGTTTTCGCGGGCAGTTGCAGCGCGAGCTTCGTCAGCGCGACGTTGCTGGACATCTGCACCGCCTCCGCCACGGTGATGACGCCGTGATTCGACGTGTCGTGAATGACATTCGGCCCGATCTTGATCGTGCCCGGGCCGGTGTCGATGCGCGTGTCGGGCCGCACCTTGCCGAGATCGATGGACAGCGCGGCCACCAGCGGCTTGATGGTCGAGCCGGGCTCGAATGTGTCGGTGAGCGCGCGGTTGCGCAACTGTTCGCCGGTGAGGCGCGTGCGGTCGTTCGGATCGAAGCTCGGGTAGTTGGCGAGCGCGAGCACTTCGCCGTTCTTCGCGTCCAGCACGACGACGCTGCCCGCCCGCGCCTTGTGCTTCAGGATCGCCGCCTTCAGTTGCGTGTGCGCGAGCTGCTGGATGCGCCGATCGATGGTCAGCTGAATGGTTTCGCCGTTCTGCGGCAGGTCGATCTCGCCGATCTGCGAGATCACCCGGCCGAGCCGGTCGCGGATCACTTCGCGCTGACCTGCTTCGCCGGTGAGGCGGGCGTCGGCGGCCAGCTCGACGCCTTCCTGGCCATGGTCCTCGTTGTTCGTGAAGCCGACCACGTGCGCCGCCGATTCCCCTTCGGGATAGAAGCGCTTGGTGTCCGGCACGAGCGTGATGCCCGCGCGTCCGATGGTCGCGATGCGCTCGGCGGCCTCCGCTTCCACCTGCCGCTTGAGCAGGACGAAGGCGCGGTTGCCGTCAATGCGCCGCTGCAATTCCTGCGGCGGCATGTCGAGCAGGCGCGCGATCTCGTTGCCGTGATCGCCGTCGAACAATTTGGGCGAGGCCCAGACTTCGTAAGTCGCCAGACTGACGGCGAGCATCGAACCATTCCGGTCGACGATGCGCCCGCGCGTCGCCGACAGCGACAACGTCCGCTGATAGCGCTTCTGCCCTTCGCCGATATAGAACTTGTGGTCGATCACCTGCACCCACAGCGCGCGCGCACCGAGTGCGAGAAACGCCGCCGTGACGCCGATGACGACCAGCCGCGAACGCCAGGCGGGCAAGGCGGTGGTCAAAACCGAACTGCGGTGATGCGTCTGGAAATCGCTGCCGCCGCGCGTCTTCTTCTTGAACATCGTTGTCTCACAAGTAAGCTAGGGAGTGCCGGCGGCGGGTTCCCAATGATTCAGTGCAGGTTTCAGGGCAGGCAGGACAAGGCCGCATCGAGTGCGGCGGCATCGTCGCCATCCGGCAGACGAATGCCGATCTCACTCGCGAGGATCTGCCGCAGCTCGGACACGCTCTCGGCGACGCGGGATTCGCTCGGCGCGCCGTCGTCGTGCGTGTGATGGATGTGCAGGCGCCCGTTGAACAGGCCGTAGCGCACGCCGGGCGCGAGACGCGCGGCGAGCAGGTTGTGCACGAAGACCGATTGCGGGTAAGTGGACACGAAATGGTTGGCCATCTCGTAGTCCGCGTCATACTGCGGATCGAGGTCGAAGTGATAGACGCTCGCCCAGTTGCCGTCCACCAGCGCCTTCAGGATGAACGCGGGCGGCTGGCCACTCGCGCCGCCGGCGTTCTCCAGCCGGAACGCGCCGTGCGGCGTGATCTGTTCGAGACCGGTTTCGAAGACGAGCGGCGCTGAAAGCACCATGCCGCCGAAACCGACATCGGCGAGATAGGTGCCTTCGTCGAGATCGACCAGCAGCAGCATGTGCGTGCGCGTGGGCAGGTCCGATGCAGCATGATTCGCGTCGCGCCCCCACAGCACGCGGCCCGCGAAGCTGCGTACGCGGAAGCCCAGTGCCCGCAGAACGCTGCGTAGAAGCAGGTTGTGTTCGTAGCAGTAGCCGCCGCGTTCCTGCGTGACGAGCTTGTGCTGGATCGAGGCGAGATCCAGCCGGACCGGGCGGCCGAGCAGGACGTCAAGATTTTCGAAGGGAATGGCTTGGGGATGCAGCAGGTGCAGCGCGCGCAGAGTGTCGAGCGTCGCCGCGGGACGCGCGGCAGCAGAAAAGCCGATGCGCGTGAAGTAGGCGGCGAGGTCGGGTGAAGTGTCGTGTGCGTTCATGTGGAGTCCGGGCAAGGGTCGGCTTCAATGTCTGTCGCCATGTCCGCGAGCGCTGTCGCAAGCGTGCATATCTTACTTCACGAAAGCATCTAAATTACAAAAAGCATACGCTGCTATGCGGCTGTGCTTTCAACTGAGGTTCAGTTGAACTGTGACGCAACGCCGATGGTCTTTCCAAGGTTCAATACGCAACCGTGCAATTGATAAGGGGCGCCACACCATGTCGAAAGATGCAAACGAAGGGACTCAGCCGAATCAGTCGAACCCGCCCGAGAACGGCAAACCGGCGAGCGATACCTGCGCGGGCAAGCATCCCGCGCCGCCGTGCACGCTTGTCATCTTCGGCGCGGGAGGCGATCTCACCAAGCGCCTGCTGATGCCTTCGCTGTACAACCTCGCCTCGGACAAGCTGCTCGACGACGCGCTCGAGATCATCGGCGTGAATCGCGGCGAACGTGAAACCTCCGACTGGCGCGACGAGCTCACGCAATCGCTGCGCAAGTTCGCCTCCGACAAGGCCGCGACCTTCCACACGTCGAAGCTCGACGAGGAAGCCTGGAGCTGGGTCGAGCAGCGGCTCGAATACTTCCCCGGCGAGTTCACCGACGAGGACACCTTCAAGCGCCTCAAGGAACGTCTCTCGAAGGCCAAGTCGGGCAGCGTGATGTTCTACCTCGCGGTGGGCGCGCGCTTCTTCGAGCCGATCGTCGAGCATCTCGGCGCGGCCGGGCTGCTGGAGGAGAAGGACGGCAACTTCAGGCGCATCGTGATCGAGAAGCCGTTCGGCACGGACCTGGCAACGGCGCGCGAGCTGAACGCCTGCATCCTCAAGTATGCGCAGGAAACGCAGGTGTACCGGATCGATCATTTCCTCGGCAAGGACACGGTGCAGAGCATCCTGGCCGTGCGCTTCGCCAATGCGATGTTCGAGCCGGTGTGGCGGCGCGAATACATCGACAACGTGCAGATCACGGCGGCCGAGACCATCGGCGTGGAAGGGCGCGGCGCGTTCTACGAACAGACCGGCGCGTTCCGCGACATGCTGCCGAACCATCTGTTCCAGCTGCTCGGCATGGTGGCGATGGAGCCGCCCAATTCGTTCGACGCCGAATCCGTGCGCGACAAGAAAGCCGAAGTGTTCGACGCGATCCGTCCGCTGACGGCGCAGGATGTCGTGCTCGGCCAGTACGAAGCGGGTCCGGCGGGGCCGGGGTATCGCGAGGAAGAGGGCGTGGCGCCCGACAGCCGCACCGAAACCTACGCCGCGGCGCGCGTGTACGTGGAGAACTGGCGCTGGGCCGGCGTGCCGTTCTATCTGCGCACCGGCAAGCGGCTGACCGAGCGCCGCACGGAGATTTCGATCACGCTCAAGGCGGTGCCATTCCTGCTGTTCCGCGATACGCCCGTCGACGCGCTCACGCCGAATGTCTTCACGCTGCGCATCGATCCCGCGCACGGCACCACCTTCGACTTCAACGTGAAAGTGCCGGGTCCGCTGATGCAGATCGGCAAGGCGCGCTCGGCGTTCAACTACTCGGACTATTTCGCGGAGCGCGCGAACGTCGGCTACGAGACGCTGCTATACGACTGCATGCTCGGCGACGAGACGCTGTTTCAGCGCGCCGACAGCATCGAGACGGCATGGGCCGCCGTCGATCACGTGCTGCATCCGGACAGCCCGTTGCCCGTGCACGGTTATGCGGCGGGCAGCGCGGGACCGGCACAGGCGGACCAGCTGCTGGCCGACGACGGCCGCACGTGGCGCGCGCTGACCGATCCAGTCAGGAAGAACTGAACACCACTCGAACTTCACTACAAGGACAACACACGTGAGCACAGAATCCAGAACCAGACAGAAAACCCACGTGACGACGGACAAACTCGCGATCAAGGCGGAACGCATTCTCGCGATCGACATCGGCGGCACGGGGCTCAAGGCGGCGATCATCTCCGAGGATGGCCAGATGAAGAGCGACCGCCTGCGCGTCGCGACGCCGCAGCCGGCCAAGCCCGACGTGGTCGTTGAGACGCTGATGCAGCTGATCGCGCCGATCGTCGCCACGCCGCCGACGCATATCTCCATCGGCTTTCCGGGCGTGGTGCGCGACAACATCGTGCTGACCGCGCCGAATCTCGGCACGCCGGCCTGGCGCGGCGTGCCGCTCGCGCAGTTGCTGTCGGAGCGGCTCGGCGACATCCCCGCGCGCATGATCAACGACGCCGAGATGCAGGGGCTCGCGGCCATTGAAGGACGCGGCATCGAGATGGTGCTGACGCTCGGCACCGGCGCGGGCACCGCGCTGTTCCGTGACGGCGAGCTGATGCCGCATCTGGAACTCGCCCATCATCCGATCGCGAAGGACAAGACCTACGACGAGTACATCGGTAACGCGGCGCGCGAGAAGGCCGGCAAGAAGCGCTGGAGCCGGCGGGTGGAGAAGACGATCGAGATCCTGGCGACGCTCGTGAACTACGACAAGCTGTGGATCGGCGGCGGCAATGCCGCGCACATCAAGTTCAAGCTGCCGGAAAACGTGGCGACGGTGTCGAATGCGGCGGGCATCGAGGGCGGCGCGCGGCTGTGGCATCCGCGCTCGGTGCGTGAGACGCGGCAGCTGCCGCATTTCAACCAGCGTGAAGGGGCGCACTGATGGCCGGCGACAACAAGTACGGACTGACGAGCACGGGCGGAGCGGACGTGTTCGAGGCACTGGCGAACATCGAACTGGTCGTCACCGATTGCGACGGCACGCTGCTCTATACCGACAAGGCGCTTGGCCAGCCCGCGATCGACGCCGTGCGCCGCCTGCAAGCCGCGGGCGTGCGCTTCACGGCGGCGAGCAGCCGGCCGGGCAAGGGCATGCGGCATATCGTCGAGGCGCTGGGCATCGACATGCCGTATGCGTCGTACAACGGCGGCAGTCTGGTCGAGCCGGGCACGTGGAAGGTGCTGTCGTCGCACAAGCTGCCGCGCGACGTCGTGCAGACCTCGCTCGAGACGCTCGCGGCGGCGGGCGTCGATGCGTGGGTGTTCATCGACGATGCGTGGTACCTGACCAACCCCGACGCGACCTATGTGCCGCTCGAAACCCGCACGGTGGGTTACGAGGGCGTGCGGGTCGCGCGTTTCGACGATCTGGATCTGGCTGCGGTCGACAAGATCGTCGGCTCCACGGCCGACACGGCGCTGCTCGCGCGCGTCGAGACCGGCTTGCAGCAGCAATTGCACGAACGCGGCCACGCCGCCCGCTCGCAGACCTACTATCTCGACGTGACCAGTATCGACGCCAACAAGGGCACCGCCGTGCGCGAGCTGGCGCGGCTGGCCAATGTGCCGATCGAACGGGTGGCCGTGCTCGGCGACATGGGCAACGACGTGCCGATGTTCGAGATCGCGGGCGTGTCGATCGTGATGGGACAGGCGTCGGACGCCGTGCGGCGTCAGGCGAGCCTTGTCTCGAAAAGCAATGACGAAGATGGCTTTGCGACGGGCATCGAGGCGATCGTGGCGGCGCGCGCAGGCGGCTGAGCCAGGAAGCGACGAAGGGCGTTGACATCGACGCGAGGCGCTGCCGCTGCGAATGTGGCTGGCGCGAGGCAGGCGGCTGCGTCGAAGGTCAGGAAATCCGCGGTAGGGCGTCTCAGGCGTTCGCCGCGGATCAGGCGGACGCTCGGTGTGGCTGAAGCTGTGGCAGGAAGCCGGTGCGCTTAACGACGGCGCATCGGTGCGCGCGGGGCACCGCCGCCGGCACGCTCGTCCTTGTGACGGAAATTGATACGGCCTTTGGTCAGGTCGTAGACCGACAGTTCCAGCGTCACGCGGTCGCCGGCGAGAATCCGGATGTGGTTCTTGCGCATGCGGCCCGAGGCGTACGCGCCGACCACGACGCCGTTGTCCAGCGTCACGCGATAGCGGCTGTCGGGAAGGACTTCGTCAACGATACCGTCGAGTTCGATGAGTTCTTCTTTCGCCATATGAGGCTCCTGTGTAATGAATGATGGGGTGCTGCCGCGCGTCCTGCGCCCGTGTTCGACCCTGCTTCCGGCGCCGCGCCCGTTCCCGATAAGCAGCCGTGCGGCATTTCACTGGACGGCGTCGCAGCGGACTCGAAGGGCAATGCGATACGTGGCGCAACGGAAGCGCACCGCGTCTCTCTTCAGGCTCGTCGTGAGCTTGACGGCATAGGCCGGATGGACGAGCGGGCCGCGCAGGCGGCGCGCCGCGACCGGCATGACCGGGACGGCGACATCGGCGGACTGCAGTGCCGACGTGCGGTTAAAAAGCGGGTTGATGCGAAAAGCGACGTGTCGCGCAATGAAGCTTGCAAAAAACTTTCAAATTTTGTCTTCAGGCCGCGGGGCATATATCGAACGCCTGACTGATATGCGGCCAAAGGGTCAAACTTGCAAGCCCTGGCGTTATTTTCGCCTAAAACGCTTGATTAGACAATGAAATTCGCCGGAAGGTTTCCGCAAGGGCGCTTTTTGCTACAACCACCCGGCCTTCTTGAAACGCCAGTACAGCACGACATCCACTACCAGCATGACCGCGAGGCAGGCCGGATAGCCATACACCCAGTCGAGTTCGGGGATCGACTTGAAGTTCATGCCGTAGATGCCGGCGATCATCGTCGGCACGGCGAACAGCGCGGCGAAGGAACCCAGCCGTTTGGTCACCTCGCTTTCGGCCAGCGCAATCAGGCCCAGATTCACCTGGATCGCCGTGACGATCATTTCGCGCCGTCCCTCGATGGTCTTCACGATGCGCAGCAAGTGGTCGTACACGTCGCGGAAGTATTCCTGCATGCCCGAGCACACGCCGGGCGACCTGCCGCCATACAGCTTGCTGACGGCTTCGAGCAAAGGCGCCGTGTGATGCTGGAGAATCGTCATGCGGCGCTTGAGCGAGTACAGGTCCTCGATGATCTCGCGCGACTCCACCGAACCCTTCTGCTCGAAGATGCGCTCTTCGACTTCGTCGAGCTCGGCGCCGAGCGTTTCCAGCACGGGGAAGTAACGGTCCACGACGGCATCGAGCAGCGCATACATCACGAAGGCGGGACCGTGCTTGAGCAGATGCGGTTCGCGCTCGCAGCGCTTGCGCACTTCCTGGAAGCCCTGCGTGGTCCGGTTGCGCACGGAGAGCACATAGTTCTTGCCGACGAATACGTTCATCTCGCCGACCAGCACGTCGCCTTCTTCGTCGAATTCGACGGTATGAAAGACCGCGAACAGCGAGTCGCCGTACTCTTCGATCTTCGGCCGCTGATGACCGTGCTGCGCGTCCTCGACTGCCAATTCATGCAGCCCGAACTGCTGCGTCATGTAGGCGAGTTCGCCGGGACCGGGTTCCTTTAATGCAACCCAAATGAAAGAGTCGGGACGATCGCGATAAGCATTGATGTCGTCGATGGGCACATCGGCGAGCTTTCGGCCGTTCTCATAAACCGCGCAGTTGACCAGCATGGGGCGCCCTTCTTTATATCGGTTTCTTGTTATCGATGTGACGCTATCGATATGACCCGGCCACGCGTCGATGGGCGCTCGGGGGGCGCGAGCGCGTGGCCTCCATCCGTTGAATCTTAGCCCAAACGGCTGATTCCGACCGGCGCCGCAGCGCACGTTCTGGCCAGGAAACAGAAGCAATCAGGATGCCTTGACATCCACCCACGCCATCGTGGCCTCGTCGCCCATGAGGAATGCGCGGTTCGCTTCGGCTGCCGCGCGCAGATGATCCCAGACCGTCGTGATGCGCTTCAGCTTGCGCAGATCCTCGCGGCAGGAGAGATAGAACGCGCGCGTCACGATGATCTCGTCGGGCAGCACCGGCACGAAGCGCGGGTCCGACGACGCCATGAAGCACGGCAGGATGGCCAGCGCGCGTCCCTGCAGCGCCGCGAAGTATTGCGCGATCACGCTCGTGCTGCGCCAGCGCGAGATCGCGCCCGGCACCGCGCGTTCGAGATACAGCAGTTCATAGCTGAAGGCGAGGTCGTCGATATAGCTGGCGAAGCGATGCTGGCGCAGGTCGTCGGTAGTGTGGATCGGCGCATGAGCCGCGAGATAGTCGGCGGTGGCGTACAGCCTCAGGCGGTACTCACAGAGCTTCGTATAAACATACTGGCCTTGTTCGGGACGTTCGAGCGTCACCGCGATATCGGCCTCGCGTTTTGACAAGCTCACGAAATGCGGCACCGGCAACAGGTCGATGGTGATGTTCGGGTGCGCGTCCTGAAACCGCGCGAGTTGCGGGGCGAGAAAGAAGCAGCCGAAACCTTCGGTCGAGCCGACCCGCACGTGGCCCGAGAGCGCATGCCCCGTGTTCGCGATCTGCTCGGTGGCGGACTGCACGGTGGTCTCGATGGAATCGACATAGGCCAGCAGGCGTTGTCCTTCCGCGGTCAGGATGAAGCCGCTGCTGCGCGATTTGTCGAACAGCAGGGTGCCGAGCGCGTCTTCCAGCGCCCGCACGCGCCGCGCGACGGTCGTGTAGTCCACGCCGAGCCGCTTCGCCGCGCCGCTGGCACGCTGCGTCCGGGCAACTTCCAGGAAGTAGCGCAGGTCGTCCCAGTTGAGCCGGGCGAGATCGAGCGGGGCGGATGGCATGGGGTTTTTTTGCATATCGATCGGGTGTTTTTATCGCGCCATGATGGACTTTTGCATAACTATACTCAGGAAACGAGCCTGCCTTATTGCGGGCCGCATACCAACAAGACGGAGACACGATGCTTTTTCTTCCAGCGCCCGCGCGGCGCGTCTCTTCGCCTGTCCTCGCTGTTTCCTTCCGCCTTTTCCGCACGTCGGCAATTTCCCACGCAAGGAGTGACTCGTGAATATCGCTGCTGAACATCCGGCGCAGAATGCGTCTGTCCGCACGGCCAAGCTGCTGATCGACGGCCAGTTCGTCGAATCGAAGAGCGCGGAATGGCGCGACATCGTCAATCCGGCCACGCAGGAAGTGGTCGGCCGCGTGCCGTTCGCGACGATGGACGAAGTGGATGCCGCCGTCGCCGCGGCGCACAAGGCGTTTCAGGCCTGGCGCACGACGCCGCTCGGCGCCCGCATGCGGCTGATGCTGCGCTTCCAGGACCTGGTGCGGCAGAACCAGAAGCGCATCGCGCAGACGCTCACCGCGGAGCAGGGCAAGACGCTCGCCGACGCCGAAGGCGACATCTTCCGCGGCCTCGAAGTCGTCGAGCATGCGTGTTCGATCAGCACGTTGCAGCAGGGCGAATTCGCCGAGAACGTCGCGGGTGGCGTGGATACGTACACGTTGCGCCAGCCTATCGGCGTCTGTGCGGGCATCACGCCGTTCAACTTCCCCGCGATGATCCCGCTGTGGATGTTCCCGATGGCCATCGTGTGCGGCAACACCTTCGTGCTGAAGCCCTCGGAGCAGGATCCGCTCTCGACCATGGAGCTGGTCGAACTGGCGCTCGAAGCCGGCGTGCCGCCCGGCGTGCTGAACGTCGTGCATGGCGGCAAGGACGTGGTCGATGCGATCTGTACGCATCCCGAGATCGAGGCGATTTCCTTCGTCGGCTCGACGGCCGTCGGCACGCATGTCTACAACCTCGCGAGCCAGCACGGCAAGCGCGTGCAGTCGATGATGGGCGCGAAGAACCACGCCGTCGTCCTGCCCGACGCCAACAAGGAGCAGACCCTCAACGCGCTCGTCGGCGCCGGCTTCGGCGCGGCGGGACAGCGCTGCATGGCGACTTCGGTGGCGGTGTTCGTCGGGGCGTCGAAGGAATGGGTGCCGGAACTGGTCGCGAAGGCGAAGACGCTCAAGGTCAACGGCGGCGCGGAGCCGGGCACGGATGTCGGCCCGGTGGTCTCGAAGGCGGCGAAGGAACGCATTCTCGGGCTGATCGGCCAGGGCGTGGAAGAAGGCGCGACGCTCGCGCTCGACGGCCGGAACATCGGCGTGAAGGGCTACGAGCAGGGCAACTTCATTGGGCCGACCATCTTTACGGGCGTCGACACCGAGATGACGATCTATACGAAGGAGATCTTCGGTCCGGTGCTGTGCGTGCTCGAAGCCGAGACGCTGGATGATGCCATCGCGCTCGTCAACCGCAATCCGATGGGCAACGGCGTCGGCCTGTTCACGCAAAGCGGTGCAGCGGCGCGCAAGTTCCAGAGCGAGATCGACATCGGCCAGGTGGGCATCAACATTCCGATTCCGGTGCCGGTACCGTCGTTCAGTTTCACGGGTTCGCGCGGCTCCAAGCTCGGCGATCTGGGACCGTACGGCAAGCAGGTCGTGCAGTTCTACACGCAGACGAAAACGGTTACGGCACGCTGGTTCGACGACGCCACCGTGAACGACGGCGTGAACACCACCATCGCACTGAAATAACAACGAGGAGGCAGCGATGAAGATTGGTTTCATTGGTCTCGGACACATGGGCGGCCCGATGGCCGCAAACCTGCTGAAGGCGGGGCACGCGCTCACGGCATTCGATCTCGTGCCGGCCGCGCTGGACGCGGCGCGCTCGGCGGGCGCGACGCTCGCGGACTCGCCGCGCGCGGCGGCGGAGGGCGCGGAAGTCGTCATCACGATGCTGCCCGCGGCGCAGCATGTGAAGGCCGTCTATCTGAACGACGACGGCGTGCTCGCGGGCGTCGCGAAGGGCGTGCCGCTGGTGGACAGCAGCACGATCGACCCGGCTACGGCGAAGCTGATCGGCGAGGCATCGGCACAGCACGGCAATCCGTTTGCGGATGCGCCGGTGTCGGGCGGTGTGGTCGGGGCGCAAGCGGGCACGCTGACCTTCATGGTCGGCGCGGACGAAGCGTTGTTCGACACGCTGCGTCCGGTGCTGAGCGGCATGGGCAAGAACATGGTGCGCTGCGGCGAAACTGGCACCGGTCAGATTGCGAAGATCTGCAACAACCTGCTGCTGGCCATCTCGATGATTGGCGTGGCGGAAGCCATGAAGCTGGGGGAAACGCTAGGTATCGATCCGTCGAAACTGGCGAGCATCGTGAATACCTCGACGGGACGCTGCTGGAGTTCGGATACGTGTAATCCCTATCCGGGGATCGTCGAGACGGCGCCGGCTTCACGCGGCTATGCGGGTGGCTTCGGCGCCGATCTGATGCTGAAGGATCTGGGCCTTGCCGTCGATGCGGCGCGCGGTGCAAAACAGCCTGTTTTCATGGGTGCGATGGCGCAGCAGCTTTATCAATCGATGAGCCAGCAAGGCCTTGGCGGACTCGATTTCTCGGGCATCATCAAGTTGTACGGGAAGAACTGATAGCGGCTTAAGGTATCAAAAGAAGGTATCAAACGAAGGAGGGTGGCGGTACGACCGTGCGTGCCGATCCCGCCCTCTGGTTATAACTGGTTTGTTCAGTTGCACTGCACAACGCGTCGCGCAATCCGTTACTGGGAAAGACCATCGGGAATACGATGATTCGCTTTCCAGAAAATTGTCCTATTCTGAAAGCACGACGCCCGTCTGCCGTTCAGTACGAACGCTCCGGTAGCGCCACGGTGCTGGTAGAACGCCCGTCGTTTTCGGGCAATCAGATGAGGAGTACGCGATGCAAGTTACACGTCACTTGAACATGGAATTGCGGCACGCCACGGTGCCGACTTATGTCGCCAGCTATTTCTTTCCGTTGCTGCTTTTGGCATACGAAGTATGGCGAGTGGGATCCTGGGTTGCAGTGAACGGCTTCAACTTCATGAACTTCAACGCGATGGGTTATGAATTCGCGCTGATGGTCGCCGTGTTCTGCATGCAAGTCATCGTGGAAATCGCGTTCCTCGCAGGCGCTGTGCTGACCCGACACAAGGATGTCGGTCATCGACTGGCCAATCTCTCCCTGGGTCTGTTCTGCTCGATGGTCGTCCTCGGATTCGATCTTGCACTGCAATATGGTTTGAGCGGCAATTAAGTCTCACGCCGTATTTCGAAGGCCAAAACCAAACGCCGGTTGCGCATGCGCAACCGGCGTTTTTTTGTGCACTGCTGCAAGCATCATCCGCCGGCTGCGCTGGCCAATGCTGGCGGCGTCTGCGAGCGTTGTTCATAGCACTTCGTGTCCGCATCCTTGAGCGCGCTGCGCAAGCCTTCTTCGACGACTGGATGATAGAACGGCAACTTGAGCGTCTCATCGAGCGTCAGGTCGAGTTGCAGCGCCCACGCAAGCAGATGCCCGAGATGTTCCATCGCCGGACCGCAGCCTTGAGCACCGCGCAGCTTGCCGGTCTTCGCGTCGGCGTAGACGTGCAGCAGTCCGCGGTTCTGCCGCATCACGCGACTGCGGCCCTGATCCTCGAACGACGCTTCCCCCGTTACCGTCATCTGTTTCTCGAGATCGTCATAGGATGCGCCGACGATCACCACCTGCGGCTCGCAGAAGACCAGTGAGAACGGCACTTTGCGCTTGATCGCCTGCACGTCGGGGAAGCGCGCGGCGTTGTCGCCAGCGAGCTTGCCTTCTTCTGCGGCGTCGTGAAGCCAGGGTCGCGTGCCGTCGCAATCGCATGCGATGAAGATCGTGCTGTCGCCGCATTGCATCGTGGTTTCATCGAATAGCGGCACGCCCTTGTCGTTCAGCGCGATGCCCGTCTTGTCCAGCGCCAGCGCTTTCAGGTTGGGCGCGCGGCCCGTGGCGGCCAGAACGAGATCGAAACGTTCGGTTCGCGGCTCGCCTCCCGGTGACGTGAAGCGCAAGGTCGGTTGGTCGTCTTCCAACCACATTCCGTCAAACTTCGCGTCCGGATCGAAGTAGAACTCGTCGGCGAGCGTTTCTCTCAGCGCGTCGCGTACCGGCGCATCCGTGAGCGCGGCCACGCTGCCGCCCTTGCCGAACACGTAGACGTCGACATCGAGTCGGGCCAGCGCCTGGCCCAGTTCCAGCGCGATCGGTCCCGCGCCGAACACCGCGATCTTCGCAGGCAGCGCGTGCAGTTCGAACAGGTCGTCGCTGGTGATGAGCTTGTCGCCGAAGACCTTGAGTTCGTCCGGCACGCTCGGCGCCGCGCCCGTCGCGATGACCACGCGCGCCGCCTCAATACGCGTGTCGTCGCGGACCATCAACCGCGTCGGCGACTCGAAGCGCGCCTGGCCGCGCACGATGCAGTCATCGGGAAACGACTCCACTTCGTCCAGCACGCTTTTGACGAAGTGATCGCGCTCGCGCCGCACATAATCGAGCGCGTGTTCGCGGTTCACTTGCAGCGCATGCGTGCCCTCGACGCCGCGCGCCGCCAGCGACCGCGCATCGTGCAAACCGTTGGCCGCCGCGAGCAGCAGCTTGGACGGCATGCAGCCGACCCGCGCGCACGTCGTGCCGAACTCGCCGCTCTCGATCAGCACCACGCGCGCGCCCGCGAGCCGCGCCGCGCGAAACGCCGCCATGCCGGCCGTCCCCGCGCCGATCACCGCCACATCCACCTTCATGTCCTTCATAGGCTTCCCCGAGTTGCTGTCATCGTTCAGCCATTGTCCGCGAAGCCCGGATAGAGCGTCATGCCGCCATCGACGAACAGCGTTGTGCCGACGACATAATCACTGTCGTCGGAGGCGAGCCAGACGACCGCCCGGCCTATGTCGTCGACTTCGCCGATGCGTCCGTACGGAATCAGTGTCAGCAGCTTGTCGAGCTGCTCCGGCTGGTCCCAGGCGTCGCGGTTGATCGGCGTGCGAATGGCGCCGGGCGCGATGCCGTTCACGCGGATCCGCTGCGGCGCGACTTCCTGGGCGAGCGATTTCATCATCATCTGGATGCCGCCCTTCGACGCCGCATAGTTCACGTGCCCCGCCCACGGAATGACTTCGTGCACGGAGCTCATGCAGATGATCTTGCCCAGCGCCTTCGACACGTCGCGCATGCCGCGCCGCTCGAATTCGCGCACGGCGCGCTGGGCGGTCAGGAATTGGCCGGTGAGATTGGTGTCGATGACCTTCCGCCAGTCGGCGAGCGTCAGTTCGGTGAATTTCGCGTCCTGCTGCAAGCCCGAATTCGCGATCACGATATCGAGCGTGCCCCAACGCTGCACGACGGCGTCGAACATGGCGTCCACTTGCGCTTCATCGGCGACGTCCGCGCCGACCGCGAACGCTTCGCCGCCTTTCGCGCTGATCGCGGCGGCGAGCTTTTCGGCTGGTTCGGCATGCGAGTGATAGTTGATGGCGACGTGCGCGCCCGCGTCGGCGAGCGCGTGCGCCACGCCTTCTCCGATGCCCGAGCTTGCGCCCGTCACCAGCGCGATCTGACCTGCGAGGGGTTTGTGCATATGCTCCGTCCGTGTCTGAGGGTGACAGATCGGGAGCAAGGCATGCGCCCGCGCTTCAGCCGCCGGTCAGCCCCTGATACACCTCCGCATATTTGAGCGCGGCCGCTTCCCAGCTGAAGCGCTGGTCCATGCCGCGCCTGACCACCGTCTTCCAGTCGGCGCGCCGCTGTTTCAGCGCGAAGGCACGGCGGATCGAGGCGACCATGGTGGCGCGATCGAACGTGTCGAAGACGAAGCCGGTGGCGAGATCGTCGGCGAGATTTTCGAGCGAGCAATCCGTCACGGTGTCCGCCAGCCCGCCCACGCGATGCACGAGCGGCAGCGAGCCATAGGCCAGCGCATACAGCTGCGTGAGCCCGCACGGCTCGAAGCGCGACGGCACCATCACCACGTCGCTGCCGGCGATGATCGAATGCGACAGCGTCTCGTCGAAGCCGAGTTCCACCGCCACCGCGCCCGGATGCGCCGCCGCCGCGTTCTTCATGCCGGTTTCGAGCGCCGGATCGCCGGTGCCGAGCACGACCAGTTGACCGCCGCGCTGCACGATGTCCGGCACCACCGACAGCAGCAGATCCAGTCCCTTCTGTTCCGTCAGCCGGCTGACGACGCCGAACAAAAGCGCGTTGTCGTCGCGTTCCAGGCCCATGCGTTCCTGCAATGCCGACTTGCACTTCGACTTCCCGGAGACGCGCGTGGGCGTGTATTTCGTTGCGATGGATTCGTCCACGGCGGGGCTCCAGATGGCGTAATCGACGCCGTTCAGGATGCCGGTGATGTCGTGCGTGCGCGTCTGCAGCAGGCCGTGCAAACCCGCGCCGTGAGCCTGCGTCTGGATCTCGCGCGCGTAGGTGGGGCTGACCGTGGTGATGCGATCGGCGTAATACAGCCCGGCCTTCAGGAACGACACGAGGCCGTAGAACTCGACGCCATCCACCGCAAAAAAATCGCCGGGCAGTTGCAGCGCGCCGAATTCCGACGCCGGAAACGTGCCCTGGTAGGCGAGGTTGTGGACCGTCATCACGCTGGCGGTCTTCGCGGCGCCCGCGCGTTCGAACGCGCGCAGATAGGCGGGCGCCAGTCCCGCATGCCAGTCGTGCGCATGGACGATGTGCGGCTTCCAGGCGGGATCGGCGCCCGTCGCGATGCGTGCGGCCGCCCAGCCAAGCAGCGCGAAGCGGCGGTCGTTGTCGGCGTAGGGACGATGCGCGGCGTCGAGATAGGGATTGCCCGGGCGGTCGTAGAACGGGTCCGCCCGCACCACGTACACGACCACCCCGTGCGGCGGCAACACGCCGCGTTCGAGCCGGATCTGGCCGACACCGAACGCCGCGCCCAGCTCGGCGACCGGCTCCAGGTCCTCGAGCCCCGCGAGCACGGCCGGAAAGCCCGGCAGCACGACGCGCGCGTGCGTGCCCAGTTGCGACTGCGCGGGCGGCAGGGCGCCGACCACGTCGGCGAGGCCGCCGGTTTTCAGCAGCGGAAACATTTCTGCTGCGGCATGCAGCACGCGTACGGTCATCGGCGCTCCCGTCGATTGATGGTCATGTGAGCCCGCGTCTACCCCTGCGGCAGCCGCGCGAGCGCATCCCGCGTGATGAGCGTGACGCCCGACTCCGTGCGGAAGAAGCGCGCGGCGTCGTCTTCCGGATCCTCGCCCACCACGAGTCCCTCGGGCACCGTGCAGCCGCGGTCGATCACGACGCGTTGCAGCCGGCAACTCGGCCCGACGGTTACCTGCGGCAACAAGACTGCCTCATTGATGTTACAGAACGAGTGCACCCGCACCGCCGACGAAAACACCGACTTCGACACCTGCGAGCCCGAGATCACGCAGCCACCGCAGACCAGCAGGTTGGTGATGGCGCCTTGCTGGCCGTTCAGGTCGCGCACGAACTTGCCGGGCGGAAGCTGTTCCTGATTGGTCCAGATGGGCCACTTGCGGTCGTAGAGATCGAGTTCGGGAATGGTGGAGGCGAGGTCGAGGTTCGCCGCCCAGTAGGCATCGACGGTACCGACATCGCGCCAGTACGCCGGCGCTTCCGGGTCGCTCGACGACGTCACGCACGACATGCTGAACGGATGCGCGATGGCCTTGCCGGTCGTCACGACGCGCGGAATGATGTCCTTGCCGAAGTCGTGATCGGTGTTTGAGGTCTCGATATTGTCCTGGAGCATCTCGTACAGGTACTTCGCGCTGAACACATAGATGCCCATGCTCGCGAGCGCGACGTCGGGCTTGCCGGGCATCGCGGGGGGATCGGCGGGCTTCTCCAGGAAATCGGTCACGCGACGGTTCTCGTCGACGTGCATCACGCCGAACGCCACCGCGTCCATGCGCGGCACCTCGATGCAGCCCACCGTGCAGTCCGCGCCGCTCTCGACGTGGTCCAGCACCATGCGCGTGTAGTCCATCTTGTAGATGTGATCGCCCGCCAGCACGATGACGAATTCCGGGCCGATCGAACGGATGATGTCCATGTTCTGGTACACGGCGTCGGCGGTGCCGCGATACCAGCTCGAATCGACGCGCTGCTGCGCCGGCCAGATATCGATGAACTCGTTGAACTCGCCGCGCAGGAAACCCCAGCCGCGCTGCATGTGGCGGATCAGCGAGTGAGCCTTGTATTGGGTGACGACGGCGATGCGGCGAATGCCGGAGTTGAGACAGTTGGACAGCGCGAAATCGACGATGCGGTATTTGCCGCCGAAGTGGACGGCGGGCTTCACGCGCTTGTCGGTGAGTGGTCCGAGGCGGGTGCCGCGCCCGCCGGCGAGGACGATTGCGAGGGTCGACTTCTGCAAATCGGTGCGATTCTTGATCAGCGTCTCCATTCCTGCCTCCTGATTTGACCTGCGACTATGGATGTCCTGCCGTGAGTTCGTCCTCGTGTTCGTGTGTCAGATTGCCAAGCCGGGGAGTGCGTGCGTTGCGCGGCGTGTCGCGCTGTCGTTCACGCATTATCAGGCGGCGTGGCGCTTCCTGTGCGGAAGTCGGCTGTTTTTTGCCGGACGTTCGTCCTTGCCGTGGACCTGTGCCGTCCGTCGAATGATCTATACCATGCCGCCGACGTTCCGGCCGAGCAAGGCGCATGCCGAATTGCGTAAAGCAGTCTTGCCATGCCCGATATGAGCGGCGTCGATGTTCGCGACGCTCGACAAGCAAGGTTCGCCGATTTATAACGACGAGGCCGTGCCGCAGTGCGTCGAGGCACGGCACAATACAAGACACGCGATGCCGGCGGGCGTCCTGAAGGGGCCGTCCAGGGCAGTCCTTCCGCGCGCACCCGCGATCGCTGCACTGCAAGGCGACGTTTCGTCGGACCGAACAACTGGAACCAAGCGGGAAATCAGAATATGAACAACGTCCTGAGCGTTCAATCGCATGTGGTGTTCGGCCATGCGGGCAACAGCGCGGCGGTCTTTCCCATGCGGCGGCTGGGCGTCAACGTCTGGCCGCTCAACACCGTGCAGTTCTCCAATCACACGCAGTACGGCCGCTGGACCGGCAGCGCCTTCGACGCCGACGAGTTGCAGAGCGTGATCGAAGGCATTGGCGCGATCGGCGTGCTGGGGCGCTGCAATGCGGTGCTCTCGGGTTATCTCGGCGCGCCCGAGCAGGGCCGCGCGGTGGTCGAGATCGTGAAGATGGTCAAGGCGGTGAATCCGCACGCGCTCTTCTTCTGCGATCCGGTCATGGGCCAGACGGGCGGCTGCACGGTCGCGCCCGGCATCGAGGACTTCCTCGTCACCACGATGCCCGGCATCGCCGATGCGCTGATGCCCAATCACGTCGAACTGGAAAAGCTCGTCGGACGCAGTATCGAAACCGTGGAAGAAGCGGTGGACGCCTGTCGCGAGGTCATCGCGCGCGGGCCGCGCATCGTACTCGTCAAGCATCTGCTCGACCGCAACAGCCGCGCCGATACCTTCAACATGCTTGCAGTCGGCCCGACCGAGGCGTGGTTCGCGCAACGTCCGCTGTATCCGTTCGCGCGCCAGCCGGTCGGCGTCGGCGATCTGACGAGCGGCGTGTTCGTCGCGCGCACGCTGCTCGGCGATTCACTCCGCAACGCGCTGGAACACACGCTCGCGGCCGTCAACGCAGTGGTCAAGGCCACCTACGAGGCGGGGCGGTATGAGCTGGAGATCGTCGCGTCGCAGGACGAGATCGCCAAGCCTACCGACCGCTTTCCCGCCATCCGCGTGATGGGCTCCGAAACCGTCAAGCGGGCCTGACTAGCTCGCCTCGCTCGCTTCAAGCAAGCCGAAACGCCAGGACAGCCTGCGCGTCGCGGCCAGCAACGTGCGTGCGAGCGGACCGTCGGCGGCGCTGTCGAAACCGCCCGCCGAACCAATCAGCGCCAGCACCAGGCACACGCTGCCGGTGTGATCGAAGACCGGCGCGGCCAGCGAGTGAATGCCGGGGACCGGTGCATCGAGCGCCGTATCGAAACCCTGCTCGCGGATGCGTGACAACGTTGCGCGATAGTTCTCGCCATCACTCGTGGCGAACGATGCCGGCGCCACGCCCGCGAGGCGGATGCCGTCCTGCTGCAGCAGGCTCGTCCGTACTTCATCCCCGACATGCGCCGCGAAGACCCGGCCAATGGCCGTGTTCACGAGCGACATCGCCGTGCCGATGCGCAGGCTCACGTGCTGCGGCCGCGCCGATTCCTCCAGCCGGATGACCGTCGGTCCGAGCGGGCCGAGCGTGGCGGCGGCGACGGTCAGCGACGTAGCCGCCGCGAGCGCGACGATCTCCGCTTCGGCATCGCGGACCGGCGAGAGCCGTTGCAGCGCGATCAAGCCCAGCTCGCGGCTCAACGGCCCCGCGTGGAAGCGCCCGGCGTCGTCGCGCGACAGCAGGCCGACCTTCACGAGGCTCACCAGATGCGCGAACGCCTTGGCCGGCGGCATGCCGGCCGCCGCCGCGAGGTCGCGCAGCAGCAGCGGACCATCTGCCGCCACCAGCGCGTGCAGCAGGTCACCGGTCGCATCGAGGGCGTTGATGCCGCGCTGCGGACGGACGTCGGGAGCGGGCATCGTCATGACAGGACGCCGGTGAGGTCGCGTGCCGCTTGCTGCAGCGCCTGCGCCAGCGCACCGTTCCAGGCGACGTCGCACAGGCCGCTCGGGCCGATCGCGGTCAGCGCCAGCTGCATCCGTTGCGCGGCGTCGAACACCGGCACGCTCATGCTGCTGACGCCCGGACTCGGCGCATCGATGCCGCGTTCGATGCCACGCGCCCGGATTTCGTCGAGCCGCGCGCCGATGCCGGGCACGTCGGCTTCCGCCTGATGCGCCTGCATGGCCGCGACGCTGGCGGGGGTGTCGAAGGCGAGGAAGATCCGGCCGGTCGCCGTAGCCGACAGCGACATCACCGTGCCGACATGCAAATTGACATGCAAGGGTTGTCCGCCGCGTTCGTAGCGCACGATCGTCGGCCCCTGCGGCCCGGCTACGCTGACGGCCACGCTCATGCCGGTTTCCAGCGCCAATGCCGCGACGCGCGGCGCCGCTGCCCGGTAAGCCGGCTGCTGCTCCAGGTTCATGACGCCCAGGCGCAACGCGAGCGGGCCGGGTTCGTAATTGCCGGTCAATGCATCGCGCTTCACGAGTCCGAGCCGCGTCAGGCTGACGAGATAGGTATGCGCCTGCGCCGTGGACATCGCGGCGGCGTCGGCGAGCGCACTTAGCGCGAGCGGTTCGCGCCGCTTCGCGAGGACGTCGAGCAAACGCGCGCCGACTTCGACGCTCTGGATGCCGCGCTGCTGTTTCGTTTCGACAGGTGCTGCGTGCTGCGCGGCGGAGAGGAGACGGGCCAAAGTGCGTTCCGTGATGGGAAGTGACTGGGCGGTTCGACCGAACGGCCAATGTCCTTCAGTATTTACCCGAAATTTGTCTATGGCAAGTGTATTTGCTGTTGACAAAGTTTTGGCTCGCATCGATCATCGGTTCATCCTCACGAGACTGGACGAGACACGATCATGGCAAAGGCTTTCGCATCGCAGGCGGATCTGCAGGAGAAGAAGATCACCTTCACGCAGCTCTCCGAGAACGCGTACGCCTATACGGCGGAAGGCGATCCGAACTCAGGCGTGATCGTTGGCGACGACGGCGTGCTGATCGTCGATACCACCGCGACGCCCGCCATGGCCCAGGACCTGATCGAAAAGATTCGCGGCGTCACCGACAAACCCATCAAGTACGTCGTGCTGTCGCATTACCACGCGGTGCGCGTGCTGGGGGCATCGGCGTATTTCAAGGAAGGCGCGCAGGAAGTGATCGCGAGCCGCGGCACTTACGAAATGATCGTCGAGCGCGGCGAGCAGGACATGAAGTCGGAGATCGAGCGCTTCCCGCGTCTGTTCGCGGGCGTCGAGACGGTGCCGGGTCTCACCTGGCCGACGCTGGTCTTCGAGCGGGAGATCACGCTCTTCCTCGGCAAGCTCGAGGTGCGGATCGCGCATCTCGGCTCGGGCCACACGAAGGGCGACACCGTGGTGTGGCTGCCGTCGCAGAAGGTGCTGTTTTCAGGCGATCTGGTGGAGTACGACGCAGCCTGCTATTGCGGCGACGCGCAGCTCGAGGACTGGCCCGCGACGCTCGAAGCGTTGCGCACGCTCAATGCGGACAAGCTCGTGCCGGGACGCGGCCCGGCGTTGCTGTCGCCGGCGGATGTGCACAAGGGACTCGACTATACGAAGGACTTCGTCACGACGCTGCTTCAGGCGGGCCGCGAGGCCGTTGCGCAGAAGCTCGACCTGAAGGGCGCGATGGCGCACGCGCGCAAGTCGATGGACGCGAAGTTCGGCCACGTCTTCATCTATGAGCACTGTCTGCCGTTCGACGTGTCGCGCGCTTATGACGAAGCCAGCGGCATCCGCCATCCGCGCATCTGGACCGCCCAGCGCGACCAGGAGATGTGGGCCGCGCTGCAGGACTGACGAGGCGCTTACGCCTGATAAGGGTTGGCCGCCGCCATCGCCTTGAAGTTCTCGGGCGTCGAGAAAGCCAGATATTCAGCCTGCATGTCGGGCGCGAGGAATTCGAGCATCGTCGAGTTCTCGATCCACAGTTCGATCACGTGGAAGAAGTTGTTGCCGCGCGTGCAATGCACCGCGCGCCAGCCTTCGCGCTCGCCAATCGCGATGATTTCCGCGCTCGTGCGGGGCGTCGCAATCGCCATATGGAAGGCGCTGTAGCGCGGCCGCGCTGCGGTGTCCGCGCCGTAGCCCACGCTTTCTTCCTCGCCGCCGCCCGGCGTAATCACGCGATCGCCTGGATACACCTCGATGATGCTGCCGCGCTCGTCGCCTGCCACGGCCATCCAGGCGTCGGGGAACGGCGAGAACGGCGCGGCGAAGCCATCCCAGAGTTCGGCCAGCACATGCGCGACGTGTTTCGGATCGTTGGCGGGAATGGAGGCATGGAAGATCATCGCGAGAACTCCTCTCGGTGACGAAGGAACGGCGGTGTGGATTGTTCCAGAGTCCTTTGTTATGAGTGTTTTCGCATGCGTCGTGCGTGAGCGCTTTTCCGACCGATGGATCGCTCCTTCAGGCAACCCTTTCAGGCAACCAGAAACGCGACGATCGCATCGCATACGCGGCCGAACATCTGCGTGCCGGTCACGGTCACGCAGCCGCGCGCACGGGCCGCTTCGATGAACGGCGTCAGCGGCGGCTTGGTCACGACATCGCCGACGAACGTCGTGGGCGCAAGGCGCGAGACGTCGATCGGCAGCGGATCGCCCGCGCGCATGCCCGCCGGCGACGCATTCACGATCAGATCATAGGTTTCCGCACCGGCGTCGTCCGCGACCTGCACCGCGCCGCGTTTCAATGCGGCGAGTCGCGTGGCGAGGGCATCGGTGCGCGCGGCGTCGGAATCGCGGATCGCGAGCGTCGCCACGCCGGCATCCACCAGTGCATGCCCGATTGCCGAACCCGCGCCGCCCGCGCCGATCAGCAACGCGCGTTTGCCCGCGGGTTCGCAACCGGCGTCGCGCAGCGCCGCGACCATGCCGATGCCGTCCGACGCGCCACCGTGCCAGCTGCCGTCCGCATTGCGCCTCAGCATGTTGACCGCGCCGAGGAAACGGCCTTCGTCAGTCAGGGTGCTGCAGAAGGATGTCGCGCTGAACTTGTGCGGAACGGTGACGATCACGCCGTCGCAGTTCTGCAAGGGCGCGAGACCGGCGAAGAACGTGTCGAGATCGGCGGGCGCGACGTGCGCGGGAATCACGATCGCATCCTGGCCTTGTGCGCGTAGTGCCGCGGTCACGCCGGCCGGGGAGCGCACCTGCGCGATCGGATCGCCGACGATGAAATACACGCGTGTCGCGCCGCTGAGGCCTTCGTCGAGCGAAGCCGAGAAAGAGGGGTCCTGCGCCATGGTTGTCTCCGGGTTGGAATTCGAGGCGAGCGGAATCGGTTCGCCCGTTCACAGCGAACTCTAATCTAAAGTGGAATTCTGTTCAACATTTAAGACATCAGGCCGCAACTAATCGTCTTCGTTTGAACCGACCGTGAAGTCAGGTGCGTGATCGCGTGGTAAATGCCGTCAAAGGCTGCTTACAGCGAATCGGGTCCGTGCATCGGCGTGGGAACGCCTACCGCCGCCAGCGCTTCATGCAAGGTCCCGAACACGTTCGACGCCCCCAGCACGCGCGTCAGCCCATGCCGGTCCATGTCGCCGCGCAGGAAGCGATTCACCCGCCCGAAACTCACCGCGATGCCGCGCGCCTGCAGGGTTTCGATGAGATCGCCGATGGTCCGCGCCGCCGAATAATCGAGGTCGGTGATCGCTCCGGCATCGACGACGAGATGGCGCAGACCGCCCGGCGCCGCATCGACGAGCTCTGTCACTTCCACCGTGAAGAAGTGATCGTTCGCATAGAACAGATCCGCGCCGAAGCGATACACGATGAGTTCCGATGTGGTCATCGCGCCCGGCGCCGTGGGCACGAACTGCCAGCGCCCGTCGGGCGGAACGGGCGTCAGCACCATCGTGTGCGGACGGTAGCTGTGGCGCACGTGCCGCATCAGCGACAACGCCACGGCGAGCAGGATGCCGTGCTCGACGCCGATCATCACCACAGCCGCCGCCGTCACCAGCGCGAGCGTGAACTCGCCCGGACTTTCGGCGCGGATGTCCCGCAGGCTCCGCACGTTGACCAGTCCGATGGCGATGGTGAACACGATCGCCGCCAGCACGCAATGCGGCAGGTAGCGCAGATAGCCGCTCAGGAACAGCAGCACGACGGCGACCACCGCCGCGAATGCGACCTGTCCGAACTGGCTGCGGGTGCCGGCGCGCTCGGCCATCGCGGTCTGCGTAGGGCTGCCGTTGACGACGAAGGTGCCGCTGAACGCCGCCGCCGTGTTGGCTGCGGCGAGACCGAGGATGTCGGCGTTGGTGTCGACGTCCTCGCGATACTGCTGCGCATAGACGCGCGCCGCCGCCGCGCTCTGCGCGATGATCATCACGAAGCACGAGGCCGCGACGGGCATCAGGTCGAGGAACTGCTGCCAGGTGACGGCGGGAAAGCGCAGCGCGGGCAGGCCGCCGTCGATGGCTCCGAGCACCGCGATGCCATGCGCCGAAAATTCGAACATCTTGCTGGCAACGATGCTGCCGATCACCCCGATGAGCGGCATCGGCACGCGCGGCGCGGCGCGCTTGCAGAGCAGGATCGGGACGATCACGAGCAGCGCCAGCCCGAAGGTCGGCGCATGGAATTGCAGCGCATGACCGGCGACATAGGCCAGTTGCGCCAGACTGCGCGATGAAGGCTCCGGCACCGTCATGCCGAGCAGATCGCCGAGCATCGCGATGGAAACCTGCACGCCGACACCCGCCAGAAAGCCGACCAGCACCGTGCGCGACAGGAAATCGGCGAGAAAGCCCAGCTTGAAGAGCCGCGCGAGCAACAGCAGCGCGGCGGTCTGCAATGCAACCATGCCGGCGAGCGCGATGTATTCGGCGCTGCCCATGGCGGCCATCGTCGAGACGCGGCTGGAGAGGATGGTCGCCGTCGCCGAGTCCGCCGCGACCACCAGATGCCGCGACGCGCCGAACAAAGCGAACGCGAACAGCGGCAGGAAAGCCGTGTACAGGCCGGTGATCGGCGGCATCCCCGCGATGCGCGCGTAGCCGAGCACCTGCGGAATATCCATCGAGGCAAGCGAGACGCCCGCCAGCGCATCGCGCAGCGCGGCGGCGCGGTTCAGCGGGAGCATGCCTTTCAACAGCCAGGCATGGAGGGCGGGCCGGCGAGGGGATGGCTGCATGGGCGGACGCGTGTCATCGAAGAAGCGAATCGTGCCCCAATAACGAATGGCTGCCAAGCCGTGCGAGGGTCCGTCGACTGAAAATGGCTTTGCGTGATTCGCTAAAGTGGAATAGGATTCTGAAATAGAAGAAAGTTCAGCGAACGAGCGGGGATCGGAGCATATCGATGGCGGAGACACTGGAGCAGTTGGGATCGGACGAGCAATTCGATGTGGTTGTGGTGGGCGCGGGCGGCGCGGGCATGTCGGCGGCGCTGGTGGCGGCCATCGACGGCGCGCGCGTGCTGCTCGTGGAGAGCACGGAATACGTCGGCGGCACGACGGCTTACTCGGCGGGCACCACCTGGATACCCGGTTCGATGCACGGGCCGGGCGTCAATCCCGAAGACACCGTGGCGAATGCCGAAGCATTTCTGGATCGTGCGGTCGGCGCACACAGCCAGGCGGCGATGCGCCGGGCGTTTCTGGACGCAGGTCCGAAGGCGGTAGCGCAACTGGAGGCCCATAGCGAAGTGAAGTACCGCGCGCGCCCGTTCCATCCGGATTACCTGTCGGAAGTCGAAGGCTCGACGCTGCGCGGCCGCGCGCTGGAGCCGCTGCCCTTTGACGGCCGCACGCTCGGCCCCGACTTCGCGCTGATTCGTCCGCCACTTCCCGAGTTCACCGTGCTGGGCGGCATGATGGTCGATCGCGACGACGTCGCGCATTTGCTCGGCATGACGAAATCACTGAAGTCGTTGCGGCACGCCGCGGCGCTGCTCACGCGGCACGCGCGCGACCGCCTGAGTTCGCCGCGCGGCACGCGGCTCGTGATGGGCAATGCGCTGATCGGACGGCTGCTTCTGTCGCTGCGCCAGCGCGGCGTGACGATCCTGACCAAGACCCGGATTGACGCGCTGCACAGCGGCGCACATGGCATCGAAGCGGTGTCGCTGAGCCAGGTCAATAAACGTCGGCGTATCCGCGTGACAGGCGGCGTGATCCTGGCGAGCGGCGGCTTCAACCGGCACGCGAAGCGCCGCGCCGAACTGCTGCCGGGCGCCGATCCCTCGTGGTGCGCGGGCGCGCCCGGACATACCGGCGGCGCGCAGGATCTGGCGCTCGCAGCCGGCGCGCGGTTTGGCGAGGGCGCGCGGTCGAACGCGTTCTGGGCGCCGGTGTCGACCCGCAAACGCGCGGACGGCAGCACCGCCGTGTTCCCGCACTTCCTGATGGATCGCGGCAAGCCGGGAATGATCGTCGTCGATCGCAACGGCCGGCGCTTCCTCAACGAAAACACGTCGTATCACCTGTTCGGCATCGCGATGCAGGAAGCGCACCGTGCGCAGCCGTCGATCCCCGCGTGCCTCGTCACGGATGCGGATGGCTTGCGCAAGTACGGGCTCGGCATGGTGCGTCCGGGCGGCAAGGGACTCGCGCCGTTTCTCGCCGATGGCTATCTCGTCGAAGGCAGCACGCTCGACCAACTGGCGGACCGGCTCGGCATCGACCGGACGGGGCTCGCGGACAGCGTCGCGCGCAATAACCGTTATGCGCAGACGGGCGTCGATGCCGATTTCCAGCGCGGCACGACCGCGTATCAAAACGCCAACGGCGATGCGAACCGGAGCGGACCGAACAAGTGCCTCGGGCCGATTGCGAGGGCGCCGTTCTATGCGGTGCGGCTCTATCCGGGCGATATCGGCGCGGCGACCGGCCTCGTCACCGATACCGACGCGCGCGTGCTCGATCGTGACGATCAGCCGATCGCCGGACTCTATGCCTGCGGCAACGACATGCAGTCGGTGATGGGCGGCGTTTATCCCGGCCCGGGCATCACGCTTGGCCCGGGGCTCGCATTCGGCTATCTGGCGGCACGGCATGCGGCGGCGCGGGCGCAAAACGCGCTGACAGATGCACGCGGTGAAGCGCTCGTGCTGCCTATGGAAATCGGGTCGAGCCTGCACGCGCATGCGGTGTCCAAATGAGCCAGATCCCGGTGATCCATTGCGATGTCCTGGTCCTCGGCTCCGGCGCCGGCGGTCTGTCCACGGCGGTCACGGCGGCGCAGCAGGGCTTGTCCGTGCTGGTCTGCGAGAAGGAAGACGTATTTGGCGGCACGACCGCGTGGTCGGGCGGCTGGATGTGGATTCCGTGCAATCCGCTCGCGCAGCGCGCGGGGATCGTCGAACCGGCGGATGCGCCGCGCACCTACCTCGCGGGCGAACTCGGCGCACACGTCGACGCCGCCAAGATCGATGCGCTGATCGAACACGGTCCGCGCATGATCGAGTTCTTCGAGCGGAATACGGCGGTGCGCTTCATCGACGGCAACCGCATTCCCGATTTCCACACGACGCAAGGCTCAGGGACCGGCGGCCGCTCGGTAGGCGCGATGCCGTTCGACGGCCGCGCGCTCGGCCCGCTGCTCGACCGTCTGCGGCCGCCGCTCGCCGAAACCACGGTGGCCGGCATGGCGATCGCATCGGGCGCGGACCTGACGCATTTTCTGAACGCGACGCGCAGTGCCACGTCGGCCTGGCATGTGGCGCGGCGCTTCGCAGTGTTCGCGTGGCAGAAGCTGCGCTACGGCCGCTCGATGCATCTTGTGAACGGCAATGCGCTGGTCGCGCGGCTGTTGAAATCGGCGGCGGATAGAGGTGTCGATCTGCGCACGCGCGCAAAGGCCGTGACGCTTCTGCATGGCGGGGCGCGTGTGACGGGCGCGCGCGTGGAGATCGACGGCGTGCCGCATGACGTGCTGGCAAGACGCGGCGTGGTGCTCGCCTGCGGCGGCTATCCGCACGATGCGGCGCGTCAGGCGCGCACGTTTCCGTGCATGCCGCACTGGTCCGCCGCGCCCACGAGCAATACCGGCGATGGCATTCGCGCGGGCATCGACGCCGGCGCGCATTTCGACGACGCGCTGGACGCGCCCGCCGCGTGGGCGCCGGTTTCGCTGGTGCCGCGCGCGCATGGCGCGGTGGCGGCGTTTCCGCACCTGATCGAGCGCGCGAAGCCGGGCGTGATCGCCGTGACGCGCGCGGGGCGGCGCTTCACGAACGAGGCGTCGTCGTATCACGATTTCGTCTCGGCGCTCATCGGCACGGTGCCGCCCGGCGAGGAAGTCTGCGCGTGGCTCGTGTGCGATCACCGGTTCCAGCGCCGCTATGGCCTGGGTGCGGCGAAGCCGTTTCCGTTTCCGCTCGGGCCGCTGCAGCGCGCCGGCTATCTCAAGTCCGCGCCGACGCTCGAGGCGCTCGCGCAGCAATGCGGCATCGACGCGCGCGGTCTCGCCGATACCGTCGCCACCTATAACGCGTACGCCAAGGACGGCTTCGATCCTCAGTTCCACAAGGGCTCGACGCCGTACAACCGCTTCCAGGGCGACGCGCTGCATCAGCCGAACCCCTGCGTCGCGCCGCTCGCGGACGCCCCGTTCCATGCGGTGAAGATCGTGCCCGGCAGTCTCGGCACCTTTGCAGGACTTTCCACCGATGCCCGCGCGCGCGTGCTCGATGCCTCCGCCGTGCCCGTCGCCGGGCTGTATGCGGTCGGCAACGACGCCGCGAGCATGATGGGCGGCCACTATCCGGCCGGCGGCATCACGCTCGGTCCGGCGATGACCTTCGGCTATCTGGCCGGCCTCGAACTGGCGCAGGCGCTGCCGCATGACGACAGCGGCGCCTGCGCGCAAGACTCTCATTCCACACAGGCAAGGACTTTTCAATGACTCTCTACGACACAGTCACGTTGACGGTGAAGCTCGGCGCGAACGCGCGGGTCTTCGAGCATATCGAGGCGAGCGGCGCCGCGCCGGGCGTGCAGCTGCTCGGCTGCTGGTATTCCGACATCGGCGCACTGGGCCGCGTGATGGTGCTGCGCGGCTTCGATTCCGAAGCGGCGCTCGTGCGCGAACGGCAGCGGCTGTTGCTCGAAGGCAATCCGTTCGGCTGCGGCGAGTTCGTCACCGACGTCGACGTGAGCAGCTACGCGCTGTTTGCGTTCCTTCCGCCGATCGAGCCCGCCGTGCACGGCGGCATCTACGAGATGCGCGTGTACGGCACGAAGCTCGCGAGCCTGCAACACACGATCGACGCGTGGCAGGGCGCGTTGCCGGAGCGCACAAAGCGTTCGCCCCTGATCGGCGCGATGTATGCGCTCGACGGCACGGTGCCGCGCTTTCTCAACATCTGGCCGTATGCGAGCGTGGACGAGCGTTCGCGCATCCGCGCCGAAGCGGTGGCGGACGGCATCTGGCCGCCGAAGGGCGGACCGGCCCATCTGACGACGATGGAATCGACCATCTACATGCCGGCGCCGTTCTCGCCGCTGCGCTGAAGGGAGACGCCGTTATGTCACGACGCAAGTTGTCCCTGTCGGCCCTGACGGTGCTGGAGCTGACGCCGCCGCAGATGGTCGAGTGCGCGGCGCGCGCCGGTTACGATTTTGTCGGCCTGCGGCTCTTGCCGGCGACGGACACGGAGGTGCGCCACAAAATCGTCGGTGCGACGCAGCTCAAGCGCGAGACGCTGGCGGCGTTGCGCGATACGGGCATCGGCGTGCTCGATGCCGAGATCCTGCGTTTGAAACCGGAGACGGACGTCGCCGCGTACGAGCCGATGCTCGCGACCGCGGCCGAGCTCGGCGCGCGCTACGTGCTCGTCGCGGGCAACGATCCCGACGAGGCGCGCACCGCCGCGCGTCTCGCGGCGCTGTGCGATCTTGCGCAGCCGTATGGCCTGTCGCCCTCGCTTGAACCGATGCCGTGGACGGATGCGAAAGACATCGTGCAGGGCGCGCGGATCGTACGGGCGGCGGGGCGCGCGAATACGGGCCTGATCGTCGATCCGATTCATTTCGACCGTGCCGGTTCGTCGACCGCCGTGCTCGCCGACCTGCCGCGCGAATGGTTCGGCTATCTGCAATTCTGCGATGCGCCCGCCGAGCGTCCGACGGACCTCGACACGCTGCTGTGTCAGGCGCGCGCCGAACGCATGATTCCGGGCGAGGGCGGCCTCGATCTGACGGGCATCCTGCGGGCGCTGCCGGAGGATCTGCCGCTGTCGATCGAAACGCCGATGAACCAGTGGGCCCGCAGCGCCGATGCGTTCACACGCGCCACCCGTCTGCGTGAGGCGACGCTGTCCGTGCTCGAGGAGGCGTACGCCAAAGAATGACATCCGGCGGTTGAATTCCGAGGTGGAATCGTGTTCTCATTTCGAACCGGAACTTCGAGAGGCTGAAGATGGCAGGAAACCTGGAGCGGGCGTTGTCGATCATCGAGTTGCTGGCGAAAAACGGCGGGCGCATGCCGCTCGCCACCATCGCCGACACGCTCAACATTCCCCGCAGCGGCACGCACCGGCTGCTCGCGATGCTGATCGACGAAGGCTACGTCCGTCAGGACGAGGATCACGGCGAGTACATGCTGGCGTTGAAGCTCGTGTCGCTGGCGCTCATCTATCTGTCGACCGGCGGCGTCCTCGACGTTTCCCAGCCGGTACTGGACCGGCTCGCGGCGCAGTCGGGCGAACTGGCGCGGCTGGGCGTCGTGGAGGACGACCACATTACGTTCGTCGGCAAGGCGCAGGGCGCGAAATCCGGCCTGCGCTACGACCCCGACATGGGCAGCCAGCCGCCGCTGCATTGCACGGCGAGCGGACAGGCGTGGCTGTCGTCGCTGACCGACGAAGCCGCGCTGGAACTCGTCGCGCGCCAGGGCGGGCTCGGCAAGCCGGGCTCGGGCGGGCCCAGGGCGCCGAAGGGCATTCAGGAATTCCTCGCCGGCTTGCAGGCGGCGCGCGAACGCGGCTATGGCATCGCGAGCGAGACCTACGAGGCCGGCATGACGTCGATGGCTGCGCCGATCCACCATCCGGTGACGGGCGTGGTGGTGGGCGTCGTGAGTCTGGCCGGGCCGACCAGCCGACTGCCCGATGCCCGCCTGGAGGCGCTCGCGCCCGCGTTGCTTGAGGCAGCATCGGACATGGGCGCGGCGACTCTGAGTTCGCCTTATTTCAAGCGGTCGGCGGGCAAGGTGGACGGGGATGTGGTTTTGCCGTCGGGCGGCAAGGGCAGCCCTAAGTCGAAGGCCGGGTAAGCGGCGGGGCGCGCTGGCCGAATGGCCAAGGTGACGCCCCGCGCAGCCCTGCGATATCATGAATTCATCATGAAACGAGAACCGCAAATGACTACTCCGCTCGATCCCATCGTGTCCGAGTTCGCTACCGTCGAAGAAGCCGAAGCCTATGACAAGTGGTTTCGGGAGAAGGTGAGACGGTCCATGGCGGATACTCGGCCGCGTATTCCGCATGACGAAGCCATGGCGCGCATTCGTGCGAAGCTGGACGCGAAAATCAGAGAGAAGGAAAGGTCTGGATCCTGATGCTGCCAATTCGCTGGACGCTTCAAGCATTGGATGACCTCGATCAAATCACGGACTACATTGCTGAATACAACCCCGGGGCAGCGAAGACGATATTCGAGGTCATCGAAAGCGCTGTGATTCCTGCTTCAGTAACTCCTTATCTGTTTCGAACCGGCCGCGAGCCGGGTACGCGCGAGATCGTTGCGCATCCGAATTATCTTGTTGTTTATCGTGTCATGGACGGGTTGATCGAAGTCGTCAACGTGATCCACGCGCGACAACGCTATCCGCGTGAGTGAAGCGAATCGCGGGTCGGCTTGTGAGCGTTTTCAGACCCAGGCGAAGCGCCACATGAGCTGGCGCCTCGCATGATGGTGTTCTGAGATTGCTCCCGCACCCTCCTGCCCGGATCAAGCCTTCGCGAGGCCGATCATGCATGCAGCGCCCGTTACGCCGTCCTTGCGTGAAGTCGATGATCTGCCGTCGCCGCGCGGCCTTCCACTGCTGGGCAATCTGCATCAGCTGCCGCCCGCCACGCATCACCTGACGCTCGAACGCTGGGCCACGGAACTGGGCACGCCCTACGTGTTCCGCTTCGGCACCACGCGCGTCACGGTCTGGGACGACATCGAGCTGTCTCATGCGGTGCTGCGTGAACGTCCGTATCGCTACCGCCGCTATGCGCCCATCGAGAGAATCCTGAAGGAGTTCGGCTGCAACGGGCTGTTTTCGATCGAAGGCGATGCATGGGAACCGCAACGCCGCCTCGTCATGCAGGCGCTGTCCATTCCGCACATCAAGGCGTTCTATCCGACGCTCGCCGCGATCACCGAGCGTTTGCGGCGCCGCTGGGAAGCCGCCGCGCGCGCGGGCGTGGTGGTCGACATGCTCGACGACCTGAAGCGTTTCACCGTCGATGTCACGAGCGCGCTCGCCCTCGGCGACGACCCGAACACGCTGGAGAACGAGCGCGAGTTGATCCAGCAACAACTGGCCATGCTGCTGCCGACGCTGATGGCCCGCGTCAATTCGCCGTTCGCGTGGTGGCATTACGTGAAGCTCCCGCGCGACCGCCAGTTCGACGCCGCGATGATCGACGTGCATCGCCATATCCGCTCGCTGATGGCGCGCACGCGTGCCCGCATGCGCGAGGAAGCGCGGGCGGAAGCCTGCGAGACGCCGTTCATGGATCTCGACGTCGAACCGCGCAATCTGCTCGAAGCGATGCTCGCGCTGCGCGACGTGCCCGGCTCCGGCATCACCGACGACGAAGTCGCCGCCAACGTGCTCACCATGCTCGTGGCCGGCGAGGAGACGACCGCGACGAGCATCGCGTGGGCGTTGCTGTTCCTGGGCGCGGACGAAGCCTTGCAGGAACGCGTCGCGGCGCACGCCCGCTCGGTCCTCGGTGATGCCGCCGTGTGCCCGAGCTACGCCGCGATGCGCACGCTCGACCTGTGCGAGGCGCTCTGTACGGAAGCGAGCCGTCTGCATCCGGTCGCGCCATATCTTTCGCTCGAACCGGTCGAGGACGTGCGGCTGCGCGGCGTGCGTCTGCCGGCCGGCACCAAGATCTTCCTGCTGCATCGTCCCGCCATGCTCGATCCGCGCAACTTCGCCGCGCCCGAACGCTACGATCCGGACCGCTGGCTGCATGAGCACCGGGCGCAGCAGGGCGCGCCGGCCGGCTGTCCGGCACAGCGCGGCGCGCATGAGCCGCATGCCTATCTGCAATTCGGCGCGGGGCCGCGGGTGTGTCCGGGACGCCATCTGGCGGCGGTCGAGATGCGGCTCGTGATCTCGATGCTGACGGCAAACTTCACCGCGCGCCTGGCCATCGATCCGTCGCGGATCCACGAGACCTGCGCGTTCACCGTGGGGCCGAGCGCCATGCCGATGCGGCTCGCGTTGCGCGCGGGCGGCTAGGCGGTGTTCGCGGACGGATCGGCGGAAGGCACGCTGCCGCCCGTCGCCATCCACAGCACTTCGGCGTCTTCCTCGCTCGTCGAGATGGCCGCGTGGCCGGTGCGCGAATCGAAGTACATGCTGTCGCCGGCGTTCAGCTGCGTGGGCGCATACAGCTCGGAATACAGGCACACGCTGCCGCTGATCACGTACAGGAATTCTTCGCCTTCGTGGCGGCCCCAGTCGTCGAAGGCGTCGAGGGTATGCGCCGAGATCCGGATGCGGAACGGCAGCATCGCCTTGTGCGCGAGTTCGGTGGCGAGCAGTTCCATCTGATAGCCGCGATACGCGTGACGCTGCCCGGCGTCGCGGCGGGTGAGCGCCCGGCGCCCGCTTGCGCTGGGCGCCGGCGCAGTGCCGAACAGTTCGCCGAGGTCGATGCGCAGGCCGCGGACGATTTTCTGCAACACGTCGAAGGTCGGCGACATCAGCCCGTTCTCGATCTTCGACAGCGCCGAACGCGACACGCCGCACACGCGGCTCGCGGTGTCGAGCGTCAGGTCCAGCGCGAGCCGCGCCTGCCTGACCCGCCGTCCGAGATCGGCCGGGGAAGTGTCCGGCGGGTTTTTCGTGCTGAGGCTGGCCATGGGAAGATGGGTGTCGTGGGTCACAAAGGACATCGTTTTGTTTCCGATCATAACATCGCGATTACACCTGACGGGGCCGCGAGCAAATGCCGGGAAGGTCCGGCAAGCCTACGTGACAACCCTTATATTGAGCGCGGTTGTGGCACGGAGCCGCAGCGCGTATAGTTTCCGAAATTCACTCAAGTTTCTGATAAGAAACAGCGCCCGTCCGTCATGTCGCGCGGCAGGTGCGAGCCGGACTTACTTTCGAAAGGACTCTCATCGTGAACGCACAATCGATCCTCGCCGACCTCGGCATCGCGCATCTCGTTGCCGACGGCGACCTCGCCGTCACTTCGCCGATCACGGGTGAAGTCATCGGCCGCGTGAAGCAGCACACCGCCGCCGACGTCGACACCGCGCTGGCCGCCGCCCGCGACGCCTTCGCCACCTGGCGCAACGTGCCCGCGCCGCGCCGCGGCGAACTGGTGCGACTGCTCGGCAACCGCTTGCGCGAGAAGAAGGAAGCGCTTGGCAAGCTGGTGTCGCTCGAAGCGGGCAAGATTCTTCAGGAAGGGCTGGGCGAGGTGCAGGAGATGATCGACATCTGCGACTTCGCGGTCGGCCTGTCGCGTCAGCTCTACGGCCTGACGATCGCCTCGGAGCGTCCGGGTCACCGGATGGCCGAAACCTGGCATCCGATGGGCGTTTGTTCGATCATCTCCGCCTTCAATTTCCCGGTGGCCGTGTGGTCGTGGAACGCGGCGCTCGCGCTCGTGTGCGGCAACGCCGTCGTGTGGAAGCCGTCGGAAAAGACGCCGCTCACGGCGCTCGCCGTCGATCGCATCCTGCGCGACGCCCTCGACGAATTCGGCTCGGCGCCGGAAGGACTGGCGGCGCTGCTCATCGGCGGACGCGAGGTTGGCACGGCGCTCGTCGCGGACAAGCGTTCCGATATCGTCAGCGCAACCGGCAGCACGGAAATGGGCCGCAAGGTCGGCGTCGCGGTTGCGCAGCGTTTCGGCCGTTCGATCCTCGAACTCGGCGGCAACAACGCGGGCATCGTCTCGCACACGGCGAATCGCGTTCTGGCGTTGCGCGGCATCCTGTTCTCGGCAGTCGGCACGGCGGGACAGCGCTGCACGTCGCTGCGCCGGCTGTTCGTGCACGACAGCATCTATGACGAAACCGTCACGCGTCTGAAAGAGCTGTACGGCAAGGTGCCGGTCGGCAATCCGCTGGAGACGGGCGTGCTGATGGGACCGCTGATCGACGTGCAGGCGTTCGCGCGCATGCAGGACGCGCTCGAACAGGCCAAGGGCGAGGGCGGCACCGTGCATGGCGGCGAGCGCGTCGCCGTGAAGGGGCACGAGAACGGTTACTACGTGCGTCCGGCGCTGGTCGAAATGCCGTCGCAGACCGACGTCGTGCTGAAGGAAACCTTCGCGCCGATCCTCTATGTGATGCGCTACAGCGATTTCGACGACGCCATCGCCGCCAACAACGCGGCCGTGCACGGCCTGTCGTCGTGCACGTTCACGACCGACCTGCGCGAAGCCGAACGCTTCCTGTCGGCCTCGGGCAGCGATTGCGGCATCGCCAACGTGAACATCGGGCCGAGCGGCGCGGAAATCGGCGGCGCATTCGGCGGCGAAAAGGAAACCGGCGGCGGACGCGAATCCGGCTCCGATGCCTGGAAGGGCTACATGCGCCGCGCGACCAACACGATCAACTACTCGTCGGAATTGCCGCTGGCGCAGGGCATCGACTTCAACCTGGGCTGAGCGCGCGGCGGCATCGGCATCGGCATCGACATCGTCAGCGGCATTCGCACGGAGGCGGCGTGGCTTCTCAAGTGGTGATCGTGGGTGGCGGCGTGATCGGCAGTTCGGTCGCGTATTTTCTGCGGGCTGCGGATCCGACCGTGCAGGTCACGGTGATCGAGCGCGATCCGACTTACGCGCGCTCGTCGTCGGCGCTGTCGGCGGCGTCGATCCGTCAGCAGTTCTCGACGCCGCTCTCGGTGCGCATGTCGCTCTACGGCATCGAGTTCCTGCGCTCGATCGGCGAGCGGCTGGAGGTGAATGGCGAACGCCCGTCGATCGATCTGTATGAAGGCGGCTATTTGTTTCTGGCGACCGCTCCCGGGGCCGCGACGCTGCGCGAGAACCACGCGCTGCAACGCGAGCTCGGCGCGGACATCAGTCTGCTCGATGCCGCGCAGCTCGCCGCGCGCTTTCCCTGGCTGCATACCGACGATCTGGCGGCGGGCGCCTACGGCGAAAGCGGCGAAGGCTGGTTCGATGGCTACGGCCTCGTGCAGGCCCTGCGGCGCAAGGCTCAGGCGCTTGGCGCGCGTTACGTGGCGAGCGAGGTGACGGGCATCCGGCGCGACGGCCGGCGCGCGACGGCGGTGCAAGCGGCGAACGGCGAAACCTATGCCTGCGACGTGCTGGTGAACGCCGCGGGCGCATGGGCGCGGCCGGTGGCGAAGCTGCTGGGCATCGACCTGCCGGTGCATGCGCGCCGCCGCAGCATCTTCAATGTGTCGTCGCCGGCGAAGCTCGAAGGCGCGCCGTTGCTGATCGATCCGAGCGGGGTCTACTTCCGGCCTGAAGGGCAGACCTATATTTGCGGGACCTCACCTTCCGCTGAGCACGATCCCGACGACCTGCCGCTCGACGAAGTCGATCACGCGCTGTTCGACGACGTGATCTGGCCGACGCTCGCCCATCGCGTGCCGGGCTTCGAGGCGCTGCGGGTCGAGCGTTGCTGGTCCGGTTACTACGAGTACAACGTGCTCGACCAGAACGCGATCATCGGCGCGCATCCGGAGGTCGAAAACTGCTTTTTCGCCAACGGCTTCAGCGGCCATGGATTGCAGCAAGGTCCGGCGACGGGCCGCGGCGTCAGCGAAATGATCCTGCACGGGCGCTATGAAACGCTGGATCTCTCGCCGCTCGACTGGACGCGCGTGCTGGAAGGCAGGCCGATCGTGGAAAAGAATGTGGTGTAACTAATAGAAGAGTGCAGTGCGGAATGGGGAGTGCGTTAAAGCACGGCTTCGCATTGATTTGATTCAAGAATGCCCGGCTTCGACCGGGCATTTTTTTCGCTAGTTAAAACGGTACGCGGATTGAAACGATTCCGCATGCGCTACATGCAGACATTCTCTTGAGTCTTGCTTCGTTTTTCGGCGGCGTCCATTAATGAAATCCACTAGGGCCAGCCGCTTCAAGGAGGCGCATTCTGGAACCATCAATCTTGTCGAGTGCATCGAACGAAAGGAGACTAAAGATGGATGCCAATACAAACGCGCACTACTACGCCTGGATCGAAGACGGCGAACTGCCCCCGGATACGAGCGTGTCCGTGTCGCATCGCTCCAGCCAGGTAGCGGCGGAACCGGATTATGTCGCAGAAATCTGCGGACGTTTCGCCAGTGAGAAATCGGAAGAGGAACAAAAGTCCTGTGTCATTCGCGGATATAACTGATCGCCACATCGCAATGTGTTGCGCGCGTGGCACGCTTTGTCACGAGGCATTTTAAGTGTAACAAATTTTGTCATTTCGATTGATGATCTGATTGCATCAGTCATGTGAAATCGGCAAATGATGGGCGGAGACAGATAAGTCTCCGCTTCCGAATTGCTGGCTTTTGAGCATGTAGATCTTGCTAATGGGCAGTGTTTTACACGTTGAACAATCGGCGACTGCATCCAACCCGCTCCTGGCGGGTTTTTTTGTGCTGTGCGGCAGTGCGAGGCTACCGATGGCACAATCGCACGCAACCAAGCGAGAAGGAGCAATGGTGGCGCACTTGGACTTGGACAATCCGTTTCTCGAAGCGCTGGGCGCGACGTTCAGCGAATGGCGCGCGGGTTACGCCGAGTTCCTGATGCCGATACACGCCGGACATCTGAACCGGCAACGCATTCTGCAGGGCGGCGCGATCGCTACGCTGCTCGATGCCGCATGCGGATATGCCGGCCTCTTCACGACCGGCGCCGAACCCGTGCATGGCTTCACGCTTTCGCTGACGGTGAACTATCTGGACCGGGGCGTCGGCGACAAGGTGGTGGCCAAGGGTTTTCTGGAACGTCAGGGACGCTCGGTGTATTTCGCCCGCGGCGAGGCGTGGGTCGACGGTCGCGTGATGATCGCGAGCGCGCAAGGCACCTTCAAATACGCCCGCTAGGCGCACCCATCCGGCGATGGCCCTCAAGAATCTCCTCCGACGCCTCGATCTCACGACCTTGCAACTCTTCCTCGCGGTCCATGAGGAAGGCACCCTCACGCGCGCGGCCGAACGCGAGGCGATTGCGGTGTCGGCGGCCAGCAAGCGGCTGCTCGAACTGGAACAAGCCGTCGGCGCCGTGCTGTTCGAGCGCAAGGCGCGCGGCATGGCGCTCACGCCCGCCGGCGAGACGCTGCTGCATCACGCGCGCCGCGTGTTGCGCGATGTCGAGAACATCGGCATCGAACTGGCGGAACATGCGAGCGGCGTGCGCGGCTACGTGCGCATGATGGCCAATCTCTCGGCGATCGTGGAGTTCCTGCCGGAAGACCTGCGCGCGTTTCTCTCGATGCACGACCAGATCAAGATCGATCTGGAAGAGCGGCCGAGCGGCGGCATCATCGAGGGCGTGGCGGACAGTCTCGTCGATCTCGGTATCTGTTCCGGCGACGCCGATACCCGCGGCCTCGACACCGTGCATTACCGGCACGACCGGCTCGTCATCGTGACGCCGCTGACGCATCCGTTGACGAAAAGCGAACGCGTGAGCTTCGCCGATACCCTCGACTTCGATCACATCGGCCTCCATTCAGCGAGTTCGATCAACATGCGCACGCATCTGGCCGCGCGCCAGGCGGGCCGCGCGTTGCGGCTGCGCATCCACGTGCCGGGCTTCGACGCTGTGTGCCGCATGGTGCAGGCCGGCATGGGCGTGGGCGTGCTGCCCTTGCACGTGTTCGAGGCGATCGGGCGGCAACTCGGCCTTGCCGCCGTCGCGCTCGATGAGGAATGGGCCGCGCGCAGTCTCGTGATCGTCGTGCGCGATGCAGACGCGCTGTCGCCCGTCAGCCGTCTTCTGTTCGATCACTTGCGTACGGTCGAAGCGTCTTCCGGCTCGCCCGTCTAGCTTTCAAGAAGCCCCCGAGCGTTCGCGTTTCGCGAACGATCCTTGCCGAAATGCGGTTGGACGCCCCTGAGCGTTCGCCAATAAGCTTGTCTCTATCAAATGAAAATCAGGAGACGAGCAGCATGAGCGGACCTCTTCAAGGCATCCGGGTCATCGAAATCGGCACGTTGATCGCCGCGCCCTTCGCGGCGCGCATGCTGGCCGAATTCGGTGCGGAAGTCATCAAGATCGAGACGCCCAATGGCGGCGACCCGCTGCGCAAATGGCGCAAGCTTCACGAGGGCACGTCGCTCTGGTGGTATCTGCAATCGCGCAACAAGAAGTCGGTCTGCGTGAACCTCAAGTCGCCGGACGGCGCGGAAGTCATCAAGCGTCTCGCGAAGGACGCGGACATCGTCATCGAAAACATGCGCCCCGGCGCGCTCGAAAAGCTCGGCCTCGGCTGGGACGTGCTGCACGCAATCAATCCGAAGCTGACGATGGTGCGCATCTCCGGCTATGGCCAGACGGGTCCATATCGGGACCGCCCGGGGTTCGGGGCGATTGGCGAGGCGATGGGCGGCATCCGCTACACGACCGGCGATGCGGAAGGACTGCCGGCGCGTGTCGGCGTGAGCCTCGGCGATTCGCTGGCTTCGCTGCATGGCGTGATCGGCGCCCTGATGTCGGTGTTGCGCGTCAAGACCGGACAGGGCGACGGACAGGTGGTCGATGTATCGCTCGTCGAAAGCGTCTTCAACCTGATGGAAAGCCTGGTGCCGGAATACGACCTGCTCGGCCATGTGCGCGAACGCAGCGGCGGCGCACTGCCGGGCATCGCGCCGTCGAATACGTATCGGACGGAAGAGGGCGGCTTCGTCGTGATCGCGGGCAATAGCGATCCGATCTACAAGCGCCTGATGCATGTGATCGGCCGGCCTGATCTCGCCGACGACCCCGCGCTCGCCCGCAACGACGGCCGCGTTCGTCACAGCGCGATGCTCGACGAAGCCATCACGGCGTGGACCACGCATCACTCGATGGACGACGTGCTCGCCACGCTCGAGCGGGAAGAAGTGCCCGCAGGCCGCATCTATTCGGTCGCGGACATCGTCAACGATGCGCACTACCAAGCCCGCGACATGCTGCTGAACGCGAACCTGCCGGGCGGGGCGTCGGTGAAGATGCCCGGAATCGTGCCGAAGCTCTCCGAAACCCCGGGCGAAATACGCTGGCAAGGTCCGGCGCTGGGTGAACACACGCAAGCGGTGCTGGAGTCGCTCGGCTTCGATGCCGGCGAGGTCGAACATCTGCGCGCGGAAGGAGCGGTTCAATGAATTTTGCATACAAGGAACCACTGATCGTCCAGGAAGTGGCGCCGCGCGACGGCTTGCAGATCGAGAAACAATGGGTCGACACGGCGGACAAGATCGCGCTGATCGATGCGCTTGCCGCGTGCGGCTTCACGCGGATCGAGGCGGGCTCGTTCGTGTCGCCGAAGGCGATTCCGGCGTTGCGCGACGGCGAAGCGGTGTTCAACGGCATCGCCCGCAAGGAGGGGGTGATCTACGTCGCGCTGGTGCCCAACGTGAAGGGCGCGGAGCGCGCGCTCGCGGCCCGGGCGAACGAACTCAATCTCGTGATGTCGGCGAGCCAGACGCACAACCGCGCCAACATGCGCATGAGCTGCGAAGACTCGCTCGCGGGCTTCGGCGATATCGTGCGGCTCGTGCAGGGCGCGTCGGCGCCGGTCTCGCTGAACGCGACGGTTGCGACGGCGTTCGGCTGTCCGTTCGAAGGCCGGGTGGATGAAGACCGCGTGGTGTCGATTGCGCGGACCTATCGTGAGATGGGCATCGCCGGCATCACGCTCGCCGACACCACCGGCATGGCGAATCCGCGTCAGGTTGCGAGGCTCGTCGAACGCGTGCTTGCCGACGTGCCCGCCGCCGACCTCACGCTGCATTTCCACAATACGCGCGGACTCGGGCTCGCCAATGTGCTTGCTGCTTACCACGCTGGCGCCCGCCGTTTCGATGCGGCGCTGGGCGGTCTTGGCGGCTGTCCGTTCGCGCCTGGTGCGTCCGGAAACATCTGCACAGAAGACCTCGTGAACCTGTGCGATGAGACGGGCATTCCCGCGGGGATCGATCTTGCGCAACTGATTCGCTTGTCGCGCACGCTGCCTGGGCTGGTCGGTCACGAGGTGCCGGGGCAGGTCGCGAAGGCGGGACGCAACTGCGATCTGCATCCGGTACCCGAATACGTGCGGGCCATCTGAAACACCCCATCACAACAAGACTGGAGACAATCATGAGCGACCTGAGCGTCAACGCGGCCGACGAGCCGCATTCCCTCGCCAATACATCGGACATCATTCGCAAGGTGGCATGGCGGCTGATGCCGCTCATCATGCTGTGCTATTTCTTCGCGTTCTTCGATCGCATCAATATCAGCTTCGCGAAGTTCCAGATGCAGAGTTCGCTGGGCCTGTCCGATACCGCTTATGGTCTCGGCGCCAGCCTTTTCGTGATTGGCTACGTGCTGTTCGAAGTGCCCAGCAACATGCTGCTCTACAAGGTGGGCGCGCGCCGCTGGATCGCGCGCATCATGATTTCGTGGGGTATCGCGACGGCGCTCATGGTCTTCGTGCAGACGGAATGGCAGTTCTACGGACTGCGCTTCATCATCGGCGCGATGGAAGCGGGCTTCGCGCCCGGCGTGCTGTACTACCTGACGCTATGGTTCCCGGCGAGCTATCGCGGCCGCATTACTTCGATGCTGTTTCTCGCGTCGGCATTTTCGGGCTTGTTCGGCGCGCCGCTCTCGGGACTCGTGCTTGGGCATTTGAACGGGGTGGCTGGCATTGCGGGCTGGCACTGGCTGTTTTTGCTTGGCGGCATGCCGTGCGTCCTGCTGGGCATTCTCGTGCTGAAGGTGCTGAAGGATCGTGTCGATGATGCAGCATGGCTCAGCAGCGCCGAGAAGACCTGTCTGAAGAGCCAGATCTCGACACAGAGCCAGCACACGGATACGGGTCATTCGCTGTTCGGCGCGATCAGGACGCCCGGTTTTCTGATGCTCGGCCTGATCTACTTCCTGATTCAGATCGCTTCATACGGGCTCAACTTCTGGGCGCCGCACCTGATTCGCGCGGCGGGCACGCAGAACCCGACGATCATCGGTTTGCTCACGGCAGTGCCGTACATCTGCGGCGCGATCTGCATGGTGGTGGTCGGCCGCATGTCGGATCGCTCGGGCGAACGCCGCAAGTTCGTCGCGATCCTGCTGGTCATGGCGGCCGTGGGGTTCTTCGCTGCGGGCATCTTTGACAAGCAGACGGGTTTGCTGATCGCCGCGCTGGGCGTGATGGGCGCAGGCGTGATCGCGTCGATCCCGGCGTTCTGGGCGCTGCCGCCGAAGCTTCTGACCGGCGCAGGCGCGGCCGGCGGTATCGCGTTGATCAATACGCTGGGGCAAGTTGGCGGTATCGTGAGCCCGGTGATGGTCGGCCGCATTCGCGACACGATGGGCAGCACGACGCCCGCGCTATATGCGATCGGTGCGATGAGTGTGCTGTGCGCGCTGTTGTTGCTGTTCGGATTGCCGCAGTCGCTGCGGCAGCGGGATCATGCGGAAGAGGGTGGAGGTGTTCGGGGGTAAGGTCTAGCCGTTGCTGCGTGAGGCGGGCAGCGGAGATTCGATGCGGCGGGTGATATGCCTGCCGCTTTGGGCTTTTGATAGTGCATTTGGCGTTTTGAATGCGTTCGACCAGATGGCATTTCGCATGCCGCATGCAGAATGTCGCGAGATGAGCCAAGAGCGGCGCGCGGCGAATAGGTGATCCGTCTTGCCGGAATACCGAGAATGAAGGGCACATTGCGCGTTGCTCGGCAAACCGGTTGAAGGTTCATACATTTTGCGTTTTGCATGCATTAGGCCAAATGGCATTACACATGCCGCATGCAAAATGCCACAGAACACGGCGAACCGAACGCGATAGGCGGATCCAAACCTGCAAGACGCAACACAAGCGCCACCTCATTCTTCCCCCACCAACCTCCTGCAATGCCGCGCGATCTGCCGTTCCTCCTGAGTCGCGACCACGCGATGCGCCGCCCCCAGAAACCCGAGCCCTTCAAGCACCTGCGAACGCACCGCGTCGCTGTGCTCCCCGATCCCCCCGCTGAACACAATCAGATCGACGCCGCCCAGCAACGCCGCATACGCGCCGATGGTCTTGCGCACTGCCGTGCAAAACACATCGACGGCCAGCGACGCATCCGCATCACCCTGCGCGCGGCGTGCCAGCAACCCTTGCATGTCGTCGTCCGATTCCGACAACGCCTTCATTCCGCCGCGCCGGTTCACCAGCGTTTCGATGCCGTCGGCATCGAGGGAGGCATGGCGCAGCAGATGAATCAGCACGCCGGGATCAAGATCGCCGCTGCGCGTGGCCATCGGAATCCCGCCGGCCGGCGTCATGCCCATCGACGTATCGACGGAGCGCCCGTCCTTCAGCGCACACAGACTCGCGCCGCTGCCGAGATGGGCGATGACCGTGCGCGCCGGCAGGTCCGCGCCCAGCTCGCCGACGATGGACTCGTAAGACAGCCCATGAAACCCATACCGCACGACACCCCGCTCCGCATACTCGCGCGGCAGCGCAAAGCGCGTCGCCCGCTCGGGCAGCGTGCGGTGAAACGCGGTATCGAAGCAGGCGAAGTGAGGCACATCGGCGAAGATGCGCTGCGCCTCGTCGATCAGCGCCAGCGCCGGCGGCAGGTGCAGCGGCGCGAACGGCACCGCGTCTTGCAGCGTGTGCTTCACGTCATCGGTGATGCGGCAATGATCGCGCAGCCGCGGTCCGCCATGCACGACACGATGTCCGACGCCCACGAGCGGCGCATCCAGATGCTCGGCGAGTGCGTCGGCAACGCGTTTCAGCGCATCGTGCTGCGACTCCATCACATGATCCTGCGCGACATCGATTTGGCCGTCCGACGACTTGATCGACCATGAACCGTTGTCCCGCCCGATGCCTTTCGCGCTGCCCGAGAGCCATGCGTGCTCGTCGCCGTCGCGTGGGGTGAACACGCCGAACTTGAGCGACGACGAGCCGCTGTTGAGCACCAGAATGCCTTCGTTCATGGCATCAGCCCTTCCAGGTCCAGTCGCGGATCTCGTCGCGATCGATGCCTTCCTCATGCGCATACCGCACGCTCTCGATGATCTCGTTCCTCAGCCACTCCTTCGTATGCGCGCTGCTTTCGGCGATGCGCGGCACGCGGTCGATCACATCGATGGCAAGCGTGAAGCGGTCCACGCCGTTGATGATCGCCAGCTCGAACGGCGTGTTGATGTTGCCGCGCTCGCGATAGCCATGCACATGCATGTTCTCGTGATTGGTGCGGTTGTAGGTGAGCTTGTGCACCAGCGTCGGATAGGAATGGAAGTTGAAGATGACCGGCTTGTCGCGCGTGAAGAGGGAGTCGAAATCACGATCGGAGAGACCATGCGGATGATCGGTATCCGGCATGAGCCTGAACAGATCGACCACGTTGACGAAACGAATCTTCAGATCGGGGCAGTTGGCTTTCAGGATCTCCACCGCGGCGAGCGCTTCCATGGTCGCGATATCGCCCGCGCACGCAACCACCACATCGGGCTCCGCACCCTGATCGGTCGAGGCCCAGTCCCAGATGCCGATGCCCTTCGCGCAGTGCACGATCGCATCCTGCATGTTCAAGTATTGCAGATGCGGCTGCTTGTCCGCGACGATCACGTTCACATAATCATGCGTACGCAGGCAATGATCCGCGACGCTCAAAAGACAATTGGCGTCAGGCGGCAGATAGATGCGGACCACGCCCGGGCTCTTGTTGGTGACGACATCGAGAAAGCCCGGGTCCTGATGCGTGAAGCCGTTGTGATCCTGTCGCCATACGAGCGACGTGATGAGCAGGTTGATCGACGGTATGGGCTTGCGCCAGTCGAGCTCGTTCTTGGCCTTCTCCAGCCACTTCGCGTGCTGGTTGAACATCGAATCGATCACGTGCACGAACGCTTCATACGTCGCGAACAGGCCGTGTCTCCCGGTCAGCACATAGCCTTCGAACCAGCCTTCCAGCGTGTGTTCCGAGAGCATCTCCATCACGCGTCCGTCGATGGACAGCGCGCCGCCATCGGCATCCTCCGGCAGCGTTTCGGCGAGCCAGCGCTTGCCCGAGACTTCATACACGCCGTCGAGCTTGTTGCTCGCCGTTTCATCCGGACCGAACAGACGGAAGCTCGTCATGTTGCGGCGAATCACGTCGCGCAGGAAGGTGGCGAGCACCATCGTCGGCGATTGATACGTGTTTGCTGCCCGCTTGAATTGGAACGCGTACTCGCGAATGTCGGGCAGATCCAGCGACTGGCGCTGCAAGCCGCCGTTCGCGTGCGGATTCGCGCTGATGCGCCGCATGCCTTCGGGCGCCAGCGCGCGCAGTGATTCGATCAGCCGGCCATCTTCATCGAAGAGTTCTTCCGGCTTGTAACTGCGCAGCCATTCTTCCAGCAATGCAAGGTTACGGTGATTGCTTGCCGGATCGGCGATCGGCACCTGATGCGAGCGCCAGAAGTCCTCGACCTTGTGCCCGTTGACCTCCTTCGGCCCGGTCCAGCCTTTTGGCGTGCGCAGGACGATCATCGGCCAGCGCGGCCGCGTCACATTGCCGGGATTCGCGCGCGCGTTCGCCTGGATGGCGCGGATATCGGCGATGCAGCGTTCCAGCGTCGCCGCCATGCGCTGATGCATCTGCTCAGGCTCGTGTCCTTCGACGAAATGCGGCTCGTAACCATAGCCCTTGAACAGCGCGGCGAGTTCGTCGTGCGGAATGCGCGCGAGGATGGTCGGATTGGCAATCTTGTAGCCGTTGAGATGCAGGATCGGCAGCACGGCGCCGTCCGTGGCCGGATTGAGGAACTTGTTCGAATGCCAGGACGTGGCGAGCGGGCCGGTCTCCGCCTCGCCGTCACCGACCACGGTGGCGACGATCAGATCCGGATTGTCGAACGCCGCGCCGAACGAATGCGACAGGCTGTAGCCCAGCTCGCCGCCTTCGTGAATCGATCCAGGCGTCTCCGGCGTGCAATGGGAGCCAATGCCGCCCGGCGAAGAAAACGCGCGAAACAATTTCAGCATGCCGCGTTCGTCGGTGCTGCGATCGGGATAGATTTCCGAGTAATGGCCTTCGAGGTAGGAATTGGACAGCGTCGCGGGCGCGCCATGGCCTGGGCCCGACACGAACAGGATGTTGAGGTCGTCGCGTTTGATCAGGCGATTCAGATGCACCCACACGAACGATTGTCCCGGATCGGAGCCCCAGTGCCCGAGCAGACGCCGCTTGATGTGCTCCGGTTGCAGGCGTTCGCGCAGCAGCGGATTGGCGCGCAGATAGATCATGCCGACCGAAAGATAGTTGCACGCCCGCCAGTACGCATCGATGCGTGCGAGGAGATCAGGGGCAAGAGGCGTCTCGAGGGCGGTCGGGGTGACGTCGTCGTTCAATGGCTTCTCCTTGCAGGTGGGATGAGGGGTCGAACGTCGTGCGTTCGGTTTGGCGCAAGATCGGGTCCCGCGCGTGTCTCCATGCTCAGGCGCGTTCGTGGCGCTGGTTTGACGATCAGGTATCGGAAGACATCATAGAGCGGTCGGCGCGATCGGGCAGCGGAGGCGACAATCCACCGCGGGGCTTGTCTTCCGCCTGCGCGCACGCATATTCAGGGCTCCCGCGCCGTTTCGAAAGCGCCCCTAGAATAGCCGGATGCCCCGACAATCCCCTCCCGCGAGCGACGCCCTGCAAGGCTTTCATCCGGCCGTCGCCGGCTGGTTCCGCGCACGCTTCGCCTCGCCGACGCCCGCCCAGGCGCGCGCCTGGCCGCTGGTGCAGGCGCGCCGCTCGACACTCGTTGCCGCGCCCACGGGCTCGGGCAAGACGCTCACCGCGTTCCTGGCCGCACTCGATGAACTCGTCCGCGACGGCATCGCCGCCGGTGGCGTGTTGCCGGACGAGACGCGGGTCGTCTATGTGTCGCCGCTGAAGGCGCTGTCCAATGACATTCGCGTGAATCTGGAAGAGCCGCTCGCGGGCATCGCGCAGGCCTTGCGTGAATCGGGCACGGCGGCGCCGGAGATTCGCGCCGCCGTGCGCACCGGCGACACCACCCAGCAGGAGCGCAATGCGGTCAGGAAGCGTCCGCCGCACATCCTCGTCACCACGCCGGAATCGCTTTACGTACTGCTTTCGTCGGATTCGGGACGCGCGATGCTGTCCACCACGCGCACCGTGATCGTCGATGAAATTCACGCTGTGGCGGGCAGCAAGCGCGGCTCGCACCTGAGCCTGTCGCTTGCGCGGCTCGACGCGCTGTGCGAGGAAGCAGGCCATCAGCGTCCGGTGCGCATCGGTCTCTCAGCCACGCAGAAGCCCATCGAGCGCGTGGCGCGGTTTCTCGTCGGTGGAAACGAGCCGTGCGAGATCGTCGATGTCGGGCATGTCCGCGCGCGCGACCTTGCGCTCGATTTGCCGCCGATCCCGCTTGAAGCCGTCATGTCCAACGATACGTGGGAGCGCGTCTACGACCGTCTCGCGGATCTCTCGGCGCAACAACGCACGACGCTCGTCTTCGTCAACACGCGCCGCATGGCCGAGCGCGCGGCGCGCCATCTCACCGACCGTCTCGGCAAGGACGCTGTCGCGGCGCATCACGGCAGCCTCGCGCGCGAGCAGCGGCTGGTCGCCGAACAACGCCTCAAGCGCGGCGAGTTGCGTGTGCTGATCGCAACGGCGTCGCTGGAACTGGGCATCGATATCGGCGATGTCGATCTCGTCTGCCAGCTCGGCTCACCGGGTTCGATCGGTGCGTTCCTGCAGCGCGTCGGGCGCTCGGGGCATCACGTGGGCGGCATGCCGAAAGGGCGGCTGTTCCCGACTTCGCGCGACGACCTGATCGAATGCGCGGCCTTGCTCGATTGCGTGCGACGCGGCGAACTCGATGCGCTGAAGATCCCGCGCGCGCCCCTCGACGTGCTCGCGCAGCAGATCACCGCCGAAGTCTCGTGCCGCGAATGGAGCGAGGACGCGCTGTACGAGCGCATCACGCAGGCGTTTCCGTACGCGGACCTGGCGCGCAGCCGCTACGACGCCGTGCTGCGCACGCTCGCGGAAGGCTATACGGGACGACAGGGCGTGCGTGCGGCCTATGTGCATCGCGACTCGGTAAGCCGGACGCTGCGCGGACGGCGCGGCGGCAAGCTGACTGCCGTGACCTCGGGCGGCGCGATCCCCGATAACGCCGATTTCGCGGTGCTGCTGGAGCCGCAAGGCTTGCAGATCGGCACCGTGAATGAAGACTTCGCCGTTGAAAGTCTCGCGGGCGATGTCTTCCAGCTCGGCAACACGTCGTACCGGATCGTGCGCGTGGAGGGCGGGCGTGTGCGCGTGGAGAACGCCAACGGGCAGCCTCCGAACATTCCGTTCTGGCTCGGCGAAGCGCCTGGGCGCAGCGACGAGCTGTCGCATGCGATCGCGCGCATGCGTGCGGGCATCGATACGCAACTGGCGCAGGACGGCGGCATCGAAGCGGTCATCGCGTGGCTGGCGGAGGAGAGCGGTATCGGCGGCGAGGCGGCGCGGCAGATCGTCGACTACCTGGCGCGTGCCCGCGCCGCGCTCACCGTGTTGCCGACGCAGGAGACGCTCGTCATGGAGCGCTTCTTCGACGAATCCGGCGGCACGCAGCTCGTGATCCACGCGCCGTTCGGCAGCCGCGTAAATCGCGCGTGGGGCCTCGCGCTGCGCAAGCGCTTCTGCCGCACCTTCAACTTCGAATTGCAGGCTGCGGCGACCGAGGACGCCATCGTGCTCTCGCTGACGGGCAGCCATAGCTTCACGCTCGACGAAGTGTGGCGCTATCTGAAGTCCAGCACAGCCGAGCACGTGCTGATCCAGGCGCTCCTCGATGCGCCGCTGTTCGGCGTGCGCTGGCGCTGGAACGCGACCAATGCGCTCGCGCTGCCGCGCTATGCGGGCGGCCGCAAGGTGGCGCCGCAATTGCAGCGGATGAAGAGCGAGGACCTGCTCGCGGCGGTGTTCCCGGATCAGGTGGCGTGCGCAGAGAACCTGGCGGGCGAACGCGAGGTGCCCGCGCATCCGCTGGTCGAGCAGACGCTCGACGACTGCCTGCACGACGCCATGGACAGCGACGCGTGGCTCGCGTTGCTCGGGCGCATCGAAAGCGGCGCGGTGCGGCTGGTGACGCGCGAATTGCCGGCGCCGTCGCCGCTCGCGGCCGAGATCCTGTCGGCCAAGCCCTATGCATTTCTCGACGACGCCCCGCTCGAAGAGCGCCGCACGCAGGCGGTGCTGGCGCGCCGCTGGACCGATCCGCAATCGGTGGACGATCTGGGTGCGCTCGATCCCGAGGCCATCGAGAGCGTCCGTGCAGAAGCATGGCCCGATGTCACCAGCGCCGACGAAATGCACGAGGCGCTGACGACGCTTGCCTGCATCGCCGAGCGCGAAGCGCAGCGCCATCCGCAATGGCTCGCGTGGCTGGAGACGCTCGCGCGCGGCGGCCGGGCGACGCGGCTGCAGGTCGCGGAACACGACGCGCTGTGGACGCCGGTCGAGCGGCTGGCGTGCCTGCGCGCGGTCTATGAGCACGCGCCGATGCAGCCGTCGTTGCAGCCGCCCGCCGGCTTCGACGAGCCTTGGACCCCCGATGACGCACTCGTCGAGATCGTGCGGGCGCGCCTGTCCGGTTGCGGGCCGCTGACGGTGCCCGACATTGCCCGGCCGCTTGCATTGCCGGCCTCGGCTATCGCGCTGGCACTGACACGGCTGGAGGCTCAGGGCTATGTGATGCGCGGACGCTTCACACCGGGCGCGCAGACCGAGGAATGGTGCGAGCGGCATCTGCTCGCGCGGATTCATCGCTATACGGTGCGGCGGCTGCGGCGCGAGATCGAGCCGGTCGAGCGGCAGGACTTCATGCGCTTCCTGTTCGAATGGCAGCGCGTCGGGGCGGATGCGCGCGGTGCGGGCCGCGACGCGCTCGGCGCCGTGCTGGAGCAACTGGAAGGATTCGAGGCGCCGGCCGTCGCGTGGGAAGACGAGATCCTGCCGGCCCGCATCGGCGATTATTCGGGGCTCTGGCTCGACGAACTCTGCCGCGCCGGCAAGCTCGTCTGGACGCGGCCGGCGGGACGGACGCGCGCGACGGGCGGCCCGGTGCGCGGCACGCCCATCGTGCTGTTGCCGCGGCGCCATCTCGACGCATGGAACGCGCTCCTGTCCGCCGATGAAGCGCCGCAGATGTCGTCGCGCGCGCAGCGCGTGTTCGATGCGTTGAGCACTCACGGCGCCATGTTCTTCGACGAACTCCTCGCCGACGCGCGTCTCCTTCGCACCGAACTCGAGGATGCGCTCGGTGAACTCGTGTCGCTCGGGCTCATAAACGCGGACAGCTTTGCCGGTCTGCGCGCGCTGCTCGCGCCTGCGGCGAAGCGCAACGCCTTCGCACGGCGTCCGCGGCGCGGCGGACTGTTCATCGGCGGAATGGACGACGCCGGGCGCTGGGCGCTGCTGCGTCGCGCCCGCGAAGAAGGCGAGCGCGACGACGCTGCACTCGAACACGTCGCGCTGACTTTGTTGCGTCGCTATGGCGTCGTGTTCTGGCGCCTGCTCGAACGCGAAGCCGGATGGCTGCCGCCCTGGCGCGATCTGCTGCGCGTCTATCACCGGCTGGAAGCGCGCGGCGAGATTCGCGGCGGACGCTTCGTCGCCGGTCTGGCGGGCGAGCAGTTCGCGCTGCCGGAGGCGGTGCCCTTGCTGCGCGACATGCGCCGCCGCGCGCGGGAGGGGGCGTTGGTCGCCCTGTCGGGGGTGGATCCGCTCAATCTGGTCGGTACGCTGCTGCCGGGCGACAAGGTGCCGGCGCTCGCGGGCAATCGGGTGCTGTACCTCGATGGCGTGCCGGCGGGCGCGGTGATCGCGGGCAAGACCCGCTATTTCGGCGAGTTCGACGCCGCGACGCGCGAGCAGGTGCGTCTCGCGCTGGTGAAGCGCACGGCGCGTTCGCTCGCACTGTCGGCGAGCGCGCCGGGCGGCGGTCTGGCGGGCGGGGCCGTGCCGGCGCGTCAGGGATGACGCGCTCGCGCCCGCTGCGGCGTCACTCTTCTTCTTTCTTCCTGACGATCTTCGTCTTGAACGGGCCGGGCGGCTGCATCGGCACGTCTCTCACTGGCACGCCCGGATAGTCGACGACGCGATTCGGGTTCGCCGCGGTCCGGATACGGAACGATGGCTTGAGCCCTTCTCGCGCACCGCCGACGATGGTATGCATCGCCTGCCGGTCGAGTTCGACGCTGTCGGCGAGATCCTTGATTTTGATGACGGCCATGATGCGTTCCTCCGTGGGTTCGTGAGCCGGTGTGCCGCGCTTCAGGCGGGTCGGCTTCAAGGCATGGCACTGCCTGGCTCTTTGCATGCAAAAGACAAAAAACCGCGCCAACGCCTGCGGGGCAGAAGGTCTGAACCTTCCGCCCTGACTGACGGCGCCTGATCGCTCGCGCCGAGTGATGCGAAAGGCGTGCCAGAAACTGAGTGATCGGTGCATCGGAGGGTCCGAGGTCCGTGCAGCGGGCGTTGCACGCAATATTGAAGGCGCCAAAATCCTACCGCGCCACAGCGCTCGTCGTGCGTCAGCCAACACTTGAGCGAAATGTGTCGGTATCCGAACGACATGTGCGCGATGCCGCGCAGAATCGAAAACGTCATTTGCTTAAGGCGCATGCGAAGTCTAGTATCGAACCAGCATGAAGTATTTGTTACGACAAGTGGACTTGGTCGATCGAACAGGAGCCGCGTCGCGTCGCACAGATGACAAGTTTTGCGCAAGCGATACGTACTTTTCAGAGCAACAGCGCGTCGCGCGACGAGTTCTTTGCCCGGGTTGACGGCGCCCTTGCGACCGAGCAATCCGCGCCAAAGCAACTCATGGAGATCCTCGACGAGGAGCACGCGGTCAAGCCTCTGCCCCCGGATGTCTACGCGGCCATCCGGCGCCGTGTCGACCATGCGGCGCGCATTCGTCCCGAGCTCGACTCGGACACCGGCCCCGTCGGCAGCGACGAGACGCGTCTGCAGACCACCACGAGCTTCGCTCCACCACCCATGCCGCCGTCGCTGCCCGAGCGTGATCCGAGCAGCAGCTCAGGCGGAACGGGCGCGACGAGTGGAACGAGCGGGACCAGCGGCACTGGGGGTACCTTCGGCCAGGCGACGCAGATAAGAACCGACCACGACCAGCGCATGAAAGGCGTCGGCGACACGCTCAACAGCCGCTTCGTGCTGGAGGAGTGCCTCGGCATCGGCGGCATGGGCACCGTCTACAAGGCGCTGGATCTGCGCAAGCTCGAAGCATCGGATCGTCGCCCGTACGTCGCGATCAAGGTGCTCAACCTGCAGTTCCGCGGCAATCCGAAGTCGCTGATTGCCCTGCAGCGCGAAGCCCGCAAGGCGCAACAACTGGCGCATCGCAACATCGTCACCGTGTATGACTTCGACCGCGACGGCCCGGTCGTCTATCTGACGATGGAATATCTCTCCGGACAGCCCCTCTCGCGCCTGCTGCGGAATCCGAACTTCAAGGGCATGCCGTTCGCCGAGGTGTTTCCCATCTTCAAGGGCATGGCCAACGCGCTCGCTTATGCGCATGAGCGCGGCTTCGTTCATTGCGATTTCAAGCCGGCCAACGTGTTCCTGCTGGATACCTCGGAAGTGAAGGTCATCGACTTCGGCATTTCGCGCGTGATCCAGCGGCCCGAGGAAGAGAGCGAGGCAACCGTCTTCGATCCGGGCAGCCTCGGCGCGCTGACGCCGGCATACGCGAGTCCGGAAATGCTGGAACATCGCGAGCCGGACCCGCGCGACGATGTCTATGCGCTCGGCTGCATCACCTATGAGCTGCTGACAGGAAAGCATCCGTTCGACCGCGTGCCCGCGCAACAGGCCAAAGCCGCCGGCATGAAGCCGCAGCGTCCGGAGCATCTCGGCAACAAGCAATGGAAAGCGTTGAAGGCGGCGCTGGCTTTTGAACGCGAAGCGCGCACGCCGAGCGTCGCGCAGTTGCTGGAGGACATCAGCGATCCGCAGCCTGCCACTGCGGCAGCGCGCAAGAACAAGCAGGGCGGTGCGCCGAAACTGGCGATCGGCGCGGCGGCAGTGGCCGCGCTGTTGATTGCCGGCGGCGGGTCTTACTACTACGAGCGCAGCAAGGGCGTGACGGAAGCGCCTCAGGAAGCGCCTCACGAAGCAGCTCGCGATGCACCGCCGCCGCCCGTCGCGCGCACTGCACCCGCTGCGCCGCCGTCAGGCGGTTCGCAGGTGGCGATCACGCCCGTCCTGCCGGCGCCGCCAGCGCCGGTGCTCACGATGGCAGCGGTCACTCCCGTGCTGGCAAGCGTGCCGTGCTCGGCGCTGGTGGCCTCGGTGCATGACCAGACCGTCGACGTGCAGGGCTTCGTTTCGCAGCGTTACGGCCTCGCGCGGCTCAAGGACACGCTCGGACGCGTGCCCGGTGTGAAGACCACCAATTTCGGCGTGCAGCAGGTTGCGGATGACAAGTGCGATCTGCTCAAGGTATTCGCGCCGTACTGGTCGGCGAATCGTCAGTCGGGACGGCCGGCCTCGGTGCATACGCGTTCGCAGGCGACCCGGCTCACCGAAGGGCAGCCGCTGATCGTCGATCTGATGACGCCCGGCTTCGATTCGAGCGTCAACGTCGATTACTTCACGCTCGACGGCAGCGTCGTGCATCTGCTGCCGAACAAGCGCTCGCCCGACAAACAGGCGCCGACGAACTACACGGCGACGATCGGCTCGATGGGCGACTGGATCGTCGGCAAGCCGTTCGGTTCAGAGATGATCGTGTTGATGCTCGCGCCCGCGCCGCTCTTCGATGCACCGCGTCCCGACAGCGAAGCGAAGACCGACTATCTGCGTGCAGTCGAGAAACGCCTGGCGGCGCTGGCGAGCAAGTATGGACGCGACAAGGTGGCCGTCGACATGTTCCAGATCACGACGCAGGCGAAGCAGTAACGGGATGTCGAAGCGGGTTCCGTCCGCGTGGACTCGAAGACAAGATGAACGGAACCGCGGGGGAGCGCCTTAGCTTTGAGGCTTCTCCATCGATGACTTCAATTCCTTCAGCGCATCTTCCATCCGCTTGCTGACGAGCGCGTAGGCTTCGGCCTGGGTCTGCTGAGTCGTGCGCGCGATGTCCTGCATGTCGGCGAGTGCGTTGTGCAAGGCGCGCTGGACGACCTCGTTGGCGTTGAAGGGCGGTTGCGCCGAGGTATGAGCGAACTGCTTGGCGATGCCTTCCAGATCGCTCAAGGTGCGGCGCAGGATTTCAAGCTGCTTGTCGCGCAACGCTTCGATGCCGCCGAATGCAACGCGGTTCGTTGCCGCGAGTGCCTCGACGTCCTTGCGGCGCGATTCCATGATCGCGGCGACATCGAATCCCGGCAACTGGTATTGCTGGAACATGGCGGCAAACTGGCTGAACGGATCGCTGAAATTTTGATTCATCATGTCTCCCAGATTCGTTCGGTCGAGCGCGGATTCCGCTGTCCGACTGCATGAAGAGCGCGGATGACCGGGCTGTCTCACCTTGCGTGCGTCCCCAGGCCGAGGCGCCGCCGGCACCTGATACTACCAATTTAAAGGCCGATCTTGGGGCAAGGGAAAACGCCATGTGGGCGACGAGGACGGCCGCATTCGCTTCGATGTCCGCTTGATGCAGGTCAACCTGCGCCGCTCGGCCTCAACGACCATGAAAACAGGGTGGCCGGCGGTCGCGAGCGCTTCACAGGCAGATGACGCTCCCACCGCGCGGGCATGCGGGAGCGCATCATGATCAAGGGCGAAGGACGAATCGTTGCAGCGCTGGGGGCGGTGTTCGTGACCTTGGGCGGGATCCATGCAGCGTTGCGCGGGCTGCTGTTCGACGAGACCGCCGTGACCTGGTACGGCGTGCTCGCGATTCTGCTCGGGGCGGCGTCGTTTGTCGTGATGCTGACGCCTTTGCCGGGCGACGATCCCTGACCCTTCCGCGCGGGGACTAGCGGTCTTCGCCTCCCGCGAACACGCCATGCTCGGCCTGGATCTGTTCGCGGTCGATGCACTGCACATGCCAGCGCCCGGTGCTTTGAGGGTTGGAGCCATCGGCGCCATCGGCATACCACAGCACGCGTCCGGCGAGGCCTTCACACGGGCCGCCGGGCGCATCGAAATCAAGACGTTCCAGCACGCAGATCGGCTGCTCGATGTGCTGGCCGCAGATCATCGTTCCGTTCGTCCCCGCGCGCAGTCCGCCCCAGTCAGGGACCTCGACCGACTGATGACCCTCGCGTGACCAGCGGCGTGTCTCCTTGTCGAGCCACAGAATGGCGTACGCCGCGGATTGAGCGCCTTCGAAACCATCCAGCTTCACGGTGATACGCATGTCATCCTCCATGATACGAATCGATGGACCGGACGCTCGGCGCACCTACGCCGGACATGAGCGTCGTCGAATGAAAGGCGGCGTTTCGAAGCAGCTTGCTTCAGGCGTTGCGCCGCGCGTATTGGTTCGGGCCTTGCGAGCCGAGTGCAGCAATGTCGGTTTCGAACGGCATAAGGCCAATAAGTTTAATGGCGCCGCATGGACAAGTTTCATCGGCGCGACGTTCGGAAAGGGAGCCTCTATCGACAGCGTTTGCGCATTGCAGCAGAGCAAAGCGATGATGGCTCAAGCAAGTCCGATGCCGATTTGCTTCGGATAACGTCACGAGAGTATCGGCCCATCAATTTCAGTCTAGCTCGCCAATATGACGGCATTCGGTAGGCATTTCGCCGCAGGCACCCGAGGCGCAACCCCGTCATGCACGCAGCAAGGGCGCCAGCGGTTGTGCGCGAATCCGCCCGCCGGGTGTGCGTGTTGCACCAGTCCGGACGATGAACGCCCCAGCGGGTTGCGACACACGACCCAGGATGCGCATGGCAGCGCCCGTGTCGTGTGCGGTGCAACAATGAATTCAAAATGCATCATGCAAAGAACCGAGCGTCGGTCAAAGACGTTCCAGCCTCATGCGATCGACAATATGCAACTGCCTGCCGTTGAGCCCGATCACGCCTTCACGCTGCAGCTTCGACAGCGTTCGGCTCACCGTTTCCAGTTCAAGACCGAGATAGCTGCCGATATCGCCGCGTGTCATCGGCAGCAGCAGATCGGCCGGCGGAGCGGGGGCGTCGAGCCGCTCCGACAGGTCCAGCAGGAACGCCGCCACGCGCTCGCGCGCGGGCATCGTGCCCAGCATCAGCGCGAGGCGCGAGGCGCGCACGATCTCGGCGCTCATGATCGCGAGCAGCTCGTGCTGCATGGCCGCATATTCCCGGCACAGCGGTTCGAGGATGCCCACCGGCATGATGCGCACCACGCTGTTCTCGAGTGCGATGGCGTCGCTTTCATGTCGTCCCGTGCAGATGCCGTCGAGGCCGAGCGTTTCGTCCGGCAGATGGAAGCCGGTGACCTGGGTATGAGGCGCGCTGGCCAGATCGTTCGCCGGAAAGGTTGCGACGCTCTTGAAGCAGCCGCGCTGCACGGTATAGAGCGAGCGCAGCTGCTCGCCCGTGGTGTAGAGCGCGGCGCCTCGTTCGAGGCTGCGGGTGGGAAATGGAATGGCATCCGCGTCGGCGAAGCGGACGTGAAGCGTCACTGCTGCGTTGCGGTGAAGCGAGGGTTCCATGGCGCGATCCTCCTGCTGATTGCAGTATGGTTCACGGATCGCGGAAAGGACAACCCGCCGCTGATGACGTACGCGTCAAAGCGGCAGCACGATGCGTACTTCGGCGCCGCCACCCTCGCGCGGGCGTAGTTCGAGCGTGCCGCCATGCAGCCTGGCAATGCGCTCGACGATCGCGAGGCCGAGCCCCGTGCCTTTCGGCTGGCCTTCGCCGCCGCCGCGCCTGAACGGCTGCTTGAGCGCGTCGGGATCCTGCCCGGCCAGTCCCTTGCCGCGATCGGCAATCACGACGCACACGCTCCGTGTCCGCGTGTCGGTCCAGGTGCGAGCCTCCAGTCCCACTACGCCGTAAAGGACCGCATTCTGCATGACGTTCATCAACATGCGCATCATGCTGATGGGACGGAACGCGAAGGGCTGCACGTCGCCTAGCTCCAGCGTGAACTCGTGACCAAGGCCTGCAAAATCGGCGGCGAGATTCGCGATCAGCGCATTGAGATCGCCAACGACCGGCGCTTCCTTCGCGCCGCTTCCGGCATAGTCCATGAACTGCTGCAGGATCGTGTCGATGGTCTCGAGATAGCCTTCCGCCGATGCCGCGAACGACGCGTCCGTCGAAGGCACCGACGACATGGCCATCGCGAGACGCAGCTTCGTCATCGGCGTGCGGATGTCATGTGAAATGCCGGCGAGCATCAGCGCGCGCGTCGCATCGGCATCCCGTAACGCAGCCGTCATGCGATTGAAGGCGTCGCTGACTTCCGCGATTTCGGTCGGGCCATCGTTCGGCAGGACGCCCGGATCGCCGCCCGCGGAGACGCGGCGCGCTGCATCGGCGAGATGCGCGAGCGGGCGATTCAGGTGCCGCTGGATCACATACGCCGTGCCGGTGGCGAGCGCGCCCAGTCCGAGCGAGAGCAGCAGGGCCGTGGCGATGCCGTCGCCATGGGCTGCTTCGGGAACCGGCAACGCAATCCAGCGCGGCTCGTTCGACAGATGCGCGCGGATCCACAGGCGCTGCTGACCGTCATCGCTCGTATCGCCGCTTTGCCAGCGCACCAGCAGATCGGCGGGCAGATGATGCCGCAGGCTCTCGACAAAGGTCCGTCGCTGATAGGTTTCATAGAAATGCAGGCGCGACTCAGGCGTGAAGGGCGCAGCGCCCGCGGGCAATTCGGCGCGCATGTCGAGATGCGACGTGACGGTTCGCGCGGCATCGGGTGGGGTGCTCTTGAGCAGCGTATCGAGGGTGACGATGTAACTCGCGAATGCAGAGGCCGCCCGCTCGATGCGCGGCGTCTGGATGAAGTGCAGCAGCACGGCGATGGCGCAGACCTGGCTCACCGCGACCAGCGCGACGAGCAACAGCACGTTGCGCGCGAAGAGCGAGCGCGGCGCGAGCTTCACGGCGCATCCGCCTCGACTTCGGCGAGCAGCATGTAGCCGACGCCCCACACGGTCTTGATGAAGCGCGGCTTGCCCGGATCTTCCTCGACGAGTTGCCGCAGCCGCAACACCTGCACGTCGATGCTGCGATCGAGCGCATCGTGATCGCGGCCTCGCGTGCGCGCGATGAGATTGTCGCGGCTCACCCCGCGATTCGGCGACGAACCGAGCGCGTTCAGCAACTGCATCTGTGCGGAATGGATCTCGAACGGCTCGCCATTCCTGAAGAGCATCTGGCGCGCGAGATCGAGGCGAAATTCACCGAAGCGGATGACTTGCCGCGTGTGCGTCGGATCGCCGGCGGCGATCTTCTGGCGGCGCAGCAGCGCGCGCACTCGTGCGACGAGTTCCTGCGGCAGGAACGGCTTGGCGAGATAGTCGTCCGCACCGGTCTCGAGGCCGACGACCTTGTCGACGGGATCGCCCTTGGCCGTGAGCATGAGGATCGGCAGCGTCTGGCCTTCGGCACGCAGACGCTTGCACACGGAGAGTCCGTCTTCCGGCTCCATCATCCAGTCGAGCACGAGCAGGTCGTAGGGCTCGCGCTGGAGATAGCGGTCGAGCCGCTTGCCGTTCTCGACGACCCGCACTTCGAATCCCTGCGAGCTCAAAAAGCGCTGCAGCATGTTGCGTAACTCGGCTTCGTCGTCGAGCACGATGATCTTCGGCAGGGCGTCCATGGGCGGGCTCCGGGGCGTTCAGTCTTCAGCGGTCAGCGTTGCGCGGCATGGGCGCGCATGAACGCCTCGATCTGCGGCAGGGTGACGAAACCGTTCTTCTGCGTATCGATCTCGTCGAAATGCTTCGCCACCATCGGCATGCCGCTGGCGGCCTGTTCGCGGGTGAGTTTGCCATCGCGCGTGGTGTTGGCGTTCGAGAAGCGGGTCTGCAACTGGCCAAGCGCACGTTCGACGTGCGGGCTTGCGCCCATCGGCTGCGTGGCGGTCTGCGCGAAGGCCGGGGCCGAAGCGACGCACACGAGGCAGGCAGCAACGGCGGCAAGGATCTTTCGCATGTGTCTCTCCTTGATTCGGATGCGAATGAGCAAGACAGGTGAGGCTCATTCTATTGAGCCGCGTTGCAAGCGCAATCCCGAGCGCGCCTTGAATCATGTCGCCGAATGTCATGTGCGCGGCATGGCAGACGATGACACGCGCTGACACAAGTCATCGCTCACGCTTCACGCGACGCTTCGCTATCGTTCTCATCGCCGGCCGACGCTTCCCTTGCTCGGCTGTTCCCAACGTCTGACGTGCATGAGGACCATCATCATGAACTTTCGCTTGCTGAGTGTTTCCGCCGTGGCTGCCATCACCCTGACTTGCGCCAGGACCGCAATGGCCGGTACGAGCGTACAGGTTTCCTATGTGGCGCCCGCGGTCGTCATCGCAGCGCCGCGACCGGTGTACTACTACGCACCGCCGCCGCGGCCCCCGTACTACTACGTGCCCGCGCGCACCGTGATGGTTGCGCCGGTAACTGTTCCGGTCGCGGTCGTTGCGCCGCCGCCCCCGCGACCGCCGGTCGTCGTCGCTCCGCTCCCGGTGCCGGTCTACGCGGTGACGCCCGCGGTCCGGGTGACTTACGCTCAGCCCGTGGTAAGGGTGCCCGTTGTCGTGCTGCCCTGAGCGCTTCTTCTCTTCGACGCAACAGGTGGCAAGAGCATAGTGCATCCGAGGCGTGCTGAATGCGTAATGCAATACGCAAAATGCGTTTCACGCTTTTCTTGTCGGCCGCCTCCTATACTGGATTGAGCGCATCGTGCGCGCGCCGATGCAGCCGCGTGGACGGCGCCCTGCATTCGCGTTGCGGTGTTCCACCAGGAGGATCGAGCCATGCTATTCATCGTCAACTGGACGGCGCAGCCCGAAGTGGAAAGACAGGCGGCCGAGCGATTCCTGCAGACGCGCGGGGCGCCGCCGGACGGCATCCATCTGATTGGACGATGGCATGCAATCGGTTCGATCTGGGGTATCGCCGTATGCGAATGCGACGACGTCGAACCGCTGGCCCGCTGGGCGCTCGAATGGGCCGACATCTTCATGTTCGACATTAAGCCGGCAATCACCGACGAGCAGGTCGGCAGGATGCTCGCCGAACACGCCCAGAAACAATAACGAGGCCGCGCGTGTGGGCGTACGTGCGGGCGTGATTCGGACCGGACAACGAACGGTCGTTTGCAAGCGGCGGCAGTGGGCGATCTAAGGGTTTTTGTGGCTTGCAGCGCGGCAAGCCATGCCTCAGCATTCACAAACGTACTAGATAGTTAATTTGGGATGGCGCTGCGCCACTGCATGCTCCGTCTGACGATACTGCCGCATAGGAGCGAAGCGTGACTGAAGCAAAGACCCAGGAACCTTGCGTGATTTCCGTCGCGATTACCGGATCGGTGCCGCGCAAGAAAGACAATCCCGCCGTGCCCATCACGATTGCCGAGCAGATCGAAAGCACGCACGAAGCCTACGATGCGGGTGCGACGCTCGTGCATCTGCATGTGCGCGACGAGGACGAACGCTCCAGTTCGGACCGGCACCGCTTTGCGGAATTGCAGGAGGGCATCCGCAAGCACTGTCCGGACATCATCATCCAGTTCTCGACGGGCGGACGCGGCCGTTCGTTCGAGCAGCGGGGCGCGATGCTGGATCTGAAGCCCGACATGGCGTCGCTCGCCACGGGTTCAGTGAATTTTCCGACTATCGTCTACGAGAATCCGCCGGACTTCGTGCGCTCGCTTGCGCAAACCATGCTCGACCATCACGTGAAGCCCGAGATCGAGATCTTCGATCTGGCGATGCTGTATAGCACCGTCGACCTGGTGAACCAGGGCCTGCTGAAGTCGCCGGTGCATGTGCAGTTCGTACTTGGCGTAAAGAATGCATTGCCCGCGCGGCGCGAGATCCTGGAGTTCGAAGTCGAGCAGTTGCGCAAAAATCTCCCCGATGCCACCTGGACTGCGGCAGGTATCGGGCGTCATCAACTCGAAGTGAACCACTGGACGCTCGAAATGGGCGGCCACTGCCGTACGGGCCTCGAAGACAACGTGCGCTGGGACAAGGACACGCTCGCCAAGAGCAATGCGCAACTGGTCAGCCGGGTGGCTTCGCTATGCGCGGAGTATGGCCGGCCGGTAGCGACCGCGAAGGAAGCGCGCAGACTGCTGTCGCTCTAGACAAGGAAAACCGCAAGTCACGAAGGGCGCGCCGCCGGGCAATCGGGGCGCGCCCTTTCTGTTTTGACGTAACGCCGACGCCCGTTTGCATCAGGCATTTTGCATTCTTGATTCAAAACCCAACCGCCGCTCAGCCGCCGCTCAGCCGCCACTCAGCCGCCGATTCGGAAAAAATCTGCCTTACAATCGGTGCTCCTCCCTGACAAGCGGGCCCTCGCGAGAACATGAACGAGCGCAAGGCAGCCGGTCTCGCCGACCGGATCTACAGCGACATTCTCAACCGCATCGTCGAAGGCGAATTCAAGGAAGGCGACCGGCTGCTGACCGAGCACGCGCTCGCGGAACGTTTCGCCACCTCGCGCCCCACGGTGCGCGAGGCGCTTGCCCGCCTGCGCGCCGACGGCATCATCGTGACGCGGCGCGGTTCGGGCACCGTGGTCGGGCGTCGGCCTGATCCGGACGCACGGCGCTTTGCACCGGTAGAAACGTTGTCCGACATCCGACGCTGCTACGAATTTCGTCTCGTGATGGAGACCGGCGCAGCCGAACTGGCCGCGGACAAGGCCGAGGACTCGGATTTGCTCGCGCTCAGGCTCGCCTGGGACCGCATGGCTACTACCGTCGAGGCGCAAGAGGGCATCGATGCCCAAGATGATTTTGCATTCCGTCTCGCCGTGGCGCGGACATCGAGAAACCCGTTCTTCGTCACGATGCTGTCCTTGATCGAAGAGCAGATTGTCTTTACTTCGAACCTGTCGCAGACGCTGTCGCCGCTCCATGCGCTGGTACGTCAGCGGCTAGCGCAGCAGGAACTCCTGGAGGTGCTCGAGGCGATCGAAGGCCATGAAGGCGCTAAAGCGGCAGCTGCCATGGACGCTCATCTCCGGAAGTCGATGGAGCGCATGTTCGGCGCTTGACGAACGTTGTCATACAACCTTATAGACTCGCCTAAGCCGCTAAAGTTGCCTGACAACTTATCGCTAAAAACGAAAGGTATCCGCTTCCTGGCTAAAGCAGCCGCCAGCCCGCATTGAGGAGTCCCGCTCCCGGCACCGGAGGCGCAACAGACGGCTTGCAGCGCTGAAGGAAACTCGCGGAAACGCTCAAGGAAACATCCTTGGCAAGCGGTTAAACCGTCGAGAAAACGCCGGCTTCGGGTATCTCCCAAGATACGGCCGCAAGCCGCTATCAGCTTAAGAAAACGATACCTCTCAAGGTTTAGGTAACACGCCAGCGCAAGCCAATTTGCTTGACATCCTATAACCCCGTTAGCTATTTTTCAGCTTCCAGAGGCAATCAGGATGCGCGCAGAAACAAACAACCAGACAAGCCCGACTTAAAAAACACGCAGCACAGAGAAAGAGTCACAAACGGGGCGGCGCTCGCGCGGCAAGCGATGTCGATGACGCGACCGACCCCTTCCCGACCCGTGGTTGCGAGCGAAGTGAGGAGACGACAACATGGTTTTCAAGGCAGGACTGTCAGTGAAGCTGGCGGCGGTGTGCATCGCCGTCGGCGCGGCCTTCGGCATGAGTGCGGCGCAGGCGGCCGATCCCGTGTCGATCAACATCGTGGACGTCGCAGGCAATCTGCAACTGACGCAAAAGGGCTTCGAGGCTTTCAAGGCCAAGTATCCCGACCTGGTTTCCAGCATCACCTTCACCAATGCCCCGGCGCCGCAGCTGCCCGGCAAGATCAAGGCGATGCAGGCGGCAGGGCGCTCGGACATCGACCTCGTCGTGACCGGCACTGACGCGCTCGCGGCCGGCATCCAGCAGGGCCTGTGGGAGAAGCTCCTGCCGGATCAATCGAAGGCATTCCCCGGCGTGCTCGACAAGTACGCGCCCGGTCCGCGCAAGATGCAGGACATCGCGCAAGGCTACGGCCTCGAAGTGACCTACATGCCCGCGGGTCCGCTGCTCGAATATAACCCGGCCAAGGTTACCGACGTCCCCAAGACCCCGGATCAGTTGCTCGCGTGGTGCAAGGCGCATCCGAACAAGCTCATCTATGCGCGTCCGGCCAACTCTGGCCCGGGCCGCACCTTCCTGATGGGCCTGCCGTACGTGCTCGGGGACAAGGACCCGATGGACCCGATCAACGGCTGGGACAAGACCTGGGCGTTCCTCAAGCAGCTCAACGACTGCGTGCCTTACTATCCGGGCGGCACGTCGGCCGTGATGAAGGAACTCGGCGAAGGCACGCGCGACATGACGGTGACCGTGACGGGCTGGGACATCAACCCGCGCGCGCTCGGCATCGTGCCCGCGGAATTCAAGGTCGGCGCATTCGACAACATGACCTGGGTCAACGACGCCCACTACATGGTCATTCCGAAGGGCGTGCCGAAGGAAAAGCTCGACGTGCTCTACAAGCTGATGAACTTCATGCTGGAGCCCGCGCAGCAGGCCCTGACCTACGACGATGGCTACTTCTATCCGGGCCCGGCGGTGAAGGACGTGCCGCTCTCGATGGCCCCGGCGAAGAGCCAGGAAGTGATCCAGAAGTTCGGCCGTCCCGAGTACGCGAAGCTGCTTGCGGACCGTCCGCACGTCGTGCCGCTGAATGCCCAGGCGATGGTCGCCGCCTTCCAGAAATGGGATCGCGAGATCGGCGCGGCGAAGACGAAGTAAGCCCACGGCGGCCCCGATGCGGCGACGTTCCTCGCAAGGAGCGTCGCCGCCTGCACAAGACACGCGCTCATCCGCGCGCAGGAATTCGTCATGAAGCACACCTTTGAGCAACTGCGCCTCGACTCGGTCTCGCGCAGCTTCACCAACGCGGAAGGGCAACAGCTCGCCGCACTGAAAGGCCTCGATCTGAACATTCAGCGCGGAGAGTTCATCGCGCTGCTGGGGCCATCGGGTTGCGGCAAGTCGACCGCGCTCAACTGCATCGCCGGCCTGCAGCCGCTGACGGGCGGCGGCATCTGGCTCGATGACAAACGTATCGACGTGCTGCCGCCCGAGAAGCGCGGCTTCGGCATGGTCTTCCAGAACTACGCGCTGTTCCCGCATATGTCGGTGCTCGACAACGTCGGCTTCGGCCTCAAGATGCGCGGCGTGCCGAAAGCGGAAGCAACCAAGCGCGCAAAAGCCGCGCTGCAACTCGTGCAGCTGACCGGCCACGACGCCAAGCTGCCCGGCCAGCTCTCCGGCGGCCAGCAGCAGCGCGTGGCCATTGCCCGCGCGATCGTCATCGAGCCGCCGCTCGTGCTGATGGACGAGCCGCTCTCGAACCTCGACACCAAGCTGCGCATCGAGATGCGTGCGGAAATCCGCCGCATTCACGGCAAGCTGGAGCGCGCCACGCTCTACGTGACGCACGATCAGGACGAGGCGCTGTCGATGGCGGATCGCATCGTCGTGATGAGGGAGGGCGTAGTGCAGCAGGTGGCGTCGCCGAAGGAAGTCTATTCGCGACCGAAGAACCTGCATGTCGCCCGCTTCATGGGCTTCCGCAATGTCGTCGCGGCCACGCTCGAAGGCACGCAGGGCGAAGCGGTCGCCGTGAACGCAAACGGCGTGAAGCTGCTCGGCACGCCGATGGAAGGCTTCGACAGCAAGCAGGTGTCGGTGGCGCTGCGTCCCGAAGACATGGAGCGTGCGGCGCCCGGCACTGAAAACGCGTTCGAAGCGCACGTGGAAGTGGTCGAGTATGGCGGCCGCGATTCGCTCATCATCGTGAAGACGGCGTTCGGCAAGCTGTGGGCGCGCATCGCGGGCGAATGCTCGGAAGGCGAGCGCATCGCGCTGCGCGTGGCGCCATCGAAGATCCTCGTGTACGGAGCAGAGCAATGATCGCGCTGCCCGCCCAGCCGCGCGATCCGAAGGGCTGGCTGGTTGCGCCGGCGCTGCTCTTCATCGTCGCGCTGTTCATCTATCCGTTCGCCTACGGCCTGATGCTGTCGTTCCAGCCGATGAACGGCGGCAGCATCTGGGCCAACTACATCACGTTCTTCACCGACACGTCGATGTGGCCGACCATCATCGTCACGCTGAAGCTCGCCGTGCCCGCGACCCTCATCAACGTCGGCGTCTCGGTGCCGGTGGCGTTCGCGTTGCGCCGCACGTCGCCGTGGCAGAAGTTCGTGACCACGCTGCTGGTCGTGCCGGTGACGCTCGGCACGGTGCTGATCGCCGACGGCATGCTCACCTATTTCAGCCCCAATGGCTGGTTTCCGCAGGCCTTGCAGGCGCTGCACCTGTACGGCGATGAAGTGCGCCTCACGCATAACTACTGGGGCGTGCTGATCTCGCTGATCGTGTCGGGCTTTCCGTTCGCGTTCCTGCTGACCTTGTCCTACGTGACCGGCATCGACCCGACGCTCGCGCGCGCCGCCGCCACACTCGGCGCGAGTCCCTGGCAGCAGTTTCGCCAGGTCTACCTGCCGTTGCTGCTGCCCGGCCTGACGATGACCGCGTGCCTCTCCTTCGTGCAGGCGTTCTCGGTGTTTCCGTCGGCGGTGTTGCTCGGCGCGCCGGCCGGGCCGACGCGCGTCATTTCCATCGCCGCGTCGGAAGCCGCGTTCGAAAGCTATGACTATGCGCTGGCATCGACCATCGCGATCGTCATGGGTTTCGTGCAGTTGCTCGTGGTGGGCGGCATGCTCGGCGCGCGCCGTTTCTTCTATACGGGTCCGGTGACCGGAGGCAAGGGCTGATGACAACCGATAACCACGCGGCGTCCGGCTGGCAAGCCGGCGCCCCGACCCAGGGCACCACCCGTGCGATGAAACAGCAAACGAGCCTCCGCGACCGACTGTGGAAGGGCATCGTCTGGGCGACGATGGCCTTCTTCCTCCTCAATGTGCTGTTGCTGATCGCGACCGTCGCCGTGAACTCGGTGGCGACACGCTGGTTCGGCACGCTGCTGCCGCAGGGCTTCACGTTGCACTGGTATGCGCAGGCATGGAGCGATTTCCAGCTCTCGAGCGTGCTGCTCGTGACGCTCGAAGTGGTGGGCGCGGTGGTGCTGCTGTCCATCGTGCTCGGCGTGCCGGCGGCGTACGCGCTGGCGCGCGTGCAGTTCCCAGGCAAGCGCTTCGCAATGCTCGTGTTCCTGCTGCCGCTGATGGTGCCGCCCGTGACCTATGGCATTCCGATGGCCACGGTCATGTACAAGTTCCATCTCGCGGGCACGTTGACCGGCGTGATTCTCGCGAACCTGGTGCCCGCGCTTCCGTTCGTGATTCTGGTGATGACGCCGTTTATCGAGCAGATCGATCCGAATCTGGAATCGGCCGCACGCATTTTTGGTGCGAACACGTTCCGTTATTTTCGTTACGTGCTGCTGCCGCTGCTCGTGCCGGGCATGCTTGCGGCGGGGCTGCTGGTGCTGGTGCGCACCATCGGCATGTTCGAGCTCACCTTCTTCACCGCCGGACCGACCACGCAGACGCTGGTGGTCGCGCTGTACTACGCGGTGTTCTCGACGGGCGTGCGCGCGCCGCAATCCATCGACGCCATGGCGATGATCTACATGGCGATCACGATGGTCTGGGTGCTGATCGCGCTGCAGTTCGTGAGCCCGACGCAGCTCGTGTCGCGCGTGAAGGAACAGAAACAGTGACCGCGACCGATACCCACGCGCGCCGTTCTCTTCCTGACGAAGCAGCAACGTGACGACCATGCGTGAAGTCGTGACACTCGAGGCCGAGCCGAAGCTCGTCATCTCCAGCGGGCCGCATACGCTGGAGATCGCGCCGCAGGCCGGCGGGCGCATCACGCGCTTCGCCACCGTCGATGCAGACGGCGTTCAGGAATGGCTCGCGCCGGTGACGGCGGCGAGCTGGCCCTGCGACGCGTGGCCGAAAGGCGGCAGCTATCCGCTCGTGCCGTTCTCCAACCGGGTGCGCGATGCGCGCTTCGCGGGGCCGGACGGTTCGCTCGTCGAACTGGCGACGTTCCCCGGCATGCCGCACGCGCTGCATGGCTTCGGCCAGTTCGCGGCGTGGCAGGTGGAACTGCACGAGCCGGATTGCGCCGTGCTGCGCTTCGTGCATCGCGCGGGCGAGCATGGCTGGCCGTGGGCGTTCGAAGCGGTGCAGCTGATCGAGGCGACGTCCGAAGGCGCGCGTCTGTCGATGCGCGTATTGAACCGCTCGTCGCAGCCGATGCCGGTCGGTCTGGGTTTCCATCCTTATTTCGCCGCGACGGAGGCGGAAGTCGACGCGGCCACGTTGTGGCGCCATGAGGAAGAGATCGCGGTCGGAGTAGCCGACGAGGCGCCGCCCCGCCAGCACGCGCGCGAGAAGCAGGGCTACACGCGCTATCTCAGCGGCTGGGACGGCCGCGCGACGCTGCATTACGCGCATGGCCGCACGCTTGCCCTCATGGCCGGCGATGCATTGAGCCACGTCGTCGTGCATTGTCCGGCGGGGGCGGGCTATCTGTGCGTCGAGCCGGTTTCGCACGTCAGCGACGGCTTCAATCTCGCGGCGCGCGGCGTGGACGGAACGGGTGTGGCGGTCATCGAGCCAGGTAGTGAAATACGGGCGTCGCTCGCGATGGCAACCGGCGCGACCCCGGCCCCATGCGACGGCGACGGCGCCTGACGCGCGCTTCCACCGAGGTCCGCACGCGCGAGGCATTCGCGGGCAACAGGCCTCGAGCCACAAGACAAGCAAGCGGGTTCATGCGACACCTCCTGCAAACATCGAAACATCAGCGCCTGAGCGGCGCTGAAAAGAACGCTTCGACCATATCGACGATCCGCCAGGTCGCGCACGGCCGGCGGCAATGCGCGTCGAACCCGGCGTCCTTGAGCATCTGCACGGGATCGGCGGGCCAGACGTTGCTCATCGCGACGAGCAGACGGCCCGTCATCTCCGAATCCATCTGGAGCGTGCGCAGGAAGACGTAGCCGGAGTCGCTGTCGAGGCTCGTGTCGAGCAGCAGCGCGTGCGGCTGCCAGCTGCCGACCAGCGCGCGGACGGATTTGAGATCCTGCGAATGGATGACCTGCAAGCCTTTGAGCCGAAGTTGCACGGCGAGCGAATCGCCGATCGACTTGTCCTTGTGGGCGATCAGCACGCGGCGTGAAGCGTCGCTGGTGCGGGCCCGCTTGATTCGCCACAACGCGAACTCGCTCTCGTTGTGGGCTAGACGGCTTGACATCTCATCCTCCTGGTCGTTATTTGATATGGCTGATTCGATGCCGCCAGTTTCGACCGGCCGTGCTTATCGCTCAACCCGGCACGGGAAGGGGAGTTCAGAGATTTTGGGGGACTGCCGGATGGATCCCTGCGAAAGGGGGGTAGAAGTCGTCCAAGGCCCGCGTAAGATCGGAACCGTTCTCGGAGCGTCGCAATGGAAAATGGCTATTTCAAAACAGTTTTGCTAGTTGAGGACGAAGGGCTCACCAGGAGCGCGATGAAAAGTCTCATCCTGGCCAATGAGCCTTTGCTCGAAATCGACGAGGCCGACGGTTTCGAACAGGCGAAAGCCAAGCTTTCCGCCAATACCTACGACCTCATCTTCCTCGACTACCATCTGCGTGGCCAGGACACCGGCATGGACCTGCTGAACTGGATCCGCGAGGAAGAGCGCGAAGTCCAGACCATCATGCTGTCCGCCCAGGACGACCGCGACACCGTGCTTGAATGCATCAAGAACGGCGCGTGCGGATTCATTTCCAAGGGCAGCGAGCAGGGCGCCGGGGTGTTCCGCGAGGCGCTCAAGACCATCCTGAACGGCCGCGTGTACCTGCCGAACACCGTGCTCGGCAAGGGCGGTCACAGCCCGAGGCCGGTTACGCCGCATCCGAGCGTGACGGTCGAGTCGCTCGACCTGCCGCCGCGCCTGACCGAAACACTGCGCTATCTGCTGCAGGGGCTGTCGAACAAGGCGATCGCGCGCAAGATGAACATCAGCGAAAACACCGCGAAGGAATATTCGAGCGATCTGCTCGCGCGCTTCCACGTGACGCGGCGAACCTTCCTGATTGTCGAGATGGCGCGGCGCGGCATCGAAATGCCGATGAGCAATACGTCGTCGGCCTCCTGATCCGGACGCAGCCGCGCAGGGCCGCCTCGGAGGCGGCCCATCGTCGTTTAGGAACGTTCCGAGGAATTCATCGCGAGATGGTAAGGTAGAGCCCGGACTAATTCGAGACGGGTTCAGCGCAGGTGATTCGCAGGCTATCGTTCAAGACAATGCAAGGTGCCGGCGCGGCGGTTGCCGCGAGCGCGGTGCTGATTCTCGGCGCATGTGCGCCCCTTCCACAGCAGGACGGCACGGATGCCGCCGCGCCCGCGTCGGGCACGGCGCCGGTCCAGGCAGCGCGCACGCCCGTCCGGCCGCCCGCGCCGGCCCTGCCTCCGGGCGAGCGCCGCATCATGGTCGGCAGCCCGGACGGCTACCACCTGATGGTCAAGACGAAGACCCCCAGCCAGGTGTGCGACGACGATGCCTTCGCCGACGGCGTCCGCTACGGTTACGCACTCACCTGGAACCGGATGGTCGGCGAGGACGCCCGCAACGGCGGCAAGCCGAAGCGCAAGTTCGATCCCTCCGCGATCCACTCGCAGGACGATCAATACAAGATCCAGTGGGATGGCAAGGAGCGCGTCAACGCGTGCGCGTCGGACGGCTATCTGATCGGACGGGTGGTCGGCACCCATCTGGCGGGCGTCGACATGCGCGACGGCAAGCCTTCCTGAGCCGCCGCGCCTGAGCACTTACTCGCGGCTCAGTCGCAAGTATGGGTGGCCGCGACATAGCGGCCCGCCACGCCGATATCGCCATAGATCGTGTAGCCGGTGTTGTTCGCCGATGCCTGCGCGATCAACAACACCACGGATTGACTCGTCGGACCGCCGCTCGGAATCGAGATGGCCTGCGTGTCGGGGCCCGGCGAGTATTCCCGCACGCGCCCGCCGATCGACGTCCAACCCGACTTCACGCAGCGGGTGAACTCGTAAGGCTTGCTTTGTGACGTGCCGGAGCCGATCGGCACGGTCCTGAGCAGGCTGTCGTCCGTCGCGACGCACGCGCTCAGCAGGGAAGCGCTCAGGGCCGCGCACAGGAGGGCTGCTTTTCTCTTCATATGATTCGATACCTTTTCTAGTCATTTCCGCGTTGCCGCGTGGCCGGTCCGATCTTAGCGGCTTTTTTGCATTCCGACCGGCAGCCGTTATTACAATCGGTAATAACAGAAGCGCCGCCGCAGCGGCTGCTAACCTTACAGTCCGTACTTTTCCCAATATGCGTCAAGTCGGGTCAACCGTCGCCGTTATATAGGCGTTTCATTCCCTGAAGCCATTTGTATGGCGCGAGCGCGGGCGACCCGAGCCGAAAGCGCGTTTCTTGAGCGCGTGTGGCGCGTACGGTGCGCGAGCCCGATAACCCCGATGTACCGTTGCCCCCGGCGATTCCTCGCCGGCCGGCATCGTGAGCCAGTCTGATAGAACGCATGTCCCGCACAAAGTTGCTCGCCCGGCTTCGCGCCATCGCCCCGTCCGGCCCCTTGGCCGGCGGCTTCCAGCTTCAGCGGCTCGCCGCGCCCGTCCTGACGGTCGTGATCTGCGTGCTGCTCCTGATCGTCTTCCAGCATCTTTCGCGCGCGGTCGACTACAAGTCGGTCGTGCATTCGCTGCGCGTGATGACGCCGCAAGCCTGGCTCGCCGCGCTGTTCGCCACTGCGCTGTCCTTCGCCGCACTCGTCGGGCGCGATGCGGTCGGGTTGCGGCACATCGGCGTGACGCTGCCGCGCTCGCTGCTGTGGGTCGGCGCGACGGTCGGCTCGGCGCTCGGCAACGTCACCGGCTTCGGCGCGCTGACGGGCGGCGCGGTGCGCTGCCGCGTCTATGGCGCCTCCGGCGTGACGCCCGCGCAAGTCGGCCGGCTCACCCTGTTCACGAGCATCACGCTGGCGCTCTCGCTGGCCTTCATGGCTGCGGCGTGCATGCTGTTCGACGCGCACACGCTCTCGGGCCTGCTGCATCTGCCGCCCGCCGCACTGCGCGTGACCGGCGCGGCGCTGCTGGCCGTGTTCGCTGCGATGGTCCTGCTGTGCGGCCGCGCGCCGCGCACGCTGCAGTCGCGCTGGAAGTGGCTGTCGTTCACCGTGCCGGCGCGGCGCGATTTCGTCGCGCAGGCGGCGCTGGCCGTCGTCGATGTCTTCGGCGCGGGCCTCGCGCTCTGGGCGCTGCTGCCGAATCCGCAAGTCGGCTTCATCGACTTCATGACGGTCTTCTCGGCCGCGATGCTGCTCGGCATGATCGGTCATACGCCGGGCGGCGTCGGCGTGTTCGAGGCAGCGATGGTCTTCGCGCTCGGCGGCAGCGCGCAGACGCCCGACGTGGTCGCGGCGCTGCTCGCGTATCGCGCCATCTATTTCGGCCTGCCGCTGATCCTCTCGGCCGGCGTGATGGCCGCCTTCGAAGGCCGCGCGCTGAAAGGCCGCTTCGGCTTCCTGAGCCCGCATCACGTGTCGCAGCTCGCGCCGGTGTTCCTGTCGATCGTCACGTTCGCGGCCGGCACCATGCTCGTCATCTCCGGCGCGACGCCGGCCTTCAAGATGCGCATCGCGCTGCTGCGAACCATCGTGCCGCTGTGGGTGCTGGAAAGCTCGCAACTGCTCGGCTCCGTGCTCGGCGTGCTGCTGCTGTTCGTCGCGCGCGGCCTGCTGCGCCGGCTCGATGCCGCCTGGTGGCTCGCGCTGGGCCTGGCGGTCGCCAACCTGGCGCTGTCGCTGGCGAAGGGCCTGGCGTTCGTCGAAGTCGGCGTGCTGGCGTTCCTGATCGTGCTGCTGGTGCTAACGCGCGAGCGCTTCAACCGCCGTTCGTCGCTGTTTGCCGAGCGTTTCACGGCGACCTGGCTGATCTCGATCGGCGTCGTGATGGCGTTCGCCTTCTGGATCATGTTCTTTGCATTCCGCGACGTGCCGTACAGCGGCGATCTCTGGTGGCAGTTCGCGTTCGACGAGCGCGCTCCGCGTGCGCTGCGCGCGACGCTCGCCGCGGCCGTGTTCGGCACGGTGTTCGCCGTGTGGCAACTGCTGCGTCCGGCGGCGGGCCGTTTCGTGAAGCCCGCGCCGCAGGATCTCGCCGATGCCGCGCGCATCTTCCGCGCGCAGGAGCGCAGCGACGCCGGCCTCGCGATGATGGGCGACAAGAGTTTCCTGTTTTCGGAGTCGCGCGAAGCTTTCCTGATGTACGCCAAGCACGGCCGCACGTGGGCCGCCTTGCATGATCCGGTGGGTCCGCGCCGCGAGTGGGCGGAGCTGATCCGCAAGTTCGTGGAACTGGCGCATGCGCACAACGGCCGCGCCGCGTTCTATCAGGTGCGCGCTGACGCCTTGCCGCTGTATCTCGACGCCGGCCTGACGCTGATGAAGCTCGGCGAGGAAGCGCACGTGGCCCTGGCCGACTTCGACCTGAAGGGATCGCACCGCTCGCATCTGCGCTATGCGCTCAAGCGCGGCGAACGCGATGGCTTCGACACCGAGGTCATCGGGCCGGACCGCATCGTCGCCAGCCTGCCGATGCTGCGCGCCATCTCTGACGACTGGCTCGACAGCCGTTCCGCGCGCGAGAAGAGCTTCTCAGTGGCGGCGTTCACGGAAGACTATCTGTCGGCGCAGTCGGTGCTGCTGGTCCGGCAACAGGGCGTGCCGGTGGCGTTCGTCACCTTCATGACCACCGACATGAACACCGAAGCGACTGTCGGCGTGATGCGCCATGTCGAAGCGGCGTCGTCGTACGCGATGGAGTATCTCTTCACGAAGCTCGCGCTGCATCTAAAGGAAACGGGCTTCAAGTCGCTGTCGCTGGGCATCGCGCCGTTGTCGGGCATGGAGCCGACGCCGCTCGCGTCGCACTGGCACCGCTTCGCCGGCCTCGTCTGGCGCTTCGGCGGACGCTTCTATAACTTCCGCGGCCTGCGCGGATTCAAGAGCAAGTTCCAGCCGCGCTGGGAGCCGCGTTATCTGGCGGCATCCGGTTCGGTCGGCGTATTTTTCACTTTGGCGGATCTCTCGCTTCTCGCGGGCGGCTGGCGTTCATGACATTCCTTTGCAAGAAGGCAGCGGCGTTCGTAGCCGCCGCCGTGTGTGCTGTTTCCTGGCTGGGCGCGGCCCATGCCGCCGAATCGATTCCCGGCGGCCGCTACGGCCAGGTGATGCTGACGAAACCCGCCGGCGACATGACCGGCTTCGTCGTGCTGTTTTCGGAGAAGAGCGGCTGGAGTCCGTCCGACCAGCAGGCCGCCGATGCCCTCGCCGCGAAAGGCGCAATGGTGATCGGCGTCGATACGCTGAAATACGCGGCGCAGGTGAAGGCGGACAAGAGCGAGAAGGAGTGTCACAACCTCGTCGGCGATGCGGAAAACATGAGCCATCAGCTCGAGCGCACCGTACAGACGAACCACTACTATTCGCCGATTCTCGCCGGCACGGGCCAGGGCGCGGCGCTCGCGGAGAGCTCGCTGCGTCAGGCGCCGGACAACACAGTGGCGGGCGCAGTGTCGCTTAACGCCGATGCCCAGCTCGACGCCCGTTTCGATCCGTGTCCGCCGGACCCCACCATCATCCACGCCAAGGGTTTGCCGGGCTTCCTGGAGCGCGCGACGGCGCCGCAGCCGGGGCACTCGAAGGCCGACGCGCTGGTCGCGCTGACCGCGCCGCACCTGAAGAAGGCCGAGCCGGTGGCCGAGGGCGATGTTTCGGATCTGCCGCTGATCGAACTGCGCGCCGACAAGCCGACCGATCTGCTGGCCATCGTGATTTCCGGCGACGGCGGCTGGCGCGATCTCGACAAGACCATGGCGCTTGCGTTGCAGCGTGACGGGGTGTCGGTGATCGGCATCGATTCGCTGCGCTACTTCTGGAGCGAGAAGACGCCGCAACAGACGGCCAACGACCTCGCCCGCGTGATCCGCTTCTACAACGCGCGCTGGCATACGAGCCACGTGGCGCTGCTGGGCTATTCGTTCGGCGCCGATGTCATGCCGTTCGCCTACAACCGTCTGCCGGACGCGGTGCGCGAACAGGTGTCGTACATCTCGCTGATGGGCTTCTCGCCCGCCGCCGATTTCCAGATCCGCGTGACGGGCTGGCTCGGCATGCCGGCGAGCGACAAGGCGCTGAAGGTGCGGCCGGAACTGAACAAGGTGCCCCCGGCGATGGTGCAATGCATCTACGGCGAGAAGGAAGAAGACACGCTGTGCCCGGACCTGACGAAGACGGGTATCGAAGTGGTGAAGCTGCCGGGCGACCACCACTTCGGCGGCGACTACGACGCGCTCGCGCGCCGGATTCTCGCCGGCTGGCGCAAGCAGATCGCGGCGCGGCAGGGGTGAGCGGGACGGTTCGTCCCGCGTCGCCCTTGAGTCTTACTTGAGCGGGCCGAGGAAATCCCGTTTGCCGATCGGCGCGCCGAGATGGCGCAGGATGTCGTGCGTCGTGACGACGTGGAAATAGAAATTCGGCAGCCCGAAGCCGAGCAGATAATCGACGCCGGAAAACGACGGCGAAAAGTCCGGAAACTTAAGCGTGACCGTGCGCGCTTCGCTGTCGACGAGCGTGGACTTGTCGATGCCCTTCAGAAACGCAATCGTCATCTCGATGCGCGCCTGCAGCGACGCGAAGCTGTCCTCGTCGTCCTCGAAACGCGGCGCCTCGACGCCTGACAGGCGCGCCGCCGACAGCTTGGCGGTGTCGCTGGCGCGCTGGATCTGGGCGACGAGCGGCAGCATGTCGGGCGCGAGCCGGGCGTTGAGGACATCGGCGTGGGCGAGGCCTTTCTGGTCCGCGAAGGCGGCGCCTTTGGCGAGCAGATCCGCGCACACTTCGAGGCCGCGGATGAAGACGGGAATCGATGCGCGATACATCGTGAGAGACATGGGGCGCTGCTCCTTGAGAGTGGTTTTTGCCTGCTTTTTACCCGCTACCAGGCAGCCGGAACCGGCTCCGGCCGACAGGGGGACACCAGCATAGCGCCGTGCGCGCGGAACTGCTCGGATCGCCGGGTGAAAGCCGTCCGTCAATCGTCCCGGGCTGCTTGCAGACGATGACGCGCTTCCCACGCCGCCAGTTCCGTCCGATAGCGCGCCAACGCTTCGTCATAAAGATCGAACACGCAGGGGTCGCAGCCGCTTTGGCAGCAATCGCCGGGCAGCGGGCATTCGGGCGGGGTGGGGCGGGGATCGTCGGAATCGGTCATCTTCGGGGTGAATGGTCAGGGGCGGCACCGGTTCGCGATACCACCGCGAGCGGCTAGACTTTGGCGGTGCATGCTTCGCACCCGATGCGATACTGCGCGCGGGCGGTGGTTCGCCCATCGTCACGGCTTCATGGTGTCACGCTGACTGGACCGAGGGACTCGCGCGATGAATCAGACCATCAGCCTCGTCATCTCCGGTGTGCTCGCGAGCGTTTTGCTGGCCGGTTGCGCCTATCCTCCGTCATCCTCCGATGCCGGTCCGCCTTCTGCACAGATCACACAGAGCACACAGAGCACGAGCACCTGGAGCGCCGAAATCCGCCGCACTCGCGACGGTATTCCGCACATCCGCGCCGCCGACTGGGGCAGTCTGGGTTTCGGTTTCGGCTATGCACAGGCGGAGGATAACCTCTGCACGCTCGCCGATGCCTTCGTCACCTATCGGGGCGAGCGCTCTGCCTTCTTCGGCGCGGATGCCCGTCCTTCCGCTCCCGCGACCTTCGGTCAGCCGCGCAACATCGACTCGGACTTCTTCTTCAGGCTGATCGGCGAGCAGGCGAATCTCGACCGTTATCGCGCGGCGCAGCCGGCCGACCTGCGCAGTCTGATCGATGGTTTCGCCAGCGGCTACAACCGTTATCTCACGGAAATCGATGCAGGCCGTTCGCCGGGCGCGCATGCGGCATGCCGGGGCAAGCCGTGGCTCACGAAGATCAGCACCGACGATATCTACCGGCGTCTGATCGCGGCCAATCTGGCGGGCGGCTCGGTACGCTTCATCACGCCGATCGCGACGGCCCATCCGCCGACCGCGGCCACCGCGCCGCGCGGCTCACTCGACGCGCCGCAGCAGACCGCGGACACGCTGCGGTTTGCGATCGGCGACACGCCCGGCATCGGCAGCAATGCGCTTGCGTTCGGCGCACCGGTGACGCACGACGGACGCAGCATCCTGTTCGGCAATCCGCACTGGTTCTGGCGCGGTCCGGACCGTTTCTACCAGGCGCAGCTGACCATTCCGGGCAAGGTGAATGTCGCGGGCGTGTCGTTTCTCGGCGTGCCGCTGATCGTGCTCGGCTTCAACGAGAACGTCGCATGGACGCATACGGTGTCGAGCGCGCGGCGCTTCGGCATTTTCCAGCTCGCGCTGGATCCGGCCGATCCGACGCGCTATCTCGTCGACGGCCAGAGCGAGGCCATGACGCCCGTGCCGCTCACGGTGCGCGCGCGGCGCGCCGATGGATCCTACGAGACGGTCGCCCGTACGCTCTACAAGACGCGCTATGGTCCGGTCGTCGATCTGTCGGCGCAGGCGGCGGGTCTCGGCTGGAATGCGCAACGCGCCTACGCGCTCGCCGACGTCAACGCCGACAATCTGCGCGCCTTCCAGAACTTCTTCGCGTGGAACCAGGCGCGTTCGCTGAACGACTTCATCGCGATCCAGAAACGCTACGCCGGGATGCCGTGGGTCAACACGTTTGCCATCGGTCGCGGCGATGCGCGCGTGTGGTTCGGGGACATCGGCCCGATTCCCGATGTCCCCGACGATCTCCTGGACACCTGCACGACGCCCGCCGGCCGTGCGTTCGCGGGGCGCGTGCCGGGCGTGCCGTTCCTCGACGGCGCCAGGAGCGCCTGCGCGTGGCGCGTCGATCCGGCCAGCGCGCAAGCGGGTGCGCTGGCCGTCGGGCAGATGGCGAACACCGTGCGCGGCGACTATGTCGGCAACTTCAACGACAGCTACTGGCTCACCAATGCCAACGCGCCGATGACGGGCTATCCGCGCATCGCCGGGGCCACGCGCGTCGAGCAATCGCTGCGCACGCGCTATGGCCATCTGCTCGCCGCGCGCCTGCAACGCGAGCGCGGCGGGGTGACGCGCGATGCGCTGGAAACGGCCGTGCTCGAGACTCACTCGATGTCCGAACGGCTGTTCCGCAAGCCGCTGCTCGACGCCGTCTGCACCGTCAACGATGCGCTCTCCAACCTGCACGACGCCTGCGAGGTGCTGCGGCAGTGGAACGGGACGGCGGACATCGACGCGCGCGGCGCCAACCTGTGGGACGAGTTCTGGATGCGCATCACGCGCATCGCGCCCGAGCGGCTCTACGCATCGGGTTTCGATCCGGACAAGCCGCTTGCGACGCCGGCCGACTTCAACGTCGACAATCCGGCTGTGCTGCAGGACTTGCGTCAGGCGCTGGGCGGCGCGGCGCTGGCGCTCAGGCTGAACGGCTTCGCGCTGGATTCGCGGCGCGGCGACATTCTCTACACCACGCGCCAGGGCGCGCGCGTGCCGCTCTACGGCGGGTGTGACGAGGCGGGCTACTTCACGGTTGTGTGCGCGCGGCGGCCGCTGGACGCGAAAGGCTATCCGATGGATCCGAACGGGCAGGGCGACAGCTATGTCCAGGTCGTGACGTTCGGCGCAGACGGCGGAGATAGCGTGGAGGCGGACACGATGCTGTCGCACTCCGAATCGGACGATCCGGCTTCGCCTCACTCCGCCGACGCGACCCGCGCATTCGCGGCGAAACGCTGGGCGCGCTTTCCATTCACCGAGCAGGCAATTGACGCCGATCCGGCCGTGACGCGCGAGGTGGTATCGGCTGCGCCGTGACGATGTGGCAAGAACGCAGTTGCCAGTCGATTGAGCGCAGTCAAACTAATTGTATGAGCAATGAGTCGCAATTCGAATCTGGCGTGAATCCCGTCTATCATGAGATTTTTGCTTCAATGGACACACGCTCATGACTACCGGCGGCAGCATTCAACACGACGAGGCGGTGCAACTGGACTCCGCTGCGCTGCGCGATTTTGTGGAACGCAAGTGGAACGACGAAATCGTTCCGGCGCTGACTGATTACATCGCAATTCCCGCAAAAAGCCCGATGTTCGATCACGACTGGGCGCGCCATGGCTTCATCGAGCGCGTCGTCACGGACGCGGTGGACTGGGTGAAGACGCAGCCGGTCAAGGGCCTCAAGGTGGAGATCGTGCGCCTGACCGGGCGCACGCCGGTGATCTTCTTCGAAGCGCCCGCGACTCGTTCGGGCAGCACGGAAACCGTGGTGCTGTACGGCCATCTCGACAAGCAGCCGGAATTCGAAGGCTGGCGCAACGACCTCGGCCCTTGGACACCGAAGCTCGAGAACGACAAGCTCTATGGCCGCGGCGGCGCCGACGACGGCTACGCCACCTACGCCAGCATCACGGCGCTCGCGGCGCTGGACGCACAAGGCGTGGAACGGCCGCGCTGCGTGGGCATCATCGAGACTTGCGAAGAGTCGGGCAGCTATGACCTGCTGCCCTACATCGACGCGTTGCGCGACAGGCTCGGCGAGGTCGGTCTGGTGATCTGCCTGGATTCGGGCGCGGGCAACTACGATCAGCTGTGGCTGACCACGTCGCTGCGTGGTCTGGTCGGCGGCGACCTCGAGGTTCAGGTGCTCGACGAGGGCATTCATTCGGGCGGCTACGGCGGCATTGCACCGTCGACGTTCCGCATCATGCGGCAGCTGCTCGAGCGCCTAGAGGACGCGAGCACCGGCGACCTGCTGCCGAAGAATTTCCATTGCGAGATCCCGTTGCTGCGGCAGCGCGAAGCCGCGGTCACCGCCAATATTCTGGGCGACGACGTCTGGAAGAAACTGCCGTGGAGCTGCGGTCAGGACGGCGGCAGTGTCCTGCCGACCACTACGGACCCGCACGAGGCGTTGCTCAATTCCACCTGGCGTCCCTCGCTGACCGTAACAGGCGCGGCCGGACTGCCGGCGCTCGCCGACGCCGGCAACGTGCTGGCGCCGCGTACGGCGTTCAAGCTGTCGTTGCGCCTGCCGCCGCTCGTCGAGGCCACGACGGCGGTTGCGCAGCTGAAGTCCTTGCTCGAACTCGATCCGCCCTATAACGCCCGGGTGACGTTCAAGCCGGAAGCGGGAGCGGCGACAGGCTGGAATGCGCCCGACCTGGCACCCTGGCTCGCCAGTTCGCTGAGCGAGGCATCGCGGCGGCACTTCGGCGCGGATGTGGCCTTCATGGGGCAGGGCGGCACGATTCCGTTGATGAACACGCTGAAAGAAGGCTTCCCGCGCTCGCAGTTCATGGTGTGCGGCGTGCTCGGACCGAAGTCGAACGCACATGGGCCGAACGAATTCCTTCATGTGCCTTACGCGAAGAAGCTGACGGCGTCGGTGGCGGAGGTGATTGCGCTGGCGCCTTGACGGCAAGTTTTTGCAGGACGCAGGTTTGACGCAGGTTTGACTCAGACCCGGCTTGTCCGGGCTTTTTTTCGACCGTTCGCGGAAAACTGCGAATTCAAACTGGTAAGGCCAGTTGATCGTCGGTAAAGTGATGGGCCCGCACGCGTCCCGACGCTGGACGCGCAAGCCCATCATCATGGAGACAAGTTTCGCAATGAACGCATCTTCCACGCCCAGCACGAACGCCCCGGAACGGCGCATTGCCGCCGACACGCTGCACGCCTATGTCAGCGCCATCTGGACGCACGCGGGCAGTGCGCCGCGCGAGGCCGAACTGATCGCGGACCACCTCGTGATGTCGAACCTGTCGGGGCACGATTCGCATGGCATCGGCATGATTCCGCGCTATGTCGCTTCGCTCGGCGAAGGGCAACTGCAACTCAACACGCATGCCGAAATCGTCCGCGATGCCGGCGCGGTGCTGAGCATCGACGGCCGCAAGGGCTTTGGCCAGGTCGTCGCCTACGAGGCGATGGAACATGGCATCGAGCGCGCGAAGAAACTGGGTGTATGCGCGGTCGGCCTGCGCAACGCGCATCACATCGGCCGGATCGGTCACTGGGCGGAACAGTGCGCGAAGGCCGGTCTCGTGTCCTTCCATTTCGTGAATGTCGCGGGCGATCCGCTGGTGGCGCCGTTCGGCGGCATCGACCGCCGTTTCGGCACGAATCCGTTCTGCGCGGCTTATCCGCGCGACGGCAAACCGCCGCTGGTGCTTGACTTCGCGACGGCCGGCATCGCGTACGGCAAGACGCGCGTCGCGTACAACAAGGGCGTGAAGGTTGCGCCGGGCATGCTGCTCGATCACGAAGGGCATCCGACCATCGAGCCGAAGGTCATGCACGAGGAGCCGTTCGGTACGCTGACGGCCTTCGGTCTGCACAAGGGCTCGGGGCTCGCGGCGTTGTGCGAGATTTTCGGCGGAGCGCTGTCGGGGGGCTATACGACGCATGAAAGCACGCTGGAGAAGACGAGCGCGATCATGAACTGCATGACCTCGGTCATTCTCGACCCGAACGCGTTCGACGCACCCGCCGCGCAGCAGGAAGCGGAAGCGTTTCTTGCCTGGATGAAGGCGTCGCCGCGTGCCGAGGGCGTGGATGAGATCCTGGCTCCGGGCGATGTGGAAGAAGCGCGCCGTGCGGAATATGGCGCGAAGGGCATTGCCGTCGATCCGACCACGTGGCAACAGATTCGTGAATCGGCGGAGAAATCCGGCATGCCTGAGGCGGATATCGAGCGTTATTCGAGCGCGCTGAAATAAATCGACGTCTTCGGCCTGCGCGGCAAATTGGTCAAGCCAGTTTGCCGCGCGGTGCGGTGCTGAAGTTGTCCGTGCTTACGCCGCTTTGGTGACGAGTTCGTTTTCGATCCACTCGATCACGGACGTCCGCGCCGGCTGCCAGCCGAGCGTTGCACGGATGCGCTGACTGCGCACGCGGCTGTTCGAGCCGAGGCCGTACGAGGCCATTTCATAGCCCCATTCCTTGATCGCTTCCTCCAGCGGCCAGTCTTCCGGTCCGCGCAGTCCGAGCGCGCGCGCCATTGCCATGGTCATGTCGCGGAACTGCGCTTCGCCGCTTTCGACGAAATAAAACGTGCCGGCGGGCGACTTCTGGAGCGCGAGCCGGTAGGCTTCCACGACATCGTCGATATGCACGTTCGACCAGATATTTAAACCGTGGCCGACATGACGCACGACGCCGCTCTTCCGCGCTTGTCTTTCCAGGCGCGGCAACTGTACGCTGCACGCGCCGGGCACCACGCCATGACCGTAGATCAGGGTGTTGCACAGCACCGCCGAGCGCACGCCGCGGCTGGCGGCGTCGAGTACGAGACGGTCGATGGCGACGCGCGGCGCCTTGTCGGCGGTCGGTTCGGGCAGATCGTCTTCGGTGTAGATGCGCTCCGATGCCTCGCCGCCCGACGCGTCCCCGACGATGCTCGACCCGCTCGTATGCAGGAACGGCTTGTTCGAGCCTTCGAGCGCGCCGAGCAAAGCTTCGACCGCGCCGCGATGATCGCTGCTGGCGGCGTTGATGACGGCGTCCGCGGTTTGAGCTTCGGCGGCGAGCAGCGCGACGTCGTCCAGGCTGCCGATGACCGGCTCGATGCCGAGTTGCTTCAGGTCGCCGGCCTGTTCGGCGCGACGGATGAGTCCGCGGACGCGATGTCCGTCACGCGCGAGCCCGGCGGCGATTGAACCGCCAATGAACCCGCCCGCACCCGTGATGAAAATGTTCATGTTCTTGCTCCAGTTGGATGATTCAGAATCGATGAAGCGAGTATGAACCGCTTCGACTTTCGCAAAAACAGTGATAGTTTCAAATCAAACTTGACTGCAGATCAAGAATCCCGAAGCGCCTGGAGTGCTCTTTGATCCCCGTAATGGGTTTGCGCGGGCCGGTGCTTTCCTTCTCATCAACGTCTTTCGACACAACAGCCATGCCACCGATCGAACTCATCAACGCCCCTGGCCTGCCCATTCCTGCTGGCCACTACAGCCACGCGACGCGGGCGGGCAATCTCGTTTGCGTGTCGGGCCAGTTGCCCGTGCGTCCGGACGGCACGCATACCGGCGATCGCCCGTTCGAGGAGCAGGCCGAGCAGACGCTTGCCAATCTGCGCACCGTGCTGGAGGCGGCGGGCGCGAGCCTCGGCGATTGCGTCGAGGTGACGGTGTACCTTGCCGGTGTCGAGCACTGGAAGGCGTTCAACGAGATCTACGCGCGCCACTTCGGCGCGTGGAAGCCGGCGCGCGCCGTGGTGCCGGTGAACGCGCTGCACTACGGCTATCTGATCGAGATAGCCGCGCGCGCGTGGATCGAGCGCGACTAGCGCCGCATGGCCGACGCTAGGCCAGGTCGAGCGCGGTGGTCAGGTCGCCGAGCGGCGCCTGGCCGCGTTCGGCCATCGCCCGGTCTCGTCTGATGACGCCATCGAGCGGTTCGAGATCATGCACTCGCGAGATGAAGCGCAGGATCGAGTTGGTGTCGTGCACCGTGTGATCCACGTAGCCCTTTCTCGCAAGCGGCGAAATCACCAGCGCGGGAATGCGCGAGCCCGGCCCCCAGCGGTCGCCTTTCGGCGGAGACACGTGATCCCACCAGCCGCCGTTTTCGTCCACGGTGACGATGATGACGGTGTTCTGCCACTGCGGCCCGCGCTGGATATGCTCGATGACATTCGAAATGTGGCGGTCGCCCGATGCGACGTCCGCATAGCCCGCATGCATGTTGAGATTGCCTTGCGGCTTGTAGAACGTGACGGAGGGCAGGCGGCCGGCGTCGATGTCGGCGAGCAGCCTGTTCGTGGACGGGTCATCGCCAAGGCCGGCGTCGCGCAGATGTTGAGCGCGCGCTGCCGTGCCGGGTGCGTAGTTGGCGAAGTAGTTGAAAGGCTGATGGTGATACTGGAAATCCGGCACGGCGCCGGTGTCGCGATGTTCCAGCGCGTACTGCCATGCACCGCTATACCACGCCCAGTCGACGTTCTTCGCGGACAGCCGGTCGCCGATGTTCGCGTACGTCTGAGGCGGCAGCACGAGCGCGTTGGCCCGGTCCGCCAGACGCGGATCGCCGCCGGGCGGAGGGGGCACATTGCTCGGCTGGAACGGCGGGAACATGGTGTTGACCGCGTAGCCGTCGGCGGTCAGGGCGCCGTCGCGGACGAACTTCGGCGGGCCTTCGAGTGCCGACGCCGGAGAATTCGGCGCGAGTTTCAGGCGCGAGCCGGCGGGATCGTCGCCTTCGACCACGGCCAGCAGCTTGGCCGCCGGACCGGTGCTGGCGTCCGCGTAAAAGGGCGGCTGAGCCGAGATCAGGAAGATGTGATTCAGCCATGACCCGCCGAAGGCCGACATGAAGAAGTTGTCGCACAACGTGTATTGCTGCGCGAGGCCCCAAAGCTTCAGGGTGTCCGGCGAGTTCTGGTAATGACCCATGACGAGGCCGCCCGAGTCGCCCCACGCCGCGAACTGGTTGTTGCGTCCGGCGTTGATCTGCATCTGGTTCTGATAGAACCGGTGCACGAGATCCCGCGTGATGACGGAATTGGGCAGCGGCGCGCCGTTTGCATCGGGAATCTGGAACGGCCCGTTGCGCAAGCCGGTGATCTGCTGCTCGGAAATGGCGTAACGCACGCCGTTCACTTCCTGCGCCTGCGGGACGAGGCCGCCCCAGATCTTCGGCAGCGAGCGCATGGGCGTGACGCCGTCGCGGTCCAGCTGGGTGTAGTGCGACGCAGGCACGGCCGAGAGCGGATATTGAACGCCCGGAAAATTGCCGTAGAGATTGGTGAAGCTGCGGTTTTCCGCGTAGATCACGACGATGTTCCTAACCTGCGCCGCAAGCGTGCGGTCGAGCGCGAGGTCTGCCGCTGTCTTCGGTGTGGACGGTTTCTGCTCGAACAGGTTGCAACCGCTGAGCGTCAGCCCCGCGAAACCCACGCCCGCGACGCCGGCCGCCAGCAGCCTTCGCCGCGCGGGATCCGCGGGAGCGTCGCTGGCCGAGCCTTCGTTTCTCGATGATGCGTGCTCGTCCGAAAGCTCGTTCTGCGGATGGTCGTTCTGATTCATCGCCTGACTCCTCGTGAAGACACGGCACACGCCCGATGACGCACGCCAGACGCCCGTATTACCCGGCGGTCGATGGAGCGGCCATGATGCCGCATTGGCCGCTCGTGTGAAAGCTGGCCGAATGGCCTAGGACGAATACGGAGTCAAACGGCGTCGGGATGCGGCAGGGTCAGAATCGGCTTATATCTTTTGGCCGACTGGAAACCATCATGCGACGTGACTAACATCAACTGAAAACGAGCTTGACTCCCACGAGCACCAGCGTGGCGGCGAGCACGTGTCGCAACAAGGCCTCGGGCGCCTTTGAGGAGAGCATGCTGCCCACGGCAATACCTGGAATGGAGCCCACGAGCAGCGAGGCGAGCAGGGCCCAGTCCACTGAACCGAGCATCCAGTGGCCCGCGCCGGCAATCAGCGTCAGAGGCACGGCATGGGCCACGTCCGAGCCCACAATGCGCACGGTCGCGAGCCGCGGATACAGCAGCAGGAGCACGGTCACGCCAATCGCGCCCGCGCCCACCGAGGTGATCGAAACCAGCACGCCGAGCACGGCGCCGGTGAAGACGGTCCAGGCAACCGTGCGCGCCGGCCGCTCGGGACGGTTGCGGCCCTTCTGGTAGGCGAGGCGCGCGAGTTGCGGGCGGAAAATGAGTGAAACGGCGGTGATCAGCAGTGCGCTGCCGAGAATCACCTGAATGAGACGGGCGGTATCCGGCGAGCCTATGCCGTGCGCGTGCAGGAAATAGAGCGTGATGGCGGCTGCCGGCACGCTGCCTGCCGCGAGCCGGCCGGTGATGCGCCAGTCCACGGAGCCCTTGAGGCCGTGTACCAGCGTGCCGGCGGTCTTGGTTGCGGCTGCGTAGAGCAGGTCGGTGCCCACGGCCGTCGCGGGGTGAATGCCGAACAGAAGGACGAGGAGCGGCGTCATCAGCGAACCGCCGCCCACGCCCGTCAGTCCGACCAGGAAGCCCACCGCGAGGCCCGAGGCGGAATAGAGTAGATCAATATGCGGAAATGACATTGCGCGCGGAGAACCCGTCAGGCCTGGTTGAGTCGAAAAACCGTCGATGATAGCGGGTAAGCGCTTTACCGGGTGCATGCAGGTGCCGTCCGCACGGGCGTTCGGCGCATGTTGCACCACTCCGGGTGCATTCAATCGTAGTTCACGAACACCCTTCAGATCACTTTCAGGAAGGTGCAATGACTAATCAGGAACAGAAGCAGGACCCCGGCCAACAGCAGCAGCAACAGCAACAACAGCAGCAATCGGAGGCGCAATTGAAGCCTGCCGGCACGGACGAGGCATTCATCCCGACCGAGCATTCCAACATGCCCAGCGAGCGTCAGTTCGTGCTCAAGTCGGGCAACACGTTCGCTGTGTACGACGCCAATGGCGACATTCGCGGCGGCGACGACGGTCTGTTCGTCAACGACACGCGGGTGCTGTCCGAACTCGTCCTGACCTTCGGCGGCCGCGCTCCTTCACTGCTTTCAGGCAGCGTGTCGAGCGACAACGCCGTTTTCACCGCGCACCTGACGAACCGCCCGTTGCCGCCCATCGGCGGGGCGCGCACGCCTGAAGGCGTGATTCACGTCGAACGCAAGCGCGTGTTGTCCGGGCACGTGCTGCACGAAAGCATCGTCCTCACGAACTACGGCACGGAGCCGTCGACGGTGCCCTTGTCCATTTCCTTCAAGGCGGATTTCCTCGACATGTTCGAGGTGCGCGGCGCGAAACGCGGCAAGCGCGGCAGCCTGCGCGCGCCAGTGGTGGAAAACGGCGAGGTCGTGCTGCGCTACGTCGGTCTCGATGAAGTGGAGCGCACCGCGCGCATCCAGTTCACGCCGGCGCCGGACGTGCTGTCGCCCTCGCGCGCCGACTACGCGCTGCATATCCAGTCGGAGACGGCCATCTCGGTCTATCTGTCCGTCACCGCTGTCACCCGCGCGTTGAGCGACGCCAGCGAGGAGAGCAAGCGCAATGCGGCCGAAGCCGCGGAGTGCGAGCCCGAATCAGGCCGGCCGGCCATCCGCGAAGCGCTCGTCGAGGCGCACCGGCGCATGCGGGACCGGCGCCGGGCCAGTGCCCGCGTGCGTTCGAGCAATCCGCTCTTCAGCGAATGGATCGACCGTTCCCTGGCGGATCTCGGCTTGCTGACCACGGATCTCGACACCGGTCCGTATCCGTACGCCGGCATTCCGTGGTTTTCCACGGCCTTCGGGCGCGACGCCATCATCACGTCGCTGCAGATGCTCTGGCTGCATCCCACGCTCGCGCGCGGCGTCCTGCGCTTCCTGGCCGCCCATCAGGCCCGCGAGGATTCGGCGTTCCGCGACGCCGAAATCGGCAAGATCATGCACGAGACGCGCAAGAGCGAGATGGCCGCCACCGGTGAAGTTCCGTTCGCGCTCTACTACGGCGGCGTGGACAGCACGCCGCTGTTCATCGTGCTGGCGGGTGCCTACGCCGAGCGTACCGGCGACCGCGCATTGCTCGACGAAATCTGGCCCGCGCTGCAACTCGCGGCCGACTGGGTGGCGCGCCACTGCGACAAGAATCCGTGGGGCCTGCTCGACTATCAGCGCGCCTCCGAACACGGTCTGGCCAATCAAGGCTGGAAGGACAGCCAGGATTCCGTGTTCCACGCAGACGGCAAGTTTCCCATCGGTCCAATCGCGCTGGTCGAGGTGCAGGGTTACGCATCGACGGCCTTTTCCACGATGGCGCGTCTTGCGCGCGAACGAGGCGAAGAAGAGCGCGCCCGCGAGTTCGAGCGGCGCGCGCGTCACATCCGCGAGCGGGTGGAGGAAATGTTCTGGATGCCGGAGATGGAGTTCTATGGCATCGCGCTGGATGGCAAGGGCGACCTGTGCCGCGTGCTGTCATCGAACGCGGGACATTTGCTGGCCTTCGATCTCGTCGACCGGACACGCGGCGAAGCGGTTGCCCGTCAGCTCGAATCCACGCTGTTTCACACCGGCTGGGGCGTGCGCACGCTGGCGGCGGGACAGCCGCGCTTCAATCCGATGTCGTACCACAACGGCTCGGTCTGGCCGCATGACACGGCCCTGTGCGCGCGCGGCCTGGCCCGCTATGGCGACCGCGGCGCGGCGGTCGGCCTGTTGCAGGCGCTGTTCGAGGCGGCGGTCACCTTCGACATGCGCCTGCCCGAGCTGTTCTGCGGCTTCACGCGGCAGCGCGGCGAACGGCCGATCGCGTATCCCGTCGCGTGTCTGCCGCAGGCCTGGGCCGCCGGTACGCCGTTCATGATTCTGGAAGCGTGCCTGGGGGTATCGGTGGATGCGGTGAAGGACGAAGTGCGCATCGACCGTCCGCAATTGCCCGAGGGCATCGACTGGCTGGAAATCGGGGACCTGCGGCTCGGCGACAAGAACGTGACGATCACGTTCCGGCGCGTAGGCGGGCAGGTGATTCCGTCGGTCGAGGGCGATGTCCGGGTAGTGGCGGTGCTGTGAGGTGCTACCGCATGGCGCCGTCAGGCGCCATGCGAGTGCTCAGCCTCAAACCGCTTCAAACCGCTACGCTACCCACGTAGTTCTCGGCAAGCGCGATGGCGGCGGCGCGCGAGGTCGTCACATGCTCCAGTTCCGCCACCTGGAGACGCTGCTCAAACGGCGAAGTGTCTTCGAGCTTGTGCAGCATGCGCGTCATCCACCAGGAGAAGTGCTCGGCGCGCCAGACCCGCTTGAGCGCGGTTTCCGTGTAACGCGCCAGCTTCTCGCCGCTGCCTTCTTTGTAGAAGTCGATGAGCGCGGCGTTCAGCACACGCACGTCCGACACCGCCAGGTTCAGGCCCTTGGCGCCAGTCGGCGGCACGATGTGAGCGGCATCGCCGGCGAGGAACAGCTTGCCGGACTGCATCGGCGTGGACACGAAACTCCGCATGCCGACAATGTTCTTCTGGAAGATCCGGCCTTCGGTGATCTGCCAGCCATCGGCGGTGTCGACGCGTGCGTGCAGTTCGGACCAGATCCGATCGTCGGACCAGGCATCGACGGTATCTTTCGGGTCGCACTGGAAGTACATGCGCTGCACGCCCGGCGATCGCGTGCTGATGAGCGCGAAGCCACGGTCGTGACGCGCGTAGATGAGTTCGTCCGAGGAGGGCGGCGCTTCCACCAGAATGCCGAACCAGCCGAACGGGTAAATGCGCTGATAGTCCTGCCGCACCGTTTCGGGAATCGACTGACGCGAGACGCCTTGCGAGCCGTCACAGCCGACAATGAAATCGCACTCGAGCGTTTCATTGCGGCCCTCGTGCCGGTAGGTGATACGCGGCTTCCGACCGCTGCCTTCGTGGAAGTCGTGCAGCGAGACGTCCGACACATTGAACTTGAGCGCGCCATTCGCGGCCAGCCGCGCCGCGACCAGGTCCTTGATGACTTCGTGCTGCGCGTAGACCGTGATCGAATGGCCAGTCAGCTCGGTCAGCGCGATGCGGCGGCGCTGTCCCTCGAATGCCAGTTCGAAGCCGTGATGCAGCGCGCCTTCGGCCTGCATCCGCGCGCCCAGACCGGCCTGATTGAGGGTGTCCATCGTGCCCTGTTCGAGCACGCCAGCACGGATCGTCGATTCGATCTCGTTCTGGCTGCGCGCCTCGAGCACAACCGATTCGATACCCCGCAGATGCAGCAGGTGAGAAAGAAGAAGCCCGGCCGGGCCCGCGCCGACGATGCCGACTTGAGTACGCATGGTTGTCTCCGAGAGGCAATGTGATGTTGTGCGTACAGTGTCGACAGACTGCTTCTATGCAGCAATGCGATAGCCGGGATAAGACATATCTTATTTTTAGATAAAGGGCGTAAAAGGCGGCAAATCGCCGTGAATCGAGGGTAATTCCCTAGGCCTGACGGGCAGCGGAAGACGCCGCCCGTCGTCCCGCTTCCGGCCGAAGACTATTCCTTCATCTGCTTCAGACGCGCTTCTCCCTGGCGCGTGAGCATCCAGCCCGGATATTCGGCGGGCAACTGGCTGACTTCGTCCAGTGCCGCCAGCTCGTCTTCGTTGAGCTTCACCTGGGTGGCCGCGATGTTGTCGTCGAGTTGCTCGATCCGCTTCGCTCCGATGATCACGCTCGTCACGACTTTCTGATGCAGCAGCCAGGCCAAAGCAATCTGCGCGACCGTCACGCCCTTCGACTCGGCCATGCGCCGCATCACATCGACGCAGTCGTAAGCGCGGTCCACGTTGACCGGGGGGAAATCGAACTTGCTGCGACGGCTGCCTTCTTCCTTGCCGCCGTCGCGCGTGAACTTGCCCGAAAGCAGGCCGCCCGCGAGCGGACTCCACACCATCAGGCCGACATTTTCGCTTTGCAGGAGCGGCACGAGTTCGCGCTCCAGGTCGCGTCCGGCGATCGTGTAATACGCCTGGAGCGATTCGAAGCGCGCCAGTCCGAGCCGCTCCGAAATCCCGAGCGCCTTCATGATCTGCCACGCAGCCCAGTTCGACACGCCGATGTAACGCACATGTCCGTGCTGCACCAGCGTGTCGAGCGCGCGCAGCGTTTCCTCGATCGGCGTGGCGGGATCGAAACCGTGAATCTGATAGAGGTCGACGTGATCCAGTTGCAGGCGTTGCAGGCTCGCCTTGACGCCGTCGATGATGTGATAGCGCGACGCACCGCGCGAATTGGTGCCCTTGGTGCCGGTTTCGCCAAGAATCTTCGTCGCGACGACCACGTTTTCGCGCGGCACCTTGAGATTCTTCAGCGCCTGACCAGTGATGATTTCCGAGCGGCCGTCGGAATAGACGTCGGCGGTGTCGATGAAGTTGATCCCCGCATCGAGCGAGCGGCCCACCAGCGTGTCGGCTTCCGCTTGCTGCAACTGGCCGATGTTGTCCCAGATTCCGCCGGTCCCGCCGCCGAACGTCATCGTGCCGAGGCACAGTTCTGAGACAAAAAGACCGGTATTGCCGAATTTTCTGTAGCGCATGGTTGCTCCCGAATGGCTGAACGGGCGCGGCATCGCCACCGACTAGCGACGAACCGCCCCGGCAGTGCAGTATCGTCCCGCCGCGCCGCGCGGTCATAGCCTGATCCTGCTCGATCCTTGCCTGTTCCTGCAAACGCATCGGGTGTCCCCGAGCAATCTCCCCCTCGCGCGAGTATGCTGAACGCACTCTCCCATCTCGAAAATGGTCCGGAAATCATGGCTTTGAACGACACACCCGAATTCGCCGGTAAAGAGGAGCACGAGCAGCCGCGGGACGCACGCAACGGCGGCCATGGCAGCCACGCCCCCGATCCCGCGCTGGATCAGGCCCGCCTCGATCTCGTCACGCTGCTGGACCGCTTCACCGCCGGCTGCGAAGGGTCGATCGAAACGCCGGTGCCCGGGCTGTTCCTGCATCGCATCATGAATCCCGGCGGGCCGAAGCACGGCATCCAGACGCCCGCGCTCGCGCTGATCGCGCAGGGCAGCAAGCGGCTGATGGTCGGCGACGAGGTTTACGTGTACGACCCGATGCATTACCTGGTGTCGTCGGTGGATCTGCCGGTGTGCGGGCAGGTGTCGGTGGCGAGCGAATCGGAGCCTTATCTCGGCATGCGGCTGGAACTCGACGTCGAGCAAATCACGTCATTGATCCAGGACGAAAAGCTGCCGCCCGCGACCCAGGCCGAAGCCTCCCGCGGCCTCTATGTGAACCGTCTGGGCAACTCGATGCTCGACGCGGTCCTGCGCCTGCTGCGGCTCGTCGACACGCCCGAAGACGTGCCGATCCTCGCGCCGCTGGTGACGCGCGAGATTCTCTATCGGCTGCTGATGAACGGCTCCGGCGCGCGCCTGCGGCAGATCGCGCTGCAGGATAGCCAGACGCAGCGCATCGCCAAGGCCATTCAGCTGCTGCGCCAGTATTTCGATCAGCCGCTGCGCGTGGAAGACATTGCGCGCGACGTGCATATGAGCGTGTCGTCGCTGCATCATCACTTCAAGGCCGTGACCGCGATGAGCCCGCTCCAGTATCAGAAGCAGTTGCGCTTGCAGGAGGCGCGCCGCCTGATGCTGCTCGATATCGCCGATGCCGCGACCGCCGCGCATCGCGTCGGCTACGAGAGCGCTTCGCAGTTCAGCCGGGAGTACAGCCGCCTGTTCGGTGCGCCGCCCCTGCGCGACACGCGCCGCTGGCGCGACGCCACGGCAGCTGCGGCCGGCGTCTGAGCGCGTGAGTGACATCACGAAACACTGGCCGAGCGCGCCCGAATGGTCTTGAATGGATGCCGTCTGGCGATGCGAGGGCGCTGCCGCATCGATTAATTTCATCGTCCGCGGAATAGTGCAGCGCTGACGAACGTTCTACGGATACTTCTACAACAAGGAAAGATGAAATGAAGAAGCGCATCCTGATGTCCGTCGCCGCGTTTGCCGCTCAGGCCGTGTTCACGGCTGGTTTTGCTTCGTCCGCCCATGCAGCGGCGCCCAAGGAAGCCAACGGCATGGCCGTCGATGAAAACGGCATGACCCTCTATACCTTCGACAAGGATTCGAAGGGCAGCCCCAGCGCCTGCACGGGCGGCTGCGCGCAGGCGTGGCCCGCTGCGATGGCCGCCGACTCCGACAAGCCGTCGGGGAAATGGACCATGGAAGCCGCCGACGGGGGCAAGCAGTGGGCCTATGACGGCAAGCGCGTGTACCGTTTCGCGAAGGACACGAAGCCGGGCGACAAGAACGGCGACAACTTCCGCGACGTGTGGCATGTCGTGAAGCCTTGAGTAACGCGGCACGACGCGGCACGACGCGACACAAGGACGGGCTCGCGGAATAAAGCGGCTCGTCCGCCAGTCAATACACTGAAAGGAACACGATCATGAAACGATCGATCGGAGTGACGGCGCTCCTGGTCGCCCTCGCCCTCGGGGCGGGGCTGGCCGGCTGTGCAAGCGGACCGCAGACGGCGCCTTCATCGGGCGCGCCGAGCGGACCGGCCGGCGGAGGGAGCTACTGATGGCCGATCGGGGGCAGCCGGCGCGATCGCGGGCCCGACGAAGGAAATGCAGAACGTGAGCTTCGAAGGCGATCTCCTCGCGCACCTGCCGCAGCTGCGCCGCTATGCACGCGCGCTGACGGGCGACCGCGCCTGGGCCGACGATCTCGTGCAGGACGCGACCGAACGCGCGCTGAATCGCGCGGGATCGTTTCATGCAGGCACGAATCTGCGGGCATGGTTGTTCACCATCATGCGCAACCTGTATATCGATCAGCTGCGTGGCCGGCGCGATATCGCAGTGGACGACGAAACCGCGCCCTGGCGGCAGATGGCCGCGCCGCGCGGAGAAGTCGACGGACTGGTGTTGCGGGACGTGCAGCGCGCGCTCTACTGCCTGCCGGTGGAACAGCGCGAAGTGATGTTGCTCGTGTGCGTCGAGGAAATGAGTTATCAGGAGGCATCCGTGGTGTTGAACGTGCCGACCGGAACCGTGATGTCGCGTCTGTCGAGAGCGCGCGAACACATGCGGGTTCTGCTCGGTGAGGAACCGAACCGCAAGGCTTCGGCGTCGTCGTTGAAAGTGGTGAGCCGCTCATGACAGATCAAGACCGTTCACCCGGAAACGGCGCGCACTCCGGGCAGCCCGTGCCGGATCGCGACCTGCAGGCGCTGTCGGCCTTCGTCGACGGCGAACTGAACGGCGACGAGCGCGAGGCCGCAGCCCAGCGCGTCGCCTGCGATCCACAGAGCGAGGCGACCGTGGCCGCCTACCGCGCACAGGACAACGCATTGCGCGCGCTGTTCGCCGATCAGGGCGAGCCGCAGGTCATCCGCCTGAAGCCGCGCCCGCGCGAGCGCTATCTGCTGGCCGCATGCTTCATGGTGGTCGGCGGGGCGTGCGGCTTCCTGCTGCACATGCTGCTGCCCGCGCTCGGCGAGTCGAGTCCGCCTTTCGCCGAACGCGCCGATATCGCCTACGCGGTGTATGCGCCCGAGCAACGGCACGCGGTGGAAGTGGCGGCGTCGCAGCAGGATCACCTCGTCACGTGGCTGTCCAAGCGCCTGAACCGTTCGGTGACGATTCCTTCGCTGGCGGAATACGGCTTCCAGCTGGTCGGTGGACGGCTGCTGCCGGACGAGGAAGGGCCCGCCGCGCAGTTCATGTACCAAAACGCAGCGGGCGAACGGCTGACGCTTTACATGACCACGGCAACCATCCGGCGCAACGACACGAAGATCCGCGTGCTGCGCGATGGGCAGCGCACCACCTTCTACTGGGCGTGGAATCGGGTGGGGTATGCGTTGTCGGGGCAGATCGGCGAGGCGAAGCTGCAGGCGATCGCCTACGACACCTGCAAGGAACTCGGCGGCGATCCGAAGCGCTGGTGACGCGCACCGTCCGCCCATGCAAAAAGGCCGCAGCGAGATGAAATCGCTGCGGCCTTTTTGCATGCACTCGGGCGCATGCCCGATGCATCAATAGCGATGCGGGGGCGGCGGCGCTACGTGATGATGATGGCTTTCCCATTCACGCCGTTGCCAATAGCGGTGCCCGTCCCAGTACCGTTCGCCATGCCAGCCCACGCTGACGTGATGCGGCGCGTAGTGATGCGTGTCCGCCGAGGCGGCGTTTGCGAGGCCCAAGCCCAAGGCCGCGGCAAGGGTGGCGATCAACACACTCTTCTTCGTCTTGTTCATGATGTTTGCTCCTGTTTCGTGTCTGGGCGCTGCGAGTTCGCGCGATCAGCTACAACACAAACTGCGACATGCTGAATCCAGGTTGACTGGGTGCGGCACGGGTAAGGTCAGCGATAGTAGTCGCCGTGATGGTGGTGATAACCGCCGCCATCCGGAACGACGATGCAGCCGGATAGCGCACCGCTCAACAACACGCCCAACGCTGCAAGGATCGCTAGTCTTTTCATTGGTTTCTCCCTGTGAATCCATGGAGACCAATGTAGCGGTTAGCAAAATGACAAGCCGTGTTCCTTTGTAAGCAAACGTGTAACCTGAAATATTCGCGACGGCCGCCTGTAAAGGCAGGCCGGTGCCTATCAGTGGATTGCACGGGTGCTTGAGCAGGGCTATCCTGAACTCCGACACAACGCGTCGGAGTGGACATGGCTCATATCAGCACTGGAGTGGAGTATGCGTTGCACTGCATGCTGTATCTCGCGGAGCCGCCACACGGCGTGCGCGAGGCCGGCGTGCGCGATCTCGCTGAATTGCAGGGCGTGCCGGCGGACTATGTCGCCAAGCTGTTCACGAAGCTGCACAAGGCGGGACTCGTGGTGGCGACGGAAGGCGCGCGCGGCGGCTTTGCGCTTGCGCGGCCATCGAACGAGATCAGCGTGCTGGATGTCGTCGATGCCATCGATGGCGACAAGCCGCTGTTCGAATGCCGGGAAATTCGCGCGCGCTGTGCAGTGTTCGGCGAGGACGCGCCGCCCTGGTCGACCAGCGGCGTATGTGCCGTGCACGCGGTGATGAAGAATGCCGAGAAGCGCATGCGCGAGGCGCTGGCGGCGGACCGTCTGGCGGACCTGGCGGGCCGCGTTCACGCGAAGGCGCCGCGCGCTTATGGCCGGCAGGTCGTCAAGTGGCTGGACGGCCGCACCCTGCAGCGGCGTCCCCATCAGAAGTAGCTTGAAGCAGGAAGATCAGCGGACGATCTTCGGCTTCATGTTGGGCGTGAGCGAAACGCCCACGACTTGTCCGTCACGCACGCCGCAGCGGCTGTCCATGCGCGTCCATTGTTCCTTGCCGCGCGACTTGGCGAACGCGCGCATCACGATGACCTTGTCCACCGGAATCGGATTGCCGAGGCTCAGGATCGGCGTTTCGCTGTCGATCTTCGCGGCCAGCACACGGCGGTCGGGCACGATCAGCGTGTCGTACTTCGGCGCGTGTTCCACCCAGCGGTCGAATGCCGCGACGCATTGCACGACGGAGTCAGGCACGCGCAGCTTGGTCAGATACGAGTAGTCCTCGGGCCGGTCCGGCGTTTCCTGGGCCTGGACGACCTGAAACATCGAAGCCGACAGCGCGAGCGCCAGCAAGGCGGGAGCAAGAGTGTTCTTCATGCGGTGGGCGATCCAAAGAAGCGGGGACGTTCGACAGGCGCGGATCGCCGGGACACGGATCGCGTGAATGGCGCTGTGGCTACGATGCGCGCGCCTGCGCAGGGATGGCGCGGAGTATACCGTGTGAGGTTTCGTGTCGTCGAGCGAAACGCGCCTCCCGAAGGCATATCGAAAGGCTTTGTGACGCGTTGTATCCTTGGGCCGATCCGCATCACGCCGGGGAGGACACGCAATGAAGATCGCGCGCTGGTCGCAGGAAGATGGCACGGGACTGGAGCATCTCGTGTTGGAGGAGTCCGGGAAGGGCGTCTTGATCGAGAGCGCCGTGGTCGGCGAAAGCGATGCGCAGTCGTTCGGTCTCGTGTACCGCATCGAATGCGACGCGCACTGGCAGGTCACGCGCCTTGCGTTAAAGCTCGCGGGCGGCGCGGCGCTGGACTTGCATCGCGACGATCACGCCGCATGGCGCGATGCGAACGGCACGCCGCTCGATGTGCTGCGCGGCTGCATCGACGTCGATCTCACCGCGACCCCTTTCACCAACACGCTGCCGATCCGCCGGCTCGCGCTCGTACGCGGCGAGCGGCGCGTGATCCGGGTGGCCTATGTGCGCGTGCCCGAGCTGGCCATGAGCGCGGCGGAGCAGGCGTACACGTGCATCGAACCGGGGCGGCGCTATCGCTACGAAGGGCTCGATACGGGCTTCACGGCAGAGATCACCGTCGATGCGGACGGCATCGTGCTCGACTATCCCGATTTGTTCAAACGGATCGTGTAGAACGTACTACGGCGCGAGCGGCGATAATGCCCGTTCAGGCAAGCGCCGACCCACATTTCATTCCCCGACCATGAACGATATGACTTCCCCACGTCTCACGAGCTTGTCCCACGGCGGCGGCTGCGGCTGCAAGATCGCCCCCGGCGTGCTGGCGGACCTGCTGAAGCGCGCGACGCCGCTGCCCGTGTTCCCGGACCTGCTGGTCGGCAACGACACCGCCGACGACGCCGCCGTCTACCGGCTCAACGACGAACAGGCGATCGTCGCCACGACCGACTTCTTCATGCCGATCGTCGACGACCCGTTCGACTTCGGCCGCATCGCCGCGACCAACGCGCTGTCCGATGTCTACGCGATGGGCGGCAAGCCGATCCTCGCGCTCGCCTTGGTGGGCATGCCGATCAACGTGCTGCCGCACGAGGTCATCGCGCAAGTGCTGAAGGGCGGCGAAGCGGTGTGCGCCGAGGCGGGGATTCCCGTCGCGGGCGGCCATTCCATCGATTCAGTCGAGCCGATCTACGGTCTCGCGGCGATCGGCGTCGTGCATCCGTCGCGCGTGAAGCGCAACGCCGCCGCGCGTCCCGGCGACGTGCTGGTGCTCGGCAAGCCGCTCGGCGTCGGCGTGCTGTCGGCGGCGCTGAAGAAGGACCGGCTCGACGCCGCCGGCTATGCCGCGATGATCGCCGCGACGACCAAGCTGAATCGCCCGGGCGCGGAACTCGCGCAACTCGACGGCGTGCACGCGCTCACCGACGTCACCGGCTTCGGCCTGCTCGGCCATACGCTCGAACTGGCGCGCGGCGCGCAGCTGACGGCACGCATCCGCTACGCAGACCTGCCGTGGCTGCCTCAGGTTCAGGATTTCGTGCGTGAAGGCATCTACACCGGCGCGTCCGGGCGCAACTGGAACGCCTATGGCGCCGACATCGCGCTGCAGGTCCAGGGCGACGAGGCGCGCGCCTTGCTGACCGATCCGCAGACCTCGGGCGGGCTGCTGGTTTCGTGTGCGCCGGACGCCGTGAACGACGTGCTCGCCATCTTCCGCGCCGATGGTTTCGACGCAGCCGCCGTCATCGGCGAGATGGTCGATGGCGCGGGGCGCGTCGAGGTTTCCTGACCACCACCTAACCACACAACCGCATGAAGGAAGAATCACCCAAAGCCATTTTCTACGCGCTGGCCGCGAACTTCGGCATCGCCGTGTGCAAGTTCGGGGCGGCGGCGTTCACCGGCTCGGGCTCGATGTTCGCCGAAGCCATCCATTCCACCGCCGACTGCGGCAACCAGTTGCTGCTGCTGTTCGGGCTGAAGCGCGCGCAGGCTCCCGCCAATGCGCTGCATCCGCTGGGCTCGGGCCGCGAGATCTACTTCTATGCGCTGATCGTCGCGTTGCTGCTGTTCTTCGTCGGCGGCGCCTTCTCGGTCTATGAAGGCGCGCACCGGCTCATGCATCGCGAGCCGCTGTCGAACCCGGTCGTGGCGCTGGTCATCCTCGGCATTTCCGTCGTGCTGGAAGGGTTCTCGCTGGCGGGCGCGATCCGCGAGATCCGCAAGAGCACGCCCAACAAGTCCCTGTGGCGCTGGTTCCGCGAAACACGCGAATCGGAATTGCTGGTGGTCGCGGGCGAGGATGTCGCTGCGTTGCTGGGGCTCGCGATCGCGTTCGCTGCCGTGCTGATGACGATGCTCACCGGCAATCCCGCGTTCGACGCGGCGGGTTCCATCGGCGTGGGCGTGCTGCTCATGATCATCGCGTACCTGGTGGCGCGCGAAGTGAAGTCGATGATCGTCGGCGAGTCCGCGAGCCCTGAAGTGCGCAAGGCCGTCGACGCGCATTTGCGGGCGCGTCCCGAGATCACGCGCATCATCAGCCTTATCACGCTGCAATGGGGCAAGCACGTGGTCGTGGCGGTGCAGGCGGAAATGATCGACTACCCGAGCGGCCGCGCGATGATCGACGCGATCAACGTGATCGAGGACGACTTGCAGCGCGCGTTTCCGCAAGTGCGGTGGGTGTTCTTCGAGCCGGACGTCGCACGCAACCGCGACGAGCCCGCCGCTGCGGGGTGAGGCGTGAGACGTGAGAGGTGAGGTGCGCGCGTTAGCGTAGACTTCTTGCGGAGGCGCCCGGATGCGGCCGCGGTGTCACGGGCGTCGCGGGCACCTGTGTCTGTCCGCGTGACGGAACCTGGGTGACGCCCATCTCGGGCAAGGGCGCGGCGTCGTATCGCGAGGGTGCGGCCGTCGCCGATGCCGCCATGCCCTGGCTGCCGCTCGCCGTCTGCGCGGCGGCGGGCGCGCCAAGTGCTACCCCGATCAGGGCGATCAGCAGCGTATGGCGTGTCGTGGTGCTGCGCCACGTTCGTTCCGTTCTCTTTTGCATCGATGCAAGCGTCCGTTGTCATTCCTTGCTGCATCGCAAGCAGAGTTTGTTCCGCAGCAGTCAAGCGCCCAGGAAACCTGTCTGCCGCGCAGCGTTGTTCGCATCACCTCAGGTCGTGCGCGTTGCCCGCATCGAGTCCCCGAAATTTCGTAATCTTCATCCGACCCATGCGCAAAGTTCTTCTTGCCGTCTTGTTCGTCACCGTGTCGAGTCTGCTCTCGACGTTCCCGCGATCCACCTTTGCCGCAGCCAGCGGCGCGACGCATGCGTCGCAGCCGGCGGTCGCGCTGACCCCGCAGCAGGCGCGCGACGCGCTCTCGGTGCTCAACGATCCCGCGCGCCGTTCGCAGGTCGAGGACACGCTGCGCGCGGTCGCTGCCGCGGGCGCGCTGGCTACGCCCCAGCCCGCGAGCGCGCCGCAGGACGCGTCGGCGGCGGCGCCTGCATCCGGCGCATCCGGCGTGCTGGCGCATTCGCTGACCGCGAATGGCCTGGCCTCGCAGTTGTCGCGTCAGGCCGGTCACTGGCTCGTGCAGATCGGCTCGGGCACGCGTCACTCGATCTCCACGCTGCTCGACTTCGGTTCAGTCGCCGCATGGTGGCGCGGCAGCACCGCGACCGATCAGGGGCGCACGCTGTTGGGCCGCGTCGCGTGGACGGTGCTGGCGTCGCTGCTGCCCGCGGTGCTGCTCGAACTGCTGTGCTCGCGCCTCCTGAGGAAGCCGCGCGCGCGGCTCGCGGCGCGCGGCGTGGCGGATGCCGAGGTGCAGGAACCCGAACTCGTGCAGGAGCAGCGGGCGGCCGAGCATGCGGAAGACGCCGCGGCGCGCACCGGCGACGAAACCGCGATGCATCTCGCCGAACGCAAGGCCGACAGCGCCCGCGGCCAGCGTCACGCCGCGCGGCACTGGACCTTGCTGCAACGGCTGCCGAGCGCGCTGCTGAATGGCCTGCTGATGCTGGCGCCGCTGGTCGTGTTCATCGGCGCGGTGACTTTGCTGATGTCGCTCTTCATCGATGACAACACGCCCCAGGCGCGCGTCGCGGGCGCGCTCATCGATGTCTATCTCGTGTGCCGGGCCATCGTGATCGTCAGCGCGTTCTTTCTTGCGCCGCGCGCCAGCGGCCTGCGCCTGCTGCAGATGCGCGATATCTATGCGGTGTACACGCACCGCTGCGTGAGGCGGATCGCGACCGTGGCGGGCGTGGGCATCGCGCTCGCCAATGCGGGCGAGGAAATCGGCCTGTCCGGCGACGCGCGCATTGCCGTCCTCAAGATCACGCTGCTGATCGTGCATCTGATGATTGCGTATGTCATTTTCGAGTCGCGCAACTCGGTCGCGCAAGGCATCCGCGAGCGCGCACGCGCGAACCGCTCGGTGCGGCTGTTCGGCAACTGGGTCGCCGACGTCTGGGCCGGCGTCGCGATCTTCTTCGTGATCGCGCTGTGGTTCGTGTGGGCGCTCGACGTAAAGAACGGCTATCGCACGCTGTTCCATCTCGGCGGCTTGTCGCTGCTGGTGCTGATCGGGGCGCGCGTGCTGGCGATCGTCGTGTTCGGTGCGCTCGGCCGTGTCTTCCGTGAGAACGACGAAGACGATACTGCGCAGCAATCCATCGTGCGCCGTCGCGCGTATCGCTATTACCCCGGCTTGCGGCGCTTCGTGCAGGTGCTCATCGGGGTCGTCACGCTGATCGCGCTGCTCGAAGTGTGGGGCATCGACATCATCCATTTCTTCACGGCGGGCGGCATCGGCAACCGGCTGGCCTCGGCGATCGTGACCATCGCGGTCGCGGCGCTGTTCGCGTTGCTGGTGTGGGAAGGGGCGAATGCGATCGTCGAGCAGCGCCTCGAACAGTGGACCGCGAGCGGCGAACGCCTGCGCGCTGCACGTCTGCGCACGCTGCTGCCGATGATGCGCAGCGGCCTGTTCATCGTCATCGCGATGGTCGTCGTGCTGACGGGGCTGTCGGAGATCGGCGTGAACACGGCGCCGCTGCTGGCGAGCGCGAGCATCTTTGGCGTGGCGCTGGGCTTCGGTTCGCAGAAGCTGGTGCAGGACCTGATCACCGGCATCTTCCTGCTGATGGAAAACGCGATGCAGGTCGGCGACTGGGTCACGCTCGCGGGGGTCTCAGGCACGGTTGAGTATCTGTCGATTCGCACGGTGCGCCTGCGCGGCGGCGACGGCTCGCTCTATACCGTGCCGTTCAGTTCGGTATCGACGGTGAACAACACGAACCGGGGCATCGGCAACGCGGCGGTGCGCGTGTCGATTGCACTTGGCCAGGACGTCGATCTGGCGATCTCCACGTTGAAGGAGATCGGCACGGCGTTGCGCGACGATGCGGCGTTCCGCGACGGCATCCTGTCCGACTTCAGTTTCTGGGGCGTCGATGCCGTCGACGGTTCGACGGTCACGCTGGCAGGCCAGATCCAGTGTCGCGACAGCTCGCGCTGGCCGGTGCAGCGCGAATTCAACCGGCGCATTCTCAACGAATTCACGGCGCGCGGCATCGAGATCGCGAATCCGCAGCGCAATTTCGTCATCGTCAACGGCGGGAATGCGGAGAGCGCTCAGGATTCAGCTCAGGATCCTGCCGATGGCGGCACTCAGGACGCCGATAAGGCGGGCGCGGAGCAGCGCGGCGAGCCGTCGCGTGCGGCCCAGCATCCGACCAGCGAGGCGGCCGGTTCCGCAGGCGTGGCCTCCAGCGCGCCGCCGCCGCGTGCGACGCAAGGCGGCTCGTAACGGGACGCCGCTCGACACGATTTGCAACATGAAGCGCTTATTGGCTCTCCTATAATTGCGCGGGCTGGCCGTGCCCGGTGAGCGGGCGCGGTCTTCTTTCGAAGGTCGAACCTTTACGAGGATCCGCCCGCATGAAAATCGCTCCCGCGTCACGTCCGAAATATCAATCAAGCGCGCTCCAAACCACTTCCCCCGCTGCAAAACTTAAGAGATCGATCTGCGCGACAGCGCTTGCGGTGGGTATCGCGAGCCTGGCCAGCGTCACCGGCTGCGCCTTCGCCCAGCAGCGCGACGACAATTTCAGCAACGATCACGACCGGCACGGCAACGGCGGCCGTCCGGTCAAGGTCATGATCATCAGCATGTTCGGGCCCGAGGGCCAGGTCTGGCTCGACAAGCTCGGTCCATGGGACACGGTGCAGGTGCCGGGGCTGTCGCCGGACTATCCCGCGGTGCACTGCAATCGCGACGAAGTCTGCGTCATCACGACGGGCATGGGCCACACGAATGCGGCGGCCTCAATCATGGCGCTGACCTTCTCCGACCGGTTCGACCTGCGGCGCACGTATTTCCTGATCGCGGGGATCGCGGGCATCGATCCGGCGCGCGGTACGGTGGGCTCGGCGGCCTGGGCGAAATATCTCGTCGACTTCGGCATCCAGTGGGAACTGGACGCGCGCGAGAAACCGGCCGACTGGCCGAGCGGATTCCTGGGCATCAACACGAAGGGACCGAAGGAGAAACCGCCGCTCGACTATCGGACCGAAGTATTCGCGCTGAATCCGGCACTCGCCGATGCGGCCTACGCCATGTCGCGCAACGTAACCCTTTCGGACAGCGACGAGGCGAAGGTGGCGCGCGCGAAATTCGGCTACGCACCGGCGAACCAGCCGCCGCGCGTCATCCAGTGCGACACGCTGGCAGGCGACACGTGGTGGTCGGGGAAATACATCGGCGAGCGGGCACGGGAGTGGACGCGTCTGCTGACGGACGGCAAGGGGGTCTACTGCACCACGCAGCAAGAAGACAACGCGACCTTCGAGGCGCTCAAGCGGGCCGCGAGCGTGAATCGAGTCGATCTGTCCAGGCTGGCGGTGCTACGAGCCGGCTCGGACTTCGATCGTCCCTACGAGGGGCAGACCGCTGAGGACAATCTTCTGAACTATTCGTTGCAGGGCGGATTCACGCCGGCACTCCAAAATCTGTATCAAGCGGGCAATCCTTTCGTGCAGGAGGTTGTTACACATTGGGGCGCGTGGCGAAAGGGTGTGCCTCAGCATTGACGAGTCTGTAACAAAGAGGCTGTGGATGGCAGTAACAACCCGGTAACACCTGACAGGTATTTATTACTTGGCAAGCCGCATATCTGCAATACAGCAGATATGCGGCTTTTTAATGTCTATTTCCTCTGACGAAAATCAGAAAAATTCCCCGAAACGCTGTCAACGGACAGGCGAAAGCCCCCGTTATGGCTGACGTTGCGCGAATACTCTGAAGAAAAAGATGCTGGTTTGCTCAACGCGGCTAAAACATCAGAAGAATAACCGTCGCGGTCTGCACAGGTAACTTTGAATCGATCGAAAAAATTACCGATACAAAGTGTTGTTTGCAACAAAATATTATTGAGATGACCTTGCTTTCGCTTCAGCCCGTACTTAGAATCCGTTTCACAGTGTTGTTACAAGATGTAACGCACTGAAACAAAGATTACGCAGTACGTAGCCGGGCGGAACGAGCCTGGTGAGGCCACAAAAAAGATATCGGCAAAAAGCCGGCGGGAAATTCGGGGTTTTACTGGAAGTTGCAACCATGAACGGTCGCGAAACGCTGGAATCGATCCGGGAAATCAACTTGTCGTACATCATGCTCGCGCAGCGTCTGCTGCGCGAAGACCGCGCCATCGGCATGTTCCGGCTCGGTCTGTCGGCGGAGCTGGCCGACTTGCTGTCGGGCCTCACGCTCGCTCAGGTCGTCAAGCTTGCTTCGTCGGACAACCTGCTTTGCGCTTTCCGTTTCAACGATCACACAATGCTGTCGGCTTTGACGCAACCCGCCAAGAACGCGGATATTGCGCCGACGCACGCAGCAATCCTGCTGGCTGGCCAGCCGGCTGAACAGTTCGCTTAAGTGACGACGGAGCGAGCCATGCTGAAGAAGAGCCTCACTGAAGACGCCCAGGAAGTGTTCCGCGCCATCGCGCTGATTGAACTCGGTGCGCGCATGCAAGTGCTCGAAAGCGAACTGACGCTTTCGCGGGACCGCATGATTCGTCTCTATCGCGAAGTGAAGGGCGCATCGCCGCCCAAGGGCATGCTGCCGTTCTCGGCAGACTGGTACATGACGTGGCTGGCCAATATCCACGCATCGCTGTTCTACAACACCTATACGTTCCTGAAGAACGAAGCGGGATGCTCGCATCTCGATGCGTTGACCAAAGGGTATCGGCTGTATCTCGAGCACTGCAATCATAGCGGCGCCGAGGCGGTACTCGATCTCACGCGGGCCTGGACTCTTGTGCGCTTCTTCGACGCGGGCATGCTGCAGATGACCTCATGCTGCCGCTGCACCGGGAAGTTCGTCGCACACAAACATGATTTGCAGAACAACGTGGTGTGCGGGGCCTGCCAGCCGCCGTCACGCGCGGGGAAGACCAAGAAAGCGGCGGCCGCGAAACAGGCCAGTCAAGAAGCCGCGCTGGAGGTAATCTCGAAGAACGAAGTGCCGGAGCATGCGGAGCACACGGTACTCGATCACGTAGCGGCGTTACAGTCGCAACGGGCAAGCCTGGTCGCACAGGCTGCTTGAGCGGTGGCGGCACCGGGCGCCTGCGGGGGACCGCCCGCCAGGACGGTAGACGACCGGACCGCCGCCACCGCACTTATCTTTTCACCGCAACGCATTTGAATGTTCCAGCCCGGCGCGATGTCTGCGCCGGGCTGTTTGTTTTTACGCCAAGTAAAATGCTTCGATGGCACGCGCTCTCGAAGGTAACGATCTGGCTCCCGCACGACACGGTTTTCTGCTGACTCGTCACTGGCGCGACACACCGGCCGGCGCCGAAGTCGATTTCTGGCTCGCTACCGATGACGGGCCGCAGAAAATCCGCATCGGCGTGCAGACGAGCGTCGCGTTCATTCGCGAGGAAGAGCGCACGAAGGCCGAGCCGCTGATCGGCGCCGTACGCGATGCCTTCCTGCGCGAATTGCCGCTGCGGGACTTCCAGCAAAAGCCGGTGCTCGGACTGTACTGCGCGCAATATCGCCAGTTGCTCGCGCTCGAGAAGACGCTGCGCAATGCGGGCGTCAATGTCTATGAAGCCGATCTCCGCCCGCCCGAGCGCTATCTGATGGAGCGCTTCATCACGGCGCCGGTGTCGTTCGAAGGCGTCGCGCGCGACGGTTTCATCGCAAGCGAGCTCAAGCCGGCGCCGGATTACCGGCCGGCGCTGAAACTGGTTTCGCTGGATATCGAAACGAGCGCGCGCGGCGAACTCTATTCCATTGCCCTCGAAGGCTGCGGCGCCCGTCAGGTCTACATGCTCGGTGCGTCGGACGAGATACCCGGCGACATCGACTTCGCGCTCGAATACTGCGCCACGCGTGCCGACATGCTGCGCCGCTTCAACGCCTGGATCGCGCATCACGATCCGGATGCGATCATCGGCTGGAACGTGGTGCAGTTCGATCTGCGCGTGCTGCAGCGCCATGCCGACGACTTCGGCGTGCCGCTCACGCTCGGCCGCGACGGCAGTCCGGTGGAGTGGCGCGAACACGGCATCAACCGCAATCACTTCTTCATCTCGATCGCGGGACGGCTCGTGATCGACGGCATCGAGGCGCTGCGCTCGGCCACCTGGAGTTTCCCGTCGTTCAGCCTGGAACATGTCGCGCAGTCGCTGCTGGGCGAAGGCAAGGCCATCGACACGCCCTACGCGCGCATGGACGAAATCGAGCGGCGCTTCCAGCACGACAAACTGGCGCTCGCACGTTACAACCTCGTCGACTGCGAACTCGTCACGCGCATCTTCGATAAAACCCAGCTGCTGTCGTTCCTGCTCGAACGCGCCACCGTCACCGGCCTGCAGGCCGATCGCAGCGGCGGTTCGGTCGCGGCCTTCACGCACCTGTACATGCCGCGCATGCATCGGCTCGGTTATGTCGCGCCGAATCTCGGCGACGTGCCCGAGGAAGCCAGTCCCGGCGGCTTCGTCATGGACTCGCGCCCCGGTCTGTACGATTCGGTGCTCGTGCTCGACTACAAGAGCCTGTATCCGTCGATCATCCGCACGTTCCTGATCGACCCGGCCGGGCTCGCACAAGGCATGAGCCTGCCCGATGACGCCGATACCGTACCCGGTTTTCGCGGCGCACGTTTCGCGCGCGATCTGCATTGCCTGCCCGCGATCGTCGCGCAAGTCTGGCAAGGACGCGAAGCGGCCAAGCGCCAGCACAACAAGCCGTTGTCGCAGGCGCTCAAGATCATCATGAATTCGTTCTACGGCGTGCTCGGGTCGAGCGGCTGCCGGTTCTTCGATCCGCGCCTGGCCTCGTCGATCACCATGCGCGGCCACGAAATCATGCATCGCACGCGCGAGCTGATCGAAGCGCGCGGCTACACGGTGATCTACGGCGATACCGATTCGACCTTCGTCTGGCTGCGGCGCGCGCGCAGCGAGGACGACGCCGCGCGCATCGGACAGGCGCTCGTCGCACATGTGAACGAGTACTGGCGCGAGCATCTGCGCGAAACCTTCAGGCTGGAGAGTGCGCTCGAACTCCAGTTCGAAACGCATTTCAGGCGCTTCCTGATGCCGACCATCCGCGGCGCGGAAGAGGGCAGCAAGAAGCGCTACGCGGGCATGACGACGCGCGCGGACGGCAGCGACGACATCATCTACAAGGGCCTGGAAACCGTGCGTTCCGACTGGACGCCGCTCGCGCAGCGCTTCCAGCAGGAACTCTATACGCGCATCTTCAAGGGCCAGCCTTATGACGAATACGTGCGCGATTACGTCGGCCGCACGCGGCGCGGCGAACTCGACGAACTGCTCGTGTATCGCAAGCGCCTGCGCCGCACGCTCGGTGACTATCACCGCAACGTGCCGCCGCAGGTGCGCGCGGCACGCATCGCGGATGAGTACAACCGGCAACAGGGCCGTCCGCTGCAATACCAGAACGGCGGCTGGATCAGCTACGTCATGACGACGGCCGGCCCCGAGCCGGTGGAGGCGCGTCACGCGCCGATCGACTATGAGCACTACGTCAGCAAGCAGCTCCAGCCCGTCGCCGACGGCATCCTGCCCTTCATGCGCGACGACTTCGCCGGACTGATGTCGGGCCAGCAGGAGTTGTTCTAGAAGCGCATCCCGACGCCCGCCTCGATGATGTCCGCGTCGCGATCATAGCGAGTGACGACCCGGTTCCACGTGACGCGCGCGAGCCAGCGCTGATCGAACCGGTAACTCGCCGACAGCGACACGAGCCCGGAGAAACGGCCATCGCCGGTGCGGTTCTGCGGCAGGTCGTCGTTCTGCGTGACCGCCAGATAAGGACCGGCGCCGACGCCCAGCGTCAGCCGGTCGTCGAAGAACGCGCGCGTGGCCCAGATCTGCGCGGCAATGCCGTCGCGACGCGACTGCACGTGGCCGCCTTCGTGCAGATAGGTCGCCGTGACATCGACGTAATGCCACAGCCCGCGCCGGTACTCGACGCTCTCCGCGAGATTCGACTCCGAGTCGAGACTGTTGAGGATGGTCGTCCCGAGCATGACGGTGACTTCGTTGTTCGTCACGTTGGTCGAGCGCGAGACCGGACGCGCGCGCGGTCCGCGGCCTTCCGGTGCATCGAGCTGATAGCCGATGCCGAACAGCAGCGCGGTCGTGTCCGGTCCGCCGGAGGCCTGCACGCGGTTGAGCTTCACTTCGGCGATCCAGCGGTTGTCGAAGTAATACGCGGCGCGCAGCGAGAACAGGCCGCCCCAGCCGTGCGTATTGGAATAGCCGCCGCCCAGTTGCGCCTGCTTGGTGTCGAACCAGCGATACGGCCCCGCGCCCGCCGACAATTCCAGCCGATCATTCCAGAGCGGCAAACGGCCCCAGAATTGCAGCGACTGGCCGTCGCGATGGTGATCCGGGATATGGCCTTCGTTGACCCAGGAGAAACTCCACGCGGCGTAACGGCCAATGCCCTCGCGATAACTCGCCTCCCACGAATAGGTATGCTGGCTGCTGCTCTTGAGCGGACCGGCCAGGACGCTGAATTCCTGTGCATGGGCGGCCTTGCTCGCGACGCCGAGCGCCGCACAGGCAATCAGGCACGCTGCGGTTTTGCGATGTCGGTCTTCTTTGGGCTTTGTCATGAAGCGATTGGGTGCGCAACTGTCCGGCGCACGGTCAGACCGTCGGATTCGCAAACTGTCGGAACCAACGGCTGGCCCGGACAGACGGACAGCAGATGCGGTCCGTCTGTCCGCCACCCCTTACGCATGGGGCGCGTTGTCGGACCGCTTCAGGTTTCTCTTCCCTCGATCCGCGCGAACAGGCGCTCGAGGCTATTGCGCAGAAAGGCAGCGAACGCGTCGTGCGCGACAGGTTTCATGACGCAGCAACGCACCACGGTCGTTTCATCGTTGTCATCGGCGTCCGGGCGAACGGCGTCCGGCATGATGTCCCGCAACGACACCCGGTTACGCGAAAACCATGGCAGCTTTTCATCTCCGCTACCGGGCAACTGTGCGTTGCCGATCATTCGCTCACTGAGCAGTTCAATTCTGCGCGCGCTTAATACTACCCGTTCCGCTGGATGGATGCAGAAGTTGAGGATGCAGAGATCCGGCGCGAAGATGCTCTTGAAGCGGTGAGCGACACCGTCGAGCAGGAAGGACGGCTGCGCGTTCAGTGCGTGATGGAGCCGTGTCGCGGTGAGTGCGTTGCCCGCCAGCAAGGCGCCCAGGCCGCTCCGGTCAAGGCCGAGCAGCCGATGCGCCGTCCATACGGCCGCTGCGGCAGCGCCCGGCCGCGCGCCCTCGAGCGTGTGAGGGCCAGGCTCCATATGGCGCGAAGATGACGGCCTGAAATAGCGGGTCTGGCTCGCAATCACCCATGAGTAGCGGCGGTCGCGAATCGCCAGGCAGCCGGCGGGATAGGGCACGCCGGCGCATTTGTGCGGATCGACCGTGATGGTGTCGGCGTGACAGAGCGCTTGCAAAGCTTCCGCGACCTCCGGCTTGAGCACTTCGGAGACGGGTGGAACTGCGCATGCGTCTTCATCGATCGAAGGCTGAAGCAGCGTGCGGTAATAACCGCCGAACGCGGCATCGACGTGCAGGAAGAAGGAGGCGCCAAAGCGTTCCTCGCACGTCTGCCGCAGCGCCACGATGCGGTGAATCTCATCGACGCTGCCTTCGCCGCTGCTGCCCGCCGTGGCGATCACGGCAACGACCGGACGCCCGGCCTCGAAGTGGGCGTACAGGCGCTCGCGCAGCGCCGCGATGTCGATGCGCATCGACGCGTCCATCTCCACGGGTTCGAGCACCAGTCCGAGCAGGTCGGCGCACTTGTCCCACGCGTAATGGCGGCCGCTCGCCACGAGAATCCGGCCGTCACGCAGTGCGGGATGATCGTGGATGGCGTCGATCCGCGCCCGCAAACGTTCCGGTGAGTCGTTTTCGAGCGCGTGCGAGAGCCGCGCGACGATCTCGCGAGGCGGCAGGTTGCAGAGGCGGGCGTCATCCTGCGGGTCATTCCGGTCGACGAGCGCAAACGGCACGCGCCGCAGATTCCGGGCGATCCACATGGCCTCGTAATTGGCGGCATGTCCGCCCGACGTGAGATGTGCCCAGCCTTGTTGCGGATCGAAGCCGAAGAGGCGGCAGAAGTCGTCGCTCAGTTCGTGTTCCAGCGTCGTGGTAACTGGCGATGCTTCCGGCGTGACGTTGTTCGGGTTGTAGAGCATCGCGGCGAAGTACGCGAGTCCCGCCGGAAGCAGCGGGTCCGGATTCATGTGCGCGAGATACTGCGGCGCGGGCCACGGCGTGGAATCCGCTTGCAGCCGCCGCGACAGATCGTCCAGCAACTCGATCGCGCGCAGCAGCGGTCGGTTGTCGGCCGGCGGCCGTTCGGACAGCGGCCCTTGCCAGTGCCGATGCCACTCGCAATAGTCGTCGAAGAGACGCCCGAGCGTTGCGCGGAAGACCGTCTGGTTATCCGGATGCGGCCATAAATCCCGCCAGCGCGCGAGCGGATCGTGAGGCTCCGGATTCACGCGGCGAGGCCGGTCGATCCGGACTCCTCGGTCAGCGCGGCGATGCGCGCGTGGACCTCGTCCATCTGGTCCCAAGCCTGCCTGCACGTCACGATCAGACCGGCGAATCGCTCGGCAGGAAGGTTCTGCAGCCAGGCTCGGCCGATGTCGCGATGATCGTCGTCCGCCTCGGCGTGCAGGTCGAAGTAGCACGCGTCCCGCATGCGCTGCGGGGAAAAGAGCGGGCGGCTCGCCTGACCGAACAAGAATCCGCTCGCTTCCACCACCTGATGAACAATCACGAGTTTTTCTGCTTCATCGGCATCCAGCATCCTGTCGACGAACCACTGCGCCGCCTTTTCGAGCAGCGGGTCGCGAGTATTGCCTTCGAGACCATGCTGGTCCTGCAACATGGTGTCGTGCCCGAGTTCGTCGCGCAGATGACGGGTGTAAAGCGGCAGCAGCGCCGGTTCCGTGCAGAACGCCTGCCGCGCATGAATCATTCTTTGAAAGTAACGCGACCAGACGAGCAGCGCCTCCAGGAAACGCTTGCGTCGCGCCGTGTCCGAGCGTAACCGGCTGCCGCGCATGAGCTGGAACAGCGGATTGCGTCCATGCCGCTCGAGCAGCAGCGCGTTGATTCTTTCGAGGCTCTCGAACGAATGCGTCGTGTCATTGCTGAACGCGACTCTTGGTGCGCTTTCGACTTCATATAATCCGTTGCCGTCGAACTGAATGGAAAGACCGTGGAATTGCTGTCCTTCACAGGTGCGAAAACCATGCAGTCTCCCCGCCGGCACGCAGGCGGCGTCTCCTTCGTTCAGCAGCTGATCGGTTTCTCCCGTCAGATAGACCGAACCGCTGCAGATCAGAATCATCGATTGCACTGGGTGAACGTGATTGTCCAGTATTTCACCGTCTTTCAGCGTGACCCAGCTGAATGAACTGCGTCCTTGCTTTGGAATGAAATCGCGAAAGAAGGCGTGCCGGCGAAAATCGCGATGTTCGCCGAGTGAGTGGATTTCGTCATCGACTTGAATGGAGGTAATGGCCGGAATTTCGCAGCGCCTGATTACCTGAACTTTCGAGAGGTGATGTGATGCGAGATGTTCTGGGTGGGTCATGTTGATCGACTAGTTGATTGATTCCAATACGCGAATGACGCGTTCGTTCTCACTGGCCGTACCGATGGAAAAGCGAATGCAGTCGTGCAGTCCTTCAGGGTTGAAAAGCGGTTCGATCCGGCAAACGCGCAGTGCATGGACCATCTTGTTGAAAGCGCGCGTGCGAATGCTGATGAAACCGCAGTCGTCGCCCCAGATGGCGGAGACGCAGGGGAGAGCGGCGAGGGCTTGATAGAGCGTGTCGCGTTCACGGCGAAATTGCTCGATGCCGCGCATGATCGAGGCCGGGTCTGCAAGGACTGCGTGTGCGGCGTTCGCCGCCACGGACGAAATCGCAAAGGGGAGTTGAACCCGTCGCAATGGTTCGATGAGTCCTTCCGCGCCGATCGCCGCGCCAATTCGAAGTCCCGCCATGCCGAGGGCCTTGGACATCGTACGGAGAATCAGAAGCCGGGGAAACGCTTCCAGACGACGGAGATTCGAGGGTTTACGGCTGTACTCGACATAAGCTTCGTCGATGATGACCAAGCCTCGAAAGCGCATCAGCAGCAATTCGATATCCGCTTGATTCAGGCGGCTTCCAACCGGATTATTCGGATCGCACAGTATGACGCCCTTGACCTGGCTTTCGCATAATGCGTCGACATCGAGGCGGTCATATGCCGGACCCAGCAGTGGAACCTGCACGACTTCGATGCGATGAATCGCTGCCAATCGGGAGAACACGCCGAAACACGGCGGCGTCAGGGCTATGCGGTCCACTCCGGGTTCGAAAAACGCCTTGCAAACCTGTTCGAGCGCACCGGCAGCGCCCGTGGTCAAAACGATGTTCGAAGCATTGAGCGCAAGCGACGCTGCGTGGTGCGTTTGCTCGGCTAACCGCAGCCAGTCCAGATAGCTTTCGGGCAGCTTGAGGATTGCATCGTCGCCGAAACCCGGATAACGACAATGCTCGGTGCCAAAAGGATTTTCGTTGTTTCTGAGAAGCAGGGTAGTGGGCTTGTCGGGATCGGGCGGCTTGGGAACCAGAGGCCCGAGCTCATCAACGACACTGCGTGCGAACGGGGATATCAAAACTTTGCTCCATCATTACATTCGAAATCATTTTTGCGATCTGGTAAGAATCGAATGTTAGCCAGGCCCAACATTAAAAAATTGAGGCGTTATTCGTCATGCGGCGTCATGCCGTTTCAAGAAATAGAATAAATCAGGTTATCGGCTTAACCAGCGGGAGAATTCTTAAAACAAAATGGGAGAAGCGGGTAGAAAGCCGAAGGGCGCTTGCCGAATGGAGATCGGTGAATCGTTTGCGTGAAGGGAAGGCGTCGGACAAACGAAAGAATCGCTCGGCCTGCGTTCGCAGGCACTCACAAGCGGGGTTACGTGTTTTTTGACACTTGAGTAGATTGACTCATGCCCCTGTCCATTCAAGCGAGCGAGGTGAGCGATGGACTCCACCCCAGTCGAGTATCGAGGTTGTGAGCTTTCCGCGATCGTGCGGCATTTGTCCGGCGAATTCGTCGCGACGCTGCTGATCGAGCGTCCTGGCGGCACGCGCCGGGCGATCGGCCCGTTCCGTTCGTTCCCGACAGCGCAGGCTGCCGAGAACTACGCCATCCAATACGGCAAGGCCGAACTCGACGGGCGGCTGGCGGAGCGCGGGCCACGCGTCGCAATGGCGGAGCGCTAGCGCCGGACGGATGAACGCCCGGCTCGTATCTACTGCGCGCAAGCCCGCAGGGGCTTCATCACACGTTACTCGCCGCCAGCCTGCGCAGCATGCGTACCCGCGGCGCCACGGCGGCCTGCAGGGCCGGCTCCGGTTCCGGCGTCAGGTTCCACGCAATGCTGCCGGCGCGTACCCGCCGCGTCTTCGGCTTGTTCTGCTGGCGGCGGCGCACCAGTGAGCGCACCGCGCGAGCGAGCGCGAGATCGATCGCACCGCGCCAGTCCCGGGCGATCGAGGTCGCCACGACCTTGTTCTCCTTGCTGACCTGCACTTCCACCTGACAGCGCTTGTCGAGGCCGCCGCGCGGCCCGTTGATGTCCGACAGGCTGACCGTCGCTTTCGAAATGAGCCACGCCAGACGCCGGAAAACGAATTCGCTACGGGTTTTCGCCAGTTCGTGCATCGCGATGGCTTCGGGGTCGCGGGACTTGAACAGGACTTTCATGAACGCCTCCTTGGTGAACGTGAGGCTCAGGTTAAGAGGCGGCCGCGCATCGAAAAAGCAGAATCAATGGAACAAAGACTTCGAAAAAGCCGAAGTTAGCCAAGTGCGCTGGCGAGCACCTGCTGCGTCAACGGATGATGTCGTCCGCGTCGCGAGACAATGGCATGCACCTCTTCCTTCACGTCCGGCGAGCGGCCGAGCCAACGCAGGCCGCGCAGCAGCGGGGCGTCGCCGGCGCCGAATTCGGCGAGTGGAAACACACCGAGCCCGCGCGCGCCGAATACCGCCATCAGCGCGCTGTCCTCGAATTCGCCGACGATACGCGGTGCAATCGCCTGCGTTTCCAGCCATCGATCCAGCCGCGCCCGCAGCGACGAGTGACCGGTAGGCAGAAGCATGGGCAGGGTGGCGAGACTCTCCGGAAAGCGGTCGATGGCGCTCTTGCGTACGATCGACGCGGGCCCGTACCAATCCACCGGCGACGCGATGAGCCGCTCGCTCGTCAGCCGCAGGTTCTGGTTGTGCGGCGCGGGATGGCTCGACAGCACGAGATCGAGCCGGTGCAGCGCCAGTTCGCCGAGCAGTTCGTCGGTCTCGCCTTCATGGCACAGCAGCCGCAGCGACGGATTGCCGAGCACCGGCGCAAGCAACGCGTGCGCGGCGAGCTTCGAAATGCCGTCGGACAAGCCGACCGCGAGCCGTGCCAGCGTGCCGCTCGCGGCTTCCCGCACCTCGTCCTGAATCAGCTGACCCAGCTGGAAGATTTCCTCGGCCCGGGCGAACGCAGCCTGCCCCGCTTCGGTCATGGTGACGCCGCGTCCGGCGGGCTTCAGCAACTGATGCCCGAGCGACTTTTCCAGTTCGCGCACTTGCGCACTGATGGTCTGCACGGCCATGTCGAGCCGCTCGGCGGCCCGCGCGAAACCGCCTTCCTTGACGACGACCCAGTAGTAATGCAAGTGACGATAGTTGAGCATGCGGATATTCCCCGGCGGTTAGGGCATGAGGCCTGACTTCGGAAAAACCGAAGTACCGTTCCGATTGTCGCTGATTTTTCCGTCGGGACGGACTGTGGATGATTGCACCATTCCTCAGCTGACCAACCTTCATAAAAATTCATGGAATATCTTCTTGCGCTCGCTACCGATCCCGCCGTCTGGGCTGCACTCGTCACGTTGATCGTGATGGAAGTGGTGCTCGGCATCGACAATCTCGTGTTCATTTCGATACTGAGCAACAAGCTTCCCGTGGAGCAACGCGCGCGCACGCAGCGGATCGGCATCATGCTCGCCCTCGTGATGCGTCTTGCGCTGCTGGGCACGGTCGCGTGGATCGCGCGTCTTACCGCACCGGTGTTTTCGCTTTTCGATCACGCGTTCTCCTGGCGCGACCTGATCCTGCTGGCGGGCGGCCTGTTCCTTGTGTGGAAGGCCACCAAGGAGATGCATCATCACGTGGGGAAGGGAGCGCACGATGCGCCGGGCGTCGCGTCGAGTATCGGCACGATGACCGCGTGGTCCGCGATCGGCCAGATCCTGCTGCTCGACCTCGTTTTCTCCGTCGACAGCATCATCACCGCGGTCGGCATGACCGAGCATCTGCCGATCATGTTCATCGCCGTCATCTTCGCGGTCGCGACGATGTTGTTTGCCGCGCAGCCGCTGTCGCGCTTCATCGAACGCAATCCGACGGTCGTGACGCTGGCGCTGTCGTTCCTGCTCGTGATCGCGATGACGCTGATTGCCGAAGGGTTCGGCACGCATGTGCCCAAGGGTTACATCTACGCCGCGATGGGCTTCGCGGGCTTCGTCGAAGGCCTGAACCTGCTGGCGCGCAAAAAGAAGACTTCGCGCGACGGGCGGAAGACGTCGTCCGTGTTTCCCGAAGCGGAGTCGCGCGCGGTCGAATGAAGCACTTGCCCCATAACATTCGGCACATGGGAATCGCGTGCCGAATGTTGGACGGGACCACGCGGTGTTCGAAAGGCAAGGGCAATCCCGCTTGCCAAGCGCGCGCCGTGTGACTACGGTAGCCCTGATCGGGTTCCACCTGGAATTTCGGTACCCGAAATAATCAGATGAGTCGTGTCGAACAACGCCCGAAGTCAGACGCGTTCGAGGCACGACGACACCGATAGAGAGGGCACAGGCATGGCGCCGCATTGGGAGAGGGCCGTTCCCCGCGATGTATTTGGCGAAGCGGCCTGCCAGCTCCTCGCATCCGGAATCCGGCTCGACCCTTACCTCGTGTGGGCAAACCTGGACCGGCGCGCAGATTCCGCTGGCGGAGCGGGCGCGCGCATGCCGGTGGCCTTCGAACTGAAGCGGGGCGGTTTCACCGCACGGCAGCTCGCGCAGGAGATCGATCGCCATGGCTGGCAGGAGTGGATCTGGATGTCCGCGCTGTATCGGGATCCACCGGACAGACTCGAAGGCACGCGCTTCTGCACGGCTCACGTCACGCGCGAGTTCTTCACACGGCTCGGAACCGATCTTTCCGGAAAAATCGAACGGCTGACGGGAATGACGACACTCGCCTCGGCGCACGCTGTGCGTCCGCACGGCCGGGCGGCGCTCAGCCCCGTACCGGCCTGCGCCTTTCCGGCGCGCATGATCGTGGGTGTGTGCGAGGAAGAGCTGTCATTTTTCCATCGGCGTCACGCACAGCATTCGTTCGGCACGGACACGCGCTTTCATTGTTTCTGGAACCAGAACGATGCGGCCAACAGCGCGCGCGGCCTCGGATACGGCGGCGAACTGCTCAAGAACCGGATGAACGCGCTGTTGAGCGACGCATCCGCCACGTCGAACCCGACGCACTTGCATCGTCCGGGGCCGCCCGCCGGCCCAGAAGAACGCCCGCCGATGATCGGCGTACAGCTCCAGCGCCGCAGCCGCACGATACGCGGCGGCGTCGGGCCGAGCCCGGACGCCAGCCTGCTCGACGCCGTCCGCTATGTGGCGCAGCGGGCGCACGATATCGGCGGGCCGCGCAGCCATCCGCTCGTCAGCATGAACGCCGGCGATGTCGCCTGGCAGCAGGACGGCAGCTCGCTGATCGAGGGCGCGCTCGACGAGCTGATGGACATCGGCGCGTGCTCCATCATCCTTCCGTCCGGCACCGATAACTGGGCGCAGTGCCGCGACACCCGCACCCTCATCACGCACGCTGCGTTGCCGTGGCCAGTGCCCGCCGCTTGCGCGTCGCCGAGTTTCGCGGAGATCTGGCTCGACGGCGCAGGCGCGGACCCGGACATCGACATTCAGGTGGTGACGCCGGACGGCGTCGGCAGTGCGTGGCTGACGCGTGGCGAGATCGGCGTCTACAGACAGGGCGCGGATACGCTGTGCAGCGTCGTGCATCTCGGCCGGGGCGCGCGGGGCGCCCGGCCGATGATCCTCATCGCCGTTCAGCCCACGGCGCATAGTGCGCCGTCAGGCCGGTGGCTGATCTGCCTGCGCAACAACGCGCGCACGGCGGTCACGGCATTCGCCTGGATGTCGGGCGATGAAGCGTCGGAAGACCTGCCGCTCGCCGCACCCGCTCATTCTCGCGACGGCGGCGACTGATCACGTGCCGCGCGAATGCAGCGCGATGATCTCCTGCAGATCGAGGTCGTGTTCGAGCGAATGCAGCAGCTCGTCGTGAATCTGCCCGCCGCGATGCATCTTCAGCAACTCGGCGCGCCCCGCGGCGATGGCCGCGAGCACGACATCGTAGTGCGCATGACGCGCCTCGGTCGGGAAGTCCTCTTCGTTCTGGAAGCGCGACGACAAATCCGCGCGATAGGTGTACTGCTCCAGCAGCCGCGGGTGAATGACCTCGCCGTTCGCGTCCCGGACGAGCGGCTGGATGGCGGCCAGTTGCGCGATTTCCATGCGCGCCCACGCCTGCGGCTCGCTCAGATGCCGCGCCGAGCGTTCATGCCCGGCCGCGAGCGCGAGCCACTTGATCAGCGGACCGATCGTCGCACCTTGCAGCAGCACCGTGACGAGGATCACCGCGAAGCCCGCGAACAGAATGAGATCGCGGCCCGGCATTTCCTCAGGTAGCGAGAGCGCGACCGCAAGCGTCACGACGCCGCGCATGCCCGCCCAGCTGACGACCGTGGCCGCGCGCCAGTCGGGCCGCAGGGCGCGTGCACCCTCGGCATCCGCGCCCTCGAGCTTGCGGCCCTTGAGCGACCACACGATGCCTTTCAGCCCCTCGACCCCGAACACCCACACGAAGCGCGACACGATCACGACGCCGATCACCGCGGCAGTGGCGGGCCCGAGCAGCGAGAAGGCATCGCCGACGCCGCCCAGACGCACGGCGATGCCGCGCAGCGACAGCCCGATCAGCACGAACACCAGCGCCTCCAGCACGAACACGACGACCTGCCAGAAGGCCGTGCCGCGCATGCGCTGCGCCGCCGAAAACACTTCGTGCTGATGCCAGCCGACCATCATGCCGCAAGTGACGGTGGCGATGACGCTGGACACGCCGAGCATTTCGCCCGCCATATAGCTGACCCACGCGGTGAGCATGGAGGTGGTGATGACGAGATAGTCGTCGGCGAGCGCGCGCATCAGCTTCACGGCGATGTACCCCGCCACGATGCCGACCACCACGCCGCCGATCGCGAGGCCCGCGAAGCTGGCGACGGCACGCGGCGCGCTGAACACGCCGCTCATCGCCGCGACGAGCGCGAAGCGGAACAGCACGAGGCCGGCAGCGTCGTTGAGCAGGCTTTCGCCTTCGAGCAGCACCATCAGGCGCCGCGGCAACGCGACCCGTTCGAGCACGGCCTTGGCGGCGACGGCATCGGGCGGGGAGACGACCGCGCCCAGCGCGAAGCAGGCGGCCCATGGCAGCGCAGGCACGACGAGATGCACGGCCACGCCGACCACGAATGTGGTAAAGGCCACCGCGCCGATGGCGAGCAGCAGGATGCCGCTCAGGTTGCGCTTAAAGTCGTCCCATACGAAGAAATAGGCGCCGTACATGAGCAGCGGCGGCAGGAACACGACAAGCACGAGTTCGGGATCGAGTTCGAACTTCGGCAATCCCGGCACGAAGGCCATGGCGACGCCGCCGATCAGCAGCGCGGCGGCGGGCGGCAGACGCAGCCTGCGCGCGAGGACTTCGAGCGCGATGATGGCGATCAGCGAGATGAGCACCAGATTGAAGGCCGTGACGGCGTGCATGAATATCCCTCGGGTCGGTTTTTTTTGATCGATCGGTGCTGCAATGCGCGGCGGGCCACGCGGTCTTGACGGCTCGCGCTGCTAACATCGGCGCGGGGCCGGCCCGCGAGCCGGGGACATCGTATCCGATCAGGAGGAACAATGAGGCGAAAGTCGTCAGGCTTCGCGGTGGCGGCGGTGCTGATAGGCGTTGCCGTGGCGGCGGTGGTGTATATCGCGAGCATCGGCCGGTCACGTCACGCGGAGGCGCCGGTGCCGGCTGCCACGTCGCTGGCGGTGCAGGACGGCGCGTCGAGCGCCCCGGTGTTCGGCAGCGCGCCGGCGGAACCCGCCACAGGGACGTCCGAGCAAGCGGCCGCGCGCTGAGCTGTCCAGTATTTGTTGCGCCGAACGCGGTTCTGGCGCGTGCGACAGGAATATGACTTGCTCTCCTCCGACGACGCCAACCACGGCTCGCCGGGAGCACAACGTCATGGGACACCATCCCCAGCAGGTTCCACCGGTCGCGTTGCCTGTCGATGGGCGCGGCATGATCGGCAACATGAAGACGGCCGCGCTGGTCTCGCTGCGCGGCGCGCTCGACTTCATGTGCTTTCCCCGTATCGACTCACCCACGCTGTTCGCCGCGCTGCTCGACGGCGAGCGCGGCGGCTCGTTCGCCATCACGCCGCGCGTGCCGCACGCCAACGTCAAGCAGATGTATCTGCCCGAGACCAACGTGCTGCTCACGCGCTTCATGACCGGCGACGGCGTCTGCGAACTGCTCGACCTGATGCCGGTGGCCGCCGATGCCCCGCGCGCCGATCAGGCGCCGAACTGCGTGCTGCGCATCGTGCGGCTGGTGTATGGGCGCATGACGCTGGACGTGAACTGCGATCCGCGTTTCGACTACGCGCGCGCGGAGCATGAGGCGCGGGCGGTGGAGGGGGGCGTCGAATTCATTCCCGCCGATGGCTCGCCGCCCGTGCAACTGCTCGCCAACGTGCCGCTGTCGCTCGACGGCGCGCGCGCCTGTGCGACGCTCGAACTCGAGGAAGGCGACTGTGCGTGCTTTGCCCTCGGCTTGCCGGAAGGCCTCGCGGACATCGCGGCGGAACACGACGCGGTGCTGGCGGCGACGATCGACTACTGGAAGGACTGGTCGGCGCGGTCGACGTATCGCGGACGCTATCGCGAAGTGGTGCTGCGGTCGGCGCTCACGCTCAAGATGCTGAGTTCGGAGGAGTTCGGCGCGATCGTCGCGGCGCCGACCTTCGGGCTGCCCGAGGCGCAGGATGGTTCGCGCCGCTGGGATTACCGCTTCACCTGGATTCGCGACGCCGCCTTCAGCGTGTACGCGCTGTTGCGGCTCGGCTATACCGGCGAGGCCGAGGGCTTCATGAAGTGGATCGCCGGACGCAGCCGCGATTGCAGTTCGCATGGGCAGTTGCGTGTGATGTATTCCGTCGACGGTGAGGATGCGCTCGCGGAGGTGAAACTCGACAGCCTCGTCGGCGATGGGAAGGGGCAGCTTCTGATCGGCAATGAGGCGCGCGCGCAGATCCAGCTGGACGTCTATGGCGCGTTGCTCGACTCGCTCTACCTGTACAACAAGTATGGCGCGGCAATCTCGTACGAAGGCTGGCGGCACGTCACGCGCACCGTCGATTACGTGGTCGAGCACTGGCGCGATGCCGACAACGGCATCTGGGAGTTCCGCAACGGCACGCGTCCGCTGCTGCATTCGCGCCTGATGTGCTGGGTCACGGTGGACCGCGCGCTGCGTCTTGCGGAAAAGCGCTCGCTGCCCGCGCCGCTCGCCAGCTGGTTCAGCACCCGCGACGAGATTCATCGCGACATCCACGAGCACTTCTGGAACGATGAACTGCAAAGCTTCGTGCAGACCCCGGATTCCAAGACGCTCGATGCCTCCACGCTGATGATGCCGCTGGTGCGTTTCATCGGGCCGAAGGATCCGCGCTGGATCGGCACGCTGGATGCCATCGGACGCGAACTGCGCGTCGATCCGCTGATCTTCCGTTATACGCGCGGCCCGACGCTTGATGGTCTGCCCGGCACCGAAGGCGGTTTCTCCGCGTGCTCGTTCTGGTACGCGGAAGCGCTGGCGCGCGCGGGGCGCGTCGACGAGGGCCGGCTGGTGTTCGAGAAGATGCTCGCGTACGCGAACCATGTCGGCCTGTTCTCCGAGGAAGTCGCGACCAGCGGCGAGGCGCTCGGCAACTTTCCGCAGGCACTCACGCATCTCGCGCTCATCAGCGCCGCGTATCAGCTCGACCGGGATCTCGACCGCGTGCATGTTCCGTGGACCTGAAGCGCCCGCTCGACAAACGACGTGATCCCGCACGACGCGGTATCCTTTCCGCTCACTCTGCCCGTGAACGGAGGATCGGCGCATGGACGGCAAGACGGTCATGGCGTGCATCGACGCGGCGCACGCGTCGCTCAAGGAACATGCCGACGAAATCGCGTCGCTGGATCAGGCTATCGGCGACGGCGATCACATCATCAACCTGCTGCGCGGCATGGATGCCCTCGTGGCGCTGCGCACGCAGATCGAAGCCGAAGCGTTCGCGCCCGCGCTGAAACTCGCCGCGGCCAAGACGCTCTCCACGGTAGGCGGTTCGTCCGGACCGCTGTTCTTCTCGATGCTGACCGGCATGGCAAAGACGCCAATCGATGACGGCTCTGATAGCGTCGCCGCATTTGCGCGCGCATTCGCAGCGGGCGTCGAGGCAGTCGGCCAACGCGGCAAGACCTCGACCGGCAGCAAGACCATGATGGACGTCCTGATCCCGGTGGCGCAGCGGTTCACCGCGCTGGCCGAAGCGGGCGCATCGAGCGCGGAGGCACTGGATGCGCTGCCGCGCGTCGCCGAAGAGAACATGCTCGCCACGCGCGACATGCTCGCCACCAAGGGCCGCGCTTCGTTTCTCGGCGAACGCTCGCGCGGTCACATCGATCCGGGCGCGCGTTCCAGTCAGCTCATGATCGCGGCCGTCTGCGCGCGTCTCGCGCAAGACGCGGCCTGAACCTCACAAGGAGACGGAGACATGAAGAAGTTCATCAATCGCGTGGATGACTTCCTGAACGAAAGTCTCGCGGGCTTCGGCGCCGCGCATGCGGATCTCGTCACGGTGAATCTCGAACCGGCGTTCATCGTGCGCAAGGAGCTCAAGCCGGGCAAGGTGGCCATCATCTCGGGCGGCGGTTCGGGACATGAGCCGCTGCATGGCGGCTTCGTCGGCTACGGCATGCTCGATGCCGCCTGTCCCGGCCAGGTGTTCACATCGCCGACACCGGACCAGATGCTGGCCGCCGCGCAGGCCGCCGACACCGGCGCGGGCGTGCTGTTCATCGTGAAGAACTATTCGGGCGACGTGATGAACTTCGAGATGGCGTCCGAGCTCTGCGAGATGCCCAATGCCACGGTGCTCGTCAACGACGATGTCGCCGTCGAGAACTCGAGCTTCACGACGGGCCGGCGCGGCGTCGCGGGCACGGTCATCGTCGAGAAGCTGGTGGGCAGCTTCGCCGAGACTGGCGCGGACCTGGAAGCGTGCCGCACCTTCGGCGAGCGCGTGGCGGGACGGATCGCGTCGATGGGCGTCGCGTTTTCGAGCTGCACGGTGCCCGCCGCCGGCAAGCCGACCTTCTCGCTCGGCGACGACGAGATCGAGATCGGCGTCGGCATTCATGGCGAGCCGGGGCGCAGGCGCGCGAAGTTCGCCACCGCCGATGCGATCGCCGACGAGCTGCTGACCGCGATCGTCGAAGACCTGAAACCCGCCGCCGATGCGCGCCTGCTCGTGCTCGTCAACGGACTGGGCGGCACGGCGCTGGGCGAGCTGTATCTGCTGTACGACGCGGTGCGCCGCTGGCTCGATGGCCGCGGTCTCGGCATCGCACGCTCGCAGGTCGGCGCGCTGACCACGTCGCTCGAAATGGCGGGCGCGTCGATCACGCTGTGTACGCTCGACGACGAGATGACCCGTCACTGGGACAGCCCGGTGCACACGGCGGGTTTGCGCTGGGGCATGTAGCACAGCGGCTACGCGTATACCCGCGAAACGGCGCCTTTCGTTACGCCGTCAAGAAGCTTTGGGATGCTGTGCAAGCGCATCCCTCATCTGACTCGCTCCGCCTTTATTCCAGGCCATGCACCCTTGCGATGCATCCGGTGTGCGCCAGCGCGCGTGCTCCTCGGGTATGTACGAATATGGCCATATCCTTACATTTTTCTAATATCGGTCACCGCCGATGTAATCGATAACGCAGATTTCATTTAAGAGCGTTGCATGCGCCGGCGGGCAGAAACCTGCGGGACCGGGCACGCGCGCCGAGGGTTCGTCGCGCCGACCTTTTTATAACGATCGAGGCGACGGAGACACACATGGGTATGCAGATGAAGCTCATCGCGGGCGTGCTCGCATTCGGCGCATTTTCGTTGGCGCACGCGGCCGACCCGATCAAGATCGGCGTCGATGGGCCGTTCACCGGTGGTTCGTCGTCGATGGGTGTGAGCATGCGCGACGGCGTACGTCTCGCGACCGCCGAGATCAACAAGTCGGGCGGCGTGCTCGGGCGTCAGATCGTGCTGGTGGAGCGCGATGACGAAGCGAAGAACGAGCGCGGCGTGCAGATCGCGCAGGAGCTCATCAACAAGGAAAAGGTGGTCGCGGTGGTGGGCTACATCAACACCGGCGTGGCGCTCGCTTCGCAGCGCTTCTTCCAGGAAGCGAAGATCCCGGTGTTCAACAACGTCGCGACCGGCACGGTGGTGACGAAGCAGTTCGACGACCAGCCCGACAACTACGTATTCCGCAACGCCGCGGCCGATCGCATCCAGGCGCCGATGATCGTCGAGGAAGCGGTCACGAAGCGCGGCTTCAAGAAGGTCGCGATCCTCGCCGATTCGACCAACTACGGCCAGCTCGGCCGCGAGGACCTGGAGAAGGCGCTGGCCGCGAAGGGCGTGAAACCGGTGGCGGTCGAGAAGTTCAACATCAAGGACGTCGACATGACGGCCCAGTTGCTGAAAGCGAAGGAAGCAGGCGCGGAGGCCGTGCTGACGTATGGCATCGGGCCTGAACTCGCGCAGATCGCGAACGGCATGGCGAAGCTCGGCTGGAAGGTGCCGCTGATCGGCAGCTGGACGCTTTCGATGGCGAACTACATCGACAATGCCGGCAGCAACGGCGAAGGCGCGCGCATGCCGCAGACCTTCATCCAGGAAGCCAACACGCCAAAGCGCAAGGCGTTCATCGAGGCGTATCTGAAGGAGTTCAAGCCGAAGAACGAACGCATCGATTCGCCGGTGTCGGCGGCGCAGGGCTATGACTCGGTGTATCTGCTCGCGGCGGCGATCAAGCAGGCCAACAGCACCGATGGCCCGAAGGTCAAGGAAGCGCTGGAGAACCTGAACACGAAGGTGGAAGGCGTGGTGATGGTCTATGACAAGCCGTTCACGAAGACCGATCACGAGGCGATCAGCCCGAACGTGCCGGTGGTCGGCGAGGTGAAGGGCGGCCGCGTGGTCTATGCCTACGACGCCGACAAGAAGGGCGGCAGCACGCTGCGCACCAAGCAGACGACGGCGACGAACTAAGGCCGGCCGTCCCGACATGCCGATCGAAGCCGCGCTCGCCGGGGAGGCGAGGGCGGCTTTTTCATGCTCTATCCTGGTGCCCGACGATGATCCTCCTGCAACTCGTCTATAGCGGTATCGCGCTCGGCATGATCTACGCCGTGATCGCATTCGGCTATCAACTCACGTTCGCCACCTCGGGCACCCTGAACTTCGGCCAGGGCGACGCGCTGATGCTCGGCGCGCTCGTCGGCTTGACGCTGGTGTCGGCGGGCGTCAACTACTGGCTGATGATTCCGCTGGTCTGCCTGTTCGGGCTCGTGCAGGGTTCGTTCGTCGAGCGCATCGGCGTGCGGCCCGCCATTCGCATCAAGTCCGAGTTCGGCTGGATCATGTCGACCATCGCGCTCGGCATCATCTTCAAGAACGTCGCGGAGAACGTGTGGGGCCGCGACGACCTGCGCTTTCCTTCGCCGCTGCCGGAAGCGCCGCTCAAGGTCTTCGGCGCGAACGTGCTGCCGATGGAACTGCTCGTGGTCGGCGGCGCGCTCGTCATGATGCTCGCGGTGGAGTTCTTCAATCGCAAGACGATCTTCGGCAAGGCCGTGGTCGCGACCGCCAACGACCGCGACGCCGCCGCGCTGATGGGCATCAACACCGGGCTGGTCATCACGTTCTCGTATGCGCTGTCCTCGCTGACGGCCGCGTTCGCCGGCGTGCTGATCGCGCCGCTCACGCTGACGGGCGCGACGATGGGTGCCGTGCTCGGCCTCAAGGCGTTCGCGGTGGCGATCATCGGCGGGCTGTCGAGCGGCATGGGGATCATCGTCGGCGGGATGATCCTGGGCATCGCGGAGACGACGACCGGCTTCTATATCTCCACCGGCTACAAGGACGTGCCGGGACTCGTGCTGCTGCTGATCGTGCTGGCCGTGAAGCCCGCCGGCCTGTTCGGCAAGACGGCGATCAAGAAAGTCTGAGGCGGCCACGATGAAAGCAAAGAACTGGATCGCAGCGCTCTTCGGCCTGGCCGCGCTGGTGGTGTTTCCGCTGGCGTCGGGCAATCCGTATTACATCCATCTCGTCGAAACCATCATGATCTACGCGATCCTGCTGTTCGGGCTCGATATCGTGGTGGGTTATACCGGACAGGTCTCGCTGGGTCATGCAGGGCTGTTCGGCGTGGGCGCGTACACGGCGGGCGTGCTGTTCATCAAGCTCGGCATGCCGTTCTACGTGACCGCGCCGCTTTCGATCCTCGTCACGGCCGGCTTCGGCGCGATCCTTGCGTTGCCCGCGCTGCGCGTGTCCGGTCCCTATCTCGCGATGGTGACGCTCGCGTTCGGCACGATCATCCAGATCCTCATCAACGAGATGGATTTCCTCACCAACGGCCCGATGGGACTCAAGATCCCGAAGCCGTCGTTCGCCGGACATCGGCTCGACGAGGTGCAGTACTACTGGCTCGTCGCGGCGCTGCTGGTGGTGTCGCTGATCGTCGTGCATCGGGTGCTGAAGTCGCATCTGGGGCGCGCGTTCGAAGCCTTGCGCGACAGCCCGATCGCGTCCGATTGCATGGGCGTGTCGGTGTATCGCTACAAGGTCTATGCGTTCGTGATCAGCGCGGGTTTCGCGGGGCTCGCCGGTTGTCTGTATTCGTATTCGGAGCAGTACATCTCGCCGAATACCTATAACTTCGAACTGACCATCCTGTTCCTGCTCGCCATCATCATGGGCGGACGCAAGACGCGGACGGGCGCGATCATCGGCTCGACGGTGATCGTCCTGCTGCCGAAACTGCTCGACGATATCTCGAACTTCCGCGTGGTTGCCACGGCGCTGGCGGTTATCGTCGTGCTGGGCGCCGCGTTGGCGCTGGCCCGCAAGACCACGACCGTGCAGCGAGTGGCGGTGCCGGTGATCGGCACGGCGGGGCTCGCCGTGTTCTCGTTCTGGATCGAGGCGCTCACCGACTGGCGTCTGACCATCTTCGGGCTGATGATCCTGCTCGTCGTGTATTACCTGCAGGACGGCATTGTCGGCTTCGTGCGCAAGACGCTGAATCTCGGCCGCGTGCGCGTGACCAAGGTGGATACCGAAGAACTCGCGAACCAGACGCGCGAGGACGATGCGGTATCGGCGGTCGAGGCTGCGGGCACGGATGCGATCCTCGACGTGCGCGGCGTGCTGATGCAGTTCAGCGGACTGAAGGCCCTGAACGATGTGAACCTGACGGTGAAGCGCGGCACGATCCACGGGCTGATCGGACCGAACGGCTCGGGCAAGAGCACGATGATGAACGTGCTGACAGGAATCTATGTGCCGACGGCGGGCGCCATCGACTATGAAGGGCAGTCGCTCGCGGGACGCACGTCGTCGAGCATCGCGCTTTCGGGCATTGCGCGGACGTTCCAGAACGTGCAGTTGTTCGGGGAGATGACGGCGCTGGAGAACGTGCTCGTCGGATTGCATCACACGTTCAAATCGAACCTGGCGGATGTCGGCGTGATGAGTCCGCGTTACCGGCGCGAAGAACTCGCGGCACGGGAGCGGGCGTTCAACATGCTGCGCTTCGTGGGACTGGAACATGTGGCCGGCGAGGAGGCGCGCAATCTTCCTTATGGCAAGCAGCGTCTGCTTGAAATCGCCCGGGCGCTGGCGCTCGATCCGCAACTGCTCCTGCTCGATGAACCGGCGGCGGGGCTGACTGCGCCGGATATCCGCGAGCTGGTGGCAATCATTCGCAAGGTGCGGCATCACGGGATCACGGTAGTGCTGATCGAGCATCACATGGACGTGGTGATGAGCGTGTGCGATACCGTTTCCGTGCTGGATTTCGGGCAGAAGATTGCGGAAGGTAAGCCGGCGGAGATTCAGGCCAATGAGAAGGTTATCGAGGCTTATCTCGGTGGGCAGGCGGCTGAGGCGGTTTGAGGGCGATTTCGGATCTTTCGGGGTTATCAGGTTTTCGCGCAAGCGATAAGCTGCCGTCACCTCGACTTATCCCGACTTCAGCGGTCAGGATATTCCGCCGCTGAGGAGCGGCTTCCTCGGCCGAGCGTGGAGACCCATGTCTGGCGATATTTTTGTAGACATCGACGGTATCGACGGTGAGTCTCCGGACGCAATGCACCCTCGTGCCATTCAGGCTAGTTCATGGAACTGGGACATCCGGCAAAACACCGCCAACATGTCAGGCTCGGGTGGCGGGGCATCCAAAGCCAGCGTAGGCGACCTGACGTTCATACACCAGATTGACCGCGCCTCGCCTAACCTCGCGGTGTACTGCTTCAATGGGACACGCATCAGGCAGGTCAAGCTCACCTTGCGAAAAGCGGGTGGGGTGCCGTTCGAATACTTTCGAATAACGCTCGGCGATGTAGTCATCACGCACGTGTCTCCGGCCGGTGGAGGCAGCATGGCAGTCGAGACGGTCAGTCTCTCCTTCGCTACCATGAAGCAGGAGTACTTCCCGCAAAGCATCACCGGCGGCACGATGGGCGCGGTGACGGCAGTGATCGATCTGCGGCAGTTTCGATAACGGCGGCGGGACGTGAGCTACGAAGCGCTTGTCAGCGATGGGGATTTGTCGCACACCCTCTATAGCTATGGTGACCTCCATGATCTCACCAAAGAGGAGGTTTATCTCTGCGTGCTGGTGGAGGTCATCTGCGAGCACTTCGACGTTGTTGAGGTTGCTGCTGTGTTTGCGGTTGTGTTGGGCGCGCCGATGCTGGGCACGCGCGGGAAGGTGAACATGGCGATGCCAGGCACCTCCCTCGCATCCGTGATTTGCCGCGAATTGCTGGATATTAAAATCAAGAAACGCCTTCCCACGCTTATCGGCTATCTACCACCACGTGTGAGCAAGACAAAGCATCTGGGCGCTTTTGTCGGTCGGTGGGTGCCATGGCTTTCAGTACCGGTCGCCGCTTACGATCTAGTCGCAATTCATGTGAAGACGATGCTGCGGTATAACGCGCTTGTTCAACCGAGGGATAGGATCAATGACGCAACCACCGGCACTCTCGGCTGAACTTGAGGCTGTTGTTCTCAACCACGGCTACAAAGCAGGGCATCAACCACTCCTGCCCAGCGACCGCCTGGACGAAGAACTTGAGATGGCGCCCGAGTCGATAGAGGACCTGCTCGCGGAATATTTCGAACGGTTTCCCATCGATCTGGGCGATTTCGCTTACAACCGATACTATCCATTTCTCGGAATCCGCATTCCATTTCTGACGAAGTGGCTTTTCAAGAGGCGGGGGCTGATTGATTACCGCGTTGCAGAACCCCTGACCCTCGGCATGCTTCAGCACGCCATCGACATGGGCCGATGGGACACTGACGAGCTGCGGCGCGTGGGCGAACAAGGCAAGGGCCCGTGAAGTCTTGGCGATCACCACAGGTCGATCAAATGACAGAACCCTTGGCACTCTTGGCTGAGTTGGAGGCTGTCGTATTGAACCACGGATACAAGGCCGGGCATCAGCCCCTTGTCCTTAGTGACCGTCTGGACGAAGACCTTGAAATGCTGCCAGAGTCGGCGGCGGATTTGCTCGAAGAGTATTTCGAACGCTTCACCGTCGATCTGGGCGACTACGACTTCAATCGATACTTCCCGTACCGCGGAATCAGAATTCCTTTTCTAACGAAGTGGCTGCTCAAAAGATGGGGAGTTGTCGATTATGGAGAGGCGGAGCCTTTGACCCTCGCAATGCTTCAGCACGCAATCGACATGGGCAGATGGGACACCGCCGCGCTGCGCCACATCCACGACCAAAGCACCTGATCCTGCATCCACGAAATCCCGTCCCAAGCGAGGGCCGTTGCTAATAGACCCGCGCACACCACAGGTATCTAATCGGAAAAAGCACCCCGGAAAAAGCACCCCGGAAAAAGCACCCCGGAAAAAGCACCCACCGCACAACCCGCGCCGAAGACGAAGACGAAGAGAGCCCGCTCACGATGCTGACCATCAACAACCTCCACGCCGGCTACGGCAAAGTCAAGGTCCTGCACGGCATCTCGCTTCACGTGCCGAAGGCCAAAGTCGTCACCCTGATCGGCTCGAACGGCGCGGGCAAGACCACCACCATGCGCGCCATCTCCGGCATGATCAAGGCCACCGAAGGCGAAATCACCATGGGCGTCGGCAGCAACACCCGGCGTATCGACTCGCTGGACTCGCACCGTATCGCGCGCCTGGGTCTTGCGCATTCTCCCGAAGGCCGCCGCGTCTTCGCGACGATGTCCGTCACCGACAACCTCCTGCTCGGCGCGTTCCCGCGCCTCACCTGGGCGCGTCCGAAGGGCGACGTGGACGCCGATCTCGAACGCGCGATCGAACTGTTTCCGCGCCTGAAGGAACGCCGTTATCAACTGGCCGGCACGCTCTCCGGCGGCGAACAGCAGATGCTCGCCATGGCGCGCGCGATCATGCTGAACCCGGATCTCGTGCTGCTCGACGAACCGTCGATGGGCCTGGCACCCATTCTCGTCGACGAAGTGTTCCGCATCATCGAGCGCCTGAAGGCGGACGGCGTCACGATGCTGCTGGTCGAACAGTTCGCGGCGGCCGCCCTCAACGTCGCCGACTACGGCTACGTGCTGGAGAACGGCCGGGTCGCCACGCATGGCCCGGCGGAGCAGTTGCGCAACGATCCCTCGGTCAAGGCGGCCTACCTGGGCGCGAGCCACTGATCGCGGCGAACCGCACTATCATGGATGAGGCACGCGCTTTCCGCGCGGCCTGACCTTGCACAAGGAGCGGCCATGATCAGCGGCAAGACCACCCTCATCGCCCATCTCGGCTACCCGACCGAAGCCTTCATGGCGCCGATGATCTACAACCCGTGGTTCGACCAGCAAGGCATCGATGCCGTCGTCGTGCCGATGGGCGTCAAACCGGACGATTTCGTCGCCTTCCTGCCGCAGTTGTTCAATCTCACCAATATCCGCGGCGCGCTCGTCACGATGCCGCACAAGATCACGACTCTCGGCCTGATGGATGAAGTCAGTCCGACCGCGCGCATCGCCGGCGCGTGCAATGCCATCCTGAAGCGCCCGGACGGCACGCTGCTGGGCGATCAGTTCGACGGCGCAGGCTTCGTGCGCGGCGTCGAGCGTAAGGGTTGCAAGCTCGACGGGGCACGCGTGCTGGTGCTGGGCAGCGGCGGCGTCGGTTCGCCGATTGCCGCGTCGCTCGCCGCCGCCGGTGTCGCCGAACTGGCGATCTTCGACATGAACACGGCGTCGGTGGAAGGACTTGCAGCACGTCTGCGCGAGCACTATCCGCAACTGACCGTGCGCACCGACACGAAAGATCCCGACGGTTTCGACGTCATCGTCAACGCGACGCCGCTCGGCATGAAAGAGGGCGATCCTTTGCCGTTCGATATCGACCGCATCGCGCCTTCCACTTTCGTCGGCGAAGTGGTGATGAAGTCGGAATACACGCCGTTGCTGCGCGCGGCGATGGACAAAGGCTGCAAGGTGCAAGTAGGCACCGACATGCTGTTCGAAATGATTCCCGCCTATCTCGAGTTCTTCGGCTACGGCACGGCAAGCGCCGACGACCTGCGCGCCGTCGCGCAGATCCGCTACGCGTGAGTCGCGCTGCACGAACACGAACCTGAACCCGAGCACGAACCCGAACACAAGCCCGCAACCGTTCCTATACTGCTATCGAGACAATCAGGCAGACGCTCATCCTCTGACAAATCGGCCGCGGCATACGCAGCGGCTCCAGAACGCAGGGAGGAATCATGGGATCGACTGCACCCGGCATGCCGGCCGGCGACCAGCACGCGCCCGGTCCGCACGGCCGCACGGCGTGGGCGGGGCTCTCGCTGGCGGCGCTCGGCGTCGTGTACGGCGACATCGGCACGAGCCCGCTTTACACTTTGAAAACCGTGTTCGATCCCGCCGGCGGTCTCGCGCTGCAACCGGCGAATGTGATCGGCATCGTCTCGCTGATCTTCTGGTCGCTCACGCTGATCGTTTCGCTCAAGTACGTCACGCTGATCCTGCGCGCCAATAACCACGGCGAAGGCGGCATCATGGCGCTGCTCGCGCTCGCGGCGTCCTCGGTCGAATCGAAGAAGCGCCTCAAGCAGACGCTGTTGCTGATCGGCGTGATGGGCGCCGCGCTGTTCTATGGCGACGGCGTCATCACGCCGGCGATCTCGGTGCTCAGCGCAGTGGAAGGGCTCGACGTCGCCGCGCCCGGCCTGCAGCCCTATGTCGTGCCCGTGACGCTCGTCGCGCTGGTGGCGCTGTTCCTGATGCAGAAGCACGGCACGTCGGGCATCGGCGCGGTCTTCGGGCCGGTCATGGTGGTGTGGTTCGTGATCCTGGCCGTATCGGGCGTCATGAACATCGTGGCCATGCCGAAGATTCTCGCCGCGCTCGATCCGCTCGAAGGACTCGCGTTCTGCGTGCATCATCGCTGGCTTGCGTTCGTCGCGCTCGGCGCCGTGGTGCTGTCGCTGACCGGCGCCGAAGCGCTCTATGCCGACATGGGTCACTTCGGCGCGCTGCCGATCCGCCTCACCTGGTTCGCGGTGGTCTTTCCGGCGCTCGCGCTCAATTATCTCGGGCAGGGCGCGCTGCTGATCGCGGATCCCGCCGCGCTGCAGAATCCGTTCTACCGGCTGTTCCCGTCGTGGCTGCTGTATCCGATGGTGGTGCTGTCGACCATCGCGACGGTCATCGCCTCGCAAGCGGTCATCTCCGGCACATATTCGATGACCAAGCAGGCCATGCAGCTCGGCTTTCTGCCGCGCATGAGCGTCGTGTACACCTCGGCGCGGGAGATCGGGCAGATCTACGTGCCGGGCATCAACTGGACCTTGCTGCTGGCGGTGGTCGCCGCCGTGCTGGGCTTCGGCTCGTCGACGGCGCTCGGCTCCGCATACGGCATCGCCGTGACGGGCACGATGCTCATCACCACCGTGCTGACCTTCTTCGTGTTCCGCTATGCATGGCATCTGAACTGGGCCCTGTGCCTGTTCGCGACTGCGTTCTTCTTCGTGATCGACGCGATGTTCTTCTCGGCGAACCTGCTCAAGATAAGGGAAGGCGGCTGGTTTCCGCTGGCGATCGGCCTGCTGATGTTCACCATCATGGCCACCTGGGGACGCGGCGCACAACTGATGGTGCAGGAAGCGCGCGTGCGCGCGGGCACGATGCCGCTGCGGCAGTTCCTGTCGAACCTGCATGCCAAGGCGCCGGCGCGGGTGGAGGGCACGGCAATCTTCATGTCGAACGATCCGAACGCCGTGCCGCATTCGCTGATCAACAATCTGATGCACAACCGCGTGCTGCACGAACACACGGTCTTCCTGACCGTCGCGACCGAGCCGGTGCCCTGGGTCGAGGAAGGGCGCCGCGTCTCGTTGCAGCAACTCGGCGACGGCTGTTTCCAGCTGACCGTGAACTATGGCTTCAAGGACGAAGTGGACCTGCCCGCCGCGCTGGAGACGTGTCGTTCGTCGGGGCTCAAGTTCGATCGCGCGACGATCTCCTATTTCCTGTCCCGCGCCTCGGTGGTGCCGACTCCGGGCCACGGCATGGCGTTATGGCGCGAGCGGCTCTTCGCGATCATGCTGCACAACGTCGGCAATGTGGCGGCGTACCTGCGCCTGCCCGCCGATCGCGTGATCGAACTGGGCGCGCGCGTCGAGATATGACGGCGGAAATCGGCTGATCAGACTTCACGAGACCTGCACCCGGTGCAAATCGATGCAAGCCGGTGCAAGCAAGATCACATCTTCCAGGAGACGCCATGACCGCCAGCAGTCCGCCGACCCGCCAGCCGTTTCCGTCCACCGCCCGGCTCGTCGAGCGCGGCAAGATCGTGTCGGCGCACGAGGCCGTGCGGCTGATCCGTTCCGGCGATACGCTCGCGACGAGCGGCTTCGTCGGCATCGGCTTTGCCGAGGAAGTGGCGATGGCGCTGGAAGAACGCTTTCGCGAAGGCGCCGAGCCCGTCGCGGACCTGACGCTCGTGTACGCGGCAGGCCAGGGCGACGGGCGGAGCAAGGGCCTCAATCATCTGGCGCACGAAGGACTGGTGAAACGCGTGATCGGCGGGCACTGGGGGCTTGTGCCGGGATTGCAGAAGCTCGCGATCGACAACCGGATCGAAGCGTACAACCTGCCGCAAGGCGTGATTTCGCAGCTGTTCCGCGACATCGCCGCGCATCGTCCAGGTCAATTGTCGCGCGTGGGTCTCGGCACCTTCGTCGATCCGCGTCACGGCGGCGGCAAGCTGAACGCGCGCACCACCGAGGATATCGTGCGGCTCATGCCGATCGACGGCACCGAGTATCTGTACTACCAGACCTTCCCGATCGATGTCGCCATCGTGCGCGGCACCACCGCCGACCTCAACGGCAACGTAACGATGGAAAAGGAAGCGCTGACGCTGGAAGCGCTGTCCATCGCGATGGCCGCGCGCAATTCGGGCGGTATCGTGATCGCGCAGGTCGAGCGGCTCGCGGAATCCAACACGCTCAACTCGCGTCAGGTGAAAATCCCGGGCGTGATGGTGGATTGCGTCGTGCTCGCGCGGCCGGACAATCACTGGCAGATCTTCGGCGAGCCCTACAGCGCGGCATTCTCCAGCGAACTGCGCGTGGCCGCGAGTTCGGTGCCGCCGATGCCGCTCACCGAACGCAAGATCATCGCCCGCCGTGCGGCCTTCGAGCTGATGGCCAACAGCGTCGTCAATCTCGGCATCGGCATGCCGGAGGGCATCGCGAGCGTTGCGAACGAGGAGCAGGTCATCGACCTCTTCACGATGACCACGGAGCCGGGCGTCATCGGCGGCATTCCGGCGGGCGGCCTCAACTTCGGCGCGGCCACCAACACGCAGGCGATCATCGACCAGCCGTATCAGTTCGATTTCTACGACGGCGGCGGTCTCGACATCGCGTTCCTCGGTCTGGCGCAGGCCGACCGCGAAGGCAATCTGAACGTCAGCAAGTTCGGCCCGAAGCTGGCGGGCGCGGGCGGCTTCATCAACATCAGCCAGGCCGCGAAGAAAGTGGTGTTCGTCGGCACCTTCAATGCGGGCAAGCTGGACCTCGCGATAGAAGACGGCCAGTTGCGCATCCGTCGTGACGGCGATTGCGTCAAGTTCGTGGACGCGGTCGAGCATCGGACCTTCAGTGGCCGGTACGCGGCCGAGCGTGGCCAGACCGTGCTCTATATCACCGAACGCTGCGTGTTCGAGCTCACGCAGCACGGGCTGCGGCTGACGGAGGTGGCGCCAGGCGTGGACATCGAGCGGGACATCGTCGCCAGGATGGGCTTCGCGCCGCTGATGGAGCCGCCGCCGCGCCTGATGGACGAACGCATCTTCCGCGATGCGCCCATGGGCTTGCGCACGCTGCTGCTGCGGCTGGATCTGTCGGAGCGCTTCAGTTACGACGCGGAGAAGAATCTGTTCTTCATCAATTTCGAAGGACACGAGGTTCAGAATGCGAGCGACGTCGAGGCGATCCAGCGTGAAGTCGAAAAGCAACTGAGCGGGGCGAGGACGCGTCCGCATGCCATCGTGAACTACGACAACTTCTCGATCCGTCCCGACATGCTCGACGCCTATTCGGAGATGGTCACGCGCCTGGTCAATACGCTGTACGAGCGCGTGACGCGCTACACCACCAGCAGTTTCCTGCGCCTCAAGCTGGGCGATGCGCTGAAGCGCCGCGGCGTTGCGCCGTATATCTACGAAAGCCCCGAAGAGGCGCGAGAACACGAGTCGAGGCGCGCCGCAGAGTGAAGCGGCCGATTACGCGGTGCGCATAGCGGCCATTGCATAGCGCCTATCGGCCATGGCCGGCGGGCGCAATGCACAAAAACGGCGCTAAAAAGGCACCATAAAAGCACTCGAAAGCCCCGCCGACAGGCGCTCCGCACGATCATGGCGCATCGCACCGAACGAAGCCGCACGCATCGGCCCGCTCGCGGCTCTGTGGCTTTCCGCACATCGGCCGGTCAACGCGCTGAAGAAAATGTTTTCACTCCGGAAAGCTGCGCGGGTTCGCAAACGCAAAACCCGTCGCAGTACGCGAGGAAAGCGCTGCGCAAGACCCGCGGCGCACGCCGGATAGCACTTCTATTCTGAACCGAAGCCATTGCGGTCAGGCGCATCTGCGCCGCGCGAGGACAGTCGTCGTGCGTGCCGATTCATGCCTGGACAGTCGCATCCGGGGCTCGGCATGACGCACACGGGGGCCGAGATGAATGCGCTGGATCAGCTTGCGTGTCATGCGAATCAGTGGGTGCTGTCCGATGCATGGTATTTCGATTCGCTCACACATCGTTTCGTGCGCGGCGATCTGGAAATAGACGGCGATCGCATCGCACGCATTCTGGCTCCGCGCGAATCCGTGCGCACGGATCGCCTCGATGCCGCCGATCTCGTTTGCGTCCCCGGCCTCATCGATGCGGACGCCGGCATCGCGCCCGACGCATGGCGCGAACACTCGAATCTGCTGCTCACTCATGGCGTCACCACCGCCGGCTCGTTCCAGCGCGGCTTTCCCGATGCCTGCGCATTTGCGGGCAGCGGCGGCGTGCGCCGGTTGCTCTACATCGAACTCGACGAACCGCCGGAAGCCGACCTGCACGCGTTGTTCGACACACCCGATCCGCGCTGCATGCTTCTTCCCGCCGTGGTGCCCGCGCGGATCTGGTCGGCTGCGTCGCTGCTTGCGGTGGCATCGGCGGCGGAACGTCTGCGCAAGCGCCTGTGCGTCAAGCTGTGCCCTTCGCATGACGACGAGCGCGAGTATCGGCAGACGCGCTACTTCACCGAGGTCGGACTGCTGTCCTACCTGTCGATCCTGAGCCGCGAGACCACGCTATTCGGTCCCGCCGACATTTCGCGTCAGGACGCGGCGTTCATCGCGGAAACGGATGTGAATCTCGTGTGCGGCGCGCCGCTCGTGCGGGCGTCGCTGATCGAGCATCGGCTCTGGGCGCACTGGCTCAACGCACGGGCGCTGGCTTGCTCATTCGATGCCGGCGCGTTGCAACGGCTCGCGCAGGGCGCGGCGGAGATGGGCGCCTGTCCGGACGCCGCGTGCGACGCTTGGATCGATTCGCTGACGCACGGCGCGGCGCGCGCACTCGGACTGCGCGATCTGGGTTCGCTCGCCGTGGGCATGCGTGCCGATCTGTGCCTGTATGACCGGCCGCATGCATGGCAAGGCGGCGAGGGCAGTGCGGGCTTCGCGCATCTGCTTGCGACATCGAGTCCGCGTCACGTTTATGTCGACGGCGTGGCGGAAGTGACCAACGGCGCGCGCGCGGGCGAGCTTGCCGTCGCGGGATAAGCAACGACGCCCACGGGCGAACGGGAGAGACCGATGAATGCACGCGCAGAAGCGCCGCCCTTGCACCGGCAGCTGATGCAGTACGACGAGATGCTGGGTTATCGCTTCGTGCCGGGTCTGAAGCTGCGGATACCGCATGAGGGCGGCGGCTATCTCGTCAAGACGAACGGCGCGGGCTTTCGCTGCAATCACGAAGCGACACCGCAGAAGAATCGCGCGCGCCGTGTGCTGGTGTTCGGCGATTCCTTCACTGCCGGCGACGGCGTCAGCAACGGCAAGCGCTATTCCGACGTGCTGGAAGACAACCTGCCCGACACGGAAGTGCTCAACTTCGGCCTGTCCGGCAGCGGCACGGACCAGCAATACCTGGTGTATCGCGAGTTCGCGAAGAAGATCGACTTCGATGCCGTGGTCATCAGCGTGCTGGTGGAGAACATCCAGCGCAACGTGATGAAGCATCGCGAATGGTCGGATCGCGAGGGCGCGCCGCTCTATGTGCCGAAGCCGTGGTTCGAGTTGTCGGAGTGCGGCGCGATCGACCTGCAGGGCGTGCCCGTGCCGCAGCCGTTTCATCGCGAGGCCGATCAGTCGCCCGCGCCGGGCGGCGGCCTGTTCTCCAAGGCGCGCCAGATGGTGAACGGCATGGGACCGGAGTTCAAGGACAAGGTGCAGAAGCTCACGCGCTTCCAGCCCTTGCCGGAATACGACTCGGCCGACAGTCACGCGTGGAAGCTGCTGCGCGCGATCCTGCTGCACTGGAGCGCCGAAGTGAAGGTGCCGGTGCTGATCGCCGTGCTGCCGGTGTATCAGTACGTCGAGAAGACCGCGAGTTATGCGGGCGTGCGCAAGCGCTTCGACGAACTGGCGGCCGAGTGCGGCGTGCCGGTGCATCACGTCGTGGACGACCTGTGGAAGTTCGACGACGAGACGCGCCGCGGCTTCCGTTTTCGCGGCGACGTGCATATGACACCGCCCGCGCACCGGGCGGTCGGCGAAGCGCTGGCCAACCAGCTTCGGCCGATCATTGAATAACCCATCGGATAACGACAATGGCACGCTACGTACTCGGCATTTCGGCCTTCTATCACGACTCGGCGGCGGCGATCCTCAAGGATGGCGAGATCGTCGCGGCGGCGCAGGAAGAGCGCTTCACGCGCAAGCGCCACGACCCGGGCTTTCCGGCGGGCGCGATCAACTACTGTCTCGAAGAGGCGGAGATCGACGGCACGGATCTCTCGGCCATCGCGTTCTATGACGATCCGGCATTGACCGCCGACCGCATCATCCGCTCATCGATAGCCTTCGCGCCCGAGTCGCAGGCGTTCTTCACGAAGGCGGTCAAATCGTTCTTCGGCGTCAAGCCGTACTTCAAGGAACAGATCCGCGCAATGCTCGCGTGCGACGACGTGCCGATCTATTTCTCGCGGCACCATTACTCGCATGCAGCCTCGGCATTCTTTCCGTCGCCATTCAAGGACGCGGCGGTGCTGTGCGTGGACGGAGTCGGCGAATGGTCCACGACCAGCTTGGGCTTCGGCAGCGGTTCGAAGCTCGATATCCTCAAGGAAATCCGCTATCCGCATTCGCTCGGCCTGCTGTACAGCGCCTTCACGTTCTATTGCGGCTTCAAGGTCAATAGCGGCGAATACAAGCTGATGGGCCTCGCGCCTTATGGCAAGCCGGTCTATGCCGACAAGATCCGCCAGCATCTGATCGATATCAAGGCGGACGGCTCATTCCGTCTCGACCTCGATTACTTCGACTACCATCGCGGCCTCGCGCTAACCAATGCACGCTTTCATGAACTGTTCGGCGGTCCGCCGCGCACGCCCGAATCACGCATCACGCGACGCGAGATGGATCTCGCGGCATCGATCCAGGCCGTCACCGAGGAAGTCATGGTGAAGCTGTGCTACGGGCTCAGGCAACTCACCGGCGCGAACAAGCTGTGCCTCGCGGGCGGTGTGGCGCTCAATTGCGTCGCCAACGGCAAGATCCTGCGCGAAGGCATATTCGACGAGATCTGGATCCAGCCCGCCGCGGGGGACGCGGGCGGCGCCATCGGCGCGGCGTATCTTGCGGACTTCAACGTGCTCGGCGGGACGCGTCCTGATGTCACGCCGCAGAGCGATGCGCAAAGCGGGAGTTTCATCGGCCCGGCGTATCGCGACGATGAAGTCCTCTCCTTCATGCAGCGTCAAGGCGCGGTGTTCCATGCGCTGCCGGACGGCGAAGAGGGCGCGCGGCAGGTGGCTTCGTTGCTGGCGCAGGAGAAGATCGTCGGCATGTTCTCGGGGCGCATGGAATTCGGCCCGCGTTCGCTGGGCGCGCGTTCCATCCTCGGCGATCCGCGCGCCGCCGATACCCAGTCGCGCATGAACCTGAAGATCAAGTTCCGCGAGTCGTTCCGCCCGTTCGCGCCCATCGTGCTGAAGGAGCGCGCGTCTGACTACTTCGACATCGACGCGGACAGTCCCTACATGCTGCTGGTCGCGCCGGTGAAGGAATCGCACCGTGTCACGCCGAAGGACGCCGCGGATCCGGAGGACATGCTGGAGATCGTCAACGCGGTGCGCAGCGACGTGCCCGCGATCACGCACGTCGATTACAGCGCGCGTATCCAAACGGTGACGCAGGATGTCAATCCGCGCATGTTCTCGGTGCTGCGCGCATTCGATGAACTCACCGGCTGTCCGGTGCTCGTGAACACGTCGTTCAACGTGCGCGGCGAGCCCATCGTCTGCACGCCCGAGGACGCCTACCGCTGTTTCATGCGCACCGAGATCGACGCGCTCGTGCTGGGCAATTACATCCTCTATCGCAACGAGCAGGCTGCCGTCGAGATGGATGAATCCTGGAAGAAGGAGTATGAACTTGACTGATGCCGACCTGAACCAGTTCTTCGCCGAACGGCTCGCGGCCTTGAAGCCGGAAGTAGAAGCCTTCATTCCCACGGCCTTCGATGCCGAGTGCGCGTCCTATCTGCAGGATGTCTTCGAGCCCGAGCCCATTGTGAGCGAGGACGACATGATCGGCTCGCTCGTGGACATCTGGAGGCGCCAGGGACTCGAGTCGCTTGCGGCGCTCGAACCCGAATGGCGCAGCATGGCCGCCGAACTGCACGCCACCGATGAGGCGACGCAACAGGTGTCGAACTTCATTTACGCCATGTATTGAACGCTTTCGATGCACGAAAAAATTGAGCCGCCTGCAAGGGCGGCTCTTTGTTGTCTCAGTGACGCGCCGGCTGCGCACCGCGCTGATCGCGCAGTCTGCTGTGACGGATGCCGTACACGAAGTAGATGACGACGCCGATCGCCATCCACACCACGAGCCGTATCCACGTATCGGCCGGCAGCCCCGCCATCAGGAACAGCGATGACAGCGCGCCCAGCGGCGCGACCACATATACCGCCGGCGTCTTGAACGAGCGTTTCAGCTCGGGCTGCGTGATGCGCAGCACCAGCACGCCGATGCAGACCACCATGAAGGCGAACAGCGTACCGATGCTCACGAGTTCGCCGACCAGCCCGATGGGCAGCAGCCCCGCGAGCACCATCACGATGAGGCCGGTGATGATCGTCGTGATGTAGGGCGTGTGGAAGCGCGAATGAATCTTCGACGCGAACGGCGGCAGCAAGCCGTCTCTCGCCATCGAATAGAAGATGCGCGGCTGCGACAGCAGCAGCACGAGGATCACCGAGGTCAGGCCGAAGATCGCCCCGAGCTTGACGATGGGCGAGAGCCAGCGCATGCCGATGGCATCGACGCCCACCGCGATCGGGTCCGACACGTTGAGCTTGTCGTAGGGCACGATGCCCGTGAGCACGTAGGACACGAGCACATAGAGAATCGTGCAGATGGTAAGCGAGCCGAGCAGGCCGATCGGCATGTCGCGTTTCGGGTTCTTGGTTTCCTGCGCGACGCACGACACCGAATCGAAGCCGATATACGCAAAGAACACCACCGCCGCGCCGCGCAGCACGCCGCTCATGCCGAACACGCCGGATTCGCCGGTGTTGGGCGGAATGAACGCGCCGGTGGGGTTTTTCGCGGTGACCCAGTGGCCCGTGTCGACATAGGCGATGCCCGCGCCGATGAAGGCCAGCACGATCAGCACCTTGATGATGACGATGAAGCTGTTCACGCGCGCCGATTCGCGGATGCCGACCACGAGCAGGATCGTAATCAGTCCGACGATCACCATCGCGGGGATGTTGAGCACCGCGCCGGCATGACTCCAGCCGTGTCCGGGTTCGTATGAGAAGGGCGCACCCGCGAACTGCGCGGGTATGTCGATGCCGAGCGAATGCAGGAAGCTCACGACATAACCCGACCAGCCGATCGCAACGGTCGTCGCGCCGACCGCATATTCGAGTATCAGATCCCAGCCGATGAGCCACGCGATGAGTTCGCCCATCGTCGCGTAGGCATACGTGTAGGCGCTGCCCGATACCGGCACCGTGGAAGCCATCTCGGCATAACAGAGTCCCGCCAGCGCGCAGACAATCGCCCCGAGCACGAAGGACAGAATGATCGCCGGGCCGGCATTGGTCGCAGCAGCATGGCCCGTCAGCACGAAAATGCCCGCGCCGATGATGCAGCCTATGCCCAGCATCACGACGTCCAGCGAGCTGAGCGAACGTTTCAGCGCATGGCCGCCGTGTTCCTGCATGGCGTCGTCGGTCGCGTCGGCTTCGTCCTGAAGCGTAGCGATGGATTTTCTTTGCATGACGGTCACGATCGCCTCCTGTGCGGCGGCAGGGCGGCCGCGCCCGTTGGCACGGCGAAGGCTGTCCGCCTGTTCGAATGCGGGTCTTGCGCGGTCCTGCCACTTCTCGCCAACTCATGTTTCAACGGCTGGCGTCGTTCCGTAATAGCAGATTTCACCGGCGAATTCGAGCAACGCCGTCGGAAGGTCTGCAAAACAGCACGAGGGCAGCAGGAAACGTGCCGCAGTGAAACGGGCGTTCACCTCGCACTGTAGCGACATAAGGCCACACGGCGCGCAAGGACTTTGGAAGCCGGAAGCGCGGGCCCGGCGTCGCGCACTATAATCGGCGTGACTGTTGCACTTTCAGTGTTTCAACCCGGAAACCATTGCTGCCGAATGCAGAATGTTCACCGGTTCTTTCTATATGTGGAGATTTGATATGGCTATTCGCATTGGTGATGAAGCGCCCGATTTCACGGCGGAAACGACCGAAGGCACGATTCGCTTTCACGAGTGGATTGGCGACCACTGGGCGATCCTGTTCTCGCATCCGAAGGACTTCACACCGGTCTGCACCACCGAGCTTGGCTACATGGCGAAGCTCAAGCCCGAATTCGACAAGCGCAATACCAAGGTCATCGGTCTTTCCATCGACCCCGTGACGAATCACGCGCAATGGGCGAAGGATATCGAGGAAACGCAGGGCAGCGCGGTCAACTATCCGATGATCGGCGACTCGGATCTGAATGTGGCGAAGCTCTACGACATGATCCATCCGAACGCGAGCGGCGGCAGCCCGCGCACCGCCAACGACAATGCAACGATTCGCGCTGTATTCCTGATCGGTCCGGACAAGAAGGTGAAGGCCACCTTCACGTATCCGATGAGCGCGGGCCGCAACTTCGACGAAGTGCTGCGTCTGCTCGATGCATTGCAACTCAACGCCAAGCATACGGTGGCCACGCCGGTGAACTGGAAGCCGGGCGATGACGTGATCATCCCCACATCGGTGTCCGACGACGATGCGAAGAAGAAGTATCCGGACGGCTTCAAGACGCTGAAGCCTTATCTGCGCACGGTCGCTCAGCCGAAGTAAGCGCCGTTCACCTGGCATCCTGAAAGCGCCGGACCGCCGCGAGCGGCGCCGGCGCTTGTTTTTTCAGCTTGTTGTTTCGGAAAGGCATAGCTCAGTGGTGGCCCGTGCGGCGCTCGGGCGCGGTATCCACTTCGCCGGGACGGCGCAGCATCTTGTCGACTTCGCCCGCATGCAGCTCTTCGACCTGGATCATCTGCCGCGCATACTCCTCCAGCGCGACCGAGCGGTCCTCCACGATCCGCAGCAATTCGCGATAGTGACCCAGCGCAACCTGCTCGGACTGGAGCGATTCGCGCAGGATGGTGGAGATGTCGAACGTGTGGGTATCGAGCAGCGGTCCGATGGTCAGCGACGGATACGCGCCGAGCGTGGTGATCCATTCGCCGGCCTGATGCGCATGCATCAGCGACTCGTCGGCTTGCGCGCGCAACCACGACACAATCGGAATACGGCCGAAGCCGAACACCAGAAACGAGTAGTGGGTGTAGCGCACGACGCCTGCGAGTTCGGATTCGAGAATCCGGTTCAGGACGCCGACGACCTGTTCCTTGTCGATTTCTGCCATGCCTGCCTCCGTGTCTTGAACGTATGTCAACGCACGAGCGCGCCGCAGGGCGAATGCGCATGCGCACTCGCACGCGGGACTTCACCTGGGGCTTCACTCATTGTAGTCACGCGAACGGCGCATGCGAGTCGAAAGCGCTGCCCCAGGGCTCAAGGAGGCGCGCAAGATGCGCTCCCGGCTTGCAGGAGCGGCTTTGCGGCAGTGCGGGAAAACAGCTTGAAAGAGGGTGTCAGACGAGCTCTTCGGTCCACAGCGCGGCACTGCGCGCGAGCACTTGCGTCATGGCCTCGCGTGCGGCATCGCTGTCATTGAGTTCGATCGCGCGCACGAGCCGGCCGTATTCGCCAAGCTGGCTCTCCGGCACGCGCGGTAGTGCATGCGGTTGCAAACGCAAGGCCGCCTTCATCGTCTTGATGCCGATGCGCACGACGCAACCCATCTGCCGCAGCAACTCGTCGCCGCTCGCATCGACGATGGCGGCCTGCAACGCATCCTCCGCCGTGGATTGCAGCGCTTCGGTCGGGCTCGTGTGCAGCAGCTTCTGGAACGCCGCGTTGATGGCAATGCGTTGATGGCGGTTCGCGCGGGTCGCAGCCAGCGCGGCGGCGGGCGGATCGACCAGTGTGCGAAAGTCCATGAGGCGGCGCACGAAGTCCGGATCAGGCTGGACACGCAGACGCCACTCTGCCACTTCGGCATCCATTACGAGCCATTCGCTGACCGGCTTGATGCGCGTGCCGGTCTTGGGCCGCACGTCGAGCATGCGTCGCGAGATCAGCACGCTCAGCGCTTCGCGCATGATGGTGCGGCTCACGCCGTGCTTCTTCGAAAGCAGCACTTGCGGCGGCAGGACATGGTCCTGGTATTCACCGTTCACGATGCTTGCGACGAGTTGATTCACCACGCGCTTGACGAGCGATGCTTCATAACCATGATTCATGTTTTTTGTTCTCGTGAAATCGCCCACGCTTCAAGGCTTCCGGCCGCTCATCCCCGAACGGTTGATCCGCGCCTTTTCGAATTCCGGCAGCGTGCACCCCGCGCCTTTCATGCGCTTCCATGCGCCCGCGACGTGCCTGCCCTGCGGCCTGCCGTGTATTGATCCCCGGGATCACTGTCGACGATGCGCTTCCGAATGCAGCCAGATTCTGGCGCTCGGTTCCCCTGCGGATGGCATCGTCAATCCACTGAAAGAAGCGTATATCCGTATGGCCTGATTTAACAATATGGTTCACCGCGAATTCGACTGACTATGGTGCGTCCGCACACAAACTTGCGGCGATACCCAACATGACGCGATTTGCTTCGACAGGCGCAAGCGTTTGCGCATCTTCGCTAGCGTTGCGTGTGGCTTAGCCGCTTCGCTGTGTTACCGTGGCGAGCCAATGCAACGCCAAGCAATGAGGAGAAGGCGAGATGAAAGTCGCGGTGATGGGCGCGGGCGCGGTGGGTTGTTATTACGGCGGCATGCTGGCGCGCGCGGGTCACGAGGTCGTGCTGATCGCACGGCCGCAGCATGTGGAAGCGATCGAACGTGAAGGACTGCGGCTCGACACCCAGCAATTCGATGAGCGCGTAGCCGTTGCGGCCAGCACGCAGGCGAGCGCGGTGAAGGGCGCGCAACTCGTGCTCTTCTGCGTGAAGTCCACCGATACCGAAAGCGCCGCTCGCGCACTCGAGCCGCATCTCGAACGCGATGCGTTGTTGCTCTCGCTACAGAACGGCGTCGAGAATGCGGCGCGTCTGCGTGAGATGCTGCCGCAGGAAGCGGCGGCCGCCGTGGTGTACGTCGCGTCCGAAATGGCCGCTCCCGGACATATCCGGCATCACGGCCGTGGCGAACTCGTGATCGAGCCATCGACACGAAGCGAGGACGTGGCACGCGCGTTCATCGAGGCGGGTGTGCCCACCGAGATCTCCGACAACGTACGCGGTGCGCTCTGGGCCAAGCTCGTGCTGAACTGCGCTTATAACGCACTCTCGGCCATCACGCAGTTGCCGTATGGCAAGCTGGTTCAGGGCGAGGGCGTCACGCGCACGATGCGCGACGTGGTGGATGAATGTCTGGCCGTCGCGAAGGCCGAAGGCGTGACCATCCCCGGCAACGTGGATGTCGCGGTGAGCCGCATCGCGGAAACCATGCCGAACCAGTACTCGTCCACGGCGCAGGATCTCGCGCGCGGCAAGCTGAGTGAAATCGATCACCTCAATGGTCTGATCTTAAGGCGCGGCGAAGCGCTGGGTGTGCCGACCCCGGCCAATCGCGTATTGCATACGCTCGTCAGGCTGATTGAAAGCAAGGCCTCCTAGGGTGTGAATGCGGGAATTCCCTGACCCTCTGGCACGCCCGATGCTGAGTATGAAGTACGCGCAGAAAAATCGCTGCGCGAACTGTACATACCGGAGGATCACCATGAAATCCTTGCTCAAGGCCGTGGCCGTTGCCGCCGTTGTGGTGGCGCCGGCCCTCTCATTCGCACAATCCGATTCGAGCGTGACGCGCGCCCAGGTGAAGCAGGATCTGCGGCAAGTCGAGGCAGCAGGCTATGACCCGTCGCAGTCGGATCAGACCTCGTACCCGCAGGATATTCAGGCCGCAGAGGGCCGCGTTCAACGCCAGAACGGCAATGGCTATAACGCCGATATGAATTCCTACGGCGGTACGCGGGCGGGCACATCGGCGGCCGGCATGCGTTCGATGCGCCCGATGGATAACGACGGCACCAAGCCAGTCTACTTCGGCCACTGATCCGGCCGTATCTTCCCTTAAGTGCGGGATTGGCAAGCGAAGCGCAGTCGCGGAAACGCGGCTGCGCTTTTGTCGTTGGTGCAAGCCGCGCGCGAGGGCGCTACCATCGCTTCGTCTGCGTGCATTGGGCGCGCTTCACGAGGCTGAGACTCATGGACAAAGCCGTAAAGATTCCTGGACCGGATCATCCGATCACCATCGAACGTAGTCCCTTGCGCGTGATCGTCAAGGTTGGCGACCGCGTCATCGCGGATACGACGGAAGCGCTCGGACTTCGCGAGAGCACGTATCCGGAAGTGCTGTATGTGCCGCGCAAGGATGTGGACATGGCGCAGCTAGAACGCACGACACACAGCACCTATTGCCCTTACAAAGGCGAGTGCAGCTATTACAGCATTCCTGCGGGTGGACAGAAGTCGGTCAATGCGGTGTGGACCTACGAGACACCGTATGAAGCGGTCGCGGCGATCAAGGAACATCTGGCGTTCTATAGAGACCGCGTCGACTCGTTCGAAACGCTCGAGCGCTGAGACTCACTCAAGGCGCATCAGTCGAGCAACAGCTTGGCATGGCGCTTCAGCATCGCGCTGAAGTCGTCCAGCCAGCCGACAGCCAGGCGCCAGCTTTGCCAGTGCAGATCGACATCGAAGCGCACGCCCGGCGACATCTCCACGAGCTCGCCGCTTTCCAGTTCGCGCGCGATGAGGCGCCGCGGGCACATGCCCCAGGCCATTCCCGTGGTACACGCACTCACGAAGCCCGCGCCATGCGGCACCACGTGAGCGGGCGGATGGATGTCCGCGCGCGTCACGCGCCGGATGAAGCGCCGCTGTAATTCATCCTTGTCGTTGAAGTTCACGCACGGGGCCTGACGCAAGGCCTCGCGTGTCAGACCGTGTGCAAAATGCCGCGCGAAATACGCGGGTGCGCACACCGCGCTATAGCGCATGCGTCCGAGCTTCATCGAACGCCAGCCGGGCACGGGCTCGGCCAGCGTGGTAACCGCGCCTTGTACATCGCCGTCGCGGATGCGCTGCGCCGTGTGATCCTGATCATCGACGACGAGATCCAGCAGCACCTCCCGCTCGACACAAAACTCCGCCGCCGCCGCGAGAAACCAGGTGCTCATGCTGTCGTCGTTCACGGCGATGCGCAGCCGCGCGCGCCGTTCGCCCGATGCACCGGGCAGCGCCGGCATGCGCCCGCCGAGTTCCGCTTCGAGCAACTGGACGCGTTCCGTGTGACGGCAAAGCAGCGCACCGGACGCCGTGGCTTCGCAGGGCTGTCCGCGCCGCACGAGCAGACTGCCTACGCGCTCTTCCAGAAGCTTCACCCGCTGCGAGACCGCCGAAGGCGTGATGCTGAGCTCGCGCGCGGCACGTTCGAACGAACCCGTGCGGACCACGGCCAGCAGCGCGTTCAGAAGGGCATAGTCCAGCATTAGCGTTCCTTGATCGGGATTAGGAAAATGAGCTTTGTTAAAGCGCCTCGAACGCGCAGACTACGGCTTTCTTCGCTCCCGATCAAGCCACGCATCATGCAACCGACGCCATTCAAGCTGGAACGCTACTTCGCGCAACACGAGTTCACCGCGCGCCATCTGCTGTGCAGTTCAGATCCAGAATCGATGTCGGTGGGCGAACTGCTGGACTTCGAGCCGAACGCGCTCGACGGACTCCGAGACACCTGGCTCGGCTATACTGAGTATCCCGGCGCGCCTGCATTGCGCCGTGAACTGGCGACGCTGTATGACAGCGTGAGTGCGGACCAGATCATCGTGCATACCGGCGCGCAGGAAGCCATCTATTCGTTCATGAAGTCGATGCTCGCGCCGGGCGATCACGTGATCGTCCAGATGCCGGGCTATCAGTCGCACTATTCGGTGGCGGAGGCATCGGGCGTGCGGGTGTCGGCGTGGATGGCGCGCGAAACGCATGGCTGGGCGCCCGATATCGACGCACTGGAAACACTTGTCATGCCCGTCACGCGTGCGCTCGTGATCTGCGCGCCGCACAATCCGACCGGATATCTGCCGCCGCGCGAAGCGTTCGAACAGATCGTTGATTTCGCCCGGCGGCATCAGCTATGGCTGTTCAGCGACGAGGTGTATCGCGGGCTGGAGCACGATCCCGCCGATCGCCTGCCGGCCGCCTGCGACGTCTATGAACGCGCCGTATCGCTCGGTGCGCTTTCGAAGACGCACGGACTGGCAGGCCTGCGGCTCGGCTGGGTGGCGACGCACAGCGCCGAGGTGCTCGAACGCATGAGCGCGTTCAAGGACTATCTCACCATCAGCAACAGCGCCCCGAGCGAATATCTGGCTACACTTGCCGTGCGGCACAGCGACGCGCTGCTGGCGCGCAACCTGGAGATCGTGCGCGCCAATCTCCGGCTGCTCGATGACCTCTTCCTGCGTCATGCGCGTCATGTCGAATGGCATCGCCCGCGCGCGGGGACGATCGGCTTCGTGCGTCTGAAGCAGGTCCATGCCGCGCGCTTCTGTTCCGAACTGCTCGAACGGACCGGCGTGCTGCTGTTGCCGTCCACGCTGATCGATCATGGCGATGCGCACGTGCGTCTCGGCTTCGGCCGCCGCAACTTGCCCGAGGCGCTCGCCATCCTCGACGCCTACTTGGACGCGACCGTCACCAGCACCGCATCCTGACGCCAGACACCCGGAAACATCTGCTTGAGGTTTCCTACCTTGGGCAGATCGTTGATGGCGATATACGGGCTTTCCGGGTGCTCCGTCAGATAGTTCTGGTGATAGCCTTCGGCCGGATAGAAGCCCTTGTAGTCCTCGACCCGCGTGACGATCTTGCCGCCATAAGCATGCGCGCGGTCGAGCTGAGCGATATACGCGGTGGCAATCTCGCGCTGCGCCGCATTCGTCGGGAACACGGCCGAGCGATATTGCGTGCCGTGGTCGGGGCCTTGATAGTCGAGTTCGGTCGGATTGTGCGCGACCGAAAAGAAGATCTGCAGCAGCTTGCCGTAGCTGACCTGCGCCGGGTCGTAGGTGATGCGCACGGATTCCGCATGACCCGTATCGCCTTCGCTGACACGCTCGTACTGAGCCGTGTTCGCCGCGCCGCCCGCATAACCGGACATCACTTCCTTGACGCCGCGGACGTGCTGGAACACGCCCTGAACGCCCCAGAAACAACCGCCGGCGAACACGGCGGTTTCGCTATGCACCGAGCCGGCGGTTTCGTCGTGGGCGGGCGGCGGAATCTTTACCGCTTCCTCGCTCGAATGCGCGACACGCTGCAACGCGAAGGCGCCCGCGAACAGCACCGCCACGCTCGCGACCTTGAAAGACTTGCTGGTTTTCAACATGGATTGCTCCTGGTGACACACGCTGTATCCGCTGATGCGGGATTCAACCGAACGTGAATGCGTAGGCTTCGACGCCGGGATCGAGAAATTCGATGGTGAACGTGCGATCCGCAAACGGACCGGTCTGCCGCACGAGCTGGTACAGGCGTTGTTCCTTCACGGTACCACTGCCGTCGGCCTGGATGTCGCTGCCGTGCGATGCGCCCGGCGCCGCGCCGTCGATGCTCACGCGAAACCGCACCGGCTTGCCGTCCTTCGACGGACCGAGCACCAGATGCAGGTCACGCGCATGAAAGCGGTAGACGATGCGCCCCGACGCGCCTTCCAGCGTCGCATGCTCCGCGCCCACCCTCCAGGCGCCGGTGAGGCCCCAGTCGTTGGTGTCGAGTGCCTTGGGCGCGGCGTAATCGTGCAGGCGGTCCGGCGTCTGTCCGCCGGGCGACATGAACTGCGATGCCCGTTCGTAACCGATATAGGTTTCCGGCGAGCGCATGTCCGCGTTGTCGGCCTGCATCATCGCGCCCTGGCCGATGGCGGCGTCGTGCTGCGGCGAGGCCGTCATGGCAGCGGACGGCGGCGCGCCATGTCCCGCTTCGGCAAGCAGCTCCTGAATGACGCGCTCGGACTCCGCATATTCGCCTTCGCCGAAATGGTGATAGCGGATGTTGCCGTTGGCATCGACGAAGTAATGGGCCGGCCAGTACTGATTGTCGAGCGCACGCCAGATCGCGTAGTTATTGTCGATGGCCACCGGATAGTCGATGCCGAGATCGTGTGTCGCCTTCTTCACGTTGTCGATATTGCGCTCGAAGGCGAACTCCGGTGCATGCACGCCGATCACCACCAGTCCCTGATCGCGATATTTCTGCGCCCACGTCTTCAGATACGGAAGCGTGCGCAGGCAGTTGATGCACGAATACGTCCAGACATCGACCAGCACCACCTTGCCCCGCAGCGCTTCACGGGTGAGCGGCGGCGAATTGAGCCACTGCACCGCGCCATCCAGCGGCGGCAGCACGCCTTCCACAGGCAGGCCCGACGCCGCGGTTTTTTGCATGCCAGTGCTGGCGCGCATCATCGCTTGCGGTGCTTCGCCGGCGTCCTGCTTCTGCACAGGCGCAGGCTTCTGCGCCGACATCATCATCGCGCCATTGCCCTTCGAGAACTTGTCGACGAGCTGCTGTTCGATGCCCGCGGTGGCCACCGTCGAGACGCGGGCGAGCACGCCCGTGTCGAGGCCGAAGCCGATCGCGACGACGCCGAGCAGCATGGCCGCGCCAAGTCCGCGTCGCACCCATTCGCCGGCGCCGAGCGAGCGCTTCATCGCCGCGAACACCCGTCCGCCGATCAGCAGCGCCACCGCCAGCGAGGTCGCCGCACCGGCCGCATAGGCGAGCAGCAGCAGGGTCGTGCCGACGCTCGCGCCATGCAGCGCCGCACCGGTCAGCACGAGGCCGAGGATCGGGCCGGCGCAGGGCGCCCACAGCAGGCCCGTCGCGATGCCGAGCACCACCGAGCCGCCGATGCCAGGCTTGCCGTCGCCCTTCTGCGCGTAGGCCGTCAGACGGTTGCCCAGCGTGACCAGCGGATGCATCACGCGGTCGGCGAAGCGGGGGAGCAGCAGCGTCAGGCCGAACACGGCGAGCAGCGCGATGGCGGCCCAGCGGCCATACTGGTTCGCCTGCGTGACCCAGCCACCGCCCACGGCGGCGAGCGTCGCGACGCCGGCATACGTCAGGCCCATGCCGGCGAGCAGGGGCAGGCCGCTACGCACGAAGGACTGATCCGCGCGCGCAAACACGAAAGGAAGAACTGGCAGGATGCACGGGCTGAGGATCGTCAGCGCGCCGCCGAGATAGGCCAACACGATCAGCAACATGATGAGCTCGCTTCTAAGGGTTGTCGTAGCGGCGCGTCAGGCCGCGCCGGGATTGAAGGTCATCGCCACGCCGTTCATGCAGTAGCGCAGACCGGTAGGCTTCGGGCCGTCGTCGAATACGTGGCCGAGATGGCCGCCACAGCGCCGGCAATGGACTTCGGTACGCAATACGCCGAACGAGCCGTCCTGACGCGTCGCGACCGCGTGATCGAGCGGCGCCCAGAAGCTCGGCCAGCCGGTGTGACTCTCGAACTTGGTCTGCGACGAAAACACCGCGAGCCGGCATCCCGCGCAACTGAAGGTGCCGGCGCGATGTTCGTCGTTCAGCGGGCTGGTGTAGGGGCGCTCGGTGCCCTCGCGGCGCAACACGTCGAATTGCACGGGGCTCAGCAGGCGGCGCCATTCGTCGTCGCTATGGACGATCTCGAAGCGCTCCGGCGCGGCGGCCTGCATCGCACCCTGCGGCGGCGTGCCGGCGAGGGCGCGGAAGCGGCCCGACAGCGCGAGAACTGAGGCGGCGGCCGCGGTGCCGGTCAGGAGAAAGCGGCGGCGACTTGGCATGGCGTGATCCTGGTCGTGGACTGGAATGGCCTCATGCTAATCGCGCGTGCATCTCCGAGTCCTCACCGAAAGTTAAATTAAATGTGATACTTGGCCGCGCGCTTTTCTGCACAATGACGGCAGGGCGCGCCTCTTCGCGATCCGCCACGCACCTTTGCCCATGGACCAACCGAAACGCATTCTGATCGTCGAAGACGACATGCATATCGCCGACGTGCTGAGTCTCAACCTGCGCGACGAACGCTATGAAGTCGTGCATTCCGCCGACGGCGCCGAAGGTTTGCGGCTGCTCGAACAGGGCGGCTGGGACGCGCTGATCCTCGACCTGATGCTGCCGGGCGTCGACGGCCTCGAAATCTGCCGGCGCGCACGCGCCATGACGCGCTATACGCCGATCATCATCACGAGCGCGCGGTCAAGCGAAGTGCATCGCATCCTGGGCCTCGAACTCGGCGCGGACGACTATCTCGCCAAGCCTTTTTCCGTGCTGGAACTCGTGGCGCGCGTGAAGGCGCTGCTGCGCCGCGTCGATGCCGTTGCGAAGGATTCACGGCTCGAAGCAGGACGTATCGAGGCCGCCGGCATCGCGATGGATCCGCTCGCGCGCGAAGCCTGGGTCGATGGCGCGCGCATTGAACTCACGCCGCGCGAATTCGATCTGCTGCACCATTTCGTGCGCCATCCGGGCAAGGTGTTTTCGCGCATGGACCTGCTCAATGCCGTGTGGGGTTATCGGCATGAAGGTTATGAGCATACCGTCAACACGCATATCAACCGGCTGCGCGCGAAAGTCGAACGCGATGCCGCCGATCCCCAGCGCATCCTCACCGTGTGGGGACATGGTTACAAGCTTGCGGCACAGAGCGCCGGCGAGCCGGGAGCCGCATCGTGAAGCTGACGTTGTCGCAACGGCTCTTCGCCGTGTTCTGCGGGCTGCTGCTGGCGTGCTGCGGCGCATCGGCGTGGCTGCAAATCCGGGCAAGCGATCTGCGCGAGAAGGAAGTCATCCAGAGCCTGTCGCGCAGTCTCGCCACCCACGTTGCACACGACGGCGCGCTGGCGGACGCGAAGGATATCGACGCGCCCGCGGTGCGCCGTCTCTTCAGCCAGTTGATGGTGGTGAATCCGAGCGTCGAAGTCTATCTGCTGGACAACACGGGCCGTATCCGCGCCGACGACGCGCCGCCGGGCCATCTGAAACGCGAACGTGTCGATCTCGCGCCCATCGAACGTTTCCTGAAGGGCGACGCGTTGCCCATTCTCGGCGACGATCCGCGCAGCGACGACAAGCGCAAGGTTTTCAGTGCGGCGCCGCTGGGCGTGGCGGGTCAGCCGCCGTTCGGTTATGTGTATGTGGTGCTGCTCGGCGAACAGCACGATGCGCTGGCGGCGAAGGCGTCGGCGAGTGCGGTGCTGCGTACCACGCTTGCGTCGATGGGACTCGTCACGCTGCTCGGACTGGTGGCGGGCGTGGTGGCGTTCGGGCTCGTGACCCGGCCGTTGCGGCGCCTGACCGAAGCGATGCGCCGCTTCGATGCGAGCGCCGCGCCCGGCGAGCCGCCGCTTGCCGCATTGCCGGCGGCTGTAGTGGCAGACGAACGCGACGAGATCGTCGTGCTGGAAAGTGCGTTCGCGCAAATGGCGGCGCGCATCGGCGAGCAATGGCGCGAGTTGGGAAGGCAGGATCGCGAACGCCGCGAGATGGTCGCGAATATCTCGCACGACCTGCGTACGCCGCTCGCATCGCTGCATGGTTATCTGGAAACGCTGACGCTCAAGTCGGAGTCGCTTGCCGCCGCCGAGCGCCGCCGCTATTTGTCCATCGCGCTGGCGCAAAGCACGAAGGTCGGTCATCTCGCGCAGTCGCTGTTCGAACTGGCGCGGCTCGAACATGGCATGGTCGCGCTCGAACGTGAAGCCTTTTCACTGCCGGATCTCCTGCAGGACGTGTTCGAAAAGTTCGAGTTGCCCGCTCAGTCGCGCGGCGTACAGCTGAATGCGCACCTCGCGCCGCGCCTTCCCAGCGTGCTGGGCGATCTCGGCATGATCGAGCGGGTGCTCACCAATCTGCTCGACAACGCCATCCGTCATACGCCGCCGCAAGGCGCCGTGAACGTCACGCTCGGCAACCTGGAAGAAGAGGGCGGTCGCGTCTGCATCACGGTCAGCGACACCGGACCCGGCATTCCGCCCGACATGCGGGATGCGCTGTTCCAGCGGCCTTTCACGTCTGGCGGAACGCATCGGGGCGGTCTGGGCCTGCTCATCGTGCAGCGCATGCTGCAACTCAATGACAGCCAGATCAGGCTGATGGACACCGGCCCGCAAGGCACCACGTTTCGCTTCGATCTGCCGGCGGCCAGCGCACGCATGCGGGAAGACGCGGCGCCGGCCCGGCCTGCATAAAAAAAACCCGGCATGTGACTGCCGGGCTGAATGGGATGGTCATCACCTCGCCTGTAGCGCCGTTGGGATGCGCATGAAGCGGTGCCCGGTCAGACCATCCGCGTGGACGTGCGGATCTGAAGCGTCGCGCGGCTCGCTCCTCCCGATGCATTGAGACGATTGCTTGCTCGCGCCACAAGAGACGTTTTAGTCTCTTCGCCTTAAACCAGTCTTAAGGAATGCATGGACGGCGCATTGCATTTTTTCCCTACGCCTTTAATGCTGGTGTTGTACTGGACGATCCTGAATGGCAAGTGCCGTGGCATCGCAGCCTTCACGCGGAAAACAATAAGGCCGGAATACTTCCCATATGGAAAACTCTCCTTGGTTTCCCCCTGTATGTTTGCTAGCATGTAAGCGAGTTGCAGGTCTCGGACCGCGGCCTTGAATGTCAAATAACAGCGGTCAAACAACAGCGTCCCTAGACGTTCTCCATGCCAGGCTGGGCTTCAGCGCGCAGGGCTCTTTCGCGTAAAGCTGTTTCGCATCGTCGATCACTTGCTTGAACTGTTGCTTGCATTGTTCCAGCTCGGGAAACCGGTGGTTATCTTATCGGTGCATCACAAGCCGCACGAGTCGCGAAAGTCACGAAGTCACAATAGGGCGACGCTTACGTTCAAACATCGCCGGCATTACATAACACGCTTCAGATCAGCACGGCTTCTTGGCGATATGCGCAAAGCAGGGCTCGCTTGGATGTCGAATGTCGCGCGTATCTCCTGACGTTGCAGGTGAATTCCAAGGCAATCGGTCATCGTCATTGCAGACCCGGATGAAGGTGAAGTTGTCGCACGCATACGATCCGCTCAATCAGCGGGAGGAAACGTGGAAACGGAACTCAGTCAACGGCTCGCGAAAGCGTTATGGCGTTGTGCATCGCACGGACACGTGCTGCCCTATCAGCGCTTTCATGCGCTCTGCGAACGAAGCATTCCACTGGCACAACGCTATGCCGCGCTCGAATCGGCCATCAAGACCTTGGGCGATGTGCGCGAGATCGACTATGGCGTTTTGATGGCGCTCGACAGCGGCCTGCCTGGCGCGGAGTTCTTCCAGCGCTACTTGCGCCATCGTCACAGCGAATATGTGCAGTTGATGGGCGACCCGAAATATCATCGGCAGACACTCGCGCACAAACGCACGCTCGTGGCCGGTGAACGAGACCGGGTGTACGCGCATGCACGCCTCATCGGCGAAGAGCGGGGCCGGCAAGCGGCTTGAATCCGATGTGACCTTCGCGCAAGGCCATGCGTCACAGCGCATTACTCCGCTCGAGCGAACGGAGTGGCCAAGCGTTCCTTTCCTCCTTTGCAAAGGCCCGCATTTCGCGGCACTTGCACCATGCCCTTACCGGACCGTCAGTCCGGTTCAGTGTTTACCATGATTTCAAGCGCGTGATCACATCGCGCCGCTTGCAGGTTTCCCATGCCTTCCGCCATGAATTCCCTGACGATGAAACCCATTCGAAAGCCAGGCATCGAAAGGCTTACTGTTCCTCATGCGTGAATGAGCGCTGCCAAACACAAGCCCCCGCGTTAAGCGCCATTTGATAGCTTCTTTGGGCACAATTTGCGGACCGAATGTCGTGATAGCGGGAGCGATTCATATAATCGCCTCAATACCTCGCGAACCCGCGACGAGTAGAGCCGGTTGGAATCCATGAGATGGCACTCCTGGATTAGCGGTGAACCGGTTTGACATGCAGCGGGCCATTTTCGCATCCGGGAACGTTGATTGCGCACTCGCACCTCCACGGTTGTGTGCGCAGAGACGTTGACGGCCTGACATGTCAAGGCGAGACTTGCCGGCAGGGGACATGACTCGCCGAATTGCGCGCCACCAGAGACGAGGAAAAGATCTAATGAGACCGGTTGTATTCGGGAATCGCTTCGGATGGCTGCATGCAGGGACAGGCACGCGCGGCGTGCTGCTCTGCAATACATACGGCCACGAATACGTATGGACATACAGCGGCATGCGGCATCTCGCCGATGCCTTGTCCGCGCGCGGCTTGTGGGTGCTGCGCTTCGACTATCGGGGAACGGGCGACTCGGCAGGCGCCGATGGCGCGCCCGACCAGTTCGCTTCGTCTGTCGACGACGTCGAAGCGGCCATCGACTGGTTCAAGGAGACCACGGGTATCGACCACCTGACCTTGTGCGGCTTTCGCGTCGGCGCGGCATTTGCGCTCGAGGCGGCCTTGCGCAAGCCGGTGGACGATCTGGTGTTGCTCGCCCCGGTGTCGAGCGGGCGCACCTACATGCGCGAGCTGAACATCGTACGCAAGACCTGGCTGGATCAGCTCGCGCCGCCGTTGCGCGAGATGCAGCAGTCCGCCGAGCCGCTCAACGTGCTGGGTCAGATCTATAGCGACGAATTCAAGCGCTCGCTCGAACAAATCGATCTCGTCGCCAGCGTGAAGCGCGCCGCTGCCGTACCCGCGCGCCGCGCGCTCATCATGAATGTGCGGGCGGGCGGCAAGGATCCGTTGCGCGATGCCCTCGTGGAACGCGGCGTCGAAGCAGATGTGACGCCGTTCGAAGATCTGCTCGGCTTCATCCAGGAAACGGCCTTCAATGCGCTGCCACGCGCGGCCTTCGAAGAAGCGGTGCAATGGATGACGCGCGACGCCGCTCAGGAGCAGGGCACGCCGCCTGAAGCAGTGATCTCACAAGAAGCGTGGCCCGACCTGACGATAGAAACATCGGAAGCGATCGAGCGGCCGGTCAGCATCGGCGAAGAAGGGCTCTTCGGGGTGCTGTGCGAACCGCGCACGGGCCTCTCGCGCGGCTCGGTGTTCCTGATCGCCAATACGTCGGCCAGCTCGCGGGTGGGCGACAGCAGGCTTTCCGTACGCATTGCACGCGAACTCGCGCGCCGCGGCGTCGCCTCGTTGCGCTTCGACGCACGCGGCCGCGGCGATAGTCCGGCAGTCTCGGGGATCGTGCAATCGGATACGGCATTCGGCCGCATCTATAACTCGGTTGCGACCGACGACACCGCCACCGCCGCGCGCTGGCTTTCGCGCCAGGGATACAAGTCGATCTTCTCGTTCGGCGTGTGCTCGGGCGCTTATCACGCGTTGAAGGCCGCGTTGATCGAGGACTCGATCACCGGCGTGGTCACGGTGAATCTGCCGACCTTCAAGAAGCCCGCCGATATCGCGCCCGATGCCTTGCGCCAGTCCACGCGCAACTCGATGGCAGGTTATGCGTTCTCGATGCTCGATCCGCAGAAATGGAAAGCGATCCTGCGCGGTGAAAAAGATCTGAAGCGGGTACTGCGTTTCGTGTCGGGCTACATGATGACGCGCGTCCGCTCGCGGGTCGTCGATGTATTGCGCCTCGACCGTCTGACGCAAACGCCGCCCGAACTCGCGACCGAGCCTGGCCCGATGATCCGGGCGCTGGATGCCCGCCATGTCAAGACGGTGCTCATCTACGGCGCCTACGATGCGGGCATGGACCTGATCGCCGCGAACTTTGGCAAGGGCGGGGCGCGCCTGTCGCGCTTTCCGTCGGTGCGCATGGCGGTGTTCTCCGACGCGGATCACTCGCTCTTCATGCCGAGCGGTTCAAGCCAGGTGGTGACGCTGTGCGAGAGCGTCGTCAAGGAAACGAGGGCGACCGTCGCGGATGCGATGTTTCCCGGGCGAGAGCCCGTCGTGCTCTGATTCCTGACTGTTCTCCCTCGGTAATTCCCTTCTCCGCGCGAAGCTCCAGCGAGCTTCGCGCGTCTTGCGTATCCTTCCATAGCAGAACCCGCCGCATGCGGCGGTGTTCCTGTTCCAGCGAAATTCCTCTTGGCGAAGCCCGCGTGTTTGCATCATGCGCGAGGCTCGCTTTGCTTCCCAACCCAGGAGTCTGATGATGTCGATCGAAAAGGTTCTATACCGCGCCCATGCCCATGTCACCGGCGGCCGCGATGGACGCGCCAACATCCCTGACAGCAATCTGGATCTGCGCCTGACCACGCCGAAGGAACTCGGCGGAGGCGGCGGAGACGGCACCAATCCCGAACAGTTGTTTGCCGCCGGCTACAGCGCATGCTTCATCGGCGCGATGAAGTTCGTCGCCGCGCGCGACAAGATTGATTTGCCGAAAGACCTGGCTGTCGACGGCAACGTCGGCATCGGTCAGATTCCAAATGGCTTCGGCATTGAAGTGGAACTGAAGATCTCGCTGCCCGGCATGGATCGCGCCGCCGCTCAGGCGCTGATCGACAAGGCGCATATCGTGTGTCCTTATTCCAATGCGACGCGCAATAACATCGACGTCACATTGACGCTCGCCTGAGATTGACTCATAGGTCCTTTCGGGGCATCGAGGCATGGCACTCATGAGCGGGACGCCGGCCTCACCCCGATCATCCGGAGGAAGCGATGACGCTGACAATCGGAATTGATCACATCGGGCTGACCGCGCGCCATCTCGAGGCGACGCGCGATTTCTTCGTTGAATGTCTTGGCTGGAAGGTGGTGGGCGAGAAGCCGGATTACCCGGCGGTATTCGTCTCGGATGGCAACGCGCTGCTGACGTTATGGCAAGCCAAGGAAGAACCGCCGACGGCCTTTGACCGCCGCAAGAATGTCGGCCTTCACCATATTGCCTTGCGCGCCGCAAATGAAGCGGCATTCAACGCGATTCTCGAACGCGTCTCGGCGTGGCCGGGTGTCATCGTGGAGTTTCCGCCTGAACTGCTCGGCGCCGGACCGAAACGGCACATGATGATTTATGAGCCGGGCGGCATACGGGTGGAATTCGACTTCGATCCGCGCGTTCAATGAACGTTGAAGCAGTCACGTAACGACTGATCTCTTGAAAGCGGGCCACGTGGAAAAAGAGACGGCCGAACAATCGAGTAAACTCCACGATTGAACTCAGCCGTCTCCCAAACCATGCCGCTGCAAATCCGCTTCAGTGAATAAAGTCAGCCGATAAGAAACGGCGTACGGTCTTCGGCGGATGCCAGCCATGCCGGCGCACGGCCGCGGCCGCTCCAGGTGGCGCCGCTTTGCGGATCCCGATAAAGGGCAGGTTGCGGACCGCGCGGCTGTCCCTTGCCATTGGCTTTGGCTTTCGTCTTCGTGGCCGCGCGCTTCTTGCTCTTGCTCGCGCCCGACGCAGCGCCTGTTACCGCGAACTTGCTGCGGTCCCGCGCCTTGGCAATCCATGCCGGCGCGCGGCCCCGCCCACTCCATGTGGCACCCGTCTTCGGGTCCTGATAAGCAACGACGGAGGCTTTGCTGGACGAAGCCGCGCGTCCTGATCTCTTTCGTGAACCGGTGAATTTCTCGATGTCCGAAATTGTCAGATTATGGCGCGCCATCAGATCGTGAATCTTTTGCAGCGCGCTTTGCGATTGCGTGGCAAGTAGCGATTCGGCTTTCGCCTGCAGTGCCTCGATACGTGCCTGAATGTTCTCGAGCGTTGGCATGGACTTTCCTCTATCGATTTGTATTTTCGAACTATGCCATGCGCATGCGTCATACGCTAGAGGCAATAGACTTCGATCGCATGAAAAGAATCATTTAAAGATATAAGAAGCGGACTTGTTAAACCTTTTGGCAGGCCAACTCGCTGCATCTTTTTTGCATTCCGTACTTCGCGGCTATCCGGTCCTCGACGGGTCAAAGGCGCGTGAAGCAAACATAAGAAGCGACAGGGCGCTAGTCGCCGGCTTTCAACGAGCAAGCGCGTGCTTGACGAAAGCTTGGCAGCTCAGGGCTCCGCATGCGGGTCCGGCGCCTCAGAAGTTATCGGAACCCGGTGCCGGCGCCGTGTTGCCAAGGCCTCGCCATGGCTAACAGGACAGACTGCGCTTTGTTTCTCTTTGCGGAATTCAGAAACAATCCAGACCCGATTATGCTTGCATGCTTATTGGCGACCCACGCCCCGGCAGTGCTGCAACGCTTCATCCAAAACATCCCGAATACCTCACAATTCATTACGCATCATTACGGTGTTTAACACCTAAGGAAGCAGGCTACGGGAAGAACGCAAAGCAAATACGGTAATCATTTAATTGGCAAGCGCATGACGGCAGCGGATTACAGTGCAGTGCAGCCACGCGGTACGCGATGAAAATTGCGGTCGAAATAAATCAGGCTATCGCCGTCGCCGCGCACGCGTATCGTCGTCGTTTCGACGAACATCACCGAATGGGAGCCCACTTCCTTGGCCTCGACAATCGTGCCTTGCAGGCTCGCAAGCGCATCGCGCAATACGGGGACACCGTGCGCGCCTTCATCCCACACCGGCAACGAGAAGAGCTCTTCCATCGAGAGTCTTGTAAGGCCGGCAAAGTGCCGGGCCATTTCTTCGAAGTGACCGGGCAATACATTCACGCACACGTGCCGATTGCCTGCAAACGCCGCGTGCATCGAACTCGACCGGTTGATGCAGACCAGCAGGGTAGGCGGCGCATCGGTGACGGAACACACCGCGCTTGCCGTGATGCCGCAGCGTCCATGGGCGCCGGCCGTGGTAATGACGTTCACGGCGGCGCCGAGATGCGCCATGGCCTGGCGGAATTGCTTGCGGACCGGTTCGATTTCCTCGCTTGCTGCTCGGCCGGGCTGAGCGGACATGACGCCTCTCCTGTTCGTTTCGTCTTTCCTGTCTGTATAGCAAGCGGCGTCCGGTCAGTCCGCGCTGAGCCGCACAGATACGCATGAAGATCCGCGCTTGCTACGATTACGGCATGAATATCGATCTCTTTGGCATCGACGGCTGCAAGGGCGGATGGTTCGTCGTCCGGCAGCACGCGAGCACCGGCGACATCTCGACCCATGTAATCGATCGCCTCGACCTGCTGCTCGACTGGGAACGGGAGCACGCGATCGTCGCGATGGATATCCCCATCGGTTTGTCGGCGAACGGCGTGCGTGCCTGCGACAAGCAAGCGCGCGCGCTGCTCGGACGTCCGCGTGCGAGCTCGGTCTTCGCGCCGCCGACGCGCGCCGCGCTATCGGCACGCAGCTACGAGGATGCCTGTGCGATCAACCAGGCCGCGTGCGGCAAGCGCATTTCCATTCAAGCCTTTCATATCGGCAAGAAGATCGGCGAAGTCGATGCGCTCCTGCACCGCCATGCCGCCGCGCGCTCGCGCATCTTCGAAGTTCATCCCGAGCTGAGTTTCATGCATCTGGCGATGGAGCATGGGGGCCCGCGGCATGGCTTGCGCGAAAGCAAGGCGCATGCGGCGGGATTCGCGCTGCGTCATGCGTTGCTGGTCAAATGCTTCGGCAGCGCCATTGATACCGCATTGTCCGAGCGTCGTCCCGCGCAGGCCTCGCGGGACGACGTGCTCGACGCCTTCGCGGTCTTGTGGAGCGCGCGCCGTATCGCGGCGGGAACGGCGCTGCGCTTGTCCGATCCGCCTGACGCCGATGCCTCCGGCATCCCGATGGCCATCTACTGCTGACCCGTGCTTCTCCGATAGCTCGCCACATGCAATGCCTTTACGCGCTCGGCGAAAGCTTCCACGGGTCCATCGACGGCGATGTCGTCGACCACATCCTGGATAGCCAACGGACGCACGCGGCCAGGCGTCGCACCGAGTTCGGCGCGCCAGCGCGTGAACTGTTCCGCCGATGCCGCATAGACGATGCGCCCCAGGCCGACCCACGCGTGCGCGGCCGAACACATCGGGCAATGTTCGCCGGAGGTGTACACCACCGCGTCGCGTCGCTGCGCTTCCGGCAGGTTCTCCGCAGCCCAGCGTGCAATGGCGAACTCGGGATGACGCGTGTGATCGCCGCCGCTCACACGATTGCGATCCTCGAACAGCACGCGGCCATCGGCGGCCACGAGCATAGAGCCGAACGGTTCGTCGCCGGCATCGAGCGCTTCCTGCGCGAGGTCGATGCAGCGAAGCAAATGGCGCTTGTCGGTATCGTCGATCATGCGAGGTTCTCCTTGAATTGAAGTGTCTGAAGCCTAGCGAAACGCGCGCATATGGGCGGTCATGAGTTGCAGCATCTTGTTCGACGCCACCGAAAGCCTTCTGCCGGTACGCGTGACGAGATGCGCTTCCGCATCGGCGAGAATGGGGTGAGGAATGTCGATGGCGAACAGTTCGCCCGCTTCCATCTCGCTCGTCACGGCAAAGGCGGGCAACACGGTAATGCCCAGTCCCGACTTCACGAACTGCTTGAGAATGGCGATGGAGTTCGTCGTCACCACCGGATCGAGGCGAAGCTTCTCCGCGTATTCGACTGCCTGCAACATCTGCCGCGTGCCGTACGACGCATGCGTGACGGCCAGCGGAAATTGCGCGAGTTCCTGCACGCTCAGCCACTTGCGTTCGCGTCGTGGAAAACGGGCGCCGACGATCGCCATCATCGGCTGGCGCTTGATCGCACGCGACACCAGCTTCGGTTCCTGCGGCGGATTGTAGACGAGCCCGATCTCGCCCTCGTCCTCGGAGATCTTGCGGATCACGTCGTTGGTGCCGCCGAGATCGAGATTCACGTTGATGCCGGGATGCTGCTTGCAAAAGCGCGGCATCGGCCCCGACAGCAAGTCCGAGACGAAGCCCTCGCCGAGCACGATGTTCACATGCCCCGTGCGCAGGCCGCGCAATTCCTGGAGACGCGACAGCAAATCGTCGCGGTGCGCGAGTTGTTCCCGGAAATATTCGATCACGCACTGGCCGGCCTCGGTCGGCTTCACGCCGCGTGCATGGCGTTCGACCAGCGCGGCGTCCAGCTCCTTCTCAAGCAGGCCGATCTGGCGGCTGACCGCCGATGGCGCGACGTTGAGGAAATCGGCGGCCGCGCGGACCGTGCCGCAGCGGACTGCTTCGAAGAAATAGACGATGCGGCTGTCGGTGAGATTGTCGGTCATGGCATCTAGGGCTTCAGCGTTGTTCCGCGGCACGTGCCGTTCTAAAAATTAGAACACATCCAATATTGGCGCTGATTGGTTATACGGCTTGCCGGGCGGATCATGGCATCCATGCACAACGCGCGGAGCGGCGGGCAGAGGGCTGCCTCGCCAAGCGCCGCGCATCGGACGGAGGTTTCGCGGATGAAGACGGTAGGTGTGATCGGACTCGGCAACATGGGGCGCGGCATGGCGCGCTCGGCGGCGCGCGGCGGGTATCGCGTGCTCGGTTTCGATGCGGCGCCCGGCGTGGCCGCGGCGCTCGCGGCGGATGGCGTGGAGGTGCGCGACTCGATTGCGGCCATCGCGAACGAGGCCGACGTGCTGATCCTGTCGCTGCCGACCTCCGCGATCGTCGAGGAGGTCGTGCTCGGGAAAGGCGGCGTGGCGTCGGGCGGCAAGGCCGGCCTGATCGTCGTCGATACAACCACCGCCGATCCCGACAGCACCCGCAAGGTGGCGGCGGCGCTCGCGGAATGCCGGATCGGCTTCGTCGATGCGCCCGTGAGCGGCGGCCCGAAAGGCGCCGCGACGGCAACGATGACCATGGTGCTTGGCGGCTCGGACGCGGACGTCGCGGCCGTCGAGCCGATTCTCGCCGTCATCAGCGCGAAGCGCGTGCATGTCGGCCCGGTGGGCGCGGGACATGTGACCAAGATCATCAACAACATGCTGACGGGCGTGCATCTGCTCGCCGCCAGCGAAGCCGTGCGTGCGGCACAGGGCGCGGGCGTCGATCCGGAGAAACTCGTGGAGGCGCTCAACGGCGGCTCGGGACGCAACAGCGCGACGCTCACCAACTATCCCACCTGGATCTTCAACGACAAGTTCGACTCCGGCTTCACGATGAAGCTCATGCGCAAGGACGTGCGCCTCGCCATGGCGCTGCTCGACAACGTTCATCAGGACGCGCCCATCGCGAAGGAAGCAGGGCGGCTGTGGGCGGCCAGTGAGGCGAGCATCGGCGACGCCGAGGACTTCAACCGCATCGTGCAGTTCATCGAATCGAAGTAAGGGGACTTGACGGACATGGAACACAACGCAGCAGAACACCTTCTCGCGGCCTTCGCGCATTTCTTCCCGAACGCGAAGACCATCGGCTCTTATGTGGGCGGCGAACTGATCGAAGGCGCGGGCGAGCTCATCCAGCTTCACGACGCGGCCACCGGCAAGCCGAGCCTCGCTTATCGCGATGGCGGCACGGCCGTCGTCGAACAGGCCGCCAAGGCCGCCGCGCGTGCGCAAAAGCAATGGTGGGCGCTCACGCACGCCGCGCGCGGCCGGGTGATGTTCGAGATCGCGCGCGAAGTCAGGAAGGAAGCGGAGGCCATCGCGCGGCTGGAATCGCTGGGCTCGGGCAAGCCGATCCGCGATTGCCGCGGCGAAGTGGCGAAGGTCGCCGAGATGTTCGAGTACTACGGCGGCTGGGCCGACAAGTTCTATGGCGACGTCATTCCGGTGCCGACCTCGCATCTCAACTACACGCGTCGCGAGCCGGCCGGCACGGTGCTGCAGATCACGCCCTGGAACGCGCCGGTGTTCACCTGCGGCTGGCAGGTTGCGCCCGCCATCTCGATGGGCAATGCCGTGCTGCTGAAGCCTTCCGAACTCACGCCGTTCACCTCGCTCGTGGTGGGCCTGCTGGCCGAGCGCGGCGGCGCGCCGAAGGGGCTCATCAACGTGCTCGCGGGGCTCGGTCACACGGTGGCGCAGGCGGCGGTCGCCCACAAGGTGGTGAAGAAGGTGGTGTTCGTCGGTTCGCCGGCGACGGGCGCGCGCATCGCGGAAGCCGCGGCGAAGCGAGTGCTGCCGTGCGTGCTGGAACTGGGCGGCAAATCGGCCAACATCATTTTCGCGGACGCCGATCTCAAGCGCGCCGCGCTGACCGCACAGGCCGCGATCTTCGCGGGCGCGGGACAAAGCTGCGTGGCGGGCTCGCGGCTGCTGGTGCAGCGCGCCGTGTATGACGAGTTCGTCGCGATGGTCGCGGCGGGCGCGAAGAAGATCAAGGTAGGCGCACCGCTCGACGACGCCACCGAAGTCGGCCCCATCAACAACCTCAAGCAGTACGAGCACGTGATGTCGATGATCGGCAAGGGCGTCAGCGCGGGCGCGACGCTCGCGGCGGGCACGGTCGAACGTTCGGAGACGGGCTACTTCGTGCCGCCGACGGTGCTGGCCGGCGTCACGAACGACATGGAAGTCGCGCGCATGGAGATCTTCGGACCCGTGGTCGCGGCCATTCCGTTCGATACGGAAGAGGAAGCCGTCGCGATCGCCAACGACACCGAGTTCGGCCTGGCCGGCGCGGTATGGACCCGCGATGTCGGGCGCGCGCATCGCGTGGCGGGACAGGTCGATGCCGGCACCTTTTGGGTCAACGGCTACAAGACCATCAACGTGGCGTCGCCGTTCGGCGGCTACGGGCTCTCGGGGTATGGGCGGTCGAGCGGCGTCGAGGCGCTCTACGAATACACGCAGACCAAGAGCGTATGGGTGGAAACTGCCAGGGACCCGGCCACAACCTTCGGCTATCTGTGACCTTGCCGCCCGCGCCGTGCAAAACGGCACGGGCCAATACGAACGAACGACGTACACGGGAGAAGCGCATGCAAAGCACAATGAGCGCGGACAGCGCACAAGGCAGTGGCCTGAGAACCGCGAAGCTGTTTTTCTATGCGGCGGTGATTCTGCTGATCGCCGAGTTCATTGGTTCGTTCACGTTCAAGATCGGTCCGGGCAAGGTCATCCTGCTGCCGATGATCTGGGCGCTGCTCCTCGGCGCCGCGCTCGGACTCGTCTCCGAACGCTGGAACAGCGAGGCGCGTCTCGACGTGCGCAGCCAGTTCTACGCGGCAGCGATTCTGCAGCCCGCGCTGTTGTTGTTCGTCGCGAAGCTCGGTCTCATGGTAGGCAGCGCGTTGCCGAAGCTCGCGGCGGCCGGCTGGGCGCTGGCGTTTCAGGAACTCGGGCATTTCGTCGGCACGATCCTGCTGGGCCTGCCGCTCGCGCTGCTGCTCGGCATCAAGCGCGAGGCAATCGGCGCGACATTCTCCGTGGGACGTGAGCCGAGCCTGGCCATCATCGGCGAAAAATACGGCATGGATTCCGCCGAAGGGCGCGGCGTGCTCGCCGAATATCTGACGGGCACGGTGTTCGGCGCGGTGTTCATCGCGATCTTCGCGGGCTTCGTCGCCAGCTTGCATATCTTTCATCCGCTCGCGCTCGCCATGGGATCGGGCGTCGGGTCAGGCAGCATGATGGCGGCCGCGTCGGGCGCGATCGCCGCGCAACACGACCCGGAAACGGCCAAGTCGGTGCTGACCTTCGCGGCGGCCAGCAATCTGATTACGACGACCATCGGCACCTATTTCACGCTCTTCATCTCTCTGCCGATGGCGGTCTTCGGCTATCACCTGCTCGAACCGCTGATCGGCCGCAAGACCCGCGCCTCCGACGCAAGTGAGGCCGTCACGGCGGCGCCGCAACTGGGCGACGTGAAGACCGCCGCGCCCGAACTCGGGTATGGCGGCAAGCTGCTCGCGTGGGGCGTGACTGCGGCGATGGCGCTCGTCGCCGACTGGATCACGCACGGCACGACACCGCTGCAAGCCCTGCCGGGCATGGCGATCATGGTGCTGGCGACGATCGTCGGCGACGCCGTCGCGCAGGCCACGGGCCGCAAGATTCCGGCGGTGTGCTGGGTGTCGATCGTCGCGATGTTCCTGACCTCGCCGTGGTGTCCGTGGGGCGCGCAGATCGCGACGCTCAGCGCGCAGAACGACTTCCTCGGCGTGACCACGCCCATGCTGACTTTCGCGGGCCTGTCGATCGCCAAGGACATTCCGGCGTTCAGAAGGCTTGGCTGGCGCATCGTGCTGGTGTCGTTCGTGGCGAACGCGGGAACGTTTCTCGGTGCGGCGCTCGTGGCCCAACTCTTTCATATCTGAGCAGGAAGCCGGGCAGCAACGGATACGGCAGCGGGCAGGGCGGTATAAAATTGAGACGTCTCTTACCGCGCCTCAATGCGCCTGCTGCCATGGACACTCACTCGGGCAAGGAAAGCTCCCGCAAGATCTCGCATCGCATGCTCAACGTGCTCACGGCGCTCGTCGGCCTGGCCACGCTTGCGCTCGGCGTCGCGTGGCTGATCTACACATGGATCGTTCATCTCGAAGTACCGTACTTCGCCATTCCGCTGGTGCTCACCGTGCCGGTCATTGCCGCGGTCGCGTTCCGGAATTGCTGGGAGTAACAAGCGCTGGATCTCGCGTGCACGGTGAGTGCCTGACGCGCGTGCCAACGAAAAAAGCACCGCCACGATGAAGATCGCGGCGGTGCTTTTTTTCGGGAATGTCGTTGGTAGGCTCGATTGGATTCGAACCAACGACCCCCACCATGTCAAGGTGGTGCTCTAACCAACTGAGCTACGAGCCTACAGAAGGCGCGAATTATAGAGGAAGCTTTCGCGTTGTGGGAAGAGTCGCGCAAAAATATTTTCCAGAAACGCGCGGCAGGGAAGCGGACTAACGCGCTTGACCCCGTTCTTTGATCGAGCGCGGCGGCTCGACCCTCCAGCCCATTATTGCGTCATGCAATGTCGCTATTAAATCCATTGCATTGTCAGTATGTGTGCAGGACCGTATCTTCGTCTCCATTCAAGGAGACATTCATGAAGATTGCATTTCTCGGAGCCGGCGCACTGGGTTGCGCGATCGGCTCGGCGCTGACGGAAGGCGGTCACGAGACCTGGCTGGTGGACCGGTTTGCCGCGCACGTCGAGGCCATGTCGCGCGACGGCCTGCAAGTGGACGACGAGCGCGGCACGCGCCGCGTCAAGGTGCGCGCCACGATGAATCCGGCGGAAGTCGGCACGGTCGATGTCGTGATCGTGCTGGTCAAGTCCTTTCACACCGACGCGGCAATGCGCGGCGCGCTCGACCTCGTGGGACCGGAAACGGTCGTGCTGTCCTTGCAGAACGGCCTGGGTCACGAAGACGTGCTCAGCGAGATCGTCGGCCGTGAGCGTGTGCTTGGCGGTAAGACTTATGTCGGCGGCGTGTTGCGGGGGCCGGGCCATATCCAGTCGGGCGTGACCGGGAAGCTCACGATCATCGGCGAACTCGATGGCCAGATCACGAGCCGCGCGCAGGCGATTGCAGAAGCGTTCAGCAGCGCGGGTCTGACGACCTCGGTCAGCGACAACATTTTCGGCACGATGTGGGACAAGCTGCTGATCAACGTGGCGACCGGCGCGATCACGGGCATCACCCGTCTCACGTACGGGCAGCTCTATGACGAGCCCGTTCTGAAAGCGACCTCGCTCGCCGCCATCGAGGAAGCGATGGCCGCCGCCAAGGCCGCCAGCGTCAGGCTCTCCATTGCCAATGCCGAAGACGCCTGGAACATGGCCGCCGAAGGCCTCTCTCCGGCATTCAAGACCTCGATGCTGCAAAGCCTCGAAAAGTCCTCGGTCACCGAAATCGACTTCATCAACGGCGCGGTGGTGCGTTGGGGCGAACGCCTCGGCGTGCCGACGCCGGTGAACTCAACGCTCGTCGCCTGCATCAAGGGCATCGAGCGCGCGATGACGGATGGTCAGAAACAAGGAGCCGCGGAATGAGCGTTCCGAAAGCTTATCTGGAGCACGTCGCCATCTGGGTGAAGGACATTCACTGGCATATCCGCTTCTTCGAGGAAGTCCTCGGTATGACGATGCGCGAAGTCGATGGCACGCGCGAAGCACCACGTCAGTACTGGACCCTGGGCGGTTTGCAGTTCATCAACGAGCCGCGCTTCGAAGGACCTGAAGGCCGCCTCGGTCATCTCGGCGTGATGTGCGAAGACCTCGAAGCGGCGCTTGCTGCAGCACAGGCGTTCGGCGTCACGGAAATGCCGCAAGGACGCAACTGGCTGCGTCTGCCCGACGGACTCGCCGTCGAACTCATTCAGGCGAAACCTGCCGCGTGCGTCGCTCAGGCGCTGGCAATCAATCCCCGCGCGGAGGCGTGAGCATGAGCAAACCGATCATCGAAAAGTACTGGGACGACGCGCAAGAAGGCGACGAATGCGTGAGCCCGACCTACACCGTTACCAAGGCCCGCATCCTGGCCTATGCCGACCTCACGGGCGATCACACGCCGGTGCATGTGGACGAGGACTACGCCAACGCAAGCCATTTCGGTTCGATCGTGGCGCACGGCCTGTTCGGATTGTCGATTGCCGATGGCCTCAAGACGCAGAGCGACTATCGCTTCCTGCCCGGCATGTCGCTCGGCTGGACCTGGGACTTCCTGCTGCCGATCAAGGTCAACGACGTACTGCATGTGAAATTCCGCGTCGGCTCCATGCGGGCGAGCAAGAGCAAGCCGGAGTGGGGCATCGTGGTCCTGCCGTCCGAGCTGATCAATCAGAACGGCGATGTCGTTCAACGCGGCGAGCATCGCCTGATGATTCCGCGTCGTCCGGGAGCGAACTGATGCAAGCCCGTCCTCTCGAAGGTATGCGCGTCGTCGATTACAGCCACTTTCTTGCGGGTCCGTATGTGGGCCGCTGTCTCGCGGCACTCGGTGCAGAAGTCATCAAGGTCGAACGTCCGGGCAGCGGCGATGCAGGACGTCAGCACGCCACCATTCTCGACGACCAGCAAAGCGCCTATTTCCTGCAACTCAACATGGGCAAGCGCGGCGTGAGCGTCAACATGAAGGATCCGCGCGGCAAGGCGTTCATGGAGCGTCTGTGCGATTCGGCGGATGTGTTCATCGAGAACTATCGGCCCGGCGCGCTGGACAAGCTGGGTCTGGGTTATGCCGCGTTGTCCGGGCGCAATCCGGGACTCGTGTATTGCTCGATCTCGGCATACGGACACACCGGGCCGGACGCACATCGTGCGGGCTTTGGCCTGATCGCGGAAGCGAAGAGCGGCATCATGCAGATGATCGGCAATCCTGGTGAGCCGCCGCCGCTCATGCGCATTTCGCTCGGCGACATGTACACCGGCATTCACGCGGTTGCCGCGATCAACGCCGCGCTGCTGGGCCGCGTGAAGAGCGGGCGCGGTCAGCATATCGACATGGCGCTGTACGACACGCTGTTCTCGATGCATGAATACGCGGTCCAGTGCTACACCATGCAGGGCGTGGTGCCGGAGCAGACCGGCCACGACATGCCGACATCGACGCTATACGGCGTGTTCCGCGCCGCTGATGGCGATCTCGTCATTGCCGCCCAGGTCGACGATTCATGGAAACGCTTTGCGGCGATCGTCGAGCAGCACGGCGGCCCCGCGGGCTTTGCGGCCGATACCCGCTTTCACAGCCTGAACGGACGCAACGCGAACCGTGAAGCGGTGCTTGCCGTCGTGAAGCAGTGGGTTGCCGCACGCTCCGTCGCGGAGGTGCTGGCGCTGCTTGACAGCGTGGACGTGCCGTGCGCGAAGGTGCAGCGCATCGACGAAGTCGTGGCCGATCCGCAGATCGTCGCGCGCGGCATGGTGATCGAGCAGGAGCATCCGCGCCTGGGCAAGCTGCGTCTGCCGAACCTGCCGTTCCGCTTCTCCGATTGCGATACCTCCATTCGCGAAGTCGGCCCCGATCTCGGACAGCACAATGCGGAAGTCGCGCAGTCGCTGGGCTTCAGCGCCGCCGAGATCGACGCGATGCAGACCGATGGCGTGCTGTTCTCAAGAGGAGCCGCGTGATGAGCGACTCCTACGCGGTCATCGGCAATCCGATCGGGCATACGAAGAGCCCGCTGATCCACGGGCTCTTCGCGCAAGAGACCAGGCAGGACATGACCTACGTTGCGATCGAAGGTCCGCTTGAACCGAAGCAGGCCTTTGCCGAAACGGTCAGGAACTTCATGGCGTCAGGCGGCAAAGGCATGAACGTCACCGCGCCCTTCAAGCTGCAGGCATTCGCCATGGCCGACGAACGCAGCGAACGGGCGGCGCTCGCAGGCGCAGTGAACGCGATGAAGTTCGAGGACGGGCGGATCATCGCCGAGAACTTCGACGGCGTCGGCCTCGTGCGTGACATCGAAGTCAATCTGCATCAGCCGATGGCAGGCAAGCGCGTGCTGTTGCTCGGCGCAGGCGGAGCAGTGCGCGGCGCGTTGCTGCCGTTCATGGCAGCGCGGCCGGCGCAACTCGTTATTGCCAACCGGCATGTGGAGAAGGCAACGTCACTCGTCGAACAGCTTTCATCAGGCGATTCGTTGACAGCATGCGGCTATGCGGAACTTGAGTCGATGGGTCCGTTCGATCTCGTCGTCAATGCCACGTCCGCAAGCCTGACCGGACAGTTGCCGCCCGTTCCTCCTTCTGTCTTCAGCCCGCACGGCACAGCCTATGAACTCGCCTACGGCAAAGGCCTCACGCCTTTCCTGAAGCTTGCACGCGATGCCGGCGTGCAAGGCATCGCGGATGGCGTCGGCATGCTGGTCGAGCAGGCGGCCGAAGCGTTCGCGTGGTGGCGCGGGGTTCGGCCACAGACGCGCGCGCTCATCGACCGGCTCACGGTCCCGCTCAACTGACGCCTGCGAGGCAGCTTCGAATGCAACCTGAAACGTATCGCTATTGCCGTTACGAAGTGGAAGGGCCGTTGCTCACGCTGACGCTCGATCGGCCCGAAGTGCTCAACGCGCTGCATCCCGATGCTCACCGCGAACTGGCCGATGCCTTCGACCGTTACGCCGCCGATCCCGCCTTGCGCGTGGCGATCGTGACCGGCGCGGGCGAGCGGGCGTTTTGTGTCGGTACGGATCTGAAAGCGCTCGATGCCACCGGAGACCACACGAAGCCGTCGACGGGATTCGCGGGCATCACGCATCGCTTCGACTTGTGGAAGCCGCTGATTGCCGCGGTAAATGGCCTGTGCCTCGGCGGCGGCATGGAAATTCTCGCGGCATGCGACATCGCGGTCGCGTCCGATCATGCGCAATTCGGCTTGCCGGAGCCGCGCGTCGGACTCGCGGCGCTGGGCGGCGGCTTGCTCCAGCGCTTGCCGCGGCAGATCGGCATGAAGGACGCCATGGCGCTGGTGCTGACCGGCAAACGCATTTCCGCCGATGAGGCGAGACGCGTCGGGCTGATCAACGAAGTTGTGCCCGCAGCGCAGTTGATGGCCCGGGCGCGTGCGTTTGCCGACGACATTCTCGCGTGCGCGCCGCTCGCTATCCAGGCATCGAAGCAGGTCATGTTGATGAGCCTCGCACAGGCCAGTCTCGCCTCGACGATGCACGAGGACTATCCGCTCGCGCAACGCATGCTCGCAAGCGATGACGCGCGTGAAGGCCCGAAGGCGTTCGCGGAGAAACGTCCGCCGGACTGGACCGGGCACTGATTCTTCCATCGAACCGCTCGGAGAAGCGGGCCGATACCACTTTCCAGGAGATGCAATTGACACCGCAAGAACACGCAATGAACGGCGACCGCGCCGTTCGCATGGAGCACGCCGACGAAAAGCGGATGGCGAACCGGGCGGCACTCAGCAGCATCGCCGGGTCTGCGCTGGAATGGCTGGATTTTGCGGCTTACGGGGCCATTGCCGCCACCGTGTTGCCGCAACTATTCTTCTCGAAGACCGATCCGACGACCGCAACCCTCGCGGCTTTCGCGACCTTCTCCGTGGGCTTCATCGCCCGTCCGCTCGGAGGGCTGGTCTGCGGTTACTTCGGCGATCGCGTCGGCCGCAGGAACATGCTGGTCTTCACGTTTCTGCTGATGGGTATTTGCTCGTTCCTGATCGGCATACTGCCCACTTATGCATCCATTGGCGTGCTCGCGCCGGTCGCGCTGGTCACGCTGCGCTTCATGCAGGGCTTCGCGCTCGGCGGCGAGGTGACGGGCAGCCAGTTGCTCACGATGGAGCATGCACCGAAGGACCGGCGCGGCTTCTACAGTTCGTTCATCGCCATGGGATCGCCGCTTGCACAGGTGCTGGCCAATGCCGTGCTGTTTGGTGTCGCCGCGCTCGTCACGAATGATCAGTTCCTGCGCTTCGGCTGGCGCATTCCGTTCCTGTTCAGCTTCCTGCTGGTGGCGATCGGCTTGTTCATCCGGATGCGCATCTCCGAGACGCCCGCGTTCGAAGCGGAGATGAAGAAGAAACGGTCGGGCCACGCTCAACCGGCAAGCGGCTTCCTGAAGCACGGCGGGACGATCCTGCGGCTCACCTTCGTCTGGGCGGCCGTCTCCATTGCCTACTTCATTGCAACGGTGTTCATCCTTTCGTATGCCACGACGAAGCTCGGCGTATCGAAGCAAACCGCTTTTGCCATTCTGATCGTCGCGCATCTCTGCTCGATGTTCGCGATGGGCCTCGGCGGCGTCCTGTGCGATCGACTCGGACGCCGTCGCGCCATGCTGGCCGGATCGCGTTCGATGCTGGCTGCGTTCATCGTCTTCTTCCCGCTGATCCTGAGCGGACACATCCTCCTGATGGGCCTGGCCATCGTGTTTCTTCTGTGCGCGGCGCAGTTCCACGCCGGCGTCCAGCCCGCCTATTTCGCCGAGGCCTTTCCGACCGAGTTCCGCTACCGCGGTTCGGCTGTGGCCTACAACCTCGCCGTCGTGATCGGCAGCAGCGCTCCATTCGCCGCGACCCTGATCCAGGCCGAGACCGGCGGCGCGACCTGGCCCATCGTCGCGGTGGGCATCGTGTTCAACCTGATTTCGATGTGGGCGATTCACGCCGGCCCGGAAGGCTGGCAGAAGCGTGCCTGACGCGTCCTGTCCATCGACGCCTTGACCATTCGTTTCAATGGAGAGTGACATGGAAAGAACGCGCATCGCCGTAGCCGGCGCCGGGTATATTGGGCTCGAACATATCCGCGTGTTGCAGGAAAGCGCGGCTTGCATGCTGTCGGCGGTTGTCGATCCGTCCGACGCGGCCCTCGACGTTGCCGTGAAGGCAGGTGTGCCGCGCTATACATCGCTCGACGAGCTCTTCGAGAGGGATCGCCCTGACGGCGTGGTCCTCGCCACGCCAAACAGGCTGCATGCGGAGCATGCACTGACATGCATGCGGGCAGGCGTGCCGATGTTGCTGGAGAAGCCCATCGCGTCCACCGTCGAGGAAGCCGAAGCCCTCGTCGCCGATGCGGACCGCTTCAACGCGACAGTATTGATTGGCCATCATCGCGCGCATAGCCCGATCATGGCGCGCGCGAAGGAAATCATCGACGAAGGACGGCTGGGTGCGCTCGTTACCGTGATGGGCAGCGCGCTGTTTTTCAAGCCGGATCACTATTTCGACGATGCGCCGTGGCGCAAGGAACCGGGTGCAGGCCCGATCCTGCTGAACATGATCCACGAAGTTCATAACCTGCGGATGCTGTGCGGCGACATCGTCGCGGTGCAGGCGTTTTCGTCGAACGCGACGCGCGGCTTCCAGGTCGAGGATACCGTCGCCGTGAACCTGCGTTTCGCGAGCGGCGCGCTGGGCACGTTCCTGCTCTCCGACACGGCTGCCAGCGCGCGCAGCTGGGAACAGACGTCGGAAGAGAACAAGGCCTACCCGTCCTATGCCGATGAAGACTGCTATGTCATTGCCGGCACGTTCGGTTCGTTGTCGATCCCGACGATGCGCCTCAAGACCTATGGCAAAGCGGAAGACCGGTCGTGGTGGAAGCCGTTCGACGTCAGCGTGGCCGCCATGACCCGGGACGATCCGCTCAGGCATCAGATGGAGCACTTCGGGCGCGTCATACGCGGTGAAGCAAAACCGATCGTCACCGCGCGCGACGGCTTGCAAAACCTTCGCGTCACCGATGCGATCGTGAAGGCCGCACAAAGCGGATCCGTCATCGATATCGCGAACACGAACCCACATCAACACCAGGCTGGATGAAACGATGAAAACCTTTCTCATGCTGCATGGCATCAACCACAACATGTTCGGCAAGCGGGATCCCGTTCAATACGGAACGGCGACGCTCGCGGATATCGATGCGCAACTGCACGCGCTCGGCCGAGAGCTGGGCGTTACGGTCGAGAGTTATCAGACGAACAGCGAAGGCGACATGTGTCAGCGGATCCATCGGGCTTTCGTCGATAACGTCGATGGCGTGCTCATCAACGCCGGCGCGTGGACGCACTACAGCTATGGCATCCGCGACGCGCTTGCCATTCTGACCGTGCCCGTGATCGAGATTCACATGTCGAATATCCACGCGCGCGAAGCATTCAGGCACAAGTCGGTGTTTGCCGAAGTGGTGAAAGGGCAGATTTGCGGTTTTGGTATCGAAAGCTATTCGCTTGGACTTCGTGCCGCCGTGTCGGCGGCTGGCTGACACGCCACGGGGTCGCCCTTAATGCCGCAGAGCAGATGAGAAGAAGATGGGGAACGCGTGCATTCACGATAAGAACTCGGAGCCACACGCGCAATGCAATGGTTACAATGAGGGCATTGCGACAGGCAATAGAGCGATGAGCCTTTCCGAACTCCCTGATCTGAAACTGCTGCAATTGTTCGACCTGCTGTATGACGTGCGCAGCGTCACACGGGCGGCGGAACAACTCGGCCAGAGTCAGCCCACGGTGAGCATCTGGCTGGGGCGTCTGCGTGAGCATTTGCAGGACCCGCTGTTCGTCCGCACGCCGGGCGGCATGACGCCGACGCCTCAGGCGGATGCGTTGATCGGACCCTGCAGGGAAATCCTCGAGTCGCTGCGCCGTTTTGCGGCCTGGGAGATTTCCTTCGATCCCGCCACGGCCAAGCGGCGCTTCCGGATCTGCATGACCGACGCCAGTCACATCACGCTGCTTCCGCGTCTGCTGGCACACGTACGTGTCCAGGCCCCGGACATCCGGCTGGAAGCGGCAAGGATCGATGGGAATACGGAACGGGCGCTCGAATCCGGCGAAGCCGATCTCGCAATCGGGCACGTTCCATGGCTAGGCGGCGGCATGTACCAGCAACAGCTGTACATGCAGGACTGGGTATGCCTTGCGAATCCGGACCATCCTCGCGTGCGCGCCCGACTGACGCTCAAGCAATATTGCAACGAAGGGCATGTGATCATCGCGGCCGGCACGGGCGCGCAATTGCTGGAACAAGCGTTGTTGCGCGAAGCGATCGAGCGCGACGTCGTGCTGGAACTGCCGGGCATGCTTGGACTGGGATCGATCGTCAAGTCGACGGATCTTATCGCTACGTTGCCGCGAAATATCGGCGAGACACTGGCGAGAGTGAATGACGTCGCGGTTCATGCGTGTCCCTTTCCGGTGGACAAGTTCGCGGTACGACAACATTGGCACGCGAAATATCATCATGAAGCGGGCAACCGTTGGCTTCGCTCGGTCGTGGCCGAGTTGTTCCTGAGCAGAAGTTAGCCTAAAGCCGGCTATCGACGACCATCCATGGAGAGCATCTGCATGAGCGTTTTCGAAGACGACAAGATCGATTGTCATTGCCACATATTCGATCCGCTGCGCTTTCCCTATCGCGAGGACACGCTTTATCGGCCGGAAGGTCAGGAGATCGGCACGGCAGCGCAGTTCGTGCAGGTGCTCGATGCCTATGGCGTCGGACATGCATTGCTGGTGGGACCGACCAGCGGATATCGCACGGACAACCGCTGTCTTCTCGATGCAATCGCGCGCCATGAAGGACGCTTTCGCGGCATCGCGGTCGTCGAAAACGACATTACGCGGGAGACGCTCGTTTCGCTGAATCGCGCGGGTGTGGCGGGAGTCGCGTTCAATTCGGCGATGGAAGGCGTCGATGCGGTGCTGGGTGCCGGCGCGTTGTTCGGCATGCTCGCGGATCTCGGCATGGTGGCTCAGGTCCAGGTCGTCGAGGATCAAATGGTCGCGCTTCAGCCGTGGCTCGACAAGCAGGGAACCACGCTCGCGATCGATCACTGCGGACGACCCCGCGCAGAAGCGGGAGTCGATCAGCCTGGATTCGACGCGCTGCTTCGTCTTGCCGACAACGGGCGCACGACCGTCAAGCTTTCCGGCTGGCAGAAGTTTTCTCGCGATGCCTATCCCTACGAGGACGCCTGGCGATACGCGCACACATTGCTTCGGGTCTTCGGGCCGCAGCAGTGTGTGTGGGGATCGGACTGGCCATTTCTGAGGGCGCCCGAGCGGCTTGATTACGGGCCGTTGTTGACGCTGTTTGAGAAGATGATTCCGGATGCGCGGATCCGGCGACAGGTTCAGTGGGAAACGCCTCGGCGGCTTTTCGGGTTCTGAGGCTTGGCGGGGGGAAGGTTGCAGCAGCTGAACTCAACCGCGCTTCCTTTAGTTTACATAACACAAATTAGAGGAAATTTTGATGCCGCAGCAAAGTAGAAATGTCGTCGTCTCTTGATTCTGAAACAGCGAACCGACGGCATCGCTGCCGATTCGCTGTCGACTATGCGCTCCTCACTGCCCAGTCAATTGCCACTTGAGGACCGGATGCGTAGCGCCAACCGGCAACGCCCACGCGCCGCCCGAACGCGGTCCCGCAGTCACCCGCGCCCATAAAAAAACGCGCGGCATCCCGAAGAACACCGCGCGCAACCTTGCACCCTTGTGAAACCGCCGCCTTCCCTCAGCGCGGCGCGCCCGTCTCGATCGCGTGGACAAACTGCCTCAACACCCCGCCCGATGCATCCGTCACCGCCCAGAACGTCATCCCGTCGTGATTCCAGCGTGCGAGCGCATAACCATCGTCGGATTGCGTGACGACCGGCGTGAAGTCCTTGTCGGCCGTCTTGCTCTTGCCATCGCCCTTGTGCTCGGGAAACACATATACGTCGATCGGATGCTTCAGATACCGGTACACCACCACCGCCACCGGACGATGATCGATGTAATCCAGCCTGCCGCCGACCAGCGCGAATCCCGGCCCGGCCGGATCGATCACCGGCGGCGCATAGTCGATGCGGCCGTTGAACCATGGCTTCACCGTGTGCTTGTCGCTGGACAGCACGTCGATAGGACGATCCGACATCAGCGCGCGCACGTGGCTCGACACGATCTCCTGCGCCATCGGCGATCCGGTCGCAACGCCTGTCATCAGCGGCAGCGCCTGGAACCACAGCATCGCGCCGAGCACGAGCGCGGAGAGCGTCGCGCCGGCGAACGCGCCGCCGAAGAACGGCCAGGGCGCGGCGAACGCATTGCCGAACCAGCCCCGGCTCGCCCGATGCACGGGCGCACGCTCGTGCTCTGCCTCGAAAGCCTCTTCCCGCACCCGCGCCAGCACCTGCGTGCGCAAATGCACCGGTGCGCGCTGGTACAGCGAACCGTCGGCGAGCCTCGTATCCAGCGAGGCGGTGTCGTTATTTTCCATTTCCCGACTCCTCTGATTGACCTGGTCCGGCACGGCGCACGAGCCGCACGCTCGGCCGGTCTTGCCCACCCTGGGCCGCGCGTACCGCCCCCGCCAGCATCTTGCGGCCGCGCGCGAGCCGCGACATGACCGTGCCGATCGGCACGCCCGTCACGGATGCGACTTCCTTGTAACTCATGTCTTCCAGTTCCCGTAACACCAGCACCTCGCGAAAGGCCACCGGCAGCGCCTCCAGCGCGCGGTGGACCAGGTGGATCTCGTCGCGGCGCACGGCCAGCGTCTCGGGATCGGCGCCCCCTTCCTCCGACCAGCCCGGCAACGCCTCGTCGCCGCCCAGTTCTTCGTCGTAAGGCGTCGCGTCGGCTGTCTGCACCCGTCGACGCCACTCCGTGAACCAGGTATTGCGCACGATCGCCAGCAGCCACGCACGCGCGTTCGCCTCGGCGCCGCCATCGAATCCGCCGAAGAAACGGAAGGCGCGGAGATACGCTTCCTGCACCACGTCGTCGGCATCGCTCGCATTGCCGGACAACCAGCGCGCGAGGTTATAGGCCGCATCCAGATGCGGCATCACGGTCGCCTCGAAACGCGCCCGCATGGCCATCGCCGCCTGCGGGTCCGCGTGCTCGCCGCGTCCGGCCTTGTCCTGTCTCGACCTGCCTTGCCACATCGCGCGGTCTCCTTTCGCTGCCACGTTCGGGAAACTGCCCCAGGCGGCGCGGCCAAATCGCTTCCCGCGCCCTCCCTCACCGTTACGCACGTCGTCCGGGTTTTATTCCCGTCTTCAACCCGCTTCCCCGAAAAATAAAGCGGGAATAACAGCGCATCCACGCCGGTTCGATGGACGGATGCCGCAGCAACGTCCGCTCACCGGGCGCCACGCTCAGGCCTCGTCCCCTGCACCGGGCCGCCAGGGGCACGCGTTTCCCCCAAAGGAAGCGCACCCGACCCCAGGAACCACGACCCACATCGACACCAAGGAACCCGCCATGAAAACGGATACCACTCAGGAACAGCACCAACACGAAGAACTCGACGATCACGGCAAGCGCCGCCGCACCGCTCTGTCGTGCATGGCATGGGCGGGCGCCGGCGTGATCTGGACCGTGAGCGGCGGCGTGCCCGTCTCGCGCCTGATCTCGTCGGCGCAAGCCGCCGAGACGACCAGCGGCTTCAGTTTCGTGCAGATCAGCGACAGCCATATCGGCTTCAACAAGGATCCGAACACCGAGCCGACCAGCACGCTCGATGAAGCCGTGAAACGCGTGAGCGCGATGAAGAAGCGCCCCGCCTTCATGATCCATACCGGCGACATCACGCATCTGTCGAAGCCCGCGCAATTCGATACGGCGACGCAGATCATCGGCGCCGCCGGCATGGACGTGCACTACGTACCCGGCGAGCACGACGTCTTGGTCGAAGACGGCAACCCGTTCTTCGACCGCTTCTCGGCCCAATACGGCCGCGGCAGCAACCGCCACTGGTACAGCTTCGACCAGGGCGGCGTGCATTTCATCGGCTTGACCAACGTGATCGATCTGAAGGGCGGCGGCCTCGGCTTTCTCGGCGATGCGCAACTCACCTGGCTCAAGGCGGATCTGCAGGGCAAGTCGAGCAGCACGCCGATCGTCGTGTTCGCGCACATCCCGCTGTGGGCGCTCTATCCGGAGTGGGGCTGGGGCACCGACGACAGCGCGCAGGCGCTCGCGCTGCTCAAGCGCTTCGGCTCGGTGACCGTGCTGAACGGCCACGTGCATCAGGTCGCACAGAAGGTGGAGGGAGAGATGCGTTTCTATTCGGCGATGTCGACCGCCTTTCCGCAACCCGCGCCCGGCGCGCCGTCGGGACCGGGACCGATGAAGGTGCCGTCGGATCAGTTGCGCAGCATGCTCGGGCTGCGTGAAGTCACCCACGTCGCCGGACGAACCCAGCTCGCGGTCACGGATACGTCGCTCGCGGGGGTGCAGTCATGATCTCCACGACGCTTGCGAACTATGTGTCGCCCTATGTTTCGCCGGCCACGCTCCGGCCGCTCGCCGGCAAGTTCCTGCGCAAGGCGGCCTTCGCGCTGGTCGTAAAGGGCGTGATCGGCATGGTGCCTACAGCCTGTGCAGCGGAACCGGCACAGACGCCGATGCCCGCGCCCGCGCAACAGGTAGCGATAGCCGCCGCGCCGACCATTTCCATCGACAACTTCGCGTTCAGTCAGCCGAGCATCACGGTGCCGGTCGGGACCACGGTCACCTGGGTGAATCACGACGACATGCTGCATACCGTCGCGGACGAGGGCAAGACCTTCAAGTCGGATCCGCTCGACAGCGGTGAGCACTTCTCGCACGTGTTCGACAAGCCCGGCATCTACAAGTACTTCTGCTCGCTGCATCCGCACATGACCGGGACGGTCGTCGTGCAATGAGCGCCGATGCGAAGGCGTGCCTGTTCAGCCGCGCGCCTTCGCGATCGCGCTCAGGTTGCCCTCGCCGAAACCGTGATGGCCGCGCCGCTCGACGATCTCGAAGAACATGTCGCCGGGCCGGCGCTCGGCGAAGGTCTGCAGGAACAGCTGCGGCGTGCCGTCGGCGAGGATCTCGCCATCGACGAGAATGCCGCGCGAACGCAACGCCTCGATGTCGAGGCCATGGCCGGGCAGACGTTCGTCGATCTCGTCGTAATAGCGCGGCGGCGGCTGGAGGAAACGTACGCCGCGAGCGAGCAGGCTGTCGACGGAAGCGAAGATGTCCGCCGATGCCAGCGCGATATGCTGCACGCCCTCGCCTTCGTGGTCCGGCAGGTACTGCTGCATCAGGTCCGTGCGATACGTGCCTTCCTCATACACCGGAATGCGGATCGAACCGCACGGCGACACGATCACGGCCGAGTCCTGCGAGACGTGCCAGTCCGGATGCACCTGATGGATCTCCGCGAAGTGCAGCACTTCGCGATAGAAGTCGAGCCATTCCTGAATGCGCCCCGCGCCGACCGTCTGGGTGAAGTGATCGACGTCGAGCAGGCCGGTGTTGTCCGCGGCGGGGCTTGCATCGGGAATGGGCCGGAAGTCGATGTCGTAGATGGAACTCTCGCCGCTGTTCTTGCCCGGCCAGTGGTCCACGAAGTAGATATGTGAGTCGCCGATCCCCTGGATGGCCGGAATGGCCAGTTCGTTCGGGCCGATCTTCTCGCCCTCGAAGTCCCACGCGCCGTATTCCAGCGCGCGCTCGTGCGCGACCTGCGCATCCAGCACGCGAATACCGATGGCGGCAATGCCCACGCCGTGCGATTCCGCGAAGCGCGAGGCGAACGAATCCGGTTCGGCGTTCAGCAGGAAGTTCATGCTGCCCTGGCGAAACAGCGTCACCGCCTTGCTGACATGCCGCGCCACGGGCACGAAGCCGAGCCGGCCGAACAGCGCGGCGAGCCCTTCCGGATCAGGGCTCGAGAACTCGACGAACTCCAGCCCCGCAATGCCGAGCGGATTGTCGTCCGGACGGGATTCGGACGTCGCGCGGGCGGGATAGACGGAGTCGGGCTGTGTCATCGGCATTACCTCAAAATTGTACGATCTGGTTCACGGACGCAAAGCTACCACGACCGGCCGCCTCCGCGCGACCCGGCAATGTCGCCGCCGGGCCGGAATGCTTGCGCCTAGAGTAGCGGCAGCGGGTTCGCCGTGTCAAAGCCGGAGCCGCCCGACGCGCTCCGGCCCTGCCCGGCTGTCAGCCGTCCTTGCTGTCCGTCGTCTTCAGGCGGCGAGACGCTGTGCGCTCATCGACGGGCGCCGTGTTTGCGGCGGGAACACGTTCCAGGTGCCGTCGTCGTGACGGAAGAAGATGATCGCGAGCGGGCCGCCCGGATGCTGCGCCTCGATGCACACGTAGCGCGCGCCGGTCGCCTGCGAACGGCACAGGCGCACGACCCGTGCCGGATGCGCGGAAGTCGGTGCGAGCCACTTGTCGACGGCCCAGTGCAGCGAGTTGGCGGCGGTTTGCATGACGGTCTCCTCGGGTTCAAGGTTCAGCATTCGGCGCGTCGAGCGCCAATCAGGCGGCGAGCGCCCCATTCATGCGGCGGATGCGGCGGGCGGCGATATAGGCACGGCACAGTCCGCTCACGGCGCGGACCGCAGCACGCGGATGCGCAAGGCAGGCCTGCACCTGGCGGCTGCGCGCGCGGCCGTCGAGGCACCACGTGACGAAGTGCTCGCAGTTGTTGGTCAGCAGTTGATAGCGGTCTTCGCCGATGCGGCTGCGCGCGCGGCGCACCGCCTCCATGCCGACGAAGGTGGCGGCCGGGTTCTGACGGACCGTGACTTCGTGACCGGCTGCGAACTGTTCGATGGTCACTTCCTCGACCGGCCCGCGATGCAGCGACTTGGCGAAGCCTGCGTAGTGAATGACCATGCCGTTGCCGACATAGATGCCGTGGTGGTCGTAGCCGGAACGGCGTGTGACGAGTTCGGTGCCCAGAGCGGGTTCGTCTGCCGGCGCGAAGGCTTGCGCCTGATTCACTTCGATTTGTTCTTGGGTTGACATGGCTGGCTCCGAGGCTGTTCGGCTTGGCGTCATGTGTTTGTGTGGCGCCGGGTTGCCAGCTCTTTTGCATCTTCCTTGCCAGTGTTTCTATGTCATTGATTTTTATATTTTTACGCTAGTTTTACTCCACGTGACGGTCAGCGGCTGTAGGATCGAGACCAACAGTTCTCGGGCGTGTCTGTCGGGTCTGTCGCGTCATTTGCTCGCCTGCTTCGTAACGCGCTCTGGAGCGTATCGAGCGTGCGTCAGACAAGGTGTTGGCGAGATACAGTCGAGTCCGCGCACGGTGTCGGCGCCGTGCCGACTGTTCGCCTGAGTTTGCGAAGCAGAAGTTATCAGGGACCCAGCCGCTCACGCCCGCCCGTTATGGCGACCCATTTTTTGACCGGGTTGAGCGCGCATTCCGGCACGGCCTTTGCATTGATCTCGCGCGTCCCTTCAGGCCATTCCGGAGAACTGCCATGGGCATCCTCACCATCACCGATCTCGCCTACGACAAGGAACTCGATCAGGCGGCGATGTCGGCCATCAGCGGCGGCGGCGGTGCTCCCTGGGTCTACGGCTGGATCACGCCGTTTGTGGATCGGGGATCGGGCGGCGGCGGCGGAGTGGGTGGCGCGACCGTGAATGTCTTCGATGTCACGAACAACATCTACGAGGTGACGAACAACGTCACCAACAACACCACCAACGTCGGCCAGATGGTCAACCAGTTCCAGAGCACCACCGTCAGCAACACGGGCAACGGGGCCACGCTGACGGTCAATCCCGACTCGGTCGCCGGGAATCGCGCGGGCTGAGCGGTGCACATCCGCCGTTCGCTGCGGCGCATGTTGGGAGACAATGACCGCGATCGTCCGCAGTCCCCGCCCGCCGCCGCGCCACCCGGAATCCCGGAGGTTGCCATGACCTTCCCCAGCGAGTTTCGATGGACTTCCGCCGCCCGCAGCGACACCGGCTGCGTGCGGCAGATCAACGAGGACGCCCTGCTCGATGCCCCCGCGCGCGGCGTGTGGGCCGTCGCCGACGGCATGGGCGGCCATGCGGTCGGCGATCTCGCGAGCCGCATGGTCATCGAGAGCCTGACGAAGGTAAAAGGCGCAAGCGGCCTGACGGGCGTCCTGGCCGATGCACGCGCGAGGCTTCTGCGCGTGAACGAACAACTGCGTGCGGAGGCGGCACGCCGACAGGTCTCGCGCATCGGCAGTACGGTGGTCTTGCTGATCGCACGCGAGCGCGCCTGCGGCTACCTGTGGGCCGGCGACAGCCGGATCTATCTGCTGCGGCGGGGCAATCTCGTGCAGCTGACGCGCGACCACAGCCATGTGGAGGAACTGAAGGCACGCGGGCAGCTGACGGCCGAGGAAGCGCTGCACCATCCGGCGCAGCATCTGATCACGCGCGCGGTGGGCGCGCTGGACGTGCTGGAGCCCGACGAGAACACACTCGAACTGCGCGACGGCGACACCTTCCTGCTATGCAGCGATGGTCTGTCGAACGAAGTGAGCGAAGCGGAGATGGCGAGCGAGCTCGCTCCCGGCGATTGCGATATGGCGGCGCAAAGGCTGCTCGAGATTGCGTTGTCACGCGGCGGGCGCGACAACATCTCCGTGGTGGTCGCGCATGCCGAGGATCTGATGGCGTCGGACAAGACGCAGGTGAATCCGGGGGTGTGACGAGGGTCAGGTATGGCGATTCTGCTGGGTCAGCATGTAGGCGCGCAGCAGCCGATTGATGCGTGTCTGATAACCCTTTCCCTGCTGACGAAACCATTCGAGCACATCCGCATCGAGCCTCATCGTGACCGCCTGCTTGGGTGGAACGTGCAGTTCCGCCTGCTCGAAGAACGCATCGTCAAGTTTCGGGATGTCCGAATAATCGATGTCGGCATCGGTCATCCGGGCCAGGCGCTTCCAGTCAGTTCCCGACTTCTTGCTCATATCGTTTTGCCTCGTGTTTATCTGCCCGGCGCGCCGAGATGATGCGGATCACATCCGCGTATCTCTCGACATACACCACAACGCCCACCAATTGCTTGATCCAGCCCACCGCGATCCAGCGCTCCTCTCCGTATGCTTCCCGTTTGTCGAGCCTGGTCAGGACCGGGTGATTGAATACATCAACGGCATCTCGAAAATCGATTCCATGCTTCCGAATGTTGATTTGATTTTTTGCGTTATCCCATTCGAAATGCACACGCCACCTGTACTTACGTTTGTATGTACATTTTGCCCGGCTGTGGGGACGAAGTCAACACGCAAGCTGAGAGCACGTCATGCGCGTCCTTCACCCCTCCGCCTCCCGGCTCTTCTGCGCCGCCAGCCGGAACTCCTTCGAATGCAGCCCGTGCTTCTTCAACAGCATCTGCAGATGCGACCGGTTCATCTCATAGCGCCGCGCCAGTTCCGCCACGGTCCCACCGGTCTCCTTCAGACCGCGTTCGAGAAACGCGCGTTCGGCTTCATCGCTCGCCACGCGTTTCGCTTCCGCGAGCGAGCTCGCCGTCACGATGCCGTTGCCGTTCGCCGAGGCATCGTTCATAGCCAGCGAGAGCGACGACTTCGGCCGGATATCCACCGGCAGATGCTCGAGGTCCGCCATGTCGGTGGCGAGGCACGTCAGCCGGTACACCACGTTGCGCAGCTCGCGGATGTTGCCGGGGTAATCGTAGTTGCGCAGGAAATCGCGCAACCGTGGCGACATGCGCACTGGCCGGCGCTTGAGCGTGGCCGCCGCTTCATCGCCGAAGTACTGCAACAGCAACGCAATCTCGTCGCGCCGTTCGCGCAACGCGGGCAGAGTCAGGTGAATCACGCTCAGACGGTAGAACAGGTCTTCGCGAAAACGCCCTTCGTCGCAGAACTGGCGCAGGTTGCGGTTGGTCGCCGCGACGATGCGCGTATCCACCGCAATGGGTTCGTCCGACCCCACGCGCTGAATCTCATGCGCCTCCAGCACGCGCAGCAGCTTGACCTGGCCCGTGAGCGGCAACTCGCCGATCTCATCGAGAAAGATGGTGCCGGTATGCGCGCTCTCGAACTTGCCCTTGCGATCGTTGGTCGCGCCGGTAAACGCGCCCTTGCGATGCCCGAACAGTTCCGACTCCAGCAGATTGTCCGGAATCGCGCCGCAGTTGACTGAGATATACGGCTTATCGGCGCGCCCGCCATTCGCGTGAATGACCTTCGCCATCAGTTCCTTGCCGGTGCCGCTCTCGCCGTCGATCAGGACCGGCAGATCCGTGGGCGCAGCCTTTTCGGCAATCTCCAGCGCTTCGAGCAGCTTGGGATTGTCACCGAACGTCCCTTCGAAGATGAAGCTGCGTTCCAGCAAGGCCCGCCGCCGCGCACCCGGCGATAAGTCCCGCTTTGGCTCCGCTGCCGCTGCCTGCACGAAACGCTCCTTGTGCGACATCTGCATGACTTCGTCGCGCAGGGCGCTCGCCTGACGCAGCAGCTTTTCGATTTCAGGGCGTTCGAGACGCGAGGTCCAGCGCAGTGTCGAGCGCAGGATCTCGATCTTCTCGATGAGTCCCGCATACGAGATCGCCGAGGTCGGCGCGCTGGCTTCGCTTTCCGGTTGGTCGAGTATTTTCATGCTGCGCTCAGTTGCTTCTGCACGAGTTGGTAGTACATGCCTTTTCTCGCGACGAGTTCGTCGTGCCTGCCCTGCTCGACGATGCCGCCTTCGTACAGCACGAGAATCTTGTCGGCACGCATGATGGTGGACAGCCGGTGCGCGATGATGACCGCCGTGCGCCCCTTCAATATCTCCTGCATGTTGCCGAGGATGTTGCTCTCCGATTGCGTATCGAGCGCGGACGTGGCTTCATCGAACACCAGCAGGCGCGGGTCGTGATACAGCGCCCGCGCGATGCACAACCGCTGAATCTGTCCGCCCGAGAGTCCCACGCCGCGCTCGCCCACTACCTGCTCGTAGCCGAGCGGCATCTTCACGATGAACGCGTGGGCATCGGCCATCTTCGCGACTTCCTCGATGCGCCTGCGGTCCGGCGCTTCATCGCCGCTCGCGATGTTGTCGGCAATCGTTCCCGAGAACAGCAGGTTGCTCTGCATCACATAGCCGATCTGCGCGCGATAGAAACCCTTGTCGACCACAGTGATGTCGTAACCGTCCACCGTCATTTTGCCTTCGCTCGGCCCGTAGAAACCGACCAGCAGTTTCGCGAGCGTCGTCTTGCCCGAGCCGCTGCGCCCGACCACCGCAATCAGCTCGCCCGGCTTGATGTCGAAGCTGATGTTCTCGAGCACGTAGGGCGTCTCGCCGTCGCCATAACGGAAGTACACGTCCTTGAAGCTGATGTCGCCCTGCAGGTCGGGCAGCATCACGCGCTGCTGCATGTCCTCGGGCTTCTGCTCCGGTTCGATGTCGAGCACATCGCCCAGCCGCTCCATGGCGACGCCTGCATCGTTGAGCAGGCTCCAGAGGTTGATGAGCCCCATCAGCGGCGCGAGCACGCTGCCCATGAACGCGTTGAACGCAATCAGCTGGCCGATGGTCAACTCGCGCGCCAGCACCAGGTTCGCGCCCACCCACAGTACGCCGATGGTCGTCGCCGCGTTCAGCAACTGGCTGCACAGTCCCACCGCGATATTGAAGCGCTGCGAGCGGTATTGCGTCTCCAGCGACTTCGCGTACTTCTTCTCCCACTTGAGCCGCACGGCACGCTCGATGCCCATGCCCTTCACGGTCTCGACGCCGCCGAGCGCTTCCATCAGATAGGAACGCGCGTCGGTGCCCGCCGAAAAGGTCTCACGCGCGTTCTGCTTGATGCGCGGCGTGGCGAGCACCGTGAGCGCTGTCATCGGGATCACGAATGCGATCAGCAACAAGGTCAGCTTCACGTTGTAGAGGAACATGATCGTGAAGTAGATGAAGATCATCAGCAGGTTCAGCACGGTGGTGACCGTCGATTCCGTGAGGAACGCGCGGATGGTCAGGTTCTCCTGGAAGCGCGCGAACACGTCGCCGGTCTTGCGCTTGGCGAAGAAGCCGAAGGGCAGCGAAAACGTATGCTTGAAGAACTGCGACATCATCGCGAAGTCCATGTTGCGCACCATGAAGTTCGCGAGATAGGCGCGGATGGTGGACATCAGCTGCGTGAACAGACTGGAGATGATGAGCCCGGCAATCAGCACATGCAGCAGCCCGACGTTCTGATGCACGATCACGCCATCCAGGATGTTCTGGATGATGAGCGGCGGAATAACGCCCAGCACCTGGATGACGAAGGTGGCGAGAAACAGGTGCAGCAGGATCTTCTTGTAGGGCTTCAGATAGCCGACGAAGCGCAGCCACGGCGAACGCGACACCGCCTTCTGCGCGAGATCCTGTCCCGGCGTGAAGAGCAGGCAGGTGCCGCTCCAGCCGCGCTCGAACTCGCCGACGGTCATCTTCCTGAAGCCGAGCGCCGGGTCCGCGACCCACACGTTGTCCTTCGAGACACCGTAGATGATGATGTAGTGATAGCCCTCCCAATGCGCGATGAACGGCATCTCGAAGCCGCGCAGCGATTCGAACGTGCATTGCACGCCGCGCGCCGTGAAGCCAAGCGATTCCCCGGCGCGCGCGAGTGAATCGAGCGTCGCGCCGGAGGTCGTCACGTTGGCGAGTTCACGCAGCTTGCCGAGCGTCATGTTGATGCCGTAGTGCCGGCAGATCATCGCGAGGCACGCCGCGCCGCAATCCATCTCCTCCGCCTGTTCCACCCAGGCGAAGCGCTTCAGGATGCGTTCGCCCATTTCGGGGCGCGTGTGCAGGTCGAGCATCGCGGGCAGGCGGCGGCGCTCGGCCATCTTCTTCTGCCGTTGCATCTCGCGCTCGGTGAAGCGGATACGTTCCTCCAGCACCTCGCGCAGCTTCACATTGCGCTCGATGATGAAATGCACCGTCTTCTCGGGAATCACGAGCAGGCGCGTATCGGTGCTTGCAATGGCCGAGGCCATCTGCTCCTGGCGCATCACGCAGGCCTTCTCGCCGAAGATCTCGCCGGGACCGAGCGTCGCGAGCACATGCTGCTGGCCGCCTTCCTCGCGCACGATGCGCACTTCGCCCTGCCGCACGACATAGAGCCGCCGGTCGTCGCGCGAATCCTGCTTGAGGATTTCCTTGCCCTCGGCCACACGCTTGACGCCCACGCTGCGCACGCACTCTTCCAGTTCGGCCTTGTTGAGCTTGGTGCGCAAGTCGAAAAGCTTGGCGACGAAGCCGCCCGCCGAATTGATCGCGACATAACTCGTCACGAAGGCGAGCGCGGCGGGATTCTTCGCGATGACCACTTCGATCGCGGCGCGCGGAATGAACAGCAACTCGGTCTTGCCTGACGAGCGCACCGACGATTCATGGCGGTAGTCGCGCAGCATGGCGATATCGGCGAAGGTCTCGCGTTCCTTCCGGACCCCCATGCTGATTTCCTTGCCGTGCTCCTCGGTGAAGATGCGTACCGAGCCCGCCTTGACGATATAGAGACCATTGGCGGCGTCGCCGGCATTGCACACGGTCTCGCCGAAACCGAAACGGCGCGAGCTCGCCTGAGCGGCGAGTTCGTCGATTTCTTCGCGCGAAAACGGCGAGAGTATCTCCACCGACGAGAGGAACTCGGCGGGTGAATCGAGGCTCGATGGCGCGTCCATGTCGTGTCGCTTGCTCGGTGGGCTTCAGAGGTCTTCAGCGTGCTTCGATCACATGTTCCTGCGCCCGCAGCGACATCCATTCCTCGCGCAGCAGGCGGCGGATTTCGGCAGTCACGTCGTCGTCGAGCTGCGCGGAATACTTGGCCGTCACCGCGAAGATTTCATATGACGTCCCGTCGGCGGAGACGAACGGTCCCAACAGATCGCCGACTTCGGCGTTGAACACCTTCGCCTCGATCTCCGGCTTCAACTGTCCGCGCATCACCCGGCCAACCCGCCCGCCTTCGTCGCGCGTATCGGCCAGCGAATGCTCGCGCGCCATCTCGGCGAAGCTGTCGGGATCATCGTTGAGATAGGAGATCATCTCCTTCGCGCTGCCTTCGGTATCGAGCAGGATATGACTCACCTCGATGCTGTCGAAGCGCGGCGAATTCAGCTGGAAGTACTCCTCGACCTCGCGCGCGGTGCCCACGCGGTCCAGCATCTTTTCCTGATAGAGCGAGTCCGTGATGAACACCTCGAACTCGTCGAGGCTCACGTGCAGCGCATCGAGATAATTGTTCATGTCCGCCGCGCGATGCAGTCCGCGAATGCGGCGGAACTGGTCGGCGCGATTCTGGATTTCTTCGTCGCTGACTTCCACGCCGGTCTTGCGCGCCGCGCGCACCGTCAGCTTGTCGCGCACCAGTTGCTCGATGAGGCCGTCGAACTGGCCGCTCAGCTTCAATGACCTGAGAAACTCGCCGACGTCGACCACTTCGTCGTCGATACGCACAATCGCCGTCATGTTCTTCTCCGTCTGGATGTGTGTCGATCTGGTGATGAGCCTGCCCCTGCACCTACCCCGCCACGTTGCGGAACGGATCGAGCCCGAGGTCGATCAAGCGCCGCTCGCGCACGACAATCTCCGCGTTCGCCGTCATCCCGTAGCGCAGCGGATAACGCGTATCGGCAACCTGGTAATAGTCGCGATCGAGCGTCACGCGTCCTTCATACACCGGCTGCTTGGTAGTCGGACTCGGTTTCGTCGCGGGCGAGATGAACGCGAGCGTGCCGTCGATCACCCCGTAACGCTGATACGGAAACGCATTGAACTTGAGCTTCACGCGCTGTCCTTCGCGCAGGAACGCGCGGTCGTGTTCCGCGATCTCGATCTTCAGCACCGGCTTGGCATTCGCCGGCGCAATGCCGCCTATCGGCGTGTTCGCCTGGATCTTGTCGCCGGGCTGGGTGGACGTGACATCGGTGATGACGCCCGACACCGGCGCGAGAATCAGCAGGAAATTGTCCTTGTCGATGTTCTCGAACTTGATGCGCGCGGCGGCGTCCGCCACCAGCCGCGCGGTCTGTAGTTGCAGACGCAACTTGTCTTCGGTGCTCGCAACCTCGCGCATCGCCGCCTCATACTGGAGCCGCAGGCTGGTCGCTTCCTGGCCGCTGGTTTCCAGTTGCCGCTTCGCCTGCGTGAAGTCGTGGCTCAGGCGAAAGTCGAGTTCCGCGAGCCGCGATTGCTCGACGCGATACGCGCCGTCCGCTTCGAGATAGGCATTGCGCTTCTGGTCCACCTGCGTCTGCGCGATGCCGCCGCCGCCCGGCAACGCGAACAGGCGCTGGAAGCGGTCGAGTTCGACCTTGGCGGCATCGCGGGCGCGACGGGCGTTCTCCAGTGTGCTGCGCGCTTCCTGCAACTGCGCCTTCTGGCCTTCCGCGAGCTTGCTCGTGCCTTCGGACACGCGCTGCTGGTGCTGGTGCTCCTCGACATCCATCTGATCCTTGAGCGCCGCGATGCGCCGCTCCATCAGCAGTTTCTTTTCCGGGAACTGCTTCCATTCGCGCTCGGCGTCATCGAGCTTCAGTTGCGCTTCAAGCGCGTTGGAGGCTGCCTCGATCGCGCCGCGGGCATTGAGACGCGCGATCACGTCGTCCTTGCGCACCGGCTGGCCTTCCGCGATGTACAGATCGGCGAGTTCCCCGTCGATGGGCGCATAGAAGCGCCGCACCTCCGATTCCGGCGCGAGCGTGCCCTGCGCCGACACCATGACGTCCGCATGGCCGACGAACGACCAGATCAGCCCGGAGCCGATCAGCGCGACCATCGCGAAGACCAGCGCCTGCGTGAACCTCAGCGGCTCCGCGGTGAGGATCGAGATGCCTTCCACGCCGTGATCCCCAAGCGCTTCGGACAAGGGCTTAAGGTGTGCGTCTCGCTTCACTGGTCGCGCCTCCGCCGGGGTTCGTCATGGCGCCTTGCGCGCCGCCGATCAGTCCAAGCTTCGTATTCAGCAATCCGGGTTCGAGCACCATGCGCAGATCCTGCAGCGAGCGGCGCTGCAAGTCCGCTTCGGTGTCGATCTCCCGCGCCAGCGCGCTCCACTTCGCGCTCGCGGCATCGGCCTTCACCTGCCTGAAGATGCGCATGCCGCGCGTGGCGGCGTCTTCCGCGTCGGACAGCAGCTTCGCCTGTGCGCGGAAGGTGTCGGACACGTTGGCCTCCAGCCGCTGCGATCCGCCAATGCCGCCGTTCGTCCGATACTGCTGCCACGACGTCTGCGCCTGCGCCATGAGCGACTGCGCGCGGGCCGTCGCGCGGTCCTTCAGCGAAGCCACTTCCGGCGCGACGGTCTTTACGTAGTACGCGTCACTGTCGAAGTCGAGCGTCTCGTAGAACGAGAGCAGCGTTTCTTCATAGTTCTTCGTGCCACGTGCCTTCTGCACATCGGCGAACTGCGCGGCCACGGCCTTCTTGTGCGCCAGTTCCTTCTGCACCGTTGCAGACCATGCGCCCTGCGGCAACTGCTGCAGCGCGTCGATCGCCCGGGCGCTCTTGCCCTCGTTCCATGCGTCCGCCACGGCGGCATACTGCGTCAGCACCGGCTGCGGCGGCAACTGACCCGCGCTCATCTGGCGCAGCTTGTCCTGGAACGGCGGCGTCGAGAAATTGGCCTTCTTCAACGCAGCCGCGAGCGGCGCAAGGCTCGCGCCATTCAGGCTGCGACGCACGGCGCCGAAGGCATCGAGATCGGCGCGCACGCGATCGAGGCCCGCGAGGCGCGGATACTTGTCCGCATAGTCCTTGAGCGTCGCGTCGATGGCATCGAGATCGTCCTGTCCGAGACTCTTCACGATGCTCGCATCCAGCCGGTCGATGGCCGAGAGGTACACGGAATCGTCGCTTTGCAGCTTGCGCAGGTGACTGAGCGCCAGTCCATACGGCTCGCGAAACTCCGGCACATAGCCCGCGATGCGGTCAAGGTCGCGCTGATGCCCGCTTGCATCGGCGTCCCAGTGCTTGAGGATCGCATCGATGCGCGGCTCGTCGGCATAGATGCGGATGGGCGCATCGGCGCCGCCGCGGCCCATCACGAACGCTTCCAGCTTGCCGATCCAGGTCAGTTCGTCGAGCAGCGAACGCACGTCCGCGTTGTGTTCGCCGAGCGCCCTCATCTGCGCGATGATCGCGTCCGCGCCTTTGAAATCGCCTTTCTTCAGTGCAGCGAGCCAGTGCGGCACGTTCGACTTGAGCACCGCCTCGGTGTTGATCGCCGTGTAATGCAGGTCCTGCGGATGATTCTTCAGATACGTGTCCGTGGCGCCGGCCGCCGCGCTGTAGTCGCCCTCCGCCATCAGCGACTTGACGTGCCGCTCGGACGAGCCGCTATAAAACAATGCCGTGCCAGCCGCCACGAACACCGCCAGCACACCTGCCACCACCATGCGCGTGCGCCGCGACGCGGAACGGTCATCGCTCGCCAGCGCCCGGCGCAATTCCCCGACGAACAGCGCAGCCTTGCTCCGTTTCGCCTGCTGCGTGTCCGGGCGTTTCTCTTCGGCGACGCCGGGCTGCGCATCCACGTTGATCTCGTCTTCACGGGCGGCCGCCTGATCCACGCAGAAGATGTCGAGAAACGAATGCGCCGACCCGACGAAGGTCGTCTTGTCGCTGTCGAACGCTTCTTCGGGCGCGACCTGTGCCTGCGGGCTCTTCGGCTGGGCCATTTCGGTGAGCGTCGATTCGCCTTCGTCGCCGTGCAACCGCACCGTGTACGCAAAGTGCGTCCCGCCGAACGCGACACGGTCGCCGTCCTTCAGTTCGAGCGCCGACGCGCCGAGCCGCTCGTCATTGACGAAGGTGCCGTTGGTGCTGCCGAGATCCTCGACGAACGGCGCGCCGCCCTTGATGAACACATGCGCGTGTCGCCGCGACACATAGTTCACCTGATGCGGATAGCGCTCGCGAAAGCGCGCGAAGTGATCGTCCGTCTTGCTGACGAGAAACGGAAACTGCACCAGTTCGATGATCTGCAAGCCGAGATCGTCGCGTTGCGGCACGAAGGTGACGCCGACCGGCTTTGACTGGCCCGCGCCGCGTGCGCGCGGGGCGAACTGCACGCGATACGACAGCCGGCTGCCGAACGAAACGATGTCGCCGCTGTGGACGCGCGCGGGTGTTTCGCGCACGGGCGTGCCGTTGACGGCGGTGCCGTTCTTGCTGCCGAGATCGGCGATATAGACGAAGCCGTGTTCGATGAAGATCCGTGCATGCCGGCGTGACAGCTGCGCCACGGCTTCGGGCGGGCTCGCGTCGAACGGCGCTTCGGCGCGGCCGATCGGGAACAGGTTTTCGTCGATGCGGATTTCCGTCAGATGCTCGGCGTCGCTGCCGAGCTCCGGGTTCGGCAGCGGCTTCAGGATGACATCGAACGCCTCGCCGACACTCGGCGGCGGTTCCGCGACGGGATAGCCTTGAGCCATGTCCATGTCACACGCTGCGTCCAGCCGCTGCGGCCGACGCGTTATGGGAACGCCCGTCGACGCCGGGTACATGGACAAGTTGAGCCGCACCGGAGGCTGCAGCAACGGGTTCCGGCGGCTGTTGAAAGTTTAAGTCACGCATCGTCGTAGTCAATCGTGCGGTCGTGAGCAATCCTGCATGGATTACTTCATATGAAACATCGCCGCGGCGCATGGGCCGAAGCGCTGCTTACTTCATCGCGTCCTTGCTCGCGCTCTGCACGTCGACCGTCGGCCAGCCGCCGCCCAGCGCCTTGTAGAGCGTCACCGTATCGGAGAGGATCTGCTGATGATTCGCCAGCAAGGCCAGTTGCGCGGCCAGCAACGTACGTTCGGTCTCGAATACCTGCAACTGCGAGATCACGCCTTCCTTCAGCTGCGCGTCGATCTGCGCGGCCACGACCGACAGCTGATCCACTTCCTGCTGGAGCTCGCCACGCTGCTTCATGTGCGAGTCGAGATTGACGAGCGCGTTCTCCACTTCTTCGAATGCGCCCATCACCGTGCTTCGATACTGCTGTTCGAATACCGTGGTCTGTGCTTCGGTGGTCTTCACGTGGGCACGCACGCTCGGGTCCAGCAGCGGAATGTTGATGCTGGGCAAAAAGCTGAACGTGAAGGTCTTGAGCAGATCCGTGAGCGCGAAGCTTGCCGTGCCGCCGCGTCCCGTCAGGCTGATGGTCGGCAGTTGCGCGAGCTTTGCCTGGCCGACGAGGTCGTACGCTTCGAGCACGCGGTATTCGGCCGCGATCAGATCGGGCCGGCGCGACAACAGTTGCGACGGCAGACCCGACGGCACCGGCGGCGCCTGCACGCGCTTCTGGAGCTGGCCTTCGGGCACCTTGAAATTGCCGGCCGGCACGCCGATCAGCGTCGCGAGCGCGTTGTCGCCGAGATCGCGCGAGCGTTCGATCTCGAGCAGATCGCGTGTCAGACGGTTGAGTTCGGCGCGCTGCGTCAACACCTGGGTATGCGGCACGAGACCGTTCTTCTCCATGCCTTCGAAGATCGTCAGGATCTGCTGATTGGTCGCGATGGTTTTCTTCTGCTGATCGATCTGGTCGTCGAACTGGAGGATCTGGAAGTAAGTGGTCGAAACCGACGAGACGAGTTCGAGATAGCCCGCGCGCCAGTCGGCCTCGGTGGCGCGGAACTCCGCCTTCTGGGCCTGCACGCCCTTCTCCACCGCGCCCCAGATGTCGATGTCCCAGTTCACCTGCGTGGCGACGTTATAGGTCTTCGAGAACTTCTGGCCGGTGGTCTTTTCGAAGGCCGCGCCCGCACCGAGGTCCATCGAAGGCAAGGCGCCCGCGCGCGCTTCGCCGATCTGCGCGCCCGCTACCTGGATGCGCGCCGCGAGCACCTTGATGTCGATGTTGCCCTTGATGGCCTGCTCCACCAGCGAATCCAGATACGGATCCTTGAACTGCTTCCACCAGTCGGGCTGGATGGTGTCGGATGCGGCGACGGCGGGTGCGTCTATTTTGGTGAATGCGGTTTTCTCGGGCGTGTCGGGGCGCTGGTAGGTGGGCACTTTCACGTCGATGCAACCGGACAGCAGCGCGGCGGCGCATAGCCCGGCGGCCGTAGACCAGCGACGACCCGATCGCACGCGCAACGATGGCAACAAGGCTTGCACGATCTCACTCCCGGTGAACGCGCACCGACGGTCGGATGAACAGGTGAGAAGCGCGGCGCCGACCGCGATTGACGTCATTCAGTCAATCAAGTAAATCACACGGCGCACCGCGACTCCATACGGGTTATGTCACATGGCGCGCGCGTGTTCTGCGACACGACGCGCGGCCATGAAGCCCGCGTGCGGGCGGTGTTACGGCAGAGCTCCCCGTGCCCCGCCCTTCCTCGACTGCTGCATTGATGCATTGATGCGTTACTGCTGCGACGGCTGTTTCATTCCCGGCAACGTTCAGGCGACATCGCCCGGCACGCCGAAATTGAAGTTGGTGATGTTCTTCGCATCCTGTTTGGGCGCGACGTTCGATCGTGCGGCGAGGCCTTCGGCGAAGGCGATGTTGCTGCCGTTTTCGTTCAGCGTCGTCTGTGTCTGATTGATGAACTGCTGCGGCGTGAGCGACATCGCGAACGCCGAAAGGTCCAGGCCCGGGAAAAAGCTTGAAGCAAGCGAAGCGTTGCCGCCGCGCACGGCATTCATCGCACGGCGATCCAGTTCCTCGCTGACGGGAAGATCCTTGATGGTGAGCTTCGTCATGTCGGTTCCCCTTGGGTGGGTGGCAGGTTCGAGCGTGGTGTCGGCTCGTACCGCTTAAATGCATGGGTCATGCCAGTCGCTTCGCTGCATCGTCTTTTCTTCGCTATGCCTTGTCCGGCATGGCTTGCATCGATACGGCCGGTGCTGCGCTTCAACAGCTTGTGATCGTCCTGGACCAACACTTCGTACTGCGGCTGTTGGCCCCTCAGCAACATGCTTAGTTATCTACAGGGCGAACGCTCCCGCCGCACCAGAAGGTGCGCCGCTTCATCTGCTGGGAAGGAAAAGCGCCGCGCGCGGCGGCGCCCGATTCACCTGACGTAGATCGTGATCTTCTTGGAATAAACCGGCGGGTTATGCGGTATGTGCTTGTCGTCGCCCATCAGGAGCTGCAGCGTGTGCTTGCCCGGCGGAAGCTCGATCAAGGTTTCCGTTTCGCCGGCGCCGTAGTGCAGGTGATTGCGGTCCGATGGAATCTCCTGATCCATCGGCGGCAAATCCACGTCGATCAACAAATGATGATGTCCCGTGTTCGGAAACTTGACGCCCCGCGGCGCGACGCCCATGAAGCGCAAGCCGAACCAGACCTTGAACGGCTTGCCCGCCGGCAGGGTCTGGCCGTCGTTCGGATAGCCGATGTACGCGTAGGCATTGGCCGGCGCGGGCGTCGGGCCGGCCAGCGTGTCCGTGGACGCAATGAGCGCAGTCGCGGTGACGAGCGTGGCCGCCAGCAGGAGAGCGGGCGCGCGAGCGGATCGATTCTTCATGTCGTATGCCCTCGGCAAGTGTCACGCCTTCACGGTGATGGTGATCTTCTTCGAGTACACGGGCGGGTCGTGCGGAACGTGGTTGTAGTCGCCCATCAGAAGTTGCAGCGTGTGCTTGCCGGGCGGAAGCTCGAGACGCGCATCGGTTTCGCCGGCACCGTAGTGCAGATGATTGCGATCCGATGGAATCTCCTGATCGAGCGGCGGAAGGTCGGTATCGACCAGCAAGTGATGATGGCCGACGTTCGGCATGTCGATGCCCTTCGGACACACGCCCATGTTGCGCAAGCCCATCCGCACCCACAGCTTGCCGCCGCTGATCACCGCGCCGTCGGGCGGCCAGATGATGTAGGCCTCGGCGTTCGGCGGCGCGGGCGTGCGGGCACGCGCGGCGGGAAACGACGAATCGGCGACGAGTGCGGCAAGGGAAGCCAGCGCGCCCAGCACAGTTCTTCTCAGCATGTTATGCACGCCTCTCGGTTGAAAGGGCATGGCGGTCAGCCAGGGAATCGCTTCCTGCACGAGCGTACGCACCGGTACGGCCATGCCTGAAGCGCTCGACATCGTCTGCGGTTTTTTTAGATTAGGCCGTAACGTTTAAAAAAGATACGTACGCACGCAGGGCCCCGAATGCCTGATTGCGGAGCCCTCCTTCAAGGGGATGAAGCATCGTATGACTAAGTGCTATCGTTGTTGTTGCTGCACTGGCACGGAAACGCGCTTCGCTTCACGTGACCGGCCCCGGGCGCGGACCTCGCCCGTGCAGTCTTTGCGCAGAAGCGCGCAAGCGGCGCTGCGCCCTACAACTCGAAGCCGGACGCACAGGGTGTGAATATGTGGCGAACTCTTTTCATCGCAAGCATGTTCGTAACGATCGGCGCCGCGCTCGCGCCCGACCACGCGGCGGCGTCGAGCGCATCCGCAGAACCGCTCGCCCCGCATCGCGCCGCGCTCGTCATCGGCAATGCGGACTATGAAGGGCATCCGCTGCCAGGCGCCGCGCACGATGCGGACGATATCGGCACGGCACTCGCCTCGCTCGGCTTCGAGGTCACGCGAGGCATCGATCTGGACGCCGGCGCGCTGCGTCGCTCCATCGACGATTTCGCCAGCCGGCTCGGTCCGCGCGACACGGCGCTCGTGTACTTCGCCGGTCACGGCGTGCAAGTGGGCGGCGATGCGCTGCTCCTGCCGCTCGATGCGCGTGCGGCCGCGCCCGCGCAGCTCGTCGAAAAGGGCGTGGCGGCGCGGGAGATCGTCGAGCGCATGGCGCGCGCGCGACCCGACGGCGCGAATCTCGTCGTGCTGGACATGTGTCTTTCGGAGCCGTTCGAAAAGACAGCGCCGGCAGTCTGGCGCTTGCCTCCGCACACGCTCGTTACTTATGGGGCCGCGCCGGGCGAAGAGGCTGGCGAGGGTCCGCGCAATGGCCGGTATACGATGGCGTTGCTGCATGCCTTGGGCGAGCGCGATGGTTTGTCCGCCGCGACGTTCAGCGTGGCGGCCGTGCGGGTCGCGCAGCAATCGCATGAATCGCAGCGGCCATGGCTTGCGTCTTCTCTGGAACAGGGCTTTGTGATTGGAGAAGCATCGGACAGCATGCGTGTGACTGCCTCAACCGCCACGCATGCCGCCGAATCCGCCATCGACGAACCCATCCGCACGCGCGGCATTCTTCCCAAGGACAGCAACGAGCAATATGAACTGGCGTTCTGGGACTCGATCAAGGACAGCACCTTCCCGAGCGACTATGAGGCCTACCTGAAGGCCTATCCGAACGGCCGCTTCGCGGCGCTCGCGAAGGCGCGCATCGAACGGCTGCACGCGGCCGGCAACGCGAAGCCAAGCGCGTCTGCGCCTGCTGCACAGCCCACGGCTCCGTCCGCCGCCACTGCCACGCCCGCCGCGCCTGCGCCCAAGCCGGCGCCTGCCGTCGCCGCGGCTCCTGAGAAACCGCGTTCGCCTCCCCCTGCCCCCACGCCCGCGGCGCCCGCTGCGACAGCCGCCGCTGCCGCCGCGTCAGCCAAACCCGCCGCGAAGACTGCGGGCGGAGAGATCAAGGACTGTCCGGCCTGCCCGGCCCTGATCGCGATCACGCCCGGCAGCTTCACGATGGGCAGCAACAACGACGATCCCGCCGAGAAGCCGCCGCACAAGGTATCGATCGGGCACGCGTACGCCATCGGCAAGAACGAAGTGACGGTCGAGCAATGGAACGCCTGTGCCGATGCCGGCGCTTGCACGCGCATCGCACCGGATGGCGAGACGGGCGCCAATGCACCGATGCGCAACGTCAGCTGGGACGACGCGCAGGTGTATGTCAAATGGCTGAGCAAGACAGGCGGCAAGCCGTATCGCCTGCCGACCGAAGCCGAATGGGAATACGCCGCGCGCGGCGGCACGCAGACGGTCTACTGGTGGGGCGACCAGATGAAGAAAGGCAACGCCGACTGCAAGGACTGCGGCGAGCCGTATCGTACGGATGCGCCGACTCCGGTCGGATCGTTCGCGGCGAATCCCTACGGCCTGCACGACATGAACGGCAGCGTCTGGGAATGGGTAGCCGATTGCTGGCACAGCTCGTACAAGAACGCGCCCGCCGATGGCCGCGCGTGGGACGAACCTTCCTGCTCGGTGCGCGTGATCCGCGGCGGATCATGGCGTGAAGGCGCGAGCTACATGCAGTCCGCGACGCGCTTCAAATACAGTGCGAGCGTGCGGCAGTCGCAGAACGGCTTTCGCGTCGTGCGCGAGATGGAATGAGGTGCGCGCTCAGCTTGTCATCCTGACGATGATCTGCTGCCGCGTGTCCCGCTCCATCTTGCGCAGCGCCGTCTGAGAGTCGCCGGGCGAGCAGGCCTGCTTGCCGAAGTCGGCGCCGAGCGTCCGCGTGATCCTGATCGTGTGGGTTGCGGGATCGAGCGAATAATGCGCGTGGTAATTGAGTTGCTGCTTGACGACCGCCCGCTGCGCGCAAACCGGGAAGTCAATGAACCGGCCGGGTATCAACGCTCAGTCCGGGCCTCTGATGGTGCAAAGCACCGACAGTACAGGACAAGGCCGCGCCCGAACGCTTCCCTCTGCCGAATCCCCTCTTCGCCAGAACCAGCCGTTTTATATCACGTTGAGATATACTTTCGCATTCGACGCACGCTCGCTCTCGCACCTTCCGCCGGCCAGACAGTGTGTAACCCGCTGACTGACTTCCCCGGAATGCCCGACACGTGTCGCGACTCGCCTTACTCCGCTGGCTGCATGGTTTCCTTCCCGCTCCCGTCACGCTGCGCTGGAGCGAGCGCCTGCGCGGCGGTCTGGGCGCGCTGATCGGCATTGCGCTGACGGGCGGCATCGGCCATCTGCTGACGGGCGGCGCCGCCGCCATTCCGTATCTGATCGCGCCGATGGGCGCCTCCGCCGTGCTGCTGTTTGCGGTGCCGGCCAGCCCGCTGGCGCAGCCGTGGTCGATCATCGGCGGCAATCTGGTGTCGGCGACGGTCGGCGTGACGTGTGCGCTGCTGATCCACGATCCCGTCGAGGCCGCCGCCCTCGCCGTCGCGCTCGCCATCTGCGCGATGTTCGCGCTGCGCTGCGTGCATCCGCCATCCGGCGCGGTCGCGCTGACGGCCGTGCTCGGCGGGCCGTCCGTTCACGCGCTCGGCTACGGCTTCGTGCTCGCACCGGTGGCCATCCAGTCGGCGGCGCTGCTGGGCGCGGCCATCGTGTTCCATGCGCTGACGGGTCATCGCTATCCGCACGGCCATGCGACGCCGGCACCCGCCGCCGCGCCGCAGGACGCCGCATCGTTCACGCGCGCGGATCTGGAAGCCGTGCTCGCGCGCCGCAGCGAACTGCTCGACGTCGATCCGGACGATCTGGAAACCCTGCTGCGCGAAACCCAGCTGCAGGCCTATGCGCGCCGCTTCACCGAGTTCCGGTGCGCGGACATCATGTCGCGCACGGTCGTTTCGGTGACGCCGCAGACGAGCGCAGAAGAGGCGCTCGCGCTGCTCGGGCGCCATCGCGTGAAGGCGCTGCCGGTGATCGACGCAGCACGCCGCGTCTGCGGCATCGTCACCCGTGCGGATCTTGCGCCCGTGCGGCGCGACGGAACCCTGCACGACCTGCGCAGCGCGCTCGCGCGAGCCGTGCGCGGACCCTCGGCGGAGGCGCCGCGCGTCGCCACCCTGATGACGACCGAAGTCCGCACCGTGACCTCGAACACCGCCATCGCCGAACTGGTGCCGATGTTCGCGCACTTCGGCCATCACCATATTCCGGTCGTCGGTGCGCACGGCCGGCTCGCCGGCATGATCACCGAAGCCGACCTGATCGCCGGTCTCTACCAGCAGTCATTCGCAGCCGAGCGCAAGCAGGCCTGACCCACCTCGTTTTCACAGACCGTTTCCATGACTCGACCCCGCACGCTCGCCAAACCGGACTTCGAACAGCTGTCCGAATTCCGTTATCAGATGCGGCGCTTCGAACGCTTCTCCGAACACGCCGCGCAGGACGAAGGCATCACGCCGTTGCAGTACCTGCTGCTGCTCCACATCAAGGGCTATCCGGGCCGCGCCTGGGCGACGGTCGGCGAACTGGCCGAACGGCTGCAGTCGCACCATCACGGCGTCGTCGCGCTGGTCACGCGCTGCGAGACGGCCGGGCTCGTGCGGCGCGCGCCGAGCGCGACGGACCGCCGCCAGGTGCAGGTGCATCTGGAAGCGCGCGGTGAAGAAGTGCTGACGCGCCTCGCCGCGCTGCACCGTGCGGAGCTCAAGTCGCTGCAGGGCGCGTTCCGCGTGCCGCAAATCGATCTTTGATTCATCAGGACATCGGGAGCCCATCTCATGGACCAGCATAAGCATAAACGCGACTTTTCCGTCAACGACCGCCTGCTGACGATCTGCGGACTGGCCGCTGTCATCGGCGGGATCAGCACGCTCGCGGCAGTCGTGCTGCTCGGGCTGATTCATCTGTTCACCAACCTGTTCTTCTTCGGCACGTTCTCGGTCCAGGAACACTCTCCGGCGCTCAACATGCTCGGCCCCTGGGTCATCGCGATTCCGGTGATCGGCGGGCTGATCGTCGGGCTGATGGCGCGTTTCGGCTCGGAAAAGATTCGCGGCCACGGCATTCCCGAAGCCATCGAGGCCATCCTGTTCGGCAAGAGCCGCATGTCGCCCAAAGTCGCGATCCTCAAGCCGCTGTCGTCGGGCATCGTGATCGGCAGCGGCGGACCGTTCGGCGCCGAAGGTCCGATCATCATGACCGGCGGCGCGCTCGGCTCGCTGATCGCGCAGTGCATCAACGTGACCGCCGCCGAACGCAAGACGCTGCTGGTCGCGGGCGCGGCCGCGGGCATGACCGCCGTGTTCGGCACGCCGGTCGCGGCCGTGCTGCTGGCCGTCGAACTGCTGCTGTTCGAATGGCGCCCGCGCAGTTTCCTGCCGGTGGCGCTCGCGTGCGCTGTCGCGGGATTCGCGCGCGCCGCGGTGTTCGGCACCGGCGCACTGTTTCCGCTCGAGACTGCGCCGCCGCACATGCTGTCGCTGTTGTCCTGCCTCGTCGCGGGCCTGCTCTCGGGCGCGCTGGCGTCGGGCTTGTCGGCGTCGCTGTACAAGCTCGAAGACCTGTTCCACAAGCTGCCCATCCACTGGATGTGGTGGCCCGCGCTGGGCGCGGTGTTCGTCGGCATCGGCGGCTATATCGAGCCGCGCGCGCTCGGCGTCGGCTATGACGTGATCGGCGACCTGCTGCACCAGCACCTTGCCATCCAGGTGGCGCTTTCGATCCTCGCGGTGAAGGCGATCATCTGGGTCATCGCGCTCGCGTCGGGCACCTCGGGCGGCGTGCTCGCCCCGCTGCTGATGCTCGGCGCCGGCCTCGGCACCGCGCTCGGCGCGATCCTGCCCGGACACGACGCGGCGCTCTGGCCGCTGGTGTGCATGGCCGCGACGCTCGGCGCCACGCTGGGCGCGCCGCTGACCGCCATCGTGTTCGCCTTCGGCCTCACGCACGATGCCAACGCGCTGCTGCCGCTGCTCGCGGCGACCTTGGTTGCACACGGCTTCGCCACCGTCGTCATGAAGCGCTCGATCATGACCGAGAAGATTGCCCGGCGCGGCTATCACATCTATCGCGAATACGGCGTGGACCCGCTGGAGCGGCATCACGTCGATGAGGTGATGACGCGCGATGCCCAGACCATCGACGCCGGCACACCGCTCGCCGACGTCCTCGCGAAGCACTTCGGCCCGCAGCAGATGCACCGCGCGTATCCGGTGCTGCGTGACGGCGCCCTCGCCGGCATGCTTGACCGGGCGTTGCTGGGCACGCTGATCGGCGCTTCGTCGGTGCAGGACGCGGGCATCAGCGTCGGCGATGCGCTGCGCCACGCCGGTTTTGCCACGCCGGTCTTCGCGCTGCCCGGCGAACCGTGCCGTCTGGCGGCCACGCGTCTTGCCGTACACGAACTGGAACGCCTGCCGGTGGTCGCGGACGCGGCTTCGCTGCGGCTGGTGGGCATCGTCGCGCGCAGCGATCTCGTGAAACCGGCGCGCGCGCACTTCGACGAAGAACATCGGCGGGAGCGGTTCAGGGGATTCCGACGCGCGCCCGCGTTGCGCAAACACTGAGGCGGCGCGGAACTTTCTGGCGGGATCGCGTTTCCGAAAGCAGTCGTCCATGCTTTCGCAGGAGCCAAAAAGATGGCCGCTTTCCCGCTTGCTTTCCCATGCGACATCCCGGCGCGCGTACAGCCGTCATGACCACGCGCCGCGCCTTTCTTCACTGGACGGCCGCCGCGGCGCTCACGGCGCAAGCCGGACGCGCCACCCGAGCCGCCGACACGCCGCCCATGCTCAAGCGCCCGATTCCCTCGTCGGGCGAGCCGCTGCCGATCGTCGGCTGCGGCACCTGGCGCACCTTCGACGCCGGCACGGACGCCGCCCGCCGCCGCGAACTCGCTGACGTGCTGAGTGCGTTGTTCGCGGCGGGCGGTTCGGTGATCGATTCCTCGCCGATGTACGGCTCCTCTGAAGAAGTCGCGGGCGCGTTGCTGGCCGACGCGCACACGCGCGGGCGCGCCTTCATCGCGACCAAGGTCTGGACCGAAGGCCGCGCGGCGGGCATCGCGCAGATGGAGCAGTCGCTGCGCTACTGGCAGACGGATCACATCGATCTGATGCAGATCCACAATCTGCTCGACTGGCGCACCCAGCTCGCGACGCTGCGCGAATGGAAGGCGGCCGGCAAGGTGCGCTACGTGGGCGTCACGCACTACACCTCCAGCGCGTTTCCGCAGGTGGAAGCGGTGCTGCGCTCGGAGCGTGTGGACTTCTTGCAGATCAACTACGCCGCCAACGATCGCGACGCCGAAGCGCGCCTGCTGCCGCTCGCGGCGGAACGCGGGGTCGCGGTGATCGTCAATCAGCCGTTCGGCGGCGGCTCGCTGCTGGCCAGTCTGCGCGGCCGGCCGCTGCCGGACTTTGCGCGCGAACTCGGCTGCGGCTCATGGGCACAGCTTCTGCTGAAGTTCGTGCTGGGCAACCCCGCCGTGACCTGCGTGATTCCCGGCACGGGCAAGCGCGACTACATGATCGACAACGCGCGCGCGGGCAGCGGCGACTTTCCGGACGCGGCGATGAGACAGCGCATTGCCGCGGCCGTCGCATGAGGAGCCGATCATGAACGATCCGTATGACCTGCAGCGCTTCGTCGATGCTCAAGCGAGCGTCATCGAAGACGTCCGCGCCGAGCTTGCCGCCGGCCGCAAGCGCACGCACTGGATGTGGTTCGTCTTTCCGCAGATAGAAGGGCTGGGACACAGCGCGATGGCGCAGCGCTACGCCATCGCGTCGCGTGACGAAGCCCGCGCGTATCTGGCGCATCCGGTGCTCGGCGCGCGACTGGTCGAGCTCACGCGGCTCGTTAACGGCGTGCAGGGACGCGGCGTGGACGCCATCTTCGGCTATCCGGACGACCTGAAATTCCATTCGTCGATGACGCTGTTCGCCCGCACCGCCGACGATCCCACCGTCTTCGACGAAGCGCTGCGCCGCTATTTTGAAGGCCGCGCCGACGAAGCGACGCTCGCGCGCCTCTAGCCTTCCCGTCGACGGGCACAGCCGTTGCGCGAGAGTGGGCATCCTCATCCGAACGGAGCCTCATCTCATGAGCCATGCCTTCAAGGTCAAGGACCACGTCAGCTGGAACACCCCGCAGGGCGAAACGACGGGGCACGTCGTGCGCGTCATCACCGAGCGGACCCATCTCGACGGCCACACCGTCAACGCCTCGTCCGACGATCCGCATTTCGAGGTCGAAAGCGACAAGAGCGGCAAGCGCGCCGTCCACAAGGGCGATGCGCTCAAGCGCATCTCGCGCTGAATCCCTCTTTCCGACAACCGCACGCTCGCACTAATGCAGTGCGCGCGGCGCGGGCTGACACCGTTTCTGCAAAAGTCACGAGAAACGTTCAAACTTCCATCGCGCTGCAAGCTTGAATCGCGCATTTCCCATTGAACCGGTTGGCCCAACCCTTTGAGGAACAGAAGAATGAAAGCGAAACTCGTGGCACTGCTCGTTGCATCGTCGGCACTTGGCCTGACTTCCACGGCATCGTTTGCCCAGGTCGCCGGCGCCCAGCCGCTCGGCGTATCGGTCGAGGTCTCGACTGCCATCATCAACGGCTGGAGCGTCAAGAAGTCCATCCTCAACAAGCCGGTCGTCAACGACCAGGGACAGCGCGTCGGCGTGATCCACGACATCATCGTCGCGCCGGACAAGTCGGTGTCGTTCGTCATCATCGCGGCGAACCAGTTCCTCGGCGTGTCGCATCACGATGTCGCCATTCCGGTCGATCAACTCGACGTGAAGGACGGCAAGCTGGTGCTCGCGGGCGCGACCAAGGACGCCATCAAGGCGCTTCCTGAGTTCCAGTACAACAAGGTCAAGGCCACGCCCCAGCCGCGCGCCGAATACGAGCATCACTGATCCAGCCTCTGCGTCATGAACGGGGCGGCCTCGCGCCGCCCTTTTTTCCAGCCAACGGAGCCCCGCCGATGTTCAACGCCCTCATGCTCCAGAAGCACGACGAGCGCACGCTTGCCGCCATCGAATCCATCGACGAATCCCGGCTTGCCACATCGAGCGACGGCGACGTGCTGGTGCGTATCGATTACTCCACGCTCAATTACAAGGACGCGCTCGCGATCACGGGCCGCGGCCCGGTCGTGCGCACCTGGCCGATGGTGCCGGGCATCGACTTCGCGGGCGTCGTCGAGACGAGTTCGCATCCGGACTATCAGCCCGGCGACGCGGTCGTCATGAACGGCTGGGGCGCGGGTGAAACCCACTGGGGCGGACTCGCGCAAAAGGCGCGCGTGCCGGGCGCGCATCTGATCAACCTGCCCACGGGCATCACGACGCGCCAGGCGATGGCCGTCGGCACCGCGGGTTACACGGCCATGCTGTGCGTGCAGGCGCTGGAGCGGCACGGCGTAAGCGCCGCCGACGGCGACATCCTGGTGACGGGCGCGAACGGCGGCGTCGGCAGCTTCGCGGTCGCGATTTTGGCGCGGCGCGGCTATCGCGTGATTGCATCGACGGGACGGCCCGAAGAAGCCGCGCGGCTGCGCGAACTGGGCGCGGCGGATATCGTCGAACGCACGACGCTGTCCGCGCCGGGCAAGCCCTTGCAGAAGGAACGCTGGGCGGCGGCGGTGGATTGCGTCGGCAGCCATACGCTCGCCAATGTCTGCGCGAGCCTGCGCTATGGCGGCGCGGTGGCGGCGTGCGGCCTCGCGCAAGGCATGGATCTGCCGGCAACGGTTGCACCGTTCATCCTGCGCGGCGTGGCGCTGCTGGGCGTGGACAGTGTGTATGTGCCGCGCGAGCGACGGGTCGCTGCGTGGCGGGCGATCGAGGAAGACGTGCCGGTGGCGACCATGGACAGCGTCGCGGCCACGATCGCACTCGCCGATGCACCCGACTACGCGGCCCGGCTGCTGCGCGGTGAAGTGGCCGGGCGCGTGATCGTCGACGTCAACGCCTGAGCGGCGTCCGAAGGTGCGTCAGAAAGTGCTCCAGCCGTCGGCGCTGACTGTTGCCGGGCGCGTGATCGCTACCGGCGCGGCGTGTCGGGCGGGCTTGACTGCCGGGGCTTGCACCGCCTGAACGAAGCGGGACGGCGCGCCGCCTTCCACCACGAAAAACGCCACGGCTTCATTGAGCCGGCGGCCCTGCTCCTCGAGCGAAGTCGCGGCGGCGGCGGCTTCCTCCACCAGCGCGGCGTTCTGCTGCGTGACTTCATCCATCTGGGTGATGGCCTGATTGACCTGCTCGATGCCGCGCCCCTGTTCCGCCGAAGCCGCCGCGATCTCCTGCATGATGTCCGTCACCCGCGCGACGGCCTGCGTGACTTCGGCCATCGTCGTGCCGGCTTCACCCGCGAGTTCGGAGCCGTTGCGCACCTTGTCGACGGAAGCGGCGATCAGTTCCTTGATTTCCTTCGCCGCGCTGGACGAGCGCTGCGCGAGGCTGCGCACTTCGCTCGCCACGACCGCGAAGCCGCGGCCCTGCTCGCCGGCGCGCGCCGCTTCGACCGCCGCGTTGAGCGCGAGAATATTGGTCTGGAACGCGATCCCTTCGATGATCCCGGTGATCTCCGCAATCTTGTCCGAGCTGTCGCTGATGCCGTTCATCGTCGCGACAACGCGGCCCACCACGTCGCTGCCCTTCCTGGCGATCTGCGATGCGTTGGACGCCAGCGAGCTGGCTTGCTGGGCGTTGTCGGCGTTCTGGCGGACCGTCGAGGTGAGCTGTTCCATGCTGGCCGCGGTTTCCTGCAGCGACGCGGCCTGTTCCTCGGTGCGCTGGCTCAAATCGGTATTGCCGGTCGCGAGTTCCTTGGCCGCGCCGCCCACGGCGCCGCTGCTTTCGCGCACCCGGCTGACGGTCTCGGTCAGACGCGCATTCATCTCCGCGAGCGCGCGCAGCAGGTCGCCGGTTTCGTCCTTACCGTCGGCGACGATGCGGCTCGTCAGATCGCCGCGCGCCACCGTCTGCGCAATGTCGACCGCCGCGCCGATCGGCCGCGTGATCGAACGGATGATGGCGATGCCCGCGATCACCGCGAACAGCGACGCCGCCACGCACAGCGCAATCAGCACATTGCGCTGGAACACGTAGCTGGCGTCGTAGTCGCGCACGATCTCTTCGCGGCGCGCGATGGTGTAGCTCGCGTAGTCGTCGGTGGCCTTGACGAGCTGGGCGAGCAGCGGACGGCACTGGTCGTCCATCTTGACGATCGCGTCCTCATGCTTGCCCGCCAGCGCCAGAGCGACGATATCGGTCGCCACCGGCCCGTACAGCGTCTCCACGCGCGCCATCTCGGCGACCAGGCTGCGGGCCTTCTCGCTGGTATCGGTGGCGCTCGCGATCATGTCGCGCAATTGCTTGAGCCGCGCCTGCACGTCCTCGTGCGCGCGCGTGACGGCTTCCTTTTCGATCTCGACGTCGGCGGGCTTCGTGACCAGCACCAGGTTGCGGGCGGCGATGGCGCGGCGGTCGACGGCGGTGCGGATCTGTGCGGCGACATCGGCGCGGGCGTTGATGCCGTTCACGTAGTGCGAGAAGCCGTCGGTGGCCACCGACAGCGCCCGCAGCGACATGCCGGCCACCAGCACGACCAGCACGGCCAGGATGCCGAATCCAGCGATCAGCTTGTTTTTGATCGTGATGTTCTTGAGGTTCATGGTTTGGGTTCTCTCAGGGTCCGTTGTGGGACTGTCGGCGCCGTAGGGGTTCGATTGAACGTTTGCCCTCATGCGGGGCGCGGCGCTCTAGGTACTGATTACGGCCTGCGGCCATCGCTCTTAAGATCAGACAAGTAAATAAGTCTGAACTTTGTCCAACCTTTGCGGCCTGTGCAAATCGGGGATACTGAACGGCCGTGTTGTTCCGTCGCTCACTCCTGATATCAATCCATGTCCGATTTACTCGACTTCCGTACGACCGAATTCGAAGCGGCGCTTGCCGCGCTTCCGCCGACGCCCACCGCCAGCGTTGCCACCGACGAGTCCTGGTGGAACGCGGTGCGCGGCCTGTATCGTCAATCGGATGAACTGATCAACCTGGAGAACGGCTTCTGGGGCGCCATGGCCGAGCCGGTCAGGCAGATGTTCGAGTACTGGACCGATCGCGTGAACCGCGAGACGACCCTGCTGATCCGGCGGCACTACGCGCCGCTGCTCGACGGCCTGCGTACGCGGGCCGCGGCCGCGATGGGCTGCGCGCCCGAGGAGATCGAGCTGACGCGCAACGCCACCGAGGCGCTGCTGGCGCTCATCAGCGGCTACAACCGCCTCGCGCCCGGCGACACGGTGTTGTACAGCGACCTCGATTACCCCTGCGGCAAGGACGCGATGGAATGGCTGCGCGAACGGCGCGGCGTGACGCCGGTGCGTCTCGTGATCCCCGAGCCCGCCACCCGCGAAGCGGTTCTGGACGCGTATGCGCAAGCGCTGCGCGCGCATCCGCGCACGCGTCTCGTGCTGCTGTCGCATGTGTGCTTCGCTACGGGACTGGTCATGCCGGTGGCCGAACTATCGGCGATGGCGGAACGGGCGGGCGCGGATGTCATCGTCGATGCCGCGCATTCCTGGGGCCAGCTGGACTTCGACGTGCCCGCGCTCGACGCGCCCTTCGCCGCGCTGAACCTGCACAAGTGGATCGGCGCACCGCTCGGCTGCGGGGCCATTTACGTGCGGCGCGGCCATGTCGCTTCGATCGATCCGTATCTCGGCGATCGCAGCTGGCCTGCCGACGACATCCGCGCGCGCGTCCACACCGGCTCGCCCAACTTCGCCGCGTGGTTCACGGTGCCGGCGGCGCTGGAGCTGCACCAGCGCATCGGCGCGCACGCGAAGGAAGCGCGGGTGCGCGCGCTGCGCGACGCCTGGGCGGAACCGGCCCGCGAGATCGACGGCGTGCAGATCCTGACGCCGCCCGATCCCGCGATGACCGCGGGCATCACCGCATTCCGGCTACGCGGCCATGCCGGCAAGGCGGGCTGCGATGCGCTAGTGGCCGCGCTGAGCGAGCGCTTCGGGGTGTTCACGGTGACGCGTCCGGGGCCCGAAGCGGGCGAAGTGGTGCGGGTGACGCCGGCGGTGTCTTCGCGCATGGAGGATGCGCAGCGCCTGCTCGACGGCATCAGGACGCTCGCGCGCGGGGCTTGAGGCTCGCGCTTTCAGCCCGCGACCGGCCGCGCGTCCAGCCGTTCGATCAACGCTTCGAGCGCCTCCGAGCACGGCGCTTCCACTTTCAGCGCGAGCAGCGCGTCGGCGCGTGTCTTGCCGAGATTGATCGCCGCGATCGGCTTGCCGCTCTTCGCCGCCCATTCGCAGAAGCGGTAGCCGGAATAGACCATCAGCGACGAGCCGACGACCAGCATCGCATCGGCGCCTTCGAGCGAGCGCGCCGCGTCCTCGACGAGCGGACGCGGCACGCTTTCGCCGAAGAACACCACATCCGGTTTCAGCAGGCCGCCGCAGCGCGTGCAGCCGGGCACCTCGAAGGCGGCGAAGTCGAGATCCTCGATCTGCGCATCGCCATCGGGCACGGCGGGCGCCGTGTGGCCCACGAAGTCCGGGTTCAGCGTCTCGAGCAGGCGCTGCACGGCGGAGCGCGTGTGCGGCTCGCCGCAGGCCAGGCAGCGCACCCGCCCGATGTTGCCATGCAGCTCGATCACGTCCGGATTGCCGGCGCGCGTATGCAGGCCATCGACGTTCTGCGTCACCAGCCGATGCACGCGCGAACGCGCGGCCAGCGCCCGCACCGCGTGATGCGCGGCATTGGGGCGGGCCTGCTCGACCATCGGCCAGCCGATCAGACTGCGCGCCCAGTAGCGGCGGCGCGCATGATCGGAATCGAGAAAGTCCTTGAGCAGGATGGGCGAGCGGCCGGTGCGCTGGCCTTCGCGGTCGCGATAACAGGGAATGCCGGACTCGGTGCTGATGCCCGCGCCCGACAGCACGAACAGCCGCGGATGCCGTTCGACGAATTCATGAAGCTGCTGCACGTGTCGTCCTTCGACGCGCGTGGGGGACGCGTCCGTATCGATCGATAGAGTCAAAATATACGGGCAAACCGGCCGCGCCGCTGGCCTTACCAATTTTACGATTGGTAAATTGGCTTGACCAAATGAGTGACCCTCGCTAGATTGTCGGCACCCCACTCCAACGACACATCGAGACAATCCGCATGCTGACCGTCATCTGCGAAACGCCCGGAACCCTCAAGGCCGAACAGCGCGACAAGCCGCAACGCGGCGCCGACGAAGTCCTGCTGCGCGTGAAGCGCGTCGGCGTGTGCGGCACCGACCTGCACATCTTCACCGGCAATCAGCCGTATCTCTCCTATCCGCGCGTGATGGGCCACGAACTGTCGGGCGTGATCGAGGAAGCGGATCCGGCGAGCGGCCTCGCCGCCGGCGACACCGTCTACGTGATGCCCTATCTCTCCTGCGGCACATGCATTGCCTGCCGTCAGGGCAAGACCAATTGCTGCGTGAACATCCAGGTGCTCGGCGTGCATCGCGACGGCGCCTTCACCGAATACCTGAACCTGCCCGCGCAATTCGTCCACAAGGCCGAAGGCGTCACGCTCGATCAGGCCGCGATGGTCGAATTCCTCGCGATCGGCGCGCATGCCGTGCGCCGCGCCGACGTCCAGCCGGGCCAGCGCGTGCTGGTGGTCGGCACGGGGCCGATCGGCATGGCTGCGCTCACCTTCGCACGGCTGCGCGGCGCCCATGTCACCGCGCTCGACACGCGCGCGGACCGCCTTGCGTTCTGCCAGCGCGAGCTCAAGGTGGATGCCACCGTGCAGATCGGCGCGAACGACAAGGACGAGTTGTCGACGCTCACGAACGGCGAATTCTTCGATGTCGTGTTCGACGCCACCGGCAACCCGCGCGCGATGGAACGCGGCTTCGAATTCATCGCGCATGGCGGCAAGTACGTGCTGGTGTCGATCGTGCCGGACCGGCTCTCGTTCGCCGATCCCGAGTTTCACAAGCGCGAGGCGACGCTGCTGTCGAGCCGCAACGCGACTCCGGAAGACTTCGAAACCGTGCTCGCCGCGATGCGCCGCGGCGACGTGCCCACCGACGCGCTCAACACGCACCGCCTCGCGCTGCACGACGTGCCCGAACGCTTCTCTTCGCTGCTCGATCCGCAGGCGGGCGTGGTGAAGGCGATCGTCGAGTGCTGAGGCCTCAAGCCGGCGCGCCGCGTGCAAAGCGCGGCCGTCCGTGCGCGTCGTGCCATGGCTCGGCGCTCTTGCACCAGATCTCGTAGTGCGGCGGGAACAGGCCGGTTTCATCGAAGAGACCGGTCGGCACTTCCACTTCATCCACGCCGTCGAACGCGAGATAGACCGGCGACCCGCATGACGGGCAATGATGCCGCCGGCCCGTCGCGGAACTCGACCACGCACGCGTGTCGCCCGACACCTGCACTGCGTGGCGCGCGAAGATCGCGTAAACGCCGAACGGCGCGCCGTGAATGCGCCGGCAGGTCATGCAATGGCACAGGTTCACTTCCTTCGGCTGGCCGGTGACGCGGATCCGCACCGCGCCGCATGCGCATTGTCCTTCGTGGACCGGTTGAGGATTCATGGCCTGTCTCCGTCTGGGTTCGCCGTCTGCAATTCGCCCTATGAACCGAGCAATCGACGCCGCGTGACGCTGGCGCTTTGGGCGTTGAAAGTGTCTTTCGACTCGCCTGCACGTTCGATACCATGACTTCAGCGGCGCTTGCAAACCTCACGCGGACCTTCCCACGAGGCGGCGCTCGACGGCAAGCAGCAGGCCGTCATCGCGCTGGCCCGGCGCGCGAGATGCACGATCAGAACGATCACCCGGGACCGTCCACGTGAGGTTCGTATGCGCGCGCAGCAGCCGAATGACGAGTCCCGTTCGCCCGATCACGATTCATCCCCGGCGCGCATGCGCCGCGCCCGCTGGCTCAGACGGTCGCTGCACGTGATCGTCGCGGTGGCCATCGCTGCATGCGGCGGAGGCGGAGGCAGTTCGGGCGACTCATCGAGCGCGTCCAGCGGGTCGGGGTCGGCGTCCGGAAGCGGCAGCGCTGGCAGTTCCGGGAGCGGGACGTCATCGGGAACCTCATCGGGCAGCGGGACCGGGACCGGAAGCGGCATGGCTTCAGGCGGCAACACCGGAACCGGCAGCGGAACCGGCAGCGGCTCCACCACCGCTCGCTCGTCCCCCACCGATGTCCTGATGCATCACAACGACCTCTCCCGCAGCGGCCAGATGCTCGCGGAAACGAAGCTCACCCTCGCGAACGTCAACGCCTCGACCTTCGGCAAGCTGCGCATGCTGGCCACCGACGGCCGCGTCGATGCCCAGCCGCTGCACGTGACGGGCCTGTCGATCGGCGGCGTGGCGCACAACGTGGTCTACGTCGCAACGGAGCACGGCAGCCTGTACGCGTTCGACGCCGACACCGGCGCGCAGCTCTGGCAGATCTCCCTCCTGGCCGCAGGCGAAACGCCGACGACGACCGCCTGCCAGGACTTGTCGCCGGAGATCGGCATCACGTCGACACCCGTGATCGACCGCTCGCGCGGAACGAATGGCGTGCTCTATGCCGTCGCGATGAGTTCCGACGCCAATGGCCGCGCGCATCATCGAATGCATGCAATCGACCTTGCGACCGGCGCCGAACTGTCCGGCGGCCCGCGCGAGATCGCGGCGACCTATCCCGGCACCGGCAGCAACAGCGTGAACGGCGTGATCACCTTCGATCCCGCGCTGCACACCGAACGGGTCGCGCTCACGCTCGTGAACGGCAATCTCTACATGGGCTGGACCGCGCACTGCATGTCCGGTCCGTACACCGGCTGGGTCATGGCCTACAGCGCCGATACGCTCGCACAAACGGGCGTCATCAACATCACCGCGAACGGCGCACAGGGTTCCATCTGGATGGCGGGCTCGGGCATGGCTTCCGACGGCAGCCACGTGTACCTCATCGCCGGCAACGGCTCGTTCACGCCGACGCTCAATGCGCAAGGCTTTCCCGTCGACGGCAATCTGGCCAACACGTTCATGAAGATATCGCTGGCGCCGGACCTGAAGATCGTCGATTACTTCGCGACGATGAACAACGTGCAGCAGGCAGGAAACGACGAGGACTTCGGTTCCGGCGGACCGCTGCTGCTGCCCGACCAGACGATGAGCGACGGCACCGTGAAGCGCCTCGCGGTCGGCGCGGGCAAGGACAACAAGATCTATGTCGTGGACCGCGATGCCATGGGCAAGTACAACCCCAATGCGAACGACAACTGGCAGACGCTCGTCGGCACGCTGGCGGGGGGCATCTGGGGATCGTCGGCGTACTACAACGGCGTGGTCTACTACGGCGGCCTCAACGACAGCCTGAAGGCGCTGCCCATCAGCAACGCGATGCTCGCGACCACCGCCGCCTCGCGCAGCGCAACAGCCTTTCCCTACCCCGGCACGACGCCCGCGATCTCGGCGAACGGCGCGGCCAACGGCATCGTGTGGGCGCTCGAGAACGGCGCGGTGGGTGCGCTGCATGCCTATGACGCGGCCAATCTCGGGCGCGAACTGTACAACAGCAATCAGGCGGGCACGCGCGATCAATGGGGCGCGGGCAACAAGTTCATCACGCCGATGATCGCGAACGGCAAGGTCTTCGTGGGCACGACGACGGGTGTCGCGGTGTTCGGGCTGCTGCAGTAATTGCAGCGCATGCGCGCGTCCGATGCAACGGACGCGCGAATCTCAGCTTCAGCGCACGAAATAGCCGCGGTTCTGCATGCAGTCGCTGTAGGCGCGCCAGTAGCGCACCATCGGCGGCTCGGGCGGAGGAAGGGGCGGCATCTTCATGTCGCCGCTGAGGATGGCGTCGGATGCACCAGATGCGGCCGCGATGCCCGATGCCGGCAGCGCCGCCGATGCCCCCTGCGGCGCTGAAGCGGCGTGTGCGCCTGAAGCGCCCGCCACGGTGGCGGCGGACGCCCCCGAAGCCGCCACCGCCGACGACGCTGCGGAAGCCGCCAGTGCCCCCGATGCGACCGGCGGCAACGGCGGCTCGACGGCACGCGGCGGCGAGAGCGGACGCGGTTCGCGAGGCGCATCGCGCGGCGGCGTCTGCGCTTCGCGCGCCATGTTCACTTTGGTGTTCTGGTTGGCGTAGGCGTAGCAGGCGGCGGTATCGACCGATTGCTGCCACGAACTCTGACTGCGGCCGGGCAAGGCCAGCGGCTGTTGCGCGGCAGCGGCGCCTGACGCTGCGAGCAAGGCGATTCCCGCGTAAGTGGAAAGTCTCATTTGGCTTGCTGTTCCCCGATGCGGTGTTATTAGTCGTTGCAGACGGCTTCCCGCCGGCCGGTCCGGGCGCGCACGCACGCACCGGAATCCGGACGGCGCGCGTCTGCGCCGGGCCTGCTGTCAAGGATACCGCGCAAGCAAAACCGTCCACGCCAGAAGCACCGGCTTCTTCCGCCATTTTTCAGACAAGGCGCGGGGTGCTGAACGGCGTCGGCCTCAGAACTTCATGCCGATGCCCACGCCGAGCACCCATGGATCGATCTTCAGCGAACCAAGGTCCGCGCCGTCCGCCGACGCGCTCGTGCGCATCCAGATCTTCTTCAGATCCGCGTTGACGAAGAGATTCTTCGCGACCTGCACGTCGACGCCCACCTGCAAAGCCGGACCGAAGCTGCTGTGATTGATCGACACGGGCGTCGCGCCCGCCTTCAGCTTGTCGTTGTAGAAGACCGTGTAGTTCACGCCCGCGCCCACATACGGACGCACGCGGCCCGCATGATTGAAGTGATACTGCAGGAGCAAGGTGGGCGGCAGCACGCCGACGCCGCCCAGCCCGCCCACGTTCGACGTCACCTGATGCCGCGACGTCGCCAGGATCAGTTCCACGCCGATCTGGTCGCGGATCATGTAGGTGAAGTCGAGTTCGGGAACGATCGCGTTGTTCACGCCGGCGTCGAGCGTGCCCAGCGCGCCGCCCGCCTTCACCTCCGGCTGAATGCTGATCGCACGTAGCCGCACGAGTATGTCGCCCGCATGAAGCCCGCCGCCTGGCACGTTCGCCGGTGTGTCATCGCCGGCGCGTGCTGGCATTGAAAACAGCGTGACGCATGACAGCGCGATCACGCCTGCAACCACCCCTGGTGTCTTTCTCATTTCCGTTTTCCCGCGTTGAAAATGAGGATTTTCCCGAGGGATGACGCCCGCGCCCTTGATGGCCATCAAGCCGGCGGCACGTCCCGAGGCTTAGGCACGCGAGGCTTGCGCATCGACAAGCAATCGACAAGTGATCGACGCAATCATTGTTGCGCGGGCGGGTCCGCGTCTTGCTGACTTCTAAGCAAAGTGCAGAACAAAGGGAGGCGCAAATGAAACCCACACTCAACGCACTCGGACGCATGGCGGGGGTTCTGCTGGGCGGCACCCTGGCGATGGTCGCGAACGCGCAGCAGCCGAACAAGCTTCAATACGACAGCACGCCTGCTTACCAGGAGCACAACACGACGCCGCCCGCGGCCGCAGCCGCGAACGCCAGCGATGCGTTGAAGACGCGGCCCGGCAAGGAATCGGCGGGCAAGGCTGAAGCGGCAAAACGGCCCAACGGACTCGGCTTCGATGCCGGCTCCAGCACCATGGGCAAGAAGCAGTAAAGCAGCTGCGTCGCTGGAACGTCAGGACTCGTTGGGCCAGGGCCACGTGGCATAGCGCGACGGCTCCGGCGTCGAGGCTTCGTGCGCCGGCGCCGCGCTGTGCGCCTCATCCGGAAGATTTTCGCCGAACCATGCGACGTCCTTGCGACGCTCCTGCACATAGGCATTCCAGCCTTCCGCGCGGCCGTCGAACAGATCGTGCTTCACCGTGTTCGCGAGCATCGGCCGATTGAGCGTTTCATCGAGCAATGCCTTTGGCCAGACGAAGAATGCACCGGACGCGCGGCGCATGAAATCGCGCGGCGCCATGTCGGGGTCGATGAAGCCGAGCAGCGTGAAGCCCGCCAGCGCGTCGTTGCTCTTCAGCGCGTCGCCGATGCTTGCATATTCGTCGGCGCATTGGCTCACGCAGAACACCGCCTCCAGGACGTCGCCCAGATGCAGCAGCAACGCGCGGCGGTCGTAGGGATCCTGCGTGGCGGTTTCGTGTTTCGTCATTCGCTGTTCCGATATGTCGAGAGTGGATGGCGCGGCATGCGATGCACGTCCTGTGCCCGCCTTTTTACACGCGCCGCGATCACCTGAATTCTAGCGAACGCTTCGTGACGCGTCGGCGAGCCGCGCGGATCATTTCGCGAAGCGTGCTCGAAAGCTCGCCCGATAATCGTTCGGCGACACACCCAGCCGCCGCGCAAACACGAGCCGCATGCGATCCGCCGTGCCGAAGCCGCATTCATACGCGACCGTCTTGAGCGGCGTGTCGCTGCTTTCGAGCGCATTGCGCGCGGCATCTACCCGCGCGCGCTCGACGAACTCATGCGGCGTCATCCGCGCGAGCTGCACGAAGGCGCGCGCGAAGTTGCGCTCGCTCATGCCGGCCACGCTCGCGAGCTGCGCCACCGAAAGCCGCGCGCCAATGTGCTCCATCACATAGGCCTGCACCTTCGCGACGGGCGAGGTGTCGTCGGCGGGTGCGCTGAGATACGGGCTGAACTGCGACTGCCCGCCGCGTCGCTGCGCAAACACCACGAGGCGTTTGGCCACCGCGAGCGCCACCTGCGGGCCGTGATCTTCCGCGACCAGCGCAAGCGCCACGTCGATGCCCGCCGTCACGCCCGCCGACGTGACGAGACGGCCATCGCGCATGTAGATGCGATCCAGCTCGACCCGCGCACGCGGAAACGCATCCGCCAGCCGGCGTGCGTCCTGCCAGTGCGTGGTGACGTCGCGTTCGTCGAGCAGGCCCGCATGGCCCAGCGCGAACGCGCCGGTGCAGATGGAGCCATAGCGTTCGCAGTGCGCGGCGACATCGGTCAGCCAGCGGGTCAGCGCGGGAATCGGCGGCTGCGTCGGCAATGCGGGGCCGCCCGCGACGAGCGCCGTGCCGTAGCGCTGGCCTGGGGCACCGAAGGCGACATCGGCCAGCAGACGCGTACCGTTCGATGCCCGTACGACGCCCTCCTCCGGACCGACGAGCGTGATCGCGTAGCCGCCCGTGGCGGGCACGAAGCCGTTCGCTTCGGCGAAGACATCGAGGGGACCGGCTACATCGAGCGCCTGCACTCCAGGGAAGATGGCTATCGCAACGGTATGCATTGAGCAAGAGTCCGTGAAACGCGTGTGGCAGAAGACGGCGTGCGCTTGGCAGGCTTCGGCGCATCGTTTCGATTGAGGCCGACGCGCGTTTTGCCGAGACTGATCACTGTCGCAACGCACTGATCCAGCCCGGCGGCGACTGCTGCGATTCTAGCAATGCAAGGCTTCATGTTCCTCACGTTTCGCCTGTTTCGAACGTGTTTCAACGCGCCGCCGGGTCCACTCTCAAGGAGTCTCTGTCATGAACGAAATCATCGCAGGCATCAAGATCCCGGATAGCCGTCTCGCACGCGAAGCCACGCAACTCGTGCGCGACACCGAGCCCGACCTGCTCTATCACCACTCGCGCCGCGTGTTCCTGTTCGGCGCATTGACCGGCGAACGCAAGCAGCTCAAGTACGACGCGGAGTTGCTCTACATCGGCGCGATGTTCCACGACATGGGCCTCACGCCGGCCTACAGCAGCCCGCATGACCGCTTCGAAGTCGATGGCGCGAACGCGGCGCGCACGTTCCTGCATCAGCATGGCATCGGCGAGAGCGATATCGAGCAGGTGTGGGACGCGATCGCGCTGCACACCACGCCGGGCATTCCGCAGCACAAGAAGCCGGTGGTGGCGCTGGTCACGGCGGGCGTCGAAATGGACGTGCTCGGACTCGCCTACGACCAGTTCACCGACGATCAGCGGCGTCTCGTGGTGGCCGCCCATCCGCGCGAGCCGAACTTCAAGGAAGGCATCATCGATGCCTTCACGCAAGGCACGATCAACAAGCCGGAATCGACCTTCGGCAACGTCAAGGCTGACGTGCTCGCGCTCAAGGACCCGAACTACCGGCGCCTGAACTTCTGCAGCATCATTCTCGGCTCCGCCTGGAACGACCAGCCGCACGATCACGCGAACTGCCGCAACCCGGCGCACGCGCACGGCTGAGCGGGAGGTTCATCGGCAGATGTTGTACGGCCCCATGTCCACGTGGAAGTGGGTCTTGTGCAGCGCGTTGTAGTCGGGGCCGAGCGTCGTGTCGAAGGAACGGCACGCGCCCGCGTGGACCCGGCGCAGGAAGAGCGCGTCGGGTGACGCGTCATCGTCCCAGCGGGCGAGCGTGACGCGGCGGCCATCGTCGAGCACGAAACCCGTCAGGTCGATGGCGTTCGCGCTCGCATGCTGGCTCAGCGCCGTGTCCTGCTGATGATTGACGTTGCGGCACGCATAGCTGCCTACATGCTCGATACGCGTCACGCCTTCGCCGAAGGTTTCGCGCGCGGCGGGTTGCAGGTATTGATGCTCGAAATACGCGAGGCCGAGCGCGAGCGGACATGTGGCAAGAAACGGCGCGCTGAAGCGCACGTCTTCTGTCTGCGTGACGCGCACCACGTCTTTCAGCAGACAGCCGCCCTGGCCCGTTGCGTCCGCCATGCGGCGATAGACCAGCCCGGAGCGCGCGAGCGCGGCGTCGCAACGCTGCGGGTCGTGCATCGCGCGCCACAGCTTGAACTGCGTGAACGTGTCGGGCGGCGCACGCACGTCGAGCGGCGCGAACGGATCGTAGCGTTCGGGCAGCGCGATGCGCCGCGAATACACGCCATAGCCGAAGGCCAGCGCGCCGGCCAGCATGGCCAGCAGCAGCCAGCCGATGATCCGTCCCGCCATGCGTCGCTCAGGAATGATCGGCGGCGTGCGCGGAATTCACGCGTTCCGCGAGTTTCGCATCGTAGCTCGAATGCACGTGCATGTGTTTCTTGTCGGGATAGGCGTACGCATAGGCCTTGCGCAACGCGAGCGAGGCCTCGTGAAAACCCGACAGAATGAGCTTCTGCTTGTTCGGATAGTTGGCGATATCGCCCACCGCGAAAATGCCCGGCCGCGATGACTCATAGTTCGACGTATCCACTTCGATGCGGCCGCCGCGCACGTCGAGATTCCAGGTCGCGATAGGACCGAGCTCCGAGACGAGGCCATACAGCGCCACGAGCTTGTCCGCCGCGAGTTCGGTCGCGCCTTCGATCTGCTTCACGCGCACGTGTTCGAGCCGGCCTTCCGGGGCATCGAGCGAGTCGATCATGCCGACCACGAACTTCATCTCGCCCGCGTCGACGGCGCGCTTCATCGCCGCGACCGAATTCGCCGCCGCCGAGAAGCCATTGCGCCGATGCACCAGCGTCAGCGACCGAGCGATGTCTTTCAATGCGAGCGCCCAGTCGAGCGCCGAATCCCCGCCGCCGGCGATCACTACGTTCTTGTCCGCAAAGTCCGCCGCGCGCGACACGCTGTAATGCACGTCCGTGCCTTCGAGCGCCGCCGCTTCGGGCACCTGGAGGCGCTGCGGGACGAAGGCGCCGTTGCCCGCGGCGATCAGGATCGCGGCGCAATCGAAGCGCATGCCGTTCTCGGTGGTCACGGTCCAGCGATGATCGGCCTCGCGCTGGGTCACGGACTGCACGCGCTGGTCGAGATGGATGGGCACGTCGAACGGGCGGATCTGCTCGAGCAGGCGGTCCACGAGTTCGCGCGCGGTGCAGGACGGGATGGCGGGAATGTCGTAGATCGGCTTGTCGGGATACAGCTCGATGCATTGCCCGCCGATGCGGCCGAGCGTATCGACCATCTGGCATGTCAGGCCGATCACCCCGGCCTCGAAGGCGGCGAACAGGCCGACGGGGCCGGCGCCGATGATCAATACGTCGGTGGTGATGGTGTCGCTGCTGGGGGTCATGTCGTGGGATTCCTGTAGCGGCTGCGTGTTCCGTGCAGCACGGTTCAGGCCACGATACAGAAAGCACGGTGATGGAGCAATGAAGGCCCTTGTCGCGGAGCGGCGATTGGACGGGGTGCCGGATCGGCAGGGCTCGGGACATGCTCGCTTTTCGGACCTTTCTCCTTACGCGGCGCTGAGCGAGCGCTGACAATCTTTCCTGAGTTGCTTGCCTTCGCGACGCCTCGCGGGACAATCAAGCCGCCTCGTTCCCGATGAGAGCATGAACAAGCGTCTTTACAAGTCAAGGTTCAAACGCGTCTGGCATCCGCTCGTCGGTGCAGCGAAGCTGTGCGTCGGCACGCTTGCCGGGACCGAACCGACGAGTGCGCAGATCGTCGCCCTCCCGGGTGCTGGCGCGCAAGTCGTGCAGACGCAAAACGGCGTCGCACAAGTGAATATCGCGAAGCCTTCGGGTGCGGGTGTGTCGCTCAATCATTACTCGCAATTCGACGTTCAGCGACAAGGCGCGATTCTCAACAACTCGCCCGCCATCACGCAGACGCAGCAGGCCGGATGGATCAACAGCAACGCCAACCTCGCGTCAGGCGGCTCCGCGCGCGTGATCGTCAATCAGGTGATGAGCCCTTCACCCTCCGCCATTCGAGGGTATGTTGAAGTCGCCGGGCCGCGCGCCGAGGTCGTTGTTGCCAATCCAAACGGATTGATAGTCGACGGGGGCGGCTTCATCAACACAAGCCGCGCCATTTTGACCACCGGCACGCCGAACTTCGGGCCGAACGGGTCGCTCTCTGGCTTCACCGTCAACGGCGGCAGCATCGTTGTGCAAGGCGCCGGAATGAACGCCGCCAACATCGACCAGGTCGACCTCCTCGCCCGCGCAATCCAGGTGAACGCGGCCATTTACGCGAACCGGCTCAACGCGATTACCGGCGCGAACGGCATCGAGCACGATACGCTCGCTGCGACGACGGTCGTGGCGAACGGCCCGGCACCCGCCGTCGCGCTCGACGTGAGCGCGCTCGGCGGCATGTATGCGAATCGCATCTTTCTCGCGTCGAACGAGTATGGCGTCGGCGTCTCGACGCGGGGCGTGCTCGCCGCTCAGGCGGGCGACTTGACGCTCACGTCGAACGGCAAGCTCGTGCTCGCGGGGCAGACCAACGCAAGCGGCACGCTAAGCGTTGCCGCGCGAGACGGCATCGACAATCGCGGCACGACGTACGCGCAAGGCGATCTCGTCGCCACGACGGGCGGAGTGCTGGCGAACAGTGGACTGCTCGCAGCGCAGCGTCAGACAACGCTTCGCGCGAATAGCATCGCCTCGACGGGCACGCTTGCGGCTGGCGTGAACGGTGACGGGTCGTTGGCGCAGTCGGGCGACCTCGACGTGAGCGCGTCGGGCGCCGTGACGGCGACCGGCCGCAATGTTGCCGGCGGCAATGCGGCCCTGAGCGGCAGCGCGCTCGATCTCGGCGGCAGCATCACGTCTGCGCGCGGCGCGCTCGTGCTCGCGGCGCGCGCCGCCGATGCGAAGCTTTCGGGCGCGACGACTACGGCAGGCGGCGGCCTCGAGGTCAGCGCCGCAAATGCGCTGGTCAACGACCAAGGCATGCTCAGCGCGACAGATATCCGGTTGAACGCGGCGTCGCTCTCGAACCGCGGCGGGACGATCGCCAGTAACGGACGTGTGGCTGTCGTGGCCGGCGCAGTCGTGAACGCGTCAGGCTCCATGACGGCCCGTAACGGCCTTGCGGTGACGGCGGACGGCATGCTCGATAACGCCGACGGCAAACTGCTGTCGAACACGGACGTGAATCTCGTGAGCGTTGCGCTGAACAACGATCGCGGACAGATCGGCGCAGGCGCGATCGAGACGATCCGGACCGGGCGGCTGACCAATAACGGCGGTTCGATCGTCGCGCCGAATCTCACGGTCACGAGTGCCGGCACAATCGACAACACCGGCGGCGCGATCGAGGCGAACGCGCTCAATGTGAACGCGACGACACTCATTAATCACGCAGGCCGGATCCCGCAATACGGCGCAACGTCGACGGAATTCCATGTCAGCGGCACCTTCGACAATTCCAACGGCGGCACCTTTCAGACCAACAGCGCGAACCTGACGCTTGCGCCCGGCGCGTTCATCAACGACGGCGGCTCGATCATCGACGCTGGTACGGGCACGCTGACGATCGCGCCCGGCAACGGCGCCGGCTATTTCTCGAACGTCGGCGGCCGGATCATTACAGCGGGCACGCTCACCGCGCAGGCTTCCGGGCTGAACAACGCGAACGGCGTGCTGGCCGCACAAGGGGCGATTTCGGCGCGCTCCGCCGGCGACGTCGACAACACACGGGGCGCGATTCGCGCGCTCGGATCACTGTCGCTCGCCAGCGGCGGCCGCCTGACGAACACGAACGGGCAGATTCAAGCGGGCACAGGCGCAGGCGTTGATCTGAGCACGCTTGACCTTCAGGCAGCAAGCATCGACAACACGGGCGGCCTCGTGAGCAATCTTGGCCAAGGCGATACAGCCGTGCGAGGCGGCAACGGCATCGTCAACCGCGGCGGCATGATGACCGCCAACGGCCGCATTTCGGTCGACAGCGCCGCGCTCGTCAACACGCAAGGCGCGCAGTTGAGCGGCGCGAACGTTACGGTGCGAGCCGACGCGGTCGACAACAGCGGCGGCGGAATCGGCAGCGTGGCGGGCTCGAATGGCGACGTGACAATCACGACCTCCGGCGCGGTCACGAACACGAGCGGCCAGATCGGTGCGACCCGTGACCTGACGATCAACGCGGCGACGCTGACTGGCGGCGGCGCCTACAGCGCGGCGCATGATGTGGCCGTGATCGTCCAGGGCGACTTTGCGCCAACCGCTGATTTGCAGTTCAGCACGGGTCACGACCTGGCCTTTACGCTGCCCGGCACGTTCAACAACGGCATGCTGCTCCAGGCCGCAAACAGCCTCGACGTCAATGCCGCCGATGTCCGCAACAGCGGCACGCTGATGGCGGGCGGCACGCTCACCACGCGATCGAACACCCTGACGAACACCGGGGCGATCGTCGGCGGAAGTGTTTCGCTCAATGCGAGCGGCGCGCTTCTCAATCTCGGACCGACGGCACTCATCGGCGCGACCGATGACAAAGGCACGCTCGAACTACTCGCCTCCGACATCGAAAATCGCGACGACATCAGCGCGACCGATACGCAGGCGAGCACCGCAATCTATGGCCTCGGCAAGATCGTGCTTGCGGGCGGCAGGGACGCCAACGGCAACTATACGAACGCGAACCTGATCCGCAATCAGTCGGCGCTGATCGAGTCGGCGGGCGACATGGCGCTCTATGCCGCTCAGGTGACGAACACGCGCACCACGATGACGACGACCGGCCTCAATCAGCCGCTCAACCCCGCGTTGATGGAGCAGCTCGGCATCAGCATGTCGGGCTGCACCGCCTATTACGCCGCCGCTTGCTCCGGTCAAAACGTGCCGTGGGGCGCGCCGCCCGATCCGAAGGCCATCGGCGGCGCTTATGTTGAACCGCCGCACGGCGGCCAGTGGAACAGCGGCTATCAGTACACGACCTATACGGGCGTCGCGCTCGCCAACCTGATCGCGTCGATCAGCCCGCAGGCGCAGATCATCGCCGGCGGCAGTCTCGACGCGTCGCATGTGGGCCTGTTGCAGAACTTCTGGAGCGCGGTCGCGGCGGCCGGCGACATCGCCGCGCCGACAACGCTCGATCAGAACAGCTGGCGCGGACAAAGCGCGCCCGTCGTTCAGGTGACGTACTCGGGCTATTACCACTACAACAACTACGACGACTCGGAACACAACTGGACGCTACCGTTCGGCGATGCGCCGTTTGTCGGCGGTCGTCCGGGTGGTTATGCTCAGATCGCGCCCGCCGATATCCGCACCTATGCCCTGCCCGCCTACGAATCGAGTTTTGTCGCAGGCCGCACATTCTCCGGCTCGGGCGTGAGCATCGACAACACCGCCGCCAACGCGGGCTTGCCGTCCATCGGGCTCGCTCCGGCTCAGGCGGGTTCAGGCGTCGTGATCGGCGACCCCGGCACGCGACCCGGCTTGCCAGTGATCGATCCTGTGATCGCGGGCGCGACGGCGCAGAGTGTGTTGCAGAACCTCTCGATTCCGCAGGGCGGTCTGTTCAGCCGCACGAGCGCGCCGGACGCGACGTATCTCATCGCGACCAATCCGGCTTTCACGAACCAGCGGAGCTTCATTTCGAGCGACTACTTTCTGCGGCAGCTCGACCTCGATCCGCAGAAGGTACAGAAACGCCTGGGCGATGGCATGTACGAGCAGCAGCTTGTGCGCAATCAGGTCACGACGTTGACCGGCCGCGCCGTGCTCGGTCCGTACACCGACACGCAAGCCATGTATGAGGCGCTATTGGCCGCGGGCGCGTCGCTCGCGAAGTCGCTCGATCTGCCGCTCGGCATGAGTCTGTCGCCGGAACAGGTCGCGGCGCTGACGAGCAACGTCGTCATCATGCAGACGGTCATCGTCGACGGCCAGGCCGTGCTCGTGCCCGTCGTGTACCTTGCGAAGGCAAGCCGGCAGAACACGAACGGGCCGCTGATCGCCGCGACCGACATCGATCTGAAGGACGCACAGACGTTCACGAACAGCGGCACGATACAGGCGGGCAACACGCTCTCCATTCAGGGCAAGCAGATCGACAACGCTTTCGGCGCGCTGCGCAGCGGCGGCCTGATGTCCCTCACCACGCAAGGCGACGTCGATCTGACATCCGCCACCGTCAACGCAGGCAGCCTGGCATTGAACGCCGGCGGCAATCTTCTCCTCAATACCGCCGTCAATACAATCCACCAGGTCAGCGCGACAGGAGCAACGCGCACCGTGAGCACGCTCGGGCCGCTCGCGACCGTGAACATCGCAGGCGACGCGGCGATCGTGACCGGCGGCGACCTTCAGCAGAACGCCGGCACGCTGGATGTCGGCGGCAATCTCGCCATGCTCGTTGGCGGAAACTATGAGCTCGGCTCAGTGCAGACGGGCGAGAACAAGGTCGTCGAGCGCGCCAACGGTGTGTCCAATACCAATCTCAACCAGACCACTGGGAGCGCGGTCAAGGTGGGCGGCGTGACGCAGATCGGCGTCGGCGGCGATCTCACCGCGACCGGCGCGAGCCTCGACCTGAGCGGCGGCGGCGTGCTCGCGGCGAATGGCAATGTCACCCTGCAGGCCGCGCGCGCGACCTCAACGGTCGACAGCAACAGCGCAGGCGCCGACGGTCACGGCACTTACTCGGAGTCGTTGCACCGCTCCGACGACACGCTCACGAGCACCGTACTCAACGCAGGCGATTCGCTTGTCGTGGCGTCGGGCAAGGATATCAACGTCACAGGCAGCACGATCAACCTCGACCACGGCACGGCCACGCTTGCGGCGACCGGCAACGTCAACCTTGCCGCCGCGACCGAGACGCACGTCGAGAACACGCAGGAGCAGCACAGCCACAGCAATGCGATCAGCGGGAAGGAGGTCACGAGTTCGCGCGCGAGCACGGCGACGCTTTCACAAGGCAGCATGGTTTCCGCGGACGCGGTGACCATCGTCAGCGGACGCGACATCAACGTCCAAGGTAGTACGATCGTCGGCACCAACGATGTGGCATTGAGCGCGGCGCATGACGTCAAGATCGGCACCTCGCAGGACACCATGACGTCGTCGAGCAGCTATCAGGAAAAGCGCTCCGGTTTGGGCACCAGCGGCCTGACCGTGACCTATGGCAGCAACAATCACGCGACGACCGAACAGGCTTCGAGTGTGACGAACAACGCGAGCACGGTCGGCTCGCTCGCGGGCAATCTCTCGATTCAGGCCGGCAATACACTCCATGTGAGCGGCAGTGATCTCATTGCGGCGAAAGACCTTGTCGGCCTGGGGGCGAACGTCACCATCGACGCGGCCAAGGATACGGCGCAGCGTTCGCGGACGGAAACCTCACATACGAGCGGGCTGGCGCTCGGCCTGTCGGGCTCAGTGGGCGATGCAATCAATAACGCCTACACGCAGAGCCGCGCAGCAAGTCACTCGGCTAGCACGGGCAACGACCGCGCGGCGATGCTGCACGCGATCGCGGCCGCGGGGAATGCGGCGATGGGCGTCGCCGGCGCGACCCGTGGCGCGCTGATGCAGAACCCGAGCATTGCCGTTCAATTGAGCGTCGGGTCGAGCAGCAGCCGCAGCGATTCGAGCGAGACGGAGACGATAAATCGCGGTTCGTCTGTGAACGCAGGAGGCGCGGCGGCGTTCGTGGCAACCGAGGGAAACCTGAACATCGCCGGCTCGAACATCAGCGCAAGCGACGTGTTGCTCGCCGCCAAGGATCAGGTGAACGTCGTCAACACGACCGACACGGCGTCGACGCGCAGCTCCAACAGCAGCAAGAGCGCGAGCGTCGGCGTGTCGGTCGGCACGAACGGCTTCGGCATATCGGCGGCAATGGCGAACGCGCACGGCGACGCCAACAGCGACGCGGCAATTCAGAACGCGTCGCACGTTACAGGCGCGAATGGCGTCGCGATCGTCTCGGGCGGTGATACGAACGTAATCGGCTCGCAGATCGCCGGAAGACAGATCGCGGCGGACGTCGGCGGCAATCTCAATATCGCGAGCGTGCAGGATATGACGGTGAGCGCGGCGCATCAAAGCAGCGCCGGCGGGGGCTTTGCGATCAGTCAGAGCGGTGGCGGCGGTTCGTTCAGTTCGCAGCACAGCAATACGAGCGGCAATTACGCGGCCGTCGAAGAGCAAAGCGGGATTCATGCGGGCGAAGGCGGCTTTGACATCACCGTCAAGGGCAGTACCGACCTCAAGGGCGCGGTGATCGCGGGCGACGCCGACGCAAGCAGGAACACGCTCAACACAGGCACGCTCACCTTCTCGGACCTTCAGAATCGCAGCGACTACAGCGCGAGCAGCAGCGGGTTTAGCGCGGGTGGATCGATAGGCACTGCGCAGAGCGGTATAGGCCCGTCGTCAGTGAGCGGAGCGGGCGGCGTTGTGCCGATGATGAGTCAGAGCGACAGCGGTAGCTCGAATGGCATCACGCGCAGCGCGATTAGCGCCGGGACGATCAACGTCACGGACCGCGAGCACCAGACGCAGGACGTTGCGAGCCTCAGCCGTGACACGTCGAGCACGAACGGAACCGTTTCGACGCTGCCGGACGTGAACAAACTGCTGGACAAGCAAGGCGACATGATGAACGCCGCCAGCGCGGCGGGTGAAGCGGTGGCCACGCAGATCGGCATGATCGCGAACGCGAAGCGTGACGGCGCGCTCAAGGATGCAAAAGCAGCCTACGAGCGCGGCGACCTGGATGCGATGCAAGGCTACCTCGACACGGCGGATTCGTGGAGTGAATCGGGCAGCAACAGGATTGCGCTGCACGTAGCGGGTGGCGGGCTGATCGGCGGTCTGGGCGGTGGTGGCATCGGTAGCGCGGCGCAAGGTGCGGCGGGTGCGGGCATGTCTGCTTACTTGGCCAATCGCACGCAGCAGTTCGCGGATGCGGTCGCGGAGGAAGCCGGATCCAAACTCATCGGGAACATTGCGGGCAATGTGGCCAGCACGCTCGGCGGCGGCATCATCGGCGGCACGGCAGGAGCTGCGGCCGCGTCCAATGTGAATCTGTACAACCAGAACAACAACAGGAAGGAAAGCGAAGCCGCGAAGGAAGCGAAAGAGCTTCGGCAGATTCTGGATAAAGAACGGGCTATGCTTGGGCAGAAGTCGGTGCAGACGGCGGATACGGGTGCTGCGACGGTGCGGCCGCCCACCGGGGCACTTGCTGGAAAAGACGCAAAGAGTACGTTCTGGACTTCAACAAAGGATAAGACGCCGGTTGAAAATGCTTACGGTCATTCGACCAAGCACGGCGGAGAGTTTCCGGAGTATCAGAACTCAGTGCAATATGTTCAATCAGCGCAGGACTTTGTAAACAATCCACCGGATGGAACTCTGATTAAGACTCGCCCGAATGGCGATACGCTGTTTTACGATCCGGCGACAAACACGTTTGCGTCAAAAAACAAGGATGGTGCGCCAAGAACGATGTTTAGGCCGTCGGCTGGAATGGACTATTGGAATAAACAGTGATGCAAGAAGACCTTCTCCCGTGCCCATGCTGTGATAGCGTGACCCTTAGTGACCGCGGGAACTATGAAATCTGCGCAGTATGCGGTTGGGAAGATGATCCAGTGCAATCAGATGATCCTACATTTGCGGGTGGGGCTAATCAAAGCAGTCTGAATGAGGCCCGTGCACTTTGGCAGGCAAGAAAAAATCAGGCACAGTAACAACCAACCCGGCTATTGAGCTGGGTTGGTTGTTGTAGCGCTGTTCAGGCGGGGGTGATGACGAGCCTGCCGTGCTCGACGTGAACCCTGACGTTCTGCCCTGCTTCGAAACCCGCCTGCTCAAGCCATCGCCCGGCGAGCTTGCACCACGGATAAAGCGGCGGCGGTGTCTTGTTCGGCCGCATCGAGTAAGGCCGCTCGCGCTCGGCTTGTTGAATCTTGATGAGGCGCTCGGAATGCGCGTTCAATGCTCTAAGATTGGCGTCAGCCATAGTCAACTCCCGTCATGAGTTGGTTGTGGTCAGCGGGCTGTATGGGTTGGCGCCCATGCGGCCCGCGCTTCGTTTACGCGGTGGCGCGTTCGGTACGTCTCTTCAATGGTTCGACAAGTTGCTCGGTCATGGCGAGCAGGAAAAATCCCCAGACGATGGCTGCATAGCACCAAAAGCTGTTGAGGTTCCTGAGCCAGACGAACCGTGATGAGCCGAAAATGCCGAGCAGCGCGAGTGCAAACAGGAAGGCGGAGATGTAGGGAAAAATCAGCAAGTTCCAGCGGATGTATGCTTCGAAATGCAATTCGCCGATGAGGATATAGACGAAAGCGGCGATGCCGCCTGACCAGAGGGCCTTCAGAATAAAGATAAAAAAGAAGAGCCAAGTCTGAGTGCTCATTGGCAAACCATCGGGGATATCTAGCAAGAGATCCCCATCGAATCCGATCTGCGGGCCGGTTGCAAGGAAATAAGCCACGACGAGCATCGGCCAAGCAAGGATCTTGGAGAGATCCTGGAGGCTTTTTACGTCGGTGAGTTTGGGCATCAGATCGGTCATGCGGTCTTACTTCCTTAGCGGCTGCGGGTCGTACTGTTCCGACGTGCGGCGGGTTTGGGCTCGGCAGATCGCAGCGAATCCCAGCGCCTGGTCTGGTACTTGATGATGAGACTCTCGACGACTTCCTTGATCACGGCGCGTTCCTCGTCGGAGAGTTGCTGAACGGCCTCGAACTGCAAAGCGAGGTCGTCTGAAGGGGCACGTTCGCCGTCCTCAAAAAGTAACCAGTCAGTAGAGATTGCGAAGGTTCTCGCGATCTTGCGCAGTGCTTCGGCTGAAGGCTCGGAGGAGCCAGCCTCGTAGCGCTTGATCTGCTGCACATGAATGCTGGTGGCATCGGCCAAACCCTGCTGAGTGAGGCCCTTCTTTGCGCAACGAAATCAGTCGTGCGGAAAAGCTCATCGCGGCGAACTCGATATGAAGTGACGCCATGATGGTAAGCCTCCGATTTGCTGAGTCTTGACGGTTGATACATTTTAGATACTAAAATAGTATACGTAAAGTATCTTGACAGGTTTTAGCCGAAAGGGGCAGTCATTATGTGTGTGAAATTGAGTTGCAGCACATTGAAAATCGAAGTTCTCTCGCAAGGTTTGGATAGCCGATCACCGATGGAGTTGGTCGCTACGGCAGTCAGATGTAAATCCAAACTTGAGGGTTCACATGGCCTTTTATGTAGATAAGAAAAACGTTGAATTTAGCAACAAACCTGCTAAATACGCGGTCGAGTTGAAACTTGGAGGGAAGCCGTTATCGCCTGGTATCTACAAGTGCCAAACCTGCGGGTTTGAAGAACCTATCAACAGAGAATGCACGAAACTTCCATCCTGCCGAGGGTGTACATCTTTTAGTACCGTATGGAAATTGCTAGTGACAGCTGCTGACAAATAACGTAACTCTAGTAGGTAACGGTCCGGTTCCGCCGCGTCTGCCGTCGCCCTTCGGGCGCCGTCAGCCACGGCGCGATTAATGAGACATCCTGAACGGGGCAGTTCGTCCTCTGGCAAACTCGCCTCCCAAGGCAAAAAACCGCGTCGGGGCAAAAAGTTGCTGGCAAGCAGGTGTGTCCGAGAAAACCGGGTTGTAACTCGCTGGCGCGTCGGGGAAAAACCGTATTCGCCGACGGCGCGTGCATCGGATACAGGCAATCTGAACATCGCGAGCGTGCAGGATACGACCGTCAGCGCGGCGCATCAGAGCAGCACCGGCGGCGGCTTCGCGATCAGTCAGGGTGGCGGCGGCGCGAGCTTCAGCGCACAGAACGGGCATGCGGATGGGAACTATGCGCAGGTCAAGGAACAGGCGGGGCTGGTTGCGGGAGACAGCGGTTTCGACGTCTCGGTCAAAGGCAATACGGCGCTCGCGGGCGCGGTCATTGTCGGCGCGGATGACGCGGCGAAGAACAAGCTGTCGACCGGCACGCTGACGTTCGCGGACATCGGCAACCACTCGCACTATTCGGCGAACAGTATGGGCGGATCGATAGGCCTGTCGCCGGGTCCGAGCTCCGACAAGGCTGTCGGCACTGCTTCAGTGCCGGGCTCGGGCGGCCCGGTGCCGATGATCGGTCAGCATGAGAACGGCGACCAGAGTTCGACCACGCGTAGCGCGGTGAGCGCGGGCACGGTCAATATCGCGGACAAGGATCGTCAGACGCAGGACGTGGCGAACCTGAGCCGGGACATGACGAACACGAACGGGACCTTGGACAAGACACCGGACGTGAACGCGATCCTCAATCAGCAAGCCGACACGATGCAGGCGGCGCAGGCGGCGGGCCAAGTGGTCGCGCAAGGCATTGGCGCGTACTTTGATATGAAGCACGCGCTGGCCGTCGCCGATCACGATCAGGCGACAGCCGACGCGACGGCCGAGGGCGGAAGGGACCGGGTCATTGCGCATGTTATCGGCGGCGGCTTGATTGGCGGATTGGGTGGCGGCGGCATCGACACAGCAGCCGGCGGCGCAGCGGGCGCAGGAGTGGCGGCGGGATTCGCGCCACAGCTGAGCGAAGTCGCCGAGAGTGTTGGAGACGCGACTGGCTCGAAGACGCTTGGAAACCTCGCGGCGAATGTAGTCGCGGGCGCGGGGGGCGCGTTGGCAGGTGGCGAAGCAGGCGCCGCGACCGCCAGTAACGCGGATTTGTACAATCGGCAGCTGAACCAGAAGGAGAAGAAGACGATCGCGGACCAGGCGAACGGAGACGCGGCCGAGGCCAGTCGATTGACCAAAGCGGCGTGCTATGCGGTGAAATGTTGGGTCGAATACGCGCCGGGCAGTGAGCAATACAACGCTAACTTCGTGAGTCAGCTTGAGGCGTTACAGCTCGGGCCGGAACTGGCGTGGGTGAACAATCAGAAGGAGGCGGGATTGTTCAATTACACGCCCGGGCAGAAGGTCACGGATATGGTGAAGAGTGATCCTCTGGGGGTAGGCAAAGACGCCGCCAAGATTGTCCTTGGCGGCGTAACAGCTAAGACAGGCGCCACGTTCTGCACGACTAGCGGTGCCGGCTGCGTCGCGGGTGGCATGATGCTGGCTTTCGGAATGAGTGACATCGCCGAAGGAGCCGACGGCCTTTATAACCGCTACAACGGAATACCTTCCGCTGGGACTAACCCATTGCGATATGGCCTGAACATGTTGAATCGCACATGGGGCGATGCGATATACGACGGGGTAAATCTTGCGACGGCGCTCATCGCGCTGCGCGCGCCCGTGCCCCTAAAGGTGGGTACAGCGGATGGTCTCGGTCGTCCAAGTTCTATGTTTGATGTGACCGTGCCGCGTTACAACAACAACACATTGATTCCGTTCGTCAATCGAACAGCCCCATATGGGACAACACAGGGCATCTTGATCTTTGGAGTTGGAACAAAGGGGGCGGCCGCATTCAACGACGTTCGTCAGTCGGGAGCTAACGAATGAACTGGAGACGTCTCTACGCGACGGTTCAAATTTGGTTCATGGTGATCCTAACCTCAGGTGCGACGGCCTTGTTCTGGGCGTTCGTGATTGCAGGCATTTTCCGCCTAGCGCTCGGGATAGATGAGGATCGCGCCTTGTTGTTCATTGGTGGGCCGCTCTTCCTGGCATTGCTTGTCTGGCTCATTAGATCGCTACCTAGCACCCTACGTAAAGTCGGCATGCTGAGCGATGACCCTAAAAGCTTTGGCCCTTGGCTCAAATGAACTGGAGACGTCTCTATGCGACCCTGCAGACTGCGTGCGTAGTTTGGGGATCGGCGATTGGATGCGGAATAATGCTCGCTATGCTAATTACCGGAGCATGTCGCTTTGCATTCGGTCTTGACGAAAAGGCGGCAATGCTCTTCGTGTTCAGTCCTAGCTGCCTGGGGCTGATCTTCTACTGGGTGAAAAGACTGCCGCCGCGCCTAAGAAAGGCTGGCATGCTGAGCGATGACCCGGAGAAATTTGGCCCTTGGTTCAAATGAACTGGAAACGACTTTACGCGACTCTGCAAATCTGGTTTACGGTGTGCCTAGCCTCCCTCTTTGGCGCGGGGTGTTGGTCATTTCTTATTGCAGGGCTATGCCGATTAGCTTTCAATCTCGGCGAAAATGAATCAATGTTGTTAATTGGAGTGCCGTTTTTTCTGATGCTTTTTTTTGTTTTTGCGAAGCATCTTCCGAAGCCATTACGAAAGGCTGGCATGCTGAGCGATGACCCTAAAAGCTTTGGCCCTTGGCTCAAATGAACTGGAGACGTCTCTATGCGACCCTGCAGACTGCGTGCGTAGTCTGGGGATCGGCGATTGGATGCGGAATAATGCTCGCTATGCTAATTACCGGAGCATGTCGCTTTGCATTCGGTCTTGACGAAAAGGCGGCAATGCTCTTCGTGTTCAGTCCTAGCTGCCTGGGGCTGATCTTCTACTGGGTGAAAAGACTGCCGCCGCGCCTAAGAAAGGCTGGCATGCTGAGCGATGACCCGGAGAAATTTGGCCCTTGGTTCAATGAACTGGAGACGTCTCTACGCGACGGTTCAAATTTGGACAATGGTCTCGCTTGCTTCAACGATTGGTGCTGGCTGTTGGTCCTTCCTCGTTGCGGGTCTATGTCGTCTGGCCTTCGATATGAATGAGAATCTCGGCGCCCAACGCTCGCTCGATCAGCGCCTTTTTGAAGGCCATCGAGGCCGCCTGAACGGCATCGGCTGTCATCGGACCTTTGACGAACTGATCGATCAGGTCGTCCGAAATCTTCGGCAGAAGAGACGCATCAGCCGTCGCTTTCGGTTTGCGTGGCATACATGCTCCTTTTCATACGTGTTATGCCTCGAACACGAAATTTATGACAGGCTCGCCCCCTTTCAGATTTCGCTAGTTCTCCGCACAGCCCCACTTCGCTAAATTGACCGTCAAGCGTTCCGAGGATTACGAAACCTCGGCCCCCCGCCTGACCTCGCGTAAGGCTTCCGTCCTCCGAGCAAGCCTATGAAGTTGCCCCCCCGCCTCAAAGCGCTTCCCGTAACCGCACTAACCGCAATGCTGTCCCTCGCGGCTCATGCCCAAGAAGCCCCCGCATTGAAAGAACAAGCCGCAGCCGCACGCGCCAACGCGGAGCAAACCCAGCAAGTGCAACAACAACATGAAGCACGACAACGCGAGACCACCGTCAGCGCGCCATCTGTACGCTCCTCGGAGCCAGACACAGCGACGTATCCCGAGCTGAAAGAAGAGCATCCCTGCTTCCGCATCGAATCCTTCACGCTCAACGTCCCCACCACGCTACCCGCATCACAACGCACAAACGGCGCCTCTACCCTTCCCCTGGACCCATTCTTCTTCGCCCGCGAGTGGCTGGCTCACTTCCGTGGGCGCTGCATCGGGCGCGACGGCCTCACTATCCTCACGAAGGGCCTCCAGCAAGCCCTGCTGAGTCGCGGCTATCTCACCACCCGCGTCCTGGTCCCCGAGCAGGACATCACGAGCGGAACGCTTCAATTCGTGCTCATTCCCGGCGTAATCCACGACATCCGCTTCGACCGCCCAGCCACATGGTCTTCATGGCGCTCTGCATTCCCTCGCAAGAACGCACGACCTGCTCGACGTACGCGCACTCGAGCAAGGCATCGAGCAGATGAAGCGCGCCGCGAGCCAGGACATCGACATGAAGATCGAGCCCACCGACCAACCGGGGGAAAGCGATATCGTGCTGACGTTGAAACGTGCCAAACCATGGTCCATCGTCGGGTCGATCGACAACTCAGGCACCCGCGCGACAGGCAAGCCACAGGGCAACCTCAGCCTCAGCCTCGGCCTCGGCCTCGACAATCCTCTCGGGTTAAACGACATGCTGACGCTCGGCGCAACCCAGGACCTGAAAATCGACAACAAGGCAATGGGCTCGCACGGCTTCAACGGCACGTATTCCGTCCCGTGGGGATACTGGACTGCAACGCTCTTCGGTTATACGAACAGCTACCGTCAGCAGATCGCGGGCGCGAACCAGACTTTCACATCGAGCGGCGAGTCGCGGACGGCAGGCGTCAAGCTTGCCCACGTGTTGCGACGCTCCCAGAACGATGTGCTCGGCGCTTACATCCAGCTCTCCCGGCGCTTCAACGCAAGCTTCATCGACGACACTGAAATCGACATCCAGCGTCGCAACAATACGTTCCTGGAAACCGGGTTGACAGACCGGCACTACTTCGGCGAAGCGCAGCTCGACGCCTCGCTCGCCTTCCGGCAAGGCGTGGGGGGATTCGGTTCAACGCCAGGTCCGGCTTCCGACCCAACGCGCTCATCAACAGAGCAAGCCAGGCCGACCTACCGCTACCGGATGGGCACGCTGGATTTCAACCTCTCGATGCCCTTCGCCCTCGCGCACCAGCCGCTTCGCTACGTGACCACATTTCGCGGCCAGTATTCGCCGGATCGGCTGTTCCATGTCGACGATTTCACGATCGGCAGCCGTTATACGGTGCGCGGCTTCGACGGCGAGCAGATGCTTGCAGCCGAACGCGGCTTTTACTGGCGCAACGAGGTGCAGGCACCGCTCGGGCAATCGCGCCAGTCGATCTATGCAGGCGTCGACTACGGGCGCGTGTTTGGCCCAAACACGGCCTTCCTTGCAGGCAGCCAGTTGCTGGGCGCGGTACTCGGCATCCGCGGCAGTCTTCCGCTCAAGCTCGGGGCGCTGAAGTACGACCTCTTCGCGGGCACCCCGCTCCTCAAGCCCGCCTCGCTCATTACGGCGCGCGTGACGCTCGGCTTCCAGCTCACCGCCCAGATCTGACCTTCTCCAGCTCCCGCGCGTAATACATCGCCGCCTCATCGATCTCCTCGGCGGTCATGTTGCGCGCCACGTTTCGCATCACGCCATCGATATCATTGGTCCGCGTCCCGCTCGCGAACGCCAGCAACTGCGACTTCGTATAAGCCGCCGGTAAACCATCGAGCCAGGGACTCCCCGCCTTGCTGTCGATGCCGCCATGACACACCGCGCACGGCGCCACATTCCGCATCGGCGCACCGTGCGCGACGATCGCCGGCGCTCGCGCATCGCTCACCTTGCGCTGCGCCGGCGGACGCGGCAGGCTCGCGTAATACGCCGCGAGATCGCGCATGTCCTGATCGCTCAGGTTCATCGCCATGGGCGACATCACCGCGTTGCTGCGCGCGCCCTTCTGAAAATCGATCAGCTGCTTATAGATCACCGCCGCATACTGGCCCGCCAGATTCGGCGAGTTCGCATCGCTCATGCCGCGCTCGCCATGACACATCGTGCAGCGCAAGGCCAGCGTCGCGCCTCGCCCGATGGAATTCGAACTGACCGTCGCGAGCAGTTGCGGCGTCATCTCGACGCTCGTCAGTTTCGCCTCCGGCTCGACCACCGCGTCCCCTCCCGCGTACCAGCTGCGCGGCACGCCCGCCGCGCTGCAGATGGCATTCCAGATGCCGCTGAACTGCGCATCGCGCTGCACGGAGGGCAGCCACACGAAGCCGATCAGCGCCGCCACGACGGCAATCCCGATCGTCCCCAGCACGCTGACCGTGAACCAGCGATTGCGGAAGGTGAAGAGGCGTTCGTCGCTCATCGCGCGGCTCCGATGGGCACGGCGGGCACCGACGTGTCGGAGCGCGCGAGCAGTTGCGCGATCGGATAGCCGTAGTTGACGAGCGTGAGCCCGATCATCAGCGTGAGCCACAGGGCAAAGCTGTTCAGCGCCACCGGAATGCGGCTCGGCTCATGGACCGCGCGGCTGAAGCGGAACGGCTCGATGGCCATACGCGGCGTCCGATGCGCCTTCACCAGCACGACGAAGAACAGCACGGCCGACACCAGCAGAATCAGCGCGCCCACCACCGAGATCACCACGGACAGCGCCTGCGCCGCGATCTCCGGGTCGCTGTAGTCATAGAAGGCCATGCGTCGCGGCATGCCCAGCAGGCCGACAAAATGCCACGGGAACGTCAGCACGATCATGCCGATGAACCACAGCCACAGTTGCCAGCGCATCAGCTTCGGATGCAGAAGCGGCCGCCCGGTCAGATGCGGCCACAGATCGTAGGCAATCACGAAGTACATGATGACGATCGCGCCGCCGAAAATCAGGTGGAAGTGCCCGGTCACCCACTGCGTGTTGTGGATCGTCGAATCGAGCTGGTAGCTCATGTTGATGAGGCCGCCCGCGCCGCCGAAGCCGAGCATCACGAAGGAGAACGCCACGGCGAGCATCATCGGATTGTCCCAGGGCAGCGCCTTCAGCCAGCCCAGCGGGCCGCGTCCGCCGCGCAGCCGCGCCGCGATCTCCACCGAGGCGCAGATCGTGAACACGGTCAGCAGCGTCGGCACGGCGACGAGCGCGGTGAACACCGAATGCATGAACTTGAAGCCCGAGCCCACTTGCGGGTCGGCGAACAGGTGATGGATCCCGATCGGCATCGACACCACGAGGAACAGGATGAACGAGATGCGCGCCATGGCATCGCTGTACAGACGGCCGCCGATCGCGCGCGGGATGATCGTGTAGTACGCCACGTAGGCAGGCACCAGCCAGAAATAGACGATGGCGTGCAGCGTCCACGAGAAGAAGATGCGCGCGAGGCCGGCATCGATGGTCGTCTTCCAGCCAAAGGCCACCGGCAGGATCAGGAACAACACTTCGATCGCCGCGCCCACCGCGGTCCAGCCCCACAGATAGGCGCCCGCGACGGTCGCGAACATCGCGAGCGGCACCGGCTTGCCGCGGTTCTCGCGCTTCCACGCCGCCAGGTTCACCGACATCAGCGCGACCCACACCCACGAGCCCACCACGACCAGCACCACGCCGATGTAATAGAAGACATTGCCGATCATCGGCGGATAGAAGGTGTAGAGGACCGAAGCCAGACCCATCGCCACCGGTACGGTCGCCGTGACCGCGCCCGCCGCGACCAGCCAGAAGCCCAGCCACGCCCAGCGCAGACCCGCGAGCGGCCGCTTCAGCGCCAGTTCGCTGACGGCATAGCCGAAGCCCATCGCCACGAGCGTCGGGAAGGCATAGCCCATCACGGTGCCGTGCTCCGTCACCGAGCGGTAGTACAGCTCCGGATTCTGCAGCCACGGATGCAGCGGACTGCGCACCAGCATCTGCCATGCGCCGAGCAGGAGCGCGATGCCGAAGGCGCCGAACGCCAGCCAGAAATGCGCGAGGACGAGCCGCTTGCTATTGAACACAGGACACTCTCCGCGAACGGGCCGGCAGCCTGGCGGCCCTCTCCATGAACTCGGCGCGATCGATCACCTTCACGTGCGCCCACATGTTCTGATGCCCCGTGCCGCAGTACTCGTGGCAGGGCATCAGATGATCGCCGGTCGTCTCGAAGGTCGTCTTGAAGGTCGAGACATAGCCCGGCTCCAGCATCGAATTGATGTTGGTGCCGGTGATCAGGAAACCATGGACGACGTCCGCCGCCGTCGCGCGGAACGTCACCGGCACGCCCGCCGGCACCACCAGGCATTGCGGCGTGAACGAGTACTGCTGCGCGACGATCCGCACCGTCACCGAACCATCTGCCTCCGGGGCGCTGCCCAGATTGCTCTCGATGAATTCGCCCGACACGCCGAGCGTCTCCGGCCGCACGGTCTCGACGCGCGACGGCGGCATCATCGCCCAGTGCAGGCCGGTGTAGACGACCATCCCGACCAGCAGCACGGCGATCGCGAGGACGAGGATCGCCCAGCGCCGCTCCACGCGTTCGGCGATGTCATGCGAGCTTGGATCGATGGCCATATGCGAGGTCTGGATGAATCACCGGATCACGCCGCGCGGCAGGAACACGGCGAAGTAAAAAACGAACCACATGCCGATCACGATCGCGGTCGAGATACCGGCCAGCACAATCGCGCCACTCGGGCCGCGCTTCACGATCTCGTCGAGCTTCGCGTCTTCCTCGGCGTTCGGGTCTTCGTTCATGGTCGTCAGGGTTCTAGTAAAGCGGCGCCGAGCGCAGTTCGTTCACGTCCTTCACCGTCACCGGCGCGCCCTGGTTGCCCCATGCGGTGCGGATGTAGGTCACCACCGCCGCCACCTCGACGTCGGACAGCGCTTGCGCGAACGGCGGCATGCCATACGGCTTCGGATTCTTGAACGTGCCGGGCGGATAACCGCCGTTCAGCACCATGCGGATCGGATTCACGGCCGAGTTCATCACGATCGACTGATTGTTCGCGAGCGGCGGAAAATCCGGCGGCTTGCCCTCGCCGCGCGCGGCGTGGCACTCGGCACATTGGGCGTCGTAGATTTTCTTGCCGAGCGGCGCAAGACTCGTCTGCTGCTCCATCACCGCCGGTCCGGGCGGCGCGGCCTTGTCGCCGGAACGCGCGGGCAGCGCCTTCAGATAGACGGCCATCGCGCGGACGTCGTCCTCGCTCAGATACTGGAGGCTGTCGTACACCACTTCGGCCATCGGCCCGTACACCGCGCCGCGATGACTCACGCCCGCATGCAGCAAACCGACGATGTCGTCCATGCTCCAGTCGCCGAGGCCCGCCTCGCGGTTCGAGGTCAGCGAAGGCGCGTACCAGTTCTGGATCGGGATCAGTCCGCCTTCGAACGCCTTGGAGCTCACGTTGCCGCCGAGTGCGTTGATCGCGGTGTGGCACATCGAGCAGTGTCCGAGTCCTTCGACCAGATACGCGCCGCGATTCCATTCCACCGATTGCTTCGGGTCCGGCCGATACTCGCCCTCCCTGAAGAACAGCGAGCGCCAGCCAAACAGCAGTTGCCGCTTGTTGAACGGAAAGCGCAGTTCGTGCGGCCGGTTCGGCTGGTGCACGGGCGGCGTCGACATCAGGAACGCGTAGATCGCGTCGGAATCGGCTCGCGTGACTTTCGTGTAGGACGTGTAGGGCATCGCCGGATAAAGCAGCGAGCCGTCGCGCGACTTGCCGTCGTGCATCATCCGGTAGAACTCGTCGGCGCTCCAGCCGCCGATGCCCGTCTCCCGGTCCGACGAAATGTTGGGCGTGAAGAGCGTGCCGAACGGCGTGTCCATCGGCCGGCCGCCGCCGAAGGTCCGCCCCGCGGGCAGCGTATGGCACGCGATGCAATCGCCTGCGCGCGCCAGATACTCGCCGCGCTTGATCGTCTCCGCACGGTCCTGCGCATGGGCCGGCGTCAACGGCGCCAGCAGCAACACCGCCCATGCCGCCCCTGCCGCAAGAAGAACCGCGACGGACAGCGCTCCGGAGGGTCGAAATCGGCGCACGTCGGGGTCCTCGTCAGTGGGGAACGCTGCCGCAGGCGAGCGGCATCGTGAGCGAGCCGGCCGCCACCGGCGCCGGATCCGCCGGCGCGGGCAACGAGGCCAGATAAGCGGCGATCCCGGTAATGTCGCGATCGGACAGCAGCTTGGCGACGTGGCCCATGCAATCGGGCGCGGCCGTGGTGCGGGTGCCGTAGCGCCAGGCGCCCAGTTGCGCGCTCAGGTAGTCGGCGTGCAGGCCCAGCAGGCCGGGGATGGCAGGCTCCATGCCGGTCATCGCCGGGCCATGGCAACTGATGCAGGCGGGCACGCTGCGCGCCGGATCGCCCTTCGTGACCAGCGACTTGCCCAGGTCGAGCGTTTTTGCATCGACACTGACGGGCGCCGGCGGCGGGAACGGCGGACGCTCGCCCGCGAAATACGCGGCAATCTCCTTCAGATAGGCATCCGGAAGATAGGCGAGCAGGTAATTCATCGGCGGATACTTGCGCCGGCCGTCGCGGAACGCGAGCAGCTGGTTGTACAGATAGCCGGCGGGCTTGCCGGCCAGGCGGGGGAAATAGTCGTTGTCGGTGCCCTCGCCGTGCGCGCCGTGGCAGGCGGCGCAGCCCATCACGCGGGCCTGCATGGTGTCCGGCGCGCGCTCCGTGGCCGGCGCGTCGGCGGCGAACGCCCCGCTGCCGCAACACAGCAAGAGTGCGCACACGATGAACGTGCTGAGCTTCGCCACGTCTGTCACGTTCTGCACGTAACCCCCGGTTGTCGAAATGCCGTGTTCGAAATGCCGTTGTCGATACGCCGTGCGGGACAGGCCCGCATCCGGCACGCTGCTTCAAGGCACTGCAGTGAACATGCTGTCGATGGGTTGCGTCAGGCTGTTCTGATACTAGAAGACAGCGCGCGCTTTTCCCAGCACCGGGATTGTCTCAATGCGCGCGCACCCTGCGTGGCGGGCACGAGCGCGTTTCTTGATCTAGAACAATCTATTCAATAATTTCGAGATAGGCAAAGAGCGGGGCGTGCTCACTTGAGCCCGAGGCGCTTTGCGAGACGATTCAGGTTGGCCCGGTCCAGACCCAGCTCGCGGGCCGCGGACGCCCAGTTCTGCTCATGACGCCTGAGCGTATCGAGGATCAACGAGCGTTCGTAGGCGCTCACCGCCGCGCGAAAGTCCGTGCCGCTGGCCGACAGCGGCGGCGGCGCGGCGGACGTCTGCGCCGGGGCGGCATCGCCGTTGAGCGCGAGATCGGCGGCGCTAAGCGTCAGGATGCGCGGACGCTCGCGGTGCGACGCCAGCGCCTTCAACGCGCTCCGGCCGATCAGATGCTCCAGTTCGCGCACGTTTCCCGGCCAGCGATAGGCCAGCAGCGCGGCCTGGGCGTCGGCGGCGAGGCGCAGGCTCAGCAGGCCGAGACGCGAACGGTTCTCCTCGAGGAAGAAGCCGGCCAGCAGCAGCACGTCGCGGCCGCGCTCGCGCAGCGCCGGCACGACCAGCGGATACACCGACAGCCGGTGATACAGGTCCGCGCGAAACCGACCTTCGCGCACTTCTTCGGCGAGATCGCGATTGGTCGCGGCGATCAGGCGCACATCCACCTTATGCTCGCTGTCCGAACCGATGCGCTGCAACTGCCCGTTCTGCAGCACGCGCAGCAGTTTCGCCTGCACGGGCAGCGGCAGTTCGCCGACTTCGTCGAGAAAAAGCGTGCCGCCGTCGGCGAGTTCGAACTTGCCGCGCCGGTCCGACGACGCCCCGGAAAACGCTCCCCGCACATGCCCGAAGAGCTCGCTTTCGACGAGCGTATCCGGCAGCGCGGCGCAGTTGAGGCTGACGAGCGGCTTGTCGGCGCGCGGCGACAGCGCGTGAATCTCGCTTGCGACGAGTTCCTTGCCGACGCCCGTCTCGCCGGTCACGAGCACGGTGAGATCGCTCGACGCGACGATCGCGATCTCTTCCAGCATCCGCCGATGCCGGTCGCTGCCGCCGATCATCTCGCGCCGCTTCGGGCCGCCTGCCTGCCGGTAAGCCTCGGCGCGATGACGCTCGGCCTCCCTCGAACGCGCCAGCCGGTCGATGCGCCCCGCGACGCTCACCGTCGCCGCCGCGAGACTCAGAAACGCTTGCAGCGAGGCCATGTCTATGCCGTCGAAACGGGCGGGATCGAGCGCGTCGAGGGTCAGCAGGCCCCACGCGCGGCCATCGATCCATAGCGGGCAGCCCAGGCAGTCGTGCACCTCCAGATGGCCGCTCACGCCCTTGACGAGGCCGTCATAGGGATCGGGAAGGTCGGAGCTGGCGGAGAAGCGCGTCGGCGCCTCGTGCGCGAGGATGCGCGCGAAACGCGGATGCTCGCTCACCCGGAAGCGCCGCCCGAGCGTATCGCCCGACAGACCGTCGATGGCGAGCGGCACGAGCGTATCGCCGTCGAGCCTCAGGAGCGCGGTGGCGTCGCTCGGAAAAAGTGCGCGGGACGTATGCAGCAGACGCCGGTAGCGCTCGGTATCGGGCATCTCGCTCGACAGATCCTCGATGAGCGGCACCAGCGCGTCAAGCAGAACGCGCGAAGTCATTGCGACTACGTCGGCAGTCTTTTTGACTAGAGTCGAATCGACCATATAAATCTTCAAGGCATTGATTTAAATATGATTCTACCGTGGCACGGAACCTGTATAGAGGTTTGCATAGACTTCCGATGCGCCATGCATCTACATCAACGAGGAAAGAACCATGCTGTCAGCCGAACACCGCGCCATCGTCAAGGCAACCGTTCCCCTGCTCGAAAGCGGCGGCGAAGCGCTCACCACCCATTTCTACGCCCGGATGCTCGCCGACTATCCCGAAGTCCGCCCGATGTTCAATCAGGCGCACCAGGCGAGCGGCGCGCAACAACGCGCGCTCGCCAACGGCGTGCTGATGTACGCGCGCCATATCGATGAACTGGAGAAGCTTGGCGGGCTCGTCGGCCAGATCATCAACAAGCACGTCGCGCTGAATATCCAGCCCGAGCATTATCCGATCGTCGGACGCTGCCTGCTCGCATCGATCCGCGACGTGCTCGGCGAAGAGATTGCCACCGATGCCGTCATCGACGCCTGGGCCGCCGCCTACGGGCAGCTCGCCGACCTGCTGATCGGGCTCGAGGAAGGCATCTACAGCGAACGCGAACAGGCGCCCGGCGGCTGGCGCGGCACGCGACGCTTCGTCATTGCCCGCAAGGAAAAGGAAAGCGACGAGATTACCTCGTTCTACCTGACGCCCGAAGACGGCGGCGCCCTGCTCGACTTCCGTCCGGGCCAGTACATCGGCTTGCGGGTGGTGATCGACGGCGAGGAAGTGCGTCGCAACTATTCGCTGTCGGCGGCGCCGGACGGCCGCGCATACCGCATCAGCGTGAAGCGCGAGACGAACGGCAAGGTGTCCGGCTTCCTGCACGAGCACAAGCACGCGGGCGACGTGCTCGAACTCTATCCGCCCGCCGGCCATTTCACGCTCGAACCCGGCGAGAAACCGGTCGTGCTGATCAGCGGCGGCGTCGGTATCACGCCGACGCTCGCGATGCTGCACACCGCGCTCGCGACGCAGCGTCCGGTCACGTTCATCCATTCGGCGCGGCACGGCGGCGTGCATGCGTTCCGCGAGACCATCGAGACGCTGGCGGGGCGCCATCCGCAGCTCAAGCGCTTCTATTGCTACGAGCACGCGCGCGACGGCGATCATCCGGCGGACGGGATCGGTTTCGTCGATGAAGCCCTGCTCGACAAATGGCTGCCTGCGGATCGCGACCTCGATGCGTATTTTCTTGGGCCCAAGCCCTTCATGAAGGCCGTGAAGAAGCATCTGAAGGCGCTTGGCGTGCCCGAGTCGCAGAGTCGTTATGAATTCTTCGGCCCGGCAGCGGCGCTCGACTGAATGCCTTGACGCGTGGTGTTCAAAACCGCGGCATAGCTTGCCGCGGTTTTTTTTCGTCCGGCGAAACCCCTCCACTGGTTACCTCATATTCCATCAAATCGGCTATTTGAATGGACCACCATCGAGCCTATTCTGAACCTGTCCAAACCCACCAAGGAGCAGCGCCATGGAATCCCGTCTCGACTTCTACAAGGCCAATCCCGCCGCCATCAAGGCTCTCGCCGGCGTCGAAGAGCGCATCGGCAAATCGGCGCTCGAAAAGTCCCTGACCCATCTGGTGCGCCTGCGCGCCTCGCAAATCAACGGCTGCGCGTTCTGCGTCGACATGCACACCACCGATGCCCGCAAGGGCGGCGAGACCGATCGCCGTCTTGCGACCGTCGTGGTATGGCGCGAGACGCCGTTCTTCACGGATCGCGAACGCGCCGCGTTCGAATGGACCGAAGCACTGACGCTGGTCTCGCACGATCACGTGCCCGACGCCGTCTGGCTAGCCGTGAAGCCGCATTTCAGCGACGAGGAAATCGTCGACCTGACGCTGCTCGTTACTGCGATCAATGCATGGAATCGTTTCGCCATCAGCTTCCGCAAGCTGCCCGCCTGAAGCGCCCGGCCCATTTTGGCGATCCGGGCGTCGCAATCTGACTATGATGGCAGGCACCTTCCATGAACAAGGCGCCTCGCCAAACTCATCGTGAATCTTCGTTCTCTTCGCCTCGCCGTCCTCGTCATCGCCGCTTCACTCGCGCTCGGCGGCTGCGGCCTGTTCGGCTGCGGCGGCGTGGCGACCAACGGCGGCGGCTTCGGCGGTTGCAGCGTCGGTACGCGCTTCTGATGCTTCTCCCTCATTCGGCAGGGCCCGCCACAGGCTCCCAAAGCGGCGTCCTCCCCACGGGAGCGGGGTGTTCCGGCAAGCCATTCCCGCCGACACTGTCTCCAACCACCCGTTTGGAGAAGATCATGGACGCTCACCTCGCGCTGGCACTCTTCGCATGCGCTTCGATGGCATCGGCACTGAGCTTTCCGGCGTGGATCGCCATGATCGAACGGCGCACGCCACAGCGCGTCGCGGTCACCGTCCGGCCGACAAGGTAAGAGAGCGAGGAGACCATCCGCCGGCGACTGCACATCACGCGCGATCGCGATCGGCCTGCGGGCCGCCTCGTCAGTCGCATGCCGCGAAAAGCGCGAGCTCGATAACAATAAAACGGGCGACACGCCGGGTCGCCCGTCCTGGTCACTCCTTCATCGCAGGCGCATAAGGCAGGTCGACGGCCGCCGCGCGCGCATGCCGCACGGTATGCGCCTGACGCATCGGCTTCAGCACGAAGAGCGCAAGCAGCGCCGACAGCGCCGCCATCCCCGCCGCGAGCATGAACACGGCGTGCCAGCTTCCGGTCATCGACGTGATAACGCTCGAAAACGGCACCAGCAGCGCGGCCGTACCCTTCGCCGTATAGAGCAGCCCTGCATTGGTCGCCGCGAACTTCGGCCCGAAGGTGTCGCCGCAGGTCGCCGGGAACAGGCTATAGATCTCGCCCCACGCGAAGAACACGATGCCGGTCAGCACCACGAAGGCCACCGGATTCTGCCCATAGCGCGACAACGCGACGATGCCCACCGCCTCGATGGCGAACGCGATGAACATCGTGTTCTCGCGCCCGATGCGGTCCGATACCCAGCCGAAGAAAGGTCGCGTGAGGCCGTTGAGCACGCGGTCGATGGTCAGCGCGAAAGTGAGCGCCGGCAACGTCAGACCGAGCAGCGACACGGGCGAATCATGCAGGCCGAAGTCCTTCGCGATGGGACCGAGTTGCGCGGTCGCCATCAGGCCGCCCGCTGCCATCATCACGAACATCAGGTACATGACCCAGAAGATCGGCGAGGCAAGAACCTGCTTCGGGCTGGCGTTGTAGACGGCCGCCTTGACCGCGCTTTTCATGGAGGCAAGCAGTTGAACCGGCGGTGCATAGAGCGCCATACCGAGCAGGAACACCACGAGCCCCTGTCCCAGTCCGAACCACAAGAAGGTGGCTTCATAGCCGCTCGATTTGATCATGTGCGCGATGGGCACGACAGTCGCCGCCGATCCCATGCCGAAGCCCGCCGCCGTGATGCCCGCCGCCAGCCCGCGCCGCGCCGGAAACCACTTCAGCGCATTGCCGACGCAGGTGCCGTACACCGCGCCCGCGCCCACCCCGCCGACAGCCGCCGCGAAATAAAGCAAAGGCAGCGATGACGCCACCGAGTTGAGCGCCCAGGCAATCGCGCAGAGCAGACCGCCGCCCACGACGACCGGACGCGGACCGTATTTGTCGACCAGATAGCCTTCCACCGGAACGAGCCAGGTCTCGGTCACGACGAAGATCGTGAACGCCACCTGAATGGCGGCGCGGCCCCAGTGATACTTCTCATCGATTGGATTGACGAAGAGCGTCCAGCCGTATTGCATGTTGGCGATCATCGCCATGCAGATCACGCCGAAAACCAATTGCACCCACGGCGAAGCGAGACGCGAGGCCCTGCCTTCGCGGTCCATCTGGTCCGTTCCCATGCCTGTCTCCTTGGCAATCATGCCTTGTGTATGCGTGCGCCGAACGGCGCCTCTCGCGGCATGAGCAGCGTCGCCGCATATACACAGTATTTGATATATCAAGTAAGTCAAGCGAAAGAAACGGCGGGGTTTTCACGGAGAAAACCGGGCATCGTAAGCGCTTGAAACTGAGGGAGAGGCGAAACGGATGGCAAAAAAAAGCCCGGCAGAGACAGGCCTGCCGGGCGATGAGCGTGGGCGAGACATGGCAATCCGCAACACGCCCTCTCTTTATATTGAAAGTTAAACGTAATGTAAACGGAAATTTATGTAGGGTTTACGATCCGGCCGGTTTTGCCTGTGTCCGGACGCCGTCAGAACACGTTCACCGGCACGTTCACCATCAGTCGATACACGTCGCTCGTGCCGTCCGGATAGTACGGGCTGTTGCTGTGGTGGTGCATGTAGTAGAACTTGATCGACGTGTTCTTCAGCTTGCCGCTCGGCACCGTGTAGCTCGGAATCACGCCCACTTCGTAGTGCGTGCCCTGGATCGGCGTGCCGTTGATGCGGTACGCCGCAGCCTGCGCGCTGTTGCCGTTGGCCATCGCGCTGCCGTCCGCATCCCAGCCATATGCGCCCCACACCGCGACCTTGAGACCCGGCACACCGTAGTGCTTCATGTCGAGCGTATAGGTGAGACTCAAGGACTTTTCATGCGGCTGGTTGTAGTCGACATCCAGCGAGTTCGACAGATAGTCGCCCGCGGACTGTCCCATGTAGTCGAACCTCTGATCGCTCACGATCTGCTGGTACGCCACCTGCACCGTATGCGCGCCGTGCGTGCCGGACAGCGCCAGCGAGTATGCGTTGTTGGTGATCGCGCCCTGCCGCTGGTCGCCGATCGAACCCGTGTAGTAGTAGTTCAGCGCGCCCGTCCAGCATATCGAAGCGGGATCGCCGATGCTGTGCGTCGCGTTCAGGTAGTACTGCTGCCACACGTCGTTGGCAATGCCGCCCCATAGCGAAACGGCCGTGTCGTCGCCGTGGGTCCAGTCGCCGCCGAAGAAGCTGAAGCGCGAGATATGCGTGCCGCCGTATTCGGTCGTGAGTCCAGTGACGCTCGTCATGCCGCGCGCAAGTACGGCGTCCACCGTGCCGGCCTTGAGCGTCAGGCCCTTGATCTCATCGCTTTCCAGCGAGAAGCCGCGATACGTCGGCGGCAGCGAGCGATTGTCGTGCGGCACGAGGAACGGATCGTCGAAGAGTTGCTGACCGTACTTGAGCACCGTGTTCGAGACACGCGCCTTCACGTCCCATACGCCCGGATAAGCCCACGCCAGTTGTCCCGATCCGCCGCCGTCCGTGCCGAGGTGCACGCGGTTGCCGGCGCCCTCCCCGCCATTGAGCTTGAATGCGCCAAACAGGGACACGTCGCCGCCCAGTCCGATCAGCCCCTTCGTATAGCCCGATTCGAACACGGCCTGCGCGCCCAGCACCGATGCATCCTTCTTGCCGCTGCCCTTCAGGTCGTCATGCTCGGTGTAGGACCGCAGCAGCAGGTTGAAATGCGAGTCCTCGATCAAGCCGTTCGACTTCGCCTGGCTGCTCATTGGCGCATCGGCTTCCGTATGCGGCGGCGATGCGGGCGGCGCCTCGGTGTGACGCGTCGAGGCGTCGGCATCGGTTTCATCGGCATGAGAAGTGGCGGCGGCGGCCATGAAACCGCTGAACAGCAGAATCGACAGCGCGATTGATCGCTTTTGTTTTTTCATTAGAAGGATCTCCACGAATTGATGCAACGCTCGACTGCGCGCACAGAAAAATCAGGATGCAAAAGACCCCGCCCGCAGACCGGCAAGGTCTGGGCGTACGGACAGGGTCAGGTGAAGCGGCAGGCCGGCCAGGTGGACTACGCCGGCCTTTCGCTAAAGGGCGTGGATCGGGCGACTCATGCGGTTGGACGCGTCCTCGCTATCGAAGGGTTGCAGTGAAAGCGCACGGCCGTCATGCGAACAGACAGGCCACTGAGGCATCGCCGCCGAGCGGACGCAGCGCGGGCACCTCGTGCGCGCAGCGCGCCTGCGCCACCGGGCAACGCGTGCGGAACACGCAGCCCGAAGGCGGATCGATGGGACTGGGGATATCGCCCGACAGGATCTCCACGGTCCGGGCACGCTGGATCGCCGGATCGGGCACCGGCACGGCCGAGAGCAGCGCGCGCGTATAGGGATGGCGCGGCGTCTCGTAGAGCGCGTGCTTGCTGGCCAGCTCCATCACGCGTCCGAGGTACATCACCATCACGCGATCGGAGATATGGCGCACCACGGCCAGGTCGTGCGCAATGAAGATCAGCGCGAGCTTCATCTCCTTCTGCAACGACCGGAGCAGGTTCACGATCTGCGCCTGAATGGAGACGTCGAGCGCGGACACGGGCTCGTCGCAGATCACGAGCTTCGGCTCGACCACCAGCGCCCGCGCAATGCCGATGCGCTGACACTGGCCGCCGGAGAACTCGTGCGGATAGCGGTTGATCATCTGCTCGCGCAGGCCGACGCGCGCCATCATCGCGCGCACGCGGGCGTCGATCTCGCGCTTCTGCATGCCCGGCCGATGCTCGACGAGCGGCTCGGCAATGATCTGCCCGACCGTCATGCGCGGATCGAGCGAGGCGAGCGGGTCCTGGAAGATCATCTGCACATCGGCGCGCAGCGCGTGCCACGCCCGCTTCGACGCGCTCGCGAGCGGCGCGCCCATCCAGACGATCTCGCCGCCCGTGGCCGGAATCAGGTTGAGGATCGCGCGCGACAAGGTGGACTTGCCGCAGCCCGATTCGCCGACCACGCCGAGCGTTTCGCCGGCCTTCAGGTCGAAGCTGACGCCATCGACGGCCTTCAGCGTGCGCTTCGCCGCCCACGGCAGGCGCTGCTTCGCCCCGACCTGAAAATGCACGCGCATCTCGCGCACGGAAAGCAGGCTGGCGTCAGACATGATTGATCTCCCCAAGGCGGCCATGCATCTGTTCGACAGGTCGATGGCACGCGCGCATTCCATGCAGGCCGATACGCTGGAGCACGGGCGCCACGCGCGCGCACTCATCGCTCGCGTCCGCGCAGCGCTCGTGAAACGGACAACCCGCGGGCGGATGCGCCATGTTCGGCGGATTGCCCGGAATGCCGACGAGTTCGCCGCCGTCGTGATCGAGCCTCGGCAGCGCGCGCAACAGTCCGATGGTGTACGGATGCGAAGGCCGGGCGAAGAGCGTCGGCGCATCGCACTGTTCCATCACGCGGCCGCCGTACATCACCATCACCTGATCGCACAGGCCGGCGACGACGCCCAGATCGTGCGTGATCAGCACGATCGACGTGCCGAAGTCATGCTGAAGCGTGCGCAGCAGTTGCAGAATCTGCGCTTGCACGGTGACGTCGAGCGCGGTCGTGGGTTCGTCGGCGAAGAGGATCTCGGGCTCGCACAGCAACGCCATCGCAATCATCACGCGCTGCCGCATGCCGCCCGAGAGTTCATGCGGATACTGCCCGATGCGATGCGCCGCTTCCGGAATGCGCACCGCTTCGAGCATCGCGATGGCCCGCTTGCGCGCCTCGCGGCGCGTCAGGTTCTTGTGCAGTTCGAGCACCTCGGTCATCTGCCGTTCGATGGTCAGATACGGATTGAGCGAACTCATCGGGTCCTGGAAGATCATCGAAAGGCGATTGCCGCGGATGCGGTTCAGGCGCCGCCCGCTCATGCCGATCAGATCGTCGCCGCGATACAGCGCCTGGCCCGTGGCCCGGCCGTTCGGCGCGAGCAGCCCGAGCATCGCGAGCACGCTCTGGCTCTTGCCCGAACCCGACTCGCCGACAATGCCGAGCGTCGCGCCCGCCTCCAGCGCGAAGCTCACGCCGTTGACGGCGCGCACGGCGGCGTCGGGGGTCGCGAACTCGACCTGCAAGTCCTTCACTTCGAGTAGCGGCATGGCTCACCTGTCCTTCGGATCGAGCGCGTCACGCAGCCCGTCGCCGACAAAGTTGATGCAGTAGAGCGTGACCGACAGCAGCGCCGCCGGACACAGCAGGATCCACGGCGACGCCTCCATCACGCCGACGCCGTCCTGAATGAGCACGCCCCAGCTGGTCATCGGTTCCTGCACGCCGAGGCCGAGAAACGACAGCACGGATTCCGTGAGGATCACGGCGGGCACGGTGACGGTCGTGTAGATCGCGACGATGCCGAGCAGGTTCGGCACCACGTGACGCCGGATGATGCGCGCGGTCGGCACGCCGATCGCACGCGCCGCTTCCACGTACTCCTTCGAGCGGATCGAGAGTGTCTGGCCGCGCACGACGCGCGCCATGTCCATCCACGAGAACACCGTGATGGTGATGACGACGAGATAGAACTCGCGGCCGAGCAGCGTGACCATCAGGATCGCGATCAGCAGGTACGGAATGGCGTACATCATGTCGACGATGCGCATCATCGCGTTGTCCACGCGCCCGCCGACAAAGCCCGCCACCGCGCCCCACACGATGCCGAGCGTGACCGAGGTCAGCGTGGCGAGCGCGCCGATCATCAGCGACACGCGTCCGCCGATCAGGCAGCGCACGAAGAGGTCGCGGCCGGTGTCGTCGGTGCCGAAGAAGTGCCAGTTGGCGAGCGTGGGCGGCGTGCTGGTGGCGTTCCAGTCGGTGGAATCGAAGGCGTTCGGCGACAGCCATGGCCCCGCGATGCACGCCAGCGTGATGACCGCGAGCAACACAAGACTCACGACTGCCGCCTTGTTGCGCAGGAAACGCGTGCGTGCGTCCTGCCACGGACTGCGGCCCGCGACGGCCTGTTCGAGCGTCGAACCCAGCGATGCTGTTTTCATGGCGCGCCTCTCAGTAACGGATCTTCGGGTCGAGCCACGCGTAGGCGAGGTCGGCCAGCAGGTTGAGCAGCACGGCCACCGCCGTGACGAGCACGACGAGGCCCAGCACGAGCGTGTAGTCGCGATTGGCCGCGCCGTTCACGATCAGCTTGCCGATGCCCGGCAGCGAGAACACGGACTCCGTGACGACCGCCGCCGTGATCGATGAAATCGCCAGCGGGCCGATCACCGAGACGACCGGAATCAGCGTCGGCCTGAGTGCGTGGCGCAGCACGATCACGCGCAGCGGCAGGCCTTTGGCGCGCGCGGTGCGGATGTAGTTCGTGTTGAGCACTTCGATCAGGCTGGCGCGCGTCACGCGGCCGATGGTCGCGACATTGATGGTGGCCAGCAGCGCGACCGGCAGCACCATGTAGCGCAGCTCGAAGCCGTTCCAGCCGCCGGCCGGCAGCCACTTCAGCGCGATCGCGAACACGAGGATCAGCACCGGCCCGAGCACGAACGACGGAATCACGTTGCCCGCGTTGCCGACCAGCATCAGCGCGTAGTCGGCGAGGCTGTTGCGGCGCAGCGCCGCGACGACGCCCAGCGCCACGCCTGCGACGATGGCGAGCAGCATCGACACGCCGCCGACCGCCAGCGAGACCGGCAGCGCGCGCAATACGAGGTCGTTGACGCTCCAGTCCGCGTAACGGAACGAGGCGCCGAGATCGCCGTGCAGGAGGCCGTCAAGATACAGCAGGTACTGCTTCCACAATGGCTCGCCGAGGTGATACTTCGCCCGCAGGTTGGCGAGCACGTCGGCGGACACCTTGCGCTCGCCGTCGAACGGGCCGCCGGGCGTCGCGTGCAGCAGCAGATAGCAGACCGTGATGACGATCAGAAGCGTCGGCAGCGTGAGCAGCACGCGCCGCAATGTGTATGACCACATGAGCGTTCCTCCGGTGCGTCAGGGCGTCAATGCCTGACGATGTAGAGATCCTTGCTGGCGTAATGATCCATCGGATTCTTCAGCGAGTAGCCGCCCACATAGCTCTTCACGAGGCGCGGCAGGCCGTATTGCAGCAGCGGCAGCATCGGATAGTCGTCCATCACGAGTTTCGCCGCCTGGGTCTGCAACTGCGTGCGCTTCGCGGTATCGGCGGTGGCGGCCGCTTCGCTGATGAGCGCATCGGCCTTCGGGTTGCAGTTGAAATTGTCGTTCTGCGAGGACTTGCATTGCACGAGCGTCAGGAAGGTCGTCGCGTCGTTGTAGTCGGCCACCCAGCCATTGCGGGCAATCTGATAGTCGCCGTCATGGCGCTTCTTGAGCAGCACCTTGAATTCCATCGACTCGATGTCCATCGTCAGGCCCAGCTTCGTCTTCCATTCCGACGCCACGAAGATCGCCATCTTCTTGTTGTAGTCGCTCGTGTTCATCGCGAAGCGCAGCTTCGTGCCGGGCTTCACGCCCGCCTGATCGAGCAGCTTCTTCGCTTCCTCGACGCGCTTCGCCATCGGCCAGGCGGCCCACGCGTAGTTCGACACGTCCGCGCCGCTCACGCCCTTCGGCAGCAGGCCGAGCAGCGGCGTCTGCCCGTCCGCGGTCACGCGCCGCGCCAGCAGGTCGCGGTCGATCACCATCGACAAGGCCTGGCGCACGCGCACGTCCTTCAGCAGCGGATCGCGATTGTTGAAGCTGTAGTAGCGCGTGCCGAGAATCAGCGAGTTGCGGATGTCGCCCGGAAACTGCTTGCTGTAAGTGGCGTACGTGCCGGTGGGCAACTGGTAGGTCATGTCGTTGTCGCCGGACTGGAACATCTTGACGTCGGTGTTCTCGTCCTCGATCGGCAGATAGGTGACTTGCGTCAGCTGCACGTTCGCCTTGTCCCAGTATTGCGGATTCTTCGTCAGCACGAGCTTGCTGTTCACCTGCCAGTCCTTCAGCTGGAACGCGCCGTTCGTGACGATGTTGCCGGGCTTGGTCCACTCCCGGCCATACTTCTCGATGGTCGCGCGATGCACCGGCCCGAAGTTCGGATTCGACATCAGTTCCGGCAGGAACGGCACGGGACCGGCGGTCTTCACCTCGACCGTGGCGGCATCGACGGCGCGGATGCCGAGCGTGCTCACCGGCTTCTTGCCCGCGACGATCTGCGCGCCGTTCAGGATGAACGGACCGAACACGCTCGCATACGATGAGGCGGTTTTCGGATCGAGAAAGCGCTGGCTGCCGTACACGACATCGTTTGCGCTGACGGGCTCGCCATTGGACCAGCGAGCGTTGGCGCGCAAATGAAAGAGCCACGTGGTCGCGTCCTTCTGCTCCCACTTCGCGGCGACGCCCGGCACGACTGCGCCGTCGCCGTTGGTGGCGGTCAGGCTCTCGAACAGATCGCGCGCGAGGTTCGCCGCGCCCACGGTTTCGACCAGCGCCGGATCCAGCGTCTCGACCTCCGAACCGTTGTTGCGCACCAGTTCCTGTCTGGCGGCCAGCGTCACGCCGGGCGGCACGATGGCCGCCGAGGCATTCCACGCACTGGCGGCCAGCACGAGCGCCGCGCTGGCGGCGAAGCATGTGCGCTGAAGACGGGCATGAACGGCGATCGATTTCATGGGCATTCCTGGGGTCCTTGTCTCGTGTTGTTGTGCTTGTGGTGTGTGTTGTACTGCACCGTGCGCCGGCCGGCGGATCCCGGCCGTTTATCTCTTTCGAGATAAACAATGAGGTTTCCGAATCAAGCGCATCATGCGGGCAGTGCTTCACGGGCCGCGCGGTCACACGGCGCCGGGCTCGATGCATTCCTCTGCGGTTTAAGACTGGCGGCGAGTATTTCGCATCAATAAGCCAGATGCCACTCACATGTGCTTATAGTCACTAAATTTTTCGAATAGTCGTTCGAATTGTTGCAAAGGTGTCAATGGGTACGGCGGCACAGGGTTCCGGCCGAGGCGGCGCACGATGGTTTCCGATAAGATCGGCGTCGCTTTCAACCGCCGCTTTCCAGCCGTACGCTAGATGATTCGTTTCCGCCAGATCGAGGCTTTCCGCAGCCTCATCATGACCGGCACCAGTGTCGGCGCAGCCCGCAAGCTGCATGTGACCCAGCCCGCGATCAGCCGCCTGATCGCCGATCTCGAAGCCGATCTCGGCTTCAGCCTGTTTTCCCGCATCGGTGGCCGGCTCAATCCGACCACCGCCGGCCTGCGCTTCTACAAGTCCGTCGAAGAAAACTTCCTGGGACTGGAGCGCCTCAAGCAGGTCGCCGACATGATCCGCGAGGAAGCCTCGGATGGCCTGACCGTCGCCTGCATGCCGGTGCTCGCCACGACCCTGCTGCCGCCCGTGCTGCTTGGCTTCACCGGCCAGCATCCCGGCGTGCCCATCAAGGTCGATTCCGTGAAGGTGCCCGAGGTGCTCGTCAACCTGCAGAACCACAAGGCCGATGTCGCCTTGAGCCTGGCGTTTCCCGCGGTCGCGGGCATCGAGGTGGAGAGCCTGCTGAAGGCTCCCGCGGCCTGCGCGATGCCCGCCACGCACCGGCTCGCGAAAAAGAAGCTCGTGCGCCCTGCCGATCTGCGCGGCGAGAATCTGATCGGCTGGCTGCCGAATTCACGCCAGCCCTACGAGGCCGAGCAATCGCTCATTTCCGCGACCGAAGACCGGCCGCGCTACACCGTCTTCACCGATACCGCGCACACCCGCTATGCGATGGTCGCGGGCGGACTCGGCGTGTCGATCGTCGAGCCCTTCGCGGCGAAGGTGTGGCGCGCGCACGGGGTCGTCGTGAGGCCGTTCGAGACCGACATCGAATACGAGTACGTGATGTCGTATCCGAGCAGCGGCATTCGCTCGGATCTGGTGGCCTCGTTCAGGACTGCGGTGAAACGGGTCGTCGAAGCGTATTCCTTTGACGACTGACCCGCTTCGACGTCGCTCACTGCTTCGCGCCTCGATGCGTCCGGCGCACCGCCAGCAGCACGATCAGGCTCACGAGCAATAGCACGGCAATCGCCCCCGCCGCGCGCGCGAGTCCCGCCAGCGGCGACGGTTGCGCGCCCGTCCGCAAACGCCCGACCTGCGCGACGCTCACCTTCGCCTCGACATTGCCGTACAGCCCCAGCAGATGATTGCCGAGCGTGGCGATCTGCTGGTCGGTGAGCAAGGCCGCGAAGCCGGGCATCGAGGCATCGGACGCGCGCTCGGGATGCCGCGTGCCGCCCAGCATCACGAGCACGAGGTTGTCCGTGTTGCTGCGCCCGAGCGTCGTGCTGTGGAACAGCGAAGGCAGCCGCCCGCCGTTCGCGCCTTCGCCGCTGGCCTGATGGCACGACGCGCAATAGCCGTCGTAGAGCTGCGCGCCGCTCAGACGACCGCTGTCCACGGGCCACGCCACGCCGCGCATGTCGCCCAGCCCGTTCGCCGGCTTGCCCCAGGTGCTCGCCGGCTGGAGGTCGGCTTCGGTCCGGACCGCTTCGACCGTCTTCAGATACACCGCGACCGCGCGCAGATCCTCGCCGGCGAGATGACGCAGGCTGTTGTCGACGGCTTCGGCCATCGGACCGGCGGCGTGCGCCTTGCCGCGCGCATAGCCGTCGCGCAGATAGCCGATCAGTTCCGCCTCGCTCCATGCGCCGATGCCGCTGTTGACGTCCGGCGTGATGTTCGGCGCGTGCCAGGCGCCCGCCGATCCGCCCGCGAGCGCGCGCGAGCTCGACTCGGCCAGCCACGCGTTGCGCGGCGTGTGACAGGCGCCGCAATGCGCCAGGCCTCGCACCAGATACGCTCCGCGATTCCATGCCGCGCTGCGCGATGTATCGGCGACGTAAGGCTGTTCGTCAAGGAACAACAGGTTCCAGACCGCCAGTGTCTGCCGCACGCTGAACGGAAATGGCAGCGACGTCCGGGGCGCCGCCTGATCCACCGCGCGCACGCGCTCCATGAAGTACGCGTACAGCGCCCGGGTGTCTTCATCGGTCACGCGGGCGTACGAGGGATAGGGCATCGCCGGGTACAGGTACACGCCGTCGGCGCGCATGCCCCGGCGCAGCGCGGCGGAGAACTGCTCGAACGTATAGCCGCCGATACCGTGCGTCCGCGACGGCGTGATGTTCGTCGAGACGATTTCACCCAGCGGCGTGGCCAGCGTCAGGCCGCCCGCGAACGGCTGGCCATCGGGCGCGGTGTGGCAGGCCACGCAATCGCCGGCAATCGCCAGATAGGCGCCGCGTTCGAGCAAGGCATCGTGCGCGCGGGTGTCCGCCTGCGCGGCCGCGCACAGCATCGCCGATGCGCACCCGGCAAGCACGCGCCAGCGCAGAGCTTCAAGCATGGAAAGCGCTCCGTTCACGTCGTGCTCGTTGCGTGGAGGTGCTCGGCCGTGCGCAATGCGAGCGCGACCGCGGTCAGCGTCGAGTTGACCGTCGCCGCCGTGGGCATGACGCCCGTGCCCGCGATGAACAGGTTCTCGTGGTCGTGCGCGCGTCCGAATGCATCGACGACCGAATCGCCTGGGTCCCGGCCCATGCTCAGGGTGCCGGTGATGTGCTGGTTGTTCGCGTACTGTCCTTCCGGCGTATAGCGCAAATTCGTGCCGCCCATCAGCTCGGCGATCCTCGCGAAGTGCGTCTTGCCCAACGCCGCGCCCCGATGCAGATAAGGATCCAGCCGATAATGCAGCCGCGGCTTCGGCAGTCCGAGTGCATCCTTCTGCGCGCTCAGCGTGACCCGGTTGTCCGGGTCCGGCAACAGTTCGAGCACGCTCTTCACGCTCATCTGGCGCGCCGCCCGATGACGCAGCTGCCGCTCCAGTTCCCGCCCGTACACGCCTTCTTCGATCAGCGCTTCCGTCACCGCCCGCACTTGCGACATGTTGGTGAAGTCGAGGCGGAACGCCGCTGCCTCGGCACGGAACGCGCCGTCGCGCAGCGTGTTGATCGACGACGGGCTCTGCGGTCCACGGCCCAGCCACAGGTCTTCGTCCGCTTCGAAGGTCAGCGAGCTGCTCGGGTGATCCATCAGGTTGCGGCCGACCATGCCGGAACGATTCGCGAGACCGTCGGGGAAGCGGTCGCTGGCCGACATCAGCAACAGCTTCGGACTCTCGATGCCATTGGCCGCCAGCAAAAAATGCTCGCCCGTGACGCGGTGCGTGCGACGCTCCGGATCGAAGTAATGCACGGCGGCGATCCTGCCGCTGTCCGTATGCTCGATGCGATACACGACCGCATTCGGCAACACCCGCGCGCCCGCTTTTTCCGCAGCCTGCACGGCGATGCCGCCGGTGTACTGGGCGTCGATCGGACAGATCGGCTGGCAGTTGTTGTTGCCGCAGCAGGCCGGGCGGCCGTCGTAGTGACGGCTGTTGCGCGCCGTCGTGTTGGTCACGACCGGATAGCCCGCCGGAGCCAGCCGCTCGCGCACGCGGCGCATCGCCCACGGCTCGGCGACGGGTTCCATCGGAAACGGCGCGGTGCGCGGCGAGCCGGTATTCGGCGCGCCCGACACGCCCATCTTCACTTCCGCCTCGTAGTAATACGGCTCGAGGTCCTCATACGCGATCGGCCAGTCCTTGCCCACGCCATACAGCGTCCTGAGCCGCAAGTCGTTGGGCAGCAGCCGCCATGCGTGCGCGGCCCAGTGCCAGGTCGTGCCGCCGACCACGCGCAGATATTCGGCCGGGTACGGATACGGGCCCGCCTGCACGAGATAGCCGTTGTCGCTCGGGTGATAGGTCGGATGCGGCGCCCAGGCGGTGCCCGGATGATAAGGCGCGACCCAGTCGCCCTTGCGCGGCGAGTTGCGGAAATTCGCCGTGATCCGGCCGCGATCGATGCGCGGGCCGGCTTCGAGAATCAGCACCGAACGGCCCTGCTTCGCCAGCCGCTCGGCGACGAGCGCGCCACAGATGCCCGAGCCGATCACGATGACGTCGGCGGAGTCTTGCCATGCCATGCTGTTCTCCTCAGACGGGACGGGCGGCCCAGCTGCCATAGGCGCCGTACGCATAGCTCGGCGGCTTGAGCTTGTCGGCGGTGATCACGTACAGCAGGCTCGTTTCGAAGGCGATGCATTGCGCCCGCGCGCCCTCGCCGACGATGCCCGTGTACCAGGCCTTCACGATCCTGCGCGGCACGGGGGCGAGTTGCGGCTCATCGTCGTCGAGACGCTGTTGCAGGCGAAGAGGATCGGCGTGACGGATCCGGATGAAGGCCAGCAGGCGCCGAAGCTGTTCCGGAAAGCGGCTTTCGTTGCCGAGCAAGGCCTGATAGAGGCGGTCGGCGAGCGCGAGATCGAGCGACGCCTGCCCGGTGAGAAATTTCGACAAAGCCACGAAACTCTCCGGCGCAGGCAACGCCGTGGCGAGTTCCGCCGGCATGGGGCGGCGCGTCGTGCCGGGCACCCAGGTCGTCACGCAGGACGCCACGATGCCGGCCAGGAGCGTGCGCCGGGTACGCGCCCGCACCGGCCCGCGCTGCACGGAAACACTTGGCTGATTCATGTTGATTCGATGGTTCGTTCTGACTGACGGGTGCGCCGCAGCGCGCATGACGTGCGCGACTGCTTCCCCGACCCGTTGCTCGCTCGCGGTCGGTACAGTGCTTCATGCGGCGGCGCAGCGATAGAGCCCGCGCCCGAATTCAATGAAATTGACAATTGCGGGCGACGTCGGTGGATGACATCGGCTTGCTGGAGCGCTTCGTGCTGCCTCGCGACGATGCGTCCAACGCGTGCCGGCGCGACGGCTCATACTCTCGGTCACGGCACACTGCCGATGCTTTTTCCAGCACCACCCGACGCATGTTCGGGCGAACCTGCGCGGGCCTCATCGACACGGAGCATCCATGCACGACCTGAAAGGCAAGTCGATCCTCATCACGGGCGCGAGCACCGGCATCGGCGCCGCGGCGGCACGGGCGTTCGCGCAATACGGCGCGAATGTCGCAGTTCACTACAACAGCTCGAAGGAACAGGCCGAGGCGGTCGCGCAGGACGTGCGCGCGCTCGGCGTCAGCGCGGTCACCGTCGGCGCCGACGTGCGCGACTCGAAGGCCATCGACGCGGCCGTCGCGCACGTGGTGGACAGCTTCGGCAAGATCGACGTGCTCATCAACAACGCCGGCAGCCTCGTGAAGCGCGAGCCGCTCGCCTCCGTCAGCGACGAACTCTTCGACGAGATCATGCACATCAACGCGCGTTCGGTCGTCGCGTTCACGCGCGCCGCGCTGCCTTCGCTGCGCTCGGGCGGCGGCGGCTCGATCATCAACGTGACCTCGGTGGCCGCGCGCAATGGCGGCGGCCCGGGCGCGCTGCTCTATGCGGCGTCGAAGGGCTTTGTCAGCACCATTACGCGCGGCATGGCGAAGGAACTCATGCCGGACCGCATCCGCGTGAACGCCGTCGCGCCCGGCGTGATCCAGACGCCGTTCCAGGAACGCTTCACGACGCCCGAGCAGCTCGAGTCCTTCCGCAAGTCCATTCCGATGGGCTTCATCGGCGAACCGGACGATTGCAGCGGCGCGTTCCTCTATCTCGCGTCCGAGACGATGTCGCGCTATGTCACCGGGCAGATCATCGACGTGAACGGCGGGCAACTGATGCCCTGAGTCCGGCAGGGCCGCGTGATTTCGGCGGCGCGGCCCGCATGGTATATAACGGACTGGTCTTTTGTCGCACGCAAAAAAAGGAGAATGCTGGAGATGCTCTTGAAACAAACACCGCGCATGCGGACCTTCGCACTGAGCGCCTTCGTGGCGTCCGCGCTGCTGACGGCGGGTTTCGTCGACACGACGCCCGCCCATGCAAAAACCGCGGATCAGCCGCAGGTCCTGACTTCGTCGGCTGTCGCGGTCGCCGACAAATACGCCGCCGACACCGCCGAGCAGATCTTCAAGCAAGGCGGCAATGCCGTCGATGCCGCGGTGGCCATCGCGTTCTCGCTCGCGGTCACGTATCCGGAAGCGGGCAACATCGGCGGCGGCGGCTTCATGACGCTGTACGTCGATCATCGTCCCTACTTCCTCGACTATCGCGAACGCGCGCCGCTCACCGCCACCCGCAACATGTATCTCGACGACAAGGGCGAGGTCATCAAGGGCATGAGCCTGTACGGGCATCGTGCGGTGGGCGTGCCGGGCACCGTCGAAGGCATGTGGGAAGCGCAGAAGCGCTTCGGCAAGCTCAAGTGGAAGCAGGTCCTGGCGCCGGCCATCCATTACGCGCAGGACGGCTTCGTCGTCGATGACCAGCTGGTTGCGCGGCGCGACGCCGCTGCGAAGGAGTTCGGCGGCAAGACCAACTTCGACCTCTACTTCGGCGGCATGAAGTCCGGCGAAGTGTTCAAGCAGCCGGACCTTGCAAAGACCCTGCAACGGATCTCTGACAAGGGCGCCAAGGGCTTCTATGAAGGCGAGACGGCGCAGCTGATCGCGAAGTCGATGGAAGGCCACGGTCTCATCACCGCGCGCGACCTGAAGGACTACAAGGCCGTGTGGCGCCAGCCGATCACGGCAAGCTGGAACGGCTATCGCGTGATCACCGCGCCGCCGCCGAGTTCGGGCGGCGTCGGTCTCGTGCAGCTGCTCAAGATGAAGGCGGACCTGAAGGACAAGTTCAACGACGTCCCGCTCGACTCGGCGCAGTACATCCATCTGGTGGCCGAGATCGAAAAGCGCGTGTTCGCCGACCGCGCGCAGTATCTCGGCGATCCGGACTTCTACAAGGTACCGGTCGCGCAGCTCACCAACGACGACTACATCCTGAAGCGCGCACAAGAGGTGAATCCGGACCAGCCTTCGGACACCAAGAGCGTGCAGCCGGGACTCGGCACGTCGATGCCGGAGAAGGCTGAGACCACGCATTTCTCGGTGGTCGACAAATGGGGCAACGCGGTTTCGAACACGTACACGATCAACGGCTACTTCGGCTCGGGCGTGGTCGCGGAAGGCACGGGCATCGTGCTGAACGACGAGATGGACGACTTCGCTTCGAAGCCGGGCGTGCCGAACATGTTCGGCGTGGTCGGCAGCGATGCGAACTCCATCGCGCCGAAGAAGCGTCCGCTCTCGTCGATGACGCCGACCATCCTCACGAAGGACGACAAGGTTGCGATGGTGATCGGCACGCCGGGCGGCTCGCGCATCTTCACGTCGATCTTCCAGGTGCTCTCGAACGTGTACGACTTCAACATGCCGCTGCCTGAGGCCGTCGGCGCGACGCGCTTCCATCATCAGTTGCTGCCGCCGAACACGATCTTCCAGGAGCCGTTCCATCAGCTGGATCCGGAGGTCATCAAGCAGCTCGAAGCCAAGGGCTACACGTTCCAGATGCAGGGCTTCAATGGCGACATCCAGGCCATTCGCGTCGATGGCGACACGCCTGAAGCGATGTCCGATCCGCGCGGACGCGGCGTCTCGCGCGTGATCAAATAACACGCAAGTCACACGCCGCTGATCGTCTTGCCGGACTAGGCGTTTGCCCTAGTCCGGCGGTTTCGCGGTCCAGCCGGTGCCCCGTCGCGTGGGGCGCTCGCGGCATATATGTCGCGTGGCATGACCGGCATGTTTTTCATGGGATTGGACCCCGCGTTCTGTTCCCCTAGTCTCTGTCCTGACCGAGTGCAGCCTCAGGTGCGAGGCCTCGGCATCATTCAAGACACCCTACGAGACGACCCTGATGACGGCTCCGCAGTACGCGTCGTGCGTGCACGGCCATGCCGTTTCAGCGTGCTGATAAAGGAGCAGCTCATGTTGGAATCCTCTGCCCAGCAGCTTGGCGACATCGACATTCCCCCCACCGAGCGACAGGAGAGCGGGCCATCCGGAAACGGCGGCTTTCTCGATCGCTACTTCGGCATCTCAACCACCGGCAGCACGGAGAAACGCGAAATCATCGCGGGCGTGACGACCTTCCTCGCGATGGTCTACTCCGTGTTCGTCGTGCCGGGCATGCTCGGCAAGGCCGGCTTCGATACCAGCGCGGTATTCGTCGCCGTCTGTCTGACGACGGCGTTCGGCTCGCTGCTGATGGGCGTGTGGGCACGCCTGCCAATTGCGATCGGCTGTGCAATTTCGCTCACCGCGTTCACGGCCTTCGGGCTCGTGCTCGGCAAGGGACTGACGCCCGCCATCGCGCTCGGCGCCGTGTTCCTGATGGGCATCGTCTTCACGGCGATCTCCGTCACCGGCGTGCGTTCGTGGATCCTGCGCAACCTGCCGACGGGCGTCGCGCACGGCACGGGCATCGGCATCGGGCTGTTCCTGCTGCTGATTGCGTCCAATGACGTTGGCCTCATCATCAAGAATCCCGCGCCCGGCATGCCGGTCTCGCTCGGACACATCACGGCGTTTCCGGTGCTGATGTCGGTGGTGGGGCTCGCTGCGATCTTCGGGCTGGAACGTCGGCGCGTGCCGGGCGGCATCCTGCTCGTGGTGATCGGCCTTTCGGCGATCGGCCTGATCTTCGATCCCTCCGTGCGCTTCCATGGCGTGTTCGCCTGGCCGGCCTTGTCCGCGCCCGGCCATGCCTCGCTGATCGGCGCGATGGACATCAAGGGCGCCCTCTCGATGGCCGTTCTGCCGAGCGTGCTGGCGCTCGTCATGACCGCCGTCTTCGACGCCACCGGCACGATTCGCGCGGTGGCCGGTCAGGCGGGCCAGATCGACGCCAACGGACGGATCGTCAACGGCGGCCGGGCCCTGACGGCGGACTCGCTCAGTTCGATTTTCTCGGCCTGCTTCGGCGGCGCGCCGGCGGCGGCGTACATCGAATCGTCCGTGGGTGTGGCGGCCGGCGCGAAGACCGGTCTTGCGGCCAGCGTGGTGGGCGTGCTGTTCCTGGTGGTGATGTTCCTCTCGCCGCTCGCCGCGCTCGTGCCTTCCTACGCGACGGCGCCCGCGCTCATGTACGTCGGTCTCCTGATGCTCGGCAACGTCAGCAAGCTGCATTTCGAGGATACCGTCGACACCATGTCCGGCCTCGTCTGCGCGGTGTATATCGTGCTGTCGGCGAACATCGTGACCGGCATCATGCTCGGCTTCTCGACGCTCGTGATCGGCCGGCTGGTGGCAGGCGAATGGCGCAAGCTGAATGTCGGCACGGTGGCCATCGCGGTGGTGCTCGCCGTGTTCTATCTCGGCGGCTGGGCCATCTGATCGTCCGAGGACGGCTGAATACGACGACGCCCCGCGGGCTTTCGCCTGCGGGGCGTCTCTACTTGTACGACCTGACCGGGGTACTGCGGCTGATCCTTACTTCCGGCGATACGACTCCACGAGGATTTCGCAGTTCTGCAGATGCAGTTGCAGCGCCCGGTTCCACTCACGACGCACCGCAGCCTTTGCCGCGCGCAGCCAGGAACCGAACGAAACGAGCAAGGATTGTTGTGCAGTGGTCTTCATGAGCGTCTCTCAGGGTAAGTAGCTAGGGGATAACCCTGAATATACGCTTTTCACGCTGCATTGCAACAAGTTCTTAATAAAATATAAGGGTATTCCCTAGGCGATCGGTCAATCCTTCCGGGGCGCGTCCGGCGCAAGTTGCACGCCCTTCTTGAAGATGAAACAGCCGTAGCCACGCGCTTCGCCCGTCGCGATCACGCAGTACGCCTGCCGGGCGCGCTCATAGAAGGCAAAGCGCTCGACCGGCGCCAGCGGCACCGGCCGTCCCTCGGCGGCGTCGATTTCTTTCTGCACTTCACGTTGCACGGCAGGCAGCGCGCTCGCGTCGCCCACGACTTCCATGCGTTCGGCGGGATGATCGACGAAAGTATCCAGCGGCAGCACCGACAGCACCGCCCGCGCGGCACGCGGCGCATCGACGCCGTCCAGCCGCAGCAGGCGGCCGAGCACGGTCTGGCGCGCGACGGAATCGGCGGGAAAATTGGCGTCGCAGATCACGACTTCGTCGCCGTGACCCATCGCGCAGAGCGCATGAAGGATGTCGGCATTGAGCAGCGGATCGAGATTTTTCAGCATGTCGCGGGATTCTCCATGACGGTTTGAGCAGACGGATCCATGGTAACCGGCGCCGGCGCCGCGTTCAGGGCACAAGCAGGTCGCCCGTGCGCGCTGCGTGCTCGCCCGCGATGCGCGCCACCAGCATTCCGGCCGTCGCGAAGCGTGTCCAGTGGCGCGCGTACAGCACGCCATCCGTCCCGGCGACGAGCGGCACGAGCCGGTCTTCGAGCGGATCCAGCACCTCCGCGATGGTCTCGCCCGCGCGCACCGTCTCGCCGATCTCCCGCCGATGCAGGATCACCCCCGCCAGCGGCGCGCGCAGATGCTCGCAGCCGGCAAGCGGCGTCGCGGGATGGCGCAGCGGCGGCGGCTCCGGCGCATCGCCTTCGATCATGCCGAGGTGCATCAGCGTGTCGACGATCGCCTGCGCGTCGCGCGCCGCCAGTTCGTGCGATACGTCGCGGACGCCGCGTAACTCGAGCGTAACCGGCAGCACGCCCGGCGGCAGCGGATAGCGCTCGCCGAAGACGCCGCGCAGATAGCGCCACGCCGACGCGCAAGCTTCGTCAAACGGCTCGCCGCCCGACACATCCGCCAGCAGTTGCGCCTCGCTGCCGAGATAGCGCGCCAGCGGTTCGATCGCGGGCCACGCTTCGGGCGTCGTGTAGAGATGCGGGGCGGCTTCCCAGTCGCAATGAAGGTCGATCACCAGATCGGCGTCGCAGGCGAGGCGCATCAGTTCGAGCCGTTGCGCGTCCAGTTCGGTCACAGGCTGACGGGCGGCCAGTGCATCGCGCAGCGCCGTGCGGATCAGCCGGCCGTTATGGTGTTCGTCGCCGTTCAGGCGGGATTTCAGGTGTAACGCCAGCTCCGGACCGAGCTCCGGAAAGCGCCGGTTGAAATCCTGCCCCGAGCGCAGGTCGAAACGTCCCATTTGCGCGCCGAACCAGTGCTGGTTCAGGCCGGCCGGATTGGCGACCGGCACCAGGACGATCCGCGCCGTCAGCCGTCCGTCGGCTTCCAGCGCGGCAAAGCGCTGCTTCAGGTACCACGCGACGACCATGCCCGGCAGCTCGTCCGCGTGCAGCGAGGCCTGGATATAGACCTTGCGGCTAGGGTCGCCGTCTTGAGGACCGAAGCCGTAGCTCGTGAGCACACGCCCGGTGCCGAGCGGCGCGCCCGCGAGCGGATGATGATGAACCTGCATCTGCGCAGACCTCGTGTCGAAAAGAAAAGGCACCGCGAGCGATGCCTTTCCAAACCATGCAAACCCGCGCGCGAGGCGCTTACCGGATCGAGATATCGGTCTCGAAGTACTTGGCCATGATGCGCTTGAACGTGCCGTTCTTCTTGAGTTCCGCGAACGCGTTATCGAGCCCGCTCTTCAGGTCGGTGTCGCCCTTGCGCAGCCCGATGGCCGTTCCCGGACCGATGATCGCGCGGTCTTCGACGATCGGGCCGACCAGCGCGAACGGCTTGCCCTGCGGCTTCTTCAGGAAGCCGATGGCGGCCTGCGCGGCGTCGGTGAACATCGCGTCGATGCGGCCCGCGACCAGGTCCGCTTCGACCTGTTCCTCGTCGGCATAAGGCACGACGGTCACGCCCTGCGGCTCCCACTTCGCCTTCGCGTAGCGTTCCTGCACGGTGCCCTGCTCCACGCCGACGCGCTTGCCCTTCAGCGATTGCGGCGTCGGCAGGATGCCCGAGCCGGCGCGCGCGACGAGTTGCGCATGCGTGTCGTACAGCGGCACGGTGAAGTCGATCTGCTTCAGGCGTTCGTCGGTGATGCCCATGTCGGAGAGGACGGCGTCGAACTTGCGAGCCTTCAGGCCGGGGATCATGCCGTCGAAATTGTTCTCGACCCACACGCACTTGACCTTCATCTGCGCACACAGCGCATTGCCGAGATCGATGTCGAAGCCGGCGAGCTTGCCGTCGGCCTGCTTGGATTCGAACGGCGGATAGGACGGGTCGACGGCAAAGCGGATCTGCGTGATTTCCTTGGCTTGCACGGCGGACGACACTGCGCCGAGGGCGGCGGATACAGCAAGGATGGTACAAACTGCGAGCGAGGCGGACTTCTTCGATGACATGCGTTTCCTTCGGGACTTTCGGTGTAACCAGACGGTGAAACCAGAGCGGCTGGAGCGGACTTGCGCCCGCGAAAAACCGAGCATGGTAACAAATTGGCACGATCGTCCCGAATTCGCCTGGATCAAGGCACCACGGAAAGGAACAGGAAAGCCGCAAAAATCACGAGATGCACGACGCCCTGGAGAACCGTCGAGCGGCCGGTGCCGAGCGTGATGACCGACACGATCAGCGTAAGCGCCAGCATGACGATTTCCTTCGAGGCGAGCCCGAGCGAGATCGGCTGGCCGATGACGATCGACACCACTGCCACCGTCGGAATCGTCAGCCCGATGCTGGCGAGCGCCGAGCCGAGCGCGAGATTCAGACTGGTCTGCAGGCGATTGAGCCGTGCCGCGCGCAACGCCGCGAGCCCTTCCGGCAGCAGCACGAGCGCGGCGATGACGATGCCGACCACCGCTTCGGGCGCGCCGGCGGCCGCGACGCCCGCCTCGACTGCCGGCGACAGCAGCTTCGCGAGCCCGACCACTGAAACCAGCGACAGCAGCAGGAACGCCAGCGCGATCCACGCCTCGCGGTTGCTGGGCGGCGGCGCGTGAGGCGCGCTTTCATCGTCGGGGACAGCGACGGACGCAGGCGCGGCGGCTTCGGGCGTGGGCGGCAGGAAGTAGTCGCGATGCCGGATCGTCTGCACGAACACGAAGGTCACATACAGCACTAGCGAGATCACGCCGACGAACACCAGTTGCGAAGTGGACAGCGCCGGACCTTGCACCGTGCTCGTGAAGTTGGGCAGCACGAGCGTGAGCACCGAGAGCGCGCACAGGATGGCGAGCGCCGCGCTGGCGCCCTGCAGCTGGAAGTTCTGCACGTGATGCCGCAGGCCGCCCACCAGCAGACACAGCCCGACGATCGCGCCGCTGCAGATCATGATCGCGGCGAAGACCGTGTCGCGCGGCAGGCCGGCCTTGTCGGGACCGCCGGAGAGCATCACGGAGACGATCAGCGCGACCTCGATCACCGTGACGGCGATGGCCAGCACCAGCGTGCCGAACGGCTCGCCGACCCGATGCGCGACCACTTCCGCATGATGCACCGCCGCGAACACCGCGAAAGCGAGCGCGATGGCGGCAAGCACCATCAGGACGCCACTCGGCATGAGCGCGGTCGCGGCAAGCACGACGAGCGCGAGGATCGGGGTAATGACGGTCCAGTCCAGCTTGAATTTCATCGGCGCTCCGGGCGGATCGGTTGAGGGGTCGTCGAGGTGCGGTCTCGAGCTGAACGGGTTCCATGCATGGGTCCGACCCACGGGCGCGAACAGCGTGCCGTAAGCGCGCCGTGACATGCAGCCGCAGCCCTCGGCATGATAGCGAATGTGCCGGCTGAAGCGCGGATCAACGAGCCAGATGGTCGAAGGAATGAACTCGGCGCGCGTTTGTCGGAGAATAAGGGTGGTCAGTGGCCACGTCCAGGAACCCGGAGAACCATGCTAGCTGCACCGATACCCGAGAACGAACCCATTCGCCTGTCCACGCTGCGTACGCTCAGACTGCTCGACACCCCGGCGGAAGAACGCTTCGACCGCCTGACGCGGCTGGCGCGGCGTCTGTTCGACGTACCCATTGCGCTGGTCAGCCTGATCGATGAGAACCGGCAGTGGTTCAAGTCCTGCGCCGGTCTGGGCGTGCGGGAAACCGGCCGCGACATCTCCTTCTGCGGGCACGCGATCATGCACGACGACGTGTTCATGATCCCCGATGCCCGTACCGACGCACGCTTTCACGACAACCCGCTCGTCACCGGCGACCCGGGCATCCGCTTCTATGCGGGCCAGCCCCTGACCGTGCCGAATGGCAGCAAGCTCGGCACGCTGTGTCTGATCGACACGCGTCCGCGCGAACTCGACGGCGAGGCGGTAGGACTGCTGCGCGACCTGGCGCATATCGCGGAGCAGGAGATTGCGGCGATCGAACTCGCGACCGTCGACGAACTGACGCTGATCGCCAACCGGCGCGGCTTCGAGGCACTGGCGCAGCATGCGCTGAATGTGTGCCGGCGCATGGGCCGCGACGCGTCGCTGCTGTTCTTCGATCTCGACGATTTCAAACGCATCAACGACAGCTTCGGCCATGCCGAGGGCGATCGCGCGTTGACGACCTTTGCTGCGGCCTTGCGCGCGTCGCTGCGGGACAGCGATGTGATCGGCCGGCTGGGCGGCGATGAGTTCGTCGCGCTGCTCACCGACGCCGGCGACGAGGAAACCCATCGCGCGCTCGAGCGGCTGCGGAATGCATTGGCAGCGGGCAACGCGGCGGTGGAGCGCGGCTATCAGATCCGCTTCAGCGTCGGGCAGACGCTGTTCGAGGCGGGGCAGCATGGGTCCATCATCGACTTGCTTGCTTTGAGCGATAGCCGGATGTATGCGGACAAGGTGGCGAGGAGAGGCGGAAGGGGGCGGTGAAGAGGCGTTGAGTTTTGTTATCGCTCGAAGGATCGATTGAACCTGACAAAACGACATGACTCGACCCTGTTGATTGAATAAAGGCAACCAAAAGAAAGCGCGGGAAGCATCGACTACCGATGCTTCCCGCGCGCCATCAACCAGCCGATACGCTTACGACACGAGTTCCGCGTTCAGCGTGATCTTCGCGTTACCCGCGAAGAGCTTCGACACCGGACAGCCCTCCTTCGCGGCTTGCGTGGCCTTGTCGAAGGCGGCCTTGTCGGCGCCCGGAATCTTCGCCTTGAGGTCGAGCTGGCAGGCGGTGATCGTGAAGCCTTCGCCATCCTTGTCGAGGGTGACGGTGGACTTGGTTTCGAGACTCTCGGCCTTCATGCCCGCCATTTCCAGTTGCAGCGAAAGCGCCATCGTGAAGCAGCCGGCGTGCGCCGCGCCGATCAGCTCTTCCGGATTCGTGCCCGGACCTTCCTCGAAACGCGACTTGAAGCCGTACGGCGCCTCGTTGAGCACGCCGGTCTGCGTCGAGATGAAGCCCTTGCCGTCCTTGATGCCGCCGCTCCATTTTGCCGATGCTGTCTTTTGCACGTGAGTTCTCCAGAGGATGAGAGGATGATCGAGCGGCAACGTGATCGTTGATCGCGTGCCGCATGCGTGTGGTCGGTTCGCACGCGTCGTGCCCGCTCGGACTTGAATCCATGCGCCGGATGACCTTGATTCAGCATCACGGCACGGCCGGACCGGCACGTCGTCTTGCATCGTAACGGATCGCTCCGAGGCGCGCAGCGGAGGCAAGAAGCAAGCGATGAAGCGGCCTAGGCCATTCAGACGATGATGTCCGCAAAGCCTTTCCCGGCAAGGCTTTGCGCGGCGTCTGAGGCGGTCGGGGCCGATAACTCGGAAGTATTCATATGGTCAAAGACCATTGATTCACTTAGCATGCGTTCACCCTTCGACACAAGACCGTAAAGACACCGTGCAAGCTGCCCGTGCACGGTTCCGGCCTCGCGCGTCGAGCATCACCGGCAGGAAGACATGAACGCACTACCCCAACCGAAAACCCATCAGCTGATCGATCGCATCAACGCATTGCGCGCGGCTTCGCCCCGCTTCATCGACCCCGCAGAAATCACGCCGCTTTCGCGCGAGTGGCGCGCGATCGGACATGACATCCGCCAGCTGCTGCAAGCCGATGCTCGCGCCGCATGGGAACTAACCGGCTCGTGGCGGGCGCTCGCCGGCGATGTCGAAGGCGCGGAAGGCGCATTCAGGAATGCCGTCGCGCTGGGACTGTCGGACGTCGGCCGCGAGAACTGGATGATCACGCGGCTCGGGCTCGGCATGTTCTCCGCGGCGCAGGCGCTGTATCGCGAACTGTGCGGCGCGCGGACGCGAAACCTCGCGGTCATCGCACAGTACGGGTTTCTCGCGGGGGCGGTGGGACGTACGGCGGAGTTGATCGGGGACGCGAAGATGCGGGGGGTCGAGTGGGATGAGGAGTGGGCGGAGTCCGCCTTGCTGGCCAGCAGGATCATGACCGAAGTTGAAGTCAGCGATGAAGAGATTGCACACCGCCTCGATTGCGCCGGAGTCGTGCTGCGTCGGCACGGCCTGTGCCCGTCGATCAACGTGCGCGTCTCATTCGTCGAGGCCGTCCATCGCTGCCTGATGTACACGCTCTCGCTGCCGCTCACGTGGGAGCAGACGCAAGAACTGGAGAGTGAGTTGCTGCTCGAGGAAGGCAAGCTGAGCTACTTTTGCACCGCGGCGCTTGGCATTGTTTTCGATGGGAGGATCGCATGAGCTCGAGCGCACAGGAACTGGTCGAAGACGCCGCGGCCCTATTGCGCACCGCCGTGAGCGAACCGCAGTATCGGGCTGTCTGTAGCAGGGCCTACTTCGGCGCCTGGCACGCCGCGCATGTTTTTCATCGAAGGCTTCCGGCGCCCGGCAGTGTCAGGAGCGCCAATGGACGCCATGAACAGTTGATCCAGCAGTTGTGCAACCCCATGCTCCATGTGGCCGATTCGAATTACGAGCTTTCCCGCACTATTGGAAGAAACCTTGTCAAGCTCCGGGAAGCGCGCGTCACAGCCGACTACCACCTCGAGCAGGATCTGGATCATTCGGTCGCGATGAGGTCTGCGGACCTCGCCACGGAAATCATAAGGAAAACCACCTGACATGGGCCCGCCCACCGACGCCATCCCCGAAGACCGCACCCTGCCCGACCGCGTCGACGTCGTCGTCATCGGCGGCGGCATCATCGGCGTCAGCACGGCGCGGGCGCTCGCCGACAAAGGCCTCTCCGTCGCGGTCTGTGAAAAAGGCGTAATCGCCGGCGAGCAATCGAGCCGCAACTGGGGCTGGTGCCGCGCCACGCACCGCGACTTGCGCGAGCTCGAACTGAGCCTCGAAAGCCTGAAGCTGTGGCGGCGCATCGATGCGGAACTCGGCATCGACACCGGCTTTCGCGCGAGCGGCATCCTCTATGCCGCCGACGACCCACAAGCCCTCGCCGATCACAAAGCCTGGCTCGAGCGCGCGCGGGCACTCGTCGGCCGCGATGCGCTCGACTCACGCATGGTTTCGGCGGACGAAACCGCTGCGCTGATGCCAGGCGCCGCGCGCCGCTTCGCGGGCGGCATCTACACGCCCTCGGACGGCCGCGCTGAGCCGCAACGCGCAGTGCCCGCCATGGCCGCCGCACTGCGCCAGCGCGGCGTGAAAGTGCTCACGCCATGCGCCGTGCGCGGCGTCGAAACCAGCGGCGGCGCCGTCAGCGCCGTGGTGACGGAACTTGGCCGCATCGGTTGCGCAAGCGTGGTGGTTGCCGGCGGCGCGTGGACGCGCTATTTCACCGGCAGTCTCGCCGTCGACGTTCCACAGTTGCTGGTCCGTTCCTCTGTCCTGCGCACCGCACCTGTCGAAGACGGGCCGGAGGTGAGCGCCTGCAATCGGGACGTGGGTTATCGCAAGCGGCTCGACGGCGGCTACACCATTGCCAACGCATTCCGCAGCGATCACGACATCACGCCGGACAGCTTCCGGCTGTTCTTCAAGTTCCTTCCCGCGCTGAAAAGCCAGTTCGGTTCGATCAAGCTCGGCCTGAACGCCCGCTTCGTCGACGGGCTGCGCATGCCGCGCCGCTGGCCGCTCGACCAGCCTACGATCTTCGAGCTCGTACGCACGCTCGACCCCGCGCCGAATCCGTCCTTCAACGCGAAAGCCCTCGCGGAGTTTCGCGCGATCTTCCCTGCGCTCTCGCAGGTCCGGGAAGCGCAGGCATGGGCCGGCTATATCGACGTGACGCCCGACGCCGTGCCGGTCATCTCAGGCGTAGACGGCAAGCCAGGACTCTTCATCGCGACCGGCTTTTCCGGACATGGATTCGGCATCGGGCCGGGCGCGGGGAGACTGATGGCGGATCTGGTCGCGCACGACCAGCCGATCGTCAATCCGCACGCGTTCCGGCTGTCACGATTTTTCGATGGCAGCAGGATAGAGATCGACGGGGGATTCTGACGCCACGCCCGCCATGCGTGTCGCACGTCCGCAATCGTCACGCGCTACCATATCGGTTCAACGGCCGTCGCACACGACGCCGGTCCAGGTTCACAAGACGGCGCATCCCGCGCCGTTCGCTTTTGAGGCTCACATGGCATCCACGCCTGTTCTGTATATCGACGTGTGGTCGGACTTCGTCTGCCCGTTCTGCTATCTCGAAACGCCCGTGCTCGATCAGTTCCGCAACGCCTATGGCGATGCAGTCGAAATTCGCTGGCACGCGTTCGAGCTGCGCCCCGAGCCGGCGCCCCTGCTCGATCCCAATAGCGACAAGATCGTCGAGGCATGGGAAAAATCGGTGCAGCCGCTCGCCGAAGAGCGCGGCGTCACCATGCGCATGCCGCCCGTCACGCCGCGCAGCCGCAAGGCGTTCGAAGCCGCGCTGTTCGCGCGCGAATCGGGCCGCTTCGACGTCATGCATCGCGCGATTTTCAAGGCGTACTTCGAGGAAGGCATCGACATTGGCGATACCGATGCACTGCTCGATATCGCGTCCGCATGCGGAGTCGATCCTGAACTGCTGGAAGAAGCGCTCGACGACGGTACCTACACTGATCTCGTGATCGAGGACGAAGAGTTCGCGAAGAAGCTGGGCGTGGGGGGTGTGCCGTTCGCGGTGCTGTCGCGCGAGCCGGCGCCCGGTCAGGAAGCGCCCCCGCCCATCGCGCTGCGTGGCGCCGCGCCTGTGCAGCATTTCGAAGCCGCAGTCGAGCGGCTCTTTCCCGACGGTTTCCCGGGCAACTGATCGCCGGCCGCCACGCACGAGACGCGGGCCGGGCGCGCGGTTCAGCTGTGCTCGGCCATGAACGACTTCAGCGCGATGCGCTGCGACGGCTCGAGTGATTCGAATTCCAGCCCGTAGGCCACGTGACCCGTAACGGGCTCCGGTGCGCCGACATGCCGGACGATCGCAATCGTGTCGATCTTCACGTCCACGCCATCAGTGCTGAACTGGAACGAGAGCGTCAGCTTGTCGCCGATGCGCGCAGCCGGCTTCGCCACCGTCAACGACATGCCATACGGGCTGATATCGCTGACGCGCCCCAGCTCCGGCACATCCGTCGAACCATGAGCCGAAAAGTGCGCAGCGAGACGCGTGGGCATCCGGGCGAACTTGCGGGTGCGAAGTCTGCGGATCGCGCCGGGCGCGGAAAGCACGGCATAGTTGAACGGCTCACGGCAGATCGCATCGACCGTACAGGCGAAACGGAAGACGCCGCGCCCGGTCAGCGCCACCAGATCGACTTGCTCGCCGACATTGAGGTCGAGCGGATCGAAGCCGGTCATCAACGGCTGCGTCACGAACAGCGAGCGCTCGCCGTTACGGCGCGGCGTCGAGAAGCCGATCACACGGCTCGCATACATCGCCGACCCCGTGCCGCCGGTTCCGCGCAGTCCGACTCGCGCGCCGATCGTCAGGCCGATATCGTCAAGCGACAAAGGCTGATCGCCGGACACATCCGCGTCCTGACTCACCGCACGCGCCGGTTCCTGAACCGCCCGATGCGGCTCGAACTGCTGGAACATGAAATCACGCGCCGCGACGTCCGGCACGACCGCGCCAGCATCGAACAGCACGGCCCCGTCGGCGGACACGACCGGCCAGTCCAGCGCTGCATTGAGCGGAATCTCGGCCGGCCACAAACGAACCAGGGACTGGCGCGCTTCCAGTACGGTTTCTTCGGTCATCTTTAGGACGATTCTTAAGTGTTTTCGTAATCGTCGGTCTTGAATCTTTCGCCGTCAAGAGTCAAACGGCAACTTTTACGTTGGCGCACCAATTTTTTTGGAAAAAACGCCACGTTGATGTCACAACAATTTGAGATAGAAGTTTTATGCGCATAAACACGAGCCTGGGCTAGTGCAACAAGCTTCATCACCTTGTTGCGGCTTCAGCGCAGCATCGCACCCGTTTCCGCCGAGCCGGATACCGCTTGCGGCGCGCCGTTCGTTACGCTTTCGATGGCTGCGAGCACTTGCGGCACATTGGGCGGCGCGCCGTGATTGCCGACCGACACCGAGCGCCCCGGCGCATCGATGCCGAAATGCTCGCGCGATGTCGCGGCAAACAGCATCACCGTGCGGCGCTGCATGGCGTGCGCAAGATGCACGAGGCCGGTATCCGTTCCGACCACCAGTTCCGACGCCTCGATCCAGTGCGCGCATTCCTCGACCGTCACCTTCGGCAGCACGATCGCGCCCGGCACGATGGCCGCGATCGCCTGCGCCTCGCCGCGCTCGCCCTCGGTGCCCCATGGCAAGGCGATCGTATAGCCGCGCTCGACGAGCCAGCGCCCGACTTCACCCCAATGATCCTTGGGCCACTTCTTGACGTCGGCGGAGGTGGCGTGAAACAGCATCGCGAGGCGTTTGTCGCGCGGAATATCGAGGCTGTGCTTCAACGCAGGCAGGCGCACGTTGTAGTCAGGCGTCTCGTCGAAGGTGTAGCCGAGCGCCTCCGCGACACTCACGCGCATGCCGCGCCAGGCATCCGTATGCGGACGCGGGCCGAAACGCGCGTTATAGGCGAACGCCGCGCCGCGCTCGCCGAGATCCTGATTCAGGTAGCCGAAGCGGCGCTTGCCGCGCGCGATGAACGCGATGATCGCGCTCTTGTAGACCCCGTGGATATCCACGATGGCGTCGTATTTCTCGGCGCGCAGTTCGCTGATGGATGCGCCGATTTCCTTCAGGTCGTTCCAGTTGCGGGCCTTCTTGAACTTGCGCAGCGGCGCGCTCAGCACGCGGTCCACGCCCGGATTCCAGCGAATGATGTCGGCGAAGGCGGCGTCGGCGGCCCAGTCGACTTTGGCGGAAGGAAAGGCACGCCGCAGGTCGGTGACGACAGGCAGCGTCTCGACGATGTCGCCGAGCGACGTGACTTTGACGATCAGAATTCGCTTCATGGAAGAGTCTTGAGTGCCCGGATGCCTGCGGCGCGCGGGAATGGACCGCCGCAGGCGGCGCGATGTGCCGCGCTCCGCAAAACCAGCGATTCTAATGAAATTGCGGCGTCGGCACTGTCAGCCTTTGTAAGTTCTTCCGCCTGCTCGCGCCGGGTTGCGCCGGTTTGCCTGCCTCGCGCTTATCGAGAATAGTCCAAATCGCGCAGCGTGACCGCGACTCAGAGCGAGCGCGCGGAGAAGGTATCGCACTGGCCGACATCGCCCGTCGACAGCCCGCGCCGCAACCAGCGCTGCCGCTGCTCGCTCGTGCCGTGGGTGAAGGCCTCCGGAACGACGCGTCCTTGCGACTGCTGCTGAAGCCGATCGTCGCCGATCGCACCTGCCGCATTCAATCCTTGTTCGAAATCGCCGGGCTCGATCAGTTGCGCGTTCAGCCGTTGCGCCACCGCGGCCCATACGCCCGCGAAACAATCCGCCTGCAACTCGACGCGCACGGACAGCGCATTCGCCTGCGCGCGCGACATCCGTGCGCGCGCCTGATCGACCTTGTCCGAAATGCCGAGCACGTTCTGCACGTGATGCCCGACTTCATGCGCGATCACGTACGCCTGGGCGAAGTCGCCGCCAGCGCCGAAGCGGTCGCGCAGCTCGCGATAGAACGAGAGATCGATGTAGACCTTGCGGTCCGCGGGACAGTAGAACGGTCCCATGGCGGCCTGCCCGGTGCCACATGCGGTCTGCGTGCCACCGGAGAACAGCACCAGCGTGGGCGCCGGATAGTCCTGGTTGAACTGCGTGCGGAAGATCTGCTGCCAGGTGCGCTCGGTGTTGCCGAGCACCTTGCGCACGAACACGGCGCCCGGATCGGTGGCGGGCTGTGTGCGGGCGGGCGCCGCCTGCTGCTGCGGCGCATTGCCCTGCAGGACCTGTGCGCCGTTGATGATGGTCATCGGGTTGATGCCGAAGAAGTACGAAGCTGCGAGCGCGACGATGATCGTGCCGATACCGATCGATCCTCCGCCTACCCGGAAGCCCCCGCCTCCGCCACCGCGCCGGTCTTCGACATTGCGGCTTTCTGCTTCGTCATCGAGGCGCATCGTATCTCTCCTTGTTTAACCGCGCGGCGCGCGCTCCCATAGCCATTATCGTACCCGGCGACGGTCCTGGCGGCTTGCAACAAAGCACCACAAAAAGCTCTTTCCGGCCCTTTCTCTCACGCCTGGAAAAACCGTGCGGTCGATTGTCGCGAACGCCCCTGCGCGTTCATGCCGCAGCGCACGATAAACGCGCCCGAAAAGCATCGGAGAATCAACCCGATAGCGCCTGCAAGCCCTTGAAACTGCGGCATTTGCGCGCGCAGCAGAATCGCTGACGCAACGCAACACTTTTTGCGATCGGCGCTAAGCTCCGACCCGTTACACGACTGAATCGGCAAGGACACCCACGCCCGACAATCCGGGCGCGGGTGACATTCAAGGCACAAGGCATCATGCATTCGACTCTCGAAGCACTCGATCTGGCGCGACTCCAGTTCGCGTTCACTGTCTCGTTTCACATCATTTTTCCGGCGTTGTCCATCGGGCTCGCGAGCTTCATCGCGGTGCTCGAAGGCGCCTGGCTCAAGACCGGCAAACCCGTCTACAAGGAGCTGTGTCTCTTCTGGTCGAAGGTCTTTGCCGTGGCGTTCGGCATGGGCGTCGTGTCGGGCGTCGTCATGGCCTACGAGTTCGGCACCAACTGGGGCGGCTTCTCGACCTTCGCCGGCCCGATCACCGGCCCCCTGCTCACCTACGAGGTGATGACCGCGTTCTTCCTCGAGGCCGGCTTCCTCGGCATCATGCTGTTCGGCTGGAACAAGGTCGGACCGAAGGCGCACTTCGGCGCCACATTGATGGTCGCCATCGGCACGCTCATCTCCACCTTCTGGATCCTCGCGTCGAACAGCTGGATGCAGACGCCGCAGGGCTTTCGCATCGAGGGCGATCACGTCGTGCCGGTGGACTGGTGGGCGATCATCTTCAATCCGTCGTTCCCGTACCGGCTCGCACACATGGCGATTGCGGCGTTCATCGTCGCGGCGCTGGTCGTCGCCGCGACCGGCGCATGGCATCTGCTGAAAGGCCGGCGCGATCCCGCCATCCGCAAGATGTTCTCGATGGCGCTCTGGCTGCTGCTCGCGCTGACGCCGATCCAGGCGCTCGTCGGCGACGCCCACGGCCTCAACACGCGTGAGCATCAGCCCGCGAAGATCGCGGCGATCGAAGGCATCTGGGACACGGAGAAAGGCGGCACGGCGCTGAACCTGTTCGGCATTCCCGACATGGAAGCCGAAACCACGAAGTACGCGGTGCGGATTCCGCATCTCGGCAGCCTGATTCTGACGCACAGCTGGGACGGCGAGATTCGCGGCCTGAAGGAATTTCCGAAGGCGGACCGGCCGAATTCGACGCTCGTGTTCTGGACCTTCCGCGTCATGGCGGGTCTTGGCGTGCTGATGATCCTGATGTCGTTCGCGGCGTGGTGGCTGCATCGCAAGCGCAGGCTGTTCGAGGCGCGCTGGTTCCATCGCTTCGCACTGGCGATGGGTCCGAGCGGCTTCGTCACGCTGCTGGCCGGCTGGATCACGACCGAGGCAGGCCGCCAGCCGTGGGTGGTGTACGGCGTGATGCGCACCGCCGATGCCGTCTCGCCCGTCACCGCGCAACAGGTCGGCGTGTCGCTGCTGGCGTTCGTGATCGTGTACACGATCGTCTTCGGCACCGGCATCTACTACTTGCTGAAGTTGCTTCGGCAAGGGCCCGCGCTGCCGGGCTCGCATACCGAGACGCCCGACGGCACAGCGCGCCGGCCGCTCAGCCTTCCGCATCAGTCCATCGAAGGAGCTTAAGAACATGGACCTCACGCTTGCCTGGGCCGCGATCATCGCGCTGGGACTGTTCCTCTACGTGGTGCTCGACGGCTTCGATCTCGGCATCGGCATTCTGTTTCCGTTCTTTCCCGACCAGCACGACCGCGACGTGATGATGAACACCGTCGCGCCGGTCTGGGACGGCAATGAAACCTGGCTCGTGCTCGGCGGCGCGGGACTGTTCGCCGCGTTCCCGATGGTCTATTCGACCGTGCTGTCCGCGCTCTATCTGCCGCTCGTGCTGATGCTCGTCTGCCTGATCTTTCGCGGCGTGTCGTTCGAGATTCGCGCGAAGGCGCAGCGCACGCGGCATCTGTGGGATTTGGCGTTCATCGGCGGATCGGCGGGCGCGACCTTCTTTCAAGGCGTGGCCCTCGGCGCGTTTCTCGACGGCATTCCCGTCGCCGATGGCCGCTTTGCCGGCGATCCTTTCGGCTGGTTCACGCCGTTCGCGCTCTTTACCGGCGGCGCGCTTGTCGTGACTTACGCACTGCTCGGCGCGTGCTGGCTGATCGCCAAAACCGAAGGCGACTTGCAGCGGCGGATGTATCGCGTCGTCTGGCCCTTGACGCTGCTGCAACTCGCGACCATTGCCGTCGTCAGCATCTGGACGCCGCTGCAGGACGCCGGCATTGCGTCGCGCTGGTTCGACTCGCCGCTGTTCTACCGGCTGCTGCCCGTGCCGGTGCTGGTCGCGGCGTGCGCGTGGGCCATGCGCCGTTCGATCGCATCGCGTCATGAGACACGGCCGTTTGCTGTCGCGCTGGGTTTCGTGCTGCTCGGCTATGCGGGACTTGTCGCGAGCATTTCGCCCCACGACATTTTCCCGGGTGTCTCGATCTGGGACGCGGCCGCACCGCACTCGAGCCAGCTGTTCACGATCGTCGGCGCGGCGGTGATCCTGCCGGTCATCATCGCGTACACGACGCTAAGCTATTGGGTCTTCAGAGGAAAGGTGCGCCATGGCGAACATCACTACCATTGAGCGCGCGCGCAAGCTGTTCTGGTTCGTCGCGCTGTGGGTGGCAGGGGTGGGCGGCGCGATGCTGCTCGCGCTGCCGTTCAAGCTGCTGATCAAGGCGGGGGCGGCGATTCATTGAGGGGGGCGAGCATCAAGGCTGGTCGTAGGGCGCGAAGGGATCGCGCCAGCGATTGGGCTGATAAAGCAGATACACGAACCCGCCGGCTTGCCAGTCGATCCTTGCCGAGCCGTCCGAATAGAGAATCCAGGTGCCGGAAAAGCCATCGGCGAAGGTGAGCTTGCCTGTCGACGCACAGGGGGAATAGCGGCCGTGGCTGGTCACGATCGAGGGCACCGGAACCGCATGCGCGAAATAGCGAATGACCTGGGCTCGTGTGGGGACAAACACGCTGCACGCGTCGAGCAGCGTTTTATCGTTCCGGTCGGATTCGGGCCGAACGATGCCCGTCTCTTCGATCGTCACGCGGGTCACGCCACGCGCATGCGAGAGCGCGCCGTGGGAGATGGCAAGGGACAGCAGGATCGAAGGAACGAGTGTGGGCGGGCTGAGTTTCAAAAGGCTTCGATCGCACGGGTTCCGCGCCAGCGAGAGCGCCTCTTCCGCCCGATGCCACTCAGATGCAAAAACAAGCCCTGTGGCATGTCCGACGCCGCTCCGGATCAATGACGAGGATCCAGCTTATCAAGCGGCGTCGTTCATATCACCACGACTAATCCGAATATCATCGGCTGCCCCCTCAAAACACCCCCGCCGCCACCACCCCGCCGACGATCCCGAACACCACCACCGCCACCGTCACGAACGCCAGCACGCGCGGCGGAAACGACCGCCCGAGCATCGCGAGCGACGGCACGCTCACCGGCGGCAGCGTCATCAACAACGCACCCGCAGGCCCGGTCGCCATGCCGAGCGACAACATCGCCTGGATGATCGGCACTTCCCCGGCCGTCGGAATCACGAACAGCGTGCCGGCTACCGCAAACGCCGCGATCCACAGCAAACCGTTGCCGATATCCGGCCCGATGTGCGGAAACAGCCACGCGCGCGCCGCGCCGAGCAGCAGCACGAGCACGATGTATTCGGGGATCAGCCGCAAAGTCATGCGGCCGAGAATCTTGAGCCAGCGCGAGAACGCCGTGCCGGGGTCGTCGGTTTCGACGAGCTTCGCCAGCGACTCGCGCGATGCCGCCGCCTGTTCCGGCGTCACCATCCGGTTCACCGCGTAGCCGAGCCCGAACACCATCAGCACGCCCAGCACGAGGCGCAGGCCGGTCCATTGCCAGCCGAGCACGAAGCCCATGAACACCAGCGCCGCCGGATTGAGCACGGTATTGCCGAGCCAGAACGCGATCGCCGCGCCCGGCGCCGCCTCGCGCGCACGCAGGCCCGCGACGACCGGCGCCGCGCAGCACGTGCACATCATGCCCGGCAACGACATCAGCCCGCCGTTCACCACGCTGCCGAAGTCATGCTCGCCGAGCGCCCGTGCGACCCAGCGCGGCGGAATCAGCGCCTGCACCGCCGAGCCGAGCAGGAGGCCGAGCACCATCGCCTGCCAGATGGCCTTGCCATAGGCGAGCGCGTAATCGAGCGCGGCCTGCCACGAAGGCGTCGGCGCATTCGCGGCCGTGCCCATCAAGATGGACTTGCCGATCGAATGCTGGCTCGCCGCCACAAACGCGCGGTTGTAGTACGGAAACCATTTCACATAGAACAGTCCCAATACGGCGATCAGCAGGAACACCATCCAGCCGAGCGCGACGCGAGGTTGACGGAGCGTGGTCATAGCGTGTCTTCTAGTTTCGAGTGTGGAGTTGAATCAAAGTGCGGGCGTGGTTTCGGCAAGCTGGGCAAGCAGTGCATGCGCCTGTTCGACGCTGTCTGCGTCGTTCGGCCGGAACAGCACATGGGCCGCGTTCGGCAATTCGCGGTACAGCGCCTGGCTGCTGCGCGCGTAGGCCGGATCGTAATGCCGGTCGATCAGCTCGCCGAACAGCTCCGCGCGCGCATCGGCGTCGATGAGCCCGTGCCAGTGCGCCACGCGTTCGCGGCTGTGCAGCGCGACCAGCTTCGACAACTGCGTCTTGAAGAAAGCAGGATCGTCGAACAGATGGGCGTAATCCTGCAGCAGAAACGCGATGCGGTCTTTCCGCTCCGCACGAACCTCCACGCAGGGCGACGCGTGCAGGCTGTCGAGCAGCGCATCGGGCAGCGTGATGGAACCGATGCGGCGCCCTTCCGCCTCGGCGAACACGGGCCGGTTGCGGTCGAAGCCGGACAGCACGTCGAGCAGCGCCGAATCGAAACCTTTCTGCGACGGCTGCGGCCGCCCCGGCAACGCGCCGAGCAACGATCCGCGATGCGCCGCCAGCCCTTCCAGATCGAGCGCCTGCGCGCCCGCTTCGTGCAGCGCCGTCAGGAGCCGCGTCTTGCCGCTGCCCGTATGGCCGATCAGCACCACATAGCGGAACTGGCGCGGCAGTTCGCCGAGCCGCTCCATCACGCCGCGCCGATAAGTCTTGTAGCCGCCTTCGAGCTGACGCGCCTGCCAGCCGATCAGGTTGAGCCAGGTCGTCATCGAACCGGAACGCTTGCCGCCGCGCCAGCAGTAGATGAGCGGCCGCCAGTTGCGGGGCTTGTCGGCGAAAAGCGTGTCGAGATGCTGCGCGATGTTGCGCGCGACCATCGCCGCGCCGACGCGGGTTGCCTCGAACGGCGAGACCTGCTTGTACATCGTCCCGACGATCACCCGTTCCTCATTGCTCAGCACCGGCGCGTTGATGGCGCCGGGAATGTGATCCTCGGCGAATTCGAGCGGCGTGCGGACGTCGACGATTTCGTCGAAATCGCCGAGGCGGTCGAGGGGAACAAGCAGATTTTTCACGGGAAACGGGGCGCGCGGCGACTGACTGAAGCGAAAAATTATCGCATGGGCACGGATTCGCTTCCGGCGGGCTTTTTTCTCCGCCGCCCAAGCCGGGCGCGAAGCGGCTACAGTGGCCGTATCGCAGGATCGCCCGCACCGTGCAAGGAGAAGCGATGAGCTATCACGAGACGATCGGCGTGCGCCGTTACCGTTTCGACGACCTGAAGACGCTGCTCGCCCGCGCCAGTCCGCGACGGTCCGGCGATGAGCTCGCCGGTCTCGCGGCCGCCACCGAGGAAGAGCGCGTCGCCGCCAAAATGGCGCTGGCGCAGGTCCCGCTCGCCGCCTTCCTCGACGAACCGCTGATTCCCTACGAGGACGACGAAGTCACGCGGCTGATCGTCGATACGCATTCGCGCGACGCCTTCGCGCCGCTCGCGCATCTGACGGTCGGCGCCTTCCGCGAATGGCTACTCGCCGACAGCACCGACACCGCCGCGCTCGAAGCCGTCACCATGGGCATCACGCCGGAAATGGCCGCCGCGGTGTCCAAGCTGATGCGCAACCAGGACCTGATCCTCGCCGCCAAAAAACGCCCGGTGATCACGCGCTTTCGGACGACCATCGGCCTGCCCGGCCATCTTTCGGCGCGCCTCCAGCCGAATCATCCGACCGACGATCCCAAGGGCATCGCCGCCGCGATGCTCGACGGCCTCTTCTACGGCTGCGGCGACGCGGTCATCGGCATCAATCCGGCCTCCGATTCGCCCACCGCCATCGGCACGCTGCTCACGATGATGGACGACTTCCGCCAGCGCTACGACGTGCCGATGCAGTCCTGCGTCCTCACCCACGTCACCAACACGCTCGCGGCGATCGAACAAGGCGCACCGGTGGATCTCGTGTTCCAGTCGATCGCAGGCACCGAACGCGCCAATGCGAGCTTCGGGGTGTCGCTTGCGCTGCTCGAGGAGGCGCGCGACGCGGCGTTGTCGCTCGGGCGCGGCACGGTCGGCGACAACGTCATGTACTTCGAAACCGGCCAGGGAAGCGCGCTGTCGGCGAACGCGCATCACGGCGTCGACCAGCAGACCTGCGAAGCGCGCGCCTACGCGGTGGCGCGCCGCTTCCAGCCGCTGCTGACGAATACGGTAGTCGGCTTCATCGGTCCGGAATACCTGTACGACGGCCGGCAGATCATTCGCGCGGGACTGGAGGATCACTTCTGCGGCAAGCTGCTCGGCGTGCCGATGGGCTGTGACATCTGCTACACGAATCACGCCGAAGCCGATCAGGACGACATGGACACGCTGCTGACCCTGCTGGGCGCCGCGAACGTGAATTTCATCATGGGCGTGCCGGGCGCGGACGACGTGATGCTCAACTATCAAAGCACCTCGTTTCACGACGCGCTGTATGTCCGTCGGCTGCTCGGCCTCAAGCGCGCGCCCGAGTTCGAAGCGTGGCTCGCCAGAATGCGCGTCACGGATGCACAGGGCGGTTTGCTTGCGCGTCCATCAGGCGCGTCCCGTCAACCGCTGCTTGACTGGATCGACGCATGACGACGACGCCACCCCGCCAGGACGATCCGTGGGACGCGTTGCGGCGTTTCACGAATGCCCGCATCGCGCTGGGCCGCGCAGGCAGCAGCCTGCCCACCGCGCCGCTGCTCGCCTTCCAACTTGCGCATGCGCAGGCGCGCGACGCGGTCCACCAGCCGCTCGATGTCGGCGCGCTTGCCGAGGCCATCCGCGCCGCAGGCTTCGACACACTCGACGTGCCGAGCGCGGCCCCCGATCGCGCCACTTATTTGCGTCGTCCCGACCTGGGGCGCATGCCCGGCGAAGCAGGCGACGCGCGTCTCGCCGATTACGCGAAGAGCCTGCATGACGCACCGGACCTGGTGTTCGTGGCCGCGGACGGACTGTCCGCCGTCGCCGCGCAGCGCCACGTCGCGCCGCTGCTCGCGAGCCTGCGGCCACGTCTCGACGGCTGGCGCATCGGTCCTGTGGTGATCGCCACGCAGGCGCGAGTGGCGCTGGGCGATCCCGTCGGCGAACGCTTGCGGGCGCGGATGGTGGTGATGATGATCGGTGAACGGCCGGGACTCAGTTCGCCGGACAGTCTCGGGCTCTACGTGACGTATGAGCCGCGCGCCGGCCGTCACGACGCCGAGCGCAACTGCATCTCCAACGTGCGCCCCGAGGGCCTGCCTTACGACGCCGCCGCGCACAAGCTGATGTGGCTGCTGAACGAGGCGCGCCACCTCGGACTGACCGGCGTCGGGCTGAAGGATCACAGCGGCGCGCTGCCCGCGCCTCACAGCCCGGGCGCGCTCGAAGGCTAGCCGCGCAGCTTGCGATACACCGTCGTGCGCGACACGCCGAGTTCGCGCGCCGTCGCCGATACATTGCCGCCGTGCGCCTTGAGCGCCGCCGCGACCGCGCCGGCTTCGATGTCGGCGAGACGCCCGCCCGACGGCAGCGTCGGTGCGAATGACGGTTCTACCTCGCCGAGTGCATCGAGTTCATCCATGAAATCGTGCGGCAGATGGGCGACGCGGATGTGGGTGTCGTGATCGTCGAGCATCGCGCAGGCCGTGCGCAGAACGTTGCTCAACTGCCGCAGGTTGCCCGGCCAGGGATGCCGCGCGAACAGCGCGAGCACGGCCGGATCGATGTCGATCGGGCGGCTGGTGAAACGCTCATCGCGCAGCATCTTGTCGGCGACCGCGCGCAAATCGCTTCGCTCGGCGAGCGGCGGCAGCGTCACCGAGAGCCCGTTGACGCGGTAATACAAATCTTCGCGGAAAGTGCCCTGCGCGACGCAATCGCGCAGCTTGCGGTTGCTCGCGCAGACCAGCATGAAATCGACCGGCACCGCGCGCGCCGCGCCGAGCGGCTCGACCATCCGCTCTTGCAGCACGCGCAGCAGACGGCTTTGCAGCGCGAGCGGCATGTCGCCGATTTCATCGAGGAACAGCGTGCCGCCGTTCGCCTGCACGATCTTGCCGGTCGCGCCGCGTTTGGCCGCGCCGGTAAAGGCGCCCGGCACGTAGCCGAACAGCTCGGATTCGATCAGCGTCTCCGGCAGCGACGCACAGTTCACCGCGACGAACGGCCCTGCGCGACGCGGCGAATCGGCATGGATCGCGCGCGCGAGCATTTCCTTGCCCGCGCCCGTCGGCCCGCCGATCAAAACGGGAATGTTCTTGCCGATCACCTTGCGGACGCGGCCGGCGACGTCCTGCATGTGCGCATCGCCAGTGCAGAGCGCCGCGAGTGCCGACGACACCGGCTCGGCAACGGTCACGGCTACGCTCGTCGCCGGCCTGCCGCGAAACTCGATGCTCGCGAACACGCCGACGCCGCTATGCAGCACCAGCCGCCGCGGCGCGTCGCCGGGACGCCCGATCAGCGTTTCGACGCCCTCGCCGAACAGCGTCTCCGAAGTTTGCGCGCGCAGGCTGCGCAAATCGAGCCCGAGCTGGAACTGCGCGCTGCGGTTGGCGCACAGCAGACGGCCGTCCAGTTCGAACACAGCGATGCCTTCCATCAGCGTGCCGATGAATTCCGGGCGGCTGTGAAAACGGACGCGCAGCTTGTCTTCGAAGGCGCTCGAAATCAGCCGGTTCTCGATGGTTTGTCCCGACATCTTGACGAGCGCCATCGTGTGCTGGTGATAGCCGCGCCGGTCGCCGGTGACGTCGAGGACGCCGGACAGGTTGCCGAGCGGATCGAGGATCGGCACGCTCGAGCAGGTCAGGAAATGATTGGCGCGCAGGTAATGCTGGTCGCCGTGGACGGTGACGGCCGTGCGTTCGGCGATCGTCGTGCCGATGGCGTTCGTGCCCTGATGCGCCTCGTTCCAGATCGCGCCGGCGCGCAGCGCGACTTTTTCGGCACGGGCGAGGAAGTCGTCGTCGCCGAACGAATGCAGGATCAGGCCGCCCGCATCCGTCAGCGCAATCATGCTGTGGGTGTTCGCAAGCTGGGCGTACAGCGTCTCGATGACCGGCAGCGCGTGCGCGCACAGCGTGCGGCTCTCGTCGAGCTTGACGGCCAGTTGCGCACCGGTCAGCACGGCGTAATCGGGGCGCATCGTTTCAAACAACCCGAAGGTGGCCGAGCGCTCGTGCGAATGACGGATGAGATCGCGCTGCGCGGGCTGCAAGGCCGCGCCGATGGCGTGCTGCATCGCCTTCCTCCTTGTCGGTTCAGCGCGGCTGTCGACGGGGCTTGGTGCCATCCGCCGCCGCGTGAATGTCTCCTCGCCGCAATGTAACACTGCGGCGGGAGACGGGTCGATCGGAGGAAGCACGCGTAGGCGGTATTGAGCCGCCTCGGCGCTACAGCACGAGCGAGCCTGCCGAAATCGCGATGACCAGGAAGATGACGAACAGGATCAGGAAGATGAAGAAGCAGATCTTGGCGATGCCCGCCGCGCCGGACGAGACGCGTGTGAAGCCGAAGAGGCCCGCGACGACGGAGATGATTGCGAAGAGGATGGCGAGTTTAAGCATGGCGGTTCCGGTTTTTTTGTCGTGATGGCCGGTGTACATGCAAGGAGCGTGCCGCGCACCACTTTCTGCACCAATTCGATGGTGCGTTGAGAAAAAGACGGTTAGTTGCTGGCTTAACTCCCAAAAAAAAGTGGGCAAGGATTGCCCGCTTCTTCGGCTCTTTTGCGCGTCAACGTCCGCGCGTATCGGCGGCCACGCGGGCGGGCGTCGCTGCAGGCGTCGGCTTCGGCAACGGTCGACGGCTGCCGAGCCAGCCCGCCACGGCCTGATGCACGCGCGGCACGGCGAGCAGCGCGCCGATGGCCAGCGCATCGGCGGCCAAGCCGGCCGGCACGTTGATGAGGCCATCGGTCAGCGTGAACAGGACGGAGTCGACGACCAGCGAAATGACCGTGCCCGCGACGAACGCCACCATGCCGTCGCGCCCGACCGCGCCAATGCACGGCAGGCGGTTCGCGATCGCCTTGATGACGCCATAGCGCGCGAGATTGGCGCAGATCCACGCGATCGCCAGGAAATTGACGATGCGCGGCCCGGCGAGATCGCGCTTGAAGGCGCTGTCCAGCACCGGCGGCAGCACGAGCAGCTTGTAGTACGCCATGCCGGCGATCAGCGCGACGGCGCCCGCACTGACGATCCAGCCAAAACGATGCGCAGTCAGCCGCTGATACACGGGCTGACAGCGCGCCAGCACGCCGAGCACGAACATCAATTGCCAGGCGGCGGGATTGAAATCCCAGAGGTTGTCTTCGGCCGAGGGCAGATACTCGCCGATCGCCGGCGCGCACGCCCACAGCGCGAGGCTCAGTCCTAGCAGGATCCACGGCTTGCTGCGGGCGAGCGGCAGCATCAGCGGCACGGCCAGCGCGAACAGCGCGTACATCGGCAGGACGGCAGCGAGGTAGGGCTGGCGCTCGAACGTGAGGATTTGTGCGATCGACGACACCGGTTCGGCCATCAGGCTGTCGAGATCGTGCAGCGCGAGATTCGGCGCGTGGCCGAAGAACGGCCGCAGCAGGAAGGACGCGGCCAGCATCAGCACGGCGGTGACGAGGAAGGCGCGATACAGCTCGAACGCCCGCTTCAGGAAACGCCGGCGCGCGGCGCTTTCGGAACGGCGCTCGGCGAGCGAGACATAGGCGGTGGCTGTCGCGAAGCCGCCGAGGAAGACGAAGACCTCGGCGGCGTCATTGAGCGCGAAAGCATGCAGGGTGAAGCGCGACACCATGCTGCCGCCGATGTGATCGACGACGATGATGAGCAGAACCAGTCCCCTGAAGAAGTCCAGCTCGACGAGACGTTGTGATTTTCCCTGCATGCGAAGTGGCGTATTTTCCTGGACGGCAGGAAGTGTAGGACGGCCGGATTTTGAGCCGGCTCGAAAGGATTGGAGTTTACCCGTAAAGCCCGCTCAATCGCATCTCAATAGATGCAAAAATCCGTTTCAAATCCGGTATTTGTGGCCAATAGGCCATATTTGGTCTCAACACACGACCCCGGGCGGCAAAAGCTCGCTATCGTGTGGCGCTTCGATTCGAATGAATATTTCAAGTTCCTTTCATTTCGGGAGTCGAGCAGGTTAACATCCCGCCATCGCCGCCAAACTGATCACGCCCGCACCGCATGGACTATCTCCTCGCCCTCCTCGCCGATCCCGCCGCCTGGGCCGCGCTCGCGACGCTCGTCGTCATGGAAGTCGTGCTCGGCATCGACAACCTCATCTTCATTTCCATCCTGACCAACAAGCTGCCCGAGGCGCACCGGGCGCGCACCCAGCGCCTGGGCATCGGCCTCGCGCTCGTGATGCGGCTTGGCTTGCTCGGCACGGTCGCGCTGATCGTGCGGCTCACGGCGCCGATCTTCGAAGCTTTCGGGCACGGCTTCTCGTGGCGCGACCTGATCCTGATCGCGGGCGGCGTGTTTCTCGTGTGGAAGGCCACCACGGAGATCCGTCATCACGTGACGCACGACGCCGACGGTCACGGAGGCGCGAACGCCGGCGGCCGTCTGACGCCGCTCTCGGCGATCGGCCAGATTCTGCTGCTCGACCTCGTGTTTTCCATCGACAGCATCGTGACCGCGGTCGGCATGACCGAGCACATTCCGATCATGTTCGTCGCGGTAATCGCCGCAGTGGCCGTGATGCTGTTCGCGGCCGGGCCGCTGTCGAGGTTCATCGATCGGAATCCGACCATCGTCATGCTGGCGCTCGGCTTCCTGCTCGTGATCGGCATGACGCTGATCGCGGAAGGTTTCGGCTCGCATGTGCCCAAAGGCTATATTTATGCCGCGATGGCGTTCTCGGCGCTGGTGGAGGCGCTCAACATGCTCGCCCGGCGCGCGAAGACGCGTAAGGCAGGCGCAGCGAGGGATTGAGACACTCCCGACGGATTGGCGGCAGTTGCGAATTCAAAAATAATCCAGGCAGAGGCCAGACCCTACCGTCCCGAGATTGACTCACTTTGCGCAGTCGCTGTTTTCGCCGGCGACCTGAGCGGTCACTGTGCCTATGGATTCGTTCTGTGGCCTACGGCCATCGGCTGCCTCGCTGCCTCGCTGATTGCGTGGATGGATGGCTGGCCGGCTGCCATCGCGGTCGCTTGCCCGCCCACCTTGCAGTACCTCGGCCGCATCAGTTACGGGATCTACCTTTTCACCTGGCCGTGGGCCGGTACCTGTTCGATCAGACCCGATCAGACCGAGGTTCGGAACATGTCGCCGCTGGCCTTCTTCCTGATCGCGTTCGCGATCACCGTCGCGGTGGCGTCCGCGAGTTGCTACGGACCCAGGACCATCGATCTCGCCCACCTGGATCCCGCCGGCACGCCGATCTGGATGAAGATCAAGGGCGATCCGCCTCCGGGTACGGTGGCCGTCATCGGCGGTGAAAGAATCCCCGTGTCGATGGCCGATAACGTCGTGGCGTTCAACCTGACGCCGGATATCCTGGCTCACCCAAGCCAACAGGCTGTGTTCCTGGAGCATCGCGGATTCATCAGCGTGGCAAGATCGGCTGAGGTTCAAGTCCAGATCGGCAGCAACTGACAGGCGCGGCGCGCCTTGCGGGCGCACGCGATCATGCCGGGCGTCAGAACAGACTGCGCTGACGCTCCTCACGCTCGGACCGCAACGCTTCCGGCAGCGGCTGCGCCCGCAGCCAGCGTTCGATTGCATCGACTACATGCTGCCGCTCGACGGCATCCAGCGCCCGCCCCGCCGGGATCTCATGCCATTTGGCCAGACACGAGCGGCAGCACGTCGCCGTCGCGTGCTGCGCGATGAACACCGGATGCCCGCGCATCGGCGTCTGCTTGCCGTCGTTGGGCGGCAGCGGCGGCGCGAGACGTCTGCCGATCAGGTCGTGCGCCTGCGTGAGCACCGTCTCCATGCCCTTCTCGCCCAGATACTTCCCTTCCCTCACGCCGAGCGCAAAGCGCCGCTGGAACGCCGACCGGGCGAGTGCGGCGAAGACGGCGTCGAGGTCGCGCATGGCGGGATCAGCTGCCGTAGAGCGTGGAGTCGGCGAAACCGTCGGCGGACAGCACGCGGCCGACGAGAATCATCGCCGTGCGTTCGACGCCCGCCGCCCGCACCTTGTGCGCGATGTCCGCGAGCGTGCCCTCGATGCGCGTCTCGTCGGGCCAGCTCGCGCGAAACACCACGGCCACCGGACAGTCCGCGCCGTAGTGCGGCAGCAGGTCGGCGACGATGCGCTCGATGTGACGCACGCCGAGATGAATCGCGAGCGTCGCGCGATGCCGCGCCAGGTCCGCAAGCGCTTCACCCGGCGGCATGGCGGTACGGGTTGCGTAGCGCGTGAGGATGACCGTCTGGGAGATGCCGGGCAGCGTCAGCTCGCGCCCGAGCGCGGCCGCGGATGCAGCCGTCGCCGTCACGCCGGGCACGATTTCATAGGGAATGCCGAGCGCGTCGAGCCGGCGCATCTGCTCGCCGATCGCGCCGTACAGCGAGGGATCGCCGGAATGCACGCGCGCCACGTCGTGGCCGGCGACGTGCGCGTCGTGCAGCAGCGCGACGATGGTATCGAGATCGAGCTCCGCCGTATCGATGCACGTCTCCGCGCGATGACCGGCGAGCACTTCCTTCGGCACCAGCGAGCCGGCATAGAGCAGCACGGGGCACGTGCGGACCAGCCGCTGCCCTTTGACGGTGATGAGTTCGGGATCGCCGGGTCCGGCGCCGATGAAATAGACAGTCATGCTTTGGATGAGGGTTGAAGGCCGAGTGCGTCGAGCGCTTCGAGTGCATCGGCGACGGTGTCGAAACTGCGGTCGGCGGCGGGCAAATCGGGACGCGCGAGCATGATGACCGGCAGGCCGCGTTCGCGCGCGACCGTCAGCTTCGCCTCGGTCGCGCGGCCGCCGCTGTGCTTGCTGATGACGACATCGATGCGGGCTGCGTCGAACAGCGCGCGTTCGCCGTCGAGGGTGAACGGGCCGCGCGCGTCGATGATCCGCGCGCGTGCGGTGCCCGCATGTGCTTCGAGACAACGCACGGTCCAGTATTGCGATGCGGGAATCTCGTCCAGATGCGCGAGCGGTTCGCGCCCGAGCGTGAACAGCGGGCGGCTGAATCCGGCGATGCCGGCAACGATGCCGCGCCAGTCGGACACGAAGCGCCAGTCGTCGCCGGGCTGTGCAGGCCACGCGGGACGGCGCACGGCCCACAGCGGCACGCCCGTGCTGTCGCAGGCTGCGCGCGCGTGGCGGCTCATTTGCGCGGCATACGGATGCGTCGCATCGACGACGAGCGCGATGTCCGCGTCGCGCAGATAGGCATCGAGCCCGTCGATGCCGCCAAACCCGCCGACGCGCACCGTGCACGCGAGATCGTCCGGTACGCGCCCAAGGCCTGCCAGGCTATAGACGTGACCGGCGGGCAGTGCGCGCGCGATCGCAAGCGCGTCGCCGGTGCCGCCGAGCAGGAGAATGCGCTTCATGCCGTGCCGGCCTTGCGGGAAGACGAACACAGGCCGCTCATGGCTTGCTCGCTTGCAGCAGCGTGATGGGCAGCGCCTGGCGCCAGGTATCGAAACTGCCGAGCGGCTCCGCCTGAGCGACCGCGATGCGCGTCAGTTCGCCGCCGTGCCGCGCGCGCCATTCGACCAGCGCCATCTCGCTCTGCAAGGTCACGGCATTGGCGACGAGCCGTCCGCCCTGACGCAGGCGCGACCAGCACGCATCGAGCACGCCGGGCACGGTCAGCCCGCCGCCGATGAACACGGCGTCCGGCGCGGGCAGGTTGTCGAGCGCGGCGGGCGCCTCGCCCTTCACGAGTTGCAGCGCGGGCACGCCGAGCGCGTCGCGGTTGTACTCGATGAGCCGCTGCCGGCTCTCGTTCGATTCGATCGCAATCGCACGGCAGGCTCGGTGCGCGCGCATCCATTCGATGCCAATCGAACCGCAGCCCGCGCCCACGTCCCACAGCAGTTCGCCCGGCTGCGGCGCGAGATGCGCCAGTGTCACGGCACGCACCGCGCGCTTGGTGAGCTGGCCGTCGTGCCGATAGGCGTCGTCGGGCAGTCCCGGTGTCAGCGGCGGGCCGGCGTGGCCCGCGTGCGTGCGGCAGTCGATCGCGATCAGATTGAGTGCGGCGACGCGCGGCTCGCGCCAGTCGTCGGCCCGTTCGTCGATACGGCGTTCGCTGGCGCCGCCCAGATGCTCGAACACGCTCATGCGACTCGCGCCGAAACCATGCGCGGTGAGCAGCGTAGCGACGGCGGCGGGCGTGGCGCCGTCGGCGCTCAGGACGAGCAGGCGCGCGCCGCGATGCACGTCGGCGAGCAGCGACGCCGCCGGCCGGTTGACGAGCGACACGCACGCCACGTCCTGGAGCGCCCAGTGCAGGCGCGCCGCGGCCAGCGACAGCGACGACGGCGCGGGCAGCACGCGCATTTCCTCGCCGGCGACTTCACGCGCGAGCGTCGCGCCGACGCCGAAGCACATCGGATCGCCGCTCGCGAGCACGCAGATGCGGGTCTTGCCGTCGCCGCGTTCGGCGAGCACGGCGTCGATCGAAAACGGCCGGGGCCACGGCACGCAGCGCGCGGCGATACGGGACGGCAGCAGCGCGAGATGGCGCTCGCCGCCATGGATGGCCTGCGCTTCGACGAGCGCGCGGCGCGCGGCGCGGGACAGGCCGTGCCAGCCGTCCTCGCCGATGCCAACGACGGTCAGCCAGGTCGACATGCGGCATCTCCTCGATGTGGGTCCAGGCCTGTCAGGTAAACCGCTCAGTAAAGCGCCCGAGGGGCCGTCAGGGCCGGATGGTCGGTAAAAGCGGGCATGATACAGGTCCGCCGGAGCTCGAGTTGGCCTTGCAGTGAACGGTTCGGTTGTCACGTTTCTCGAGCTTCGTGAAGGCTCGTCAACTCTTGATGGCCTGAAGACTCGGCTCTCATAGATTACATGGGTACGACCGGTTTCCCGTGGTCTGAATCAAATCAAGGCCGAAGTGGCGGCGCGCGACAGCGCTTGATTCAAGAACGCGCAACGGAAGGCGGCAAACCTGCGCAAAGCGGACGCGAGCGATCGGTGACGATGCTCGCTTAGCTGCGGAGATCGAATAAGGCGGTGACGGTTCCGCCTCTCTGCCCCAGGTCCGTCAACAGAACATACTCGTATTTCATTCGAACAAAAGAAAGCGCGACGCGTTCTACGATGGTGCCGCCCGCGCCGACGGGTTCCACGACCGTGACCCTCACATCATCCATACTCCACCGCATGAATTCCTGTGGCGTTCCTCCGGCCATACGTGAAAACAGCGCGGCTTTAGGGATGGACTGACCCACGGCACAGTACTTGGCCAAATTCGGGCTGGCGCGGTCCAGGCGGTGCACGAATTCCACGTCGCGAATGTTGCTCGCGGTCCGCTTCCTGCATTGCTGTGTGATGCGTCGGACGTCTGATGCAACGACCACTTGAACGAGATGACATCAATGGCCTTGGGCACGCTCTGCGATTCGCCCTCGATACCGTCAACCAGGATAAAAGTCTCCATGCGTTCCTTTTCCTGACCAAATGAACTTGCAATGCGAATCAAAAATCTCAGCCGTGAGAGACAAAGCCAATCGACGACGACAAGCCAAGTCCGTCAATCAAACCCTCGCTGATACCCTTCATGACAATCATGGCCCTGGCGTTTCTTGCCGCCATACCGATCAAGGCCGGACTAGCAGCGCACGCAAGCATCAGTGCCTCCGGAATGCCCATGTGCATGATTGTGTAAGCCTTTGCGATCAGCATCCCGCCACCCATTTCGGCGATGAACGCGCCGCCGCCAAAATCGGCCGCGGACAGTTCGTCGCCTTGGAAGGAGTAGTTCATAAGGACGACTCCGTCGCCCCAGAAATCCGTGGTTGAGCCCGAACCGGTCAACCCACGACCTTTAGGCAAGGGCAATTCAGGAAGCTGAAACTGCTTCGGGATTCTCAGGCTAAGAAGATTGATTCCAAACGTGGAAAAGTTGAAATGGTGGGTTACTTTCGCGGGATCATCCAGCACGAGTATGCCGCGTGCAGCAGATAAAGGCCCCAACGCGCCAGCCACACTGGCACCGGTGTTATATCGCCAACGACTCTTTCTATAACTGATCATTCCTCGATCCGAAGTTGAGCAAGGACTTCCCCATTAGTCCCGATATGACCACAACCACGCCAAACAGAAGCGGCATGAAATCGAACAGGTTTAATGTCTGGTTGACCTTCGGCTGCATACCGGGCGCGCTGCGCAAATAACGCACCTCAAGGCGGTCGCCCACCTCCACCGGATAGGTACTGCTTCCGGGGAAGGTGACGGTTACGCCCTTGTCTGTCGTGAAAGACACTTCCGGGTGATATCCACCATGATTCAGCTTGACGACTTCGCCCACTGTCACCGTGGATTCGAGATAGAAATCAATATCCATCCAGGTGAATTGACCAAAAATCGCGATCAGGCAAACGCCCAGAAAAACAGTGACCCAATCGATTCGGGCCGTGCTCCGTTTCATAACCTCTGGCTCGGTTTCACGTGCGCGGGATTTCCTACGTTCCTATCTCTTGCTCGGTTCAACTTGACTGCGGCACAGCCTGATTCGACAAAGCTGAAATCGCCGAGTCGTGTTCCGCTTTGCGTCGCGCAGAAGGACTGCTGGTCAGGTAAATGCATCATGTGTCACGTCTCCGTGTCATCAAACCATCCGTCAAAAATATCGCGATAACAAAAGCATGTGTGTCGCTTTGTGTAACGAATTCAAATGCCCGCCTGAAAAAAAATGTCCGCACACATACAAGCGGTATAAATGCTTGCTCAACAGCATTTACTCGGCTCTTCAGCGGCCAAGAAATCGCGTTGATGACCGGCGTCCCGATAACGTTCATGCGCGCCATGCCGAGCATCGGCTTGAGTCGCGATGTTCGATGTTAGAATTCGGACCTGCCTTGCCTGACAAGGCTTTGCGGCATATTTGGAGACGCCGGCAGGGCTGGCACTTGTACGCAGCGAGTCCGCCCTCCGTGCCGCTGCCTCACATGCCCCGGCGCGAATAACGCCCCCAAGCCAGGCGACTTGCCAACCGAACGTTTTCGCGCGACACCCACCGGCCGATGCAACCGGTCAGCGCCACACACGCGAAGCCTCACGGGCCATGCCTTTGATCTCACTCGACCATCCAGTGCCTGCGACCGCATCCCGCACCTCCGCGTGTCCGGGGCTGATGCGCGTCGTTACCGCGCTTGACGGCGGTCTCGCGCGCCTGCGCCTGACGGGCGGCGCGCTGAGCGCCGACGCTGCGCGTGCCGTGGCGCGGGCCGCGCGCGAGTGCGGTTCCGGTGTGATCGAAGTGACCAATCGCGCGAACCTGCAACTGCGCGGCATTCGCGCCGATGCCCACGCGCGGCTCGTCGACATCGCTTCCGCTGCGGGTCTGGCGCCCGCGACCAAGGGCGCCGACGACATCCGCAACCTGATGCTGAGCCCGCTCGCGAGCGATGCCACGCGCACGCTGGCCGCCGAGCTCGTCGCCGCCATGCAGGCCGATACCGCGCTGCATGCGCTGTCGCCGAAATTCGCGCTGCAACTGGATGGCGGCGAGCAACTCGCGATGCTCGATCATCCGCATGACTTGTGGCTTGCCGCGCTCGATGACGGTGCGCGTTTCGCTTACGGCCTCGCCGGCACGATCCCGCGGCATGCGCACGATACGCCCGCACTTGGCGTGATTTCCCGTGACGATGTCGTTCCCTTCGTGACCGACATGCTGCGCCGCTTTCTTGCGCTTGCACGGCCCGACGAGCATCGCATGCGCGATCTGCTGGCGCGCGCCGGCACGCACGCCCTTGCCTTTCCGGAGCCGGAAGCGGCGCTACGTTCGTGGCGGCGCACTTCCTCCGATGCCACGTTGCGGCTCGGCGCGCACGGCGGCACGAACACGCAAACAATGGCCTACGCCGGCGCACAGGCCCCGCTCGGACGCCTCGACGCCGCCACGCTCGACGCCCTCGCCGCCATCGCCACGACCTATGCCGCGGGCCGTCTCGCGATGACACCATGGCAGAGCGTGCTGATCCCGGACCTTGCGCCGCACGCCGCACGCGACGTCCTGCGTGAACTGCGCAGACTAGGCCTCGCGACCGAGCCACGCGACCCGTTCGCGCGCCTGATCGCGTGCGCCGGTTCCGCCGGCTGCGCCAAAAGCCGCGCAGACACAAAATCCGATGCACAACGCCTCGCCCCTCTTCTCCCCGCGCACGCACTGGCGCAGGTGCATCTGAGCGGTTGCGAGCGTTCGTGCGCGGCGGCGCATCCGGTCGCGACGACGCTGTTGGCGCGCGCACCGGGCCGTTACGACCTTTACTGCGGCGAGCAGCTCGCCGCATGCAACCTGACACTCGAAGAGGCAGCCGAACGGCTCGCCCGGAGCACGACCGATGCTTGACTACATCCGCGACGGCGCGGAGATCTATCGCCAGTCGTTCGCGACAATCCGCGCCGAAGCCGACCTCGCCGCCGTCCCCGCCGATCTCGAAAAACTCGCAGTGCGGCTGATTCACGCCTGCGGCATGGTCGATATCGTGAGCGACCTGCGTTTCTCGCCTGGTGCGGGCTTGGCTGGCCGCCGCGCGCTCGCGGCCGGCGCGCCGGTCCTGTGCGACGCGCGCATGGTCGCCGAAGGCATCACACGCGCACGCCTGCCGGCGGCCAACCGCGTGATCTGCACGCTCGCCGATGCGTCGGTTCCCGAACGCGCCCGCGCGCTGGGCAACACGCGCTCGGCGGCGGCGCTCGAACTCTGGCGGCCGGATCTCGAAGGCGCGATCGTCGCGATCGGCAATGCGCCGACGGCCCTGTTCCATCTGCTCGACATGCTCGATGCCGGCGCACCCCGGCCCGCGCTGATCCTGGGCTTTCCGGTGGGATTCATCGGCGCGGCGGAATCGAAGGCGATGCTCGCCGCCGACAGCCGCGGCATCCCATATGTCGCGCTGCTCGGCCGGCGCGGCGGCAGCGCGATGGCCGCCGCCGCCGTGAACGCGCTGGCTTCGGAGGTCGAATGATGAGCGGACGTCTCTATGGCCTGGGCGTCGGTCCGGGCGATCCGGAACTGCTCACCCTGAAGGCGCTGCGCCTGCTGAAGGCCGCGCCGGTGGTCGCGTATTTTGTGGCGAAGGGCAAGAAGGGCAATGCGTTCGGCATCATCGAGTCGCATCTCGACGATGCGCAAACCCGCCTGCCGCTCGTCTATCCGGTCACGACCGAAGCGCTCGAACCGCCGCTCTGCTACGAAACCATCATCAGCGCGTTCTACGACGACGCGGCCCTAGAAATTTCGGGACATCTCGAATCCGGACGCGATGTCGCGGTGATCTGCGAAGGCGATCCCTTTTTCTACGGCTCGTACATGTATCTGCACGACCGCCTCGCGACGCGTTTCGACGCGGAAGTCGTGCCGGGTGTGTGTTCGATGCTGGGCGGCGTCGCCGTGCTCGGCGTGCCGCTGGTGTATCGCAACCAGAGCTTGTCGGTGCTGTCCGGCGTGTTGCCGGAAGCGGATCTCAAGCGCCGCCTCGAAGCCGCCGACGCCGCCGTCATCATGAAGCTCGGCCGCAACTTCGAGAAAGTGCGCCGCGTGCTGGCGGAACTCGGCCTCGACGACCGCGCGCTCTACGTCGAACGCGCGACGATGGCGAATCAGCGCATCGTCGCCCTCGATGAAGTCGATCCGATGGCGTCGCCGTACTTCTCGCTGCTCGTCGTGCCGGGGAAGAAATGGCAGGCATGACGAGCAGGACCGCGCCGGCGATCGTCGTGCTGGGCAGCGCCGCGCTCGACACCGCGCGACGCATCCAGGCGCACGTTCCCGGCGCGCGCATCCATGGGCTGGCGAGCCGCGTGGACGCTCATTCCGCCGACATCGCCTATGACGATTTCGGCGCGCACCTGCGTTCGCTGTATGTGTCAGGTACGCCGGTGATCGCGCTGTGCGCCGCGGGCATCGTGATCCGGGCGCTGGCATCGTGTCTCGCGGACAAGGGCGCGGAACCGCCGGTGCTGGCCGTCGCCCAGGATGGCAGCGCGGTCGTGCCGCTGCTCGGCGGCATGAGCGGGGTGAACGTGCTGGCGCGCGAGATCGCGGCTTCGTTGCACATCGCGCCCGCCATCACGACGAGCGGCGAACTGCGCTTCGGCCAATGTCTGCTCGCGCCGCCCGAAGGCTACGTGCTGGCCGACATCGAGCAAGGCAAGCGCTTCGTGTCGGAGCTGCTGGCGGGCGAGACGACGCGTATCGAAGGCCACGCGCCCTGGCTCGACGACGCGCCGCTTCCGCGCGCCGCCGACGCTCGCCTCGCCGTGCGCATCACGCCGTATGGCGCGGGCACAGCTACGGCCACGGCTACGACGGACGATCTCGTGATTCATCCGCGCTGCGTGCTGGCGTGGCTCGACGATGCGGGCATCGAAGGCGATATCGCGGAACGGGTGCGCGTTGCAATGCGCGAAAGAGGACTCGCGCCGCTCGCGCTGGCCGCACTTGTTGCACCGCTTCGGCAAGATTCACTCGAAGCACTCACGGAGGCCGCGCATGCGCTGAGCGTGCCGCTGCGCCTGTGCGATGCACCGCCCTTCGACGCGGCCGGCTCGAACGGCGTCGCGCTGCACGTCGCGGATACACCGGTCGATGCGCTTGCCATCGGCCGTGCGCGCGGCACGCTGACGGTGCTGGGCCTGGGTCCCGGCAGCGCGGATTTGCTGACGCCCGCCGCGCGCCGTGCGCTCGATGAAGCGCAGGACGTGCTCGGCTATGAAACCTATGTGCGCATGGCCGGGCCGTTCCGCGACGACCAGCGCGTCCACATGACCGACAACCGCGAGGAATTGCAGCGCGCGCGGCATGCGTTCGAACTGGCGAGCGAGGGACGGCGCGTCGTCGTGGTGTCGTCGGGCGATCCGGGCGTGTTCGCCATGGCGGCGGCGGTGCTCGAAGCACTCGACACCGGCGGCGCCGATCACGCCGGTTGGCACGCCGTGAAGCTTGCGATCGTGCCGGGCGTATCGGCATCGCTGGCGACGTCGGCGCGGGCGGGCGCGCCGCTCGGTCACGACTTCTGCGTGCTCTCGCTGTCCGACAACCTGAAGCCGTGGAGCGTGATCGAGAAACGCATCGCGCACGCCGGCGAGGCCGATCTGGTGATGGCGTTCTATAACCCGTTGTCGAAGGCGCGGCCCTGGCAGTTTGATCGCGCGATGGAGATCGTCAGGCAGCATCGGCGGGCGGAGACGCCGGTCGTCTTGGGACGGGACATCGGCCGTCCGGGGGAACGCCTGAGCATCGTGACGCTGGGGGCGCTGACGAGCGATCTCGTCGATATGCGGACGATGGTGATCGTCGGGTCATCGACGACGCGGACGGTGGGGGACTGGGTTTATACGCCGCGGTGGTATGAGTGAGGGGTTAGCGGGAAGGTGGATGGATGCGGCGGTTCGGGTCGATCACCATGGCCTTCACCAGATGGTCCAGGTCCTTGCTGTGATACAGGTCGAGGCATTTGAGAAAGTCGAAGCGAATGTTGAGGCCGTTCGTTTCGGCTTCGACGAGCGGATTACGATAGTCCCGTTCAAGGTAAGCCTTCACAAGTGACGTGATGGCCTGGGGCGTCCGGTCCAGATCGTAGTAGGTCCAGTCACGCAGCGCACTGACGCTGCTTCCGGAATCGATTCGTGCGTCCGCGCTGCTGTCGTAGGCCGTTGCGATGCAGGTAGCCAGCACCATGTCCCTTAAGTTTTGGGCGTAGGTGCGCGTGGGCGCTTCTGGCGAGTTGGCGGCGACTGGAAAGCCGATGAACGCCATGCACGCCATGAAGCGTCGTAGAACCGTTGCCGCACGCCGCGGCTCGGAAGCAACAGGTTGATGCATGCAGCAGTCTCAGCGGAAGTCGGATTGAGCGGCATTCTGGTCGCGAATCGCTTCACTGACAATGACGCGCAAGCTTTGTGCGGTGAATTCAGAGGAATCGCATCACCCCTCCAACCCCAACTCCCCCGCCGTCAAATACTCCGCCTCCCACTCCCGCGCGAACGCCCTGCACCGTCCGACGCGCACGGCATGCTCATCAAAATCCACGACCACAATCCGATCCACATCCCGTGGCCGATCCGGCTGCTCATTCGTCCGTCCGTCCGTCAGCAGCCACAGCGAGCGACGCTGCGACGGCCTGCGCCGTGCCGTGCGCGTCAGCAGCGCCGCCGCACGCGCCAGTCCGAGCGTAAGCGGCGTACCCCCGCCGCCGCCGATCGGCGCTACCCAGCGTTCATTGAACACATGCGCCGCGCCCGGCTGACGGCGCACCTCGGCGCGCCCGCCACCAAAGCACACCAGTGCAATCTCCGCGCGCTCGCGATACGCGCGATCGAACAGCGCGACCAGCATGCCCTTCGCGCGCGCGAGCCGTTCGCCCGCGAGCATCGATGCCGAGCAATCCAGTACGAAACAATGCAACGCGGCGGCCTCGCCTTGCTTGCGCCGATACCGCAGATGCTCCGGCTGAAGACGCGCCGCGCGCCGGGCACGCAAAGTAGCCGGCCAGTCGATGGACACGCTTGCATCGCCCTCACGCGAGACGTGACGCCCGGGTGAACGCGCCGCTTTCCATCGAAGACGATGCTCTCCGGCATCCGCGTCCCGCCTTCGATGGTTCAGGCTTTTTTTGCGGCGAGCGGCCTCACGTGCTTGATCTTCGTGATGCCGGCGGGCTCGGGCGGAAGATGGCCCCAGTCGGTATCGCCGGAATCGGATTGCGAAGGCGCCGGATCGCGGTCCGGCGGCGGCAAGGAAGGAGAAGACGACGAAGCCGCATCCCCCTCGTGCCTGCGATGCCGCAACACCGCATCCGCCACGTGCTCGACATGCGTGACCGTGACATCGGCGGCGCTCTCCAGCGCCGCCAGCGCACGCGCCGCGCGCAGCATCACGAGATCGGCCCGCAGACCGTCCACATGCGCCGCGATGCACAGTTCACTCACACGCGCGTGAACGGCATCGTCGAACGTGAAGGAAGCAAGCGCCGCACGCGCCGCGTGAATGCGGGCATGCAACGCGGCCTGCGCCGCTTCATGCCGCGCGCGAAAGGCGGCTGGATCGGCATCGAATGCAAGCCGCGCCTTCACGATCTGCTGACGCATGGCCGCATCGAAACAATTGCTCATTTCCACCGCCAGCCCGAACCGGTCCAGCAGTTGCGGCCGCAATTCGCCCTCTTCCGGATTCATCGTGCCGATCAGCACGAAACGCGCGTCATGCCGATGTGAAATGCCGTCGCGCTCGACGATGTTCACCCCGCTCGCCGCGACATCCAGCAGTTGATCGACGAGAGGATTCGGCAGCAGGTTCACTTCATCGACATAAAGAACGCCGAGATGCGCCTTCGCCAGTAAGCCCGGCGAGAAGCTCACGCCGCCGTCGCGCAGCGCGCTCTGCAGATCCAGCGTGCCGATCAGCTGCTCCTCGCTCGCACCGAGAGGCAGGCTCACGAGCCGCCCCTCGGGCAACAGTTCGGCGAGCGCGCGCGCGGCCGTGGACTTCGCCGTGCCGCGCGGCCCGCTGACCAGCACGCCGCCGATCGACGGATCCACCGCCGCCAGCAACAACGCCTGCTGCAAGCCGTCCTGACCGACGAGCGCGGTGAACGGAAATACCGGAGAAGAAAGAGATGGATTCAAGACTGTCGGCCCTCGATGCGTTGCTCGACATCGAGCAGATGCCGCTCGACCTGGTCACGATAATCCGCGGGGTTCTGCCACAGGCCGCGCTCCATGGCTTCGAGCAGCCGCTCGCAGATCGATTGCAGCGCGTGCGGATTGTGCCGCGCAATGAAGTCGCGCGTGGCGGGATCGTTCACATAGGCATCGGTGACGAGCGCGTATTGATGATCCGACACCACGCGCGCGGTCGCGTCATAGCCGAACAGGTAATCGACCGTCGCGGCCATTTCGGACGCGCCCTTGTAGCCGTGCCGCTTCACGCCGTCGATCCATTTCGGATTCACGACCCGCGCGCGCACCACGCGCGCAATTTCCTCGTGCAGCGTGCGCACGCGCGGCGCGGCGGGATTGCTGTGATCGGCGTTATAGGCCTGCGGCTGCACGCCGGACAGATAGCGCACGGCCGCGACCATGCCGCCCTGGAACTGGTGATAGTCGTTCGAATCGAGCAGGTCATGCTCGCGGTTGTCCTGGTTCTGCAACACGACATCGAGCGTCGAGAGCCGCGTGCCGAAACTCGCGCGCGCCTCCACGCCATCGCAGGACTGCGCATAGGCATAGCCGCCCGTGCTTTGATAGGCGGCGGAGAGATCGGCGTCCGTCTGCCATTGCTTCGCGTCGATCAATTCCTGAAGCCCCGCGCCATATGCGCCCGGCTTCGTGCTGAACACGCGCCAGCCCGCTTGCCGCCGCGCCGCTTCGGCATCCATGCCGCGCGCCATCAGTTCGTCGCGTTCGCGCAGGATGCGGGCGCGGATCGGATTGACGTCGGCGGGCTCGTCGTCGAGGGCGGCCACGGCCTGCACGGCGGCATCGAAGAGATGCATCAGGTTCGCGAAGGCATCGCGGAAAAAGCCCGACACCCGCAGCGTCACGTCGATACGCGGCCGGTTGAAGATCGAGATCGGCAGGATCTCGAAGTCCGTCACACGATGGCTGCCCGCCGCCCACTTCGGCCGCACGCCGATCAACGCAAATGCCTGCGCGATGTCGTCGCCGCCGGTGCGCATCGTCGCCGTGCCCCACACCGAGAGGCCGATGGCACGCGGAAAATCCCCGTGATCCTGGACATGGCGCTCGACCAGCGCATTCGCCGACTTGAGTCCGAGCGACCATGCCGCTTGCGTCGGCAACGCGCGGGTATCGACCGAATAGAAGTTGCGGCCCGTGGGCAAGACGTCGGGCCGGCCGCGCGAAGGCGATCCGCTCGGACCCGGCGGCACGAAGCGCCCTTCGAGCCCGCGTTTCAGTTGCAGCAGTTCCTGCGGTCCACAGGCATCGAGACGCGGCAGCACCTCGCGCCGCAAGCGCCCGAGCACGAGCGACGCGTGCGCGCCGGGCGCCTCTTGTGCGTCGTCCGACAATAGTTGCATCGCTAACCATTCGAGGCGCTCACGCGTATCGCCATGATGACGCCATGGCGTATCGCTCACCGCCGCGAGCTTCAGCGGACGCGGACCGGTCCATGGCGCGGCCCAGTCCGAGTCGAGCGGGTCGAAGTGATCGCCGAGTTGCAGGTCGCGCGCGAGCGCGGTGATGAGACTGGCGTTCGCGCCCTGTCCGTCGCCAACGGGAAAGCGCCCGAGCGCCAGCAGCGTGTCGCTCCGCTGCGTGCCCGCCGGCGACACGCCGAACACATGCAGGCCGTCGCGGATCTGCGCTTCCTTCAGCTCGCAGAGATAGGCATCGGCGCGCGTGAGCAGTGCGTCTTCTCCTGCTATGTCGCGCGGGGCATCGAGCCCGAGTTCCTCATGCAGCCGGTTCTCGACGATGGTCCTGAGAATGGACTGGCGCAACAGCTTCGCGCGGCGCACGTCCACCATCAGCGCTTCGTAGTATTCGTCGACCTGGCGTTCGAGGTCCTGCAAGGGCCCATAGTTTTCCGCGCGCGTGAGCGGCGGCATCAGGTGATCGATTATGACGGCCTGTGCGCGGCGCTTGGCCTGACTGCCCTCGCCCGGGTCGTTGACGATGAACGGATAGAGATGCGGCATCGGGCCGAGAATCGCATCGGGCCAGCACGATGACGACAGCGCCACGCTCTTGCCCGGCAGCCATTCGAGATTGCCGTGCTTGCCGACATGCACGATCGCATCGGCCTGGAAACGCACGCGCAGCCAGAAGTAGAACGCCAGATACGCATGCGGCGGGACGAGTTCGGCGTCGTGATAGCTGGCGTAATCGTTGCGTTCGCGCGAACGCGCGGGCTGGATGCCGACGAACACCTCCCCGCAGCGATACCCCGCGATCATGAAGCGGCCGCTCCGCACGGTGGGATCGTCTTGCGGCGGGCCCCAGACGGCTTCGAGCGCGGCGCGCGCGTTGGCGGGCAGGGTGCGGTATGCGTCGAGGTAATCCGCCATCGACAGGCTTTGCAACGCGGGCCGAAAGTCGCGCACGAGCGGGTCGTTGGTCACGCCTTCCGTCAGCATGCCGATCAGCGCGTCGCCATCCGCCGGAATCTGGCCGACGCGATAGCCTTCGCGCGCGAGCATCGACAGAATGCCGATGGCCGATGCCGGCGTATCGAGCCCGACGCCATTGCCGATGCGTCCCTCGCTGGCCGGATAGTTGGCCAGCACGAGCGCGACGCGCTTCTGCGCATTCGGCGCCTGGCGCAGCCGGCACCAGCGCCGGCTCAGTTCAGCGACGAAACGCACGCGCTCGTCGTCCGCCTGATAGCGCACCACGTCGACCTGCGTCTGCTTGCAGTGATACGCAAGCCCCTTGAAGCTCACGGCGCGCGTGATGATGCGGCCATCGACTTCGGGCAGCGCCACGTGCATCGCGACATCGCGCGAGTTCAGGCCGTGATTGGACTGCTGCCAGTCCTCGCGATTGCCGCCGCTCAGGATGACCTGCAGCACGGGTGCATCGCCGGCGACTTCGAACGCCTCGCTCTCGTCGATCACGCCCGCCGCGAATGCCGTCGTGTTCAGCACGAGCGCCGCACGCTGCTCCGCGCACACGCGCTCGACCACTTCACGGCTCACGCTGTCCTTCAGCGATGCAATGGCGATCGGCAGCGGGTTCAGCCCTTCCCGTTCGAGCGCTTCGACGAGGGAATCGAATACGGCCGTGTTGCCCGATTGCAGATGCGCGCGATAGAACAGGATGGCGACGACCGGCGCGTCCTTCGTCCAGCGCGCCTGCCAGTCCGCGACCGTGGCGATCTCGCGTTCGGGATGATAGATGGCTACTGCGGGCAGTGCGGCGGGCGGCGGCGGCTCGGTGCCGTAGTCCAGCGCACGCCGCGCGATGGCGCGCAGGAACGCTTCCGCATTGCGCGCGCCGCCTTCGCGCAGATAGCGCGAGAGCTGGCGGCAGAATGCGGGATCGACGGTGCTCCTGGCGATCAGGTTCGGGTCTTCCGTCAGATCGCCCGAGAACATCGCGAGCATCTGGCGCTGCTTGTTCGCCAGCGTCACCAGACGCTCGATGCCATACGGCCAGTACGATTCGCCGCCGAGATGATCGACGACCACGACCTGCGCATGGCTCAGCACATCGTCGACGTAGAAGTCGACGGACGCCGGCTGGCGCAGGAACGACTGATTGGCGAGCCGCACTTCGGGAAAGCCGGGCTCCAGACGCGGCACCACGCTGGCCAGCAAGGCGAGCGTGGTGTCGGCGGAACTGAGAATGACGATCGGCGCGCGAGTCTGCTCGATGCGCATGACGCCCTGCGCGTCGTCGACGAAACCGCCCGGGGTCGTGCGCAGCAGATGCATGGCGCGTTACGCCTGCGCGGGAGTGTTCGTGAGCGCGAGCGCGGCTTCGAAGGCGCGCTGCAATGCGTCCGCGCTCAGGTCCTCGCCGATCAGCACGAAGCGGCTCTGCTGCCGGTCCTCGTGCGCTTCCCAGCGACGGTCGAAGTAGCTGTCGAAACGCTGCCCGACGCCCTGCACCACGAGCCGCATCGCCGCGCCCGGCAATGCCGCGAAACCCTTCACGCGATAGATCGTGTGCTGGCCGACCAGCGTCTGCAACGCGGCGATCGCTTGCTCGCGCGATTCGACCGGCGCGTGCACGACGACCGAATCGAACTCGTCGTGATGGTGATCGGCGTGACCTGCTTCGTCGGGCGAGCCATGATGATCGTGGCGCAGGTGAATGGTCTCTTCCGATGCCGCTTCGAGACCGAGCAACGCGTGAATGTCGAGCTTGCCCATGTGCGCGGGCACGATCTTCACCTCGGCGGGAATCTCCGGGCGCACGAGCGCTTCGACCTTGCGCAGGGCCTCGGCGTCCATCAGGTCGGTCTTGTTGACGATGACGAGGTCCGCCGACGACAACTGGTCTTCGAACAATTCATGCAGCGGCGATTCGTGATCGAGATTCGGGTCGGCCTTGCGTTGTGCATCGACGGCGACCGGGTTCGCCGCGAACTGGCCGCTCGCGGCGGCGGGACCGTCGACCATGGTGACGACTGCATCGACGGTGAAGGCGTTGCGGATGGACGGCCAGCTGAACGCCTGCACGAGCGGCTTGGGCAGCGCGAGACCCGACGTCTCGATCAGCACGTGATCGATGCTGTCACGCCGTTCGAGCAGCTGCTCCATCACGGGATAGAACTCCTCCTGCACGGTGCAGCAGAGACAGCCGTTGGCGAGTTCGTAGAGATTGCGGTCGGCGGATGCTGCTTCGTCGTCGCAGCCGATGCCGCAACCTTTGAGGATCTCGCCGTCGATGCCGAGTTCGCCGAACTCGTTGACGATGACTGCAATGCGCTTGCCTTGGGCGTTGGACAGGATATGCCGCATCAGCGTGGTCTTGCCGCTGCCGAGGAAGCCGGTCACGACGGTAACGGGAATCTTGCGGGTCTGCATCGTGGCTCCGGGGAGGGTGTTGAGTTTGGGATGCGCAAGGCGGGATGAAGTGCTGCATCGACTGAACGATGACGCGCGTTTTGCGCTCGGGTCTGGCGAGGCTGGGGCGCGGATTGCTGCGCTGTTGCCGGAGCCGGAACGGAATGCCGCAAAGCCTTGTCAGGCAAGCCGGACACAAATTTTAGCACGGGGGTTTTGGTACGGTCGCCTGTGTGGAAGAGGAAACTTGAAGGGCGCCGCGTTCCAGGAAACGTTCATGCACTGCACGTTAAAATCCCCCTCTTCCCTCGACAATCCACCCGCCTCGCGATGAACTCCGCCATCGATCGCGCCCCGCCGCTTCCCTTGAAGCTTGCCGTAGGCATCGGCTGCAGGCGCGGCACGAGCGCCGATGCAATCGAACGCGCGGTGCAAGCCGCACTCGGCCCGCATGCATTCGGCGATATCGCCGTTATCGCCACCATCGACACCAAGCGCGCCGAAGCCGGTCTGCTTGCCTTCTGCACACGTCACCATCTGCCGTTGCACTTCTTCAGCGGCGCGGAGATCGCGCAGGCGCCGCACACGGCGCGCTCGCATCACGCGCGCAAACATCTGAACGTGGACGGCGTCTGCGAGCCTTGTGCGCTGCTGGCGGGCAATTCGGCCACGCTCATCGTGCCGAAGACGATCGATTCCGGCGTAACCGTCGCGATCGCAGCGGCGCGCGGAGCATTCGGAAGCGGCGCTTGATGGCGCGATCGCCCCCGCCCGCCATGGCTTCCTTGCGTGCCAGCGGCTTGGCGACCACGGGCTTCAGTTTGTCGTAACAAAGCCAGATCAGTATGGTCAGTGCCACGAGTTCCAGATAAAGGTAAAACGCATCCATCGTCTTGCTCCAATCTCCAATAACAGTCACCGCTGATCCTTCATGGAAGGATCGACCTCGCTTTCCCGCGGCGGCCGCAGCGACCAGATCCAGCCGAGCAGCACCCCGTAGAACACGAGCGAAGCCATACCGACGACGATCACGACAAGCAGGCTGTCCATGGATCTCTCCCTAATGGTTCACCGATGCAGCAAGCGAAGGGCGCTGAACCATGTTTCGTGATTCCTCGTGATGCCGTTTCGTTGTTGCGCAATGAATGATGACCGCCGTGAATTAGCCCGGCATGAGCAGGGAAACCCGCGACTCGGAGGGCCGCCTGCGGTACGATACGGCCGGTTCGCGCCTTGACTGGCAGCCCCCCGACCCTCCCGGAGATCACGTGAAAACCGATACCGAAGCGCATCTGCGCATGACCCAGCGGCGCAAGGAAGGCCACGAGAAAAAGCAGGCCGCAGCGGATCACGAGAAAGGCCTGCTGATCGTGAACACCGGTAACGGCAAGGGCAAGACCACCGCTGCGTTCGGCATGGCGGTGCGCGTGCTCGGACATGGCATGAAACTCGGCGTCGTGCAGTTCATCAAGGGCGCGCTGCATACGTCGGAGCGCGATTTCCTCGGCGCCATCGCGAACTGCGATTTCGTCACGATGGGCGACGGCTACACCTGGAACACGCAGGACCGCGAGGCCGACATCGCCACCGCACGGCGCGGCTGGAACGAGGCGCGCCGCATGATCGAGAGTGGTGAATACCAGATGGTCGTGCTCGACGAACTCAACACCGTGCTCAAGTACGACTACCTGCCGCTCGAAGAAGTGCTCGACGTGCTGAAGGCGCGTCCCGCGATGCTGCATGTCGTCGTGACGGGACGCCACGCACCGGATGCCCTTGTCGAACTGGCCGATCTCGTCACCGAGATGCGGATCGTCAAGCATCCGTATCGCGAGCAGGGCGTGAAGGCGCAACGCGGCGTGGAGTTCTGAACCCGATGCCGCACTGTCCCGCCCTCTTCATCGGCGCGAGCGCATCGCACCAGGGCAAGACCACGGTCACTGCCGCGCTGGCGCGCCATCACGCGCGTCGCGGGCTGAAGGTGCGGGTCTTCAAGACCGGCCCGGATTTTCTCGATCCGATGATCCTCGAACGCGCGTGCGGGGCGCCCGTGTATTCATTGCATCTGTCGATGGTGGGCCCCGACGCATGCCGCGCGCTCCTTGCCCAAGCGGCGCGCGAGGCCGATCTGATCCTGATCGAAGGCGTGATGGGCCTGTTCGACGGCACGCCGAGCAGCGCCGATCTCGCCGCCGCATTCAAGGTGCCGGTGCTCGCGGTGATCGGCGCACACGGCATGGCGCAGACCTTCGGCGCCATTGCATTCGGACTCGCGCGCTATCGCGAGGACGTGCCGTTCTACGGTGTGCTCGCCAACCGCGTGGCGTCGCCGCGCCATGCGCAGATGTTGTCGGAGACCATTCCCGCAGGGCTGCTTTACTTCGGGCATCTGTCCAATGCCGACGATATCGCGCTGCCCGAACGGCACCTCGGTCTCACGCAGCCCGCTGAAGTCGCGGGACTCGACGCACGCCTCGACCGCGCCGCCGACGCCATCGCACAGACCTCGCTGCGCGATCTGCCGCCGCCCGTGCAGTTCGACGACGCGACCCTGCCCGAACCGCCGCGCCTGCTCGAAGGCGTGCGCATCGCCGTCGCGCACGACGCCGCGTTCTCGTTCATCTATCCGGCGAATCTGGACCTGCTGACCGCGATGGGCGCGAGCATCGAGCGCTTCTCTCCGCTCGCCGACGAACCCGTGCCCGCCGCTGCCGATGCGCTCTATCTGCCCGGCGGCTATCCGGAACTGCACGCCGCCGCGCTGGCCGGCAACCGGCGCACGCGTGCGTCGATCGAAGCGCATGTCGGGCATGCGAAGCCGGTCGTCGCGGAATGCGGAGGCATGCTGTATCTCGTCGAGTCGCTCACGATCCTCGACGGCACGCAGCACGCGATGCTCGGCATCCTGCCCGGCGCGGCCTTCATGCAGCGCAAGCTGTCGCGCCTCGCGATGCAGCGCATCGACACCGCGCACGGCGCGATGACGGGCCACACGTTCCACTACTCGACGCTCGACACCTCGCTGCAACCCGTGCTCAAGGCCGCACACGCGTCCACGGGCGCCGAGGGTGAAGCGCTCTATCGGCATGGACCGGTGACGGCCACCTACATGCACGCTTACTGGCCGTCGAACCCGGCCGCAACTGCCGCGCTGTTTCGCGGCGCCTCGCTCTCACGATGACGCAAGACACTCAAGCACCGCTGGACCTGGCCTTCACCATCGAGCGCGCCATGACGCAGGAACCGGTCGGCTCGCCCTGTACGAACGTCTGCAAGCTAGACGCCGATACCGGCCTGTGCCTCGGCTGTTTCAGAAGCCGTCAGGAGATCAAGACCTTCCGTTCGCTCGACGATGATGCGAAGCGCGCGTTATTCGATGAACTGCTGGCCCGTCGCGCAGCACAGCGCTGATACGCAACAAAGCCCGCGCTCCTCACGGGACGCGGGCTTTGTCATGTCAGCACAGCCGGTTTGACGATTCAGGCCGCAGCCATTCTCCGCACCGGCGGCCGTTCGAGTTCACGCGCGGCCAGCGCGCCGAACAACAGCCCGAGCGTCGTCCAGATCAGCGCCTGGATGCCGATGGCGGTTACGCGGAAGTTCCACAGCAAGGACGCCGAGAAGCCTTCCGGCACTTCATCGACGTGCGGCAGCACAACCTGCGCAATCACGATCACGACCACGTAAGCGAGCGCGGCGACGAGCGTTGCGTTCCACGCGCCTTGCCGTGCCGTCAGGCGCCGCTGCCAGCGCACGGCCCACACCATGGCCGCAATCGAAATCGCCACCATCGTGAAGAACAGCGCGGTGCGCGGTCCTATCGTCGCCGCATTGCCCACGGCGGGCGGATTGGGCGGGTACTTGAGGAACGGCACGATGGCCACGCTCACGAAGCCGAACAAGGCCAGCAGCGCTGACGTGCCCCGCGCATGCAACGCGCCGAGCCGGCCATACGCAAACGCGAAGACGAGCGAGAAGATCCCGCCGAGCGCAGTGCCGAACACGACGACGCCCGTCAACAAGCCGAGGCCCGCCTGGGTGCCGCGCGAGACCAGTTCTTCATCGCCGTGATCGTGGCTCTGGTCCGCGTTCGCGGAGGCATTGGCGGCTTCATGACCGTGCTCGTGTTCGTGTGCAGGCGCGGCCTCCGCATGCTCATGCTGCTCTTCGAAGGCGATGGCCTGCGCCACCGAAGGCTCGCCGAAGCCACGCGCGAAGCCGAAGCCGATGAGGCCCGCGACCAGTCCCGCGAGCATGCCGCGTATCAGCAGGGTGCGAATCATGCTGCGCCCTCAGTGGCAGGGAAAGCCGAGCAGATGCCGGCCGTCGTGAACGAATTCGTGGATGTACATGCCCGAGAAGATCGACGTCGCGCCTTGTTCGGCGCCGACAAAATAAATCGCGATCAGCAGGATCAGGCCGATGAACACGGCCCAGGGCAGGACTTCGCGCACCGGCAGCGGCACGGGGGCGTCGAAGGAAGGGGAAACCGGTGCGGCAAAGCCCGGCGCGTTGGAAGCATTCATGGTGTTTCTCCAGGGATAGGCGCGTCCCGATTGATGAAGAGCATGCAGCAGGGTCTGACTCGCGGCGCGCCGCATGGCGCTGACGGACCGCTTACAGTGGCGCGACCGTGCCGGGTTTGCACCGGCTTCCTCGCACTGCAGGCTTGCCATTCTATGACGATTGCCCGCAAAGTAAAACGATAACCTCTGAACCGCCGATTGCCTTGGAACTCGTTCTCCTCTGTCACCCCGCCACGCGCGCGATGAAAACCGGCCGCTTTCCTGCCGGCGACGAACCCGCCGATGACACGCCGCACGCGCCCTTGCCCGCCGATGACACCGCGCGCGTGATCTCCAGCCCGGCCCGCGCGGCGCGCGAGATGGCGGCCTGCATCGCGCCTGATGTCGACATCGACGCCGCCTTCGACGACATCGACTATGGCAGCTGGCGCGGACGTTCCATTCGCGAACTCGCCGACGGCGAAGCCGCGCAACTGAGCGCATGGCTGACCGACCCGCAGGCGCGTCCGCACGGTGGAGAGAGCATCGCGCTGCTGGCCGCTCGCGTGATCAAAGGTCTCGCGCGGGTCGAACGCGAGATGCGTGGCGAGCGCTGCATCGTGGTGACGCATGCCATCGTCGTGAAGGTGGCCGTGGCCCATGCGCTGCGCAAGCCGCTGACCTCCATCTATGCGATGAACTTCGCGCCGTGCTCCGTCACCGTCCTGAACCGCAGTCCAGGCGCACAGGACTGGACGGTGAGCCTGCCCCCGCCGGCCTGAACTTCAGCGCGTGCAGCACGCTCCAAGCATGCAGCGCAGCCATTGCGCGAGCCTGCTCTCAAACCGCTGAGGAGACACACATGGCGCATTACGTGGATGGATTCGTCGTACCCGTGCCGGCCGACAAGATCGAAGCCTATCGCGCCATGGCCGAGGCGGCCGGCAAGATCTGGATGGAGCACGGCGCGCTGCACTTCGTGGAAGCTGTCGCCGACGACGTGAAACCCGGCAAGCTCACGTCCTTCCCGCAGAGCGTGCAGATGAAGGAAGGCGAGACCGTGGTGTTCTCGTATATCGTCTATGCGTCGCGCGAGGAACGCGACCGCGTCAATGCGAAGGTGATGGAAGACCCGCGTCTCAAGGCCATGATGGAAACCGGCGAGCCGCCCTTCGATGCGCAACGGATGTTCTTCGGCGGCTTCAATGCCATCGTCGAACTTGGACGCGACTGAGTTTTTTTGTTGTATGACCGCGCTTGCCGCAAAGGAACTGCATCGACATGTATATCGCCATGAACCGCTTCAAGATCGTGCCCGGCGCCGAAGCCGACTTTGAACGCCTCTGGACCAGCCGCGACACCTATCTCAAGGACGTGCCGGGCTTCGTCGAGTTTCATCTGCTGAAGGGACCGACGAAGGACGACCACGTGCTCTACTCGAGCCACACGATCTGGGCGAACCGTGAGTCCTTCGACGACTGGACGCGCTCCGATGCCTTCCGCGCCGCGCACCGCAATGCGGGCGGGGAAACCCGCCAGCTTTATCTCGGCCACCCGGAGTTCGAAGGCTTCGAAGTGATCCAGACGGTCAAGTGAGCGTCAAGTGAGGCCCGGCGAACGACCGGTCCATTCAGCCGTCCGTTCGCACCTGGAGCACGCGCGTTTTACACACGTGTGAAAAAACGCGCGTCGCCGACAGGCTCCTGTCAGGCCTTCGCGCCGCGCGCCATCCGCTGCAGCGTCGACGAATCGATGGCCGCGGCGCAAATGCGCACCGCCTCCTTCAGCGTGCGCGGACGGCCCGCGCCGAACTGCGATTCGAGCATGGCCACGGCGCGCAGACGCTCGTCGTTGCCGAGCTTCTCGCCGGTCGCCAGTTCAAGCACCGAGATGAAGTAGGCCGCGGGCGGCGCGGCGTTGGGTGTGGGGCGTGGCGGGCGGTTTGCGCTTGCTGCGCCGCCGCTTTCATGGCCGTCCTCGTGGGCGGGGATCCAGGGGTGCCACTTGCTGTCGTATCGACTCTTCATGAGTGTGTTCGCTGGCTGAATTGCAGGGACACGCTGTTGCGCGCCTCGTCATTAAGCCAAACGACAGCAAGGACCGTTCCAAGCGGCGTCGCTCAGCGCCCGCCCGCGGTTTCTTCCGACAAAATCACCCGCGCCACACGGCACGCCGCCAGGTCCCAAGCCGCGCAGCCGACCGACTTGAACATGACCGGCCGGGCGGCATCGTTCTTTGCCGCCGGGGCCGCGAGCGCCTCGGCGAGCGCCCGCACCGCGCCCCATTCCACGCCCGCCAGGATGAAATCGCCGGCTTCGTGACGGGCGCCGGCCAGATCGTCCACATAGAGCGCGCTGCCGTGCACGATATCGGCGGCGATCTCGGCGGCATCGGCGGTGAACGCGCCCACGCCGATCACCAGCCGTCCGGCGCGCGCGGGCGCCGTGTAGACCGGCGTCTTGCTGGTGGTCGCGGCGATCACGACATCGATCGATGCCGGAATCTCCGCCGTCTCCAGCGGCGCGAGGTAGCGGCCCGGCGCGGCGTGCGTGTCGCAGAACGCACGCGCCCGCCCGGCACGCGAACCCTGCACGACGATGCGCGCTTCCGGATAAACAGCCGCCAGCGCCTCGACATGAAACGCCGCCTGCCTGCCCGTGCCGATCACCAGCACCTCGCGTGGCGCGGCGCCGTGCAGCGCGCGGATCGCCAGCATCGAGACCGCAGCCGTGCGCCGCCCGGTCACGGTGGGGCCGTCGAGCATGAAGTGCGGCACGCCGGTGGCGGCATCGTAGGCGGTGACCTGACCGTGGATCGTCGGCAGGCCGAGCGCGCCGTTGCCCGCGCACACGTTGACGAGCTTGTGCATCGCGAGATCGGCGGCGCTGGCGGGCATCGACAGCATCACGCCGCCCTCGATCGGCACGACCATGCGCTCGGGGCTCACGATGCGCCCCGCCGCGTAGTCGAGCATGGTCGCAGCGAGCGTGTCCACGAGACGGTCGTACGGCACGAGACGGGCGGTCTGCACGTCGTCGAAACTCTGGAGGGCGCGAGGCGTTGGGGTCATCGTGTTCTCGTCTGGCTGGAAGAAGGTGGACATGCCATCGGCATGCCATTGAAGCGCGGGATTATTCTAACGGCGCGCACAACGACGGCGCGACCGCGTCATAAAGCCACTTAACCGGCGCGGCGCACGCCTGTCACAATGAATCCCCCGGACGACGAGTCAGGCGTGAGCGCCGTTGTCACATGCCTGCCACCGGCGACGGTCATACTCGGCGGACCCGCGCCCTCGTCCCGCGCAGCTCGCGCGTTGCACCACGACAGCCCAGCACACAATCACGGAGCCCACCATGAGCATCGACACGACGGACAAGCAGCGCCGTTTCCACGCGGACCTCATCGACAGTTACGACGAAGAGTTCGAGATGGAAATCGACGACCGCTTTCTGGACGGTGAATCGACCTTCTCGGATGAAGAGCGCGCGCTGCGCAAGACCTATTTCCGCGAACTGTTCCGCCTGCAAGGCGAGCTCGTGAAGCTGCAGGACTGGGTCGTGCATACAGGTCATCGTCTCGTCGTACTGTTCGAAGGCCGCGATGCCGCCGGCAAGGGCGGCGCGATCAAGCGCATTACGCAGCGTCTCAATCCGCGGGTCTGTCGCGTCGCCGCCCTGCCCGCGCCGAACAATCGCGAGCGCACGCAGTGGTACTTCCAGCGCTATGTGTCGCACTTGCCGGCGGCCGGCGAGATCGTGCTGTTCGACCGCAGCTGGTACAACCGTGCGGGCGTCGAGCGCGTGATGAACTTCTGCACCGATGAAGAGTATGAGGAATTCTTCCGCTCGGTGCCCGAGTTCGAGAAGATGCTGGTGCGCAGCGGGATCCAGATCATCAAGTACTGGTTCTCGATCACCGATGACGAACAGGAAGTGCGCTTCCAGGCCCGTATCGATGATCCGCTCAAGCAATGGAAGCTGAGCCCGATGGATCTGGAAAGCCGCCGCCGCTGGGAAGCGTACACGGCGGCGAAGGAAGTGATGCTGGCGCGTACGCACATTGCGGAAGCGCCGTGGTGGGTCGTGCATGCGGTGGACAAGAAGCGCGCGCGCCTGAACTGCATCCAACATCTGCTGAACCAGGTGCCCTATCACGACGTGGAGCATTCGCCGATCGAACTGCCCGACCGCGTGTTCAATCCTGACTATCTCCGGCAGCCCGTGCCGGATGAGCTGTACGTTCCTGAGGTTTATTGAAGCAAGTTTATTGAATCGAGTGTGACGAAGCGCGGACCGGTTCAGCAGCAGTTGCTGCAAGGAACGTGCTTCACACTTTCGACATCGCGCCGGCGCGTGAATGCATGGCGCAGCGCGAACTGATACGCCTGTTGCGAACCCTTGAGCATCACGACGAACATGACCTGCGCGAGGTTGAAGTCGAGCGTGACCATCAGGCGCATCAACAGCAGCAGTGGCAGCACCACCGCCGGCTGATACAGTTGTTTGGCTATCAAGTCTTTCATCTTCGGCTCCTTATCCCATTTTCGTATTTTATGGACTGGGGCCTCGCGGATAAACGCTCCGCAGGTGAAGACATATGTTCCGTGAAGCGAACAATCCGCATTGGATGCGTATCAGCGCTTGTTCCAATGCACATGGCCCTGCGCGAGGCAGGGCCATGTTCACGTTACTTCTGCGCGAGACTCGCGTCGGGCACCGGCGTGGGCTTCGCATCGCCCCAGCCACCGCCCAGTGCGCGGATCAGATTCACCGTCGATACCGCCTGCAAGCCCTGCAACTGCACCGATGACCGCTGCGTTTGCAGCACCGTGCGTTCGGCGTCGATGACATCGAGATAGTTCACCGCGCCCTCGGTGTACTGCGTGCGCGACAGCTGCGCGGCGCGCACCGAGTACTTCACCGCATCGTCCTGCGTCGCGGTCTGGTCTTCGAGAATGCGCAGGTCGGACAGGTTGTCTTCCACTTCGCGGAACGCCACGAGCACCTGCTGCCGATAGCTCGCGACATCCTCTTCATACACCGCCCGCGCGTTCGCGAGATTGCCCTTGCGGCGGCCACCATCGAAGATCGGCAGGTTCAGCGCCGTGCCCGCGAACGGCCCGAGCAGGAACGTGCGGCTCGACCAGTTGAAGAGATCGCCGAGCGTCGCCGATTCGAAACCGCCCGAGCCCGTCAGCGTCAGCGACGGGAAGAACGCCGCCTTCGCCACGCCAATGCGCGCATTGGCCGCGGCCATCGCACGCTCTGCCGCGGCGATGTCGGGACGGCGTTCGAGCAGCGCCGAAGGCAGGCCCGGCGGCACGCGAATCGTGACCGGCTTCAGCGGATTGGCGGCCATCGAGAACTCCGAGGGCGTCTTGCCGAGCAGCACCGCAAGGCTGTGCTCGGAGGCCGCGCGCAGACGCTGCACGGTCATCGCGTCCGAACGGGCAGTGGCCAGTTCCGACTTCGCGCGTGCAACGTCCAGCTCGCTGATGTCGCCTTCGGTGAAGCGCCGTTGCACCAGCTTCAGCGCCTGTTCGCGCAACTGCACGGTGCGCGTGAAGACATCGGTTTCGGCGTCCAGCTCGCGCAGGTTGAAGTAGTTCTGCGCGACATCCGCTTGCAGCGCCAGCTGCACCGAGCGGAACAAGGCCTCGCTCTGCGCGGTGTCCGCGTTGGCCGCCTGCACCGAGTTCGACACGCGCCCGAACAGATCCACTTCATACGACGCGCTCGCCTGCGCACGCCACAAGGTCTGCGCGGGCACATTGGCATTCGCCGGCAGGAACTGCGACGCGGGCGAGAACTTCTCGCGCGTCGGGCCGAAGCCCGCATCGAGCGTCGGGAACAGCCCCGCGCGCGCCGTCTGGTTGATCGCGCGCGCTTCCTTCACGCGCGCCGCTGCCGCCTTCAAGTTCTGGTTCGCGTCCTGCGCCTGCTTTTCCAGATCGTTGAGCGAAGCGTCGTCGAAGATCGTCCACCATTCGCCGCGCAGCATCTCTTCCGAGGGCTGCGCGGTCTTCCAGGTGCCCGCTTCCGATGCATCCAGCGTCTTTTGCGGCGTTTCCTTGTAGGCGGACGGCGCGCCGACATCCGGCTTTTCATAAGTGGGCGCGAGCGAGCAACCCGCGACCACCAGCAGCGCCGCCATCAGGCCCGGCACACCCAACCATCGTTTCATATGCAACTTGTTCATCATCGACCTCATTGCGCTTCAGGCGAAGCACCGATACCGCGCATCTGCGGATGCGAGCCATGCTTGTCCGTCACGTGTTCGGTGCGCGACAGCTTGCGCAGGATCACGTAGAACACGGGCGTCAGCATCAGACCGAACAGCGTGACGCCGAGCATGCCGAAGAACACCGCCACACCCATCGCGTGACGCATCTCCGAACCCGCGCCCGACGACAGCACGAGCGGCACCACACCCATGATGAACGCGATGGACGTCATCAGGATCGGGCGCAGACGCAGCCGGCTCGCCTCGATCGCGGCCTGCACGATGGAGCGTCCCTGCATCTCCAGTTCGCGTGCGAACTCCACGATCAGGATCGCGTTCTTCGCCGACAGCCCCACCAGCACCATCAAGCCGATCTGCGTGAAGATGTTGTTGTCGCCATCGGTGAGCCATACGCCGAGCAGCGCGGACAAGATACTCATCGGCACGATCAGGATCACCGCGAGCGGCAGCGTCAGGCTTTCATACAGCGCAGCCAGCACCAGGAACACCAGCAGCACGCTGATCGGGAACACCCACAGTGCTGCGTTGCCCGCGAGGATCTGCTGATACGTGAGATCGGTCCATTCGAACTTGATCCCACGCGGCAGCACTTCCGCCGCGATGCGTTCCGCCGCCGCCTGCGCCTGCCCCGACGAATAACCCGGAGCCGGGCCGCCGTTGATGTCCGCCGCCGTGTAGCCGTTGTAACGCACGACCATTTCCGGCCCGTAGGTCGGCGACACCTTCACCAGCGACGACAAAGGCACCATGTCGCCGATCGCATTGCGCGTCTTGAGCAAGCCGATATCCTCGGGATGCGCACGGAACGGTGCATCCGCCTGCACGCGCACCTGATACACGCGGCCGAAGCGGTTGAAGTCGTTCACATACAACGAGCCGAGATAGACCTGCATCGTGTCGAACACATCGGTCACCGAGACGCCGAGCTGCTTCGCCTTCACGCGGTCCAGATCGACATTCAGTTGCGGCACGTTGATCTGATAGCTCGAGAACGTCGGGCCGAGTTCGGGCGTCTGCGAAGCGCGCTTGATGAACGCCTGGGTGGCATCGGCGAGCGCTGCATAGCCGAGTGCGCCGCGATCCTCCAGCTGCATCTTGAAGCCGCCCAGCGTGCCCAGCCCCAGAACCGGCGGCGGCGGGAACACGGCGATGAACGAGTCCTTGATGCCGGCGTACTTCTGGTTCAGCGCACCCGCGATGGCATTGGCCGACAGCGCCTTGTCATGCACGCGGTCCTTGAAGGGCTTCAGCGTGACGAACACGATGCCCGCGCTGGACGAATTGGTGAAGCCATTCACCGACAGACCCGGGAACTCCACGGCGCTTTCCACGCCCGGCTGCTTCAGCGCGATAGCCGACATCTCGCGGATCACGCCTTCGGTGCGGTCGAGCGAAGCGCCGTTCGGCAGTTGCGCGAAGCTGATGAGGTACTCCTTGTCCTGCGCGGGCACGAAGCCGCCCGGCACGACCTTGCCCATCAACACCGCGCCCGCGAGCAGCACGGCATACAGCAGCATCATGATCGACTTGCGGCCGATCACGCCCTTCACGCCCTTGCCATACGCTTCCGAACCGCGATGGAAGACCTTGTTGAACTGCTTGAAGAAGCCGCCGAATACGCGGTCCATGGCGCGCGTGAGCCAGTCCTTCGGCTCGTCGTGTCCCTTCAGCAGCAACGCGGCGAGCGCGGGCGAGAGCGTCAGCGAATTGAACGCGGAGATCACCGTGGAGATGGCGATGGTCATCGCGAACTGCTTGTAGAACTGACCCGTGAGACCGGACATGAACGCGAGCGGCACGAACACGGCCACCAGCGTCAGCGCGATCGCGATGATCGGTCCGCTCACCTCGCGCATCGCCTGATAGGTGGCCTCTCGCGCTGACAGACCCGCCTCGATGTTGCGCTCGACGTTCTCGACCACCACGATCGCATCGTCGACGACGATACCGATTGCCAGCACCATCCCGAACAACGACAACGCGTTGATCGAGAAGCCGAACGCAAGCAGCAGCGAGAAGGTCCCGACGATCGACACCGGCACCGCGAGCAGCGGAATGATCGACGCGCGCCAGGTTTGCAGGAACACGATCACCACGAGCACGACCAGCGCGATGGCTTCCGCAAGCGTATGGATCACCGCTTCGATACTCGAACGCACGAACTGCGTCGGGTCATAGACGATCTGGTATTCGAGGCCCGCCGGCATGTCGGCCTGAAGTTCCTTCATGGTCTTGCGGACTTCGTCGGAGATCTGCAGCGAGTTCGCGCCCGGTTGCTGGTTGATTGCGATGGCCACCGCCGACTTGTTGTCGAGCAACGAGCGCAGACCGTATTCCGATGCAGCCAGCTCGACACGCGCGACATCGCCGAGGTGCGTGACGGCGCCGTCCGGCGACGTCTTCAGCACGATGTCACGGAACTCGGCTTCATTCTGCAGGCGGCCGCGTGCATTCACGTTCAGTTGCAGCGGCACGTTCGGCAGCGTGGGCGAGCCGCCGATCACGCCGGCCGCGACCTGCACGTTCTGCTCGCGGATCGCATTTGCGACGTCAGTGGCCGTGAGGCCGCGCTGCGCCACCTTCTGCGGATCGAGCCACACGCGCATCGAGTAATCGCCCGAACCCCACAGCTGCACTTCACCCACGCCCGCGATACGCTCCAGCCGGTCCTTCACGTTGATCAGCGCGTAGTTGCGCAGATACGTCATGTCGTAACGGCCGTTGGGCGAGTTCAGGTGGACCACCATCGTGAGCGTCGGCGAGGACTTGATGGTCGTCACGCCGAGCCGCTGCACGTCCTGCGGCAGACGCGGCAGCGCCTGGTTCACGCGGTTCTGCACCAGCTGCGTGTTCTTGTCGGGATCGGTGCCGAGCTTGAACGTGACCGTGGTCGTGAGGTTGCCGTCGCTGTTTGCCTGCGACTGCATGTACAGCATGTCCTCGACGCCGTTGATCTGCTCTTCCAGCGGCGAAGCCACGGTCTCGGCAATCACCTTCGGGTTCGCGCCGGGATACTGCGCATGCACGACGACCGAAGGCGGCACGACTTCCGGATACTCGGAGATCGGCAGCTTGAACATGGCGATCACGCCCGCCAGCAGCACGATCACCGAGAGCACGCCCGCAAAGATCGGGCGGTCGATGAAAAATTTGGAAATATTCATGACGAGTTCTGTCTGTTGCGGATGACGCGCATTACTGCGCGGATGCCGTCTTCACGACCGGGGCATCGCTGTCGTTGTTCATCGCGACGTTGTTGGCCTTGATCACGTCGTTCGGACGCACGCGCTGCAAGCCGTTCACGACGATGCGCTCGCCCGGCTGCAAGCCCTTGCTGATGACGCGCAGGCCTTCATGCGTCTGCCCAAGCGTGACTTCGCGGTACTGCACGCGGTTGTCCTTGTCGACGACCATCACGTACTTCTTGTCCTGGTCCGTGCCGATGGCCTCGTCCTCGACCAGCACTGCCGGATGCGGCGTGCCGCCGCCTACCTTGACGCGTGCATACAGCCCCGGCACCAGCGAGCCGTCCGGGTTGTTGAAGCGCGCGCGCACGCGGATCGTGCCGGAAGTGGTATCGAGGCGGTTGTCGACCGAATCGACGACGCCATCGCGCGAATAGCCATCCTCGTTCGCGAGACCCAGCGACACCGGCACCTTCGAACCCGCATCGCGGCCGAGATAGCGCAGATAGGTCTGCTCGTCGACGTCGAAGGAAGCGTAGATCGGCGAGACCGACACCAGCGTCGTCAGGAGCGGCGCGTTCGCGCCCGTCGACACGATGTTGCCCACCGTGAGCTCCGCGCGCGACACGCGGCCCGACACCGGCGCCGTGATGTGCGTGTAGGCGAGATTGATCTTCGCGGCTTCGAGCGCAGCCTGCGCGGCCTTCAGGTTGGCGACGGCCTCGCGGGCGGCGTTCTGCTTCTCGTCGTAATCGCGCTTGGCGATCGCGTTGTCGGCGAGCAGCCGTTCGGCGCGCGCGGCATCGGTCGAGGTGTAGCCGTTGCGCGCCTGCGCCGCCGCGAGCTGCGCCTGCGCGCGGTCCACTTCGGCTTCGTACGGGCGCGGGTCGATCGTGAACAGTGCATCACCCTTCTTAACGAGCTGGCCGTCCTTGAAGTGCACGGCGACGATGGTGCCCGGCACGAGCGGACGGATATCGACGTGATCCACCGCTTCCAGCCGGCCCGAGTAGCTCTGCCAGTCGGTGATGGTCCGGGCGATCACGGTGGCGACGTCCACTTCGGTGGCCGTCGGGCTGTGCGCAGCGGCCTTGGCTTCGTTCATGGCCGCGTCGCCGTGGCCGTGCAGGGCGGTATAGCCGCCCGCGCCGGCGATGATGACTGCCGCGCCTAGCGTGGCGTAGATGCGTTTGCGAGTGAAGAACATGGTGAGAGGCTCCGGTTGCGTTGAGATTGTTGTTGTGTGGTGCTGGGCTGGCGTGCCGATTCTTGCGTTGATGTTCGAACCGGTTGTCCGCGCTTACTTGGTGCGCGCCAGCCGCTTTCTGAAAAACGCGACGACATCGGCGAGCGCATCCGGGTGCGCGGCCAATGCGTGGTGCGAGGTCTTGCCATGACGCGTGACTTCAGTCGGCACGCCTGCGGCGATCAGTTCGCCGGCATATTTTTCCGCCTCGATATGCAGCAGATCGTGCTCGGCGCTCGCGATCATCGCGGGCGGCAGTCCGCCCAGACGCCGCGATTCGAGCGGCGCCGCGTACGGATGCAGGCGTTGCGACGGGTTCGGCAGATAGGCGCGATACCACTGCGCGCAATCGCAGGCTTCGAAATCGGGGCACAGCACCTTCCGTTCGTCGGCCATGCGCGTCAGGCTCGGATCGAGCAGCGGCGCCAGCAGGGCTTGCGCGGACATGTGGATATCGCCGCGATCGCGCGCGATGGCAGCCACGCACGTGGCGAGATTGCCGCCCGCGTCATGACCCGCGATGCCGATACGCAGCGGGTCTGCACGCTGTCCGCGCGCATGCGCCACTGCCCATTGCGCCGCGCGATAGCCGTCTTCGGGCGCGGCCGGAAACGGGAACGCGGGTGCGAGCGAATAGCCGACCGACACGACCCATGCGGGCGTATCGCGGGCAATCGTCGCGGCGGCAATGTCCGCGTCTTCGAGCGTGCCGCCGATGAAACCGCCGCCGTGAAAATAGAGCACGATGGGCACGACCTTCCCATCCGATGCAGGGCGATAACTGCGCACGGTGATGGGCTGCGTGTGTCCTGTGATGCGCACATCCTCGATGCACAGCCGGGGGCTCGACTCCAGATCCAACAGTGTTGCCATGGTTATTCGTAGTGCGGGGCCCGTGCTGCAAGGCCTGCGCGCATAAGTTGCGATGCTGCGAATTCTGGGGGCCGCGCCTTTCTGGATAAATGCCTATAATCCGGCAACACAATTCGGTCGCCCCGAACAATCGTGGTTATCCCTCGCGATTATTCGACAGGTCTTTCTTTGGCGTCCGCTTAATTCCTGGCGGCGCAAAGCATTCAAGGTGAGAGAACATGGATCGGCTTCAAGCAATGCAGGTCTTCACTCGAGTCGTCGACACCAACAGCTTTTCCCGCGCCGCGGACACGCTCAATCTGCCGCGCGCTTCGGTCACGACGATCATCCAGAACCTCGAAGCGCATCTCAACGTGCGCCTGCTCCAGCGCACCACGCGCAGGCTCAATCTCACGCCCGACGGCGCGGCGTACTACGAGCGCTGCGTGCGCATCCTCGCGGACATCGAGGAAGCCGAAGGTTCTTTCTCGAACAACGGCAAGGGGCCGCACGGCAAGCTGCGCGTGGACATGCCGGGCGCGATCGGGCGTCTTATCGTGATGCCGCAGCTATGCGATTTCCACACGCGTTACCCGGACATCGAGCTGATGATGGGATTCGGCGACAAGCCGGTCGACCTGATTCAGGAAGGCGTCGATTGCGTGATCCGCGTGGGCACGCTGCAGGATTCGAGTCTTGTGGCGCGGCGCATCGGCGTGTTCCAGGGCGTGACCGTGGCCGCGCCGCAGTATCTCGAACGGCACGGCATTCCCGAGACCATCGACGATCTGCAGGACCACACCGCCGTCAATTATTTCTCGAGCCGCACGGGCCGCGTGATGGACATGGACTTCGTCGTCGACGACAAGACCGTCGAAGTGAAGATGCGCGGCATGATCGCGGTGAACGATGCCGAGGCATATCTCAGTTGCGGCCTGAAGGGCGTCGGCATCATCCAGGTGCCGCGCTTCATGGCGCTGCCGCATCTGCGCGCAGGTGAACTCATCGAAGTGCTGCCGCAATGGAATCCGCTGCCGATGCCGATTTCGGCCGTGTATCCGCATAACCGGCATCTGTCGCCGAAGGTGCGTGTGTTCGTCGACTGGGCGGCCGAGTTGTTCGAACGCTGCCCGCTCCTGCAAGGCCAAAAGGATGCGGAAGACCGCTGCCTGCCGACGAGCACCGCATCGCCGAAGGTCGTGCGTCATGGCACGCCGGAAGTCGCCGGTACTGAAGATGTGGTTGCATAGCTAATCAATTTGCTGACCGGCGCGGGGCCGCTGCCGGACAGCGGGGGCCCCCGCCCCCCCCCCCCACAGCCCCCCCCCCCCCCCCCGCCGCCGAGTTGCCCCCGG
>NZ_JARUXR010000004.1:1004568-1009255 GCF_031451215.1 Caballeronia sp. LZ034LL
GCGCTGGCCTTGTTTTTGTTTTTTTGTGTTCGTCCCCCCTCTCGGGGCCGGCGGGGGGCCCCCCCCCCCCCCCCCCCCCCCCCCCCGCGACACCCCCGCTCAAGCCCGCCCCGCAAGCCTCCGCGCGATTGTTCACCGGATTCGATAAATCTTTTCGCCGATCCGGCATTTATCCCCGCCCCGCTGTCCGACTAAATTGTCCTGAACGCAACGTGCCTCAGGCGCAGATTGCAATCCGCAATTGCCCGCACGCTACATCGGAACGAAGGAGTCGCAAGCATGAAACAGCTCATCACGGGGTTCTCTCTGGCCGCCATCTCCGCCGTCGTCACGACGACCGCATTCGCGGAAGGCGGCCAGGGCATCGGGCGCGCAGGCACCTACCAGATGTCCACGCAAGTTCAGGAAAGCACGAGCGAAACGCCCAAGACCCGCGCGCAAGTGCGAGCCGAACTCGTCGCCGCTTATTCGAACGGCTCCCTCCCCGCCTTGAATCGCAACAGCTATCCGGACCGCAGCATGCTGGGCGATGCCATCGCCGCGCAGAGCGCGCAGGCCGAAGCGCATAATCGCGAAATCGTCGAGTACGCCAACGGGTCGTCGGCACGTGGCGCCGTGACGGCGCGCTGAACGCATCGGCGTCAAGGAATCACGAGGTCATCATGTTCGAAAACACATCGCTCGATCAATTCTCGGCTCTCGAAGAGCTCTCCACCGTGACGCCGGTGTGGCGTCCTTTCGTGGAGCACAGCGCGCGTGAGCAGGCTGTCTCGCAGGACTCGCAGCCGCGCTCGGCAGACTGCGCACACTGAGCCCGGACAAGCGAGGCGCGAAGTCCGCGCCCGCTTCCTTCAACCGCTTCTTAACCGCACGCGCCGATTTCGCCGCACGACGTGCAGAAGTCGCAGCCGTCCTTGCGAATCACCGCATTGGCGCCGCACGTCGGGCACTTGCGGCCGTGCATCTGGGGAAGACCATGGGGATCGATCTCGCCTGGCGCGACAGCCTCGGTTACTTCTTCGCGCTCATCAGCTATGGCTACCGCATGCGGCGCGTCATCGGGACGTTTGCGCGCAAGCGCGCGCGACGGTACTTGCTCGCCTTCTGCGTCGAGAAATCCGCGACGATGAAGGATCTGCTGGATCGCATACGCTAGCGCCGCCACTTCCGAGTCATGCCAGCGCGGACTGCGATGACCGTCGAGCCGTTCGACATCGCCCAGACGCACCTGGCCGCGATCCCACGACACCTTGCGCATGTCCTGCAAAGTACGCGCCGCGAAGCCGCCGCGTGCGGCCAGTGACAGCGAACGCATGGTCGCGGTGATCCACTGTTGCGACTCGTCGCGCTGCCCTGACGGAATGAAGAACTCGATGGGACGCTCGATGGTGACGTCCTCACCGCCGATGCGCCCCGTCACCTCGATGAACGACACCGCGAGGTAGAGCGACTTCTTGCCGGCCTGCGTCAGGTACTCGACCTTCTCGATGATCGCGGGCAACGCGCCCTTCGGCCGATGATCGATTGCAATGCGCAGCGGATCGAGATCGAGCTCGGGGTCGGGGGAATCGCTGGGGGTTTCCGTCGGCGTCACCGAGAGCACGGCGCCGAGCGTCTCATTCGGCCGATACGTCGCCAGCCCTTTCAGGCCGCGCCGCCATGCCTCGAAATAGAGGTCCTGGAACTTGTCGAACGGATAGTTGGCGGGCACGTTGACGGTCTTCGAAATCGACGTGTCCACGAACGGCTGCACCACCGCCATCATTTCCATGTGCTCCTGCGCCGACATTTCGAGCGCGCTGACGAAGTAGTCGGGCAAGGCGTTCACATCGCCGCCCATCTCGCGATACAGGCGATAGGCATGATCCTCGACGGCGAAGCTTTGACGTGAGCCGTCGGCCATGCGCTTGGTGCGCTGATAGGTCCATGAGAACGCGGGCTCGATGCCGTTCGACGCATTGTCCGCGAAGGCAAGACTCACGGTGCCCGTCGGCGCGATGGACAGCAGATGACTGTTGCGGATGCCGTGCTCGCGAATCGCGCGCTTGATGTCGTCGGGCAGGCGCGATGCAAACGTCCCCTCCTCCAGATAGCGCTTTGCATCGAAGAGCGGAAACGCGCCCCGCTCGCGCGCGAGTTCCACGGAAGCGCGATACGCCTCGTCGCGCATGGTGCGCGCAACGCGTTCCGCGAAATCGCGCCCTTCCTGTCTGTCGTAGCGGAGGCCGAGCATGACGAGCGTGTCGCCCAGGCCCGTGAAGCCCACGCCGATGCGCCGTTTCGCTTCCGCCTCGCGCGCCTGTTCGTCGAGCGGCCACAGCGTCACGTCGAGCACGTCGTCGAGGAAACGCACTTGCGTGCGCGTCGTGCGCGCGAGTCCGTCCCAATCGAAGGCGGGCGTGCCGCCGCGCATCTGCGCGAACGGTTCGCGCACGAAGCGCGTGAGATTGAGCGGTCCGAGATTGCAGCAGCCATAGGCAGGCAAGGGCTGTTCGCCGCAGGGATTGGTCGCGCGGATCGCTTCGATGGCGCGCAGGTTGTTGTCGTCGTTCATGCGCGACATGAACACGACGCCGGGTTCCGCGACATCGTAGGTGGAACGCATGATCGTGTTCCACACATCGCGGGCGCGCACCTCGCGATACACCCACAGGCCATCGTCGCGCTGGCGCATGTCTTCCGCCGTGCGCTGGGCCGGCGACGGCTCGGCCTTGTGCACCAGTTGCCATGCGGCGTCGTCGGCGACGGCCTGCAGGAACTCATCCGTCACCGCGACCGACACGTTGAAGTTGTTCCAGCGCCCTTTCGTATGCTTGGCCGCGATGAATTCGAGCAGATCGGGATGCGAGCAGTCGAGAATGCCCATCTGCGCACCGCGACGCGCGCCCGCGCTTTCGACCGTGCGGCACGAAGCATCGAACACATCGATGTAGCTGCACGGTCCCGACGCCGCCGAGCCGGTGGAATGCACGCGCGCCCCGCGCGGACGAATGGCCGAGAAGTTATAGCCGACGCCGCCGCCGCGCCGCATTGTCTCGGCGGCCTGCAACAACGCGACGTAAATGCCCGGCAGACCATTGCTGTCGACGCCCTGAATCGCGTCGCCCACCGGTTGCACGAAACAATTGATCAGCGTCGCTTCGATGCCCGCGCCCGCCGCGCTCATGATGCGCCCCGCGCCGAGCGCGCCACGTTTGAAATTGTCGACGAACTCTGCCTCGATCTTCGCGCGCAGCTCCTTCGGCTCGGCCAGCGCGACGCCTCGCGCGACGCGCCGGTGAATATCGTCCACGTGCGCCTCGTCGCCTTTTGCGTACTTCTCGAGCATCACGTCGATGGAAAACTGCTGCGGTGCGAGAGCGGTGCTGGGATTGTCTTCGGCCATGTCGGATCCTGTGTGCGCTGGGCGGTTCGCGCGTGGGCAAGGCATGCGTCACGCGCGTCGGCTGAACGTGCCGCAAAGGCGATGCCCGACGATAGCGCGAAATCACTCGGCCCGCCATCGAGCCGTTACACTCCGGTGATCCTCATCAGCCAGACACTTCGCATGATTACGCGTCATCCGCCGCTCTTCGGCATCGCGGGCCGCTCGGGCCAGGGCAAGACCACGCTGATCGAAGGGCTGTTGCCGTGGATGCGCGCGCACGGGCTCGTGGTCAACGTCATCAAGCACAGTCATCATTCGATCGAACTGGAGCCGCCCGGCAAGGACAGCGCGCGTTTCCGGCGCGCGGGCGCGGGCGAAGTGCTGATCGCATCGCCGTTTCGCTATGCCATCGTGCGGGAACTGCATGACGCGGATGAACCGCCGCTCGCCGAGCTCGCGGCGCGGCTCTCGGATGCGGACCTCGTGATCGTCGAAGGATTCGCGCGCGAGCCGATCCCACGGCTCGAAGTGGTGCGGCCTTCCGCGGGCCGCGATCCGCTCTACAAGACCGACGTAGCCATCCTGGCCATCGCCACCGACGCGCCCGAGGCCATCGAATCGACACTGCCGAAGCTCGATCTGAATGACATCGCGAGCATCGGCGCATTCATCTGCGAGACCATCGGCTTGACCCTGACGCGCTAACGTCCGGCGACGCCGCGACGCGCCATCGCCAGCGCTTCCGTCAGGACTTCGCCATCGCCGATATGATTTGCGAGCAGCAGGATGAGCCTTGCGTTGAGCATCTGGCTTGCTTCATCCGAGAGCCCGTCGTGCGTTTCGATGAGGCGCTCGTAGAACGCATCGTGGTCTGCGATATTCAGTTCGAGAGTGAGCTTCATGCGCGTCGTCATCCGTTGCAGGTTGCGCGGTCGAGCGCGGCCGTGACCTGTGCGGCATCGAAGCGACGCCAGCGTGCACACACGTGCTGGTCGGGACGCAGCAGATAGAAGGTGCCCGGTTGTGCATCGAAACGATGCGCCACCATGCCTTCGACATCTTCCACCACTGTCACGCCTTCGACGCTGCACGCCATGCCTCGCGGCACCACGAGCAGCAGGCGCACCGGCAGCCTTCCGCGATGCAGCGCCGCGAGGCTCTGCAGGCAGGCGTCAGGACCATGGTTGAGGCCGCAGAAGTAAAGGCCCGCGAACGCGCCGCTGTAGGTCTGCGCGAGCAGCCATGCCGGCTGGCCATCGACCTGTACGGGCGCATCCGCGCACGGCGCGCCGGGCACCATGGTACTGTCGAATGTATCGT
>NZ_JARUXR010000004.1:1009265-1323978 GCF_031451215.1 Caballeronia sp. LZ034LL
GCATGGCGTGCAGCGTCGGGCGTGTTCAGCGGCGAATCACGCAGCACCGCCGGCACCGACAGCCGCCCGCTGTTCGCCAGGCGGCGTGCGAACGGACAGTCCTTCGCGAGTTCCAGCGTCGCATCGCGGAACAGACGCGAGGCCGCGCTCTTGGGCGTGATGAAGTCGGTGGCGCGGGTCGAGTTGAGGATGTTCTCGTCGGCGGCGTACTCGCGCTCGGATGCGTAGGTATCGAGCAAGGTGTGCGGTGCATCGCCGTTCAGGACGAGCGCGAGCTTCCACGCAAGATTGTCCGCATCCTGCACGCCGCTGTTCGCGCCGCGGGCACCGAACGGCGATACGCCATGCGCCGCATCGCCCGCGAAGATCACGCGGCCATGCCTGAAATGCTCCATCCTCAAGCAGGAGAACGTGTAGACGCTGACCCACTCGAGTTCGAATTCGGCGTCTTCGCCCAGCAGCGCTTGCACCCTGGGAATGACGCGCTCCGGCGCTTTCTCCGCTACCGGATCCGCGTCCCAGCCCAGCTGGAAATCGATGCGCCAGACGTCGTCTGGTTGACGGTGCAGCAGCACCGACTGGTTGCGATGAAACGGCGGATCGAACCAGAACCAGCGCTCAGTGGGGAACGGCGCTTTCATTTTCACATCGGCGATCAGGAAGCGATCCTTGAACGTGCGCCCCTGGCTGTCGAGGTTCAGTGCATGACGCATTGCGCTGCGCGAACCGTCCGCCGCGACCACGTATTGAGCCTTCAGACGGTAAGCGCCATCCGGTGTGTCGATGTGCAGTTCGACATGATCGTCATGCTGAGTCACGCCCGTCACGCTGCTCTTCCAGCGCAGCTCCAGCTTGTCCAGCTGCATCGCGCGTTCGGCGAGAAAGCCTTCGACGTAGTACTGCTGCAGGTTGATGAAGGCCGGCCGTGCATGACCGGTTTCGGGCAACAGGTTGAAGGTGTAGACCAGGTCTTCATGCAGGAACACTTTGCCGACATTCCAGCTCACGCCCTTCTCCATTATCCGGTCGCCACAGCCCAGGCGGTCGAAGATTTCCAGCGTGCGCTTCGCGAAGCAGATAGCGCGCGAGCCTGTCGAGACGGTGTCGTCGTTGTCGATCAGCACGGTGCGTATGCCCTGCTGGGCGAGATCGACTGCCGTCGCCAGGCCGACCGGACCGGCGCCCACCACGACCACCGGATAGGGCATGGGCGCGGGCGCATCGTGATCGGGCGCGCGCTGGTATTCAAAACGCAAAGTGCCGTAATTCGTGGGCATTGAGATCGTCTCCATCGGCGGACCTGAGGCCTCTTCGCACTGTCAAGCAAGCTATCGTCGATTCATTATTGTAGAACTGGTTTTATATTATTGAATTTGCGTTTACCCGGACGTAATTTGGCGGTGTTGGGCTCCCGCTTACATTCATTTACATCCTCGAACGACGGGTTCGTCTTCGCCGAACGTTCAACAGAAACTCCGGCCACACGCTGGCCGGATCCGTCGCATGAACCAAGGGAGATAAAAATGAAGACGAAAGCTTCGATATTGCTGGCCGGTGCAATCGCGTCGGGTGTGTTGCTCTCGGGCTGCGTGGTCGAACCGGCGCGGCCGCCCGAGCCCGCGCCGGTAGCCGAAGTCATGCCGCCGCCGCCGGCTCAGGGATACCGATGGGTGAAGGGGCATTACCGCTGGGAAGGCAACCATTGGCAGTGGGTGCCGGGACACTGGCGTCCGGTCTGAGGCGGGTTGCCTTGGTTGCGTTCTGTAGCCTTCAGGCGGCGACGTAGCCCAGCATCTTCGACACGCGTTGCGCACAGTCGCGCAGCGCGTGGGCGAGGTCGCCGTCCCATGCGCCGTCGAACGAGCCGCTCGGCCCGATTGCCGTGATCGCGAGCACGATATGACGGGCATGATCGAACACCGGCGCGCTCATTGCGCTGATGCCGGCGACGGGTTCATCGAGGGCCCGCGCGATGCCGCGGTCGCGTACTTCAGTGAGCATCGCGTCGATCTGCCCGCGCGTGTAGTCGCGCCGCCGTGTACCGATCTGCAAGACTCCGGCACGCTCGATGGCCACCAGCGCCTCCACGGTCGAGGGCGGCAGCCAGGCGGCGAACACGCGGCCGGTGGCGGTCTGCAACAGCGACATCACAGTGCCGGTGCGCATGGTCACATGAATGGGCACGCTGGCCTGCTGGATATGGACGATCGTCGGTCCATAGCTGCCGGCGGTGGCGAGCGCGACCGTATGTTCAACAGGCGGCCGCAGGTTTGCCACTTCGGCGATCGCGACGCGCACCGGATCGACGCGCTGCAGGCTGATCAGTCCCATCTGCAACGCGAACGGTCCCAGCTCATAACGGCCGGTGGCGGGATCCTGCTGGATCAGGCCGAGATTGCCGTACGACACAAGATAGGGATGTGCCTTCGCCGAAGACATGCCCGCCTTTTTCGCGAGATCGCCCAGCAACATGGGCCCGCCATGATCCACCAGCGCACGCAACAGCGCGCCGCCTACTTCAATCGATTGAATCCCGCGGCGCACTCCGCTCATGCCCGTCCTCGTTCACCTGGTCGAGATGCGCGCGATGATAACCGCAGGCGCCGCAGCGTCAAGCACGCTCACGACTTCGGTCCGAGGCGTGCGATCAGTTCGCGGTGGTTCGGGTAGCGGGCTTCGAGCGCGCCGGCCTCGGCCAGTTCGAACTCGCTGAACTCGAAACCCGGTGCCACGGTACAGCCGACGAGCGCCGCACCGTCCGTACCGCGGCATTCGGCCGCAAACCAGTCGCCGGCTGTAACCACGGCCTGGAACGCCGCGGCCGGATGCATCACCGCATTGCCGAGACGATGCGTGGTCAGCGCACCGTGAGCATCGAGCACGTGGACATCGACAGGATCGCCCGCGTAGAAATGCCAGACTTCGTCGGAACGAATGCGATGCCACGCGGAGTGCGCGCCATCGCAGAGCAGGAAGTAGATGGCGGTGGACGCTGAGCGCGGTTGCGTTTCTCGTTCGCGCGTCACGTTGCCGGGCGCGCGATAGGTCTCGCGGAAATAGCCGCCCTCGGGATGAGGCGCGAGTTGAAGACGCTGAATCCATTCGCGCGGGTCGATGCGTTGGTGCTGCATGGTGGTTCCTTTGTCCTTGCGTTTTGCGTTTTGCGTTTTGCCAGTGCGGTCGTGGTTCGCGTATTCTGCATGCAATCGACCGTATCGTTCGAGTCCTCTCTTTGGTCACTTCCTTCAACTGACGCCACCATGACCCTGTCCTCATCGCTGCTGAACGCCCTCGCCCCGACCGGCACACTGCGTGCGTCGATCAATCTCGGCAATCCGATCCTCGCGCATCGCACGGAGGGCAGCGAGCCGGGCGGCGTGTCCGTCGACATCGCGCGCGAACTCGCATCGCGCCTCGGCGTGCCTGCTTCGTTCACGTCGTTCGACCGGGCGGCGGAGTCCGTCGAGGCCGTCACGAACGAAGCCGCCGACATCGGCTTCTTCGCTATCGATCCGCTGCGCGGCGCGGGCATTGCGTTCACGGCGGCCTATGTGTTGATCGAAGGCTGCTATCTGGTGCGTGAGGAGTCGCCGATCACACGCAACGAAGAGGTGGACCGCGAAGGCAACCGGATCCTGGTCGGCAAGGCCAGCGCCTACGACTTGTTCCTCACACGCGAGATCAAGCATGCGCAGCTGGTGCGCACGGCGTTGTCGCAGACAGTGGTCGAAGAGTTCCTGCGCGATGATCTCGAAGTGGCAGCGGGCGTCAAGCAACAACTGCAGGCCGATGCCGCCCGCCACCCAGGCGTGCGTCTGCTGGACGGCCGCTTCATGGTGATCCAGCAGGCGATGGGGCTGCCCAAGAGCCACGGCGAGGAAGCCGCGACCTATCTGCGCGGCTTCGTGGAAGAAATCAAGCGTTCGGGATTCGTTGCTGCCGCGCTGGAACGGCACGGCATAAGGGGCGCGTCGGTGGCGCCGGGCGCCTGAACGCGTTTCTGCGCGAGCCGCTCATGCAAGCAGACGATCCGGGGAAGATCACGCTCGCCGTGACCGACTGGATCGACGCCACGTTCGAAGAGGACGTCTCCGGCGGACTTGCGGCATTCAATCGCACGCAGCTTGGACCGAGTCGGTATCGCGATCTCGCGGTGTCGGTGTATCGCGGCGACGATTTCATCGGCGGTCTCGCGGGCTACACCGCGTGGGACTGGCTCTTTGTGAAATGGCTATGGATTCGCGATGACGCGCGCGGCCTGGGCTGCGGGACGCGCGCGCTCCAGGCCGCTGAAAGCGAGGCACTGAAGCGCGGCTGCCGGGCCGCCTGGCTCGACACGATCAATCCCGCGGCGCGCGCGTTATACGCACGCTGCGGTTATGAACCGTTTGGCGAGATCGCCGATTTTCATGCGGGGCAGCCGCGGTACTTTCTGCAGAAGCGGTTTGAGGGCGAAAGCGGAGAGTGAGGGGAAGTTGACTTAGACACCGTGGGAGATCACCGCTTGCCCGCCCCTCGGTGTGCACCCGGCGTTTTGCATTACGCATGCATAACGCAAACTGGCAATTTGCGTTTTGAATTGCAAATGCCGAATGCCTTTCTGGCGCTGGGCGCAGCGCATTAGGCATTAGGCAATAGGCAATAGGCACGCACAACGCCACCCCGCCCTTTGCACTTCACATCCCCAACCCCACCCGGAATTTTGCGTTTTGCATTGCGCACGCATAACTCCATTTGGCATTCTGCATCACCCATCCAACCCGAGCCGTTCAGCCACCCGCGCCACGATCGCGCTCCGGGCCGCCAACGACGGCGCAGAACGCTCGCGCACGCGCTCCAGCACTGAAGCGGGCGCGAGCGTCGGATCGCCGGCGTCGAACGGCGGAGCCGGCGCGTATTCCAGTTGCAATTGAATAGCCTGGGCCTCGCTCTCGCCGACCAGTTCGGCCACGAGCGTCAGCGCGAAATCGATACCCGCCGTGACACCGCCGCCCGTGAACAGGTTGCCGTCGCGCACCACGCGCGCCTGCACCGGAACGGCGCCCAACTCCGCCAGCAACGCGTGATAGGCCCAGTGCGTCGTCGCGCGTTTGCCGCGCAACAACCCTGCCGCACCGAGCACGAGCGAGCCCGTGCAAACCGAGGTCACGTAGCGCGCGTTCGCCGCCTGGCTCCGGATGAAGGCGAGCGTCGCCTCGTCTTCCATCAGGTCGCCGACGCCGGCCCCGCCCGGAATGCAGATCACGTCGAGCGGAGGGCAGTCGTCGAACGTGGTGTCGGGCGTCAGGATCATCCCCGCACTCGACTTTACGGGCTCGCGCGTCTTCGCGACGAGGTGAACCTTGGCGTCGGCGAGCTGTGCGAACACGTCGTACGGGCCGGTCATGTCGAGTTGCTGCACGCGGGGAAACAGCAGCAGGCCAATGTTGAGCGTCATCGTCATCTCCTTGCGATTGAGCCGTCGAGCATCGAATAAGTCGATGGTATGCTTCCTCACACTGGCGGAAATGACACATTCCCCACTTTTCACGCCAGACTGACGCTCGGCCTTTGGTTTATCGAATCCAAAATGCATCAAACCACGCCCCGCCCCGTCGACATCCTCGCGTTTCCGAACGTCCAGTTGCTGGATGTCGCCGGGCCGCTCCAGGTTTTCGCCACCGCGAACGATCTCGCCCGGACAGCCGGCCTGCCGTTGCCCTATCTGCCTCGCGTGATCGCCCGGGAGGGCACCGTGAGCGCATCAGCGGGGCTCGGACTGGTCGCCTGCCCGCTTCCGGCAGCGGATCAGGTCTGCGACACATTGATCGTCGCGGGCGGCTGGGGCGTGCATGAGGCGGCGCGTGACCCGCAACTGGTCGAGTGGGTGCGAAGCCGCTCCGTGCATGCGCGCCGCACGGCTTCCGTGTGTACTGGCGCGTTTCTGCTGGCCGCAGCCGGCTTGCTCGACGCGCGCCGCGCCGTCACGCACTGGACGCGCTGCGCGGAGCTCGCCGCGCGCTTTCCTGCGGTGCGCGTAGAAGCCGATCCGATCTTCATCCGTGACGGCGACATCTGGACCTCCGCGGGCATCACGGCCGGCATCGACCTGGCGCTTGCGCTGGTCGAAGACGATCTCGGACGGGCGCCGGCGCACGACGTTGCCCGCCATCTGGTCGTGTTCCTCAAGCGGCCCGGCGGACAGGCGCAATTCAGCACCGCACTGTCCCTCCAGCATGCCGGCGAGCGCTTTGGCGAACTGCACGCCTGGATCGCCGAACATCTCGGGTCCGACCTCAGCGTCAGCGTGCTCGCGGAACGCATGGGCATGAGCGAGCGCAGCTTCGTCCGCCACTACCGCGCCCAGACCGGCATGACGCCGGCGCGCGCCATCGAACGCATGCGGCTCGAAGCGGCGCGCCGCTTGCTGAGTGATACGCGCCTGTCCGTCAAGCGCGTCGCCGCCCATTGCGGCTTCGGCTCGGAAGAGACCATGAGGCGCGGTTTTTTGCGTGCAATCGGGGTACCGCCGCAAACGTATCGGGACAGATTTACCGGCTCCGAGGTCACGCCCGTTGAGCATCTGTAACGGATTCCTGTCCCGCGGCTTTTTTTGCTCTGCCTACTCAAGCCTGTATGCTCGATGCCGTTAGCACTAAAAGTACGTTTGCTTGATACGCGCGCCCTGAGCGCGGCGCGCAGGCACATGTCACTGAACGAGAACCGCCCGTCGCGGGCGGCAACAGGGCCTGGAGCGCCAATGACCGTGTTACCCGCGTACGACGTGCAGGAAGGTTGCGCGAGCGCCTTCGCCGCAGCCACCGCAACGGCAATGGAACAAAACAATTTGGCAAGCGCCGCGCCGTCGATCGAATACCTGCTGCGTCATTTCGCTGCGTCGGGCTGCCCGCAGCAATGGGCGTGGTATCGCGCGGGTGAGCAACTGCATCTCGAGCGGCGCGGAGACGCCTCTTTACCCAACGGCCAACTCTGGCCGCACAGCATCGCCGAAGACTCTCTCGCTGAATGGTGCGCGACACACGGCTGGCACGCATGGCCCACCGGACGAGGCGAAAGCACACTCGGTTGGCTGCTTGCCCCGGCTGTACAACGTGATGACCCGCGTCTCGCCGAACTCGCCCGCACGCTCGGCGAACGTGTCCAGGCCGATGTGCTCGCCCGCGCCCAGCTTACCCAGCGCGTGCTCTATGACATCGCCAATCTGGCAAGCTCGGTACCCGAGCGCGCCGACTTCCTGCGCGGCGTGCATGAACGGCTCGCCACCCTGATCGACGCCGAGAACTTCTATCTCGCGCTCTACGACCGCAAGACCGGCAAGATCACCTATCCGTACTACGTCGACGTGATCGACACCGATGTGGTCGCCGCCGAGAACTACGACATCCTGAATCCGGCGCGCCTGTCGATGACCGGGCAGGTGTTGACCAGCGCCCAGCCCTTGTTCATCACCAACGAGGACATCTGCACGGCGGAACGCGAAGGCCGCTTCTACTGCATCGGCGACCGCCCCGAGTTCTGGATGGGCGCGCCGCTCAAGAATGCATCCGATGAAGTCTTCGGCATGCTGGCGATGCAGGTCTACGACGTCTCGCGCATCTATACCGCCGAAGACCGCGCGCTGTTCCTCGTTGTCGCACGGCACGTCGCCATGGCGCTCGACCGGATCCTGCATCGCGCCGATCTCGAAGAGCAGGTCGCGCGACGCACCTCCGAACTCTCCAAGCTCAACGCCGCGCTGCGTCATGGCATCGCGGAGCGCGAGCGGTCCGAGCACTTGCAGGCGGCGCTCTATCAGATCGCGGAACTGTCGAGCCGGCCAGGCGACACGATGGAGTTCTTTCGCAGCCTGCACGGCATCGTCGGCGAACTGCTCTATGCCCGCAACTTCTACATCGCCCTGTTCGAAACCGATACGGGCGAGGTGTCGTTTCCCTATTACGTCGATGAAATCGTGCAGGAGCGCCCTGCTCCGCGACGCGGGCAGCGTGGCCTGACCGAGTACGTGATCCGCGAGCGGCGTGCGCGCCTGATCGATCATCAGGAGGCGTTGCGGCTCATCGAAGATGGCGCGTTCGAGATCGAGCACAGCGAAGTGCGGCTGCGCTCGTGGCTCGGCATTCCCCTCTTCGACGGCGACGTCGTGCGCGGCGTGCTGGCCGTGCAAAGCTATTCGCCGCTCGTGCGTTATTCGCTGCGCGATCAGGAACTGCTCACGTTCGTTTCGCGCCATATCGACACCGCGCTCTCGCGTCGTCGCGATGCCGAAGCGCTGCACGCCGCCAACCTCGAACTGGAAGCGCGCGTGCAGGCACGCACGCGTGAGCTCGACGACGTCAACGCGCGCCTGCTCTACGAGAACTCGCACGATTCATTGACGGGCCTGCCGAACCGCAGCCATCTGATGCACAAGCTGCGTTTTGCGTGGACCGAGTACCTGAGCCACGCCAATGACCTCTCGGTGATGTTCATCGACCTGGACCGCTTCAAGGTCGTGAACGACAGCCTGGGCCATCACTTCGGCGACATGCTGCTGGTGCAGGCCGCGGCCCGTTTGCGCGATTGCCTGCGCCCCGGCGATCTGCTCGCGCGACTGGGCGGCGACGAGTTCGCCGTGCTCTCGCCGGACGCGCCGGTACGCGAAGCCGTCGCGATCGCCAAGCGCATTCTCGCCGCATTCGACCTGCCGTTTCACATTGAAGAGCATGTGGTGTTTTCGTCGTGCAGCATCGGTATCGTGAGTGCCGACAGCGAGTTCCACACCGAGCCCGCTGACCTGCTGCGCGACGCCGATACCGCGATGTACCGCGTCAAGAACGCAGGCCGCGACAGCTTCGTCGTGTTCAATCAGGAGCTGCGCCGGCAGGTATCGGATCAAGTGGAACGTGAAGGCGCGCTGCGCAACGCGATCAAGCGCGATGACGAATTGCTGCCTTATTTCCAGCCTATCGTCGATGTGAAGAGCGGCGAGGTGGTCGCGCTGGAAGCTTTGATCCGCTGGCAGCAGCCGGACGGCCGTATCGTCGCGCCGGGGGAATTCCTGCCGTCGGTGGAAGGGCTGAGGCTGATCGGACGGCTCGATCTCTACATGCTCGAACGCGTCGCAGCCATTCTCTCCCATGCAAGCTTCGCGCACTGGCCGCCGGTGCATGTGAACTGTTCCAGCTACAGCATGACGCGTCCGGAATTCGCCGACGACGTCCTTGCGCTGCTGCGGCGCTATCGCGTATCGCCGTCGCGCGTATGTCTCGAACTGACGGAAGGCGCGCTCGTTGCCGAGCCGGATCTCGCACGACGCACCATGCAGCGGCTTGCGGACAACGGCATGTCCGTCGTGCTGGATGACTTCGGCGCGGGCTTCTCGTCGCTGAGCTATGTCCACCAGTATCAGTTCACCGGGCTCAAGATCGACAAGTCGTTCATTCTTGAACTGACTGAAAGTCCGCGTAGCCGCGCGATAGTTCGCGCCATCGTGCGCATGGCCGAATCGCTCGATCTCACGCTTGTCGCCGAAGGCGTGGAAGACGCGGCGACACTCGCCGTACTGCGCGACATGGGCGCCGCGCAGGCCCAGGGCTACTTCTTCGACAAGCCCATGCCCCTTCAGGCGCTCACACGTGCATCGCTCGCGCCGCGCGCAACGAACGTCAGCGCCACGCTTTAAGGCATGCCGCCCAGCGACGGCGAAATGATGCTGCCCGGTTCACCCTGCGGTGCGCCGCTCGCTTCATGCGCTGCGCGTGTTTTCAAGGGCGCATGATTCGTTGCGCACGTCTCGACTGAATCGTTCACCAGGCACTGCTGGAAAGCGTCGGCCTTGATCTTTGCATCGAACGAGTAGATGGTGTCCTCCACCTTGACCTCGGTGTCCGAGAGGCGCTCTGCTGTAATGGTCATGTTGTCGCTTCCTTATCACGGTTAATTCCCTGTTTCGACAAGCATCAAGCGCTCCTGCAACACAGGAACGACCGTTGCTGCGAAAAAGAAGTTATTGGCAGATGAACTTGGAGGCGAACCATGGCACAACATCCGGCACATGCGCAGAATCATCGGCATCCCGATGAACCGCGCCCCGACGAAATCGAGCAAGCCCTGAGAGGCGCGGTCTATCCACTGGGCAAGGAAAAACTGCTCGCGCTTGCGAAAAGCAATGGCGCCGACGGTGAAGTCATGGCCGTGCTCAACCGGATGAACGAGCGCAATTTCGACAGTGCGGACGCTGTGTTGCGCGAAGCTACGCGCGTCGAGTGATTTCACGGACTGCATTGAGGAAACCGTAATGGCAGAAAATCATCCGCATGAAGCGCCGCGCGCACCGGGCGGCAATAATCTGAGCAATATCGACAAGCAAGATGTAGACAGGGTAATCCCGAAGCCCGGCGAAGCACTCGAAAAGAATCCTGACAAAACAGACACAGTGCCTGACGATGATGGAAACCCGCCTCGTCCTCTATAAAAAATTTAAATGGACGCTTGGGCAAATTCCAATCGTTTCAGTATCGAAGTCGGGTTAGCATCAAAAGTGCGTCGATCTGGGGTGCGCGGCTATGCACGGCGCCTGGCAACAGTGGAACCGCGCAATGGCCCCGGCAACCGCCAGGCCAGACCAATTGCACAAGGAGGCTCTATGAAGTGGGAAACGCCGAGTTTCACCGATATGCGCTTCGGCTTTGAAATCACGATGTACATCGCCACGCGTTAAGTCGGAGCCTGAATGACAAGACGGCCACGTAAGTGGCCGTTTTGCTTTGATGCCGTCGAGACGACGGACTTATTTACGCGGTATGGACTCAGTATGCCGCTCAGCGGACTCAGGCTTCGCGGCGGGCTCAGGATCCATCCCGCCATGGCCCGCGATTTCCGGTTGATTGCCGGACCCATAAGGCACCTCCGCCGTCTGATGCGGATGTTGATCCAGGCGCCTGTTCTCGGGCTCGATCTCCGCCGCGTTGGGATGTGGTGCGGAAGTCGGCTGCTGATGCCGTTTCTCTTCGCTCTCGCTCATCTTCAGTCCCCTTTCGAAGGTGCATTGATGAGAAACACAGCAACCCGCGTTCCCATACGAACGAATACCACCGAAGCAAGCCTCAAACCGCCTGCGTCGACAACGCCGAACCAATCACCTCATTCGAAACAGCATCCACCGCCTGTTTCACGATGCCGACGATCTCGTCCACCTCGTCGCGCGTCGTCACGAGCGGCGGCGCAAAGCCGAGAATGTCGCCATGCGGCATCGCCCGTGCAATCACGCCACGCTCGAGCGCCGCAGCCGACACCTTCGGTCCCACCTTCAGGCCCGCATCGAAAGGCTTGCGGCCATCCTTGTCGGCCATGAACTCCAGCGCTGCCAGCATGCCCGCGCCGCGCACTTCGCCGACCAGCGGATGCGCATCGAACGCGGCGTGCAGTTGCTGCTGAAGATACGCGCCGACATCGGCGGCATTCTGCGTGAGGTTCTCGCGCTGCAGGATGTCCAGGTTGGCAATCGCGGCGGCGGCGCAGATCGGATGTCCCGAATAGGTCCAGCCGTGACCCATCGGGCCGAATTCGCGCGATCCCTTCTCGATCACGTCCCACACTTTCTCGCCGACGATCACGCCCGACAGCGGCGCATACGCGCTCGTCAGTCCCTTCGCGACCGTGATCAGATCCGGCTTGATGCCGAAGTGCTGCGCGCCCATCTTCGAGCCCAGGCGTCCAAAGCCGCACACGACTTCATCGGAGATCAACAGGATGTCGTGCTTGCGCAGCACGTCCTGAATGGCTTCCCAATAGCCTTGCGGCGGCGCGATGATGCCGCCCGTGCCCATCACCGGTTCGGCGATGAAGGCGGCGATGGTGTCCGCGCCCTCCTTCGCAATCAGCTTTTCGAGTTCCTCGACGCAGTACGCCGTGAACTGCGCTTCGCTCATGCCGGCGGGCGCCTTGCGATACCAGTGCGGACAGACCGTGTGCTTGACCCGCTCGATGGGCAGGTCGAAGTTCTGATGAAAGCTCGCGAGACCCGTCAGGCTCCCGGTCACGATGCCGGAGCCGTGATAACCGCGCTCGCGTGAGATGATCTTCTTCTTGTTCGGACGCCCGAGCACATTGTTGTAGTACCAGACGATCTTGATCTGCGTTTCGTTGGCGTCCGATCCGGACATGCCGTAATACACCTTCTTCATGCCCTCAGGCGACCAGTCGATGATGCGCGACGACAGTTCGATGATCGTATCGGTCGAGTGACCGACATAGGTGTGGTAATACGCGAGCTGCTTCGCCTGCTCATAGATGGCCTCGGCCACCTCCGTGCGGCCATAGCCGATGTTCACGCAATAGAGACCTGCGAACGCATCGATATAGCTTTTTCCCTGATGATCCTGGATGCGAACGCCCTTCGCGCCCGTGACGATCTTGCCGGGCAGCGCGCCGCTCGCGTGATCGTGCGCATGCGTGGACGGGTGCATGAAGTGGGCGCGGTCTTCCGCGAACAGCTGGTCGAGCGATTGATTCTGTTGGGTCATGTCCTTCTCCTTGATTCAGCGTTGTCCGTGTGATGATTCAGGCCGCGCTCGTAAGCGGCAGGCCGAGATTGCCGAGGCAAAAGTATTTCGTTTCGACGAAAGGCTCGAAGCCTTCCGCACCGCCTTCCCGTCCGAGTCCCGATGACTTCATGCCGCCGAAGGGAATCGGCGCGCCGGTGAACTTCACGCCGTTGACCGAGACCATTGCGAAGTCGAGCCGCCGCACGAGCTGGAAGATGGTGTCGATGCGCGTCGCGCAGACATAGGCGGCGAGGCCGTAATCGGTATCGTTGGCGCGTGCGACGGCTTCATCGAGCGTATCGAACGGGGAAATCGCGGAGATCGGCGCGAAGTTCTCTTCGTCGTAAATCCGCATGCCGGGTTGAGCATCCGCGACCACGGTCGGTTCATAGAACCAGCCGCCGAGCGCATGCGGCCGACCGCCCGCCGTCACGCGCGCGCCTTGCGCTTTTGCGTCTTCCACGCGTGCCACCGTGGCGTCGAACGCGGCCTGATGCATCAACGGGCCGACATCCACGTCCGCTTCGAATGCGCTGCCCACGCGGAGCGCGCGCACCGCCGCCGAGTAACCTTCGACGAATGCCTCGTAAAGCGGCCGTGCCACGAGAATGCGGTTCGCCGCGCAGCAGTCCTGTCCGGAGGTCTGAAACTTCGCGCCGACCGCGACGCGCATCGCCTGTTCCAGGTCGGCGTCTTCCGTCACGATGAACGGCGCGTTGCCGCCCAGCTCCAGCGCGAGCTTCTTGATGCCCGATGCAGCCGCCGTTTGTGCCACCAGCGCGCCGACGCGCGTCGAGCCGGTGAAGCTGACGGTCCGTACGCGCTTGTCGCCGACGAGCGTTTCCATGGCCATCTGCGGTTCGCCGAGAACGACGTTGAACACGCCCGGCGGAAAGCCCGCCTCTTCCGCAAGTTGCGCCAGTGCGATGGCCGAGAAAGGCGTCTCGTGCGCGGGCTTGATCACGACCGTGCAACCTGCCGCGAGCGCGGCGGCGGCCTTGCGCGTGATCATCGCGGCCGGGAAATTCCATGGCGTGATGAGCGCGGCAACGCCGACCGGCTCCATCACCGTGCCGAGATGCGCGCCGTCGATATGCGTCGGAATCGTGCGGCCGGCAAGCCGCTTCGCTTCGTTCGCGAACCATTCGATGAAACTCGCGGCATAGGCGATCTCGCCCTTCGCTTCCGCAAGCGGCTTGCCCTGTTCCAGCGAGAGAATGCCCGCGAGATCCGGCAGATGACGCACGATGAGTTCATGCCAGCGCAGCAACAGCGCGCTGCGCTTCTGCTGCGGCATCCAGCGCCACGACTGGAAGGCCCGATCGGCGGCATCGACTGCGCCGGTGATCTGCGCCCGGTCGAGCATCGGCACATGTCCGATGACCTTCTGATCCGCGGGATTGTGCACCGCGATCGACGCGGCGCTGTCGCTGTGAACCCAGCGGCCGTCGATATAGCAAAGCGATTTGAAGAGAACGGGATGACCGAGCAGCATGGTTGTCTCCTTGCTCAAAGCGTGCATTCGTTGAAGTGATCCGATGCATTCACTTTAAGCTTCATGCGCGTCGTGAATTTTTTGTTATGGCGCGGCCCGCGTGGTGTTTTTTCTGTTCATTGCAGCCGTTTCCTGAAGTTATCCGCGTGCGTCGGTCAAAGGATGTCGTCGGCCCAATCCGGCGGACCTTCCGCGCTGTTCTTGACCACCTTGGTGACGATATACGTAAAGTAACGTTCGATGCCGAGTTCCTCGACCAGCAGCGAATCGATGAAACGCTGATAGTGATCGATGTCGCACGACACGACATGCAGCACATAGTCCACGCCGCCGCCGGTCGCATAGCACTGCACGATCTCCGGCGCGGCGTTGACGCGTTCCTCGAAGCGTCGCATGTCCTGCGCCGTATGCCGCGACAGCGTCACTTCAACGACGATACGGCTGCCCTTGAACGCCGCCGTCCAGTCGATGTCCGCACGATAGCCGCGCACGAGACCGCTCTCCTCGAGCTTCTTCACGCGTTCCCAGGCGGGCGAAATCGACAGGTTGACCTCTTCCGCCAGACGCGACTTGGTGATGCGGCCATCCCGCGCGAGGATGCGCAGGATGGCGAGGTCGTAGCGGTCGAGCTTGATCAAGTCACACACCCGCGGGAAGGTTGCGCTCGATCACGTCCGCGAGCACCGCCACGGTGTCGCCGGTCTGGACGAGGCCCGGGAAGTGACGCGCCGCGAGCAGGCCGTCGCGCTTCGCCCGGTATTCGAACGGCGCCGCGCCGGTCCGCGCGATGTCATGCACGCGCGCGAGCACGTCGCCCGCCTTTACCTGTTCGCCGAGATCGCGGCACATTTCGAGCAGGCCACTGTGCTCGCTCGTCGTATAACAGGAGCCATCGGGCATGTCGAGGAGCGTCGTGGTGCGCGCCTCGCCCGCCTGCGCCGGCGCTTTCTCCACGATGCCCGCATACGCGAGAAAGCCATGCACGCCGCGCTCGGCAATCGCCACGCTCTGCGCCGTGGAGGTCCCGCCGCCGCCGAGTTCGGTGGACACAAACACCTTGCCCGCATCCTCGGCGGCACTGTCATAGAGACCGATGCTGTCGAGTTCGAGCATGCGCATCGAATACGGCGCGCAAAACGCGCGCATCGCGGCTTCGCAACACGACTGCTGGGTTGCGTCGTTCAGCACGTGAATCGCCGCGAACGGCAGGAAGTCGAGCGTGCGGCCGCCTGCATGAATATCGAGCACGAAATCGGCGAGCGGCAGCAGATGACGCTGGAAGTAGTCCGCGATCTTCTCCGTCACCGTGCCGTCGGGCCTGCCGGGAAAGCTGCGGTTCAGGTTGCCCGCATCGATCGGCGAGGTGCGCTTACCCGCACGGAACGCCGGGTAGTTCATGAACGGCACGATGATGACGCGGCCGTTCACGTCCTGCGCGCGCAGCGTCGAAGCAAGCTTCGCCAGTGCGATCGGCCCTTCGTACTCGTCGCCGTGATTGCCGCCCGTGAGCAGCGCAGTCGGCCCATCGCCGCGCCGGATCACGGTGATGGGAATCATCACCGCGCCCCATGCGGAATCGTCGCGCGAATACGGCAGCTTGAGGAAGCCGTGCTGAACGCCCTCGGCGTCGAAATCGACGGTCGGGCTGATCGGTGACGCGCGCATGCGCTACTCCTTCACGAACAGTTTGCGAGGCGTGTTGCAGAAGGTCTCGACGCCGGTGTCCGTAATCAGGATGCTCTCCGTGATTTCGAGGCCCCAGTCGTCGAGCCACAGTCCCGGCATGAAGTGAAACGTCATGCCGGGTTCGAGGACGGTCTTGTCCCCGGGACGCAGGCTCATGGTGCGCTCGCCCCAGTCGGGCGGATAGCTCGCACCGATCGGATAGCCGCAGCGGCTGTCCTTCTCGATGCCGAAATGCCTCAGCACCGCAAAGAACGCATTCGCGATGTCCTCGGTGCGGTTGCCCGGCTTCGCCATGGCAAGGCCCGCTTCGATCCCTTCGACCACGGCCTTCTCGCCTTCGATGAAATGCTGCGGCGGACGGCCCAGATACACCGTGCGCGAGAGCGGGCAGTGATAGCGCCTGAAGCACCCGGCGATCTCGAAGAAGGTGCCGGCGTTCGCGGTGAAGACCGAGTCGTCCCACGTCAGATGCGGCGCCGCTGCGTCCGAACCGGTAGGCAGCAGCGGCACGATTGCCGGATAGTCGCCGCCATGTCCTTCGACACCCGTGATGCCCGCTTCATAGATCTGCGCGACGAGATCGCTTTTCTTCATGCCAGGCTCGACTGCATCGAGAATGCGCGCATGCATCTTCTCGACGATGCGTGCCGCCACGCGCATGTATTCGATCTCGCGCGCCGACTTCACCGCGCGCTGCCAGTTGACGAGCGCGGTGGCATCGACGAAGCGCGCCTTCGGCAAGTGCTGCGTCAGCGACGCATACGCCTTCGCGCTGAAGTAGTAGTTGTCCATCTCCACGCCGATGCGCTTGCCATCCCAGCCGCGCCCGGCGATGACCTCGGCGCACAGGTAGTCCATCGGATGGCGCACGGTCGACTGCACGTAGTGATCCGGATAGCCGACGATATTGTCGTGCGCCATGAACACCGTGCGCTTTGCGCCGTTGGCATCCTGGCCGCGCCCGTACCACACGGGTTCGCCATCCATGGCCAGCAGCACGCACTGATGCACGTAGAACGACCAGCCGTCATAGCCGGTCAGCCAGCCCATGTTGGTCGGATCGGTCACGATCAGCAGATCGATGCCCGCCTGCTCCATGGCGCGCCGCGTCTTCGCGATGCGCACGTCATACTCGCTGCGCTCGAACGGCAGGCGTACCACGGGCGCCGTGCCTTGCTTCTCTTGCGTGATCTCGGACATCGTCCCCTCTGTCAAGCGGTCACATCGTTGTGGAAAATGGTCCCTGCCAGCGATGCACGCGCACGCTGCAGCGCAAGCGTCGCGATCGCCGTGTCCTGCGCGCCCGTGCCGGTCAGGTCGCACACGGTCACTTCGTCGTCGTTCGTGCGGCCGGGCGCCTGTTGCGCGATCACCTGCCCCAGTTCCGCGAAGCTCGCCTCCGCGCCGATCACGCCCGCCTCGATCGCGTGATGCAGTTCGCCCAGCACGCGCACCTGCTGCAAGCGGTCGCATACATAGCGCGCGTGCGCCAACACGTCTGGTGCGAGTTCGTTCTTGTGCTCGGCGTCCGAGCCCATCGCGGTGATATGCAGGCCCGGATGAAGATCGCGCGCATGGATCAGCGGCTCGCGCGACGGCGTCGTGGTGACGGCGATATCCGCGTGTTTCAGCGCGTCATGCACGCTGGCCGCGACCTCGCACGGCAGGTCCGCGCAATCGCGTGCGAAACGCGTGGCGCTCTCCGTATCGCGCGCCCACACGGTGACGTGTTCGATCTCGCGCACCATCCGCAAGGCCTGCAATTGCAGACGGGCCTGCTCGCCCGCGCCGATGATCGCCACGCGCTTCGCATCGCGGCGCGAAAGCCAGCGCGCGGCCACCGCGCCCGCCGCGGCGGTGCGCACGGCGGTGAGATAACCGTTGTCGAGCAGCACCGCTTCGGTGAGGCCCGTCTGCGCGGACAAGACCAGCATCAGGCCATTGAGACTCGCGAGCCCGAGCGACGGATTGTTGAAGAAGCCCGGACTCACCTTGATCGCAAAGCTCGAAAAGCGCGGCAGATAAGCGGTCTTTACATCGACTTCGCCGGCATGCTCGGGAATGTCGAGGCGCAGGATGGGCGGCATCGCAACGGCTTCCGTCGCAAGCGAACGGAACGCGGCTTCGACCTGCCCGATGGCGTCGAGATCGAGCGGCACGAGCTTTCGCAATTGCGTTTGCCCGAGCAGCACGGTGGATCGATCGATAGAAGACATAATTCAGGCGGCTCCAATCAGACGGCGATGCGTTTCGATATCGATGTTGCTGCCGCTCACGACGATGACAATCGGCCCGCTCCGCACCGGCACCACGCCGTCGAGCAGCGCCGCGATGCCGACGGCAGCCGCGCCCTCCACGACGAGCCGTTCCTCGCGGTATGCATGGACGATGCCGCGCGCAATCGACATTTCATCGAGCAACACGACGTCATCGATCAACGCGCGTGTCATCGCAAAGGTATGCCGGTTATCGAGGCCGATGCCGCCGCCGAGCGAATCGGCGAGCGTCTCGAGTTCATCGACGAAGACCGGCTCGCCCGCCGCGAGGCTCGCATGCATGGCGGCGCCGCGTTCCATCGAGACGCCGATCAGCTTCGTTTCAGGTCGAATGTTCTTTGCCGCGAAGGCCACGCCGCTGAACAGCCCGCCGCCCGACAGCGGCACGACGATGCTCGCCGTATCGGGCAAGGCTTCGAGAATTTCAAGGCCGATGGTGGCCTGGCCGGCAATCACACGCGGATCGTCGAAGGGCGGCACGAACACGTAGCCTTCCTCGCGCACCAGACGTTGCGCTTCGCGTTGTGCATCGTCCTGGCTCTTGCCCGAGATCACGACATGCGCACCGAGCGCGGCCACGGCTTCGACCTTGTTCTTCGGCACGAGCGATGACATGCAGACGGCGGCTTCCATGCCGAGTTCGCGTGCGGCATGCGCGACGGCGCGGCCATGATTGCCCGTCGATGCAGTGACCACGCGTGTGCCGCCTGCTTCGGCCACCTGGGCCAGCGCGTTGGTCGCGCCGCGCAGCTTGAAGCTGCCGGTGGGTTGCAGCGTTTCGAGCTTCAGATAAACCAGCACACCCGCGATACGCGACAAGCTGATCGAATGAACCAGCGGCGTAGCGATCGCGCGTCCTTCGATGCGCTGACGGGCGCGGTAGATATCGGCGAGCGTGAGTGAGGACATGTGAATCCGGCTTGCATGGCGAGCTTCGATGCAAACCAGTCTAATGTCCTAAAAAATCCTTTTCGATTGTCCTAGTTCATTTAGTTGAAGTCATGCACGTGCGGAAACTGGCCGAACACCTCGCGCATCGTCTCGACGGCCGTGCGGAAGGTGCTCTCGCCCACTTCCGCGCCCACGCACAGACGCACGGCATTGGGCCGCACTGCGCCGCGCACGAGGAACGGATCGGGCGAAGTTACGGCGATATTGCGATTACGTAATTCGCGCGTGATGCGCTCCGCCTCCCACTCGTCCGGCACGCGCAACCACACGGACAGCGCATTCGGATGACTGCCCAGCACATAGTCGCCGAGCACTTCGCGCACCACGCCCTGCCGCGCCGCCAGACGTTCGCGCTGGATCTGCACGAGCCGCGCCGCGGTGCCGTCCGTGATCCAACGCGCGGTGACTTCGGCAATCGGCGAGGTCGCCATCCAGCAGCTCACGCGCAACACGCTCTCGGCGCGTAAGGCGAGCCGGCGCGGCACCGTCATGAAGCCCGTGCGCAGCCCGCTCAGCACCGACTTCGTCATGCTCGTGCAATAAAACGCCAGCTCCGGAATCAGGCTCGCGATGGGCGTCTGCGTCTTCGCGGGCAGCGCGCCATAGACATCGTCCTCGATCACGTACACGCCATAGCGCTCGGCAATCCGCGCGATGGCGCGGCGGCGCGAGTCCGGCATCATCGCGACGGTGGGATTGTTGAGCGTCGGCGTGCACACCAGCGCGCTCACGCGCTCGCTGTCGCACATCTCCTCGAAGTGCTCGGGACGGATGCCGTGCTCATCGAGTTCCAGACCCTTGAGCGTAAATCCGAGCACGTTCGCCGAGCCGATCACGCCGTGATCCGTGAGACTCTCGCACAGGACCGTGTCGCCGGGTCCGACAATCGACGCCAGCGCGAGGAAGATGCTGTGCGCCACGCCGTTCGTGACCAACAAGGTATCCACGTGCGCCGGCATGTTGAGCGAGGCAAGCCATTCCACGCCCGCCTGGCGGTGATTCTCGAAGCCCGCGATAGGCCGGAACGCGCGTATCCACGGCTGGTCCTCGATGGTCGAGAGGGTCGCGCAGACCTTGCGCCACATCGCATCGTGCTCGGGCGTATGCACGATGCGCGCAATCGAGAAGTCGACGACCGAGCGTTCGGCGGTGTCGAGCATGTAGTTGGACATGGTCTCGGTCACGCGCGCCGCGACGAAACTGCCGCGCCCCACTTCACAGCGGATCAGGCCCTGGCGCTCCAGTTCCTTATAGGCGTTGGTCACGGTCTGCACGCTGATCGACAGATCGGCGGCGACTTCGCGCTGCGGCGGCAGGCGTTCGCCCGATGCCAGCGCACCGCTTTCGATGTCCGCGGCCATCGCCTTCACCAGCCGCTTGTACTTGGACTGCACGCCCTGCACGGTGCGCACGGCGTCGCGCCATCGTTCGTTCACACGCTGTTCCTTATATCCGGGTTGACCAAGCATCGTCATGCGCAATAGTGGCGCAAAAGCGCACCCGAAAATAATTGTCCTAGAGCAATCGGAACAAATATATGGCTTTGTATTCTGCGTTCGTGGCTGCGCGGCGAATGCCTTTGAGACCTTTGTGGCAAGGGTTTCCACGAGCTTCCACATGAATGCCCTTCTCCGACCACGCTTGAAGAACCACCACTACGGAAACGATATGAAGACGAAGCGACTGTCTGGATTGCTGGCAGCGGCGTGTGTCACAGCGGCATGCCTGGCCTCCTTTGCCACGAGCGCGAGCGCGGAAACCACCTTGCAGCGCATCCAGCGCACCGGCGAGGTGCGCATCGGCTACGCCAACGAAACGCCCTTCGCCTACACGACGGCCGACGGCACCGTGACCGGCGAGTCGCCGGAGATCGCGAAGAAGGTCTTCGCCAAGCTCGGCGTGAAAAAGGTCGATGCGGTCCTGACCGAATGGGGCGCCTTGATTCCGGGCCTCAAGGCCGGCCGCTTCGACGTCATCGCGGCGGGCATGTACATCACTCCGGAGCGCTGCAAGCAGGTCGCGTTCGCCGATCCGCAATACCAGATCCCCGACACGCTGCTGACGATGAAGGACAACCCGAAGAAGCTGCACAGCTATGCCGATGTCGCCAAGCAACCCGATACGAAGCTCGCGATCATGGCCGGCACCGCCGAACTCGGCTATGCGCGTCAGGCGGGCATCAAGGACGATCAGATCCTCCAGGTTCCGGACACCACGGCGCAATTGCAGGCGGTGCGCGCACGCCGCGCCGATGCCGCCGTGGGCACGTCGCTGACCATGAAGGGCCTGGCATCGAAAGGCGGCCCGCAAGTCGAAGCGGTGAGCCAGTTCAACGACGATCCAAAGCACACGGGCTATGGCGCGCTCGCGTTCCGCCCGGAAGACACCGACTTGCGCGATGCCGTCAACAAGGAGCTGCATCAATGGCTCGGCACGGACGATCATCTGAAGACCGTGGCGCCGTTCGGTTTCGACAAGTCCAATCTGACGACGAAGAAAGCGCCGGAGCTGTGCTCGGGCTGAAGCACGTCACGTCTCGCTACGGCAATTCACAGCGTTTCATCCACTCGCGAGGACCCATGTCATGAGCGACCTCAATGAGCTCCTGCCCCTGATGTGGAAGGGCACGCTCGTCACGATGCAGATTGCCGTGATCAGCATTCTCCTGGCCATCGTCATGGCGAGTGTCGCGACGACGCTGCGCGCCGCGCCCTATCGCCTCGTGCGCTGGGCCGGCAATGCGTACGTGGAAGTGTTTCGCGGCACCTCGCTGCTGGTGCAGCTGTTCTGGCTGTTCTTCGTGCTGCCGCTGCCGCCCTTCGACCTGAAGCTGACGCCCTTCACGGTGGCCATCGTCGGGCTGGGGCTGCATTACGGCGCGTATGGCTCGGAGATCCTGCGCGGCGCGCTGCGCTCGGTGCCCGGCGGCCAGTATGAAGCGGCGCTCGCGCTGAACATGCCGGCAGCGGCGCGGCTGCGCCGCATCATCCTGCCGCAGGCGATGATCAATGCCCTGCCGCCCGCCACTAACCTGATGATCGAGTTGCTCAAGGGAACCTCGCTCGTCTCGCTGATCACGCTCTCGGACCTGACCTTCCGCGCGCGTCAGCTCGACGAAGCAACCTTCAAGACGGCCGAGATCTTCGGCCTTACGCTGCTGATCTACTTCGTGCTCGCACAGATCATCGTCGCGGTGATGCGCGGCTTCGAGCGGCGCGTGAGCAGTCACGTCGCCGTTCGCAAGCCGGCGCGTGCGCTTCCGGGAGCGGCATCATGAATGCGCTCGGACAGCTCTTCGATGTCAAGTACGCGCTGCAGATCCTGCCCGAACTGGCGCGCGCGGCCACCTATACCATCGGCATCACGCTCGTCGGCTTCGCCATCGCTCTCGTGTTGGGTCTCGTGCTCGCGATCCTGCGGCGCAGCGAGATCGCCGCCGTGTCGCGGCCCACCGCGCTGTTCATCGAATTCATCCGCAGCACGCCGCTGCTGATCCAGGTGTACATCCTCTTCTACGTCGCACCGCTCTACGGGCTCACGATGTCCGCGCTGACGGCGGGCACCATCGGCATCGCGGTGCACTACGCGTGCTATGTGTCCGAGGTCTATCGCGCGGGTCTCAACGGCGTGGCGCGCGGTCAATGGGAAGCCTCGTGCGCGCTGTCGCTGTCGCCGTGGCGCACCTATACCGGCGTGATCCTGCCGCAAGCGATTCGCCCGGTGATTCCCGCGCTCGGCAACTACCTCGTCGCCATGTTCAAGGACACGCCGGTGCTGTCGGCCATCACGGTGGTCGAACTGATGCAGCAGGCCAAGAACGTCGGCTCCGAAACCTTCCGCTATCTCGAACCGATCACGATGACCGGGATCTTCTTCCTCATCATCAGCGTGACGTTCGCCTCGGGCGTGCGTCATCTGGAACGGCGCGTGAGGCTGCCATGACCGCAACCCACCTTCAGGAGCACCAGATGAAACGAGATCTCGATCCCGCGCTCGGCGCCGCCGCCGATGCCCGCGCGAAGGCCCCGATGGTGCGCTTTCGCAACGTGACCAAACGCTATGGCGCGCTGACCGTGCTGGACGGTCTCGATCTCGATGTCGCGCGCAACGAGAAAGTCGCGATCATCGGGCCGAGCGGCTCGGGCAAGTCCACGCTGCTGCGCGTGCTGATGACGCTCGATCCGCTCACCGACGGCGTCATCGAAGTGGATGGCGAGCCGCTCACGCATGAACGGCGCGGCGGCGCGCTCGTCGCTGCATCGCCGCGCCATGTGCGGCAGGTGCGCAGCAAGATCGGCATGGTGTTCCAGAGCTTCAACCTGTTCCCGCACATGACGGCGCTCGCGAACACCATCGAAGCGCCGATGAGCGTGCTCGGCCTCTCGAAGAAGGAAGCCACCGAACGCGCCCGCGAACTGCTCTCGCTGGTCGGCCTCGCGGACAAGAACAATCACTATCCGTCGCAGTTGTCGGGCGGTCAGCAGCAGCGCGTCGCGATTGCGCGCGCGCTCGCCATGCGTCCGCAAGTCATGTTGTTCGACGAAGTGACGTCGGCACTCGATCCCGAACTGTGCGGCGAAGTGCTCAACGTGATCCGCCGGCTCGGCGAGGAGCACAACCTGACCATGCTGATGGTCACGCACCAGATGGGCTTCGCCAAGGAATTCGCCGATCGCGTGTGCTTTTTCTCGCAGGGCAAGATCATCGAACAGGCGCCGCCGCAGCAGTTCTTCTCCGCGCCCCAGCATGAGCGCACACGGCAGTTCCTGCGTGCGGTGACCGAAGCGCTATAACGAGGTCACGCGGTCCGCAAATTGCTTCGCGCTCTCCGAACGCAAAACGTGCTTTGATGTTTGAAGCTACCGGAGAGTGCGATGTCCCCCATACAGCATAAGGTTGCGCGTGCCGCGGAGGTCTCCGCCGAACGCGGCAAACGCGTGTGCATCAAAGGCGATGAACCGGACGCGAAGGAAACGCCCATCCTGCTCGTGCGCGACGGCGATGACATTCGCGCTTATACGGCCGAATGTCCGCACGCGGGCGGGCCGCTCGACGAAGGAGCGATCTGCAACGGCCGCATCGTCTGTCCATGGCACAAGGGCACGTTCGCGGTGCGCGACGGCAGTCTCGTCGAACCGCCCGCGCTGAAGGCGCTGACCCGTTATGAAGCCACGGTTAAAGACGGCGATGTCTATGTCGCACTGCCCGCCGTCGATAGCGAAGAGTTCGCATCGAAAGCGCAGACGAATGCGCAGACGATGCTCATCGTCGGCGCGGGCGCGGCCGGCGCCGCTGCATGTGCCGCGCTTCGCGAAGCCGGTTTCGACGGCCGCGTGGTTCTGGCAGGCGGCGACGCGCGCGAGCCGTACGATCGCACGTCGCTGAGCAAGTTCACGCTCGCCGGCGACATGCCGCCGGACGACGTGCCGCCTCTGCTCGATGCGGATTTCTTCGAGAAGCATGACATCGAGCGGCTCGAGTCGGACGTCATGCATCTGGACGTCAGCGCACGGCACGCCGATCTGGTCGACGCCAAGAAGCTCGACTACGACACCGCGCTCATCTGCACGGGCGGCACGCCAAAGCCGCTGACGATGCCCGGAGCGAATCTCGACCATGTCCACCTGCTGCGTACGCGCGAGGATGCACGCGCCATCCTGGCCTCGCTCGAAGGTCACAAGCGCGCAGTGATCGTGGGAGCGAGCTTCATCGGACTGGAAGCGGCTTCATGCCTGAGAAAGCGCGGCGTAGACGTGACCGTGGTCGCGCCCGGCAAGGTGCCCTTCGCGAAGCAGTTCGGCGAGCGTATCGGCGAGATGTTAAGGAAGCTGCATGAGAAGAACGGCGTGGCGTTTCACATGAACACGCGCGTGAGTTCGCTCGTCGGCGGCAATGCGGTGCGCGAAGTGATGCTCGACTCCGGCGAGAAAATTGCCGCCGACATCGTCATCGCGGGTACCGGCGTCGAGCCCGCTACTCAATTCCTGACAGGCGTCGCGCGTAACGAGGACGGCAGCCTTTCCGTCAATACAAGCATGCTCGCCGCGCCCGGTCTTTATGCCGCAGGCGATGTTGCGCAGTTTCCGCTGCCGCGCTCGGGGCAGTCCGTGCGTATCGAGCACTGGCGTGTCGCGCAGCAGCATGCGCGCGTCGCCGCGTACAACATGGCGGGGAGGCCGCGCGACTATGCGGGCGTGCCGTACTTCTGGACCTTCCACTACGACAAGACCTTCGACTATCTCGGACACGTGTCGGAACCGGACAGCGTCGAGATTGACGGCGACCTCGACGCCCAGCACTTCATCGCCTTCCTGATGAAGAATTCGCGAGTGGGCGCCGTGGTGGCCTGCGAATACGATGCCGCCGTATGCAGGCTCGCCGAAGCGATGCGCGAACCGCTCACGCTGGAACAGGCGCGGCGCATCGCGCAGGGCTGACTTGAGGAATCGAGGAACGAAACATGGCCACTACAGCCGGCAAATCCGCCAAGACGCCCAAGCGCAAATCCAGCGGCAGCAAACGCCCGAGCACACGGCAGCGTCATTCGCTTGCCACCGCCCGCAAGAAACCCGCGCGCTCGACACACCGCTGGTCGCATCACGTCATGGAGACAAGCGACGCGATGGATATCCAGCGCGACATCTTCAAGACCGGCAATGCGCAGGAAATCGCCGATTCACTCAAGCGCTCCTCCACGCACAGCACTCGGCGCAAGGGGTCGCCATTCCAGTCGGCGATGTCGATGCTGAACTTTTATATCAATCGCGCGGGCCGCAATCTGCCGAAGTCACGCAAAAGCACGCTCGAGCGCGCCAAGAAGCGGCTGCGCGAGGCGTTCGGACGCAAGCCTTGAGGCGCGGTCGCGCGTGACACGAAACCGCGCGCCTTGAACGATTCAAGGTTGACGCTGCCCGCCCTGATGCTGAGGCAACGGCTGGTTCTGCTGACGCTGGCCACTCTGATTGTCCTGCTGCGGTTGTGCGGGCGGCGGCTCAGGCTGGCCGTGCTGCTGCTGTGATGGGTCCGACGGCTGATTGCCCACTTGCTTCTGCTTGTCGCTCATGTTCCCTCCTGCGCTTTGAACTGAAACACCCATGCGACCTGACGGCCGCTCACGGGTCGCAGCATCGCGCATACCCGGGACGACGAGGAACGTCGCTTGCTCGCTGTGCAGCTGCATGCGCGGGCGATCCGGCCTGCACGCATTCAGCCAAGGAGACAGCGATGGCCCAGCAACCTCCTCTCAATCCCGGCGATGAAGCCGAAGCTGGCGCGCCCGGCTCAGGCGAGGATCTGTGTCCGGACTGCAACGGCACCGGCAAGCTCGACGGTTCGGAGTGCGCCACTTGCGGCGGCACCGGCAAGGTGACACAGGGCATCGGCGGCGGCTGAGCGGATCGGCGGAATGTCCGCTCGTCACACCACAGGAGTCAAGCTTGAAGAAAACATCGAAACAACTCGTGCGTGTTGCAGCCAGCCTTTCCATGCTCGCATGCGGCAGCGCTTTCGCGGCAGGCTACGCCGCCGGCTTCGGCCCCGATCCCGAACTGCCCGCACCGCACAAGGGCTTGATGCCGACCGTGAACATCGCTCCGGCGAAGCCGTGGCAAGCGGGCGAGCAACCGGACGCCGCGCAGGGCTTCCAGGTGACGCCGTTCGCGACCAAGCTCGATCATCCGCGCTGGATCGCCACGCTGCCCAATGGCGACGTGCTCGTCGCCGAAAGCAATGCGCCCGCGCAACACGACGAAAACGCCGGCATCAAGGGCTTCGTGATGAAGAAGGTGCAGAAGCGCGCGGGCGCGGGCGTCGCGAGCCCGGACCGCATCGTGTTGCTGCGCGATACCAATGGCGACGGCATCGCCGACACGCGCACCGTGTTCATCGACAAGCTGCATTCGCCGTTCGGCATGGCGCTCATCGGCGACGAACTCTACGTCGCGGATACCGATGCGATCATGCGCTTCAAGTACGAGCCCGGCATGACGCAGATCACGACGCCGGGCGAGAAGTTCATGGATCTGCCCGCCGGCGAGATCAATCATCACTGGACCAAGAACATCATTGCGAGCCGCGACGGCAAGAAGCTCTATGTGACCGTCGGCTCGAACAGCAACGCGGCGGAAAACGGTATCGATGCCGAGAACGGCCGGGCGCAGATCATGGAAGTGGACATCGCGACGAAGCAGGCGCGGCCGTTCGCCACCGGTTTGCGCAATCCGAACGGCATGTCATGGCAGCCGCAGAGCGGCGCGCTATGGACGGTCGTGAACGAACGCGACGAACTGGGCAACGAACTCGTGCCCGACTATCTCACTTCGGTGAAGGACGGCGCGTTCTATGGCTGGCCCTATAGCTATTACGGCCAGCATGTCGATGACCGCGTGAAGCCGCAGCGCGCGGATCTAGTGCAGTCCGCGATCCTTCCCGACTACGCGCTCGGCGCACATACCGCGTCGCTCGGCCTGACGTTCTACGACGGCAGCGCCTTCCCCGAGCGCTATCGCAATGGTGCCTTCATCGGCCAGCACGGCTCGTGGAACCGCAAGCCCCGCAGCGGCTACAAGGTCGTCTTCGTGCCCTTCCAGGACGGCAAGCCCTCGGGACCGCCGGAAGACATCCTCACCGGCTTCCTCTCGTCGGATGGCCATGCGCGCGGACGGCCCGTCGGCGTGGCGGTGGATCATGCGGGCGGCCTGCTCGTCGCCGACGATGTCGGCAACGCCGTATGGCGCGTCGCGCCCGCCGGGAAGCCGCAGTAGATGGCCGCGCGCAAGCCTAAGCCCAAACACGCGCGCGGGCAGGGCAGCCTGTTTGCGCTCGCGGAGCGGCAGATCGTCGGGCTCTATGACGCCGGCGTGATGTCGCCCGCCGTGCTGCATCATCTCGTCGCGGCTTACGCGGAGAGCGGTATCGACTGGAACGAGGACAGCACGCTGCGCACCGTGGACGGCCATAGCGTGCAGGAAGCGGTGGTCATCGTGATGATGCCGGGACGCGCGCTGAAGACGGCGCGCAAGGACTTCATCTCGGTGGTCGAGCATCTCGCCGGCGCGTCGTCACCTACGGACCAGGCCGAAGACGCACCCGATGACGAAGACCTGTTGAGCCAGCTGAGCGGCGACGGCACACGTTCGTCCACGCGTGCCGCGAAGACAACCGAGTCGTCTCCGAAGCGCGCCGGCTTCAACCCGCTAGTCGGCGCGCGCTCGGTGCCGAGTCACAACAAAGGCTGAGCGCAGTCAATGCGCCACGCCCGGCGCAATCAATTCGAGCAGATCGTCCATGTCGAAAGGCTTCGCAAGAATCGGCACGCCGAGATGCTTCGCGCGTTCGAGTTCATCGGCGTAACCCGTCATCAGGATCAGCTTCTGCGCCGGCAGCCGCTTCGTGATCTGCTCGGCCAGGTCGATGCCGTTCATGCGGCCCGGCATCTGCACGTCCGTCAGCACGAGGTCGAAGCCGTAGCCCTCGCCCAGCAGCGTGAAAGCGCCGTCGGCGCTGTCCTCGTGATGCACCGCGCAACCGAACACTTCGAGCACGGCCATCACGCCCGCCGCCACATCCTGGTTGTCCTCCACCAGCAGCACCGACGTGCCACGCAGCGGATGCGCTTCGTCGTTGGCGTCGGTGGTCGAGCGGGCCGCGGGCAGCAGCGGTTCGATCTCGGTCTCCGGCGGCATGTAAGCCTTCGACATGACCGGCGCCGGCCCGTGATGGCGCGGCAGATACAGCCGGACCGTCGTCCCCGATCCCGCCACGCTGGTAATGCGCGCGGTGCCCCCGGCCTGTTCGCAGGCCGCCAGCACCTGCACCAGGCCGAGGCCCGTGCCCATGCCGCGGACTTTCGTCGTGAACAGCGGCTCGAAGGCGCGCCGCAGCGTCTGCTCGTTCATGCCTTCGCCGTTGTCGGTGATCGAGATCAGCAGATACTCGCCATCGGGGATATCGGTTTCAGCGCCCCGCACCCGCGCGTTCTGGCAGCGGATCAGCACGCGACCGCCCTGCGGCATCGCCTCGCTGGCATTGACCGCGACGTTCACGAGCGCCAGTTCGAGCTCCACCGGATCAGCCGTCACGCACCACAGATCGGGCGACAGTTCCAGCGTCACCGACACCGACGGATGCACCGAAGTCTTCACGAGGCCGAGCAGATTGCGCAGCCATGCCGCCGGCTCGATCAGTTCCTGCTTGAGCGGCTGCTTGCGCGCGACGCTCATCAGCCGTCGCGCCAGCGATTCAGCGCCGGACGTGGCGCGCTCCACCGCGAGCACTTCCGGCTCGACGCCATTAAAGCGCTTGCGCCGCGCCAGCTCCATGTTCGACGCCACCACCATCAGCAGGTTATTGAAGTCGTGCGCGACATTGGCGACGAGGTTGCCGAGCGCCCCCATGCGCCGCAGCTGGCGGCTCGACGCCTCGATGGACAGCCGCGTGGCCACCTCCGCGCGCCAGCGTTCCCACGCGGCCTGTTCGGCGTTCAGGCGGCGGATCGAGAATAGGATCAACAGCCACACGGCGATGCACGGCCCCAACGCAGCCGCCGCCGCGAGCGCGAGGCCGTGGATCCAGTTCGTGTAGATCGCGGAGACCGCGTAGCCCACCGCGACATAGAGCGGATAGTCGCCCACGCGCCGGAAGGCCAGCAGCCGCTCGACGTGATCGACGCTCGACTCCACGCGCAGGCGGCCATACAGCTCGTTGTTGCGGAAGGCGTTCGTAAAGGGCGTGTTGGCGGCGGGCTCGGCGTCGTCGGGCTTGGCGGGATAGCGCGCGAGAATGCCGCCGTCGCGCCGGTACAGGCCCACCACGGCCGCCTGATCGCCGCCGACGAGCTCGTGATAGAAGTCGACGAAGTAGCCCCGCTTCACCGCTATCGACACCACGCCGAGGAAGCGCCCATTGCTGGCAATGCGGCCCATGGTCGTGGTAAAGACATCCGAACGCGCCACCTTGCCGCGCAAGGGCAAGGAGAAGTACGTAACGGGCGCGACGGAGCGCGCGGACTGGAAGTCGTCGCGCTCGGCAATCGAGACGGGCGGCGCCGGGAAATAGCGGCTGTTCGCGAGCAGATTGCCATGCTCGCCGAACACGGATATGGCCGCGATCTGCGCGAGCGTGCTGTCCATCTCGTCGAGCGTGTGATGGAGCGAGGCCTCGCGGCCGCGAATGGCGTCGTCGTTACTGTCGCCGAGCAGATCGACGATGCGGGTCTCGAGTTGCTGGTTCAGGTCGATGACCTTCAGCGCATGCTCGTCCGCCACGCGCGTCAGGCGCTCGGTGAAGTCTTCCGCGTCGGAGAAGCGGCGCTGCAGATCGTAGTAGCCATACAGGGCCAGGCATGCCAGCGGAATGACGATCGATGCGGCCAGCACGCGCAGCAGCATCTTTCGCGTCGAAGCGAAATTGCGTGCGGGCAGCGGCAGATCGTATGTCGCGGTCTCGGTGGAGTCCAAGCGTTGCGCCTCCGGGGATGTCGACCGGTATATCGTAACCGGCGCGCGCCCGGGACGGCACAAGAACCTTGAAGACGCCGGGCCGGGAACCCGGTGTTGCGGCGCGTCACGAGCGCCGCCGCCCGCTACGCCTCAGCCCGCCAGATCCCGCTCCGGGGTCGCCGAGATGCGATGGATGGCCAGATCGGCGCCATTGAACTCTTCCTCGCGATCGAGCCGCAGGCCCACGGTCAGCTTGATCGCCCCATAGACGGCCGTGCCGCCGGCCAGCGCGAGCGCCACCGCGCCCACCGTGCCGATCAGCTGCGACACGATCGACACCCCGCCGATGCCGCCTAACACCTTCTGCCCGAAGATGCCCGCCGCGATGCCGCCCCACGCGCCGCACATGCCGTGCAGCGGCCACACGCCGAGCACGTCGTCGATGCGCCAGCGGTTCTGAACGCAGGTGAACATCTGCACGAACAGCACGCCCGCGACCGCGCCCACGATCAGCGCGCCCAGCGGATGCATCAGGTCCGAGCCCGCGCACACCGCGACCAGGCCCGCGAGCGGTCCGTTATAGGTGAAGCCCGGATCGTTGCGGCCCGCGAACCAGGCGGCGAGCGTGCCGCCGACCATCGCCATCAGCGAGTTGACCGCGACGAGGCCGCTGATCTTGTCGACGGTCTGCGCGCTCATCACGTTGAAGCCGAACCAGCCGACCGCCAGCACCCATGCGCCCAGTGCGAGGAAGGGAATCGACGAGGGCGGATGCGCGGCGATGCGCCCGTCCTTGTGATAGCGCCCGTGACGCGGCCCGAGCAGCACGACCGCGGGCAGCGCGACCCAGCCGCCGAACGCGTGCACGACCACCGAACCCGCGAAGTCGTGGAACGGTGCGCCGAAGGCCTGCGTGAGCCACGCCTGGATGCCGAAGCGCTCGTTCCACGCGATGCCTTCGAGCAGCGGATACAGGAAGCCGACGATCACGCAGGTCGCGAAAAGCTGCGGATTGAACTTGGAGCGCTCGGCGATGCCGCCGGAGACGATCGCCGGAATCGCGGCCGCGAAGGTCAGCAGGAAGAAGAAGCGGACGAGCGCATAGCCATTGTGTTCGGCGAGGATATCGGCGCTGTGCATGAACTGCACGCCGTACGCGATGTTGTAGCCGATGAAGAAGTAAGCGAGCGTCGAGACGGCGAAGTCCACCAGGATCTTGACCAGCGCGTTCACCTGGTTTTCGCGGCGGACCGTGCCGAGTTCGAGGAACGCGAAGCCCGCGTGCATCGCAAGCACCATGGCGGCGCCAAGCAGCAGAAAGAGTGTGTTGGTTCCGGACTGAAGTGCCTGCATGGTCGAGCGGTCGAATGACGAAAGGCGCTCAATTTGCAAGTTCCGGGCCAAGTTGGCGCATGTGGCATCGAAACGGTGCGTATGCGTGGCTCATAGGCGAACAAGGTGGTGCGGCGTGCGCCGTGAGCGATCAACAGGCATTGGTCGAACTTGGTGCAATGCTCTTTCATGTCGCATGAGCCGCACCTATTTCGTGCTTAAGTTTTCAGCGTGAAGGTTGATGAAGGGACATTGCAAGCATTGCAACAAGGCGTCCGCCTGCCTTGACCCGCGAGTATCCTGAAACGCGCGGCAACGTTCGGGAGGCATCCGGCATGGACTCCACATTCGACAACCGAAGGCACGCAGGCCGCAACCTCGCGACACGTCTCAGCGATTACGCCCATCGTGACGATGTCATCGTCCTCGCGCTCCCGCGCGGCGGCGTTCCCGTCGCGTTCGAAGTAGCCCGCGCGCTCGGCGCGCCGCTGGATATCCTCGTGGTCCGCAAGCTTGGCGTGCCGGCGCAGCCCGAGCTCGCCATGGGCGCGATCGCTTCGGGAGAGGCGTTCTTCCTGGACCGGAGCATCGTGGATTACGCGGGCGTGTCGCGGAAGCAACTCGAGCGCGTGATCGCCGGGGAACGTGCCGAGCTGCTCCGGCGCGACCGGCTGTATCGGGGAACGCGTCCGCCGCTCGACGTAAGCGGCCGCGTGGCGATTCTCGTCGACGACGGCATGGCAACCGGCGCGACGCTCAAGGCCGCGGCCATGTCGCTGCGGCACGCGCATCCCGCGAGGATCGTCGCGGCGCTGCCGGTCGCGCCGCTCGATTCGGATGCGCGGGTGGAACACGTGGTGGACGAGTTCGTATGCGTGCTTCGGCCGCGTGCCTTCTTCGGCGTAGGCCAGTTCTACGCCGACTTTGACCAGACCAGCGACGACGAAGTCCGCGACCTGCTCGACGCCGCGCGGCGCGACGCCTAACGCGTCCAGGGTGCACCGGAATCCTCGCTGCTGCGGCCGTAACGTGCGCGCGCTTCCTTCAGCACCGAACGCTCGATCACGCCGTCATCCACGAGCGCCTTCAACGCGGCCAGCACGATCGACACGCGGTCCACCTCGAAGAACGCCCGCAGCGCCTGCCGCGTATCGCTGCGTCCGAAGCCGTCGGCGCCGAGCGTCACATAGCGGCGCGGCACGTAGGCGCGAATGAGTTCGGGCAGCGCGCGCACATAGTCCGTCGCCGCGATCACCGGTCCCTGCGTGCCTTGCAGCGCGCGCGTGACGAACGGCTCGGATGCGTCATCGTCGCTCAGGCGCGCGAGACGTTCGCAGGCCGCGCCGTCGCGATGCAGTTCGGTGTAGCTCGTCACGCTCCACACGGCGGCTTCGATGTTCCAGTCTTCCGCGAGCATCGTGCGCGCCGCGAGCGCTTCATTCAGGATCGCGCCCGAACCCAGCAACTGCACCTGCGCCGCGCTCTCGGCAGCGTCGCCAAGCCGATGCATGCCGCGCAGGATGCCGTCGCGCGTGGCCTCGCTCAGCGTGCCGCCCGGCGCCGAAGGCTGTGCGTAGTTCTCGTTGGTCACCGTGACGTAGTAGAACACGTCGTTCTGACGCTCCATCATCTCCTGCATGCCTTCGTCGACGATGGCCGCCACTTCGTACGCGAACGCGGGATCGTAGGCACGGCAGTTCGGGATCGTCGATGCGCTCAGATGGCTCGTGCCGTCCTGATGCTGCAAACCCTCGCCGCCGAGCGTCGTGCGCCCCGCCGTCGCGCCGATCAGGAAGCCGCGCGAACGCTGGTCCGCCGCCGCAAAAATCAGGTCGCCGATGCGCTGGAAGCCGAACATCGAGTAGTAGATGTAGAACGGCAGCATCGGCAGGTCGTGCACGCTGTAGGACGTCGCCGCCGCGATCCACGACGACACCGCGCCCGCCTCCGAAATGCCTTCTTCAAGAATCTGGCCGCGCGTGTCCTCGCGGTAATAGAGCATCGAACCCATGTCTTCCGGCTCGTACAACTGGCCGAGCGGCGAATAGATGCCCACCTGCCTGAAGAGGTTGGCCATGCCGAAGGTGCGGGCCTCGTCGGCGACGACCGGCACCACACGCGACCCGAGCGCCGGGTCTTTCAGCAGGCTGCCGAGCATCCGCACGAAGGCCATCGTCGTGGACATTTCCTTGCCGGCGGCAGTCAGCGCGAATTGTCCCCAACTGGCGAGCGCGGGCGGCGTGACGCCCTGTGTCGCCTTCGCGCGGCGACGCGGCAGGTAGCCGCCCAGCGCCGCGCGCCGCTCGTGCAGATAGCGCATTTCGGGGGCGTCGGCGGCGGGTTTGTAGAACTTCACCTGTTCGACGTCTTCGTCCGACAGCGGCAGGCGGAAACGGTCGCGAAACGCCTTGAGGTCGTCGAGATCGAGCTTCTTCTGCTGATGCGTCGTCATGCGGCCCTGTCCCACCGTGCCCATGCCGAAACCCTTCATGGTCTTGGCGAGGATCACGGTTGGCTGGCCCTTGTGCGCGAGCGCCTTCGCGTAGGCCGCGTGCAGCTTGCGCACGTCATGGCCGCCGCGGCGCAGACGGTCGATGTCCTCGTCCGACAGATGCGCGGCCAGCGCTGCCAGCTCCGGGTTCTGGCCGAAGAAACGTTCGCGGTTGTAACGGCCGTCGTTGGCGGAGAAGGTCTGGAACTGGCCGTCGACGGTATGCGCAAAGGCGCGCAGCAACGCGTTGTTGCGATCGCGAGCGAACAGCCCGTCCCAGTCCGAGCCCCACAGCACCTTGATGACGTTCCAGCCCGCGCCGGTGAACTGCGCCTCGAGTTCATCGACGATCCGGCCGTTGCTGCGCACGGGACCGTCGAGCCGCTGCAGGTTGCAGTTGATGACGAACACCAGGTTGTCCAGCTGCTCGCGCGCCGCGAGCGACAGCGCGCCGATCGATTCCGGCTCGTCCATCTCGCCGTCGCCGAAGAAGCCCCACACCTTGCGGCCTTCGGTGATCTGCAGGTTGCGGTTTTGCAGATAACGCATGAACCTGGCCTGGTAGATCGAGTTGATCGGCCCGATGCCCATGGAACCGGTCGGGAACTGCCAGAAGTCGGGCATCAGCCACGGATGCGGATAGGAGCACAACCCCGGTCCCGCGATCTCGCGCCGATAGTGCTTCAGGTGTTCCTCGTCGAGAAAGCCTTCGAGGAAGGCGCGCGCATAGACCCCCGGCGACGAGTGCGGCTGGAAGTAGACGAGGTCGCCGCCATGATTCGCGCCCGCCGCGCGGAAGAAGTGATTGAAGCCCACTTCGAACAGATCCGCCGCCGATGCATAGCTGGCGATATGACCGCCCAGCTCGCCATAGGCGCGGTTCGCGCGCACGACCATCGCGAGCGCGTTCCAGCGCAGCACGGCGGCGAGCCGCTCTTCGACGTCGAGCTTGCCCGGATACGGCGGCTGCTGCGCGACGGGAATGGTGTTGGTGTAAGGCGTCGCGCGCGCCCGCGCCGATTCCACCCCGACCGACAGCGCGTGTTCCGCGAGCCGGTCGAACAGATACTGCGCGCGCTCCCGGCCTACGTGCTCCACGACGGCGTCGAGCGCCTCCAGCCATTCGGCGGTTTCCGCGGGATCGACGTCCTCGCGGCCCTTCGCGATGGAAAGAAGCTGGGTGGTTCCGCTCGACAAATCGGTCATGGCGACTCCGCGCTGGCTGATGGTGGCTGGTGGTGACTGATGGATCACACCAGCATATCCATGCTTGCGCAAAATGTGCGTCTCATTTGGCTGTTTCTGCGCTTTGGGATAGTGTGTTTATTCTTTCAAACCGCCCGAAACCGGAATTTCCCGACCATGAGCACGACGACCCGGCAACGTCTCGACCGTATCGATATCGGCATCCTCAACCAGTTGCAGCACAACGCGCGCATCACCAATGCCGAGCTGGCGCGGGCGGTGAATCTCTCGGCCACGCCGTGCTTCAACCGCGTGCGCGCGCTGGAGAAGGCGGGGCTGTTCCGCCAGCATGTCACGCTGCTCGATCCGGAAGCACTCGGCCTCTCGATCAACGTGTTCATCCAGGTGAGCCTGGAGAAGCAGGTCAAGGACGCACTGGCGCGCTTCGAGCAGGCGATCAGCGAACGTCCCGAGGTGATGGAGTGCTATCTGATGACCGGCGATGCGGACTATCTGCTGCGCGTGGTGCTGCCGGACATCGCCGCGCTGGAGCGCTTCATCCTGGAGCGTCTGACCACGCTGCCGGGCGTGTCAAACATCCGCTCCAGCTTTGCGCTGAAACAGGTGCGCTACAAGACCGCGCTGCCCTTGCCCGCCTCCGGACTGACACTGCGCGATCCGGATGCCGCCGAAACGGAATGGACCTGATTATTTCGCCAAACAGGTCAATTCTTCCGATTAAATCGACGGCAAGAGTAACTCTTGCCATGACTCGGAGTGTCATCTATAACTCGTGTGCCACGCGGCCCTGCCACCCGCGAATCCGCGTTCCTACAACGAAGCGCCACGCGAGAACAACAAAATGAACCTCGAGACGGTACGTGTTTTCATCATGACGCGCGGCGTCGATCTGGCGATCATGGTCGTCGGCGCCATCGCGCTGTGGATCATCGGACGCTGGCTCATCGGTCTCGTCACCGGCGGCATACGCAAGCTGCTGTCGCGCAACGGCCGCGTCGATCCGACGCTCGCCCATTACCTCGGCTCCATCGTCGGCGTCATTCTCAACCTGCTGCTGGTCCTCGCGATCCTGCAGATCTTCGGCGTACAGACCACCTCGTTCGCGGCGCTGCTCGCGGGCCTGGGTCTCGCCATCGGCACGGCGTGGGGCGGACTGCTCGCGCACTTCGCCGCCGGCATCTTCATGCAGGTGCTGCGGCCCTTCAAGGTCGGCGATTTCGTGACGGCGGGCGGCGTCACCGGCACCGTCACCGAACTCGGCCTGTTCGGCACGACCATCACGACGCCCGACAACGTCGCGGCCATCATCGGCAACAACAAGATCTTCTCCGACACCATCTGGAACTTCAGCCAGCTGCCGCATCGGCGAGTGGAGCTGACGGCGAAGATCGCAAACGGCGTCGATCCGCTCGACGCCATCGCGCGGCTGAAGGAAGCCGTCGCCCGGATTCCGAACGTCGCGACGACGCCGCCGCCGGATGTCGAAGTGCTGTCGTTCACGCCGGAAGGCCCGTTGCTGTGCGTGCGCCCTTACACCAACACGAACGATTACTGGCAGGTCTACTTCGACACCAACCGCGCGATCATCGAGACCTTCAAACAGGCCGGCTATCCGACGCCGGAAACCCCGCTCGCACGGCGCGTCATCGGCTGAACGCGGCGCTTCCGTTGCTCAAGCCGCACGAACGCGCGCACCGTGCGACGGCAAGCCCCCGAGGCGCGCCGCAACGTGATCGATAAAGGCACGCAGCCGCGGCGCTTCATGACGGCTCTGCGGCCACACGATCTGGAACGTCCCCTCCGTGCTCACGTGCGCGCCGAGCACGGTCCGCAGCAGGCCGGCCTCCAGCGCGTTCTTCGCGACGAAATCCGGCACGCAGGCGAGCCCCAGCCCTGCGATGCACGCAGCCAGCACTGCTTCCATGTCGTTGAAGGCGAGGATGGCGTGGGGATCGAGCGCATAGCTGTGATCGTCGCGGGCGAAGCGCCACGGCTCGGGCCGGCCGCTTGCCGGCGAGCGGAAGCGGATGCAGGCGTGGTCCGCGAGTTCCTCGGGCGTCGCCGGCTCGCCGCGTGCCGACAGATAAGCCGGCGCCGCCACGATCACCGGGCCATATTGCGCGAGCGGACGCGCGAGCAATTGCGAATCGGCGAGACGTCCGGTGCGGATGACCGCGTCATAGCCTTCCTGCGTGACGTCCACCAGACGGTCGCTGAAGTCGATCTCCAGTTCGATGTCGGGATAACGCCGCCTGAACTCCGGCACGAGCGGCAACAACAGCCGGCCGCCGAGCGACGGCGCGCTGATGCGCAGGCGTCCGCGCGGCGACGCGGTGGAATGGAACAACTCGTTCTCGGCGTCTTCGAGATCGGCGAGCATGCGCTTGCAGCGCGCGAAGAAGCGGGCGCCTTCGTGCGTGAGGCCGATGCGGCGCGTCGTGCGGTTCAGCAGCTGCACGCCGAGCTTCGCCTCCAGCCGCATCACGCTCTTGCCCACCGCCGACGCCGACAGCCCCAGCGCGCGGCCCGCCGCCACGAAGCTGCCGGTTTCGGCCGCCCGCACGAAGGCCACCATGCCGGACAGGCTTTCGGTGGAAAGAGAACCGTGCGTGACGGATGCGGCCGCTGCGGGAACCTGAGTCATGTGCGTGATCCAGCGAGAAAAAGAGGCGCGACGATTGCGCCCTGTTCTCTGCATGAACGTGCACGCACGGTTTTTATTCCCCGGCGCCGTCATGACCACCGGCGGCGCTTCAGCCGTTCAGTTCCTCATGCAGGGCCACATATTCCTGCGCGAGCTTGTGACGCGGTTCGAGGTAGATCATCGGCCGCGCGTGCTGATGGCTCTCGCGAATCTTCACCGACGAGGACAGATGTGAATTGAGCACCGGCAGGTCCTCGCCGCGCAGTTCGTCGACGAGTTGCTGCGGCAGGCTCGCGCGCGGCTGGAACTGGTTGATGACGATACCTTCCACGCTCAGGTCCGGGTTGTGATCGTGACGGATCTCCTGCACGTTATCGAGCACCGAATAGAGCGCGCGACGCGAGAAGTCGTCGCAATCGAAGGGAATCAGGCAGCGCTCCACCGCGATCAGCGCGGAACGCGTGAAGAAATTGAGCGCAGGCGGCGTGTCGATGTACACGGCATCGTAGTGTTCGAGATTCCTGAGCGCGTCACGCAGCTTGTAGATCTTGTAGCGCGATTCGAGCTTGCCTTGCAGCGCTTCGAGATTCGGGTGCGACGGCACGATGTCGAGATGCTCGAACGGCGTCTGGTGAATGAAGGACTCGAAGGCGGGTTCGCGAAAGCTGTAGCTCAGCGCGGACTCGAAGAAGCTGGCGAGATTCGGCTGGGCCTCGGAGGCTCGTGTGCCGAGCAGATACTGGCTGGCGTTGCCTTGCGGATCGAGATCGATGACGAGCGTGCGCAGGCCGCGCGACGCGCTGATGGCCGCCAGATTGCAGACGATGGTGGACTTGCCCACCCCACCCTTTTGATTGAAGACCACACGGCGCATCGGCTTATTCTTCCTCGGTTTGTGAACGGTCGTTTGTTCATGTTGCTTTCGGTGGCTTTTTACGGGTCGACCGGTGCCCGGTGGCAAATCTTAGCGCATCAAAATGACCGCCCTTCGACGCTGCACGCCGCGCGCGCCTGTGCGACGATGTTTCGCATGCCCGCCTACCCACGCCACCTGGTGCATCCTGACGCCCCTTCATGGCAGGACGTTGTCACGCAGACCGAACGCGCGCTTGCGTGCGGCGCGCTGCGCTCCTTCGACACCACGCAAAGCGTGATCGAAGACGGCGGCGTGCGCTTCCTGGTCCGGCAGGCCGCGAACCTCCGGCGCAAGGAGGAAGCAGCGACGCTCGCGGCCACATCGACCAGCGCATGGCGCGATCCGTTCTCGCCGTGCGAGGCGGCGTTGCGGGTCGGCGATATCGGCGCGCGGCACTTCCTGCTGCTCAACAAGTTCAACGTGCTCGCGCATCATCTGCTCATCGTGACGAACGACTTCGAAGCGCAGGCGTCGCTGATCGACGAAAGCGATTTCGCCGCGCTGTTCGCGTGTCTCGCGCGCTTCGACGCGCTGGGCTTCTACAACGGCGGCACGATCGCCGGTTCGAGCCAGCCGCACAAGCATCTGCAACTGGTGCCGCTGCCGCTCGACGGCCACGTCCTGCCCGTCGAGCCGTGCATCGAAGCCGCGCGCACGGACGCGCTGTTTCAGGCGCCGCAGCTTGCGTTCAGGCACGCGGCCGCCTGGCTCGCCGACGACGATCCCGTCCGCGCCCACACCGTGTATCGGCAATTGCTGAAGGCGATCGGCGTCGGGCGGGTCGAGATGGCGGGCGTCGCGCGGCAGAGTGCGCCGTACAACCTGCTGGTCACGCGCCGCTGGATGCTGGCCGTGCCGCGCAGCGTGCCGGACGTGCAAGGCGTGGCGGTGAACGCGCTCGGCTTCGCGGGCTCGCTGTTCGTACGCGACGACGCCCAGCGCCGCATCGTCGAAACACTCGGCCCGATGCAATTACTTGCGAACGCAACTATCTCTTGAAATCGGTCGGCGTGACCCGCATGTCCGCATCCAGACATCTGGAGTCATGCCAACATGGGAAGCCGGCCACAATTCATCGATGACCTCGGGCGCGCGCCGCATGCCGCCGCGTCGTCCGCGTCATCCACACACGCCGCGCCGCTCGACGACACCGCCCTGCTCGACGCCTATTCGCGCACGGTGATCGGCGCACTCGAACGCGTGCAGCAAGCTGTTGTGTTCATCTCGGTCGAGCGCGAGCTTGCGGACCCGCGCGGCGCGCGCCGTCAGGCGGGCGGCACGGGATCGGGCTTCATCTTCACGCCCGACGGTTATCTGCTGACCAATAGCCACGTCGTGCACGGCGCGACGCACATCGCCGTCACGCTCGCCGACGGCACGCGCTTCGACGCCGATCTCGTCGGCGACGATCCCGCCAGCGATCTCGCAGTGCTGCGCATCGGTTCGCCGGAGCCGCTGCCGCATGTGGAACTGGGCGATTCGGGCAGCTTGCGCGTCGGGCAGATCGCCATTGCCGTGGGCAATCCGCTGGGCCTCGCGCAGACGGTCACCACCGGCGTCGTGTCCGCGCTCGGGCGCTCGTTACGCTCCATGTCGGGCCGCTTGATTCATGACGTGATCCAGACCGACGCCGCGCTCAATCCGGGCAATTCGGGCGGACCGCTGATCAATTCGGCGGGACAGGTGATCGGCGTCAATACGGCGATCATCTCCGGCGCACAGGCCATTTCCTTCGCCACCGCGATCGATTCGGCCAAGTGGGTCATCATGCAGATCTTCACTCACGGGCGCGTGCGGCGCGCGTATATCGGCGTGGCAGGCACGACCACGCCCATCTCCCGGCGCGTGCAGCGATACTTCGGGCTGGCGTCGGCGAGCGGCGTGCATGTGATGGAAATCGTCAAGGGCAGCCCGGCCGCGATCGGCGGATTGCGTACGGGCGATCGCATCGTCGAAGTGGATGGGATCGCCGTGGACAGCGTCGACGGCCTGCAGCGCACGCTGGATGCGTCGCGCATCGACAAGCCCGTGAAGTTGGCCGTGCTGCGCGGCACGCAGAAGGTCGAGATCGATCTGACGCCGGTCGAGCAGACCGTTTGATGGCTCGAGCCGCATAGGCAGCGTACGACGGCGCCCGCCGCCGTACGCATGTTCACTTCATTCTTCCCGGCCGGTCTCACGCGCGGCTTTACCCCCGCCCCCCGTGACCGGTCTTGTCGACATAGCGAAGACGTTCGCGAGACGCTCGCGCAATGCGGCGGCATCGCGCCGCAAGGGCTCGTTGGCGCTGGCGTCGATCAAGGCATCGATACGCCGCCGCCAATACTCCGGCCGCAGCACCGCATGGTGCGCCGGCACGCGGCGCCCGCTCGTCGCGACGCGCGCCAGTTCGGCAATCATCCGCCCGATATGCACGAGTTCCTCGTGCGCGTAGTGATCGGCGCTCACGGCATGTGTCCTCCGCGTTTCCCTCTTGCTGAACGCACGACCCGAAAGATTTATTCCAATCCGAAAGCTTTTATCGCGAATGGGTCAGGCCCGCTCATTGCGCTAACGAACACATCCTGGCGGCTATGTGCGGCAACAGCCGGTAGGCGCGCCGCCGCTACGGTTCAATGCGAAGGCAGAAGGCAGCGCGCTCACGGGTCGCCCCGTTGAACGATCCTGCCCTGTCGGGGGGAAGGTCCTGGAAAGAGGATTGCCATGAACACGTACAAGAAAAATCAGGCTGCGCCGCGACGCGCAGCTTTCCGTTGCACAGGCCAGCAGCTGGACGCCATCATGCGCTTCGCAGAGGAGCGCAGGCTCGATCAGCAGCCGCTGCATGTGGTGGTCGAGGTCTTCTGGCGCTTCCACGCGCATGCGAAAGCCGCCTGAAACGACGACATGCGTCATGCGGTGATGCAGCGCGCTGCCATCACTGATTCGACAGCACGCGCTCCTTGAGCACCCAGATCGCGGTAGGCACCGCATAATAGCCGCTGACATTGCCGGTGACGAGCTTGCCCGTCAGCTGGATGCGGGCGTTCTCGGTAGGCGTGGCATCGATGATCTGCACCGCCGATACATTCGACTGCTGTCGAGCGTTCTGTCCCGCGCCCGCGCTGAGGACGCATACCGGACTCGCCAGCGACAGCACCCATGCGGGCTTGGCCGAGCTTTCCGCCTCATGCGGCGTCTGCCGCGTAGCGGTGCCTTCGAGCGTCACGACTTCGCCATCGCTGTAGCACGGCGCCGCCGATGCCGCGCGCGCCACCAGCAAGATCGTCAATGCGCAGGCTTTTGCAATCATTCGGACCTCGCGGATGACGCGTCATTCGACGCGCTATGTTGGCCAGGAAGCATTGTCACTTTAGGGTATCGGCCGTGGGGTCGCAACCCGGTGAAATCTCGCGGCGCCTGTGCTGCGCACCACCTTCAGACCTGTCATGCGGGAACGGGTGTTGCTGTCGATCATATGAGGATTACACCAGCGCGGAGGCTTGCCTGAAGCTGCGCGCGACGACATCTGAGGCTGGGATCGCATGAAGACGATCCATCACAGGGGGCGACGATGAATCAGGTCATAGTAGGTGTGTTCGGCTCCTATCGCGACGGACACGAGGCGCTTCGCGCATTGCAGCTCGCCGGCATGCGACGCGACGATGCCCATCTTTACCAGGCACGGCGCGGCGAAGTCGATATCGACATGCCATGGCAACCTGCGCACGACGAAGACGAAGCCGAATATGTTGCACACGGCGAGCATCAGGGCGTGATCGCGCGTAATCACTTCGTGCCCGACGCACCCTTGCCGAAGCCCACGCCTTTGCCATCGACAGAAACCGATGCCGCGCTGCTGCAGCGCACCTTGCTCGTGATTCGCATCACCGGCGATATCAAACCCGCGGCCATCGGCGAACTGATGCACGAACACGGCGCCATTGCCGTGAAGGACGCCAGCGGACACTGGCGCTTTTCACCGTATCGGAACGCTGCCCGAGTCTGAACGCATCAGTGGATGGCTGAGCGCGGTCCTTCGGCGTCCGTTGCGGAATCGGCGGGATCGTCGTCTTCGGGCGGGTCCGCCGCCGCGGCTTCGCTCGCCAGATCGCGGGCAGCCTGCGCCGCGGAAGCCGCACGCAAGCGTCTGCAATGGGCGGAATGCCTGAGCGTGGCGAGCATTCGCACGACTTCGCGTGGCCTGATTCTCATCGACGTCTCCATCTCGATAATGTTGAGAAACTACTTTAAGTTTAGGCGCCCGGACGATGATGGCAAGGAGCAAGCGTGAAACAATCGCCGGCCGAAAACGGTGCGCTCCCTACTGGTACGACATGGTGAAAGTCGCCTTGGCGTGAACGCTGCCCGGCACTAGCGCGCCGGCCGTGCGCACGTAACGCGCCGACAGCGGAATCTGCATCAGGCCGCCCGCCGACGTGCCCGCCGACCACTGATTCAGCGTGCCCGCCGCCTGCGAGTCCGGTCCGAACGCAATCGGGTCGGCGCCGTTCAGGATCTGGATGCCCACGCCCGCTGCCGTCGAGGCCGGCGCGAGCGCCAGGTCGGTGGAGCGGTTTCCGGGATCGATGGCGTCGGTCATCGTGATGTAGACCTTGATGCCCGGCTGGCAGTCCAGTCCCATCGGGACCAGCGTGTCGCCGGTGCTGTCGCCTTCGTTCGACAGGTCGGTCGTCAATGCGTTGGGCAGCGGGAAGTACAGCGCGGGCGTCAGCAGCCGGCAGGTGTTGCCGCTGACTGTCGTCGAACCGGTCAAGGTCTGGGTGGCCGTTACCGTCGGAAAACAGCTTCCCGAGAAATTGACCTTCATGCTCGGCAGGTTGCTCGTGACGCCGCTGGTGACGGGACCGGTGACCACGAGCTCGGCCTTGGTGTAGTGCACGGCGCGGCCATCGGGTCGCGAGAACGACTGCGACAGCGGCGCCTCCGCCAGGCCGCCGGAGAAGTTGCTCGTGATGTAGAAGCGCACGCCGAGGCCCGGCACGCCGCTCTCATACACGTTCGTGTAACCGGGCACGAGCGTTCCATAAACCGTGACGTCCTTCTGGATCGTGCAGTCGACACCGCTCGTGGCAATGCCGGCATTGCCGCTCACGCTTGCGAGATTGGTTCCGATTGCCGTGTCGCGTCCGATCGATACGCTCGCCGGAAAGCTCAGCACCGGCATGCTGCCCGCGTTCGGGAACGTGAGCGTGCCGGCGACGGCTTGGCAGGCTGGAAACATCAATGCGATCAGGCAGAGCGTATTGCGCTTCCGAAAGAACGCGCACAAGTGCTTTACGAAAGCGATCAGAGGGAATTTCACTGCACGCCCGTGCGTCGACAAGATCAGGGCGCTGTTCATTGATACGACATCGTGAACGTGGCCTTGCCGTTGACGCTGCCCGGCACGAGCGTGCCTGACGTGCGGACGTAGCGTGCGGTGAGCGGGATCTGCGCCGCACCGCCCGTCGATGTCCCGGCGATCCATTGATTGACCGTGCCCGCGACGGCTGAATCCGGACCGAAGGACACGGGCGTCGTACCGTTCACGATCTGCACGCCCACGCCCGCCGCCGATGAGTTCGCCGCAAGACTCAAGGTCGACGAACGGTTCGCGGGATTGACGGCGTCCGTGACCGTGATGCCGACCTTCACGCCCGCGGGGCAGTTCAAGCCGAGCGGCAGCGTGGTATCGCCGGTGGTCGCGCCTATGCTGGACAAATCCTTGAAAAAGGCCCTCGGCAAGGTGAATGCGAGCGTGGGGGTCGTCACGCTGCAACTGTTGCCCGTGACCGAGGTGTTGCCGGTCAGGGTCTGGGTGGCGGTGACGGTCGTGATGCAACTGCCGGAGAACTTGATGAACATGGAAGGCAGGTTGCTCGTGGTGCCGCTGCTCACCGGTCCCGTCACGACGAGGTCTGCGCGGGTGTAGTGAAGCGCAGCGTCGTCGGGTACGTAGAACGTCTGAGAGGTTGGAACATCGCTCCAGTTACCGTTGTAATTCGCCGTGATGTAGAACCGGACGCCGATTCCCGGTACTCCCGTCTGGTAGACATTGTTGTAACCCGGCACAAGCGTTCCTTTCACGGTGACGTCCTTGGTGATGGTGCAGTTGGCACCGCGCGTGGCAATGCCCGCATCGCCGGACGCTTCGGAGAGCACGCTTCCCGGCGCCATGTCGCGGCCCGCCGACACCCTGGCGGGAAAGCTCAACACCGGCATGCCCTCGGTCGGAAACGTGAGCGTTCCTGCATGGGCCGGCCGTGCTGCAAGAATCATGACGATGCACGGCAGCGCGTGCAGTCCGGCGAGCATCGTTTGTCCTGACGCCCGTGCGCGCGCCAAGGCGAAAAAAAAGTAGACGGTCTGGATGACTGATCTCTCTAACCACGAAGAAAGACCAAATCCGTTCACACGCGCGGCGCTCATTGATACGACATCGTGAAAGTGGCCTTGCCGTTGACGCTGCCCGGCACCAGCGTGCCCGAGGTGCGGACGTAACGTGCCGTGAGCGGGATCTGCATCGCGCCGCCCGTCGATGTCCCCGCGATCCATTGATTGACCGTACCCGCGACGGCTGAATCCGGACCGAAGGACAAGGGCGTCGTACCGTTCACGATCTGCACGCCCACGCCCGCCGCCGATGAATTCGCCGCGAGACTCAAGGTCGACGAACGGTTCGCGGGATTGACGGCATCCGTGACCGTGATGCCGACTTTCACGCCTGCGGGGCAGTTCAAGCCGAGCGGGAGCGTGGTATCGCCGGTGGTCGCGCCCGCGCTCGGCAGATTCTTGGAGAAGGCCCTCGGCAGGGTGAAAGCGAGCGTGGGCGTCGTCACGCTGCAACTGTTGCCCGTGACCGAGGTGCTGCCGGTCAGGGTCTGAGTGGCGGTGACAGTCGTGATGCAGCTGCCGGAAAATTTGATGAGCATCGAAGGCAGGTTGCTCGTGGTGCCGCTGCCCACCGGTCCTGTCACGACGAGGTCCGCACGGGTGTAGTGGGTGGTGGAGCTATTGGGTACGTTGAAAGTTTGAGTAGTTGGGACATCGCTCCATCCACCGTTGAATCCGAAGGTGATGTAGAAATGGACGCCGATTCCCGGTACCCCTGTCTGGTAGACGTTGCTGTACCCCGACACAAGCGTTCCATTCACGGTGACATCCTTTGTGACCGTGCAATCGACGCCGCTTGTAGCAAGGCCCGCATTTCCCATTGCTTGATAGAGCGACGTTCCCGGCGCCGTATCACGGCCTGCGGACACCGTGGTGGGAAAGCTCAGCACAGGCATGCTGCCCGTAGTAGGGAACGTGAGCGTTCCTGCGTGGGCGGGACGAGCTGCAATGATCAAGGCGACGAACAGCATCGCCAGCGCGGCGAGGCGAATGTTTCGCCGCGACATCCATGCGCGCCAGAAGAAGTTCTGCACGGCGTGCCGCTCGAACCGCGAAGCAAACGCAAGCCCACTCACAAGCGCCTCACTCATTGATACGACATCGTGAAAGTGGCCTTGCCGTTGACGCTGCCCAGCACCAGCGTGCCCGAGCTGCGGACATAGCGCGCCGTGAGCGGCACCCGCATCGCGCCGCCCGCCGATGTCCCGGCGATCCATTGATTGACCGTCCCTCCCGCCGCCGAATCCGGCCCGAAGGACACGGCCGTCGTGCCGTTCAGGATCTGCATCCCGACGCCCGCCGCCGACGACCCCGGCGCAAGACTCAAGCTTGACGAACGATTCGCGGGATTCACGGCATCGGTGATCGTGATGCCGACTTTGACTCCCGCCGGGCAATTGAGATCGAGCGGCACGACCGTGTCGCCGGTGGTCGCCCCGGCGCTCGCGAGGTCTTTCGAATACGCTCGTGGCAACTGAAAATTCAGCGAGGGCGTCGTGACGCTGCACGTGTTGCCGGTCACGGTTGTGTTGCCGGTCAGCGTCTGCGTGTAAGTCACCGTGGGGAAACAGCTGCCGGAAAACTTGATCTGCATGGAGGGCAGGTTCAATGTGGTCCCGCTCTTGACGGGCCCGGTCACGATGAAGTCCGCACGGACATCCTGCTCCACCGTGTTGTTGACAGGAACCGCGTATGACTGTGACACCGGAACCGTCACGAGTTGTGACTTGTAATCACTGGTCACGTAGAAGCGCACGCCAATGCCCTCCACGCCGGACTGATACATGTTCGAGTATCCCGGCACGAGTGTTCCGGTCACCGTGACGTCTTTCTGAACCGTGCAAGTCACATCGCTGACCGAGATGCCAAGATTCTTCATCAGTTGCCAGAGCGTCGTCCCAACAGGCGTGTCCCGGCCGAGCGAAAGGCTCGTGGGAACATCTAAAGCCTGTGCCCCATAAGCCGGATACGTGAGTGTCCCGGCTTCGGCACGCACTATCGGCAACATGACCGCCAGCGAGCCAGCCAAGCGGCTCGACCGAACGCGGGCCATCCGCACACCCTTCATTTGCTCACCCGATCCGATCCCGTGCTCACCGCCACAGGCGCATCCACGCAATGCGTCTCCACCGACGCATACAGCGCGTTCTTCTGCGTCGTCCGTGCCGGCAGCACGTAGTTCACGATGCATTGCTCGGACGCCTGCTCGCCCCACCTCACCACCAGGTTCCCCTGATCCTCGACGCCCCGCGCGAAGATCCGGCTGTCCTGCGCCACGACGCCCACCACCTGCCCCCTGCCGTCCGATACTTCCGCGCCGAACGGCAGCGACTCGCCGTCGATGCGCGGGGCGCGGATCAGCACCGCGCGGCCCGTCATCGTGCGGTACTTGAGCATCACGATGGAGCCGAGGTGCGGCGCCGCCTGATCCGAAGTCGATTCGAATTCCACATCCGGCGACGTGCCCTTCGGATCGATGTCGATGGTGTTCATGTCGTAGGGCGTCAGGAACGGCACGACCGCATAGCCGCGTCCATCGATCTTCGTGCCCGAGGTGCCCGCCACCGTCGCGCCTTCTGCGCCGTGCGCCTCGACGATCCCGAAGGTCTCGCCGACCGTCTGCGACAGGGTCACGCCGCCCGGATGCGCGACGATCGAGCCGCTCACGCCCGCCGACAACTGCGACGTGTGCGCGCTGCCGCTGGCGGACGCCGTGATCTGCGCATACGGCGCGCGATAGACGCCGCTCGCGCCGCCGTTGCCGCTGATGCTCGAGCCATTGGCGCGTGTCTGCGCGGCGTAGAGGTTGTAGGACATCTCGTTGCGCTCGCCCGCCGAGCCGCTCACGCTTTCCTGAAGACTGGTGACGTCATCGCCCGTGTTCAGGTTGACGCTCAACAGCGGCGCGTGCGGCGAGCGGCCGAGCGGCAACGTCACGCTCACCATGACCTCGTCCGACGCCTCGCCGTCCGTCGAGATGGTGCGGCCCGCCGTCACGCTGTAGCTGCCGTAGCGAAAGCTGTTCGAATAGCCGAGCTGATAGAACGTGTCGTGTCCCGAACGATTCCAGTAGTTCTGCGAGGTCAGCGTGCCGAAAACCGTACCGTAGTTCTTCAGCGGCTGATTGACCGTCAGTTGCAGACGCCCGCGCTGACGGTCGCTCACGGTGCCGCCGTTCATCGCGTAGTCGCGCGCGCGGGCTGCGTCGGCGAAACCCAGATAGCCCGAACTCGAATAGCGGTACGCACCGAGCGTGAAGTTGGTATTGGAGTAGTCGATCAGCTTGCTGTAGGCAATGTGCATGCTCTGCCCGCTCATCGTTCCGTAGCCAGGAATCTCCGTGCGCGCGGCGGTCACGTCGGCAGCGAACGCGCCCAGCGTCGTATTCAACGCCGCGCCGAGGTTCGCCGCCACATAGCCGCTTGCCGCAATCGCGCCGCCATACGCCGTGACGAGGTTCGTCAGGCCGCGCTGCAGCGTGAACTGCGTGAAGGTGGGCCGCGAATGCAGCGCGTCGTCGCGCAGCTGGCCCGCGGTGAACGCGAAGCGCGTCGTGCCCGGACGCAGCGACTGCGCCACCGCCGCATAAGGCACGCTGAACGACTTGGTGCGTCCGTCGGCTTCCGTGACGGTCACATCCAGATTGCCGCCATAGCCCGTCGGGTACAGGTCGCGCACTTCGAACGGTCCGGGCGGCACGCTCGTCTCGTAGATCACCTGGCCGTTCTGGCGCACCGTCACGCGCCCGTTCGATGCAGCGGTGCCGCGCACCACCGGCGCATAGCCGCGCAGCGACTCCGGCAGCATGCGGTCGTCGGTCGCGATCTGCGCGCCGCGAAACGCGACGCTGTCGAACACGTCGCCCGTGGTCTGGCTTTCGCCCAGCGTCACCTGGGCCTGGAGACGCGGCACGTCGTGCTGGGCGTAGGTGGCGATGTCGTCGAACTGGGTCGGCTGGCCGGTCGATGAGGTCAGCGACGACTGATGCCGCAGATGCCAGCCACCGAGATTCACGCCCGCGTTCAGGCCGAGATAGCTCTGGGTGGAATGCATGCCGTCGTTCGAAGTCTGGTAGACGTTCGCGCCATAGCTCACGAAGGCCGCGTTCACGCCCTTGTCCCATAGCTCGGGCGGCACGTAGCCGCGCGCCTGGTTGCGCATGTATTTCTGCGGCACCGAGAGCGTGAGCTTTTGCTCGCCGAAGTCAAAATCGACCGCGGCCTCGGGCACGAGCGCGCGCAGGTCGATACACGCGTCGGCCTGCGTCTCGCGTGCGCCGGCCAGCTTCGTGAAGTCGACGCCGGCGCGTTCCAGCATGCCGCGCGTCAGGCAGGGCGTCGCGCTTGCGTCCTTGCCCTGGTCGAGGAAGCGCACCGTGTCGCGCAGGACGCGGTTGCCGTTCATCGAGACATCCACCGGATACACGCCCGGCGACACATAGTTGCTGCGCGCAAGCCGCGCGATATCGACGCGCTGCGGATCGATGCGCAGGTAGGTCGTGTCGAACTCGACGGCCGGCTCCGACGGCGCCGCCGGACTCGTTGCCGCGGCCGCGAACGACGACAATACGAGCGCCATCGCCGGCGTCAGCGTCAGCGTGAATGCGCCGCGGCGGGCGTGCCAACGAAGCTTCCGGCGCAACGTGCCCCGCTTCACACTGCATGTCTCCTGCATCGATTCTCAAATCCATGGTTGTCGGCCCGAAGTCCGACGCGCACGCGAGCGCCCGCCGCACGCCGGCGGCGCAGCGCGTCGATCTCGTGTGTCGGGACTCGAACCCGTTGACGGGCGGGGATGCGCTCAGCCGGAGCGCGGAGGATGACTAATCGGATGCGTCGGCATCGCCCTCGATGGGACTGCCGAGATCGCTGATCGCCATGTAATGGACCTTGCCGGCATGCACTCCGCTCATCTTCGGCACCGCGATGATTTCGGTGCCGCGCGGCGCGACCATGCCGCCCATCTCGTTCTTGTAGTGCTTGCCTTGCGCCTCCACGCCGATCTCGCTGAACGACACGTAGTAGGCAGTCGGGTTCGTGACGGCGAGCGCGTCGCCGCCGCCTTGCGGCGCGGGCACGATCTTCCAGGCCAGCGCGCGCGGCGCATCCTCGGGCACGCCCGGCAGCTTCATCGGCCGGACGAATACCTTGATGCGCGTACGGTAGGCGAGCTGCAGCGTGTTCTGGTCGGTTTTGGGCTGCACTTTCGGCGGAACGTCGAGCACGTTCAGCCAGTACACCGACTCGCGATCCTGCGGCAGCGCGTCGCCGCCGTACATCACCCGCAGCGTCTGCGACTTGCCCGCGTCCATGCGGAAGATCGGCGGGGTAATCACAAAGGGCGTCTTGACGTCGCCGGGCGCGGCGTCGGCGCGGCCGTCGTCGATCCATACCTGGACCAGGGAGGGAAAGCGGCTGTCGTTGTTCAGCTTGACCGTGACTTCACGCTGATCCAGCGGATAGACGACCCGCGTGCCGCCGATCGTCACGCTCGCGGCCGCCGTGCCCGCTACGCTCGCGAAGCAGATGCCGAGGCATGCGGCCGCTGCGATGCGCCGCTTGTTCCTGTTCATGTCGAGTGCCTGTTTCTCAATGACCACGCTGTGACTGACTCATGCCGGGCGCGCCCACGCGCGCGCCCGGAACCTGCTTGCCGCGATGCGGTTACTGATAGGTCATCGTGTACTGCGCCGAGGTCGTCACGTTGCCCGCCGCGGCCTTGCCGGTCGCGTAGTACTGCGCGAAGTAGTTCAGCGTGGCCGCGCCGCTGGCGATCGTCGCGCCGTTGGTGGCCAGGTCGTTGTTCGCGTTCGTCAGGATGTTGATCGGCTGCATGTTCACGTTCAGCAGGCGGACCTGGACATTGGTCGCCGGCGTCGTCAGGGCCTTGTTCACCAGATTGCCGCTTGCCTGGTCCACCGTCGGGCCGTTCTCGAAGCGCGCGACTGCCTTGGTGGCAGCGCCCGTGCAGCCACTCAGCGTCAGCTTGATGTCGCCGAGATTGGACGTGCCGGCGGTCGTGCCCGCCGACGCCAGCGAGCCGGCCGTCACGGCCGGCAAGAGCACGGTGATGTCGGCCTGCGTGCCGCTGGCCTTGCCGTTGATCGAGCAAGTAGTGTCGGTAACGACGCCGTTGATGGTGATGGTGCCGTCAGCGGCCTGTGCGATCGTCGACGAAAGGGCGATGAACGCTCCGGACAAGATCGCGGCTGCGACGGAAAAGCGCTTCTGCATGGTGTGCTCCACAACTGGGACGGGTGAGTTCCTGTGCGATCGGCACGCGCGGCCCGCGTGCCATATCGCTGCTTCGAACGCCGGATGTTTGCCGAGCAACTTTGTTATCGGTCGACTGGTTGCATGACATCCGACGTCCAGTGAATCGTAGAGACAGCGCCCTAGGAATGATCTAGTCGAAGTCTGAAAAATGACGAAGGCATCATGAGATTTCGAACCGCATCGCATCCGTGTCCGAACCGTCTAGTTAATTTTTTGGGTCCGTGACGGTGACGCAACAAGACCGCACACCACATGACTGCGTCCTTGCAGCACCCTGACGATGACCGGAGAATGATGTAAGGCTGGAAAGGCCGTTCACTTTCAGAATCCCGTTCCATGATCCGCAGCTACGCGGCAACCGGTCGGACCAACTCACGGACATTCGATGGCAAGCTTGGGGAGCAAGGCGCGATACCGCATTGATACCGATAACACCGGCGCCGGCATCGCCATCATGATCCTGACCACGGCGACCTTCGCCGCCAGCGATTCGACGGTGAAGCTGATCGGCACGGCGGTTCCGCTGCTTGCGCTCTTGTGGGTCCGTTACTTGTTCCAGATGGTGGTGCTGGGCGTCTGGCAGGTGCGGCGCGGCGCGTTCGGCCTGTTTCGAACGGGCAGCGTGAAGCTGCAGATCGTGCGCGCGGTGCTGCTCCTGACCAATTCAGCGTGTACCTTCGCGGCCCTGCGGCATTTGCCGCTGCCGGTGACCACGTCGCTCGCGATGCTGGCGCCGCTGATTTCCACGCTGCTCGCCGCGCTCGTGCTGAAGGATCATGTCCCGCGCAGCAAATGGGCGATGGTCGTGCTCGGCTTTATCGGCATGCTGCTGGTGGTGCGCCCGGGCGGTAGCCAGTTCGACTGGAATATCGTCTATCCGATCGGCTCGGCGACGACCTTCGCGTGCTTCCAGGTGATCTCCAGCCATCTCTCCCGGGTCGACGACGCCATCACCACCAACTTCCTCACGGCGTTCGTCGCGACGCTGGTGCTGTGCGTACTCGTATGGATGGATCAGGCGGAGACGCTGCCCGCGATTGCGCGCGTACGGCCCGGAAGCTGGGCGCTGGTGGCGTTGATGGCGACCTTTGCGACGGTCGGCCAGTTGCTGATGCTGCAGGCGTTACGGCGCGCGCCGCTGGCCGTGCTCACACCGTTCTCCTATGGCCAGCTGGCGTTCGCGGCGTTCTTCAGCTGGCTGCTGTTCGGCCAGGTGCCGGATGGCTGGATGGCGTTCGGGATGTGCGTGATCGCGGCGAGCGGCATCGGCACCGTGCTGCTGCACGGGCGCGGGCAGCCGGCGCCTGCGATGACGCCGGAAGCCTGATGACGCGGAAATACGGCGGGAGAAGCGCGCTCAGTTGACTGCCTGAGACTGCGCATGCACCGGAGCCTGGCGGCTCTGGCCGGTGCACAGCCAGTGCACGTCGAGGTCGAGCGCGCGGGCGATGCGATTGAACGCCGCCAGCGGCGGCACCGTGATGCCGCGACGCCAGAATTGCACGTCGTGCTCGCTTACGTCGAGCCAGTTGGCGGCTTTTGCGGAACTGATGTTTGCCTTGTGCATGGCCCGGTCCAGACGCGCGGCCATTGCGCGCCGCAGGGCGTTGTCTTCTTCGCTGCGTTCAAGGTGGCCCAGGGTTTGAGAATGTTGCCCCATCTTCTTCAAGTCTCTCGATTTATATATATGCCGTTCAGCGCCGGCTGATTTGCGCGAGGGTGAATCCTATAGAGGCAAAGTGACGGGCTGGTGACACGGTTTGCGTCGAAATCCTTACCCGGCATTACGCCTTTCTCCTCGTTTGCTGCGGTGCGTGATTTTTTCAATTCCGACATCAATGCGTCAACTAGGGAAACATCGCATTCGGTAATAATTGGCTTAGGTGTTTACCAGCGTTTCGGCCAAAGCGCCGCCAGTCAAGGGATTGCGCGAACGAGCGTGCGCTCCGCACGGCCCTGAATAATTTTTCCACCGATGAAATATTGTTCAGAATTAAACGATCGATTCTGCCCGTCAGGCGTAATACGTGATGTGTGATCAAATCGCGTATATCGCGCAAGTGCATTTGCTTATTTCCCTCTGATTATTTTGACGAATATCGGAATGGTTTAATGTCTGATGGGAAACACGTAATTGACACGCAAAGCCGTTTCTTTAAAATGGGTCGCTCGCTGCACCGCACCAATCATCGCGCGTCCCGCGCCATTACGTATCAACCCACCTGGAGTCGAGAATGAGCAGTCTTGCGCCGGAAAAGGTAGTCGAGTCGCAGAAGGCGGGAGTAGACGCCACGTTTGGTCTCGCCACGCGGGCGGTCGGTGGCTTTGAACAACTGGTCGATCTGAATACACGCACCATCAGGACCGCGCTCGACGAACAACAGGCGTTCGTCGTCCGTGCGTTCTCGGCGCGCGGTCCGCAGGAATTCTTCACGCTGCATAACCAGAATCTGCAGGACGCCGCCCAGCGCACGCAGGCGTACTGGACGCAAGTCTACGAAATCGCTGCGGGCGTCCGTGGCGACTACATCGAAGCCGTGCAGGATCAGCTCGGCAAATCGCAGCGCAACGTCCAGGCGTTTGTCGACAGCCTGGCGAGCCATGCACCCGCCGGCAGCGAAGCCGTGGTGAATGCGTGGCGCTCGGCCATCGATGCCGCGACGGAATCCGCCAACTCCGCCTACGAAGCCGCCAGGAAGGCCGCCAAGCAGGTCGTGGACGCCGCGCAGAGCGACGCCGAAGTGGCGAGCGGCGCCGTCGTGCGCGCCGTGCCCAAGACGGCTACCGCGAAGAAGTAAGTTTCTTTCAGCGGCAATCGAGAGAACAAACAAAGGCGGGCATGACCCGCCTTTGTTGCGTCTGGGAGGCAGATCCGGTGATTCAGCCGCCCAGCGACTTCAGCACCAGTTCATGCGAACGCCCGATCCACACCGCGGCATCGCGATGATCCGACAGCGCGTCGCCGGTGTTGGGATGCATGAACACATCGAGCGCGCCATGATTGAGGGTCAGCCATTCGAGCATCGGCGCGAGCAGTTCGCCGCCGAAGGCAAGCTGGAACGACCACAACGGATGCGGTCCCACAGGCCGCTCGTGGAAGCGGCCCAGACGCAATGCGCCGCTTTGCAGCAGATCGGAGAAATGCGCTTCGATGACCAATCGCAGTTGCCAGGCGGCGTCGCGGGTGTGTGCATCGAAATAGACGTGGGCGTGCCAGTCAATGATGCTGCGGGTGTGCTTCGCGTCCATCTTGTCAGTCCTGCGCGGCGTAGTGCGGAACGCCGATTCTATCCTCCGGACCGCGCCCGCCGCGCGGACCGGCGGTCCTAGTATCGGCCGCTGCTGCTGCCCGAAGACGAACCCTGCGACATGCCGCTGCCATCGCTTTGACAACCCGCGAGCAGACCGGCGAGCAAGGCGACGACGATCGTGGCGATTCTGGCGCACTTCATGACACACCTCCGGACGAGTTAAGAATGGGCGCGGCGTATCGGCCGCTCCCTGATCAAACGCGCGAGCCCGCCGCGATATTCCCCGCGCGCGCCGTGCGACAATTCGCGCCGCGCATCGGCCGATGCGCGTCCAACCCGGCACACACGCGATGAAGCGCTACCAGGCCCTGGCCGACACAATGGCCGCCGAGATCCGCGCGGGCCGCTTGCCTGTCGGCGCGCGGCTGCCCTCGGTGCGGCATCTGACGACGCAATACGGCGTCGGGCAGTCGACGGTTTTCCGCGCCTATTACCTGCTCGAGGAATGGGGGCTCATCCGCGCTCGCGAACGCTCGGGCTACTACGTCGCGCCGGGCGCGATGCTCGCCGCGCCGCGCGCCGGGCACACGCAGACGGTGCTGGCCGAGCCCGCGCCAATCGACGTCAGCAGTCTCGTGTTCTCCGTGCTCGACGCGCTCAAGCGTCCCGATGTCGCGCCGCTCGGCTCGGCGTTCCCGGCGCCGCAACTGTTTCCGCTGGCGCGGCTCGCGAAGTCGCTCGGACAGGCGGCGCGGAGCCTCGATCCGTGGAGCACCGTCGCCGACATGCCGCCGGGCAATGAAACGCTGCGGCAGCAGATCGCGCTGCGTTACGTCGGCATGGGGATCGCGCAGCCGGTGGAGACGCTGATCGTGACGAACGGCGCGCTGGAGGCGCTCACGCTCTGCCTGATGGCCGTGACGAAACCGGGCGATGTCGTCGCGATCGAATCGCCCTGCTTCTATGCCGCGCTTCAGGCGATCGAGCATCTCGGGCTGCAAGCGGTCGAGATTCCCGTCGATCCCGAAGAAGGACTGGATCTCGCCGTGCTCGCCGAAGCGCTCGCGCGGCATCCGGTGCGCGCGTGCTGGTTCATGACAAATTTCCAGAACCCGACCGGCGTGACGCTGTCGGTCGCGAAGAAGCGCGCGCTGGTGGAACTGCTCACGCGGCACGACGTGCCGCTGATCGAAGACGATGTCTACGGCGAGCTGCATTTTGCGCAGGACCGGCCGCCGCCCGCGAAGGCGTTCGATACCGAGGGGCTCGTGATGCACTGCGCGTCGTTCTCGAAGACGCTCGCGCCGGGCTACCGGCTCGGCTGGGTCGCGGCGGGCCGCTACGCGCAGGCGGTGCGCCGTCTCAAACTGATGACGACGCTGTCGACCAGCATTCCGGTGCAGGCGGGCATCGCCGATTACTTGCAACACGGCGGCTTCGACCGGCATCTGCGCAAGCTGCGCGGCGCCCTGCTCGCCCAGCGCGGCGCGATGGAAACGGCGATTGCGCGCTGGCTGCCGCCGGAGGTGTCGTTCGTGCGGCCGGAAGGCGGCTATTTTCTGTGGCTCAGGCTGGCGGCGGACGTCGATGCGATGCAGTTGCACAGGCGCGGGCTGGAGCACGGCGTCAATGTGACGCCGGGGCCGATTTTCTCCGCGCGTCATGCGCATGGCAATTACGTGCGGATCAACTTCGGGCATCCGTGGTCGGGGCAGATCGAAGGGGCGGTGAAGGCGCTGGGGGAGTGGGTGCGGGGGGAGAGTTAGGAAGATGCATTCAGGGGCATTCCTGGCGTGACGCAAGTGAGGGACGCTGGTTCTTGCGTGCTAGAATTCTCGCCGTATCTACGTACCACTCCGTCGGACTTATTGAATTCAATAGCAACAGTTTTGGACAGTTCGTCTGCGGCCTACAGTGCTACCCATGCTGGATAGAGGGTAGGCAAGTGAAGGTTCCGATAGTTTGGAGAACGTGGTTGTCTCAACTTGTGTCTCGCGAGCCAGCCGAAATTTGAATCTCTATTGCCTCTGCGGGTGGAAATCGCGCTAGATACGAATTTTCCATATCGAGGAGATCCAGTTCGATCTCCCCGTTTGAGATCAGCAAAAATCATTCGCAAACATGTTTGCGTGGCTGCGACGAGGAGTTGCGGGGATGGTCTTGACCCCGCCGTGACAGTCCGGAAAATCTCCGGCGATGATTGTTTCGTCACCGTCGCCAAAGCTCACGTTGAAGTGCCGGCTCTTGTCGATTTGCCTTCCGAATCTGAATAATCCGTTCACGTGGCAAGCAGCGTTATGAGGCGCAGCCGTGTCGAAAAGCGCATGACGTTCATTCCCGTATACGAAATGCATCTGCTTGTCGTCGACAAAATATTTTGTCTGGTAGACGGATCTTGCCCGCTTACGCCGACGCTTGATCAGTCGAGTCAATAGCATCTCGAGTTCGCCTGCAAAGGCCGTGGAACGGCTCTCCTCGTTCACTAGCTGAATGATTTGCACAAGTTCCGCAGCTTCGAAATTGCGAAGTGGCAACATCAACGCTTGTTCCTTTTCCGCGTCGTGCATCATGGCTCGAAGCGCGAAGAAGTTTCGAAACAGCGGAGAGAAATAACTTCCAAAGAAATTCTTGAAGTTCCTCAGCCTCTTGTCCGCCGTGTCGAACACGGCGGCGAAGATTGCGCGCGAGACGTGCTGGACGTGATGTGCATGCTTCTTCTCGACGAGCAGAATGACCGCATCCATCCCCTTGATATGCGAGAGCAGATACTTGTCGAAACTCAAGGACGGAGTCGACGGATCGAATATCGAAATCTTGAAATGAATCGGGAAATCCGGCCCGGATTTTCCCTTGAACAAATCCTGGGGAATCAGTCTCTCACGCTGCTGGCTTACGGTTTCGTTGATTTCTTTTTGTGACGAAACCAGGCAAATCAATACTTTTATTTCCGGGACAGCTTCACAAGCACCGAAACCGGAATCGTGATCTTCTCGATTTCTTCGTCAGGAAGCGCCGACAAGATTTCCAGAAGCGCAATCGCCTTGTTGTGTCTGCGCTGTGTTTGAACTGCACTCCCGACTTCTTCAGCCGTCCCGGGCTGCGAGAATTCAAATTCTGCGTCTATCGGCGCCAACGCCACTTTCGCTATCTGCGAATCAGCGCAACCGCGAAAGCGCGAAAGCGCTGGTTATGCATATCCCCATGCTAGACTGCTGTACATGCATACAGTACCCGAGCCCGCCTACACCGTTGCCGTTCGCGCGCTGTGCGAATTCACGGCAAAGCAAGGCGATCTCGACCTGCGCTTCACCCCCGCACCGAGTGCTCAGGAAGGCATCGCCGGTCATCTGACCGTGACGGCAAGGCGGCCCGCCGGTTACCAGAAGGAAATCACCCTCGCCGAAACCCACGGCCCGCTCAGCGTGCGCGGCCGCGCCGACGGCTACGATCCCGCGCTGAACCGACTCGAAGAGATCAAGACCCATCGCGGCAAGCTCGACGCCATGCCGGCCAATCATCGTCACCTGCACTGGGCGCAGGCGCGCGTCTACGGGCATCTGATGTGCCGCAAGCTCGGGCTCGCCGAAATCGACATCGCGCTTGTGTACTTCGACATCGTCGATCAAACCGAAACCGTGCTGGTCGAAACCCAGACCGCGCACGCGCTCGCCGAGCATTTCGACACGCAATGCGCACGTTTCATCGCTTGGGCGCGGCAGGAACTGGCGCACGGCGCGGCCCGCAATCAAGCGCTGGATTCGCTCACCTTTCCCCATGCCGATTTTCGGCCCGGCCAGCGCACGCTCGCGGAGGCGGTGTATCGCGCGGCCGTGTCGGGCAAGCGGCTCGTCGTGCAGGCGCCGACGGGCATCGGCAAGACGGTCGGCACGCTGTTCCCGCTGTTGAAGGCCTGGCACGGGCAGCAACTCGACAAGATCTTCTTTCTCACCGCCAAGAGCGCCGGCCGGCAACTCGCGCTCGACGCGCTGACGACGCTGGCCGCACGCCCGTTGCGCGTCGTCGAACTCGTCGCGCGCGACAAGGCCTGCGAGTATCCGGGCCGCGCCTGTCACGGCGACGCCTGTCCGCTCGCGCGCGGCTTCTACGATCGCCTGCCCGGCGCGCGCGCCGCCGCGCTCGAGCGCGCGCTGCTCGACCGCGCGTCGATCGCCGACGTGGCGCGGGCGCACGAAGTCTGTCCGTACTATCTGAGTCAGGAACTGGCGCGCTGGGCCGATGTGATCGTCGGCGACTACAACTATTACTTCGACACCAGCGCGATGCTGTTCGCGCTCGCGGAGGCGAACCGCTGGCGCGTCGCGGTGCTCGTCGACGAGGCGCATAACCTCGTCGAACGCGCGCGCGGCATGTATTCGGCGACACTCGACCAGCGCGCCTTCGAGGCCATGCGCCGCGGCGCGCCTGCGTGGCTGAAGAAGCCGCTCGGCCGCGTCGCGCGCAGCTGGAACGAGACGACGCGCGAGCAGCGCGCCGCCGACACCGACTACGTTGCCTACCCGCAAGCGCCCGCCGCTTTCCTCGGCGCGCTGACTCAGGCGGTCTCGCACATGACCGAGGTACTCGCCGATCAGCCCGACAGCTTCACGCCCGAGATCCTCCGCTTCTATTTCGACGCCATTCACTTCGCGCGCATCGCTGAACGCTTCGGTACGCATTCAATCTTCGACATCGCGCTGGAGCGCTCGCACGGCGGCAAGCGTCCGGCTGTGCTGTGCCTGCGCAACGTGGTGCCCGGGCCGCATCTCGCGCCGCGGTTCGCGCGCGCTCACAGCGTCGCGCTGTTCTCCGCGACGCTCACGCCCGCGCACTTCTACGCCGACACGCTCGGCCTGCCCGAGTCGTGCGTGCGCGTGGACGTCGAGTCGCCGTTCGACGCCACGCAGCTCGACGTCCGCGCCATCGCCGATGTCTCGACGCGTTATCGCGACCGCGCGGATTCCGTGGCGCGCATCGCCGATCTGATCGCCGCCCAGTTCTTCCAGGCCGAGGGCAATTACCTGAGCTTCTTCAGCAGCTTCGAGTATCTGACGCAGGTGGCGGCCGCGCTGATCGAACGCCATCCGTCGATTCCCTGCTGGCAGCAATCCCGCGCGATGAGCGAGGCGGAGCAGCACGCGTTTCTCGAGCGCTTCGTGCCGGACGGACGCGGCGTCGGCTTCGCGGTGCTGGGCGGGGCGTTCGGCGAGGCCGTGGATCTGCCGGGCACGCGGCTGGTCGGCGCGTTCGTCGCGACGCTCGGCCTGCCGCAGCTGAATCCGGTCAACGAGCAGATGCGGGCGCGCATGCACGAAGCTTTCGGCGAAGGCTACGCCTATACGTACCTGTTTCCGGGCTTGCAGAAAGTGGTGCAGGCGGCCGGGCGCGTGATACGCGGGCCGCTCGATCGCGGCGTGCTGTATCTGATCGACGACCGCTTCGCGCGCGCCGAGGTGCGGCGTCTGCTGCCGGCGTGGTGGCAGGTGAAGGTGCTGCGACATCGTGACCTGGCGCAGATCGACAGCGACCATTTAGACCGGCGCGATGCCGCCGTTAACCGATGCAATCGCGGGCATTCGCTTTGCTTCTCTTCGGCGCCTCGGGGACACACATGATCCCTGCCAGGCCGTAGAGCCCTCATCTGGAGAACCCCACATGTCCACCGTTCACTCCCCGCGACATCCGGACGCGCTCGACATGCTCGAAGCCGATCATCGCGCGCTCGAACAGCTGTTCGACGCCTTCGACCGCGCCGGCGCCGCCGCGCCGGAACACAAGCAATCGCTGGTGCAGCGCACGTGCGAACTGCTGACGATCCATGCGATCGTCGAAGAAGAACTGCTCTATCCGATGGCTCAGGATGCGCTCGCCGCACAAGGGAACATCGACGTCGACGAAGCGTATGTCGAACATTTTCTGATGACTTCGCTGATCGATCGTCTGGCGTCGCTCACGGCCGGCGAAGACGGCTTCGACGCCACCTTCAGGATGTTGAAGGAACATGCGGGGCGTCACGTCGCGGAAGAAGAAACGATGCTCTTTCCCGAACTTCGTCGCGCGCAACTCGATCTCGTCACGCTCGGCGCCCGGATGGACGCGCGGCGGAACGCGCTGCGGGGGCGTATCGACGAGACGGCCATGACGGCGCTGCCGCACTAGACCATTCACGTTCTCGAATTGCGGCGCAAGACCCGGAGTGCGTGACGCGCGCGTGGCGAGCAGAATCACGCTTTTCGGAGATCCAGCATGAACTTGTCTGTTTCAACGGCGCCGGCGGTCAGCGAGCGCATCGACGCGCTCGACTGGGCCAGCCTTGAAGCACAACTCGATGCCTTCGGCTCTGCGACCGCGCCAGGACTGCTTTCGCCCGCAGAGTGCGAGGCGCTGGCCGGGCTTTACGATCGGGAAGGCGGCTTTCGGAGCCGCGTCGTGATGGAGCGGCATGGTTTCGGGCGCGGCGAATACAAGTACTTCGCGTATCCGCTGCCTGATGTGATCGGCGAGATGCGCCGTGCCGTCTATCCGCATCTCGTGCCGGTGGCGAACGGGTGGAACGAAATCATGGGCATCGACACGCGCTATCCACGCGAACACGATGCGTTCATCGACCGCTGCCATCGCGCAGGGCAGACGCGTCCCACGCCGCTGCTGCTGCGCTACGTGCCGGGCGATTTCAACTGCCTGCATCAGGACCTGTACGGCGAGCACGTCTTTCCGATCCAGATGGCCATCTTGCTGTCAGCGCCGCAACGCGATTTCACCGGCGGCGAGTTCGTGATGACGGAACAGCGGCCGCGCATGCAATCACGCGCGGAAGTGGTGCCGCTCAGTCAGGGCGATGCGGTGCTGTTCGCCGTGCATCATCGGCCGGTGCAGGGGACGCGCGGGCCGTATCGGGTGAACCTCCGGCATGGCGTGAGCCGCCTGCGTTCGGGACGGCGGCATATGCTGGGGGTGATTTTTCACGACGCGAGTTGAGCGGGCTTCGTCGGCCCTTTCGCGTTCCGCTCGGCACGAACGAAGCCGATTGTCTGAAAAGCAACCGTCAGTCCGCCAACCGTTCGCCATTGCTCGAAAATAGCCTGAAATTCGTGGACCAATTTCAGGTAAAAATCGCTGGATGCACACAAGAAACACGATCCCGCCCGCCTTCCCGAACGACGGAGAAATGGTCGAAGTTCTCGACAAGGTCGCGGATCTGCGGGCTGCGGCAGCGCATTTATCGGCCGGTGCCGGGCCGGCACCGCGCGCCGTTCTGGCGCCGCTGCTCCGCGCGATGAACTCGTACTACACGAACAAGATCGAAGGACAGCAAACCTACCCAGCCGATCTCGAAGCGGCAATCGAACAGAATTTCTCAAAAGAGCACGAGACGCACCGGCGGCAGCAGCTCGCCATCGCTCACATGCGGCTCGAAACCGAACTGGAGCCGCTTGCGCGCCAGTTGTCATGGGCCGAGCAGTTCGGCCGCGACTGGATTGGCGGTATCCATCAAAAGCTCTACGAGCAACTGCCGGAAGAGTCGCGTGTCATTCTCGACGCAAAAGGGCAAGCGCGCGGCGCGCTGGTCCCCGGAGCGCTGCGCGATATCGACGTGATCGTAGGCGGGCATCTCGCGCCTCCCGTTGCCCTGCTGCCCGATCTGCTTCGTCACTTCGCTTTTCGTTATGGCGTCGAGCAGTATTCCGTCAGCAGGAAATTGGTCGCTGCCGGCGCGTCACTGCATCGCCTGTCCTGGATCTATCCTTTTGCTGACGGCAACGGACGGGTCAGTCGATTGCAGAACCACTTGCTGCTCGTGCATCTGGGCTTGACTGACGGTCTATGGTCGCCCATGCGAGGCCTGGCCCGGCGACAGGAAGACTACTACGCAGCGCTCGGCGCGGCCGATCAGCGGCGTCGCAACGACACCGATGGCCGAGGCAACCTGAGTTCCAGCGGCCTGACGGAGTTTTTGACTTTCTGGCTCGATGTCTGCACCGATCAGGTCACGTTCATGGCCAGCCAACTCGATTTCGCGACGCTGGAGCATCGCTTCAACAGTCTGGCCTTGCAGGTCACGCATGATTTCGGCCGCAACATGTCCCACTCGCGCGCTGCCATTCAACCCGAGCAACTAGGGCGCGCGCTTTACCGTCTGTTCCAGATTGGAAGGCTCGATCGTGGGGAATTCAAGGCCCTGCTCGGCGCGGCGGACCGCACTGCATCGCGGGCGATTGCGCAACTGCTCGCCCTGCGGCTGGTGAAAACCACCAGCCGGGTCGGTTCCATCGAACCCGCGCTGCCGTTTTTCAGCCTGCGCTTCCTGTTCCCAGGGCTTTGGCCGGAGAGTGAGAGCGTCCCTCTACCGCGTGTTCCTACGGTCGAAGCACGCAGGCCCGATTGACCATTGCGGTCACATCAAGCTGAGTCAGAACCCAGGCCCGTCCTACTCATTCTCCTCGAAGTAGTGCCCGAACCGCGCCTGCTTCGTCTTGATATAGCGCTCGTTTTCCTCACGCATCGGAATTGCCAGCGCGACGCGTTCGCACACGGGAATGTCATGCTTGAGCAGCGTGTCGAACTTCGACGGGTTGTTGCTCATCAGGCGCACGGACTTCACTTTCATCGCCCGCAGGATGGCCGCGGCGGAGTCGTATTCGCGGGCGTCGTCCGGGAGACCGAGGTGCAGGTTCGCATCGACGGTGTCGAGTCCCTGTTCCTGCAGCGCATACGCGCGAATCTTGTTGGCCAGTCCGATGCCACGGCCCTCATGCCCACGCAGATACAACAGGATGCCGCGGCTTTCGGCGGCGATGTAGCGCAGCGCGAGATCCAGCTGCTCGCCGCAATCGCACCGATACGAGCCGAACACATCGCCGGTCACGCATTCGGAATGCAGACGCGTCAGCACCGAATCGCCATTGCTCACGTCGCCCATGACAAAGGCGATGTGCTCCACGTTCGTATGTTTCACGCGATACACATACGAACCGAAGGTGCCGTAGCGGGTGGGAATGGTGGCGGTGGCGACGAGTTCGACATCCGCGCACGCGTCGCACTCGCCAAAACGGGGTTGGGGATCCTTCACGTCCTGCGAGGGAGAAGCGGTTTTCATAGTCAATCAGCAAGTCCACGGCGCCCGGTCAGGCCAGACAGTACGCGCCGACCGAGGGTTGCCATGGTAAAGCCCATCAGGAAAGTTTGCTGATTGTCTCATGAGGTGCACCGTCTCCCGCACTAATGCGTACGAACGTTCCGACGCACGAAACACCCTTCACGCCCACGCGGCCTCAGGCGGGCGCGTCGAACGTGCCGGGACTCGCGTCGGTGGCGCGCCATTCGGGCTTGCGCACCGGATCCGCCTGCTGGAGCCCGGCCCGCACGCCGGCGGCGTCGAGATCGGCCGTATAGACGGGCGTGGCCGGCTGCTGGCGCCAGGAATCGTCGATCGTTCCGGCATCCACCGCGTCGAAACCCATCTCCTCCACCAATTGCATGACGAGCGTCTTCGCCTGAGGGTCGTCGCCCGCGACCGGCAGCGCGATGCGCCCCGCTTCGCCCGCCGGCTTGCCGCGATTGCGCAGATGCTCCGCGTAGATGTTGTTGAACGCCTTTACCACCGGCCGGCCGATCTGCTGCTCGACCCAGCGGCTCTCCGGCAGCCCTTGTTCGATTCCGTCGATACGCCCGTCACGCTGGCGCGGATAGTAATTGCCGGTATCGATGACCACGACACCCGCCGGCACGCCCGCGAACAGGTCCTTCGGCAGATTCGGCACCTTGGCCTCGGGAATCGTCACCACGATGACTTCCGCACCCGCTACCGTGTCACGCGCCTCGGCCGCCGTCGCGCCGGTCTCGCGCGCCACGTCGGCAAGCGATGCCGGTCCGCGCGAGTTCGCGATGCGCACGTCGTGCCCCTTCTCGCTCCAGCGCAACGCCAGCACCGCCCCGATATTCCCCGCTCCGATGATGCCGATTTTCATGACGCCTCCTTGAATATTGACAATGTAAAAAGCTGCTAAAAAGGAACCGCGAACGATGCGCGCAATCAGAATGCCGTGTGCGGGAAAACATCCAATATCGACCCGATAGGCTCGCCCTATCCCGACAATAAAATCAATCCACTTCGCAGCAACGATAGCTTTACTGTATAGTTCACTTACTTCTTCAACACCACTCCAAAAGGAAACTGGTAATGCCCATCATCAACAGCCAAGTCAAGCCGTTCAAAGCAACCGCCTACCACAACGGCGATTTCGTGACCGTCACCGATGAAGACCTGAAGGGCAAGTGGTCGGTGTTCGTCTTCTATCCGGCGGACTTCACGTTCGTGTGCCCGACCGAACTGGGCGACCTGGCAGACCGCTACGAAGAGTTCAAGAAGCTCGGCGTGGAAATCTACTCGGTGTCGACCGACACGCATTTCACCCACAAGGCATGGCACGACACGTCGGACACGATCAAGAAGATCGAGTACCCGATGATCGCCGATCCGACGCTGGCCATCTCGCGCGCGTTCGACGTGCTGATCGAGGAAGAAGGCCTGGCGCTGCGCGGCACGTTCGTGATCAACCCGGAAGGCGAGATCAAGCTGTGCGAAGTGCACGACAACGGTATCGGCCGCGACGCTGGCGAACTGCTCCGCAAGGTTCAGGCTGCCCAGTACATCGCCAAGAACCCGGGTCAAGTGTGCCCCGCCAAGTGGACGCCGGGCGCTGAAACGCTGACCCCGTCGCTCGACCTGATCGGCAAGATCTAAGACCCGCGCCTCCAGCGAGTCGAATGGGACGCACCGCGCGCAAGCGGCGCGTCCAGCAACACCCCAACGCTTACGCTGCGGCGCTGAGAACTTCAGCGCCGTATCGAAGCACGCCTGTACCAGTCACGGAACGGACCTCGCCATGCTCGACGCCAATCTCAAGAATCAGTTGAAAGCCTATTTGGAAAAGGTCACCCGGCCGATCGAACTCGTCGCCTTCCTCGACGACGGCGACAAGTCGCGCGAGCTGAAAGGCCTGCTCGACGACATCGCCTCGCTGTCCTCGCGGATCAGCGTCGTCCAGAAAGATGATGCGGGCGCACGCCGGCCGTCGTTCACGATCGGCGAGCCGGGCAAGCCCGCGGGCATCCAGTTCGCCGGCATCCCGATGGGCCACGAATTCACGTCGCTCGTGCTGGCGCTGCTGCAGACCGGCGGCCACCCGATGAAGCTCGACGACTCGACCGTCGAACAGATCCGCAATCTCGACGGCGACTTCGCCTTCGAAACGTATTTCTCGCTGACGTGCCAGAACTGCCCGGAAGTCGTGCAGGCGCTGAACATGATGGCGCTCATCAATCCGCGCATCAAGCACGTGGCCATCGACGGCGCGCTGTTCCAGAAGGAAGTGGAAGACCGCCAGGTCATGGCCGTGCCGACGATGTTCCTCAACGGCACCAGCTTCGGATCAGGCCGCAGCGGCGTGAAGGAAATCCTCGCGAAGCTCGACACGGAAGCGCCCGCTCGCGCCGCGAAGGAAATGGAAAACAAGCCGGTGTTCGACGTGCTGATCGTCGGCGGCGGCCCGGCCGGCGCGGCAGCCGCGATCTACGCGGCGCGCAAGGGCATTGCGACGGGCGTCGTCGCGGAACGCTTCGGCGGCCAGACACTGGACACGATGGCCATCGAGAACTTCATCTCGGTGCAGGAAACGGAAGGACCGAAGTTCGCGACCGCGCTCGAACAGCACGTCAAGAGCCATGAAGTCGACGTGATGGACGTGCAGCGCGCCGACAAGCTCGTGCCGGGCCGCATCAACGAGATTCATCTCGCGAGCGGCGCGGTGCTGAAGGCGAAGACCGTGATTCTCTCGACCGGCGCGCGCTGGCGCGAAATCAACGTGCCGGGCGAGCGCGAGTATCGCGGCCGCGGCGTGGCCTACTGCCCGCACTGCGACGGCCCGCTCTTCAAGGGCAAGCGCGTGGCGGTGATCGGCGGCGGCAACTCGGGCGTGGAAGCGGCCATCGACCTCGCGGGTCTGGTCGCGGCGGTGACGCTGATCGAGTTCGGCACCGAGCTGCGCGCCGACGCCGTGTTGCAGAAGAAGCTGCGCAGCCTGTCGAACGTGACCATCGTGACGAACGCGCAGACCACGGAGATTTTCGGCGACGGCAAGAAGGTCAACGCGCTGGCCTACACAGACCGCGCGTCGGGCGACAGCCATCGCGTGGAACTGGAAGGCGTGTTCGTGCAGATCGGCCTGGTGCCGAACACCGAGTGGCTGAAGGGCACGGTGGAGCTGTCGAAGCACGGCGAGATCGTCGTCGATGCGAAGGGCGCGACCTCGCTGCCGGGCGTGTTCGCCGCCGGCGACGTCACCACGGTGCCGTACAAGCAGATCGTGATCGCGGTCGGGGAAGGCGCGAAGGCATCGCTCTCCGCGTTCGACCATCTGATCCGCTCGTCGGTGGACGATGAAGCCGTGGTCGAAGAAGCCGTGACGGCTTGATGCTCGCAGCCCGCGTGCCTCGCATGCGGGCTGGTGTCACGAATTGTCACGAAGACCGGAAGCGAACGGGGCAACCCGTTCGCTTTTTTTGTTCATGAGGCAGCGCCGTTGGCAGGCTTCGGTTCCAGCACCAGCGGAAACGTCACCTCGAACACGCTGCCGCGACCCTTCGCCGAGTCGAAACGCAACTCGCCATCGAGCGCCCGCGACAGTTCCTTGACGATCGCCAGGCCGAGTCCCGCGCCGGGGATGTCGTCATCGGCGGCGCGCTCGAACTCCTCGAACACGCGCTCCTGATCGTCCGGGCCAATGCCGACGCCCGTGTCCGCGACCAGCAGTTTCCAGCGCTCGCCCGGCACGGCGGACATGGAAAACACGATCTCCCCCGCCGACGTGTATTTGATCGCGTTCGACAGCAGATTCAGCGCCACCTGCTTCACCTTCAGTCGGTTCGACGTCACCGCGCCGAGTTCGGCATCGAGCTGGCCGATGAGCTTGAGCCCCTTCGCCTCGGTGGACACGCGGCAGGACTGCATGAGTTCGTCGAACAGGCCGACGGGATCGAACGACTCCACGGTCAGCAGCGAATCGTCGCCGAGAACCTTCGAGTATTCGACCATTTCGTCGACGAGCGTCGCCATGTCGGCGACCTGGCGGTTCGCGAGCCCGAGCGCCGTATCGCGCTTGGCCGGCGAACGCGAGGCCAGCTGCAGCGCGGTGGAGAACACATTCAGAAAATTGCGCAGGTCGTGGGCAACGCGGCGCGTCACCTGCATGCGCGTTTCATACAGTTCGCTGATGAGCTTCTGCCGGAGCGTCAGCTCGTAGTTGGCGCGTTCGAGCATGCCGGTGTATTCGTCGAGCTTGCGGTCGCGTTCGCCCACCGCCTCGCGGATCGATGCCAGCGTGACGAAGCTCACCACTTCGTCGGTCATCAGGCGCGCATGCTCTTCGTCGGCGCGGGAGAAATCGTCGTGGGTGCTCGCATACTCGCCGATCGCAAGCAGCAGCACCTGCCTGAACAGATCCAGCTCGCGCACCAATTCATCGACACGATAGCCCTGCTGCCAGCGCCATTGTCCATGCTGGCGCGCATTGCGTTCGATGGCGCCTTCCTGGTCGCGCATGTTGCGCGACTCCAGCACGATGCAGATTTCGTTGAAAATGTCCGGCAGGTGATCCGCGAGTTGCCGGTACGTGAGCTGGTCGGAGTGTTCGACTTCCTGATCGCCGAACACGAGCTTCATCCATTGCTCGGTAAGCGTCTGCTGCTGTGCGCGCAGCGCGGCCACGAGGCCGTTCGAGCTGCCGACTGACGTGTCGCTCATCTGCCGATTTCCGTTTTGAGGGCGCCGCATGAAGCCGCGCAAGGTGGCCTTGATTTACAGTCGAAAGCACTGCGCCGGTGCGGCTTGCCTGTCATCGCCCGCCGCCCGCGAACGCCACGCCAGTATAGGACGATGCCTGTTCGCGAAGGGGTAATTCCGAGCGACAAATGGGCTTCACGATGAACGTATCGGTAAGCTGTACGTGCGCCACGTCAGCAAGCTCTTCAAGAGCGCCGCCTGGCGGGGAACCAAAGCACGCGTACGGATATGTATCCTTTCGGATATCGCCATCTTTCGACCCACATGAAGGGAGCCTGACATGACGACGCCATCGGCGGACTGGCAAGCCGCGCAATACTCCGTGTTCGAGGAACAGCGCACGCGCCCCGTGCGCGACCTGCTCAGCGCCACGCATGCCGCGACGGCGTGCACGGCCGTGGACCTCGGCTGCGGCCCGGGCAACTCGACGCAGACGCTGCTCGACTTCGCGCCCGATGCGCACATCACCGCCATCGACAACTCCGCCGACATGATCGCCGCCGCGCGCAAGCGCCTGCCGCAGATTGCGTTCGAGCTTGCCGACATCGGCGCATGGCGCACCGACAGCCTGTATGACCTGATTCTCGCGAACGCCTCGCTGCAATGGCTGCCCGATCACGCGACGCTGTTTCCGTCGCTCGCGGCCAGGCTCGCGCCGGGCGGACGGCTCGCGGTGCAGATGCCCGACAATCTCGACGAACCCGCGCACCAGGCGATGCGCGCAGCCGCCGCCGACGGCCCCTGGCGCGGCAAGCTCGAAGGCGTCAAGCGCACGGCGCGGCACGGCGCCGAGTGGTACTACACGCGGCTCAAGCCGCAGTGCGCGCAGGTCGACGTGTGGCGCACCACGTATCACCATCCGCTCGAAGGCGGCATTGAAGGCATCGTGGAATGGTTCAAGGGCAGCGCGCTGCGGCCGTTCCTCGCGAAGCTCGATGCAGACGAAGGCGAAGCCTTCCTCGACCGTTATCGCAAAGGCCTGCGCGCCGCCTACACGGTGCAGGACGACGGCACGGTGCTGTTGCCCTTTCCGCGGCTGTTCATCGTCGCGACGCGCTGAGAGCGCTGGACTTCACTGCACGCGGCTCTGTTCCCGCAGCATCTGCGCGAACTGCCGCGCCGCCGGCGACAGCGCCCCGCCCTTGCGTGTCACGATGCCGAACGTCTGCGACTTCGACTTCATCCGCACCGGCAGGATGCGCAGCATGCCGTGGCGCTCGAACTCGCGGGCCACGCTCGCAGGCAGGATCGACACCAGTTCGGCGCTCTGCTTGAGCAGGCTGACGGTCAGCAACGGCGAGGCGGTGGAGATGGGATTGACCGGCATCGGCAGGCCGGCGAGGTCCAGTTCGCGTTCGAGCAGCGCGCTCATCGGCATGTAGGTGGGATAGGTCACCCAGCGGTAGTGCGCGAGATCGGCGAAGCCCACTTCGCGCGCGCCGGTGCGCTCGTGCCCCTGTCCGACGACGATGCACAACGGTTCGTCCATCAGCGGCTGATAGTGATACTTCGACGGCTGATCGGACACGCTGGAGCGGCCGATGACGAGATCGACACGGCCGTCGTCGAGCATCGGCAGCATGCGGGCGCTAGTGTCCTCGAGCACTTCGATGGCGAGATCCGGATGTTTCGCATGCATTTCGTTGACGATCGGCGCGACCACGCCCGGCACCGCGCCCATGATGGTGCCGACCGTCAGCCGTCCGCCCGTCCCTGCGCGGATCTGCGCGAATTCATGACAGAGCGAATTCAGGTCGGCGGCCAGCACGCGCGCGTAGCGCACCACGCAGCGGCCAAAGGGATTCGGAATCAGCCCGGTCTTGGCGCGCTCGAACAGCGGCGCTTCCAGCATCGATTCGAGCTCGGCCAGCGCCTTGCTGGCGGCGGACTGCGTCATGGCCATCGCGCTCGACGCCTTGTGCAGCGATTTATGGTCGTCCAGCGCGATCAGCAATTGCAGCTGCTTCATCCGCAGCCGCGACATCAGCACGTCCAGTGTGTTCTTCATGCTCTGGCGCCCCGCGCGACGCGTCCGGCGCGCCCGGGGTGATTCCTGAAAGCGATCATGCGATGGAAAGGTTTCACTATACAGCCCGGCGTCGGACGCCGTATAGTCGGCGCAGGGAGCGGTCATCGTACAACTGGCGCCAAACGGCACCAACAGGCGCCAACAGGCACCAGCGGACCGCCATGAATCCATTCAAGCAAGGACGAGACATCATGCAACTCACAGGCAACCTGCTCATCGGCCAGGAATCGCGCTTCGGCTCGAACGGCTCCATCAAGGCCGTCAACGCCTCGACCGGCGCGGCCATCGAACCGGCTTTCGGCGGCGCCACGGCCGACGACCTCGAACGCGCATGCGCGCTCGCGTGGACCGCGTTCGACCAGTACCGCGAGACTTCGCCCGAAGCCCGCGCCACCTTCCTCGAAACCATCGCGCAGAACATCCTCGACATCGGCGACGACCTGATCGAGCGCTGCATGATGGAAAGCGGCCTGCCGCGCGCGCGTATCGAAGGCGAGCGCGGCCGCACCGTCGGTCAGCTGCGCATGTTCGCGGGCGTAGTACGCAACGGCGATTTCCTCGGCGTGCGCATCGACCCGGCCCAGCCGGAACGCAAGCCGCTGCCGCGCGTCGACCTGCGTCTGCGTCACATCGGCGTGGGCCCGGTCGCCGTGTTCGGCGCGAGCAACTTCCCGCTCGCGTTCTCGGTCGCCGGCGGCGACACCGCATCCGCGCTGGCCGCCGGCTGCCCGGTCATCGTCAAGGCGCACTCGGCGCATCCGGGCACGTCGGAACTCGTCGGCCGCGCGCTGCAAAAGGCCGTGAAGGATTGCGGCATGCCCGAAGGCACGTTCTCGCTGCTGTTCGACAGCGGCCGCGACATCGGCCAGGGTCTCGTCAAGGACAACCGCATCAAGGCGGCGGGCTTCACGGGCTCGCGCGGCGGCGGCACGGCGCTGATGAAGCTCGCCGCAGCCCGCACCGAACCGATTCCCGTCTATGCCGAAATGAGCAGCATCAACCCGGTCCTGCTGTTCCCGAGCGCGCTGAAGAACCGCGCGGAAGGCATCGCCAAGGCCTTCGTGGGTTCGCTCGTGATGGGCGCAGGCCAGTTCTGTACGAATCCGGGTCTGGTGCTCGCCATCGACGGTCCGGAACTCGACGCGTTCATCGCCGCCGCCGCTACGGCGCTCAAGGAAACGGCTGCGCAAACCATGCTGACGCCGGGCATCTGCAAGGCCTATCAGGGCGCCGTGACGCGCGCCGCCGAGCACGCGGGCGTGACGACCGCCGCGCGCGGCGTCGAGCAGAAGGGCGAGAACCAGGGCCAGTCGGCGCTGTTCGTCACTACCGCCGATGAATTCCGCAAGAGCCATGAACTGCAGGAAGAGATTTTCGGGGCGTCGTCGCTGGTGGTGCGCTGCCCGGATCTCGCCGCGATGCGCGAGCTGATCGAGTCGCTGGAAGGCCAGCTGACCGCGGCGCTGCATATCGATGAAGCCGATCACGCCGACGCACGCACTTTCCTGCCCGCGCTCGAACGCCGCACCGGCCGCATCCTGGTGAACGGTTTCGGCACGGGCGTGGAAGTCGGTCACGCGATGGTGCACGGCGGCCCGTATCCGTCGACGGCGGATGGCCGTTCGACCTCGGTCGGCAGCCTCGCGATCAACCGCTTCCTGCGTCCGGTCAGCTATCAGGACCTGCCTGACGCGCTGCTGCCCGACGCCCTCAAGACGGAGAACCCGCTCGGCCTGAACCGCCGTATCGACGGTACGCTGCAACTGGCGAAGTAAAGACTTTCAAAGCTGCGGCACGGGCCGCTGCGCAGCACGCGCGCAGCGGCCCGTGTTGCTTTTGGGCAGCGCATGCAGCAATAACGATCGCCTTCCGGACAATGCTTCGGAACCCTGAGAAAGCGGTTTATCGCCGGAATCGCAAGGGTCTCGGACGATGCGTCGGCGAGATGCAACAAGACGTTTCAGATGTCGCCAGCCATGACACGCGCGATTTGCTTTGCCATCAGTGGTTTATCCTTCAGTCACGCCCCCTTGTCGGCAAACGGCTAAGGAATGGCGGCTCAAAACCGCCGGGCCGATCCCAAAATGTCAGAAACATAGTGAGCGAGAGAGCGAGACGTATCGCGCGATGCCTGCTCCGGCGCCGCCCATCCGTAGCGATCCGACGCTTTCACATCCATATCCGGGCCATGTGCCGGACACCGCGTGACGTGTCCGGTCACGATACGAGGCGGCGCGATGGCCAATTGGCCGTCCTGCCGCGTGAGTCATTCATGATTCGACGGCCCGAGATAGGTGCGAAAGGCAATTGACGTCCGAAAGCGGTTGAACCATATTCGGGCTGACGTTTCCGGTCGCGGTATGCCACGCGAGGAAACCGTACGAAGGATTGCTGCCGCGGGACTCCGTCCCGATGTTGAGATGCCGCTTGAGCGCGCATCCGGCGGCCACGCGAACAGGCAACCTCACGCACATGTCCTTCGAGGGCTTCAAGCATGACCACGCGTTTGACGTTTCCTGCATCGATGTTCTCCGTCGTCTGCCAGCGGTGCGGCAGCACGATGCGCAAGAACGCCGACAGCTGTCCCAATTGCGGCGCGGACCGCACCGCTGCGCTCGGCGCAAGGCGCGCCGCCGCCCCGGCCTCGGCCAACTCCGGCATGTTCGAGCAGACGGCTTCGGCCTCTGCCGCAGCTTCCGCTTCGGCGGGCGCGTCGCTCGACGGCGCCGACCGCGCCGAACCCACGCTGCGGCCCGGCTGGCCGGCCTGGGATGCCAAGCGCGCGAGCGAACGCATCGCGCAGAAAGCGGCGGAATACCGCGCGCGGCGCGCCGAAATGCACGCCCGCAGCGCCTACGCCGATTCCAGCAATGACCCCGACGCCCTGCCCGGCTCCGACCGCTGGAGCCGCAACAAAACGTTCATTGCGGCTGCATGCGGCGCCGTGCTGCTGGCCGGCGCGGCGTTCTACCTCCAACAGTCCGGTTCCTCTGATAGCGGCGACACCGACTCCGCCGATCACAGCGTCTCCGGCGCGATCGATGCGAAGGTGGGTTCGCTGGTGCGCGGCGCCATCGACACGGGCAACACGGCGACCACCGCGATCACGCCTGCCAGGCGCACGCCGTCCGAACCCCGCGCGCTGACTCCCGGCGATCCGCTGAGCGGGGTGCGCACCGCGCTCGACCAGCACGATCTCGGCGCCGCCCGCGCGCGCCTCAAGGCGCTTCCGGCACAGCAGCAGACGCGCGAGGAATATGAAGCGCTCAAGGACGAAATGATCAAACGCGAGTTGCAGCGCGACGCCGCGCTGCAACTCGCGCGCGCCTGCGAACGCACGTCCGCATGGGCATGCGTGCAGCAGAACGCGGGCGAGGCGCTGGCGCTCGATGGCGGCAACATCGAATCGCAGGCCATGCTGGAACGTGTGATCTCGCATGCGGGCTGGCTGGCGCCGAGCGCATCGGCGGCGCTGGCGAAGAAGACGCCGTCCGCGCCTGCGGCCAACGCAACTGCCCCCGCACCTTCGGTGAACGCCGCGAACACGACGCCGAAGCCGGTAGTCGGCGCTCCTGCGCAGGCAAACGTTGCAGCCGCTGCGCCCGCGGCGAAGCCGAACAGCGCCGCGCAGAAAGCGGCCGAGCGGCAGCGCGCGGCGCAACGCACCGCGGCAGCGCGCGCGGCGGCGGAAGAAGCGCGCGCCGACAGCGCGTACGATTCGCGTGCGGAAAAAATCGCGCGCGCCCAGGTAGCGACCAATGCGATCACGGCGGCGACGGTCGCACCGTCGCCATCGGTCGTCGCGAAGGTTCCCGCGCCTGCGGTTGTCACGCCTCCGACACAGGTGCAGGCGCCCACGCAAATGCAGGCTGCTGCACAGCAGCCCGCACAGCCGGCTGTCAGAACCACGCCGGCTCCGGCCGCACAGGCAGCGACGCAGGCGCCGGCGCCCGCGCCAACCCAGGCAGCAACGCAGGCACAGCCGGCCGTCAAAACCCCGGCTCCGGCCGCACAAGCTGCCGCGCCGCGCGCACCCTATTACCTCGGCGAAGAAGAGCCGAAGTCCTCCGCGCCGTCCGCCCAGCCCGCCGCGCGCGCCGCGAATCCGCGCACGCCCTACTACCTCGGCGAAGACCCGCCGCAGCAGGCAGCGCCCGCCGTGCGATCGGCGGTGCCGCGGCCGCCGCAATCGACGGGACAGAGCAGTTCGATCGAGCCATCCGCCCTCACCGTCCCCACGACGGCCGCGACGACCTCGGCCGCCACCACGGCCGCCGTGCCGAAGCCGCCGGCGGCGGTCGCGCAGCCCATGCCGAACGTCGTCGCGCCGCGCGCGGCGGCCGCCGCGGCAACGGCGACGGCGACGGCGCCGCCAGCGGCCGCGACCGTAAGCCCCGCGACGACGCCGGCCGTCGCGCCGCGCAGTGCGCAGTCCGCTGCGACCGCGGCCTCGCCGCAATTCGCGCCGATGCCGGCGGGCGCGCATCTCGACTCCGACAAATCCGAGGAGCTCGAGCGTGCCATCAAGCAGTATGGCTGGAGCAGCAACGGCGACTCGAGCCGAAGCCAGAAGCCGTTGCAATAAGCGATCAGCAAGCGACAACAGACACGACAGACGACAGCCAGCAGCAAGCCTGACCCGCGCACAAGAAAAACAATCACGAGCGCCAAGACGAAAACAAGCAGAGCACGCAGATCAAACAGAACAAGAACGAGCAGAGACAGCGGCAGCAGCAAAAAAGCAGCAAAAGAACAGCAGAGACAGCACCGAAAGCACCAAAAACGACGACGCACGGCACACACCGCCTTTCGCGCAACGCGCCTCGGGCCGCATGTGAGTGACCACGCACGACCGGATTGCGCGCCAACCGTACGCAGAAATGTTTCGTACCGACAACGCGCGAGTTTCAGAGCAGACGTCCAACTCCGACCAAGGGACAATCATGTTCATCAAACAACGCATGAGCAATGCCGCACGGGGCCTGCTTGCGCTCGTCGCCGTCACGGGGATCACCGGGTTCGCCGGCGCACCGCTCAGCTTCGCGGCCGATCCGATTCCCTACAAGATCACCACAGGTCAGGAGCGCGGCACCTATATCCAGATCGGACAGGATCTGTCGAAATTCGTGGCCGAACCGGCGGGCATCGAGCTCGACGTGCTGCCGTCGAAGGGCTCCGCCGAAAACGTCCAGCGCATGCGCTACGAGCCGGGCGTGAAGTTCGCGCTAGTGCAGTCGGACGTGTACCAGGCGTACATGGACATGGCGACTTCCGGCAACGCGGAAGCCGGCAAGATCATCAAGCCGCTGCGGCTCATCATGCCGCTCTACGACGAGGAGATCTATTTCGTCGCGCGCGCCGATTCGCCGATGAAGAACATCCAGGAGATCAAGGGCAAGAACATCAGCGTGGGGCCGATCGGCAGCGGCACGGCGCAGTCGGCCGAAACGCTGTACCGGCTGATGTTCGGCGAACCGATCGCCGACGCCAACGAGCAGCATCTCAACAACGAGGATTCGCTCGCGAAGCTGATCGTCGGCAAGATCGACGTGGCGGTGATCGTCGCGGGCCAGCCGGCCAAGCTGTTCCAGGACATGAATCCGGAACTGCTGAAGCAGATCAAGCTGCTGCGTCTCGATGCCAGCGCACCCGAAACCGCGCGCGCGAAACAGACCTACTTCCCGGCCACGATCCGCACGTCCAGTTATCCGAACTGGATTCAGGAAGACACGCCGACGCTCACCGTCAAGGCCTTCCTCGTGACCTACGACTACGGGCTGAAGGGCACGGTCGGCGCGCTGTCGAAGTTCGCGGATTCGCTGTGCACCAACTTCGACACGCTGCAGGCGCAAGGGCATCCGAAGTGGAAGCAGGTGCATCTCGAACTGCCGCCGCTCACCCGCGGCTGGAAATACTATCCGCCGATGGAGAAACACCTGCGCGCCTGCATCGCGCAACGCACGGCGGCGGCGGAGCAGTCGCAGAACCCGACGCGGCAGGTGTCGGCGCGTCAGCAGGATGGCGCGATGCAGCGTGTTAAGAAGGCGACGTGTTCGGCGCAGGAGAAGCTGCTGTTGTTGTGCGATCAGTGATTCGCCGTGACGCGGACCGGACCGGCCACCGTGATTGACGCGCGTGGCCGGCAGAGCGAGCGGAATAATCCGCGGACGCATGGCGCGTGACGAAACCAATCACGGCCGTGCGTCCGCATCGACAAGAAAAGCGTTTTTTGAGACACGGTTTCGGGTTAAAACCTGCCTACGGGTCGGCGATGACCCGAAGGAGCCGTGACCGTGCCCAGATCCCAGTATTGCGCGCCGCTGTGCCGCGCCTCGTTTCGCAAGAAGAAGGCTGTCGTGCCCGGAGAGCGCACGCGCCGAAGCCAGCTCGAGCCGGAGGTCCAGCACACCCATACACAGCCTTTGCCGGGCGTTTCATCGGCGAGTCTGGACGCGTGGGACGCATCGGCATTTTCAGATCCCGCAACCCTCAAAGACAGCGATTACGCTGCGTTCCGCCTGCTCGTGCACACCGTCCACTGCGGCGAACTCGAACGCGAAAACGGCATGCAGCTGTTCCGCGAGGGTACGAAGGCGCTGAGTCAGTGGGACACGATCAGCGCCAGCGTGATCGATGAGAACCACCGCTTCACCTACGCAACGGTGGGTGTCGTGCTGCGTGCTCCCAAGCAGAACGTTGTGCTGACCTCGTCCAGCGACATGGATTTCGATGGCAACGAAGGCAATTTCGATCGTCTGCGAAGCTGGCTGATCCCCGGTCACGCTGCCCGAATCCAGGCGATGCCCGCTCATGGACGCAATGGGCTACTGGTGCGGCACATCCTCGATCAGGCGGGCCGACATCCATTCGTTTCGCCCGAGAAAGTGCTCGAAGGCACCAATAGATATCATCGGGAATACAACGAAGTCATCGTGATGACGCGTCCCGACGTCTTCATCCAGCGCGGCGCATTCGACAGTGAGCGGCCGCTCAAGACCGGGCCGGTCGAAATCGCGGCGATCTTTCGCGCCCGGGGCGAGAGCAAAGCCGTCTTTCCGAACGCCAACAAGGAAGCGCTCATCGCCGAAGCCATACGGCTGGCACAGGAAAACCTGGGCGACCTTCCATTGCTCGAAATCCCCGGCATGGTCACGAACATCGATTGACGCTTCAGGCGCCCAGCAACGCCGCGAGCCGCGTCATGCCTTCTTCGATGACCGCTTCCGCCGTTCCGCCATAGCCGAGCAGCACGCCTTGCTGCATCGGCTGTCCTGCATAAAACCCGCGTATCCCGGCGATCCCCACCGACACGCCCCGCGCCGCCGCGACGATCTCGTCCTCGCGCCACGGCGCCTTGAGCCGCGCGACCAGATGAATGCCCGCCGACGCCGGCAGCGGCTCGAACCACGGCGCGAGCGCACCGTTCAGATGCGCGAGCAACCGCGCGCGCCGCCCCGCATAGGCCTTGTGCATGCGCCGCAGATGCCGCGCGAATTCGCCGTCGAGCATGAATGCGCCGAGCGCCGTCTGCGTGAGCATGCAGCCGTGCCAGTCGCAGATTTGCCGGGCCTGCCACAGCGGCACGGACAGGCTCGGCGGCGGCACCACATAGCCCAGCCTGAGATCGGGAAAGAGCGTCTTCGAAAACGTGCCGACATACGCCACGACGCCTGCATGATCCAGACTCTTCAGCGACTCCATCGGCCGTCCCTCGAAGCGGAATTCGCCGTCGTAGTCATCCTCGACGATCACCGCCCCGCGCCGCGCCGCCCATTCGAGCAACGCGACGCGCCGTTCGAGACTCATCGGCATGCCCAGGGGGAACTGGTGCGACGGCGTCACGTAGACGAGCCGCGTGTTGCGCAGCAGCCTGCTGACGACGATGCCCTCGCCGTCCACCGGCACGTGCGCGAGCCGCGCGCCCATCGACGCAAACAAGGCGCGCGCCGGCGGATAACCCGGCTCCTCGACGGCGACGACATCGCCGGGACGGATCACCACGCGCGCCAGCAGATCGAGCGCCTGTTGCGCGCCCTGCGTGACCAGCACGTCCTGCCAGTTGCAGGTCACCGCGCGGCTGAACGCGAGATAGCGCGCTATGCCCAGCCGCAGTTCCTGTTCGCCGCCCGGATCGCGATAACCCGCCACGCCGCCGCCCGCGCGCGCCTGCGTGCGCAGCGCGCGGTTGACGCAGCGGCGCCACGCGTCGTGCGGAAACAGCGTCCGGTCGGTCACGCCGCCCTTGAAGTCACAGTCGAGCGGTTCGCCGGCGGGCGGCATCGGCATGGTCATGCGCTCGGGCAACTGGCGCCACATGCCGGCCGCACGCGCGCGGGCCGACTGCGGTTCGGCGCGCGCGCCGGGCAAACGCGCGAGGCCATCGGCGACGAAGGTGCCGTCGCCCGCGCGGGTGCGCAGGAAGCCCTCGGCGATCAGGCGCTCGAACACGTCGAGCGTGGTCTTGCGCGACACGCCGAGCTGGGCGGCGAGATCGCGCGTGGAAGGCAGGCGCGCATGCGCGGCGAGCCGCCCTTCGACGATGCCCGCGCGCAGTTGCGCATAGATCTGGCCGGTGAGGTCGCGACGGCCGTGCAGCGTGATATGGATGTCCACGGTTTCGAGAGTGCGCGCGGTGTTGAATGGGCTTGCGACGAACGCGCTGACCGGCTTATCCCGCCGCGCCGAACACCGCCTGGCACAAGGTCGCGCCCTGCTCGCTGAGCCACGCGCTGCCGGTGCCGTCCTCGTTGATCGTCACCTGCACCAGCCCCGCCTCTTCGAGCCCGGTCAGCTGACGCCTGAGCGTGCTCATCGGCAGCCCGGACTGCTTCGCCAGTTTCGCCAGCGACCAGGCGCGCTGCGGCGACCCTTCCCGCGCGCGCCACAGTTGTTCCAGCACGGCGACCAGCGCCGGATCGATGTCGTCGCTCATCTTCTGTCTCCCTTCTCCCTGTGCGCGGCGATCTCGCCCGCCAGCGCGCCCAGCCGCCGCAACGCGGCTTCGCTCTGCGCCGTCCACGGATAGCTGTAGTTGAGCCGGATGAAATGGCTGAAGGCATTGCGTGTCGAGAACATGTAACCCGGCCCGACCGTGATGCCGCAATCGAGCGCCGCGCGATAGAGCCGCATCGAATCGACGTGTTCCGGCAGTTCCACCCACAGCACATAGCCGCCCTGCGGCGCCGAGGTGCGCGTGCCCGCCGGAAAGAAGCGCTCGACCAGCGCGGTCATGATGCGCGCCTGCTGCCGGTAGAGCCGCCGCACGCGCCGCAGATGGCGGTCGTAGCCGTCCTGGCGCAGATAATCGGCGATGGCGATCTGCGGCACGGAGGGCGTCGTCAGCGTGTTGAGGAACTTGAGCTTCTCGACCTGCGCCCGGTAGCGCCCCGGCATCGCCCAGCCGATCCGGTACGACGCCGTCAGGCTCTTCGAGAACGACGCGCAATGCAGCACGAGGCCCTTGGTGTCGAAGTTCTTGAGGGTCGTCGGGCGCGTGTCGCCGTAGTAGAGCTCGTGATAGACATCGTTCTCGATGACGGGAATGTCGTGCTCCGTGAGCAGGTCCACGAGCGCGCGCTTGCGTTCGTCGGGCATCTGGAAGCCGAGCGGATTCTGGAAGTTCGGCATCACCATGCACGCGGCAATCTTGCGCTTCGCGATGATCTGCGCGAGCGCCTCGACATCGATGCCGTCGACGGGATGCGTCGGCACTTCGATCGCGCGCATGCCGAGCCGCTCGATCGCATGCAGCATCGCGTAATACGTGGGTGACTCGACCGCGACCGTATCGCCCGGCCTGGCGACCGCCTGGAGGCTCAGGTTGATCGCCTCGGTCGCCCCGACCGTGATCACGATCTCCTCGGGATTCACCGGCACGCCGTTCTCCGCGTAACGCCGCGCAATCTGCCGGATCAGCTCGGGATTGCCGGGCGGCAGGTCGTCGATCAGATTCCAGCTCGAATGGCGCCGCGCGATGGCGTTCGCATACTGGTTGATGCGGCGCCAGGGAAACGGCTCGGGATCCGGATACGGCGAGCCGAACGGCACGGCGTCGTGCGCGCGGATGCTGCGCAACGTCGACAGCACCAGCCGGCTCACGTCCACTTCCGACGCCGTGGCGCTCACCCGCTTCGGCGCGGCATGCGCCACGCCCGCCGGCGGTTTCGCGCGCACGAAGTAGCCGGATTGCGGCCGCGTCTCCAGCACGCCGCGGCTTTCCAGGATCGCGTAGGCGTGCAGCACCGTCTTGATGCTCACGCCGTGCTGCTGGCTCGCCTGCCGCACCGACGCGATCTTCTCCCCCGCCGCGAACACGCCACGGCGCACGGCTTCCTCGATTTCGTCGGCGAGCTTTTCGTAGAGTTTCAATGGGCGCTGTTCCTTGGAGACGTCGCGGCGGGCCTGACTGTGCAGTCTAGGGCAAAACGCCGCAACTGTATCCCTCGAATTTCGCTTTTTCTGTGCGCCGCGTTCGTTTCGGGACACAGTAGGCTTCTCTAATTGCATGCTCAGCCTGATCCGAACGCCATGAAGAAGCCCGAAGCCCGCATCGAACCTTATACGCACCCGGCCGCGGGCTGGGGCGCGTTGAAGCAGGTTGCCATCAACCTCGTCAAGGAGCGCGTGGCGGGCGGGAACTACCGGACGCTCTTCAAGCAGAACCAGCCCGACGGCTTCGATTGCCCCGGCTGCGCGTGGCCCGACCGCGAGCACGGCTCGACCTTCGAGTTCTGCGAAAACGGCGTGAAGGCCGTCGCCGCCGAGGCGACCAGCAAGCGCGTGACGCCGGCGTTCTTCGAGCAGCACACGGTGAGCGCGCTGATGGCGCAGACCGACTATGAACTGGAACAGCACGGCCGGCTGACCGACCCGCTCGTCTACGATGCGAAGCGCGACCGTTACGTGCCGATCGAATGGAACGATGCATTCGAGCTGATTGCGTCGCACCTGAAGCAGCTCGACGATCCCGACCGCGCCGCCTTCTATACCTCGGGCCGCGCCAGCAACGAAGCCGCGTTCCTGTACCAGTTGTTTGTGCGCATGTACGGCACCAACAACTTTCCCGACTGCTCGAACATGTGCCACGAGGCGACGAGCCGCGGCCTGCCGCATACCGTGGGCGTCGGCAAGGGCACAGTGACGCTCGACGACTTCGAGCACGCCGACACGCTGCTGCTGTTCGGCCAGAACCCCGCGACGAACCATCCGCGCATGCTCGGCGAACTGCGCGAGTGTGCGAAGCGCGGCGCGACCATCGTGTCGATCAACCCGCTGAAGGAGCGCGGCCTCGAACGTTTCGCGAGCCCGCAGCACACGCTCGACATGCTGTCGCCGAAGGGCGTGAAGATCAGTTCGGTGTTCATCCGCCCGAAGGTGGGCGGCGACTTCGCGCTCATCAAGGGCGTGGCCAAGCGCGTGATCGAACTGGACGATGCGGCCGTGGCGAACGGCGGTGAACGCGTGCTGGATGTCGCGTTCATCGCGGAGCACACGGTGAATTTCGACGCCTTCGCCGACGACCTGCGCGCCGAAAGCTGGGATGCGATCCTCGCGGAATCGGGCGTGGAGCGTGACGACCTGCTGAATCTCGCCGATATCTACGTGAAGGCCCGCGCCGTCATCTCGACGTGGGGCATGGGCCTCACGCAGCACAAGAACTCGGTGCCGACCATCCAGCTGCTGTCGAACCTGATGATGATGCGCGGCAATATCGGCCGGCGCGGCGCGGGGCTGTGCCCGGTGCGCGGCCACTCGAACGTGCAGGGCGACCGCACGGTGGGCATCGAAGAAAAGCCGACCCAGGACTTTCTCGACCGGCTCGGCGCGGCCTACGACTTCGAGCCGCCGCGCGAGCATGGCTACGACGTGGTCGAAACCATTCACGCGATGCTCGAAGGCAAGGTGAAGGTGTTCATCGGGCTGGGCGGCAACTTCTCGATCGCGACACCCGACACGCCGCGCACCTGGGAAGCGATGCGCGCATGCGACCTCACCGTGCACATCACGACCAAGCTCAACCGCAGCCATCTGGTGCACGGCCGCGACGCGCTGATCCTGCCGACGCTCGGCCGCACCGAAATCGACCTGCAGAACGGCGTGCCGCAAGGCGTGTCCGTGGAGGACTCGATGAGCATGGTGCACATCTCGTACGGCATGAACAAGCCGGCCTCGCCGAACCTGCTTTCCGAGGTGGCGATCGTCGCGCGCATGGCGCAGGCGACACTGGGTTCAAGCAAGGTGGAATGGCTCGCGCAGGCGGGCAACTACGCGCTGATCCGCGACGGCATCGAGAAAGTGATCGACGGCTTCGGGCGCTACAACGAGCGTCTCAAGCAACCTGGCGGCTTTCATCTGGGCGTGGCCTCGCGCGAGCGGGTGTGGAAGACGCCGAGCGGCAAGGCGCAGTTCATCGTGCATGCCATTGCGCACGACACGCCGATCCACCGCGCCCGCGCGCGTCACGGCGAGCGCCTGATGACGCTGATGACGACCCGTTCGCACGACCAGTACAACACGACCATCTACGGTCTCGACGACCGTTACCGCGGCGTGTACGGCCAGCGTCATGTGCTGTTCGCGAACCGCGATGACATCGACATGCTCGGCTTCGAACCGGGCGAACGCGTGGACATCACGAGCGTGTGGGACGACGGCGTGGAGCGCCGCGTGAACGGCTTCACATTGGTGGAATACGACATTCCGCGCGGCTGTCTCGGCGCGTACTACCCGGAAACGAATCCGCTCGTGCCACTGTCATCGATCGCGGATGGCGCGGGTACGCCGACCTCGAAGTCCATTCCGGTGCTGCTGACCCGCTCCGTCGACGCCATGGCTGCCGTCGCTGCCTGAGCGCCACGCGGCGGATGCGCCGCTCGAACGCCCGCACGCCGCTGAAACGGCAGTGGATGAACACGCCCAGCGCGGCGAAGATCGCCAGGCCGGCAATCCAGCCGCCGGCGAAGCTGTGGAACCTGCCGCTGAACCAGACGATGCCCGTCATGGCCACGCCGAATACCGTCATCACGATGGCGAACGGCGGGCAATGCTCATGTTCGACCCTGACTTCACTCCAGGCGCCCAGCCGCTGGCGGTAGCCGCTCACGGAGTGCCGGTTGAGGGCATGACTCATCGGGTTCTCCGTCGTCTCGCTACGATTGCCTCGAAGCAACCATACGAAAACGAAGAACCCGTCGCTATCGGACGAATCCGAAACTGCGGCGCGACGCCTTACTTGGCGCCGGCGAACTCCTGCACTTCGGCATCGGCTTCGCCGGCGAGCGGCACCACGCCCGACGGCCCCGAGGCATGCGGATGCAACAGCAGCGCAACCAGCCCGCTCCAGCCCGTCTGATGCGAGGCGCCGACGCCGCGCCCGTTGTCGCCATGAAAGTATTCGTGAAACAGCACGAGATCGCGCGAACGCGGGTCCGCCTGCAATTGCGGATAGGCGCGCATCACGGGACGCTCGCCGTTTGCATCGAGCAGGAACAGCGTGCTCACGCGGCGCGCGAGTTCATCGGCGATCTGCGCAAGCGAAAACTTCTGGCCTGACCCGGTCGGATATTCGACGCGGAAGTCGTCGCCGTAATAGCGGTGGAACTCGCGGATCGATTCGATCAGCAGGAAGTTGACCGGCATCCACACCGGGCCGCGCCAGTTCGAATTGCCGCCGAACACGCGCGAGTCCGACTCGCCCGGCAGATAGCGGATGCTGAAGCTTTCGCTGTTGTGATAGAAGACGAACGGGTTGTCGAGATGGACCCGCGACAGCGCCCGCACGCCGTGATCCGAAAGGAACTCGGTTTCATCGAGCATGCGCTTGAGCAGCGCCTTCATCCGATGCCCCCGCAGCAGCGACAGCAGCATGCTGTTGCCGCGCCCCGCGATGTTCCAGCGCGACACGAGCTTGGCCAGATCCGGACGATGTTCGAGGAACCAGTGCATGCGGTCGCGCAGTCCCGGCAGCGAACCGTGCACGCGCGGCTCCAGCACATGCACGGCGAACAGCGGACTCAGCCCGACGATCGAACGGATGCGCATCGGCACGTTGCTGCCGTCCGGCAGGCGCAGCTTGTCGTAGAAGAACTCGTCTTCCATGTCCCACAGGCCGGTATCGCAGTCGTCCTCGCAGCTCACGGCCTCGGCGATGTACAGGAAGTGTTCGAAGAACTTCACCCCGATGTCGATGAACACCTTGTTCTCATGCGCGAGTTCGAGCGCGATGCGCATCAGGTCGAGCGCATAGGCGGCCATCCAGGCGGTGCCGTCGGCCTGGTCGATGTGACCGCCGGTCGGCAGCGGCGACGAGCGGTCGAAGATGCCGATGTTGTCCAGCCCGAGAAAGCCGCCCTGGAAGATGTTCTTGCCGTCGGCGTCCTTGCGGTTGACCCACCACGAGAAGTTCAGCAGCAGCTTGTGGAACACGAGTTCGAGGAAGTCGCGGTCGCTCTTGCCGGTGATCGCACGGTCGATCTCGTAGACCCGCCACGTGGCCCACGCATGCACCGGCGGATTGGCATCGCCGAAAGCCCATTCGTAGGCAGGCAGCTGGCCGTTCGGATGCTGATAGCGGTCTTTCACGAGCAGCAGCAATTGCCGCTTGGCGAATGCCGGGTCGATCAGCGCGAAGGCCGCCGCATGGAACGCGAGATCCCACGACGCGTACCACGGGTATTCCCACTTGTCCGGCATCGACACGATGTCGGCATTGCACAGGTGCCGCCAGTCGATGTTGCGCCCGAAGCGCCGCTGCTTCGGCGGTGTGGGCTGCAAGGGATCGCCGTCGAGCCAGCGGGTGACGTCGAACTGGTAGTACTGCTTCGACCACAGCATGCCGGCCAGCGCCTGCCGCTGCACGAGCCGCTGATCCACGCCGGCGATGTCGTGCTGGAGCGCGCCGTAGAACTCGTCCGCTTCGGCGATGCGGCGCTCGAACAACGCATCCGCGTCGAGCGGCACGGCATCAGGCGCCGACTCGGGCCGCCAGCGCAGATAGACCACGGCGCGGCCGTGCGGCTCCAGCGCGAGATGCACATGAGCCGCGGCGCGTGTGCCGGAGGCGCGGCGAATGGCGTTCTCGTCGCCGTTCACGAGGTAATCGTTGAAGCCGTCCTTGAACGGCCCTGCGCCGTCCATGCCGTGCAGGCGCCGGACATTGGTTTCGTTTTCGCAGAAGAGCCAGTCCACCGCCGCGCCGTCCGCTGACCACGCCGTCACCACCATCGGCTCGTGGCCGGTCTGTTCGGCGAGCACATAGGTGCCTTCACCTTCCACCGTCTCCTGCGTCAGCGACGGCTTCACGGGCGTGGGCCGCCACGACCAGCTGTTGCGCGCCCAGATCTGCGGCAGCACGTCGAGCACGGCCGCCACCGCGCCGCGATTCTCGACGGTCACGCGCATCACGATGTCGTCGGGCGTGTGCTTCGCGTATTCGACCTGCACGTCGAAGTAGCGCTCGCCGTCGAAGACACCGGTATCGAGCACTTCGTATTCGGGCACTTCGGCGCTGCGCCGGCCGTTTTCATCGACGAGATCGGCATAGGGAAACGCCGCATGCGGATACTTGTAGAGCATGCGCATGTAGGAATGCGTCGGCGTGCCGTCGAGGTAGAAGTACAGTTCCTTGACGTCTTCGCCATGATTGCCCTCCTGGTTCGTCAGACCGAAGAGTCGCTCCTTGATGATCGGGTCCGCGCCGTTCCACAGCGCCAGCGACACGCACCAGTTGAGCTTGTCGTCGCCGAAGCCGGCGAGACCGTCCTCACCCCAGCGGTAGGCGCGGCTGCGCGCGTGATCGTGGGGAAAGTATTCCCAGGCGGTGCCGAACTCGCTGTAATCCTCGCGCACCGTGCCCCACTGGCGTTCGCTCAGGTACGGTCCCCAGCGCTGCCAGTGCGCGCAATCGGCCGAATGGAGCCGTGAGCCCTCGACGGTGTCGATCTGATTGACGGGGCGCGATTTCGGCATGAACGTCTCCTGATGTGCGGCCGCGCAGCACCTCGCCCGGAGCGTGTCCAGGCCATGCGCGAACCCTCTGGCAAGAGCCGTAATTTAGCGCGTTTGGGCACGCGGCGCGCGCGCCCTGTTCACTCCGCGCCGAGCAGTTTCTCGATGCGCAGCAGCTCCGCGAGCGACCACGCCTGGAACGGCGTGCCGCCGGGCGTGTGGGGCGCGTCGCCATCGGCGACTTCGCTGAGGTGATCCAGCCCGTAACGGTCGAGATGCGCGTACAGCGGCGTCAGGAAGCGCTCGCGCGCGCCCGCCCCGCCATGCACGCGCACCCACGCCTCGACGAACGGCCCGAGCAGCCACGGCCACACGGTGCCCTGGTGATACGCGCCGTCGCGATCCAGCACGCCGCCGGCGTAATGCGGCCGGTACGCCGGGTCCGCGGGCGCGAGCGTGCGCAGGCCGAGCGGCGTCAGCAGTTGCGCTTCGACCTGCGCGACGACCGCGCGCGCCACTTCGCCGTCCACCAGCGCGAACGGCAGCCCGCCCACCGCGAAGATCTGGTTCGGACGCACCGCGCGATCCACCTTGCCGGGCTCGTGATCGGCGTCGACGACGTCGTAGAGCGTGTGCGTGGCCGGATCGACGAAGCGTGCGGTGAACGCGCTGTGCGCGCGGTCGCGCAGCGTCTGCCATTGCGCGTTCCATGCCGAGCCCGCCGACAGCGCGTTGATCCACAGCGCCTGCACCTCCACCGGCTTGCCGATGCGCGGCGTCACGACCCAGTCGCCCGCCTTCGCGTCCATCCACGTGAGCTGCACGCCGGGCACGCCCGCGCGCAGCAGACCGTCGCTGTCGGCGGCGATGCCGAAGCGCGTGCCGCGCGCATAGCCGTCGAGGATCGCGCCGGCCGCGCGTTGCAGGCGGCTTGCCGTCGCGGCGTGCGCGTGACCCGTCGCGAGATAGTCCTGCACCGCGACGACGAACCACAGCGATGCATCGACGGAGTTGTATTCCGGCAGCCCGCCGCTGTCGGGAAAGCGGTTCGGCACCATGCCTTCGGAGATCGTGTCGGCCCATTCGAGCAGGATGGACTCGGCTTCGTCGCGGCGGCCCGACGCCAGCAGCAGACCGCGCATCGAGATGAAGGTGTCGCGGCCCCAGTCCGTGAACCACGGAAAGCCCGCGATGATCGTGCGGCCGCCGCTGCGGTTGACCACATAGGCGTCGGCGGAGCGCTCGAGCCGCGAGGCGAACGCTGCGCGCCGCTGCGTTTCGGCCGTGGCGAGACGCGTTGCATGCGCGAGCGCGGTCTCCGTGTCGGGCCGCTCCGCGCCGGTGTGGGCGTGCAGAATCATGACGGCGTCGGCGTGCGCGAGGTCGAAATGGAACACGCCCGGCGCCGCGAGGTCTTCGATGAAATCCAGACCGCGCTCGCGTTCGCGGGCATAGCAGAAGTTGCGATACCAGTCGGGCGCATGCTCGTACGCGCCGTTCGCTTTCACATCGATGACGGGCAGATCGCCATAGGGATGCCACTGCACGCGCTCGCCCGCGACAGTGGCATCGAAGGCGAACGCGGGGTTCTCGTGGTGCAGCGCATGGTAGTCGCGTCCGGAGACGAGCGGCCGCACGTGCAGACGCGCGTTCCCGTTCTGCCAGGCGGACGGCGGCGCGCCTTCGACACGCCAGCGCAACACGGTCGCGCGGCTCTCCTTCGCGACGAACACTTCCGCCACGATCACGGCCGCGTCCACGCCTACGCCCACGCGAAAGCGCCACGTAGGCCAGGGCGATGTGTCGAAGGAAAGCAGGCTGGCGCGGACATCGGGATAAAGGACGTCGGGCGCGTACCGCTGCATGGTCAGCGGATAGCGCTGGCTGTCCGCGTCGAGCCATGCCTCGACGCCGTTGACGAGCGTGACGCGTCCTGCCGGCGGCTGCGTCGCCGCGAGCAGCAGCGCGTGATAGCGCCGCGTGCGCAGGGTGCCCACCGTGCCCGAGGCAAAGCCGCCGAAGGCGTCCGCTTCGAGCCATTCGTCTTCGAGACGCGCGTCATCGAGGGGCGCGTGGTCCGTGCTTTCGATGCGTGTCATAGCGCGGCCTTGCGGTACTTCAGGCGATAGTCGTTCAGCGTGCGCCGCGCGCGGCTCTGGATGGCGTGCTGCATCTGCGGCGTCCAGCCCAGCAGCCAGCCGCTCGGCCCGAGTGCCTGACGGCTCCAGCGCCAGAGATCGAAGACGTCGGTGTGTTCGGCGATGAGGCCGTCGCGGATCGCGAAGCGCGCCTGGATCTCGTTGACGACGGGCCTGCCGGTCGCGGAATACGTATAGCGCGCCACGGCCCGCGCGCTCGCCACCTGGCCGATGGACTTGATGCTGTCGAAGGACAGCGAGAAGTCGGCGGCCCGGCCGAGCAGCATGCGCCACATGTCGCCGGCTTCCCTGCCCCGCAGCACGCCGAACGCGGGGTCCTGGAACAGGATGTCGGGCGCGTAGCAGGCGGCCATCGCTTCGGCGTCGAGACGCTGGAACGCGGTGTAGAACTGTTCGATCAGGGCGTTGTTGGGTTGGGGCATGAGATACGTTGCGCGCGCAAGAGGTTGAGGTGCGACGTCCGGCCGGCTGCTGCTCAGGGGGCCGGGTGCGCACATCATATCGCTGGCGGCGCGGGCGGGTTCGGTCATGTGTCCGCGAGATATCCCCTTACCGCCCGGGCCATGGCTCCGCAGGGAATAGTGCTCGTCCGCGCAATTTCATCGGTTGGCTCGTTGGCGCGGCAGGAAGAGCCGAAACACAAGAAGGAAAACCGCATCATGGCAATACCAGCAATAACCGGCAAGGAATCGTTCTGGGGCACTGTGCAGCCGAAAGAAAATCAAGTGTCGCTGATCAACAAGAGTCCGACCTTGCAAGGAGATCTGAATGACTACGCCAAGGCGTACGCCGCAGGCCAAGCCAAGGCTTTCGCGATCGGCGCGGACGACGCAAGTTACTTCCACGGGAGCGATCCGCGCATCGTGCTCGGCAAGAATTTTGTCGACATGAACGACAACGACTGGGTCGCTGGGCTGTCGCACGAACTCGGCCATTTTGAAAATCATCAGGCTGACAAGGCCATGGCCGAACAGTACGGTACGGCAATCCGTGACCCGGGAGCTTACGATACACGGGCGATGATCGGCCTGCGCAGCGAGGGCGAAGCGTTGTACAACAACTGGAAAGTCGAGCACGAGATTCTCGACAACACCGCAAAAGGCGGCGAACCCGGTACGCGCATCGGGATCTATGGCGACTGGCCTGATCACACGCTCGAGCAGATGTTCCAGTACTCGCACAAGGCCAACGTGGCGGCAGGCCAGTCGGATGAGCAGGACAGGAACATCATGGTGGACAGGGCTGCGGCACTCAACGCGTTGCAGCAACCAAGCGAAGACCCGACGAAGAGCTACTACGACTTCTACGGTGGCGCAAACAAGAGGGTCGTCGCTCCTGGGCTGGGCACGCCTACCGCGGTGCAACTGACCGATCCGAACGGTGACGGCAAGATCACGTCGATGACCGAAACCTATGCATCCGGCATGCAGGGCACGCAGAACTACGGCCCCGACGGCAAGCTCACATCAGCGAACGTCAAGGATGGCGACGGCAACGTGCAGACGCGCACCGAGTATGCGCGGCAGAATGACGGCGCCTACTCGGCCACGACTTACGATGGTCAAGACGTGACGACGGAAAAGGACGACTTCGACAAGGACGGCGCGGAGGTTGCTCATACGTACGGCAAGAAAGGCGCGGAAACCACCCAAGCCTACGATTCTTCCGGTGCACCGAAGGGCGAGGCGGCTGCCTCTGCCTCATCGTCCGCCTTGGACGCGCCTGACGCGGCACTGCCGAAATGGCCGCAAACGGCGCAAGTCAATGACGGCGCGCAAGCGCCAGACGCCGGCATCGAAGAACAGTCCTTCGCCGAGAACAACACGGATCCCGACGCCGGCTGATCCGCATGAACTTCAGGCGCCGATGCTGCCATCGGCGCCTGTTCCTTCCTTCGGAGCAGCATCGTGACCGCGTGGATCAGGATGCCGGGTCCGCGCAGACATCGCTCGCGGGCCCGCACGGGCTCGCAGCATCCGCGAAATATCCCCTTACCGCCCGGGCCATGGCTCCGCAGTGAATAGTGCTCCATCCGCGCACTTCCATCAGCTGGCTCATTGGCGCGGCCAGATGAGCCGAACGCAACAGGAGCCCGCATGGCCATACAACCGGTAACCGGCAAGGAGTCGTACTGGGGCGACGTGCATCCGACAGAGAACCAGGTCAGGCTCATCAACCAGAGTCCGACGATGCAGGCAGACCTCCAGGATTACGGCGCGGCAGTCAGCTCGGGAGATATCCAGCCGATTGCAGTCGGCCCGGACAAAGGCACCTATTTCGAAGACGCTACGCAGCACCGGATCGTACTCGCCCACGACTTTGCCGGGTTATCCGACGGCAACTGGATCGGGGCACTTTCACACGAACTCGGCCATTTCGAGAGTCGCAGCAATGACCGGGCGTTTGCGACCCGCTATGGCGTCAATCCACGCGATCCCGAAGCGTTCGACGTGAAAGCGATGCTGGGTTTGCGCGGCGAAGGCGAAGCGATCTACAACAACTGGAAGGTCGGCCAGGAGATCTTGCGGAACACCTCGACGCCGGAGCATCCCGGGATGCTCATCAACATGACGGGCGAACAACCGGGCGGCCCAACCCAGCAAGCGCTCGACAGTCTGCACGCATCCGATCTGCAGTCGGGCCTGTCCGACGAGCAGGACAAGAACAGACTGATCGACAGAGCGGCGAGCATCAACGCCACAGAAACGCCCAGCAACGCATCGAGCGATTACTACGACTACTACGGTGGCGCAAACAGGAGAGTCGCGCCGCCCGGACTGGGTTCACCGACCGCCGTGCAACTGAGCGATCCGGCTAGTGACGGCAAGATTTCGTCGATGAACGAAACCTACGCATCCGGCATGCAGGGCACGCAGAATTTCGGGGACGATGGCAAGCTCACCTCCGCCGACCTCAGGGATGCCAACGGCAACCTGCAACAGCACATCGAGTATGCGCGGCAGACGGGCGGCGCCTACTCGGCCACGATTTCCGATGGTCAAGGCGTGGTGACGGAGAAGGACGATTTCGACAAGAACGGCGCGTCGGTTGCCTACACGTACGGCAAGGACGGCACGCAAACCACGCAGGCCTACGATTCTTCCGGCAAGCCACAAGGCGACACGGTCACATCAACTTCACCGCCTGCCGCGACCACTCCTCCCGCCCCCGACCTACCGGAGTCGACGCAAAAAGCGCAAACCTATGACGGCGCGCAAGAACCCGACGCCGGCTGATCCGCACGAACCGCAGGCGTTCACAGCAGCGTCGTGACCGCGTGGATCAGGATACCGACCGCGCCGCCCACCAGCGTCCCGTTCACGCGGATGAACTGCAGATCCCGCCCGATGTTCAGTTCGACGTCGCGCACGAGCGTCGCGTCGTCCCACTGCTTGACCGTGGCGGCGATATGCTTCGCGATGCCGTCGCGCAACTCCGGCGCCAGCGCCTTCAGCGCGTCGCGCATGTGCTCGTTGATCGAATCGCGCAGGGCGGGATCGTTGCCGAGCGCCGCGGCGAAACCGCCCGCCATCGCGACCACCTTCATGTGCAGCGCCGAGTCGGGCCGCCTGATGTCGGCATCGAGCCATGCGACGAATTCGTCCCACAGACCGTTCACGTAGTTACGCAGTTCCGGCCGCTCGAGCCATTCGCGCTTGTGCTCGTCGATGCGCGCCTTGAACGCCGGGTCCGTGCGCAGACGTTCGACAAAACGCGCCACGGCGGCATCGAAGGCCAGCCGGCGTTCATGCTCCGGATCGCTGCTGACGTCATGCAGCCACTGGTTCGCGCCGCGCACCAGTCCCGCCGCGAACTTGCTGCCGAGATCCTCGGCGTTCAGTCCGACGAAGCCCAACATGCCCACCAGCTTCGGATACTCCTCGCCCGCCACCGCGACGATGCGCGCCGCGAGCATCTCCTGCACCTCGGGCTTGTCGAGCCACGCGGCCATCTGCGTGAGCCCTTCGTCGAGCAGCAACTGATGCCGCCGGTCCGAGGTCAGCGACGCCAGCACGCCGCCCGCCGCGCCCGCCAGATCGAACTGGTCCGCGCGGCGGCGCAGCGTGTCGTGCAGCATGGTCTTGATGCGGTCGTCATCGGCGAAGGACAGCAGCTGGCCCACCGCCGTCACCGCCTTCTTGCCGAGCAGCTCGGCGTTCTTCGGCTCGGCGAGCCAGAGCGACAGACGGCTCGCCGGATCGAACGCGTTCACGCGCGCCACCAGGGCATCGGTGCCGAGAAAGCGGTCGCGCACGAACGCGGCAAGGTTGTCGCCGACACGCGCCTTGTTCGCCGGCAGGATCGCAGTGTGCGGAATGGGCACACCGAGCGGATGGCGGAACAGCGCGACCACCGCGAACCAGTCGGCGAGCGCGCCGACCATCGCGGCCTCCGCGAACGACGATACCCACGCCCATATCCCCACATCGTGCCGGCTCTTGGCGAGCGCGAACAACGCGCCCGCCGCGATCAGCAACGCGAAGGCGAACCACTTCATTCTTTTTAGCGCAACGGCTTTGTCCTGCGTTTCCATCTGGTGTGCTTTCAGGGTTTCGAAGAGGCCGCCAGCATACCAGCCCGTTTCTGCAAGGAAAGCAGCGCGTCCATGGCGCGCGGGGCATCGTCGGCGGGCACGAAGAGATGATCGTGATACGCCGCCGCCATCACGTTGCAGCTGATGCCCGCTTCGCCGAGCGCCTGCGCGAACGCCGCCGTCAGTCCCACCGCATGCAGGTCCGAATGCACGGTCAGCGTGATCCACGCCGCGCGGAACAGCGGCGTCAGCCCCGCCGCGAGCGCTGCGTGTTCCTCCATCACGACCGTTAGCCCCTCGCGTTCGCGAAACGTCGCGATGACGTCGGCGCTCGCAGGCGCGCTTTCTGGCGTCACCGATACGAACACATAGACGCCCGGCTGAAGCTCGGGCTCCATCGAAGCGATGAGCGCATCCAGGTCACGCAGCATTTTCAGCGGGCCTCGCACGTGCCAGCACCGGCCGCAACGCCGTGCCCGTGTGGCTGCGCGGATGCGTCGCCAGCGTGTCCGGATCCGCCGCCGCGACGATCATGCCGCCGTTCACGCCGCCTTCCGGACCGAGATCGAGCACCCAGTCGGCTTCGGCGATCACGTCGAGATCGTGCTCGATGACGATCACGCTATGTCCGCCGTCCACCAGCCGGTGCAGCACGCGAATCAGCTTCGCGACGTCGGCCATGTGCAGGCCGACCGTCGGCTCGTCGAGCACATAAAGCGTGTGCGGCGGCTTCTGGCCGCGCCGCGTGATGTCGTCGCGCACCTTTGACAGTTCCGTCACGAGCTTGATGCGCTGCGCCTCGCCGCCGGAGAGCGTCGGCGAAGGCTGGCCGAGCGTCAGATAACCGAGACCGACATCGCGCAGCAATTGCAGCGGATGCGCGATGCTTTGCATCGACGAGAAAAATTCGACGGCTTCGTCGATCTCCATCGTCAGCACTTCGCCGATGTTCTTGCCGCGCCACGTCACCGCCAGCGTTTCCGGATTGAAGCGCTGGCCGTGGCACACGTCGCACGGCACCTTGACGTCCGGCAGAAAACTCATCGCGATGGTGCGCACGCCCTGGCCCTCGCAGGCCGGGCAGCGTCCCTCGCCCGTGTTGAACGAGAAACGCGACGGCGTATAACCGCGCGCGCGGGCTTCGAGGGTATCGGCGAACAGCTTGCGGATGGTGTCCCACATGCCGATGTACGTAGCCGGACACGAGCGCGGCGTCTTGCCGATCGGCGTCTGGTCCACTTCGAGCACACGGTCGATCGACTCGAAACCGCTCACGCCGCTGCATCCCTGCCACGCATGCTTGACGTCGAACTTCGGCCGCGGCGCTTCGCGCGCGAGCACGCTGGCGCGCGATCCCGGCGCCGGCTTGTCCGCCTGCGCCGACTTGCGCGCGCGCCGCACCGCCGGCGACGACAGCACCGAGCGGCCGACTGCGTCGAGCAGGTTGGTCATCAAAACGTCGCGCGCGAGCGTCGACTTGCCGGAGCCGGACACGCCCGTGATCGCGACCAGCCGGTTCAGCGGCACGCTCGCCGTCACGTCGCGCAGGTTATGCAAGGTGGCGCCTTCGACCGTGAGCCATTGCTCCGGCACGGCAGCGCGCTTCGCGGTAGCTGCGCGCACTTCGCGGCGCGGCTGCAGCGGATGCACGATCGGGTTGGCGAGGAACTGGCCGGTCAGCGACGCCTTGTGGGCCGCGAGATCTGTCACGTTGCCCTGCGCGACCACCGTGCCGCCGCGCTTGCCCGCGCCCGGCCCGATGTCGATGATGTGATCCGCACGGCGGATCGTGTCCTCGTCATGTTCCACAACAACGAGCGTATTGCCCTTGTCGTTGAGCTTCTTGAGCGCGGACAGCAGGATCAGGTTGTCGCGCGGATGCAGGCCGATAGTCGGCTCATCGAGCACGTAGCACACGCCTTGCAGATTGCTGCCGAGCTGCGCGGCAAGACGGATGCGCTGCGCTTCGCCGCCGGAGAGCGTCGGCGCGGCGCGGTCGAGGCTCAGATAGCCGAGCCCGACTTCCTCGAGGAACTGCAGGCGCCCTTCGATTTCGCTCACCACGTCACGCGCGATATCCGCGTCACGCCCTGTCAGCCGGAGCGTCGAGATCCATTCGCGCGTATCGCTCACCGTCCATCGGCCCACTTCCGTGATCGGATAGTTGCCGAACGTGACCGCGCGCGCGACGTCGTTCAGCCGCGTGCCTTCGCAATCCGGGCACGGCTGATCGACGATGTCGTCCGGCTCCTGATCCACCGAGCCGATGGTCTGTTCGCGGCCGCGATCGTCCTGTGCGAACAGCGTGTCGTCGAACGCGGCGCGTTGCTCGCGCGTCAGCTTCACGCCGGTGCCCACGCAGGTGTTGCACCAGCCGTGCTTGCTGTTGTACGAGAACATGCGCGGATCGAGTTCGGGATAGCTCGTACCGCACACCGGGCACGCCCGCTTGGTCGAGAACACGCGCATTTCTTCCGCGCCGCGGCGCTTGCCGTCGGCCCAGGAGCCGTACAGATCGTCCAGCGGCGCGAGCAGATGCATCACGCCCTTGCCGATTTCGAGCGTGTCGTCGAGCAGGCGGCGCAGCTCGCCTTCGTTGTCCGGGGTCACGATCAGATCCGCCACCGGCAGTTCGATCGTGTGTTCGCGGAAACGGTCGAGCTTGGGCCACGGGCTCACCGGCAGGAACTCGCCGTCCACCCGCAGATGCGTGTTGCCGCGCGCCTTCGCCCACTTCGCTAGATCCGTATAGACGCCCTTGCGGTTCACGACGAGCGGCGCAAGCAGCCCGACGTGCGCGCCCTTGAAGTCGCGCATGATCTGCGCGGCGATCGATTCCGAACTCTGCGACTGCACCGGCGTGCCGTCGTGAATGCAGTGCTGGATGCCGAGCTTCACATACAACAGGCGCAGGAAGTGCCAGACTTCGGAAGTCGTCGCGACGGTGGACTTGCGCCCGCCGCGCGACAGGCGCTGCTCGATGGCGACCGTCGGCGGAATGCCGTACACGGCATCCACTTCCGGACGGCCCGCCGGCTGCACGATGGAACGCGCATACGCATTGAGCGATTCGAGATAGCGGCGCTGGCCTTCGTGGAACAGGATGTCGAACGCGAGCGTCGACTTGCCCGAGCCCGACACGCCCGTCACCACATTGAACTTGTTGTGCGGGATATCGACGTCGAGCGACTTCAGGTTGTGCTCGCGCGCATTGACGATGCGCACCACGTCTTCGCCCTGCAACGCGCGCCGCGCGCTCGCCACTTCGGCGGCGAGTTGCAGCGGCACGCCGGCGCGCTCCGCGGCGCCCGGCGCCATGGCTTCTTCATAGTCGAGCAGCGCCCGGCCGGTATGCGAGTGTTCGCAGGCGGCCACTTCGTCCGGCGTGCCGACACACACCACCTGACCGCCGCCGTCGCCGCCTTCAGGACCGAGATCGATGATCCAGTCGGCGGCGCGGATCACGTCGAGATTGTGCTCGATCACGATCAGCGAATGGCCGCGTTCCAGCAGCCGGCCCAGCGCGCGCATCAGCTTGGCGATGTCGTCGAAATGCAGGCCGGTGGTCGGTTCGTCGAACATGAAGAGGCGGCTTTCCGCTTCGCCGCCCTTCTTGCCCTTGGTGCCCTGCGACGTCTCCGCGAGAAAGCCCGCCAGCTTCAGGCGCTGCGCCTCGCCGCCCGAGAGCGTCGGCACCGGCTGACCCAGCTTCACGTATTCGAGCCCGACATCGACGATCGGCTGCAGCACGCGCAGCACTTCCTTGTCTTCCGCGAACAGCTCGACCGCTTCGCTGACGGTCAGTTCGAGCACATCCGCGACGCTCAAGTGCCGCCCGCCGCGCTCGATCTTCACTTCGAGAATCTCGGCGCGGTAACGGCGGCCATCGCAGTCCGGGCAGCGCAGGTAGACATCGCTCAGGAACTGCATCTCGACGTGCTCGAAGCCCGAGCCGCCGCAGGTCGGGCAACGGCCATCACCGGAATTGAAGCTGAACATGCTCGCGCTGTAGCCGCGCTGGAGCGCGAGCGGCGCCTTCGCGTAGAGCTTGCGGATTTCATCGAACGCGCCGACGTAACTCGCCGGATTCGAGCGTGCCGTCCGGCCGATCGGCGATTGATCGACGAACACGACATCGCTCAGCTGCTCCGCGCCCTTCAGGTCGCGGAACGCGCCCGGCGCTTCCGTCGCCTTGCCGAAATGGCGCATCAGCGCGGGCGCGAGTACGTCCTGGATCAGCGTCGATTTGCCCGAGCCCGACACGCCCGTCACGCAGACGAGTCGCTGCAACGGAATCTCGACGGTGACGTCGCGCAGATTGTGATCGCTCGCGCCTTCCAGCACGAGGCGCGGGGTGTTCCTGTCGACGGCGCGCCGGTTCCAGTCCGACGCATGCGCCACCTGCTTGCGGCCGCCGAGATAGGCGCCGGTGAGCGTATCGGTGGACTGGATGTCGCCGGGCGTGCCGTCATAGACGATCTGCCCGCCGCGCTCGCCCGGACCCGGTCCCATGTCGATCAGACGATCCGCCGCGAGCATCACCGAAGGATCGTGCTCGACGACGACGAGCGTATTGCCCGCGTCGCGCAGCCGGTGCATGGCCTCGACGATGCGGTTCAGGTCGCGCGGATGCAGCCCGATGCTCGGTTCATCGAGCACGAACAGCGTGTTCACCAGCGACGTGCCGAGCGCGGTGGTCAAATTGATGCGTTGCACTTCGCCGCCGGAGAGTGTGCGGCTCTGGCGATCGAGCGTCAGATAGCCCAGGCCGACGTCGCACAGATACTTGAGGCGCGTGCGCACTTCGGCGTGCAGCAGCTTGAGCGCTTCGTCGAGCAGGGTGGACGGCAGCGTCAGCGAATCGAAGAAGCGGCGGATGCGTTCGATCGGCATCAGCATCAGGTCGTGCACGGTCAGCCCGGGCAGCGCTTCGAGCTGCGCGCGCGTCCACTCGACGCCTTGCGGCATGAAGCGATGCGCCGGCGACAGCACGGCATCCGCCTGTTCCTTCGTGCCCAGGCGCCACAGCAGCGATTCAGTTTTCAGGCGCGCGCCGGCGCAGACCGGGCACGGGGTGTAGCTGCGGTATTTCGACAGCAGCACGCGGATGTGCATCTTGTAGGCCTTCGACTCCAGATAGTCGAAGAAGCGCTGCACGCCGTACCACTGGTTCTGCCACTTGCCGGTCCAGTCGGGCGAACCCTTGATGACCCAGTCGCGTTCCTCCTGCGTCAGCTCGTTCCAGGGCACCCCGAGCCGGATGCCCGCTTTCGCGCCGTAGCGCACGAGATCGTCCTGGTTCTCTTTCCACGCGGGCGTTTGCAGCGTCTTGACCGCGCCTTCGCGCAAGGTCTTCTTCTCGTCGGGAATCACGAGCCCGTAATCCACGCCGATCACGCGGCCAAAGCCCCGGCAGGTCTCGCACGCGCCGTAGGCCGAGTTGAACGAGAACAGCGCCGGCTGCGGGTCTGCGTAGCGCAGGTCGCTCTCCGGGCTGTGCAGGCCCGTGGAGAAGCGCCAGATGTCCGGCTCGCCCTCGTCTTTGAGCACGTAAATGTCCACCCGGCCGGTGCCGCGCAGCAAAGCGCTTTCGATTGCCTCCAGCGCGCGCGAGCGTTCGGTGTTCTGCAGCCGGAACCGGTCCGCGACGACGTCCAGCATCTGCCGTCTGCCGCTCGCGGTTTCGATATGGCGCTTCGCCTGCACACGCGTGTAGCCGCTCGCGGACAGCCATTGCTCGACTTCGGCGTCGCTGGCGGTGTCGGGCAGTTCGACCGGGAACGTGATCGCGAGACGCGGATCGTCCGCGCGCGTGCGTTCGAGCAGTTCGGCGTAGATCGTCTCGGGCGTGTCGTGGCGCACGCGGTGCGAGGTCTTTTTGTCGAACAGTTCGGCGGCGCGAGCGTAGAACAGTTTCAGATGGTCGTTCAGCTCGGTCATCGTGCCGACGGTCGAGCGCGAGCTGCGCACCGGATTCGTCTGGTCGATGGCGATGGCGGGCGGCACGCCGTCCACGCGCTCCACTTGCGGACGGTCCATCCGGTCGAGGAACTGGCGCGCGTAGGCGCTGAAGGTTTCGACGTAGCGGCGCTGGCCTTCCGCGTAGAGCGTGTCGAACACGAGGCTCGACTTGCCGGAGCCGGACGGGCCGGTCACGACGGTCATCTGGCCGGTGTGCAGGTCGAGGTCGAGATTCTTGAGATTGTGCTGACGTGCGCCGCGGATGCGGATTGCGTTGTTCGATGCCAATTTGTCAACCGGTTCAATGAGTTGGGCGGCCGTTCACGGCCTCGGGCGAGGTGCGCGCGGGTTCAAAAGCGCGCAGCTGCCGCAGCGAACAGTACTGTACACGCATACAGTGGTTGTCGCCAAACGTGTCGGGAGTGTCTGCCTGGGGTGCGCAAGACGCTCGCCTGATCGACGGTTCACTCCAGATGGCGGAGCACTTCGGCAGCCACGGCGTCGGGGGCTTCGCGCAGCGGAAAATGCCCCGCCCCGTCGATCACGACGCGCCGGTAACCCGCCAAAAAACAGCCTTCCTGGCCTTCCGAACTGGCCGGTTCGTCGCAGGCATCGGCGCCGCCCTGGATCATCAGCGCCGGCACGCTGATGCGCTCGATCGTCCCGAGACGCGCGTACAGGTCGGAGAGTCTCGGATCGGACGGCTGATCGCCGCGCCAGCGCCGCCGATACGCGTTGAGCGTGATCGGCACCCAGTCGGGATTCTCGAATGAGCGCGCGGTGATGTCGAATTCGGCCTCGTCGAACCAGCCGGGCGGCGACCACGTGTCCCACTGGATGCGCGCGAAGCCCTTCGGATCGGCGGCGACGGCGTCCGGGCCGCCATCGAGCGACATGAACCACTGGTACCAGAAACGTCGCGCCTGAGAAAAATCCGGCAAGTGGAACGCGCCGCGCGGCTGGTAGGCCAAGGCGAGCGCGGCCATGCGGCGCACCCGCTCGGGAAACAGCGCGGCGAGCGTGTAGGCGGCGCGCGCGCCCCAGTCATGACCGACGACATCGAATTGCGCGATGCCGAGCGCGTCGGCGAGATCGATTGCATCCTGGGCAAGCGCGACGCCGGAGCCGTCGCGAACCGTGTCCGGCGAGAGGAAATGCGTGCCGCCCGCGCCGCGCAGCTCCGGCACGATGGTGCGGCGGCCGGCGTCGTTGAGGCGCGCGGCGATCGGGTTCCAGGCGCGGGCGGCATCGGGCCAGCCGTGCAGGAGAAGCGTGACCGGACCGTCGCGGGGGCCGGAATCGGCGTAGGAGATGTCGAGCGTCGGCGTGCGGGCGTGGAGAGCGAAGTCAAGCATGGCGAGACTCCTCAACGGGAACGCGAATGGGGGAAGGTCATTCTAGCGACGCGGCGTGAGGCGTGCTTGGCGTGCCCGTCCCCGCTCAAGCCCCGATCAGCACCCCGCTTCTGATCGGCGTCTCGCCGGTTACGCGCCCCATCGGCGCTCCGGCGGGCACGAAGCGGATCGCGCGCCGCATGTAGAACACGCCGTCGTTACGCGTGGTGACGGTCGTCACCGCGTCCGTGATCGGATCGACGATATCGAACACCGGATCGCCCGCCCGCAGCCGCGCGCCCACCTTCGCCCGATATACGACGATGCCGCTCACCGGCGCCGTCAGCTGTTCGCTGCCCGCGAGCGGCGTCGCGGGCTGTTCGAGCGGCGGCGGCGTCTGCGCTTCACCCTCGATCACGCCGCGCCCGATCAGGAACTGGACGATGGCCTCGGCATCATGCGCGGCGGTGTCGTAATCGACGTCACGCTGGCCGCGATACTCCACCGTCGCCGCGAGATTCGGCGCGGCGAGCGGCACGGCGTCGCCCAGACGCTCGCGAACCTGGTTCCACAGGAGCGCGTGGACTTCATCGAACGACTGGCCGCCGGAATCCGTCGCGAGCAGCACGCCATTGGCGTCGAGGTAGCGTGCGAGCGGTTCGAGCGCCGGCCAGCTCGCCGGGCTTGTGTACAGATGCACGGTCGCTTCGAGCGAGCAGTGCAGGTCGAGCACGATATCCGCCTGCGACGCGAGCCTCAGCAGCACGAGCCGCAAGTCTTCGAACTCGTTCTTCACCGTCGTCTCGCCGAGCAGCGCGAGCAGCGCGGCGCGCAACAGACGCGCGTTGTGCGCGCCATCGTGCGGCGAGAACGGCGCCGCGACACGCTCGATCAACGCCGCCGCGGTCGGCAGCGGAAAGCCGCGGTTGAAATTTTGGCCGCTGTTCGCCTCGAAGCGCCCGAGGAACTGCCCGAGCACGTGCTGCGACAGCCCGATGGGATTCGCCACCGGCACCAGCACCACGCCCCCGCGCAGGCGGCCTTGCGCCTCCACTTCGGCGAGCCGCTTCTTGAGAGCCCAGGCGGCGAGCATCGCGGGCGTTTCGTCGGCGTGCAGCGATGCCTGGATGTAGACCTGCTCGCCCGCGCCCCGCGCGTCGCCGAAATGAAAGCTGACGAGTTCGCGCGTCGTGCCGAGCGTGGTCGAGAGAAGGGAATCGCGCTGAATGTGCATGATCAGTCGCCGTAGACGTCGAAGTCGAAATACTTGCGGGCGATCTTCTGGTACGTGCCGTCGGCGCGCATGTCTTTCACCGCGCGATCGACCTTGGCCTTGAGCGTGGTGTCGTCCTGCCGCATGCCCATGCCGACGCCGTGATCGCCCATCGAGAGCGGCTCGCCGACGAACGCAAAGCCCGCGCCGCGCGGCGTCTTCAGGAAGCCGTGCTCGGCCTCCACCGAACCGAGCAGCGCGGCATCGATACGGCCCGCCGTGAGGTCGTTCAGCACGCCCTCCATGCTCTGATACGGGACCACCTCGACGCCGCCCGGCGCCCAGTTCTTCATCGCATAGGTCTCGAACTGACTGCCGCTCTGCACGCCGATCCGCTTGCCGCGCAAGCCGTCCGCGCTCGCCGTGAGCGGCGCGCCCTGCTTCGCGATCAGCCGCGAGCGGAACTGGAACAGCTTGTTGGAGAAGGCGATCTGCTTCATGCGCTTGTCGGTGATCGCCATCGACGACATGATCCCGTCGATCTTGCGCGCCTGCAGCGCCGGAATCATCCCCGAGAATTCGAGCTCGACCCACTGGCAATGCATGGCGATGCGGCGGCAGATTTCATCGCCGAGATCGACGTCGAAACCGGCGACGTGGCCGTCGGGCGTCTTGACGTCCATCGGCGGGTAGCCGGGATCGATGCCGAGCCGCAGGGTGTCGGCGTCCTTGGCATGAGCGGGTGCGGCAGCCGCGAGGACGGCGGCCAGCATGAGGGCGTGGAATCGGGGCATGGGGCGCGGTGATGAGGTTATCCAGGGTCTCGATACTACGAGCGCCCGATGCCCACCAGAAGAGGCAGTTTGCTTATCATGTTCACTTTTTGTGATCGCCCTGCCGCGAGCCCTGCCGATGGAACTCACCCTCACTCAATTGCGCATGTTCATCGCCGTGGCGGACGCGGGCAGTGTGCGCGCGGCGGCACGGCGGCTCGATGTCGCCCAGAGCGGCGTCACGCAGCACATGCGCAAGCTGGAAGCACAGGCCGGTGGCCCGCTGTTCGAGCGTGACGTGCGCGGCGCGCGCCTGACGCCAATCGGCGAGCGCTTGCGCGTACGCGCCGAACTGATTCTCGGCGAGTGCCGCAAGACCGAAGACGAGATGCGTCAGCTTCAGGGCGATCTGACGGGCCGCGTGGCGCTCGGACTGTCCGCCGAAGCCACGATGCGGCTGTTTCCCGCGTTACTGGAGAGCTATCGCGAGCGCTGCCCGCGCATCGACGTGCACCTGACCAGCGCGACTTCACGGATGCTGACGTCGTGGGTCCGCGAAGGCCGTCTCGACTTCGCGCTTGCGCTGATCGCGCCGGACGCGGACGTTCACGACATGGAAACGACGCCGCTGTTCGAATCGGATGTCGCGGTGATTGCGCGTCGCGATCATCCGCTCGCGCGAGCACGCACGCTCGCCGACCTGCACGACGCACAATGGGTCAGCACGCGGCAACTCAGCGGCGAGACAGCGGGCAACCGGCTGTCCGCGCTCTTCGAAGACGCGCGTTTGCCCGTGCCGAGCATCGCCGCGACGACCGAAGCCGTGTTCGATACGCTGCATTGCATCGCCGCGAGCGATTATCTCGGCCTGGAACCGGCGGGCCTGGCGGCTCACCCGTTCTTTCGCGACCACGTGACCGTGCTCAAGATTGCCGAGCGCGCCGCGAGCACGCCGGTCTGCTTGGTGCGGCGCGCGGGCGTGCCGCTGACGCCCGCCGCCCAAGAACTCGCGACGATGGCGCTGTCGTACTCGCGAATCGCCCGCAAGCGCCGCGCTCAGCGCGACGCGTGACGCGCGCGTGATCCTTTCGATGCCGCCGCGGCATTGGCCCGGCGCGTCGCCCAGCCCTTCTTCGCCGCCGCCGAACGATCCGCAGCCGAACGCCGGCTTGCCGCCGCATGGGTCTGCCGCGACAGCGCCTTGGGCGAGGCGGCCCTCGTGCTCTCCCGCTTCAACGCGCGGGTAGACGCTGCGGAGCGCTTCGCCTTCGACTCGGTACTCGGGCTCTTCTTCGTGCGATGCGCGGCCTTGGTGTCCTGCGCTGCCTTCTTGCGGGTGGCGGCGGAGGTCGTGCTCTTGCTGGGCGCCTTCATCTTGACGCCGGAGCGGCGCGCCTCGGACAGACCGATCGCGATGGCCTGCTTCGCCGACTTCGCGCCGTGCTTGCCTTCGCGAATATGGTCGATCTGCTCCTTCACGAACGCGCCTGCCTGGGTGCTGCCAGACTTGCCTGCACGCTTCGCTTGCGAAGCGCGTGCGAGGGTTTTCTTTTCGGGCATGTCGGACCTCCTCGGGTGAAGTGGAACTGCGCTGAACGGACGAGCAACGCATGTGCCCGCAAACGTTTGTCGCGACATCGCAATCCGACGATGCCCATTACATTTCCTTACCGCCGACACGCACGCCCGGCACTGCGCGGACATGCCAATCGTTTGCGTTGTTGCATCGCGATGACGGCAATCGTTTTCGATCCGCTGACAGCGTCATCGAACTCCGAACCCGGCGTTCGGACCTTTTTCACCAAATAGGTTAAAGCCGCTCAGGGTCACGCCGTTAACGGGCTTATCCATAGCACCCAAGTCGAGTTGAATTAAGGCCTGTTTCGCCTTTTGTTCCAGCGATTGGCCCGGGCCGCCGTGGATATGATCCAAATCGGTAAGCATCCCCTCTGGTACTGCAAGCCCAAATCTCACTCATCAAGGAAAGCAACATGCAGAAATTCATCAAGGCCTTCGTGCGCGACGAGCGTGGCGTCAGCGCCATGGAATACGCAATTCTGGCCGGCATCGTCGTGATCGCGCTGGTCGCCGCAGGCTCGTCGTTCTCGACGGCCATCGGCAACCTCTGGTCGGGCATCACCGGCGCGATGACCAGCTCCACGCCGGGCAGCAAGTAACGCACGGCTCGCACGAGATGACGGAGATCCGGAACAGACTTTCCCGGATCTCCTTCTCTCCCCGACGTTACGTTTCACCTTATGACCTCACCATCGTGCCGACCCTGTCCGTTGTCATCCGTGTCCTCGTCCTCTGCGCCCTTGTCTGGCTCGCGGTGTATGACGTGCGTGCGCGACGCCTGCCGACGAGCATTGTCCTCACGATCGGTGCGCTCTTCTTTGTCGATGCGTTCATCGCGGGCATGCCGCTCGACGATGTCGTGTCGCACCTCACGCTCGCTGTCATCGTCTTCCTCGTGTGCGCGGTGCTGTTCATTGCCCGCATGCTCGGCGGCGGCGACGCCAAGCTCGCTTCAGTCATTTTCCTGTGGGTGGGATTCGGTCTCTCGCTGGCCACGCTGACGCTCATCTCCGTGATCGGCACTGTCGTGTCGCTCGTGAGCCTCGCGACCCGCAACATGAATCCGGCCCAACGTTTCATGCCGCTGCGCGCACTGGCGATGTTTTCCGCCGCGCGCGGGGTTCCCTACGGCGTAGCCCTCGCTGCCGGCGGCGGCCTCGTCATCGTGCTGCCTGCCCTGCTGCATTTCATTTCGACGCGATAGGACGGCGTCCCTATGTCCAACATCATCAAATTTGCCGTGTTGCTGGTCGGCGCGCTGCTGATCGCGCTCATCGTGCGGGTCGTGCTCGCGAGCGCCTCGCGTTCGTCGACGCCGGTCGTCACGACCCAGAAGGTGCTGGTCAGCGCCGCGGCCCTGCCGCAGGGCCTGCTGCTGCGCGACGAAGATCTCGCGTGGAAGCAGATTGAAAAGGCGCAGACGCCGCCCAACGCCATCATCTCCGGCGACACCAACGCGCCCGACCTGAAAGGCGCGCTCCTGCGTCATCCGGTCGAAAGCGGCGCGGTGCTGGTCGCCGACGACGTCTTCCTGCCGAGCGCGCCGGGCTTTCTCGCCGCGACGCTCAAGCCGGACATGCGCGCGGTGTCGGTGGCCGTCGACGACGTCTCCGGCAACGCGGGCCTCATCCAGCCGGGCGACTACGTGGACCTGCTGCTGACCCAGCAAATGGAACGCCGCACCGAGTCGCCGGATCTCGCGGTATCGAGCGAAACCGTGGTCGAGCATGTGCGCGTGCTGGCCGTGGGATCGGAGATCAAGCGTCCCAAGAATTCCGGCGACGGCGACGTCGCCATCAGCCGCGCCCGCACCGTGACGCTCGAAGTCACGCCACGCATGGGCGAGGTCGTTGCGGTTGCCGCGCGCCTGGGCAGCCTGTCGCTCGCGCTGCGCAGCTTCGCCACCGTGCGCCGCGATCCGGGCTCGCCCGCGTCGGCCCCGGCGGCCGAAGTGCGTGCGCCCATCTGGGCCGGCGACATCTCGCGCGCCGTGCGCGAACTGCCGCGCCAGCGCACCGCGCCGAGCGGCGCACCGAGCGCCGCCCCGGCCCAGCCGCGCGTCGTGACCATCTATCGCGGTTCGGAGAAGTCCGACACGGCGAGCGTCGCGCAGGCAGGCGGCGGTCAGGGCGTGCCGCCCTTGCCGACCGTGCCCGAACAACGATAACGCCATGCCCAGGTTCGAAAGCGTGTCATCGCCAGGATTCACATTCATGAAAATGCAGTTCAGTTCGAGTCGCACCGCCCGCGCGCAAGCCGTGTCGATCGCCATGGTCGCCGCAGCGCTGGCGGGCGTCAGCGTCGGGGCACAGACGGCGCGCGCCGCACAGCCGGCGAGGCTGGCGCCGGCCTACGGCGCGCAGCCGGGCATGACGGAATCGTCGCTGCAGGGTTCCCTGACGCTCGACGCCGGCAAGGGCACGATGCTGCAACTGGGCGAGAACGTGACCTCGGTGTTCGTGGCCGACCCGACCATCGCCGACGTGCACGTGCCGTCGCCGCGCGCCGTGTTCGTGCTCGGCAAGAAGACCGGCACGACGACGCTCTACATCATCGGCGCGAACAACAAGCCGCTCGCGCAGCGCACGGTGGTCGTGTCGCGCGACATGATCTCGCTGCGCAGCATGCTGGCCGCGCGTTTCCCGAACTCGAACATCCAGGTCGGCACGAGCCAGGGCTCGCTGCAGATCTCCGGCCAGGTGCCGACCGCCGCCGATGCCGACGCCGTGGTCCAGGCGGTGTCGCCGTATCTCGCCGAGCGCGAAGTGCTGGTCAACCGCATGACGGTGGACCGTCCGTTGCAGGTGCAACTGCGCGTGCGCATCACGGAAGTGGACCGCAACGTCACGCAGCAGCTCGGCATCAACTGGCAGGCGATGGGCAACGCCGCCGGCAACTTCTATAGCGGCCTGTTCAGCGGCCGCTCGATCTACAACCTGAGCCAGCCGATCACGAGCGCCAACGGCAGCGTGACCTACCCGGTCAACCTGCCGAGCAACAACGCCTATTCGATCCTCGGCGGCTTCAAGACGAACAACGTAGACATCCGCGCGCTCGTCGATGCGCTGAACCAGGAAGGTCTCTTGACCGTGCTGGCCGAGCCGAACCTCGTCGCGCTGTCGGGCCAGACCGCGAGCTTCCTCGCCGGCGGCGAGTTCCCGATTCCGGTGTCGCAGACCAACGGCGCGATCAGCGTGGAATTCAAGCAGTTCGGCGTCAAGCTCGACTTCACGCCGACCGTGCTGTCGGACCGGCGCATCAGCCTGAAGGTGCGCCCGGAAGTCAGCCAGATCGACACGACCGCGAGCGTCACCACCGGCGGCATCACTGTGCCGGGTCTTTCGGTGCGGCGCGCCGACACCACCGTGGAACTGGCGAGCGGCCAGAGCTTCGCGATCGGCGGGCTGCTGCAGAGCAACACTAGCGACGTGGTTTCGCAGGTTCCCGGCCTCGGTTCGATTCCGGTGCTCGGCAAGCTGTTCTCGTCGACCAACTACCAGAACAACAAGACCGAGCTCGTCATCATGGTCACGCCGTACCTGGTCGAGCCGACCGATCCGGGCCGGCTGCGCACGCCGCTCGATTCGCTGATCTCGCCGTCGAGCGATGTCGAGTACAGCTTCCGGCGCCAGAACGGCGGCGCACCGGCGCAGGCCGGACAGCCGCGACTTGTCGGCGCGGCCGGCTACGTCTATTGAGCCCGTCATGAAACACACACGACTGCCTTCCCTTCTCATCGCCGGCGTGTTCGCCGTCGCCGCGAGCGGCTGCTTCAAGCCGCCGCGCAACATGCCGAACGAAACGGTGATCGGCTACGACGGCACCCACGCCGTGCCGCCGGACTGCGACAGCCTCGCGCGCCCCTCGCTGCTGACCGACGCCGGCATTCGCCGTCCGAGCATGCAATGGGGCTGCGCGACCTACACCAACCTGGCCGCCCAGCTTGCGCGCCCCGAAGACGGGGTCCATCCGCAAACGCTCGACGGCGCGAATGCCGCGGTGGCGGCGGGCGCGGTGCGGCGCTACGAAACCGGCAAGGTGATTCCGCTCGACAAATCGACGTCGCGCGACAGCAAGTGATGCAACGCAAAACAGCCAAAGGCAGACCAGGCCAGCCATGAGCACAGAGCTTTCCTTTTCGAAGTCCAAGTCGAGCGCGCGTAACGCCGACTTCATCGCCTTCGTGTCCGATCGCAAGACGGAGCAGATCGTGAAGAGCTTCGTGCTCGAACAGGCGATGCCGCACGCGCATATCGTCGTGGGCAGCGTGGACGACGCCATCGCGCATCTGGCCCGCGTGGACCGCGCGCCGCTCTTCCTGCTGGTGGACCTGCAGGAATCCGTGATGCCGCTCTCCGACCTCGGCCGTCTCGCCGAAGTGTGCGAGCCCTCGGTGCAGGTGGTGGCGCTCGGCGAGCGCAATGACGTCGGCCTGTTCCGCAGCCTGCTCAAGATCGGCGTGCGCGACTATCTCGTCAAGCCGATCACCGTCGAGCTGCTCAAGCGCACGGTGAACGTCTCCGAAGGCAAGGTCAGCCCGGTGATGCTGGCGCGCGCCGGCAAGACCATCGCGTTCACGGGATCGCGCGGCGGCGTCGGCGTCACGACGCTGGCGCTCAACGTGGCGCGGCACCTGTCCGAAGACACGCACCGCCGCGTCGCCTATGTCGATCTGAACCTGCACGGCGGCGCCGCCAACTCGATGCTCGGCCTGCAAAGCAACAACGGCCTCGTCGACGTGCTCCAGAACGTGCACCGTCTCGATCCGCAATACGTCGAGCGCACGCTCGTTGCCAAGGGCAGCCGTCTCTTCATGCTCTCGGCGGAACTCGAATACGGCGCCGCGCGGCCGTTCGGCGCGGGCGCGCTGCCGCGCGTGCTCGAACTGCTGTGCGACAGCTTCCACTACGTGATTCTGGACATCGGTCCGATGAACGACGCGCTCGCCCAGGAAGCGCTCGATCATGCCGCGCGCGTCTACCTGATCGCCGACCGCTCGGTGCACTCGACCCGCGAAACGATTCGCCTGCTGCGCCACATCGAGGACCGCGACAACAATCCGCCGACCTCGCTGCTGGTCAACAACCCGAATGCCGTCACGGGCGGCAAGGTGCAGATGAACGATTTCATGGCCGCGATCGGCCGCAACGTGCTGTATGAAATTCCCTTCGAGGCCAGGTCGCTCGCCACCGCCGAGAATCTCGGCGAAGCGCCGAAGGACAAGACCGCGAACGGCTTCAACCAGATGATCACGCGCATCGGCGGCGACCTGACCGGTCAGCAGATGAACGCCGAGCGCTCGTTCTTCCAGAAGCTCAGGCTCAGGAGAGGCTGATGTTCGGACAGAAACAGGTTCCCCGTCCGGCGCCCGACGCGGACGCGGCGCCCGGCGCCGAAGCCGCGGTCGCGGCCATCGCCCCGGCGCCCGCTCCGCCGCCGCCGCCGCGCCCGCACGCGCCGGAAGGCAACGACGTGCTCGTGCGCTCGGACCTGTTCAAGATGATCCGCACCGGCGTGTTCGCCTCGATGAATCCATCGGCGGCGGTCGGCAAGACGCGCGAGCAGATGAAGCCGGGCGTCGAACAGCTCGTGCTCGAAGTCGCGGAGCGCGAGCGGCTCAACATCACGATCTCGGAACAGGCGCAGATCGTCGGCGAACTGCTGAACGACATGTTCGGCCTCGGTCCGATCGAACCGCTGCTCGCCGACGACACCATCACCGACGTGCTGGTCAACGGCCCCGATCAGGTCTGGGTGGAACGGCACGGCCGTCTCGAACTCACCAACTGCAAGTTCCGCGACAACACCCACGTGACCAACGTGGCGCAGCGCATTGCCGCGGGCGTGGGCCGTCGCGTCGATGAAAGCAGCCCGATGGTCGATGCCCGTCTCGCCGACGGCAGCCGGGTGAACGTCGTGCTGCCGCCGCTCGCGATCCACGGCGCCTCAATCTCCATCCGGAAGTTTTCCAAGCGAAACATCACGCTGCATCGCATGTCGCAGCAAGGCAACCTCTCCTCCGCGATGGCCACCGTGCTCAAGCTCGCGAGCACCTGCCGCCTCAATATCATTGTGTCGGGCGGCACGGGCTCGGGCAAGACGACGCTGCTCAACGCGCTGTCGCACTTCATCGGCCATGGCGAACGCACGGTGACGATCGAGGACGCGGCCGAACTCCAGCTCGTGCAGCCGCACGTGGTCAGCCTCGAAACCCGGCCCGAGAATGCCGAAGGACTGGGCGCGGTCACTCAGCGCGATCTCGTGCGCAACGCGCTGCGGATGCGTCCTGACCGCATCATCCTCGGCGAAACCCGCGGCTCCGAAGCCTTCGACGTGCTGCAGGCCATGAACACGGGCCACGACGGCTCGATGACCACGATCCACGCGAACACGCCGCGCGACGGCATCACGCGTCTCGAATCCATGGTGATGATGGCGAACGGCAACCTGCCGCTGCTGTCGATCCGCCGGCAGATTGCCAGCGCAGTGCACATGATCGTGCAGATCGAACGGATGCGCGACGGCATGCGCCGCGTCACGCGCATCACCGAACTGGTGGGCATGGAAGGCGACGTGATCATCACGCAGGACCTGTTCGCGTTTCATTACGACGCGAGCGCCTACAGCGAGGAAGTCAAGGGCGTGTTCGAAACGGGTTCGGTGCGGCCCGCGTTCGCTGCCCGCGCCGCTTACTACGGCCTCGAAGACGCGCTGCTGGAGGCGATGCGCCCATGAGCCGCGTCGACCTGCTCACCTTCGGCGCGTTCGCGGTCGTCCTGCTGGCCGGCATCATGATGCTGGTGCTCCAGGACATGCGCAAGCAGCAGCCCGACGCGCGCATCCAGGCCCGCGTGAAGGCGGATTTTCCCGCTACGGGCCAGCACGTCCGCGACGCGCGCCACGACGTTTCCGATCTCTTCACCGTCAGCCGCAACGACAATGTGATCTCGCGCTGGTTCGGCCCGAAGATAGCGCGCCTCAAGACCGTGGCGGGCGCACGCGGCTTGCGCATCGTCATCATCACGGCGGTCGTGGCCGAGATCGTCGCGCTGCTGATGTCGAATCTCCTGCCGCTGCCCGCGCTCGCCAAGCCTGCGTTGCTCGCCGGCCTGCCGCTGCTCGGCGCGGTGCAGTCGTACCGCTTTCTCGTCGAGCGCTTCAAGCGACGCTTCCTCGAAGGCTTCCCCGATCTGATCGACCTGATCGTGCGCGCGGTGCGCGCGGGCGTGCCGGTCACGCACGTGATGGGCGTCGCCTCCAACGAGTGCGCCGAGCCGCTGAAGAGCGAGTTCAAGCTGATGGGCGACGCGCTGAAGGTGGGCCTCGATCTCGAAGAAGTGCTGGACACGGCGGTGCTGCGCATCGGCATTGCGGACTTCTCGTTCTTCTGCGTCTGCCTGCTGCTGCAACGCGAGACCGGCGGCCAGCTCGGCGAAACGCTCGAAAACCTCGCGGGCATCGTGCGCCGGCGCCGCGAGATTCGCCAGAAGACCCGCGCGCTCACCGGCGAAGCGCGCATCACGACGAAGATTCTCGCCTCCGTGCCGTTCGTCATCCTGGGCAGCATGTTCCTGCTCAATCGCGCCTATCTGATGGTGCTGTTCGATACCTCGACCGGCCAGAAAGTGCTGATGGCCGCCGCCACATGCCTGGTGATCGGATTGAGCGTCGTTCACAAGATGTCGAAACTGGATACCGCGCGATGAGCCAGGCGAACCTCGAAAACCTCATCAACCTGCTGATGCTGCTCGCGCTCGTCATGGCGATCCTCGTCTGGTGGGCAACCAAGCATGGCGGCCAGCGCGGCCGCATCGCCGAGCGCACGCGCCAGGCGGCCGTCGTACAGCGCAACGAAAGTACCCTGGCCGCCGAGGAAGACGACGACGACAGCTTCAGGACGCGCGTGCTGCATCGTCTGGCGCGGCTCGGCGACCGGCTGCCGTTGTTCGACGCCAAGTATCGCGCCAAGCTGCGCAAGCAGATGATCCGCAGCGGCTATCGCAGCCAGTCGGCGGTGTCGACCCTGCTGGCGGTGAAGTTCGTCGTCGGGCTGATCTGCGCCGCGTTCACCGTGATGCTCGGCTCGCGTATCCCGGTCGTGGGCGGCTATCCCGCCGTGCGCGGCATCATGATGCTGCTCGTGTTCGTGGTCGGCATGATCCTGCCGGAATACGTGCTCGCGTTCTTCGCGTCGCGCCGCCGCAAGGCCATGGCTTCGTGCCTGCCCGACTCGCTCGACCTGCTCGTGATCTGCACCAACGCGGGCAACAGCCTGGGCGTCTCGATCCGCCGCGTGTCCGATGAAATGAAGACCATCTGCCCGCCGCTGTCGAGCGAATTCAAGCTGACCGCCGACGAACTCAAGCTCTCCGGCGACAGCGCACGCGCACTGCAGGCGCTGGCGGACCGCATCGACCTGCCGTCGATCCGCGCGCTCATCTCGACGCTCACGCAGTCGATGCGCTACGGCACCCCGATCACCCAGGCGCTGCGCACGCTGTCGCATACCGAGCGGCTCGCGCACATCGTCTCGCTCGAAGAAAAGGCCGCCAAGCTCGCTCCCAAGATGGCCGTGCCGATGATGATCTTCATTCTTCCCGCCGTGATGCTCATTGCCGCGGGCCCGGCCGTCATTCAACTCATGAGCGTGTTTGCAACGCGATGAATACCCGAACCATTCCACTTCGCGGCATGCGCCGCTTCGGCGCGGCGCTCTGCTGCGTCGCCATCGCGGGCGCGCTGGGCGCCTGCACGACCACCCGCCAGACGGTCGATACCCGTCCCATCACGCGCAACTCCGCGCCGACCACGATGAGCGAACTGCGCATCGCGGACACGGCGCTCGAGTCGGGCAACATGGAACTCGCGACTTCGCTGTACGAAAAGGCGGTGCAGGCCGATCCCCATTCGATCGCCGGCCTCACCGGACTCGGCAATACGCTGTATGCGGTGGGCGACTTCACGCGCGCGGGCGTCTACTACGATCGCGCCAGCCGGGTGGACGGCAACGCGGCCGCGCCGCTGATGGGCCTCGCCCGCGTGGCGATGCGCCAGCGCCGCTTCGACGACGCGATCACGACCTACCGGCGCCTGCTCGTCATCACGCCCGACGAGCCGCTGGCGTCCGCCGGCCTCGGCGCGGCCTATGACATGAAGGGCGATCACGCGGCGGCGCAGGCCGTGCTGCGCACCGCGCTGAAGAAGAATGTCGGCGATCCGCTGATTTCCGTGAACCTCGGCCTCTCGCTGACCCTCGGCGGCGATCCGCGCGAAGGCGCGAACGTGCTGCTCGACGTGACGCGCTTTCCCGCCGCGCCGCCGCAGGCCCGCCAGGATCTCGCGCTCGCCTACGGCCTGATGGGCAACCGCGAGGCCGCCGCCGAAATCCTGTCGCGCGATCTGCCCAAGGCGTCGGTCGAGGACAACCTGCGTTACTACGACCTGCAGCGCGAACTGATGTCGCAGCGCACGTCGGCCGTCTCGTCGTCGCAGCCGGGCGCGCCCGCCGCCATCCCGACGGCGCAGGTGCAGACCACCCGCCTCAAATGAAAGCCCTGGCGCGCCAATTTCTGCGTGACGAGCGCGGCATCGCATCGATCGAGTTCGCGGTCGTTGCGTTCATCTCGGTCATTCTCATCGTCGGCACGGTGGAACTGGCGCTGGAGATGATCGTCGATGCCACCGTGCAGATGGCGGCCCAGGAAGCGTCGCGCGTCGGCCTGACGACCACGGCGCCCGCCACCGGCACGCGCCAGACCGCGGCGCAGGCGACCATCGACCAGATGCTCGGCGGCTGGAAGAAGATTGGCGCGACGGTGTCGATCACCGAACTGAACTACGGCACCTACGGCAACCTCGGCAGCTCGACCTACAAGCCGACCTCCGACATGGGCGGCTACGGCGACGTCATCGCCTACAACATCCAGCTCAAGATGCCCGGCATCACCGGCATCCCGAAGATGTTCGGCATCAACGAGCTGACGTTCGAGCGCAACTACATCGTGCAGAACGAAAAATGATCACGCTCACCGGAACATGGCGCGCCCTGGCGGCGAAACTGCGCGGACTGCTGCGCTCGGAGCGCGGCAGCGTATCCATCGAATTCGTCATCATCGTGCCGATGATGCTGCTCGTGATGCTCGGCTTCACCGAGGTCTACATGTACATGCGCGCGGTCAGCGCGGTGGACCGTACGGCCTTCACGCTGGCCAACTCCATCGGCCAGATGACCTCGATCATCGCCGACAGCACCGACACCACCGACGCCAACAGCTACGGCTCCATCTGGCAGGACGCGCTGCTGCTCGCGGCGCCCTATGAGCTGAAGGCGAACGGCATGGTGTACGTCTCGTTCGTGTGCGATCCGGATTCGTCGAGCAAGTGCAAGAACATCGACACGACCATGACCAACGCCACGCCCAAGATCCAGTGGACCGCCTATCCGACCTCGTGGACCAACACGAAGAGCACGCTGCCCTCGCGCGTGACGAGTGCGTCCCCGCTGCCGAGCACCTGGCCGTTCCGCACCGGCGATTCGGCCATCATCGTGGAAGTGTTCCTGACCTACAACCCGTTCCTGATGACCTCGCATTTCATGTCCGGACTGCCGGGCCAGCAGACCGTGTATCGCCGCGTGTACGTCCGGCCGCGCGCCGCGCGCGCCTTCTATTGACGCTTGCGAGGCCAGGTACGCACATGACAAGCCAGCAGCGCACATTCAGCACACGCTCAGTCGCGGCGCGCATCCGCGCGTGGCGGGCACGGCTCCAGGCGGGCGATGCCGGCGCCGTCGCCATGCTCTTCGCAATGTGCGGGAGCATGATGATCGGCTCCATGTGCATGGCGCTCGATGCCATCGACTACGCGATGACGCAGGGCCGCATGCAGATGGCGCTCGACGCGGCCACGCTCTCCTCGGGCGCGAACCTGCAACGCTACGGCTCGCCCACTGGCACGAACCTGCAATCGTGGCAGAAGGATGCGCGCGCGTACTACGACGCCAACAATCCCGCCGGCATGATGGGCTTCAGCATGCCGGATGCGAGCTTCAGCGCGACCCTGACCGGCGCGCCCGCCACGGGACAGACCATTGCGCTGTCCGCGTCCGGATCGCTGCCGCTGCTCGCGCCGAAGTTTCTCAGCACGAAGGCCAATAACTCGACCGGCGGCAGCGGCGGCGGCGGCACGACCACGCCGGACACGTCCACCGTCTCGGCCAGCAATACGGCGCTGCGCATGCCGCAGAGCACCCTCGAACTCGTGATGGTGCTGGACAACACCGGCTCGATGAAGGACCCGGCCAACGGCGTCAGCGGCGCCACCAAGATGAGCGGCCTCCAGACCGCGGCGAACTCGCTGATCGGCGATCTGTTGCCGTCCGGCACGAGCAGCTCGACCAACAAGAACTACATCGGACTGGTGCCGTTCGCGAGCACGGTCAACACGACCGGCGCGCTGCCCGCGACCGGCAGCTGGCTGAGCACGACGCTGCCCACGTACAACACGTCGAACATCTCGACGAGCACGTGGAACGGCTGCGTCATCGAGCCGCGCACCAACAACTACCTCTCGCCCGAAGCCTACTCGCCGACCGACACGCGCAAGTTCCAGCGCTATTACTACAACGTCCCGAGCAGCAAGCTGAAGATGATCACCTACAGTCCGAGCAGCCGCTACCGGACCTGTAACACGAACGGTTCGACCACCACGACCAGTTCGTCCGTGCCGGTAACGCTCGGCTCATCGGGGGCGGCCAATCAATGCTCCTATCCGTCGACGGGACAGGGCACCGGCATCGGCTATCAGTTCGACCAGACCAACAGCAGCGGCCAGACGCTCACCCAGAACTCGGGCTGCCTCGGCACGTCGATGACCTTCCTGACGCAGAGTTCGAGCACGCTGACCGCCGCCGTCAAGAAGATGACGCCTTCCGGCTCGACCATCATTCCGGTGGGCCTGCTGTGGGGCTGGCGCATGCTGGAACCGTCGTGGTCGCAGAACGTGGCCGGCACCAAGAACGGCTGGACTTCCACCGACCCGAGCCTGCCCAAGCCCACCGACGGCACCGTCCAGAACCTCCAGCGCGTGATGATCGTGCTGACGGACGGCCAGAACCAGATCGGCGCGGCGGGGTCGATTCCGAACACGCTGTACTTCAATGGTCTCTCGGGCGTAGGCACCAACAGCCTGGCCGCGCCCACGGTGCTGCGGGCCGACAACACAAAGATGACCAATGCGCTCACTGATTCGTCCGAACTGCACGGCGGTGACCCGGTCGACGACTCCAGCGGCAACGGCGCGGGCTATCCCGACGACGCCAACTCGTACCAGCAGGCCATCTGCACGGCGATCAAGGCGCAAGGCATCACGATCTACGCCATCACCTTCGGCGCGTCGGCGTCGAGTTCGAGCGCGCGGGTCAACATGCAGACGTGCGCGAGTCCGGGCAACTACTATCACGCCCCCGACAACACGACGCTCGACAACATCTTCCAGCAGATCGCCGGCAATCTGGGCGTGCTGCGCCTGACCCAGTGACGCTCTACCGCTCCGGTTCGCCGGAGCGTTTCCGGCCGCGCTCGAACGCCGGCATCTCGATATCACTGCCCGCCGAACGCAGATCCTCCCGCGCTTCCTGCGCAAGCTTCTCGTAACGCTTGCGGAACACCGCGAGTTCCTTCTCGTCGAGTTCCTCCAGATCCAGCAGCGCGTTGTGCGCGCGGTCCATCGCGCGGATCAGCTCGTCGAGCTTGATCTGCATGGCGGCGGTATCGCGGTTCTGCGTGTTCTGGATCAGGAACACCATCAGGAACGTGACGATGGTCGTCGACGTATTGATGACGAGCTGCCAGGTATCGCTGAAATGGAACATCGGGCCCGAGATGGCCCAGACGATCACCAGCACGACCGCAATGACAAAGGTCGATGCGTGGCCCGCCACCTGCGCGAGCGCATTCGAGAATCGCAGAAACCATGAGGTCTTCATTCGGCGTCTCCTGAGTCGTTGGCGGACGCGGTGTCCACGCACGACTTAGAATAGCGCTCGTGAACACCCAGCCCACTCCCATCGATTTCTACGCGCCTTCCGAGATCGTCGCGCAACGCCTGATCGGCGCGATCGTGACGGTGGACGGCGTCGGCGGCCGCATCGTCGAGACGGAAGCCTACGACCGCGAAGATCCCGCGTCACATACCTTCTCCGGCCCGACGCCGCGCAATGCAGCAATGTTCGGGCCGCCCGCGCATGTGTATGTCTATCGCTCGTACGGGATCCACTGGTGCATGAACTTCGTGTGCCGCGAACCGGGCCACGGCGCGGGCGTGCTGATCCGCGCCATCGAACCGCTGACCGGCCTCCATGCCATGCGCCAGCGGCGCGGGCTCGAACCCGTGAAGCTGCTCTGCTCGGGACCGGGACGCCTCGCGCAGGCGCTCGCCATCACGCACCGGAACAACGGCATGTCGCTGTTCGAGCCGCCGTTTCATATCGAGCCGCCCGAGGAAGACTTTCCCATCGTGAGCGGCCCGCGCATCGGCCTGACCAAGGCCGTCGACGTGCCCTGGCGCTTCGGGCTCGCCGGGTCGAAATTCGTCAGCAAGCCCTTTCCGAAGTCCTGACGCGTTACTCCGCCGGACGCAGCTTCTTCACCTCGGCGTCCGAGGGCTGGACGCTCGCGCCATCCACATAGCGGAACGAGGTCATCACGCCCTTGCCGTCCTTCTGCCCCGTCACGCCCACATACGCGCCCATGGTCGACTGGTTGTCCTGCGGACGATACGTGATGGGCCCGAACGGCGTGTTCACCGGCAGGCCCTTGAAGGCAGCGGCGAGCTTGTCGGCATCGGGCGAACCGGCTCTTCTCAGGCCGTTGGCAATCGACATCATCGCCGTGTAGCCGACCACCGAGCCGAGCCGCGGATAGTCGTGATATTTCGCCTCATAGGCCGCGACGAACTTCTTGTTCTCGGGCGTATCGATCGAATACCACGGATAACCCGTCACGATCCAGCCGACCGGCGCTTCCTTGCCCAGCGGATCGAGATAGTCGGGCTCGCCCGTCAGCAGCGACACCACCGCCCGGTCCTTGAACAGACCGCGCGTATTGCCCTCGCGCACGAACTTGCCCAGGTCCGCGCTGAACAGCACGTTGAAGATGGCGTCGGGCTTCGCGTCGGCGAGCGCCTGCGTCACCGCGCCGGCGTCCACGTTGCCGAGCGGCGTCGCCTGTTCCGTGACGAACTCGACGTCCGGCTGCGCGGCCTTCAGCAGCCGCTTGAAGGTCGCCACCGCGGACTGCCCGTACTCGTAGTTCGGGTACACCAGCGCCCAGCGCTTCTTGTGGAGCTTCGCCGCTTCGGGCACCAGCATCGCGACCTGCATGTAGGTGGACGGCCGCAGGCGATACGTGTACTTGTTGCCGTCCTGCCAGACGATCTTGTCCGTCAGCGGTTCCGCCGCCAGGAAGAAGATGCGCCGCTGCTTCGCGTAGTCGGCGAGCGCGAGGCCCGTGTTCGACAGATAGCCGCCGAACAACAGCTTCACTTGCTCGCGCGTAACGAGTTCCTGCGCGACGCGCACCGTGTCGCCCGGGTTGCCGTTGTCGTCGCGCGAAACGACTTCCAGCTTGTTGCCGTTGACGCCGCCCGTCGCGTTGATCTCGTCCAGCGCGAGATTCCAGCCGTTCCTGTAGGGCATGAGAAACGCTGGCTGAGCCTTGTAGCTGTTGATCTCGCCGATCTTGATGGTATCGGCGCGCGCGGCGCCGATACTCGCGGCAAGCACCGCCGTCGCGGCAAGCGTCAGGCGCAGCGGGATGCCCGCACGAATCGTCATGGATGCCTCTCCTCTTTTGAATAAGCGGTTCGGGCGGATGGGGTCATACGCCCAGGAATTCACGGCGCGCGGCGTCGTCGCGCGCGAATGCGTTCATCGCGCCGGTATGGCGCACCTGGCCTCGTTCGAGCACATAGACGCGGTCGCTGACCAGCTCCGCGAAGTGCAGGTTCTGCTCGGACAACAGAATGGCGAGGCCTTCTCGCTTCAACGTCAGGATCATGTCGGCCATCTGTTCGACGATCACCGGCGCCACGCCTTCCGATGGTTCGTCGAGCAGCACCAGACGCGGATTGCCCATCAGCGTGCGCGACACCGTAAGCATCTGCTGTTCGCCGCCGCTCATGCGGCTCGCGCGGCGCTCGCGCATTTCGCCGAGATTCGGAAACACGTGGAACAGCTTCTCAGGTGTCCAGCGCGGGGCGCCTTCGCGCGGCGGCTGACGTCCGGTATCGAGATTCTCCATCACGGTCAGATCGCCGAACACGCGGCGGTCTTCCGGCACGTAGCCCAGCCCTTTGCGCGCGATCCGGTGCGGCGCCATGCCGGCGATGTCCTCGCCCATGAACGAGACCGCCCCCGACACACGCGGCAACAAGCCCATCACGGCCTTCATCGTGGTGGACTTGCCCGCGCCGTTGCGGCCCATCAGCGCGACGACCTCGCCACGCGCCACTTCGAAGCCGACGTCGAAAAGAATCTGCGCGCGGCCGTAGAACGCATTCAGTCCGGCAACTTTCAGCAGACTCATGCCGATTCCCCGCGCGGCGAGAACGATGCCCCTGTGCCGAGATACACTTCGCGCACGCGGGCATCGTTACGGATGGTGGCGGCGTCGCCCTGCGCGATCAGACGGCCGCGCGCCAGCACGATCAGCCGGTCGGCATGCGCAAAGACCACGTCCATGCTGTGCTCCGTGAACAGCACGCCGATCATGCGCTCCTTCGCGAGCCGGGCGGTCAGCGCCATCAGCGCGTTGCGTTCCTGCGGCGCCATGCCGGCGGTGGGCTCGTCCATCAGCAGCAGCTTCGGACCGTGCGCCAGCGCAATCGCCAGTTCCACGCGCTTCACATCGCCATACGCCAGCACCGCGCAGCTGCGCCGCGCATGCCCGGCCATGCCGACGAGATCGAGCAGGTCCAGCGCGTCCTGCTCGCGCCACGACGCCACCCGGCCGAACGGACTGAACAGGCGGCGCTCGTGCGACAGCAGCGCCATCTGCACGTTCTCGAGCACGGTCATCGAGTTGAAGGTCGCGGCGATCTGGAACGTGCGACCCACGCCGCGCCGCCAGATCTCGCGTGGCCGCAGGCCGGCGATGTCGTGGCCGTTGAAACGGATCGCGCCCGAGGTCGGTTTCAGCTGGCCGTTGATCATGTTGAAGCAGGTGGACTTGCCCGCGCCGTTCGGGCCGATCAGCGCAAGAAGCTGGCCTGCTTCAAGGTCGAAGGAGACGTCGTCCACGGCCTTGACGCCGTCGAAGGATTTCGAAAGATGCGCGACGCTCAAGAGGGTCATGATGCATCCCTCGCGAAGCGCTCGCGCACGAAGCCCGCGATGCCCTGCGGAAACGCGATCACCAGCAGCAGGATGGCCGCGCCGAGCAGCGCCTGCCAGTAGTCGGTCTGGCGCGCGACCGTGTCCTGCAGCCACGTGAACACGCTCGCGCCGACGAGCGGTCCGGCGAGCGTCTGGATGCCGCCCAGCAGGACCATCACGAGGCCGTCCACCGAGCGCCCGACGCTGATGACCTCGGGCGAGATATTGCCCTTCGAGAATGCATACAGCGATCCCGCGAAGCCGCACACGAGCGCGGCAGCGACGAACGCCGCCCATTGCACGCGCGCCACGTTCACGCCGATGGCTTCGGCGCGCAACGGCGAATCGCGGCCCGCGCGCATCGCGAAGCCGAGCGGCGCGAACAGCATGCGGCGCAACAGCCACACGCCGAGCACCGCGAAACCGAGCGTCAGGTAATAGAACGCCACCGGCGACGACAGCCACGGCGCCGGCCAGATGCCGAGGATGCCGTTGCTGCCGCCCGTCACCGCATCCCACTGGAACACCACGGACCAGACGATCTGCGCGAACGCGAGCGTGAGCATCGCGAGATAGACGCCCGACAGCCGCACGCAAAACCAGCCGAAGACCAGCGCGCCGATGACCGCGAGCAACGGGCCGAGCACGAGCGCGAGTTCCATCGGCAGCGCGAACAGCTTGAGGACGAGCGCCGCGCCATATGCACCGAGTCCGAAGTACGCCGCGTGCCCGAACGAATGCATGCCGCCCGGGCCCATGATGAAGTGCAGGCTCGCGGCGAACAGCACGGCGATCATGATCTCGACGAAGAGCACCGGCATGTAGGGGAAAGCATCGGCGGCGAGCGGCGCGGCGGCCAGCGCGAGCACCACGGCAGCGGCGGCCAGCTTCATCGCTCGCGTGGCGGGCACGAGCGGCCGCTCGGCGGGCGCGGCCGACCGCGCGACGCTTGAAGGACGTCCGAACAGCCCCCACGGACGCAGCACCAGCACCACCGCCATCACGACGAACTCCGCCACCAGCGTGAACTTCGACAGCGAGAAGTCGATGCCCGCAATCGACACATGGCCGATACCGATGCACAGCGCCTTGATCTCGGCGATCAGCAGCGCCGCGACGAACGCGCCCGGAATCGAACCCATGCCGCCGACCACGACGACCACGAACGCATTGCCGATGGTGTCGAGGTCCAGCGACAGGTTCGCCGACATGCGCGGCGCCTGCAACGCGCCGCCGAGGCCGGCGAGCATCGCGCCGACACAGAACACGCCGGTGAAGAGCCACGCCTGGTTGACGCCGAGCGCGCCGAGCATTTCCCGGTCCGCGCTCGCCGCGCGCACGAGCGTGCCCCAGCGCGTGCGCGTGAGCGCATACCAGAGCGCGAGCAGCACCAGCGGACCGATCACGATCAACGCGAGGTCATAAGTAGGCAGCGCGTGACCCAGCCATTGCACGGCGCCTTCGAGATGCGGCGCACGCGGGCCGAACAGGTCTTCCGGGCCCCAGAGCCACAGTGCGGCGTCGCGGATGATGAGCACCAGCGCGAACGTGGCGAGCAGGTGGAACAGTTCGGGCGCGCGGTAGATGCGCCTCAGCACCGTCACCTCGATCGCCGCGCCCAGCAAGCCGACCGCCAGCGCCGCGCCGGCGAGCGAGGCCCAGAATCCCGCGACGCTCGCGCCGAAGCGGCTCGTGAGGCTGTACGCGAGATACACGCCGAGCATGTACAGCGAGCCATGCGCGAAGTTGACGATGCGTGTGACGCCGAAGATCAGCGAGAGACCCGAGGCGACGAGAAACAGCGCGCAGGCGTCGGCGAGGCCATTGACGAGTTGGACGAGCAGGTTCGAGAGCATCAGGCTCGATGACGAAGGGCGAAGGGCCGATGACGGACAAAAGAGCCGACATTATCGATGAATTGTGCAACGACGCCCGCGCGAAGCAAAAATCCGTCGCCATGGACGAATGGAAAACCGGGGTTGACGGCATGCATGGCTCGTATATGCTCGCTGTAGGGTCATCGTCAGCCTGGCGACGGCGCCTGACTCAACTCGCTCAATGAGTGTCATCGTGAAAGTCCAAAGCCCTCTGGCACGCCGGCCCTCGCGCCGCGCCTGCACCGATCGCTGCGGCATGCTTCCCGACTGCCGCTTCCTGTCGGATCTCACCGCCCTGTCCCGCCGCGGCGTGCGGCGGCGCAATGCCATTGCCGCGCGCGCGTTCATCGCCGTGCATTGCGTCGGCGCGGCCTCGCTGCTGCCGTAGCGCCTCTCTCCTTCCCCTTCTGACTGACCTTGGCTGACTTTAGCTGACCGCACCGCACGCGGAACCCGCGCGCGTCGTTGCCTTGCGCGCTCGCGATGCTTCGCGAGCGCCGGGGACGCGTGCGCCCTGAATCTACGAGAGCACACTCATGGACCGCATCGACGAATTCCTGCGACACCATCACATCACCGAAGTAGAGGCAATCATTCCCGACATGGCGGGCACCGCGCGCGGCAAGATCATTCCGCGCAGCAAGTTCGAGTCGGGCGAGCCGATGCGCCTGCCGCAAGCCGTGATGCTGCAGACCGTGACGGGCGATTACCCCGAGACCGGCATCACCGGCGTCACCGATCCCGACATGATCTGCGTACCCGATCCCGACACGATCCGCCTGATTCCCTGGGCCGCCGATCCGACTGCGCAGGTGATCCACGATTGCGTGCATTTCGACGGCACGCCGGTCGCCATTTCGCCGCGGCGCGTGCTGCGCCAGGTGCTGCAGCAGTTCGCGGCAAAGGGCTGGCGTCCGGTGGTCGCGCCCGAACTGGAGTTCTTTCTCGTCGACATGAACCGCGACCCGGACCTGCCGCTCAAGCCACCGGTCGGCCGGACCGGGCGCGCGGAAACCGGACGCCAGGCGTATTCCATCGATGCCGTCAACGAATTCGATCCGCTCTTCGAGGACATCTACGAGTATTGCGAAGTGCAGGAACTGGAGGTGGACACGCTGATCCACGAAGTCGGCGCGGCGCAGATGGAAATCAACTTCATGCATGGCGACGCATTGAATCTCGCGGACCGCGTGTTCCTCTTCAAGCGCACGGTGCGCGAGGCGGCGCTGCGTCATCAGATGTACGCCACCTTCATGGCCAAGCCGATGGAAAACGAACCCGGCTCGGCCATGCACGTGCATCAGAGCATCGTCGACGCGGACACCGGCCGCAATCTCTTCTCCGGCCGCGACGGCGAACCCACCGGCCTGTTCTATAGCTATATCGCCGGCTTGCAGAAGTACACGCCCGCGCTGATGCCCATTTTTGCGCCCTACATCAATTCGTATCGGCGGCTGTCGCGCTTCATGGCCGCACCGATCAACGTGCAATGGGGCTACGACAACCGCACCGTGGGCTTTCGCGTGCCGCATGCCGCACCGCAGGCGCGGCGCGTCGAGAACCGCATTCCCGGCGTGGACTGCAATCCTTATCTGGCGATGGCCGCCACGCTCGCGGCGGGTTATCTCGGCATGACGCAGCATCTGGAGCCCACCGCGCCGCTCGCGAGCGACGGCTATCGCCAGCCGTATCAGCTGCCGCGCAATCTCGACGAAGGCCTCGCGCTGATGGGCGCATGCCAGCCGCTGGCGGAACTGCTCGGCGAAACCTTCGTGCGCGCGTATCTCGCGCTGAAAGAAACCGAGAACGAAGCGTTTTTCCGTGTCATCAGTTCATGGGAACGCAAGCATCTGTTGCTGCACGTCTGACTCAGGGAGACAACGACATGAACGATCGTATCGACTGGACCGCTCACTATCAGGCGCTCGACGCCGCGCATCACCTGCATCCGTTTTCCGACATGGGCGCGCTCAATCGCACAGGCAGCCGCGTGATCGTGCACGGCGAAGGCGTGTATCTGCGGGATTCGGAAGGCGTGCGCATCATCGACGGCATGGCGGGGCTGTGGTGCGTGAACCTCGGCTATGGACGGCAGGAACTCATCGATGCCGCCTGCCGGCAGATGCACGAACTGCCCTACTACAACACCTTCTTCAAGACGACGCATCCGCCGGTGGCGGAACTGTCGGCGTTGCTCGCGGAACTGCTGCCCACGCGCTTCAATCGCTTCCTGTACTGCAACAGCGGCTCCGAAGCGAACGACACCGCATTGCGTGCCGTGCATCGCTACTGGGCCGTGCAGGGCAAGCCGGAGAAGCGGCATGTGATCGCGCGCCACAACGCGTATCACGGCTCGACCATCGCGGCCGCGACGCTCGGCGGCATGACCGGCATGCACGAGCAGATGCTGTCGAAGCTCGAACATGTTGCGCACATCGGCCAGCCTTACTGGTTCGGCGAAGGCGGCACGATGGACCCGCACGACTTCGGCCTCGAATGCGCGCGCCAGCTCGAAGCGAAGATTCTCGAACTCGGCGCGGACAAGGTCGCGGCGTTCATCGGCGAACCGTTCCAGGGCGCGGGCGGCGTGATCTTTCCGCCCGCGAGCTACTGGCCGGAAATCCAGCGCATCTGCCGCGAACATGACGTGCTGCTGATCGCCGATGAAGTGATCGGCGGCTTCGGGCGCACCGGCGAATGGTTTGCGCATGAGCACTTCGGCTTCGAGCCGGATGTCATCACGATGGCCAAGGGCATCACGAGCGGCTACGTGCCGATGGGCGCCGTCGCGCTCTCCGATGCCATCGCGGACGCGATCATCGAGGGCGGCGAGTTCAATCACGGCTTCACGTATTCTGGCCATCCGCTCGCGGCCGCGGTGGCCGTGACGAATCTGAACCTGTTGCGCGACGAGGGCATCGTGACGCGCGTCAGGCACGATACCGGGCCCTATTTCCAGCGGTGCCTGAGAGAGGCGCTCGCGCATCATCCGATCGTCGGCGAGATTGCGGGAACGGGACTCGTCGCGGGCATTCAGCTCGCGGAAGATCCGGCCACGCGCAAGCGTTTCGACATTACCGATGCCATCGGCACGCTATGCCGCGACTTCTCCTTCGAAGGCAATCTCGTCATGCGCGCGAGCGACGACCGCATGTTGCTCTCGCCGCCGCTGGTGGTCACGCATGCAGAGATCGACGAGATCGTGCAGAAGGCGCGCGCTGCCATCGACGCGACTGCACAAGCCATCAGGCGCGCCGCTTGACGAAGTAGTCCGCCGCCATGTGCCGGAAGGCCGTGACGGCGGGATTGTCCTGATCCGTGCGCCACGCCATGCTCATTTCCGCGTGAACGGTATGGCCCGCGATTTCCCTGAACGCCACGTTGTCGTAGTGAAAGCGCTGCGACGATGCCGGCAGGATCGACACGCCCAGACCCGCGCGCACGAGCGAGAGTATGGTCGGCGTCTGGTCGATGTATTGCGTGAATTGCGGCGCCACGTCCTCGGCCGCGAGGAGGCCCATGATGCGGTCGTGGAAGTATTTGCCATGCGCGGGCGAGTGCATGATGAACGCCTGCTCGTGCAGTTGCCTGAGTTCAAGCTGTGCGAAGGCGCACAGTGCGTGTCCGGCGGGCAACGCGACGATCATCGGCTCGCGCTCGACCAGCATGAACTCCACTTTCTGCCGCGACGGCAGCGGCCGCAGAAAACCCAGGTCGATGGCATTGGCCTCGAAGCCCTCGATCTGCGCCACCGAGATCATCTCCAGCAACACGACATCGATATCCGGCAAGTGCTGCTTCGCCGCGACGAGCAGTCCCGGAATCAGCTCGTAACCCGCTGCGCCGGTGAACGCGATGCGCACCCGCCCCGTCTTGCCGGTGCTGGCGCGCCGCACGGTGCTCTCGGCCTGTTCGGAGAGATTCAGCAGACGCGTGGCGTCGGCGAGGAACACGCGGCCTTCCGTGGTCAGCCTGACTGTGCGGCCGATGCGTTCGAACAGCTGCACGCCCAGGTTCTCTTCGAGCAGATGAATCTGCCGGGAAAGCGGCGGCTGCGTCATGTTGAGCAACGCAGCGGCGCGCCTGAAGTTCAGTTCGGTCGCCGCAGCGACGAAGCAACGTACTTGTCCGAGATCGAGCATTCGTCATCGACGTTGATGGAGGTGCCGATCATTATAGGTTCGTCGCGGCGCAGCTCATGCGCGCATCAGGTCGTCAGGCTGCCTTCCGGGCGCTGGCCCGCCAGTGCCTGCGCGAGACTCGCAAGCACCATCTCGCCCATCGCCGTGCGCGATTCCACCGTTGCACTCGCGCGATGCGCCTGCAATACGACGCGCTCGCTCGCCAGCAAGGCGGCCGGCACGTTGGGCTCGTCGACGAACACATCGAGGCCCGCGCCTGCAATCGCGCCGCTTGCCAGCGCGTCGCACAGGTCGCTCTCCACCACGAGCTTGCCGCGCGCGATGTTGATCAGATAACCGTCCTTGCCCAGCGCATCGAGCACGGCGGCGTTCACGATGCCCTGCGCCTTGTCCGCAGCCGCGGCGAGCACCAGGATGTCGCTGGTCCGCGCCAGCGACAGCAAGTCCGGCACATAGGCATACGCGACGTCGTTCATCTCTCGCACGTCGGTATAGGCAATCGGACAGCCGAAGGCTTCGGCGCGTTGCGCGATCGCGCGGCCGACCTTGCCGAGGCCCACGATGCCCACGCGCTTGCCGCTGAAACGGCGCGACAGCGGAATCGCCGCGGGGCTCGGATTGGCGGGCCACTTGCCGGTCTTGACGAAGTCGTGGCCGGAGCAGATCTCGCGCAGCACCGTGAGGATCAGTCCGATGGCGAGATCGGCGACGTCTTCGGTCAGCGCGCCGAAGGTGCCCGTCACCGGCAGGCCGCGCGAACGCGCGAAGGCGAGATCGACGGCATCGGTGCCGACACCGTTCACCGCGATCACCTGCAAACCCGGCAGGCGTTCGATCATGTCGTTCGAAATGCCCGTATGACCGCCGGTAATCACGCCGCGAATCGCTGCGCCGTGCTCACGGATATAGGCTTCCTTGTCGTCCTGCTCGTAGAGCCGGTGCATGACGTAGAGCGCATCGAGCTTCTGGTTGATCGCGGGAACGAGGATGGGATTGAGTTGCAGAATATGCGGCTTCATGTGATGCGCTTCCTCTCATTCGATGACCGATGTGGAGCGCATCATGCGTGCTTTGCGCGCACGCGTCCAATCCCAAAACGCTATCAGTTGATCCACTCCTGGATGCAGCGCCCATCGATTCAATCCGGGAATCAGGTAATAGCAATAAAAGATTGGACGCTCTTGCGGGGCGTCTCCACAATTTGAAGCATCGGAAGGCATATCAATAAAAAAGCCTCCATAACGATCCGGAGACAACAGCGTGAGCCTGCGCCCTGACTGCCCTTCATTTCCCCCGTTCCTGAATGTCGCTGCGCCGTCCGGCAAGGAGGCAGCACGATGAGCAACGCCGACGGCATCGTCGCTTCGTCGCATGCGGACGCCACCAGCGAGAAGCGCACGAAACATCGCTGGGTCGTGATGGGCCTGATCTTCTGCATCTGGGCCATCGCCTGCGCGGATCGCGCGAACTTCGGCATCGCCTTGCCGTATCTGAAGAAGGAATATCACATCAGCAACACCGAGGCCGGCCTGATCGTCAGCCTGTTTTCGTTCGCCTACGGCTTCGTACAGCTTCCGGTCGGCCTGCTCTACAAGCGGCTCAGCGAACGCACCGCCGGGCTGCTGTTCTCGGTCTTCATGATCCTGACGTCGGTGTTCACGGGACTGATGGGCACGACCTCGTCAGTGTTGTTGCTGATGACCTACCGCGTGGGGCTGGGCCTCTCGGAAGGACCGCTCGGCATCGGCTGCACCAACGTCATCAACCGCTGGTTTCCCAAACGCGAGAAAGGCACGGCCGCCGGCCTGTGGATCGCCGCGTCCAAGCTCGGTCCGTTGATCGTGCCTTCGGTCTGCATCATCGTGATCAATCTGTGGGGCTGGCGTGAGATCTTCTACGTCTTCGCCATTCCGGGCATCGTGCTGGCGCTCGTGTGGCTCGTGCTGGTGACCAACTCGCCCGATGAGAACCGCTTCTGCTCGCCCGCCGAGCGCCGCTATATCGCCGACGAATCGAACGACGGCCAGCACGGTGGACGCGCGCCCATCCGCACGCAAATGACGCCGATGCCCCGGCTCGACGCTATCAACCGCACCAAGCGCGTGCCGCAACTCGAGACGATCCGCCAGGTGTTCGGTTCATGGAACATCTTCGGCATTGCGCTGGGCTATGGCTGCATGATCGGCATCAGCAACATCTTCATCTCGTGGATCCCGACCTATCTGGTCACGGTAAAGGGCTTCGCCTCGGTGAAGATGGGCTTTCTCGCGTCGGCGCCGTTCATCGGCGCGGTCACGGGCAACGTGCTCGGCGGCATCATCTCCGACCGCCTGCTCGGCGGCCGCCGCAAGCCGATGATGATGCTCGGCGCGCTCGGCACGATGATCATGACCTTCCTGCTGATCGACGCACCCGACAGCGTCGCGTATCTCGGCGGTGCGCTGATGCTCGCGGGCCTCATGCTGGGCATCGGCTTCGCAGGCTATTCCGCCTATCCGATGGGGCTCGCGACCAAGGCCACCTACCCCACCGCGTTCGGCATCGTGAATTCGCTCGGACAGATTGGCGGCGCGTGCGCACCGCTCGCTGTCGGCCTGCTGCTCGACCGCTACAGCTGGACCGCCGTGTTCCTGTACATGGTCGGCACTGCGCTGCTGTGCCTGCTGTTGCTCATCAGCGTGGTCGAGCCGGTGGCGGGCGAGGAATCGTCAGCGAAGTAGAGTCGTGCAGCGGGTCGTCTGCGTTTCAAAGACCGTGCTCGACCATCGCGAGCAGGCGCTCCGCCAGCGGCCCGATCTGCGCGTCGTCCATCCCCTTCAGCGGGCCTTCGATCAGCAGCAGCGCGAAGCCATGCACCGCGCTCCACGCCAGGTATTCCGCGCCGTCGCGCCTCGTTGCATCGAGGGCGCCGGTCGTCACCATGTCGTCGAGCGCGCGGCTCAGCAACTGGAAGGGATCGAGTCCGCCCGGCCCGGCGCCGTACGCTTCCGCATGCTCGCCCCATTCCGTGCGCGACGCCGCAAAGGCCGTGCGGAACAGTCCCGTTTCTGACTGCGCGAAGCGCAGATATCCGGCGCCGACCGCCCGCAATCCGGCGCGCGCCGCATCCGCGCGGCTGCGCTTCCTGGGCCGCGCCGCCAGCTCCTCCTCCATCGCCTGCGCGACGTACGACAACGCCGCCGAGCGCACCGCCGACAACAACTCCTGACGGCTGTCGAAGTGCCGATACGCCGCGTTCGGCGCGACGCCTGCGCGGCGCGTGGCCTCGCGCAGGACGATGGCATCCGGCCCGCCTTCGCGAGCGAGTTCGATACCCGCATCGATCAGCGCACGTCGCAAGTCGCCGTGGCGATACGTGCTGCGCTGCATTCCGTTCGTCATGGGCGGCATGTTATTTCAGATTATTCAGGTGTTTGCCGATGTGGACACTGTCCATTATCTCTGCTACTTTTTGTGGACGGTGTACACAAGCAAAAATAAATCCGCGTCGCAGGCAAACGCAACGGAAGGAGACGCTCATGAACCCGTCGAACGATCGTGCGCAGGAAACGGAAGATGTCCGGCGCATTCGTGCGTTGATCGAAGCATGGCGGCAGGCGGTGCTCGCCAAGGATGTCGACGCGCTCGTGCGTCATTACGCAGCGGATGTCTTCGTGTTCGACGTCGTGCCGCCTGCATCGGTGAGAGGCGTCGAGCCGTATCGCGAGCACTGGCAGCGCTGGTTCGACAGCATGAAAGCTCCGCTTGCATTCGAGATGCGGGACGTGGAGGTCGCGGCAAGCGGTGACCTGGCCTTCGCGCACACCGTCAACCGCGTCGCCGTGGGCGAGCAGGAAGACATCGTGCGCGCCACCGTATGTTTCAGGAAGATCGGCGGCGAATGGCGTGTCGTGCACGAACACGCCTCCGTGCCGCTGATGATGGATATGGACCCGGACGAGAAGTCATAACCCAAGGAGCGGACATGCAAGTGCAACCCTATCTGTTTTTCGAAGGCCGCTGTGAAGAAGCGATCACGTTCTATCGCGAGAAGCTCGGCGCGCAGGTCGTCATGATGATGCGCTACAGCGAGAATCCCGAAGCCGGAAAAGATCAGGGCAGCGACGGCGGCTGCAACATGCCGCCCGGATCGGAGAACAAGATCATGCACGCGGCACTGACCATCGGCGACTCCGTCGTCATGGCGTCCGACGGCTGGTGCAACGGCAAGCCGGAATTCAAGGGCATCTCGCTCTCGCTGACCGCCAACGACGAACAGCAGGCCGAGCAGTATTTCAACGCGCTGTCCGATGGCGGCCAGGTGCAGATGGCCATGGCGTCCACCTTCTTCGCCAAGCGCTTCGGCATCGTCGCGGACAAGTTCGGCGTGTCGTGGATGGTGCTCGGCGGTCTCGAACATCCGTCCGCTCAACGCTAGCCGCACACGGCGGGAACACGGCTTGCGCGCTTTTCATCGCCTAAACCGAAAGGAGAAGCGACATGAGCAACTACGCCGGACGTTCGCAGGAAGACCGCATCGCGCAACGCAAGGGCAAGCAGCAAACGTCGCAGGAGCAGACAGGCGGCCCCATGGCGCAGCCCGGAACCGAGCCCGACCGCGACCGCAGTTGCGGCGAACTGACCGAGGAAGGCAAGCAGGTATGGCGCACGGGCTCGGGCATCGACGGAGGCGGAAAGACCTGACCCGCATAGCGGCCATCGAAAACGTGGAACAATGGCGGCGTGCCGGTCTCCTTCCATGACCGGCGCGTCTCGCATTCGACCGACAGGAGTTTTCGATGAGCGCCCCGCGCAAGAACCATCTTTCAGGCTCGGACATCCCCGCTGACAAAGCCGGTGATCGTCCAAGCCGCGAGGAAGCCGAAGCCGCCGTGCGTGTGCTGTTGCGCTGGGCCGGCGACGACCCCGCTCGGGAGGGCCTGCTCGACACCCCGGGCCGTGTCGTACGCGCCTACGAAGAATTCTTCGCGGGCTATACGCAGAATCCGCATGAGATCCTGGCGCGCACGTTTTCCGAAGTGCAGGGCTATGACGAGATGATCGTCCTGAAGGACATTCGTTTCGAAAGCTACTGCGAACATCATATGGTGCCGATCATCGGCCGCGCGCACGTGGCGTATCTGCCGAACGAACGCGTCGTCGGCATTTCGAAGCTGGCGCGGCTCGTCGATGCCTTCGCCAAGCGTCTGCAGATTCAGGAGAAAATGACCGCACAGATCGCCGACACGCTGAACGAAGTCTTGCAGCCGCTCGGCGTCGGCGTGATTCTCGAGGCCGCGCATCAGTGCATGTCCACGCGCGGCGTGCACAAGGCCGGCGTTTCGATGGTCACCTCGCGCATGCTTGGCTCGTTCCGCGACGACCCGTCCACGCGGCGCGAATTTTTGTCCATCGTCGGCAATCAGAACGCGTTCAGCGTCTCCAACACCTGATCGGCCGATCCTGCATGTAAAAGGGCCTCGCTCGCTGCGAGGCCCTTTTCGTTTCATCGCGCACGCGACGGGTTCATGCGCCGTAGCCGTTGCCCGGCGCATCGGCGCCCGACCCTTCGCGCACCTTGCCTTGCGATACGTTGCTTCCCGGCGGCACGCTATGCGTGAGCCACACATTGCCGCCGATGACCGAACCCCGGCCGATCGTCACGCGGCCCAGAATGGTCGCGCCGGCATAGATCACCACATCGTCTTCCACGATTGGATGCCGCGCATTGCCCTTGACGAGCGAGCCGTCGCTGCTCGACGGGAAGCTCTTCGCGCCGAGCGTCACGGCCTGGTACACGCGCACGTGCTGGCCGATGATCGCCGTCTCGCCGATCACGACGCCCGTCCCGTGGTCGATGAAGAAACTCGGCCCGATGGTCGCGCCCGGATGGATGTCGATGCCCGTCAGCGAATGCGCGATCTCGTTGATAAAGCGCGCCAGCAAGGGCACGCCGAGCTTGTGCAGCGCGTGGGCCAGACGATGATGCGTCATGGCCCAGATGCCCGGATAACACAACAGGATTTCGGTGATGTGCTGTGCCGCCGGGTCGCCGCTGAAAGCCGCCTGAATGTCGCTGACGAGCAGCGCGCGGATGGCCGGCAACTGTTCGCCGAACTCGCGTGCGATCGCGAAGGCGCGCGCGCTGACTTCGGCGTCGGCAGAGTCGCGATGCTCGGGCAGAAACCGCAGCGCGCGGCGAATCTGCTCGTGCAGCAGACGCAAGGTGCTCTCCAGCGTCTGGCCGACGTAATAGTCGACGCTTTCGTCGGTCAGATCGGGCGCGCCGTAATGCGTGGGGAAAAGCGCGGAGCGCAGGCCGTTGACGATCCTGACGATCGCCTCGCGCGACGGCAGTTCGCGTATGCCCAGCGGATGACGCGTGCGATGCAGTTCCTCGCGCGACTGGCGCAGGTCAGCGACGATTCGCGCGAGGCCCCATTCCTGTGCGGCGTCGCGGGAGATCTCGTGAGAAGGTTCGAGCGGCGATACGGCGCCGAACTTGGGCGTGTTCTGCATGGGCGGGCATGGATCGAGGGAAAACCGCCGCCGTGACACGCGATACGTAACGCGCACGGCGGATGAAAGATCAAGCGTAACCGGTTTTGCCCCGCCTTGCCGCACGGCGCCTGATGTGTCGCGTGCCGTGTACCGCGGCGTTACGTGAACACCGTCACACCGTTACGTTACTGGCGTCGATCCAGCGCACGGCCCAGTCGCGCGCGTGCGCGATGGCCTCGTGTTCGTCGCGGAAGCGCAGGTCGGTGGGAAAGAAGCGGTTCGCGACGAGTTCACCGTCACTCGATCGCGAGATCACCACGTAGGGCTGGTAGCTGCCATCTCCGGCCCGGGCGGGCGCGCAGTTTAGAAGGTAGCCTCGATGTGAAAAGGCTGCATCGTGTTGCATGAGTCACCTGTGTGAAAGTGCCCTGCTCGTTCGAATGGCAATGCGCTTCGTAGACGGCGTGTGGGATGCGTCCTCCTGATTGCCCGCATCCCGTCTTGCAGTTTGCCGCCGACAGGTTCCAAATGATACTTGCTGGAAATCGGCTTGGGGTTGAAAAAAAATCCCGAAAATTTTCGTTTGCCTGCAAGGCGCGCTATGACAGGGGCCGCGGCTCCGTCGCCAGAAAGCCGGAACGAACCTTGCGAGCCAACCGGATGGTTCAGATCCAACGGAGCAATGCGATGAACAACGCTGAAGCAAACGAGCCGCAGGACAAGCAGACGAAGCGCGCCGCCGATAGTCCGATCAAGACGCCCGGCTCCGAAACCGCGCATGTGCGGATGGAAGATGCGCAGAAGGCCGCCGCGGGCGGCGAGGCGCATGCGGGCGCGGGTGCCCGGAGCGGCGTGCGCGCGGAGACGACGCGCGATGGCATGCACGTCGGACCGCAAGGCACCTATGAAAGACCGCCGCGCGGCGTTGATATTGCCAACGACGAGGGCCCTGACGACACCGTCGATGCCGACGGCAAGAATCGCGAGGCAAAGCGCGACATGGAAATGCGCGCGCATGAGCCGGACGCGGTGATCAATTCGAACGCGACGCCGGTGAATCATGTGCCCGAAGCCGGCGACGGCCTCGGCGGCTTCGACAGCCGTCCGGCGCGCAACGGCCTGCTGCTCGCACTGGAGCGGGGTTATCGGATGATCGATCGCGGCATGGTCGCGCCGACGGTTCCGGAAGTGGAAGATCGCGTGCGCTTCGAAGGGCGCGACGCCCACGGCCATACCTTGCGCGGGCGCAAGCACTACGCGCTCAATCACTTGCGCCCGTCCCGGCTGTTCGAGATCGATCGCGGCTGAGGTGGGTTTCGGCTCGCGAGAAGAGTAAAGCCGCATCTATGATGCGGCTTTATTCATTCGATAGCAGTATCGGCCGAAGCCGAAGCCTCACTTCTTTTCCTTCGGCTCGTCATCGGACTCGATGCGGGTCACGCCGCCCGTCGCGGGAGGATCGCTCGCCGGGAAAGTATCCTCGACGGCCTTGTCGAGATCCTCTTCGTCACGTTCGGAATGCGGGTGTTGTTCCTTGGTGGTCATTGCTGGCTCCTTAAGTTGTGGTGGACGCACGGATACCTGCAACGCGCGTGCCTCGGCTTTAAATTGAACTAATGCAGCAGGCACGATGGTTGCGCATGCTTAATCGCGACCATGCGCCGCACAAAAACAACGCGACTGACCGTAGATCGATAAAGGGGAAGGCCAATGACCACGATCCATGCGTACGACGGCTATCAGAACAACACGGACGACACGGAAGACCTGCAGGCACTTCCCGCAACGCAGCAGCCGCTGACCGCACCGGAACAACGCTTCACCTCCGCGATGGCGTGTCTCGGCGCCGCTTACGCGCTCTCATGGGCCGAATTCGCGCTGGCGCTCGCTATCGGCCTGCCGGGCGATGCGTCGAGCCATCCGGTGGCGGCGTCGATCGTTTCGCGCGTGCTGATCGGCATGCTGTATGTGTGCGTCGCGTCGCGGCTGCAATGGGCGCGCTGGCTCACGGTCGCCATCGGCGTTATTTCGGTGGCGCTGGTGGCGCCGACCATCGGCATGCAATGGCATGCGTTCCCTGCCGCCGCACTGGTCTGCGGCGCCGGTCTGGTCTGCAAGCTGGCAGCGTCGCTGTATCTCGTCTCGCCGATGCCGCCGCGCATTGCAAAGCGCTGAAACGGTGGCGCATTCGAAACCCCACGTTTGTAATCCATGAAGCGGGCGCGGCTGTTTCGCGCGTCCGCCGGCTCGCACAATGCAAGGCGGTTTATCGTTATTACTCACGCCCTAGCTTGCGAGCCCACATCATGAAAATTGCCGTCATTGGCGCGACCGGCACGGTTGGCCAGGCTGTCGCTACCGAACTCAAAGCCCGCCACGAAATCATCGAGATCGGCGCGACGCGCGGCGCGCATCGCGTCGACTTGATGGACCTGAACAGCATCAAGCGCCTCTTCGAATCCATCGGCCGGGTCGATGCCATCGTCGCCGCCGCCGGTCATGTGCACTTCGGCGAACTCGTGAAGATGACGCCCGAGCAATTCCGCCTCGGCCTCGACGACAAGCTGATGGGTCAGGTCAATCTCGTCCTCACCGCGCGCGATCATCTCAACGACGGCGGCTCATTCACGCTGACGAGCGGCATCGTCGGCGCGGAACCGATCCTGCAAGGCGCGAGCGCGGCCGCCGTCAATGGCGCAATTGAAGGCTTCGTGCGCGGCGCCGCGATCGAACTGCCGCGCGGCCTGCGCATCAACGCCGTCAGCCCGACGATGCTCGAAGAAGCACGCGAAAGCTTCGGCCCTTACTTCCGCGGCTTCGAGGCCGCCAGCGGCGCGCGCGTGGCGCTGGCCTACAGCCGCAGCGTCGAGGGCGCCGAAACGGGCCGCGTGTATTGCGTGCATTGAGCTGCGTGCATTGAGTGACGCCGCTGTTCGCTGCGAAGTGTGCATGGAGCATGACAAGACGATCGTCTAAGCTCGGCGCTTCATGACGAATGGAGCGGCGCCATGCAGTGGACCCGGGACGACTATCGCGTGAGCACGGACATCGAGTCCTTCGACTTCGACGTCATTCATCGCTACCTGAGCGAAGAGGCTTACTGGTCGCCCGGCATTGCGCGCGAGAAGGTGGAGCGCGCGGCGCGCCATTCGCTTGCGTTCGGACTGTTCCTGCGCGACGAGCAGATCGGTTACGCGCGCATGGTCACCGATACCGCCACCTTCGCCTATCTCGCCGACGTCTTCGTGCTGTCCGCGCATCGCGGCGCGGGCCTGGGCGTGTGGCTGATCGACTGCGTGATGGCGCATCCCGACCTGCAAGGGCTGCGCCGCATGATGCTGGTCACCTCCGATGCCCACCGTCTCTACGCGCGCCACGGCTTCGTGGCCAGCGCGCATCCGGAGCGCATCATGGAGAAGGTCGGCCGCCCGTGAGCGCTTTCAGCCGCCCTGCACACCTTGAGTGTTGACGTAGAGCGCATAGAGGCCATGGCTCGCCGCCATGAACAGACGGTTGCGATGCCGTCCGCCGAAACACACGTTCGCGCAGCGCTCGGGCAAGTCGATATGGCCCAGCGCTTCGCCTTCCGGCGAGAACACGCGCACGCCGTCGAGTTCCGCGTCGCCCATGCCCCAGCCGCACCACAGGTTGCCGTGGATATCGACACGAAAGCCATCCGGCGTGCCCGGTCCCGCATCGATGACCAAGCGCGGTTTGCCGAGCCGGCGGCCGCCGTCGAGCACGTCGAACGCGAAGATCTTGCGCGGCGCCGAACGCGATTCGACCACATACAGCACGGATTCATCCGGCGAGAACGCCAGGCCGTTCGGTCCGATGAAGTCGTCGATCATCATCGTGATCTCGCCGCTCTGGCCATCCACGCGATAGACGCATGGCTTCAGCTCCGCCGCGGCCTTCTCGCCTTCATAGAAGCCGTCGATGCCGAATGCGGGATCGGTGAACCAGATCGAACCGTCCGACTTCACGACGACATCGTTCGGCGAGTTCAGCGGCTTGCCCGCGTAACGGTCCGCGAGCACGGTGATGGAGCCGTCGTATTCCGTGCGCGTCACGCGCCGCGTCAGATGCTCGCAGGTCACGAGGCGTCCGGCGCGGTCGCGCGTGTTGCCGTTGGCGTTGTTCGACGGCTTGCGGAACACGCTCACCTGGCCGCTCTCTTCGTCCCAGCGCAGGATGCGGTTGTTCGGAATGTCGCTCCACAGCAGCGCGCGCGCGTCGCCGAACCAGACCGGTCCCTCGGACCAGCGCGTTCCCTGATAAAGACATTCGACCGATGCCGCCGCCACGCGCAACGCGTTGAAGCGCGGATCCAGCACACGGATGGCGGGGTCGGGATAGCGGCGCGAATCACTTGACATGGTTGTTCGTCTCCTTGAATGCGGTTATGAACGCGGCATCATGCGGGCGGCATGGCGTCGAGCGCGGCCACGGACCGGCGCAGTCCGTCGAAGATGCGCTGCGCGACCCGCGCCGGGAAGTCGCCGGGCAACTGCGCCGTGACTTCCTCGATGACCGCCGGCGTGCGCTCGATGATCCTCTGGATGACCGGCTCGGCGTTCTCGCCGAAACCGCACTTGAGCGCCAGCGCATTGAAATGCCGGCGCCGGATGTCGCGAAAGGCGTAATGCCGGCTCTTGCCCGGCAGCGCCATTGCGAGCCTGGCCTTGTGCCACGACCACTGGTTCGCGCCATCGCCTTCCACCGGCCAGATCGACATGACGTCGTACAGCGGCGTGAGCCGATACAGCCCGCCGCGCAGCAGATGCAGGCTGAAGTTCTTCGCGTGTCCGTCCGGCGCGGCGAGCAGCCAGAAGAGCAGTTGCGTGGTCAGCAAGGTTTCGAGGTCGCGCCGCGCCGCACTCGACTGTTGCAGCACGCGCGCCAGATCCAGCACGCCGGGACCGCCGTCGTGCTCGTACTTGAGGTGCGGCGGCAGGCCGGTTGCCTGGCAGAAATCCTCCTGCGGCAGGCGCAGGATCCAGGTGCCGTCGGGATGCGTGCGGCGGTCGAAACGCTCCACCACCAGCACGCGCCGCGCGCCGAAGGTCGCAATCTCCACGTGCGCCGCCGGCAAACCGAACGCGCGCAGCAGGCGCATGCAAAGCCATTCGTTTTCGACCGACGTGGTCAGGTCCGCGCGCCGATTGCCCACCAGGCCGAGCGGCAGTTTCAGGATGTGCGTGGTCGGCGTCGCGCCGTGCGGCCTGAGCCAGCGCCCGTCGTGACGCAGCAGCGCGGTCTTTTCCTGCGCGCCGGCGAGCGAGATGCGGAAGTCGTCTTCATCGTCGACGCCGAACGACAGGCCGCCCGCCACCTGGTTCAGCAGCCGCTCGATGTCGTCCTCGCCGAGCGTCTCGCCCTCGATGCGCTCGACGCCCTCGGGCACCTCGTCTTCACCGAGCAACTGCACCGCGCCCACGCAATCGCGGCCGATGGCCTGCAGGAGATCGAAGGCATCGAGACTGCCGGTCTGGAAGCGCTGGGCAATGCGCCGGCGGATCGCTTCGCTGTCGGGCAGCAGGTTGTCGAAGTAATTCAGCACGGCCTCGCCGCGCAACGGTGCGCCGTCCAGCGGCACCGGCAGCGAGAGCGACAGCGCGCGCGCCTCGTCGGAGCGCAGCCACGCATCGTCGTACAGCAGTTCGGCCGGGCCGCGCGCGGGCAGACGCCAGGTCGCCACGCGCAGACCGTTGGCCCAGACGGACAAGGCCCGGGAATGAGGCCGCCGTCCGGCCATTACCAGTTCGCTCCGTCCGGCTCGCGCAACTCGAGCAAGCCCGTTTCGGGCCGGTCCTGAACCAGCAATTGCAGGCCGTAGACGCCGAACATGGCCAGCATCTGATCCAGCGTCAGCGCGCGAGCGTCCCGTTCGAGCGTCGATACGCGGCTCTGGCTGATGCCCAGGCGCGCCGCCGCCTGCGCCTGCGTCAGGCCGGCGCGCCTGCGGCCGGCAGCGAGCACATGGCCCATGTGTCCCACGGTTGCGATGACTTGATGCATGGCGGGCATATCTGCGAGAAGAATAAACGCATTTTATGCGTCACGCAGATATGCGTCAAACCATGCGGCTTATCTGTGTCGCACATAAACGCCTTTTATTCTTGACACAGATAATTGCCTGCCTCGCTTCAGTTCGGTCCCAGTTCGCCGTCCCTGAGTCGCCACAAAGCCAACGGATTGTCATCCGCGAGCGCGGCCGGCAGCAGCGCGGCCGGCAGATCCTGATAGCACACCGGACGCAGGAAACGCTCGATCGCCATCGCGCCGACCGACGTCGAACGGCTGTCCGAGGTCGCCGGAAATGGGCCGCCGTGCACCATCGCGTACGACACCTCGACGCCGGTCGGGAAGCCGTTCGCCAGGATGCGCCCGGCCTTGCGTTCGAGTACCGGCAACAACCGCCGCGCGACGTCGATGTCCTCCTTGTCCATCAGCAGCGTCACGGTCAGCTGGCCTTCGAGATGGCGCGCAACGGCGCTCATCTCCGCTTCGTCGCGGCACACGACGATCACCGAAGTCGGCCCGAAGATCTCCTCGGCCAGTTGCGGCCGCGCGAGAAACTCGTCGGCGCTCACGCGATACAGCGCCGGAAGCGCGCCGCTGTGCGCCTCGTTCTCCGTGCCCGTGGCAATGCGCGTGGCGCTTTCGTCGCGCTTGCCGACGCCGTCCGCATAAGCCGCCGCAATGCCCGCGGTGAGCATGGTCTGCGTGCCCTTCTTCTCCAGCGCGGCCGAGGCGCTGTCGATGAAGTCGTCGAGACCGGGGCTATCGAGGCCGATCACGAGGCCCGGATTGGTGCAGAACTGGCCGACGCCGAGCGTGACCGAATCGATGAAGGCAGCCGCCAGCGTGGTGCCGCGCGCGTCGAGCGCGGCGGGCAGCGCGAACAGCGGATTGACGCTGCTCATCTCGGCGAAGACGGGGATGGGCACGGGACGCTTCGCCGCGATGTCGACTAGCGCAAGCCCGCCGCGCCGCGAACCGGTGAAGCCGACCGCCTGAATGGCCGGATGCGCGACGAGCGCCTCGCCGATCGCATTGCCTTCGCCGACCACCAGCGAAAACACGCCTTCGGGCAGGCCGCTGTCGGCGACGGCCTTCTGCACCGCGCGCCCGACGAGTTCGGCGGTGCCCAGATGCGCCGGATGCGACTTCACGACGACGGGACAGCCCGCCGCGAACGCCGATGCGGTGTCGCCGCCCGCCACCGAGAACGCCAGCGGAAAATTGCTGGCGCCGAACACGGCAACCGGTCCGACGGGAATCTTTTGCAAACGCAGGTCGGAACGGGGCAAGGGCTTGCGATCGGGCTGCGAGGAATCGAGCGTCGCGCAGAGCCAGCGGCCCTCGCGCACGAGCGATGCAAACAGGCGTAACTGCCCGACCGTGCGGGCCCGTTCGCCTTCGAGACGCGCCTTCGGCAGCGCGGATTCGGCCATGGCGCGCTCGATCAGCGGATCGCCGAGCGCGATGATGTTGTCCGCGATCGCCTCCAGGAACTGCGCACGCGTTTCGAACGGGGCGTTGCGGTAGGCGTCGAAGGCGGCGTCCGCGAGTTCGCAGGCGCGCGCGACTTCGGCCGCGCCGCCGCCGCCGAAGGTCGGCTCCAGGTCTACGTTGCGCGCGGGGTCGAACGCGCGGAGCGTGGCGTCGGTGCCCCGCACGGCCGATGCGCCGATCAGCATCTCTCCGGTGATCTTCATGTCAGCTCCTCATGGTGATGGCAGGGGAGCGGCCAGCCTGCGCTCGCGCCGCCCGCTAATGCGAAGACTCGCGGCCTGCACAAGCGTTCCATGCAATCCGCGATGGAAAGGCGTGAAGCAAATGCGATGCACGGTCGCGGCGGGCAGGCGTGCACTTGCACCAGACAGAAGCTACAGGCCCTGAGAACGGCGCGTCAAATCAGACTCAGGACTTCGTCGCGGGCTTGCGGAACGTGATGTGCGCGATGCGCCGCACCAGCAGCACCGCGACCAGCGCGGCGACGGCCGTCAGCATCACGCCGATGTGAATCGACTGCACGAGGGCATCGCGGGCGGCGTCGAACAGCGCGGGCGCGTCCAGGCCGGCCGCGTTGAGTTCGCCGAGCAGATGCTCGCGCAGCGCTTCGTCGACGAGAATGCGCGGATCCGCCATGCGCGGCAGCCACTGCGCCGAGACCTGCGGACCGAGCACGCTGACCGTGCGCTCGACGACGCTCGCGTAATGATGCGCGACGATCGTCCCGACAATGCTCGTGCCCATCATGCCGCCGACCATGCGGGTCGATTGCAGCAGCGCCGTGGTGATGCCGAAGCGCTCGCGGCCCGCGATCTCCTGCCCGAAGATGTTCATGTTGTTGAGGATGAAGCCCAGGCCGATGCCGATGGCGGCCATCGGCAGTTCGATCCAGACATGCGGCGTCGCGATGCGCGCGAACGCCAGCGCCACGGACGCGACCAGCAGCAGCGTAAAGCCGATCGACAGAATGTTTACCGGCTTCTTCATGTGAATCACGATGCGCGTGTTGATGAAGCTGCCGAGCGCGATACATGCAGCGATGGGCGTCGCGAGCAGGCCCGCCTGCTGCGGCGACAGGCCGAAACCGCCCTGCAGCAGCAACGGCGCGAAGAAGATCAGCGAGAACATCACGAAGCCCGCCAGGAACGACAGCGTGAACAAGGTGTTGAGCTGGCTGTCGCGGAAGATGTCGAGCGGGATGATCGGATGCGTTGCGCGCCGTTCGCAGATCAGCAGCGCCACCGCACAGACCGCCACGCCCACGCCCAGCGCGATGTTGCCGGTCGTGAAGCCGTCTTTCGGCAGCGCCTCGATCAGCGCCTGGAAGCCGCCGAGCACGAGTCCGACGAGCGCCGCGCCGGTCCAGTCGATCTTCACGCCGCCCGCGCGCGGCCGGTGCAGGTTCGGCAGGTGCGACCAGATGAAGTACAGCGCCGCGATGCCGACCGGCAGATTGACGAGGAAGGTCGAGCGCCAGCCCCAGTGCTCGCTCATCCAGCCGCCCAGCGAAGGCCCGGCCGCCGTGCCGATGCCGTACGCCGCCGCGAGCACCACCTGCCAGCGCACGCGGGTGCGCGGATCGGGGAACAAGTCGGGAATCGAGGCGAACGCGGTGCCCACCATCATCCCGCCGCCCACGCCCTGCAGGCCGCGCGCGAGCACGAGGAACAGCATGTTCGGCGCGAGTCCGCACAAGACCGAGGCCAGCGTGAACACGATCACCGCCGCCACCACGAAGCGCTTGCGCCCGAAGTAGTCGCCGAGCCGCCCGAACACCGGCACCGTCACCACCGACGCCAGCAGATAGGCGCTCGCGATCCACGCATAGAACTCGAAGCCGTGCAGCTCGGCCACGATCGACGGCAAGGCCGTGCTGACCACGGTCTGGTCGAGCGCGACCAGCATGTTGACGAGACCGATGCCGAGCATCGCGTAGAGGGCGGTTCTGAAAGCGAGGGCGGGTGCGGCGGGCGGCGTCTGGGTCACGGTGAGTCGGGCAGGCAGGCTGAAGAAATGCTACAAGGAGATCGCGGCCACCGAATTAAGCGGCCGCTGATGCCGAGAAGGACGAATTGTACGGCCTGCCTTGCGCGGGATCGACCTTTCGCCAAAAAGCCGCACGGCACGGCAAGACGCGCGCCTTATCATCCGGGGCACGGCGGGACACGCACCGCTCGCCGTTCGCCACTCGATCGTCTTCAGGGGGAAATCGTCATGTTCCAACGCATTCTCGTCGCCATCGACGGCAGCCGCACCTCGAAACACGCGTTCGACGCCGCGCTCGATCTCGCCGCCACGCATCACGCGGTCATGCAGCCGTATTACGTCGTCGAGACGGGCCCGATGTACATGGACGTGCCCGGCTACGATCCGACCTCGCTGCAAAAGAGCCTGATGGAACAAAGCGCGGAACTGGCGCGCGACACCACCGCCGCCATGCAGGCGCGCGGGATTGCCGGCGATGTGGTGACCGTCGAGGCCACCGCGAGCGACGACGTCGCGACGCTCATCATCCAGGCAGCTGCGGCCTTCAACGCCGACCTGCTGATCATGGGCACGCACGGCCGCAAGGGCTTTCGGCGTCTGATCCTCGGCAGCGTGGCCGAACGCTGCCTGCGCCAGGCGACGCTGCCGGTCTTGCTGATTCCATCCGCCGCGGGAGCCGACGAGAAAGCCGACGAAGAAGCCGCGGACGCCTGATGTAAAAAATGCTGTACGGGTTTCAGCCTGCGTCAATTTTCCACGCTGGGGGCGCAAAACAGCGTGGGAAAATCGTTTGTCTTTCATCAACAAACGAAGCCCATGAGCGCACTGTCCGACACCCACCGCGCGCGGCGCAACGCAGCGAATTGCTCCACCTGCGCCATGCGTCATCTCTGCATGCCCGAAGGACTCTGCGCCAGCGACGTCGCCAAGCTGGAAAACATCATCTCCGTCACGCGCAAGGTCAAACGGGGCGAAGCGCTGTTTCGCACCGGCGACCGTTTCGACGCCCTGTTCGCGCTGCGCGCCGGTTCGCTCAAGAAGGTCGTCACGCAGGACGGCGGCCGCGAACAGGTCACCGGCCTGCTGCTGGCCGGTGACGCGCTCGGCTTCGAGAGCATCGAGGAAGGCGTGCATACCTGCGACGCCGTCGCGCTGGAGGACAGCACCGTGTGCGTGGTGCCCTACACGCTGTTCGAGCGCATGTGCCGCGAGACCGACGCCTTGCAGAAGCGCCTCCACCGCATGATGAGTCACGCGCTGAACCGGGAAGTGAATCACGTCGTCAGGCTCGGCATGCTGCGCGCCGACGAACGCGTCGCGCGCCTGCTGCTCGACATTTCCTCGCGGCTCTCGCGGCGCGGTTATGCGGCGTCCGAGTTCACGCTGCGCATGACGCGCGACGACATGGGCAGCTATCTCGGCATGACGCTCGAAACCGTGAGCCGCACGCTGTCGCGCTTCGACCGCTCCGGGCTGATCGAAACGCAGGGCAAATTCATCCGCATCCGCGACTTCGACGGTCTGCGCGCCGTCTGAGCTCCGCCCCGCCCGGCGCGGACCTGCAGCCGATTATTTCCCGAGTGAGAATAATCGGCGCTCATTTTTCAGTTGGCACGCTGCTCGCTACGCATTAGGCTCTTTAGCCTAGCTGGCCTGCCAAGGAGAATGAGCGAGATGAATCGCGAACCTTCACTGCGTCACCCTCTGCTCGAACGCCTCGCCGAGGCCCGACGCGTCACCGACGAACTCTTCGGCGTCGTCAAGCCTGAACATCTGTACGACAGGCCGATTGCCGAGCGGCACCGGATTGTGTTCTACATCGGGCATCTGGAAGCCTTCGACCGCAATCTGTTCGACCAGCGCCTGTTCGACCTGCCGAGCCCGAATCCCGCTTACGACCAGCTGTTCGCGTTCGGCATCGATCCGGTGGACGGCGGCCTGCCCAGCGACCAGCCCGCCGACTGGCCCACGCTCGACGAAGTGCGCGCCTATCGCGACACGCTACGCGCGGCGATCGATGCGTGTTTCGATCCGGTCGAACTCGCGACGGCCCCGCTTTCTCCCGACGATTCGCCCGCGCAACTGCTCGAAGTCGCCATCGAGCATCGTCTGATGCATGCGGAAACGCTCGCGTACATGCTGCATCAATTGCCGGTCGATAGAAAAATTGCCCCGTCCGATGCCTTGTCCGACCGCCGCTCGGAGCGTCCGCTCGCGCATGAAACCGTGCGCGTGCCGGCCGGTTCGGTGACGCTGGGTCTGGCGCGCGACAGCGGCCTGTTCGGCTGGGACAACGAATTCGGTGAACAGCGCGTCGACGTGCCCGCGTTCGAGATCGACCGCCACATGGTCACGAACGGCGACTGGCTGCGTTTCATGGAGGCCGGCGGTTATGCGAACCGCGCCGTCTGGGACGACGCCGACTGGACATGGAAGGAGGAACAGCGCATTGCGCATCCGGCCTTCTGGATTCCGTCGGGCGGCGCGTGGACCCTTCGCACGATGTTCGACGAGATCGCGCTGCCGCTCGACTGGCCGGTCTTCGTGAGTCATGCGGAAGCAAAGGCGTACGCCCGCTGGGCCGGCAAGAAGCTGCCGAGCGAGGCGCAATGGCAGCGCGCGGCCCTGGGTGCGCCGCATGTCGCGGAAGGCAACTTCGATTTCCGCCGCTGGGATCCGTCGCCGGTACAGGCGCATCCGGACAATCGCAGCGAGTTCGGCGTGGAAGGCCAGTTCGGCAACGGGTGGGAATGGACCTCGACGGAGTTCGCGCCGCTGGACGGCTTCGAGCCGTTCCCGTTCTACCTGGGCTATTCGGCCAACTTCTTCGACGGCAAGCACTTCGTCATCAAGGGCGGTTCGCCGCGCACGGCTGCCTGCATGCTGCGGCCGAGCTTCCGCAACTGGTTCCAGGGGCATTACCAGTACGTGTATGCCGGGTTCAGGTGCGTCAGCGCGTGATCAGTGGCTCGTCTACAGGACGAGCTTGAACCCCGCCCCGTACACCGACTGCACCACGTCCTCCTCCGGCGCAATCGCTTCGAGCTTGCGCCGGAGCTTGCGCACGTGGCTGTCGATCGTGCGGTCTTCCACGATGCGCCCGTCCGTATACAGCCGGTCCATCAGCTTGTTGCGCGAGAAGACCTGCGCCGGCCGGCTCGCGAGCGTGGCGAGCAGGCGGAATTCGATCGGCGTCAGGTCGAGCGGCGCGCCGCGATACGTGGCCTGCAAACGCGCCTCGTCGAGTTGCAGCGGGCTCGTTTCCGGATGCGCATGAATGCGCGCGCGCCGCAGGATGGCCTTGACGCGCGCCACCAGTTCCAGCGGGCTGAAGGGCTTGCAGACGTAGTCGTCGGCGCCGAGTTCCAGTCCCAGCAGACGATCCACCTCCTCCGCCTGCGCCGTGACCATGATGATCGGCACGTCGCTGACGCTGCGCAGGTCGCGGCAGATATCGCGGCCGTCCCGGCCCGGCAACATCAGATCGAGAATGATCAGGTGCGGCATGTGCCCGGCCACGGCCGCGGCAACCTGCGATCCGTTCGCGACCCAGCGCGGCGCATACCCGGCGGCGCGAATGAAATCGACCATGACGGACGCCAGCTTGGGTTCGTCCTCGACGATCAGCACGTCGATATCAACACTTGTGTCGCTCACGAATCCTCGCTCTGGCGTGGAAGAACAATGGCGATCCACAGACCGCCCTGCGGCGCCTTCGAGGCCGAGATGCGGCCGTCGTGCGCCTGGATGATGCTGCGGCAGATCGGCAGGCCGAGACCCGCGCCGCCGGTCGCGCGGCTGCGCGAACTCTCGACGCGATAGAAGCGCTCGAACAGCGCGGCCAGCGATGCCTCCGGCACGCCCGGCCCGCTGTCCTGAAAGTCGATGTGCACCCTGCCGCCCTCCGCCCGCACGCCGACGCTCACCGTCGCGCCCGCGGGCACGTAGCGCACGACGTTCTGCAGGATGTTGGAGAACACCTGTTGCAGACGGCGTTCGTCGCCGTACACGAGCGGCGCGGCGTCGGGCAGCCGCGTCTCCAGCGTGATGCCCGCGTCCGCGAGGCGTCGGCCGAACAGGCGCAGGATTTCGTCGAGCGCGTCGCTCACATCGACATCGCCGAAGTGATACTGCAAGGCGCCGACATCCGACAGCGAGAGGTGATACAGATCGTCCGTGAGCCGGCTGAGCCGCTCCAGTTCCAGCGACAGCGACCGCATCGCCTCGACGTTCATCTCGCGCACGCCCACTTCCAGCGCCTCGACTTCCGCGCGCATCACGGCAAGCGGCGTGCGCAGTTCGTGCGAGACATCGGCAACCAGCGCGGCGCGCATCTGTTCATTGCGCTCGAGTGTTTCAGCAAGATTGTTGAAGTCCGCTTCGAGTTGTCCCAGTTCTCCGCCCGAGACCACGGGCACGCGCTCATTGAACTCGCCGCGCGCCAGCACATGCGTCGCGCGTGCGATGCGCTGCAAGGGCAGGCCCAGGCTGCGCGCGATCCATAGCGAGATCAGCACGGCGATCAGCGTGGCCGCCACGGCCAGCACCCAGCTCGCCTCGCGCTGCGTTTCCTGAAGGCGCAGATCGCCCGGCTCCATGACGTCCTGCACCGGCGCGATGAGCAGCCAGCCTACCGTCTTGCCCTCGACGACGACCGGCCTGCGTGGCGCGCCGTCGAACATGCGGCGATTGCCGGCCAGATAGACGTTGTTTGCATCGACCAGCGTGAAGCGCAGGTTCGCGCCGATCAGGTCCGCGAGCGGCGGCACCGGAAACGGCGCGTTGTCCGGCGACGGCGTGAAGGACCGGCCGCTCGGCAGCATCAGCATGTGCCACAGATGCCGGTCCTGGCGAATGAAGTCCCAGTTACCGTGTTGTTGATAGGCGTTGGCGAGCGGCGCCACGCTGTCGTCGAGGCGCTTCTGGTCCTGCTGCGTCAGATAGCCGAGAAAGCCGCGCTGGAAGCTGATGCGCGCACCAATCGACATGGCCCCGATCAGCACGATGTTCACCGCCAGCATGGCAACGAACAGCTTGGCCGTGAGGCCAAACGTCTTCTTTGCCGCCTTCGTGTGCGTGGTGGGGGTCGTCATGCAGCGGATTCTACTGCCTGGGTTGGCGTCGCCAACATGCCGGACCGAACTTCCTAATTTCTTGCGAAATTGCTTTGGATAATCGGCTCATCTGGCAAATGCCGCGCTTGTCGCATCGAGGTCGACCCCATGAGAGTTCCGCGTTCCGTGCTGTACGGCATGGCTGTGCTGTCGTTCACAGGTTCATTGACGGCCTGCTCGCCCGCTTCGAAGCAAGAGCCAAAGAAGGTGCAGAGCGTCAACGTGATGACGGTCCACACGACGCGTTACGCGCAGTCGGTTTCGCTGCCGGGACGCACGACCGCTTTCCTGACCTCGCAGGTTACGCCGCAGGTCAGCGGCATCATCCAGAAGCGGCTGTTCGAGGAAGGCGGCGAGGTCCGCGCGGGTCAGGTGCTGTATCAGATCGATCCCGCGCCCTATCAGGCCACCTACGACGCCGACAAGGCCGACCTGGAGAAGGCGCAGGCGGCCTTGCTGTCGGCGCGGCCGATTGCCGAGCGCGACAAGTCGCTCGCCGCCATCGATGCGATCAGCAAGGAAACGCTCGAACAAGCCGAGGCCACGCTCAAGCAGGATGAAGCGACCATCGACGCCGACCGCGCCGCGCTCGAAAGCGCGCGCATCAACCTGGGCTATACGCGCCTGACCGCGCCCATCAGCGGAACGATCAGCGCGTCGACGTACACGCCGGGCGCGCTGGTGACGGCCGATCAGAGCACCGCGCTCGCCACCATCTACGCCTACGATCCGATGTATCTCGACGTGACGCAGTCGAGCACGGCGGTTCTCGCGTTGCGCAAGAAACTGGCGGACGGCAGCCTGAAAACCGATGCAGCCGGCAACGCGAAAGTGAGGATCACGCTGGAAGACGGCACGACCTACAAGCACGAGGGCACGCTCAAGTTCGCAGGCGTGGGCGTCGATCAGACCACCGGCACGATCACGCTGCGCATCGTGGTGCCGAATCCGGAGAAGATGCTGCTGCCCGGCGAATATCTGCATGCGGTGGTGGATCAGGGCATCGACGAGAACGCGATCCTGGTGCCGCAGCAAGCGGTCACGCACGACCAGCGCGGCGACGCGAGCGCACTGGTGGTCGGCGCGAAGAACAAGATCGAACAGCGCACGCTGACGCTGTCCGGCACCGCCGACGGCAATCAATGGGTCGTGACGGGCGGGCTCGCGGCAGGCGACCGCATCGTCGTGGAAGGCTCGCAGTATGTCGATGCCGGCGACACCGTGAAAGCGGTCGAGATGCCGGCATCGGCCGTGGCGGCAACGCAGCCGCCGACTTCCACCGCCTCGGCTGACTGAAGGAGCCGACGCATGCGCATTGCTCACTTTTTCATCGACCGTCCTGTCTTCGCCTGGGTGCTGGCGATCATCGTCACGCTGACCGGCGCGTTCACCATCACGCAGTTGCCGCTGGACCAGTATCCCGACATCGCGCCGCCGACCATCCAGATCGCCGCTACCTACGACGGCGCTTCGGCGCAGACCAATCAGGACGCGGTGGTGCAGGTGATCGAGCAGCAGATGGTCGGGCTCGACAACCTGATGTACATGTCGTCGAGCGCGAACTCGCAGGGCAGCATCTCGATCAAGCTTACCTTCGCGGCGGGCACCAATCCGGATACGGCGCAGGTCCAGGTACAGGACCAGTTGCAGTCCGCGAACGCGCTGCTGCCCACGGAAGTGCAGCAAAGCGGCGTGACCGTGAGGAAGGCCTCGCCAGATACGTTCCTGGTCTTCAACCTCGTGTCCGAAGACGGCAAGATGAGCAAGTCGGCCATCGCCGATTATCTCTACAGCAAGCTCGAAGAACCGATCGAACGTCTTCCGGGCGTCGGCCAGGCGCAGCAGTTCGGCTACCAGTACGCGATGCACATCTGGCTCGATCCGAACAAGCTGCAGAAGTATGCGCTGATGCCGGCGGATATCGTCAGCGCGATCAATACGCAGAACGTCGATATCGCCGCGGGCGAAGTCGGCAAGACGCCGTCGGTCAAGGGCCAGGAACTCGACGCCACGATCACCGCGCGCAGCCGCCTCACCACGGCCGAGCAGTTCCGCAACATCGTGCTCAAGACGCAGACCAACGGTTCGCAGGTGCTGTTGAGCGACGTCGCGCGCGTGGCGCTCGGGCCGCAGGAATACACGGTCGAATCGAACTTCAACAACAAGCCTGCCGCGGGGCTCGGGCTGCAACTCGCGATCGGCGCCAACGAAGTGCAGGTGGACAAGGAAGTGCACGACTTCCTCGAAAAACGCGCCTCCACCTTCCCTGCCGGTCTGAAGGTGGAATATCCGTACGAGATGGTGCCCTTCATCAAGACGTCCATCGAGGAAGTGGTCAAGACGCTGCTCGAAGCGATCGTGCTCGTGGTCGCGATCATGTTCCTGTTCCTGCAAAACTGGCGAACCACGCTGATCCCGGCCATTGCGGTGCCGGTGGTGCTGCTCGGCACGTTCGGCATCCTCGACCTGTTCGGCTACTCCATCAACATGATGACGATGTTCGGGCTCGTGCTCGCCATCGGCCTGCTGGTGGACGATGCAATCGTCGTGGTCGAGAACGTCGAGCGGCTGATGTCGGAGGAACATCTGTCGCCGCGCGAAGCCACGCGCAAATCGATGACCGAGATCAGCAGCGCGCTCGTGGCGATCGCCATGGTGCTGTCCGCCGTGCTGTTGCCGATGGCCTTCTTCGGTGGCTCCACCGGCATCATCTATCGGCAGTTCTCGGTGTCGGTGGTGTCGGCGATGGCCTTGTCCGTGCTCGTGGCGCTGACCTTCACGCCCGCGTTGTGTGCCACCTTGCTCAAGGAAGGCCACGTCAAGCCGAAGGGCGGGTTCTTCACGCGCTTCAACCGCGGCTTCGACAAGACCGACAACGCCTACCGCCGCGCGGTGGACAAGCTGCTGCATCATCGCAAGCCCGCGATCATCGTGTATGCGCTGCTGGTGATCGGCGGGGGCCTGCTGTTCATGCATCTGCCCACCTCGTTCCTGCCGCTCGAGGACCAGGGCAGACTGATGGTCACCGTCAAGGCGCCGGTGGGCGCGACGCGCGAACGCACCGAAGCGATCATGCAGAAGGTGGAAGACTATCTTCTGAAGCAGCCGGACATCACCGAAGTGTTCAACGTGGCCGGTTATGCCACCGGCAGCAACGGCCAGAACGTCGGCATGATGTGGGTGAAGCTCAAGGACTGGGACCAGCGCAGCAGCGCGGCCGACTCGGCGGAAAGCCTCGTCACGAAAGCATCGCGCGACCTGTCGCGGACCATTCGCGATGCCAAGGTCTTCATCTTCCAGCCGCCGACGGTGCGCGGCATGGGCGTCAGCTCCGGCTTCGACATGGAGCTCGTGGATCAGGACAATGTCGGGCACGCGGCGCTCGCGGCCGCGCGCGACAAGCTGATCGCGCAGGCAAACCAGAGCGGTCTCGTGCGTCAGGTGCGCTTCAACGGCCTGAGCGACACGCCGCAACTGTCGCTCGCCATCGACGACCGCAAGGCCAGCGCGATGGGCCTGAACATCAGCGACGTCAACGCGACCATCGAGGATGCGCTCGGCAGCCAGTACGTGGACGAGTTCCTCGACCAGGAGCGCATCAAGAAGGTCTACGTGCAGGGCGATGCGCCGTTTCGCATGACGCCCGAATCACTGCTGCAATGGTATGTGCGCAACGCCTCGGGAACGATGGTGCCGTTCTCCGCGTTCGCCACGTCGCACTGGACCTACGGCCCGCCTGAACTCGACCGCTATAACGCGCAGTCGTCGTTCGAGATCGTCGGCGATCCGGCGACGGGCGTCAGTTCCGGACAGGCGATGCAGACGATGCAACAACTCGTCGCCCAGCTGCCGAAGGGCATTACCTCCGCGTGGACCGGGCTGTCGTATCAGGAACAGCTCTCGGGCGGACAGGCGCCGTATCTCTATGCCGTGTCGGTGCTGTTCGTGTTCCTGTGTCTCGCCGCGCTCTACGAGAGCTGGTCGGTGCCGTTGTCGGTGCTGCTGATCGTGCCGCTGGGCGTGCTCGGCGCGTCGCTTGCCACGAGCTTGCGGGCGCTCTCCAACGACGTGTACTTCCAGGTCGGCCTGCTCGTCACCGTCGGGCTAGCGTCGAAGAACGCGATTCTCATCGTCGAGTTCGCCGTGATGCTCGAACGCGAAGGCAAGTCCACGATGAAGGCCATCGAACAAGCGGTCGCGCTGCGGATCCGTCCCATCATCATGACGTCGCTCGCCTTCCTGCTCGGCGTCGCGCCGCTCGTGGTCGCCACCGGCGCGGGCGCGGCGGCGCGGCATTCCATCGGCACCGGCGTGTTCGGCGGGACGCTCGTCGGCACCCTGCTCGGCATCTTCTTCACGCCGCTCGCTTATTTCATGGTGCGCAAGTTCTCGAGCAAGCGCTCGCATCCGGGCGGCCGGGGCGGCGACTGGAGCGCGCGGGACACGGATTCGACTGGAGGTGAAGCATGAAGGCGGCATGGCGTTGGCTGCCCGTCGCGGCGGCGGTCGGCGGGCTTGGCATGCTCGGCGGCTGTATCAATCTGGCGCCGGACTATCAGCGGCCCGCCGCGCCGGTGCCCGCTTCATGGCCCGGCCAGACCGCTGCGGCCGCCCCGGACACGCTGGCCGCCGACATCGGCTGGCGCACGTTCTTCGTCGATCCACGGCTGCAACGAACCATTGCACTCGCGCTCACGAACAACCGGGATCTGCGCATCGCGATCCTGAACATCGAGAAGGAGCGCGCGCAGTACCGGATCCAGCGCGCGTCGCTGCTGCCGGAGATCGACGTGGGCGCGAGCCAGGACGCGGGCCGCACGCCGAACTCCGTGCGCCGCGCCGAGTCCGGCTCAGGCACCACGACGGGCAACGGCAGCGGCACCACGTCGCATATCTACAGCGCGGACCTGGGCTTCACGTCTTATGAGATCGACCTGTTCGGCCGGGTGCGCAATCTGAGCGATGCCGCGCTGGAAACTTTCTTCGCCACGCAGGAAACGCGCCGCAGCACGCAGATCAGCCTCGTATCGGACGTGGCGAGCGACTGGCTGACGCTTGCCACCGACAAGCGCCTGCTGGCGATCGCGCGCGACATGCTCGACAGCCAGCAACGCACCTTCAACCTTGTGCAACGCGAACATGCGCTGGGCGCGACCAGCGGCCTCGATTACGAACAGGCGCGCAGCAGCGTGCAATCGGCGCGCAATGCCGTCGCGCAGGCCATGACGACGGTGGCGCAGGCGCGCAATGCGCTCGACCTCGTCGCGGGCGCGCCGGTGCCGGAGGCCGATCTGCCCGATGCGAGCATCGACCCGGTCACGAGCCTCACGGCCATTCCCGCCGGCGTCCCTTCCTCCGTGCTCCAGCAACGCCCCGACGTGCTCGCGGCGGAACATGCGCTGAAGGCGGACGATGCCGACATCGGCGCGGCGCGCGCCAATTTCTTCCCGACGATCAGCCTCACGGCCGCGCTCGGCTTCGAGAGCCCGGCGCTAGCGTCGCTCTTCAGGGGCGGCAACCGCAGCTGGTCGTTCGAGCCGTCGGCGTCGCTGCCCATCTTCAATGCGGGCGCGAACCGGGCGACGCTCGACGCCGCGAAGGTGACCTATCGCATCGATGTCGCGACCTACGAGAAGACCATTCAGACGGCGTTCGAGGAAGTGGCGAATGCGCTCGCGACACGCGCGACCATCGGCGAGCAGCTCGATGCCCAGACCCAGACCGTCGATGCAGACCAGCATGCGTACGATCTGTCGATGGCGTTATACCGGCAAGGCAGCGCCAGTCTGCTCGATGCGCTGACGGAGCAGCGGCTGCTGTATGCCGCGCAACAATCGCTCGCGACGACGCAGCTTTTCGCGCAGACGAGTCTCGTCACGCTCTACGCGGCACTGGGCGGCGGCCTGGACGAAGCCGCGAAGCGATGAGGCAGTTCAGGACGTGACCGACTTCGGCGCGTGCTGCAAGCGCGCGGCCGCGCGGAACTGACTGGGCGCCTGTCCGGTTTCGCGGCGGAAGAAACGGGTGAAATACGCGGCATCGGCGAAACCGAGTCCGAACGCGATCTGTTCCACCGAGAGATCGCCGAAGATCAGATTGCGCTTGGCTTCGGTGATGATGCGCGCGTGGATGAGCTTGGTCGGACTCTGCTCCGCCGCCGATGCGCACGCCGTGCGCAGTTGCACGAGCGAGATCGCCATCATCGACACATAGTCCTGCAGCGAGAAGTTCTCGCGGAAATGCTCGTCGATGAGCTTCCTGAAGCGCTCCACCACGCGGACGTCGTTGCGTGTGCCCGACTCGGCGCCGCTTTCGTCGAGACGGGCTTCGCGCACGAGTTCGAGCAGCAGCAAGGTCAGGCGCGCCTCGGTGCCGACGCTATGCCCCAGGGCGTCGGATTCCGCTTCTTCCTTGAGACGCCGCACGAGGCTGTGAAACTCGGCGCCGCCGTCGCGCGTGCCGGCAAAAGAAATGACGCGGGGCGCCGACCATAGCGCGATGAAATCATCGAGCCGCGCATTGACCTGGGCGAGGTAGGACACCTCGATGGTCACGACCCAGCGGTCGGCGTCGTGCTGATAGTCCAGACCGTGTACGCATTCGGTGGGCAGCAGCAACGCGCAAGGGCCTTCGAACGGCACGTTGCGGCCTTCGAGATTCATCACGCCGCAACCGCTGCGCACGAAGATCAGTTGCCCATACTCGGGATGCGCGTGCGGCTCCGTGCGCCAGCGGCCGCGGTCGGTGACGTGGCCCACATGGACGAACCACTGCTTTTCTTCAGGCCGCTCCACGTAGAGCCGCACCTTCGGGACGGTCTTGAGCGTTGCGTCGGCGAAGGTCCTGGCGGGAGGTTTCCCCGAGGCGCCCTGCTTCATCGATGTCTCCTTGCAGGCCGGCGGCGCCCTGGCCGGCCTCGTGTTCCAGATCCGCGCGCAAGGGTTGCGGCGGTGGCCATGCCTTCCGTCCGACTGGATCAGACGGAGAAGGTTCGCGCATCGCGGAAGTGTCGCATGGATCGCCTCGCCGGGCGCTTGCTGCTTACCCGGCCCGCGCGTTATTCCGCGCCCTTCCAGTACATGAAGCCCATGCCTTCGCCGGTGCCCGCCGCCGTGCGCCAGCAGGGCACGTAATCGACCAGCGTCATTGCCGCGCCGGTTTCCTCGACCGCCTTCATCACGCTCACGTAGAGCTTGATTTCCGAGGTGCCCGACTGATACGAGCGGTCGTCCACGGCGGCGAGACCGTCGTAGTCGTAGGCGGCCAGCATCTTCATGATGCGCTGGTCGAATTCCTCGTCGTTCACGAAGTGCGACAGGCCGCCCGACGCGAAGATGCCCACGCGCACGTCTTCCGGCCAGGCGGCGATCGCATCGCGCAGCACGCGGCCGAACTCGATGCAGCGCGACATCGAAGGTTGCGTCGGCGGATAGAAGCAGTTCATGATGACGGGCACGTGCGGCGGCGGCGCGTCGCCCATGATCTGGTGATAGACGAAGCTGTAGGCATGCGGCGCGACGGGATAGTCGGGCAGCGGCTTCATCCAGACGTTGTCGGGCCACGCGAACAGATCGGTCAGATCGAAGTTCTCGCGCTGGAAGTATTCGATCAGGTAAGTCGCCAGCTGCGGATGACACTGATGCACGACATGATGATCCGGCGCATACACGGAGCGCTGCGGCGGACCGTTATGCACTTCCGCGCCGCTGTAGATGGCGATGGAAGGCGAGAAATCCGTGAAGATCTCCTTCTGGTCCTTGCCGAGGATGATGGCTACGTCGATGTTCGCTTCGCGGTAGGCCGCCGCCATCTTGTCGAGCGCGACGCGGCAGCGTGCTGCGCGTGCGGTGCGTTCCTCGAGCGTCAGGAACGGCTCGAAGGCCGCTTCGCGATGTGCTTCGAGCTCGGGATAGGTCCACGTGCGGTTGCGGAACCAGAGCTCCGGATTGTTGCGGTCACGCTCGCCGTTCTTGAGCCAGTCTTCCGGCGCCTGCCCGAGCATGCCGCTGTGCGGCACGGCCATTCCGAATACGATTTTCGCCATGAATGCCCTTTCTGTGATTTGACGGTCTTGTGTGTGTTCAAGCCTGGTGCAGCTCGCCCTGGGGTTCGCTCACCTTGGGCGCCCATTCGGGGCGATAGAGGAACGCTGTGGCCAGCGCGCCGACGACGAGGAAGACGAGGATGATGAGCATCGGCAGGTGATAGCTTCCGCTGACCTGGAGGAGCCAGCCGGACAGACTCGCGGTGACGCCGCCGGCCAGGCTCGTCGCCACGCCCTGGATGCCCGTGACGAGGCCGATGGCCTGCTTCGGAATCAGCGTGAGCCGCGACAGCACGAGATTGTTGGCGGTGACGAGGCCGAGCAGCGACAGCGACAGCACGTTCCAGAACAACGCCATCTGCACGGTGTTCGCATAGGCGCCGAGCAGCACCGTGCAGCCGCCGAGGAAGCCGGTCACCGTGAAGACCTTGCGGACGAGAATCGGATTGCGGCCGCCCGCGATCACCCGGTCCGCGACCCAGCCCGCCACCGCCGCGACAATCGCGATGCCCGCGAAGCTGAAGAACGTGAACACGCCGGAACGGGAGATCGACAGATGGCGCTGTTCGACCAGATAGGCGGGCATCCACGTCATGCAATAGAACGTGAAATAGCCGTAGCAGAAGTTGGTGATGATGCCGCCCCACACCACCGGGCTGCTGAGAATATTGCCGAGCGTGACGGTGCGCGCGCTGATGTGCGAGCGGATGACTTCGGGTTTGCCCGGATAGTCGCTGCGCACCATCGTGAGCCACGGCAGCAGCCACATCAGCCCGACCAGCCCGGTGCCGATGAACATCGCCTGCCACGAATAGTTGACGATGATCCACGCGCCCAGCGGCGCGCCGAATGCGGGGCCGAACTTGTTACCCATCGCCAGCAGGCCGACGGCGAGGCCGTTCTGGCTCTCGTCGAAGTTGTTGCGGATCCAGCGATAGCTGGCCGGAATCACGATGGCTTCGGCCGCGCCGATGACGAGCCGCATCACCACCAGACTGGCCAGTGCGGTCACGGCGCCCATCAGCGCGGTCGCGATGCACCACAACGCGAAGCTGATTGCGTACGGCCATTTGACGCCGTAGCGGTCGGCGACCCAGCCCATCGGCACCTGGAACACGCCGTAGGACCAGAAGAACGCGGCGTTGATCCAGCCGCGATCGACGTCGTCGAGCGCGAAGTGGCGGATGAAGCCCGGATGCGCCAGCGTGGCCGAGATGCTCGTGCGGTCGATATAGGCGATCAGCACGCCCAGCGCCAGCAGCGCGAGCACGCTGAAGCGGTAGGTCATGCCTGATCGGGCGGGGTCGGTTGTCTCCATATGCTTTGTCTCTTATGTTTGATTGAAACTTCGCGCGTGACTGTCGCGGGGACATTTCACGCCTGAATCGCGGGCCTGGGCGGGATTGGGGCCCGGCATCACGGAAAGCGTCAGGATAGATGACGTCGAATGTGCCCAGCATAGGGAAGGCCACGGCGGCTGTCCCTACACAAAAGTGAGTTTCGATGGCACTTTTGCGCCGCGTCGCGGTTTCACGGGCGGTGATCCCTGTGCTCAACGGTGGAGCGTGTCCAGAGAGTCAGTGTTCTGAAGCGGCTCCAATTCAGCCGATTTACGCAAGCTAAGTGTGCGGCTCACGTGCTTTTTCCCCATGCGGCCGAGGCATAAGATCATCGATGACTCCTTCGAACGCGATGCCATTCGCGACCATGGAGCAAGACGATCCGAAGACTCGTATGGGAGACCTGCAATGACCGTTTCACCCCGTGAACAGCGCGCCAACTACGCTCGCTGGCTTCCCTCGACGAGTGCGCGATGAAGACCTTGCGTCGCTGGTCGTTGAAGCACGCGCGCAGCATGCGCGGACTGTATGGCTTGTTCGAACGGATGGCGCCGCGGCTCGCACCCGTCGCGGAGAAGATCGGCGTTCAGAGACTCGAAGCGGTCGTCCTGCCGATCGAACGCGCCGCGAAGCGCGCATTCTTCGACTGCCAGATGTGCGGTCAATGCGGCCTCTCGGTGACGGGCATGGCGTGTCCGACCGGCTGCGCCAAGGGCATGCGCAACGGGCCGTGCGGCGGCGTGCGCCTGGACGGTCAATGCGAAGTCCGCCCTGACCGCCGCTGCACCTGGGTCGATGCAACCGAAGGCGATGCGCGCATTCTTCCGGGGCACACGAGCACATGGACCCGGCGCGCGGCGCCGCGCGACTATCAGCTGACCGGCAGATCGACCTGGATGCCGATGATCGCGCCGCCCAAGGCCGCTCTAATTCCGCCCGCAGCAACGGCAACCCAAGCGCCGCGCGTTGATGACGATCCGGTCGACAACCCGTTCGCGACGCTGTGCCGCGAGCGCAACCGGTTCATCGTCACGGTCGAGATTTCGCCGCCGGACTCCGCCGATCCGCGCGCGCTGCTGGACCGCGCTGCCGTGTTCCGCGGCCTGACCGATGCCATCAACATCACGGACGGCGCGGGCGCGAACTGCCACATGTCCAGCGCGGCGGCCAGCGCGTTGCTGCACGCCGCCGGCTATACGCCCGTCAGTCAGGTCAGCTGCCGTGACCGCAACCGCATCGCGCTGCAGGGCGATGTGCTCGGCGCAGCGGCGCTCGGCATCCGCAACGTGCTGTGCCTCACCGGCGACGACGTCTCCAAGGGCGATCATGCCGGCGCGAAACCCGTCTTCGATCTCGATTCGGTCAACCTGCTGCACACGCTGAAAGGCATGACCGAGCGCGGCGAATATGCGTCGGGCCGCAAGCTGCAACACGCGCCGCGCCTGTTCCTCGGCGCCACCGCGAACCCCTTCGTGCCGCCGTATGCCGAACGCATCGCCAATCTTGAACGCAAGGTCGACGCCGGCGCGCAGTTCATCCAGACGCAGTTCTGCTTCGATGTCGAACGGCTCGAGCAGTTCATGCACGCCGTGCGCGCACGCGGGCTGCATCGGCGTGCGGCGATCATCGTCGGCGTGGGCGTGCTGTCCACGGCGAAGGCGCTGCGCTGGATGGCGGATCACGTGCCCGGCGTGAACGTGCCGCTGTCAGTGACGGAGCGCATCGGCGCCGCTGCGGATCAGCGGCTCGAAGGGAAACGCTTCTGCATCGAGACGATCCAGCGCATACGCGGCATCGAGGGCGTGGCCGGCGTGCATCTGATGGGCTACCGGAATGAAGATGTGCTGGCGCAGATCATCGTCGAAGCGGGACTGCGCACGCCGGCGCGCGATGTCGAAGCGGTGTCGTAAGGGATGAGCAGCCTGCGCGACATCATCCGCTTGTTCGGCATGGAGCGGCATCATCTGGCGGGCTGGTACGCCCCGCACTATGCCGACGGCGAAGCATGGGGACCGCCCCGGCTGTCCTCGATGTACGTCCTGCTGGCCGGCGACGAGCCGGTGCCGTTGCACAAGCTGGAAGGCATCGAAGTCTGGCATTACTACCTGGGCGCGCCCGCCGAGATGATCGTGACGAACGGCAGCCGCATGCACGAAGTCAGTCTGCTCGGCTGCGATCTGACGGCGGGTCAACGGCCGCAGCTCGCGGTGCCCGCGCATTTCTGGCACGCGTGCCGCAGTCTTGGCGACTGGACCCTGTTCGGCTGCACGCTTTCGCCGGGGTATTCGCCGCACAGTCCTTTCGTGCTCAACACGAGCGATTGAGCGCAGGCTTCGGCTACAGTTACGGTTACGGTTAAAGCGGATGCTTGCCGAACCATTCGACGACGAAGTTCATCAGCAGCGTCACCTTCGCGGGCACGCCGCTGCCCGGCGCGATCGCCACATACAAGGTCTGCCCGAACGGCGTCCATTCGGGCAGCACGGCGCGCAGCCGGCCTTGCGCGAGATCGTCACGCACCAGCGGCACCGGCAGCAAGGACAGCCCGAGACTGTCGAGCGCGGCGTCGCGCAACGCGGAGAACGTGTTGGTGGAGAATGCGGGAGTCGGCTGGAAACGTTCCTCGCGTCCATCCTGCTCGAATTGCCAGGTGTGATAGGCGAAATGCACCAGCGCGGGATGCTTCGCGAGATCAGCCGGATGCATCAGCGGTGCGGCAGTCGCGAGATAGTCAGCGGAGCCGCACAGGCAGTACGGAATGTCCGCGATGCGTCGCGCAATGATGCGGCTGTCCGGGATGGGCCGCGTATGCAGCGCGATATCGCAGCCCTGCTCCAGAAAGCCGTATGCCGTTTGCGCGACCCCGCCGAGCACGAGACGCGGCCGGATCTCCGTATGGCGTTTGGCGAACGCGGTGAGCAGATGGGTGATGGGCGCTTGCAGCCACTTCGGCGCGAGTACGGAAATTTCACCGCGCGCTTCCGCCGCTTCCGACGATACCTGCCGGTCCATTTCCTCGACGCGCGTGAGGATGTCGTCGCAGAAGTGGTAGTAGCTCTGCCCTGCTTCCGTCAGGGACAGGGAGCGCGTGGTCCTGTTCATCAGACGCACGCCGAGTTCGTCTTCGAGTGCCTGGATGTGACGGCTGACGAGCGTTCGCGAGATGCCGAGGTGCTGGGCCGCGCCGCCGAGGCTGCGCTGCTTGACCGCCTCGACGAAAGCCTGCATTGCATTCATCCGATCCAAATTCATTCTCCTGAAGCCGGCCTGGATGCGGCAGGCTCCGTGAACCGGGATCGCTTGAATCGATCGGATCGAAAGGCCGCGGGCTGCTGCCTTGCCTCCAGCCAGGCGCCTTGCATGATACTAAAAGCGGCGCCCGCCCTTGCGCAGCGTCACGCAGGTGCTCGCAAGGCAACCGGGCACGGCGCGTGGCTTGCCGATGCGCACCTCGGCCTGAAGCACGCCGTCGTCGGACAGGCACATGCGCGCGAGCCGCAACGCGAAGGTCTCGATGAGCGCAATGCGCTGTCCCGCGAGTTCGAGCGCATAGGCGCGTACACGTGTGTAGTCGAAGGTGTGGGACAGCTCGTCCCGCGAAGGCGGCAGCATCGTGACGGCCACGTCGATCAGCAGCGGCTGCGGCATGCCCTGCTCGCTTTCATAAACGCCGATGTCGGCCATGACTTCCAACTCGTTGAGCCGGACCTGACACGACGCCTCGGCTTCGTCCACATACGACGCGCACGGCGCGCACACGAGTTCATCCATGAGCGAGCCTCCGTGCCGCCTTCAGGGTGTTGCTCAACAGACAGGCGATGGTCATGGGACCGACGCCTCCGGGCACCGGCGTCACCGCAGCCGCATGATCCATCTCGTCCGCGGCGCAGTCGCCGACGAGCCGCGTCCTGCCATCCGGTCCTTGCTGGCGCGTGATGCCCACGTCGATGACCACGGCGCCCGGCTTGATCCAGTCGCCGCGCACGAGCCGGGGCGCGCCCGCCGCCGCGACGACGATATCCGCGCCGCGCACGATCTCGGACAAGCCCTGCGTGGCGATATGCGTGACGGTCACCGTGCATTCGCGTTCGAGCAGCATCAGCGCCACCGGCTTGCCGACGATGTTCGACTTGCCGATGACCACCGCGTGCCTGCCGCGCAGTTCGTCGATCACGGTATCGAGCAGCATCATGCAGCCCAGCGGCGTACACGGAACGAGTCCATCGCTGCCGGTCGAGAGCCGCCCCACGTTGACCGGATGAAAACCGTCCACGTCCTTGTCGGGCGCAATGGCGTCGAGCACGCGGACGGCGTCGATAGGGTCCGGCAACGGCAGCTGAACGAGGATCCCATGCACCTTGTCGTCCCGGTTCAACCGCCCGATGAGTTCGAGCAACTCGGCCTGCGGCGTTGAACCCGGCAGCCGATACTCCTCGGAACGAATCCCGGCCTTCCCGCATTCGATCACCTTCTGCCGGACATAGACTTCACTCGCCGGATGATCGCCCACCAGCACGACGGCCAGTGCAGGCGGAAGATCGTGTGCGAGGCGAAAGGCCTCGGCCTCGCGCGCGATCCTGTCGCACAGCTCCCGCGCGATCTGTTTTCCCTGGATGATGACGGCCACGTTCGCCTCAGTCCCGGAACACGACGGTCTTGCTTCCGGACAACAGCACGCGGTCCTCGACATGCAGCCGCACGGCCTCCGACAGCACCCGCCGCTCGATGTCGCGGCCCTTGCGCACGAGGTCATCGGGTTCGTCGGCATGCGTGATGGGCTCGACATCCTGATGAATGATCGGGCCTTCGTCGAGATCGGCGGTCACGTAGTGGGCCGTGGCGCCGATCATCTTGACGCCGCGCTCGTGCGCCTGATGATAGGGCTTGGCGCCCTTGAAGCCCGGCAGGAACGAGTGATGGATATTGATGCAGCGGCCCGCGAGAAAGCCCGCCATCCGGTCCGAGAGCACCTGCATGTAGCGCGCGAGCACGACGAGCTCGGCGCCGGTTTCCTCGACGATCCCGCGAATCTGCGCTTCCTGTTGCGGCTTCGTGTCCCGTGTGACCGGCAGATGGTGATACGGCACGCCGCTGCTCAGCGAAATCGTGACTGCCTCGCGCGGATGGTTCCCCACGATGCCGACGACATCCATCGCCAGTTCGCCGATGCGGCGCCGGTACAGAAGATCGCCCAGGCAATGATCGAGCTTGCTCACGAGGAACAGCACCTTCACAGGCGCGGCCTTGCGCCGGAGCTTCCACTGCATGCCGGCAGGACGCGCGATGCCGCCGATATCGCGCTCGATCGCACTGAGCGTGGCCACGTCCTGAACGTCGAATTCGGTGCGCATGAAGAACCGGTTCGACGCGCGGTCGTTGAATTGCGCAGCGGCCACGATGTTGCCGCCATGCGAGGCCAGGCACGCGCTGACCGCCGCGACGAGTCCCGGACGGTCAGCGCATTGAAGGGTAAGGATGCAGGTTTCAGTCACATCAGACTCGCTCAGGTTCAAGGAGGATCGTCGCGATGACGGCCCGGACACGCCGGGCCGTCATGCCGCCCGTCGCGCTTACTTGCGGTACGTGTTGCGCGCATGCGCGCCGTACGGCGCGGGTGCGACGATCGCCTTGATCGACGTCTGCTCGTGCGGTTCGACCTGCGGCTTGGTGGAGACAGGGTTCTCGCCCCACAGCACGGTGACTTCGGTGCCTGTTTCGGCATACGCCTCGTCGATCACGGCCAGCGACACGATCTTGCGTTCGTTCGCGATATAGCCGCAGTCCATCGAGATGCCCACACGCTGGCCGCCCACCCGCACTTCGTCCATCTGATAGAGGCCGTAGCGCGCCTTCGGCATGTTGAAGTGCTTGTGCTTCGGACCATCCGTCCATGCCGACGACACCACGCGCGCCATGTCCTCTGCATCCCATACCAGCGTGACCTTCTTCCTGCGCTTGCCCTTCGCGCGCTCCTTCAGCGCCTCGGCGCCGACGAAGTCGTGATCGAACGCCACCATGCGCTCATAGCCGAGATCGAGCGGCGTCACGTAGTAATCGGCGATGTCCTTCGAATCGAGACTGCCCGCGAGACTTCCTGCCGACTTGGCAGGCAACCACTCGCGATAGGCCTTCAGTTCGTCCTGGCTGAAGATCGCGGGCAGCGGGCCGGGAATCCAGCCGGATTCGAGATTGGCCGTGGAGTAGGCAATCGAGCCCACGCGCAGCAGGCCGAACTCTTCGCCGGCCGCGAGAATCGCGTCGCGAATCGCATCGCCTTCGGTCCACGGGCCGAAGATCTCGAAGCCCACCGCGCCCGCCATGCCGTGACGCAGCGCGCGCACACGGTGCCCCGCGATCTGGAAGTCCGTCATGCCGAAGAACTTGACGTCGGGAAGCGGCTGACCCGTCAGCTTCTCGACCAGCGGGCCTGCAAGCGGTCCCTGCAACTCGTAGCGGTACACGACGGGCGGGCGTCCGCCGCGATCCATCGACTGCGGATCGCGCTCCGTCGTGACGTCCCACTTGCCGGTCTCGACGTGATACTGAACCCAGTCGAGCGCCGTCGGACGGCCCACGAGATTGAACAAGTCTTCTTCGAGATAGAACAGCACGCAGTCGCCGAGATAATGACCGTCCGGCGTGGTGGCGATGAACTGCTTCGCCATGCCGGGCTTGAAGTTCTTGAAGCTGTTGACCGCGAGACGGGACAGCAGATCGAACGCGCCCGGTCCTTTGACATAGTGATCCACCATGTGATGCGACTGGTCCATGAAGCCGACGCCGTCACGCCATGCATTCACTTCGCTCTGCCAGTTGGTGAACTGGCCGGACACGGTGCCGTGCGAAAACGCGCGGCGCTGGCTGTTGCGCAACAGTTCGACGGCGCTGCCGGCACGCTGGATCGCGGTTTCCAAGCTCTCGGTCTTCGATTCGGTCATGTGATGATTCCTTGGTCGTGGAGGGATTTCGTCTCGCCTTTCATGCGTTGCCACGCCTCTGGCAGCGAGTCGACGCCGTAGCACAGCGCTTGACGAGATCTTACGAACAAGGGAATCGCGGAAAAAGCGTGCGGGACGCACACTTAGCTTGCGGAAATCGATCGAATCGATCCGCGTGGGGCCGGTGACGGGTTGAAAGAGGCGCTGCGTCACATCCGGCAGCGTTGATTGATGCGCTGCTGCGCTGCCTGATAGGACTCGGGATAGGTATCCATCTCGGACACCGGGTCGTAGCCGACATCGGCGAGCGCCGCGAGCTCGCTCTTCAGGCGCGCTCGATCAGGCGCCTCGTTTTCGCCGATGGCGGCAAGGTCCTGACACTGCACGGCGCTCAACTGCGTACCCGGCAGCGAGGCGGTAGACGGCCCGGCGCACGCCGCCAGCCATCCTGAAAGAGTCAACAGCACAATGGTCGCCCTCATCTTTCTTCTCCTTATTTCGAGAGGCCAGACGCCTTATACAGCTTAGGCTCCGCCTGCTTGCGTCAGGCTGACGGAGGTCTGTCAATGCGGCCATGCCGCACCGCGCAACGTCTATCCCCGTGTATTCCCTAAGTCAAAACAAAAGTACCAGCGAATCCATGCTTTGTGCAGGGACCGGAGCAGGCGCACCGAATAACCTCCTTACATGTGCATCGCTGCCGAAGCGGCAAGGCACCCGACAGAACCGCATCGAACGGTTCCGCTTCTTCAGTGACGATAAAAACTCCGGAGACAAATGAAAAAGGCTCTTCTCGCGGCTTCTGCGCTCGTTTCTCTCGGCGCGCTGCATGACGCCCACGCGCAAACCTCGGTGACGCTCTATGGCGTCGTCGACAACGGCATCGAGTATCAGGACGGCGGCGCGGGACACGTCGTGCGCGCGTCGTCGGGCGGCCTGTTCGCGACGGTGTACGGGATGCTCGGGCACGAGGACATCGGCGGCGGAGTCCATGTCAACTTTCAGCTGGAGCAAGGCTTCTCGAGCTTCACCGGGGCGCCGCAGGTCGCGGGCGAAGCCTTCAACCGGCTGGCGTGGGTCGGCATGTCGGGCAACTTCGGGGAATTCCGCGTCGGACGGCAGAAGAAGCCGCAATACCTGTTTCTCGATGGCGAACTCGACCCGATCGCCGGCAAGTCGATCGCTTCCTCATTCAGCGACCTCGCCGACGTCTCAGTGCGCGCCAGCAATGCGCTCACCTACTTCACGCCGAAGTACCGGGGTTTCGAAGCGCAGTTCATGGTGGCCATGCGGGACTCGACCACCAAGCCATCCAACGGACTCCAGCTGTATAACGCCGTGTTCAAGTACATCAACGGTCCGCTGCATCTCGCCGCCGGCTACGAGCAGCAGTCCAACGCGGCGGGTACCTCCATTCAGCGGAATTTCACGCTGGCCTCGTCGCTGCGCTTCGACGCCGCGCGCTTCCACCTCGTCTACACGACCGAGAAGCAGTCCGATCACAGTCTGGACGTCGCCATCTATACGGCTTCGGCGTCCGTGCTGCTGAATCCGGCGAACGAAGTCGCGCTGATGTACGGCTATCTGCATGACCGCAGCGGCAACGGCAACAACGCGCAGCAGGTCGGCCTTGGCTATATGTATTTTCTGTCGAAGCGCTCGACCCTCTACGCGCTGGCGGGTCTCGTCGATAACCGCAACCAGGCGACGCATGGCCTCGAAGGCACGGAGTACTCGGGCATTCCGGTGACGCCCGGCGCGACGGCACGCGGCATCATCATCGGCATGACGCACAAGTTCTGATGGCGCATCGCGGGCTTCGAAACAAGCCGCCCGCTTCGATCACTTCCCCGCCGCGGCAATCGTGAACGCCGCCATGGCCGACCAGTCACGTTCGCCGAAGCCCGCCTCGACGGTCTCGCGCATGCGGCCATGCACGGCGGACAGCATCGGCAGGATGCGGCCGGCATCGTCTGCTGCTTCCGATGCCAACCGCAAGTCCTTCAGCCCGAGCGTCGCCTTGAAGCCGGGCTCGTAGTTTTCGTTCGCGATGTTCGCCGAATAGACCTGATACGAACGGCTGCCGAACAGCGTGTTCAGGATCACGTCGAAGAAGCGTTCGCGCGGCAGTCCGTTCGCCTCGGTCAGCACCACGGCTTCGGCCATCGCTTCGATGGCCATCGTGATCATCATGTTGCAGGCGATCTTCGCGGCATTCGCGGTCGGCGCATGATCGCCCATGTCCCAGATGCGTCCGCCGATCACTTCAAGCAACGGACGCACCTTCGCCAATGCATCCGGCGGTCCGCCTGCCAGCACGTTGAGCTCGCCTTTCGCCGCGACGTCCGGGCGTCCGAGCACCGGCGCGGAAACATAAGCGATGCCCGCCGCCTCGTGCGCCGCGACCAGCTCGCGCGCGAACGCTACCGAGATCGTCGATGAAAGCACGTGCACCAGTCCAGGCCTTGCGTGAGCAAGCACGTTCGGGACGAGCAGCGTCGAGCGGATGGCGTCGTCGTCGGCGAGCATGGTGAAGACCGCGTCGCTCTGGAAAGCTTCAGCGGGCGATGCCACCATCGTGACGCCTTCAACCGATCCGCCCGAACGGTTCCATGCCTTTACCGTATGTCCCGCGCGCGCCAGATTGCGCGCCATGGCGCGTCCCATCGCACCCAGTCCGATCATACCGATTTCCATGGAATCGCTCCTGTTTCTCAAGCAGATTGAATTAAACTAGTGGCCACTATATATTTCTGGAAACCGGGCCGCAAGGAGTTTTGATAGTGACCACTATTTTAAAAAGAGAAGCAAAACCGGGGCGCGGGCGTCCACGCGCCGTCGATCCCGACGCGGCGCTCGAGATCGGTCAGCGCATGTTTCATGCGGCGGGCTATGATGCCGTCGGCCTGAGCGCGCTCACGGATGCGCTCGGCGTCACGCCGCCGAGTTTTTATACGGCGTTCGGCAGCAAGGCGGCGTTTTTCGAGCACGTGCTGGCGCGCTATGCGGGCAGCGAACTCGCCCTGACGGAGATCCTGCGCGAAGACCGGCCGCCTGTCGAAGCCCTTGCGGATCTGCTCGAACGCGCGGCCCGGCGTTATGCACGCGATCCCGAATGCACCGGCTGCCTCGTGCTGGAAAGCGCGCGCGGCAACGGCGACAGTGAAAGCGCCGCGCTTGCGCGACAGGCCGCCGAACGTCGCCGCGCGCAGATCCGCAAATTCGTCGCGAAGACGCATCCGCGACAGGCGAATGCCGCGACGGACTATGTGTCGGTGGTGATGTCCGGCCTCTCGGGCTGCGCGCGCGAGGGCATGAGCGCGGCGCGGCTCGTGAAGGTCGCGAAGGCGGCTGCGGCGGGACTGCGCGAGTTGCTCGCGTAACCACGCCTGCGCGTGTGCTAACGGCCGTCCCCGATCGCTTCGGCAAAGCGCGCGATGATGGCCGCCAGTTCGCCGGGCGCTTCGAGCGGAGAAAGATGTCCCGTGCCCGGGAGGATGTGCATCGTCGCCTGCGGGATGCGGGGCAGCAGTTCCGCGCGCAGCGTGTCGGGCGGGTCCACCTGATCGCGCTCGCCGGAAACGACGATCACCGGCACGTCGATCGCGCCCGCCGTCACACCGATGTCTTCGCGCATCGCCACGTTCGGCCACGCCAGCTTCGCCTGCGGCGCGCCCTTCAGACTGTCCTCGATGACCTGCTCGCGCCGCGCGGCATCGAGCGGTCTTCCGGTCAGCACGTGATCGATGACGAACTCCACCGCTTCGCGCGACTGATACGCGCCGGCCAGTGTTTCGCGCGGTTCAACGGGAAGGAGGGTCGGCGTCGGCGGAGAAGGCGCGACGAGCACCAGACCTGCGAGTCCGCGCGGCCTGCGCGATGCGATCAATTGCGCGACCTTGCCGCCCATCGAATGGCCGACGATCACATAGCGTTGCAGGCGCAGCGCGTCGATGACGCCTTCGGCGTCGGCGGCGAGATCGGCGATGCGATAACCATCGGCGGGCGCGCCCGAAGCGCCCCAGCCGCAATGATCGGTTGCCACGGTCCGGAAGCGCTTGCTCAGTTCGCCGGCAACCGCATCCCAGGTGCGCGACGAGCCGCCGTAGTAGTGCAGGAACACCAGTGCGAGCGCGCCGCTACCCTGTTCCTCGACGTGAATCCGCACGCCGTTCGTATCGATGTCCATGATCCGATCCTTGTCCAGAGGTTGAGCTTGCATTCTGGAATCAATCGCGTCGCTTGATAATTGCCGCTTCCCTATTGACAGTCGATAATCACGTTATCGAATGGGAGCGCATATGGACCGGCTCATGAGCCTCGGCGTGTTCGTCGCCGCAGTGGAGGAAGGCAGCTTCGCAGCGGCTGCGCGCCGTTTCGGCTTGTCGGCTGCGATGGCAGGCAAGCACGTCAGCGCCATCGAAGCCGAACTGAACGCGCGCCTGCTGCAACGGACCACCCGGCGCCTGAGCCTGACCGACATCGGCCAGACCTACTATGAGCGTGCCCGGCGCATTCTCGAGGCCTATGACGAGGCGAATCGCGAGGCCAGCGACGCTCAAGGCGCCGCGCGCGGTGTGTTGCGCGTGGCCGCGCCCGTGAGCTTCGGCGCGCTGCATCTGGGCGGCGTGCTGGCGCGATTTCTGGAGACGCATCCGCACGTCAGCGTGGAAGTGCAGCTGGCGGATCGCTACATCGATCTGATCGAGGCGGGCGTGGACGTCGCGATCCGCATCGGACGCCTGCAAGACCCGCAGCTCGTGACGCGCAAGCTTGCGCCATGCCGGATGGTGGTGTGTGCATCGCCGGCCTGGCTCGAGCAACACGGCACACCGCGCCATCCTGATGATCTCCGGCAAGCGCCGCGCCTTGCCTTCAGCGAAGCCGTGTCGGCAAACGACTGGACCTTGCTCGACGCGGACCAGCGCGCGCATGTCATCGACGGTCCGTGCCGCGTAGCCGCTAACGACATGCAGATACTGCTGGCCGCCGCGCTGGCCGGTGCGGGCATCGCGTATGGTCCGGCCTTCGTGTTCGGCGACGCGATTGCGCACGGCGATCTGATTGCGCTGCTGCCGGACTATCGCGCGGCCGACCTCACGATCCAGGCGGTCTATCCAAGTGCGCGGCGCATACCGGTCAAGGTCAGGCGTTTTGTCGACTGTCTTGCTGAAACGCCGTGGGAACAGTGGGCGTGACAATCACGCGCCAACCACTTCCGGTTTATCGATCGCCTCCTTCAACAACTCGACGAACGCCTGCACCGGCTGTGGCAGAAGCCGCCCCGCCATCGTCTGCACTTGCAGGCTGCGCTGATGCAGTTCGGGATTGCTCAACGCAATCGCCGCGAGCCCGTCGGTATCCAGCCGGCCGCGCACCGTGACATAGCCGGTCAGCGTGATCGCATCGGTACGCCGCACGAAACTCTGTAGCGCGACGTGGTAGTTGCTGGTGAACACCGGCTCGAACACCAGTCCTTCGAGACTGCATGCAATGTCGAACAGTTGCCGCAGCGTCACGCCCTGACTGTGCATCGCGAGCGGCCACTTCAGCAGATCGGCGAGCGACAGCATCGACTGCGAAGCCAGCGGATGACCTCGCCGCATCAACGCATGGACCGGCGCGCGCTGCGCATAGTGAACCTGCACGTTTTCTTCGGGCGCCATGCTGAAGCACACGGCAATGTCGTGTGTGCCGTCGCGTACGCGCTGGGTCGCGATGGACGGCGCCGAGACATCGAGCGCGAAATGCGCGCGCGGATGCGTGGTGCGGAAATGCGCGAAAAGCTGCGGCAGGAAGTCCGGCGCGACGCCTTCCGAAGCCGCGATCCGGATGGTCGCGCGGCCGCTGGCGCTGAGTCCCATGATCTCTTCGACGACGCGCTCTTCCTCCAGCTGGCTGCGCCTTGCGTGATTCGCGAGCAAACGTCCCGCGTCGGTGAGCACCATGCCGCGCGGACGCCGCTCGAACAGCGGCGTGCCCACCTGTTCCTCCAGCTTGCCGATTTGCCGGCTCAACGCCGAGGTCGCCACGAACAGGCGCTCGGACGCCTTGCTCAGCGAACCGCTTTTGACGACTTCGAGGAAATAGCGCAAAGCGGTCTGATCCATGAGCTTTCAGAACGTAATCACCTTGCCGAAATGGCAACGGTCGCAGTGAAATATTGTAATTGTTCAGAAATATCGGCGAGGTCAGCATGGGTCGTCATCGAACCTACTGGACAGAGACGACGTGAGCCGCGATACCGCCATTCAGCTTGCCGCCCGCCATTTCGACTCGGGCGCGTTCCTCGAAGACCTGCAGCGCCGCGTCGCGCATCGCACGGACAGTCAGGAGACCGACAGCGGCGCGCGTCTGCGCGCCTATCTCACCGACGACCTGATGCCGACGCTCGACGCATGGGGCTTCACCTGCCGCATCGCCGAGAATCCGCACGAGGGCGCCGGGCCGTTCCTGATCGCGCACCGGCACGAGAGCGACGAGCTGCCGACCGTGCTGAGCTACGGTCACGGCGACGTCGTGCGCGGCTACGATGCGCAATGGCGCACGGGCCTCTCGCCGTGGGAGGTCAAGGTTGAAGGCGAGCGCTGGTACGGCCGCGGCACCGCCGACAACAAAGGCCAGCACAGCATCAATCTCGCCGCGTTGAAGGCCGTGCTCGACGCGCGCGGCGGCAAGCTCGGCTTCAATCTGAAGCTCTTGTTCGAGACCGGCGAGGAAGTCGGTTCGCCGGGGCTGTGGGCGATCTGCGAGCAGTTGCGCGACGAACTCTCGGCGGACGTGCTGATCGCCTCCGACGGTCCGCGTCTTGCCGCGCATCGTCCGACGCTGTTCCTCGGCTCGCGCGGCGTCCTCAATTTCCGGCTCGACGTGAAGCTGCGCGACGGCGCGCATCATTCGGGCAACTGGGGCGGGCTGCTGCGCAATCCGGCCGTCGTGCTCGCCAACGCCATCGCCTCGATGGTCGATGCACGCGGCAAGATCCTGATCGAAGGACTGCGTCCGCCGCCGATTCCGGATTCGGTGCGGCGCGCGTTGCAGGACATCGAAGTGGGCGGCAATCCGGGCGAGCCGGAAGTCGACACAGACTACGGCGAGCCCGGACTCACGCCCGCCGAACGCGTGTTCGGCTGGAACAACATCGAAGTGCTGGCCTTCAAGACCGGCAATCCCGAGAAGCCCGTCAACGCGATTCCCGACCGCGCCTTCGCGCACATGCAGATCCGCTTTGTCGTCGGCACGGACTTGCTCAATCTGCGCGACATCGTGCGCCGTCATCTCGACGCGCACGGCTTTCCGCTGGTCGAGGTCGAGATCGAACGCGGCATGCCCGCCACGCGAGTTGATCCCGACAATCCCTGGGTGCAATGGGCGTTGCGCTCGCTCACCGAGACCACGGGTGCTGCGCCCGTGCTGCTGCCCAATCTCGGCGGCACGCTGCCCAACGACGTCTTCGCCGACATCCTCGGCATGCCCACGCTCTGGGTGCCGCATTCGTATCCCGGCTGTTCGCAGCATGCGCCGGACGAGCATCTGCTCGGACCCGTCGTCTCCGAAGGCCTGCGCATCATGGCCGGCCTGTTCTGGGATCTCGGCGCGCGCGAAGGCGACGCAGCCGCGATCAATCCCGCGTTTCATCTTCCCCGCCAAGCGAAGTGAGGCTTCTTCATGAGCACTGATTCCGTCGGCATGACCGAGGCCGCCTCCGGGCACGCCGAGCAGAGCAAGATCGCGAGGCTCATCGTCGCGACCTCGATCGGCAATGCGCTGGAGTTCTACGACCTCGTCGTGTACGGCTACTTCGCCGGGATTCTCTCGAAGCTGTTCTTTCCCGCGCAGAACCATACCGTCTCGCTGCTGCTGACGCTCGGCACCTTCGCGCTGTCGTATCTCGCGCGGCCCGTCGGCGCGCTCGTGCTCGGCTCGTACGGCGACCGGCACGGCCGCAAGGCCGCGCTGACGCTGTCCATCGCGATGATGACCATCGGCACCGGCATCGTCGCGCTGATGCCGCCGTATGCAACCATCGGCATTGCGGCGCCGATCCTCATCTTCGCGTCGCGCCTGCTGCAAGGCTTCTCGGCGGGCGGCGAGTTCGGCAGCTCGACAGCCTTCCTCGTCGAGCACAAGCCGGAGCGCAGCGGCTTCATGTCGAGCTGGCAGTTCTCGAGTCAGGGCGCGAGCACCCTGCTCGCCTCGCTGTTCGGCGCGGTCCTCACCAGCACGCTGACGCCCGCGCAGCTCGAAGGCTGGGGTTGGCGCATTCCGTTCCTGTTCGGCATGCTGATCGGTCCCATCGGGCTGTATATCCGCCGCCGCATGGACGAGACGCCGGAGTTCGAGCACGCAGAGAAGCTCGCCTCGCCCGTGCGCGTGATGCTCGCGACGCAGAAGGAACGGCTGCTGGTCTCCATCGGCTCGCTGATCCTCACGACCACGGCCAACTACATGCTGCTCTACATGCCGACCTACGCCACGCGGCAACTCGGGCTGTCGCCTTCGTCGGGCTTCATCGCGACGCTCTCGGCAGGCTTCATCATGATGGTGCTCGTGCCGGTGGTCGGGCATCTGTCGGACAAGTACGGGCGTTATCGCATCATGATCACGACCGGCGTGGTGTTCTTCCTGACCGTGTATCCCGCATTCATGTTCATGAACGCGCATCCTTCGCTGCCGACGCTCATTGCCGCCGTCGTCTGGGTCGCGTTGCTCAAGGCCACCTACTTCGCGCCCATTCCCGCGCTGATGGCCGAGCTGTTCCCCACCGCCACCCGCACGACCGGCATGGCGTTCGGCTATAACATCGGCACCACGGTGTTCGGCGGCTTCACGCCGCTCGCCGTGGCCTCGCTGATCGCCGTCACGCACAACAATCTCGCGCCCGGCCTGTATCTGATGATCGCGGCCGTCCTGAGCCTGTTCACCCTGGTGTGGGCGAAGCGGCGCCTGAACATTCGTTGAGTACCGAAGGAGTCAGCAGCATGAATGAGGCTTTGCAACGCGCGATCCGCTTTTCGATCGACCATGAATCCACCTGGGATCGCAAGGTCGACGGCAATTGGGGCGTGCATGTCAACGATCCGCCGCCGTGGAACCGGCTGCTCGGACCCGTGCACGATCGCGGCGGCGTGTCGGGGGCCATTGCCCTCGATGGCAAGCTCATCGCCAGCTGGGGCGAGCCGGACCGCGCGGACCTCACGTTCAGCATCGCCAAGACCTATCTCGCGCTGCTTGCGGGCGTCGCGTTCGATCGCGGCCTGCTGCCCGATCCCGACGAACCCGTGCGCGAACGCATTCGCGGCATCGGCTTCGACGATGCGCACAACGCTCAGGTCACCTGGACGCAATTGCTGCAGCAGACGAGCGAATGGACCGGCGAATGCTTCGGCCTGTCCGATCAGGCGGACCACTATCGCGCGGTCACGTTCGGCGACCCGCCCGCCGGCAAGAAGGGCGAGCGCCGGCCCTTGAACACGCCCGGCACGTACTGGGAATACAACGACGTGCGCATCAACCAGCTTTCGCTGGCGCTGCTGCATCTGTTTCGCGAGCCGCTGCCGGAAGTCTTTCGCACGGCCATCGCGGAGCCGTGCGGTCTCTCCGGCAACTGGAACTGGGCGGGCTATGACCACGCATGGACCGAGATCGACGGCAAGCGCATGCAGTCCGTGCCCGGCGGCACGCATTGGGGCGCGGGCATGTCGATCAGCGCGAACGATCAGTTGAAGATCGCGCAGATGCTGCTCGACGAAGGCGTCTCGAACGGGCGGCGCGTGCTGTCGGCGGAATGGATCGCGCGCATGCGCACGCCGGTGGCGCTCGCGCCCTACTACGGCTACCTCGTGTGGCTCAACAGCGGACAGAAGATGTTCCCGCGCGTGCCGGCATCGAGCTATTTCGGCGTGGGCGCGGGCAGCTCGTTCATGTGGATCGAGCCGCAAAGCCGCCTCGCGCTGATCGTGCGCTGGCTCGACTCCGCTTACGCCGGCGAATTCTTCGGCCTCGTGCATGAGGCGCTGGAACCGCTGCGCCGATGACACTTCAGTGCGCGGCCTCGCGGACCGCGCAACGCGGCAGGTCGAAGTAAAAGCGCGCGCCTTCTTCTCGGTCTTCCGTGCCGATCATGCCGTCGTGTTCCTGGACGATGGACCGGCAGATGGACAGACCGAGACCGATGCCTTCGGGTTCGGTCGTGAAGAAGGGTTCGAAGAGATGCTGCCTCGCATCGAGCGAGAGCCCCGCGCCCGAATCCGTGACGGCCACCCTGAAGTAGCTGTCGCCGACGGTATCCACCGTGATCAGAACGCAAGAAGCTGCTTCATCTCGTCGGCGATGCTGGCCGTCAGTTCCGTCAGCACCGGGAGGCGCGTCACGTGAGTGAGGTTGGTCTATGCTTCCATCAGCGCGTTCTGCGCGTTGCGGGAGTCGGTGACGTCGGCCAGCGCGCCGACGTATTCGACGGCCCCGCTCGTGGCCCGGATCGATCGCGCGACCATGCGCAGATAGCGCAGCGCGCCTGATTTCGCCGTCAGCCGGAACTCTTGCTGGATCGCGTCGTCGCTGGGTTCGTTGCGGAAGAACGCGGCGGCGACGCCTTCCACGTCATTGCACGGCTTTCAGCGTGGAGAATGCCGGCCAGCCTGTCCTGTCTCAGCACCGGCAGAGACTGGCCCGACTTCGGACGATGAGGGGTGTTCATGACCGTGTGAGCGATCGTCATCGGCAGCAAGGCACTGAAGATTTCGTTCGCGCGACAGCTGAGCATCGCCGCAGTCTCGGGGCACGGGAATCGATTCTGGAGATCGTCGATCGCTCGTGTCCATGGTTTCCACCAGGTCAGGGTTCGTCAGGGCGTCTGGCGTGACGAAGCCGGCGAGCAGCGTCGATACGGCGCGGGCGATGTCAGGCAACCCGCATGTTAGGGCCAATGCCGCACGCCTTCTTTCGAAAGCGCACGGCATTTGCGGACGGACACGGAGCCGCGTTACGTGTATTGAAGCGAAGGCGCGCCCATCGCGCGGGTGCGCGGACCGTCGATGTCGAAATGCCTGGCGAGCGCATCCACGACGTGTTCCGCCATCGCGTGACGCGTTTCGTGCGTGCCCGAGCCGATATGCGGCGTCAGCACCAGCCTGCGATCGCGCAGCAGCGCCTCGGGGACCTCGGGTTCATGCTCGAAGACATCGAGCGCGGCGCCCGCCAGTCCATCCACCGCCAGCGCCGCGATCAGCGCGCGTTCATCCACCACCGGACCGCGGGCGATATTCACGAGGAAGCCATCGGGCCCGAGCGCGCGGATCACGTCCGCATTCACGAGATGATGCGTCGCGGGCGAAAGCGGGCACGTGAGGATCAGCATGTCGCTGTCGTGTGCGAGGCGGGTCACGTCGTCGTACCAGGGCAGCTCGACATTCTTGCGGCTCGGCCCGAAATACGCGACGGTCGAACCGAAGGCATGCAGGCGCTTGGCGATCGCCGAGCCGATGGTCCCCAATCCGACAATGCCGATCTTCATCCGCGAGATCGAGCGCCCCAGCCGGTACTGGGCCTGCGTGAGCCATTGGCCCGAGCGCACGAAGGCATCGGCGTTGACGAAGTCGCGCGTGAGCGCCAGCGCCAGGCCCACCGCCGCATTCGCCACGTCTTCAGCCAGGATATGCGAGGTGTTCTCGATGCTCACCCCACGCGCGCGCACCGCGCCGATGTCCACGTTGTCCAGTCCCGCGCTGTAACTCGAGATGATTTCCAGCGCAGGAAGCGCATCGAGGAAGGCGGCATCGATCTTCGTCTTGCGCAGCGCAATGCCGCGAATCTTGCTGCCCTGCTCTTGCAGGAACGCGCGTGCGGCGGCGGGATCGTCGGGCAGATCGAGCACCGTGAAGTGCGTTCTCAACTCCTCGTGAGTCCACTCGGGCAGGTCGGCCGCATTGAGAATGATAGGTCGGGTCATGGTTCGGAATGAATGTTGAAGGCGCTGCCTGCCAAGGCGATTCAGGCCATTTTCACGCGCTCGATCTTGCCCATGAAGAACAGGTAGACCACCGCGGCAACGAGGCAATGTGCGGCGACGAAGTATAGTCCGGCCGTATAGCCGCCCGTCGCCTGCACGATGTAGCCGAAGACGATGGGCGTCACGATGCCGCCGATGTTGCCGATGCAGTTGAAGATCGCACCGGCGAGGCCCACGGCTTCGCGCGGCGCGGTGTCGCTGACCACGGCCCAGGTGCCCGCGCCCGCCGCCGCGCCCTTGCCGAAGAAGGCCAGCGTCATCAGCAGGACGATCACGGCATTGCTTTCGACGACCGCGGACAACACGAGACTGCATCCCAGCCCCATGCCGACGATATACGGCGTCTTGCGCGCCGACGAGACGATCCAGCCGCGCCGGATCATCCAGTCCGAGTTGGTGCCGCCCGCAATGCCGCCGACGAAGCCCGCAATGGCCGGAACCATCGTCGCGAAGCCGGCCTGCATGACGTTCATGCCGCGCGCCTGCACGAGGTAGATGGGAAACCAGGTGATGAAGAAATAGCTCAGCGCGATGGTGCAATACTGCCCGACATAGGCGCACCACAGCATGCGATTGCCGAGCAGCATGCGCATGACGCCGCGCGAGAGCGGCGGACGCGCCTTGAGCGACTGCTTCGAATCGATATCGATCATCGCGCCGCCCGCGATGATGTGCTCGAGTTCGCCGCTGGACACGCGCGGATGATAGCGCGGCTCATGCATGACGACGGCCCATGCGCCCGCCGCCGCGATCCCGATCACGCCGAGCGCGATGAACGGCGCGGGCCAGCCGAACTGCGACGTGAGCCAGCCGGCGAACGGCGAGAAGATCGCCACCGCGAAATACGAAGCCGATGCGAACAGCGACGTCGCCAGCCCGCGTTCCTCCTTGGGAAACCACATGACCGCGACGCGGCCGTTGGCGGGAAAGCTGGGCGCCTCGATCAGCCCGAGCGCGAAACGCAGCGCGAACAGCAGGCTCAGCGCGATCGAGAGATCCGACGTGAAGTTGCCGATGAACCCGACCAGCATCGTAGCGATGGACCACAGGATCAGCGTGGCGCCGTACATGGTCTTGGTGCCGAAGCGGTCGAGCAGCAGGCCGCCGGGAATCTGCCCGACGACATAGGCCCAGCTGAATGCGGACAGCACGTAGCCCAGCTGCACGTGATTCAGGCCGAACTCCTTCGAGATGCCGGGGCCTGCAATCGAGAGGATCGCGCGGTCTGCGTAGGCGACGGTCGCCAGCAGCAAAATCATCGCGAGAATCGAGTAACGCGTGCGCGTCGTGCGGGCCGTGGTGCCCGCTATATACTGGGTCGTCCGATCTGTTGCCACTGTCATCTCCTGTTTCCATGTCCCTGAAGCGGTCGCTTGAACGCGCCGCCCGATGCCCTTGCTCGAACTGCCGGGTCTTCTTTCGGGGTGGTGTGTTTGCTGGATTAAACCGGCGTGGTAGATGAGCGTCAATCTTGATTGATTCGATCAACGTGAAGAACTGGATCACGCAGGAAGAAGCCTGCGAAGCCCTCGGCGTGCGCAAGCAGACGCTGTACGCCTATGTCAGCCGCGGCCAGATCGAGGTGCGCGACGACCCGCAGCAGGCGAACCGCAATCTCTATCGCGCGACGGATATCGCCGGGTTGCTGAAGAAGCGCAGCCTCGGACGCGGCCGCAAGAAGATCGCGGCCAGCACGATGGCCTGGGGCGAGCCGATCATCGATACGCGCATCTCCACCATCGCGCGCGGCACGCTCTATTACCGCGGCAGGGATGCGGTGCAGCTGGCGGCATCGGCGAGTTTCGAGGACGCCGCGCAGCTGCTGTGGGACACGCCCGGGCTGCCGCACTTTCCTTCGTTCGAGCCGGTCGCGTTCGCCGGGGCCGCCGAAGCGCGGGTCTATGCCGCGCTGGCGCACGACGCCGCCCGTCCCTCGCGCGACCATGCTCACCGCTTCGGCGAAGCCTCGCGGCTCGTGGGACTGCTCGCGAGTCAGTTCTTCACATCGCGTTCGGATGAAGGACCGCTGCACGAGCGCATCGCCGATGCATGGAGCGTACCGCGTCACGCCGATCTGTTGCGCCGCGTGCTCGTGCTGCTCGCCGACCAGGAGCTGACGAGTTCGTCGTTTGCGGCGCGTGTCGCGGCATCGACCGGGGCATCATTGGGCGCGAGCATGATCGCGGGACTGGCGGCATTCTCCGGACCGATGCACGGCAACGCCATCGTGCGCGTGCGCGCCTTCATGGACGAAGCACGGCGTGCCGGAACCGAAGCCGCCGTGCAGGAACGCATCGCGCGAGGCGAGCCGCTGCCGGGCTTCGGACACGAACTCTATCCGCAAGGCGACCCGCGCGCCGCCAATCTCCTCTCCGCCTTTGACGCGCCTCACGCCGCGCGCGAGTTGATCGAATGCGTCGGGCGGCTGACGGGCAAGCCGCCCGCCATCGATATCGCGCTCGCCGCGCTCGTCGAGCATTGCGCGTTGCCGGAAGGCGCGGCGTTCGCGCTGTTCTCCATTGCGCGCAGCGTGGGCTGGATGGCGCATGCCATCGAACAGATCGAGGAAGGCACGCTGTTGCGGCCGCGCGCGCATTACATCGGGCCGGCCGTCGTCGATTGAAGCGGAAAGCCCCGCGCCAATGAAAAACACCCCGATCGCCGGAGCGGCATCCGGCTTTCGAGGTGTGCTTTCAGGCTTTCAGTTCAGGCTACGTTCAGAAGTCCGTCGTCATCGAGAGCAGCAAGGTGCGCGGCGCGCCCTGCGTCAGATATCCGCCGATCGTCGAGGCCCAGTACGACTTGTTCGCCACGTTGAGGACGCTGGCGCGGAAGGTCGTCGGCTTGCCGAACACCACGGTCGCATAGCGCGCGCCCAGGTCGAAGCGGTTCCAGTGCGGAATCGACAGCGTGTTGGTCGTGTTCAGATACTGCGAACCCGTGTAGATCCAGCGCGCCGTCAGCGTGAGGCCTTGCAGCATCGGCACGTCGTATTCCGCGTTCACGTTGAACATGAAGGTCGGCACGCCGATCGGCTTGTTGCCGTCCGTCGTCCCGCTGCCGGTGTCGATCTGCGTCGCGTGGATGTACGTGCCGCCCGCGATCAGGCGCACGCCCTTCACCGGCTCGCCGAACACCGACGCCTCGATGCCGCGATGGCGCTGCGTGCCGTCCGCGACGAAGAAGTTGGCCGCGTTCGTGTAGGTCAGCGGCTTCTCGATCTGGAATGCGGCGACCGTCGCGCCGTACTGGCCGTTGTCGTACTTCGCGCCGACTTCCCATTGCTTCGACTTCTCCGGCGGCAGCAGTTGGCCAGTGTTGGCCGCCGTGGACGGCGCCGAATCGCCGATCGTCAGCGCCTCGCTGCGGTTCGCGAACAAGGAGACGTTCTGCCACGGCTTCACGACAAGGCCGAACAGCGGCGTCGTGACCGAATCGTTATAGGCTTCGGTCTGCTTGCCGGTGTAGTCGAAGTTGTTCGCGTGCAGGTCCTGATGACGCACGCCGACCGTGAACAGCACGCGGTCGTTCAGGAAGCCGAGCGTATCCGACACCGACACGCTGCGCAGCAGGCTCAGCGAGACGGTCTGCGGGTCGCCGAGATCGCCGGCCGAACCGACGGTCGCCGGATACGGCACGCGCGGCGTGTCGTAGATGCTCGACGGGAACGAGCTGCTGTAGGTGTAGGCGGACATCGAATCCACCCGCACGATCGACGCGCCCGCCGTCACGAAGTGCGACACAGGACCGGTGTTGAAGCGGCCGCGCACGCCGGCTTCGGCCGAGCTGCCGTCTTCCTTGTGCGGCACGCCGAGGCGCGACTGGGTGATGCCGGTCGTGTTGATGCTCGGCGACGCGTATTCGCCATGCTCGTCCGTATGGCGCATGCCGCCGGCGACATAGGCGGTCCAGCCGGGCAGGAAGTCGTACTCGGCGCGCAGGATGCCGACCGTGTCCTCGATCGAGCTATAGCCCCACGACTGGCCGTAGTTGTAGGTCGCGGCGGGCGGCGCCGGGATGTAGTTTGCGTAATCATAGACCGTCGAACGGCCGCCGTTGATCCGCTGCCGCTGATACAGGAAGTCGGCGTACAGACGCAGCTTGTCGCCGCGCCAGTCGAGCGAGACGGCCGTGGTGTTGTCGCGCTTGTGCTCGCCGTCGATCGCGGTTTCGCCATCGTGATTCGCCTGATTCACGCGAATGCCGAACTGGCCTTCGCTGCCGAATCGACGGCCCACGTCCACGTGCGCGCCGATCATGCCGGACGCTTCGCCGTCCACCGTCACGCGCGTGAGCGGCTTGTCGTCGGCACGCTTCAGTTGCAGGTTGATGCCGCCGCCCACCGCCGAACCGTTCGGCGACGCGCCGTTCAGGAACGCATTGGCGCCCTTGAACAGATCGACGCGTTCGAGAGCATCGGTGGCCACGAGCTGACGCGGCGTGATGCCGTACAGGCCGTTCAGCGAGATGTCGTCGCCCTGGAGTTCGAAGCCGCGGATCACGTAGGTTTCGGCGAAGTTGCCGAAGCCGAACGCCGTCCGCACCGACGGATCGTTCGCCAGCACGTCGCCGATCGTGCGCGCCTGCTGGTCCTCAATCAGCTTCGAGGTGTAGGTCGTCATGCTGAACGGCATGTCGAGGTTCTTCTGCTTGCCGAGCACGCCGTAATCGGCGCCGCGTGCGACCTGGCCGCCGGCGAAGGTCGGCGAGAGATCGCCGGGCAGTTGTTCCTTGCTCGCCTGCACCTTGACGGCCGGCAGCGCGTTGTCCTGCGGCGCGGCAGCGGCCGTGCCGGTGCTTCCGGTATTGCCGGTATTACTCGTATCAGCCGATTGCGCGTGAGCCGACAGGGAGAAAACCATCGCCACCGCGGCGACGATCGCGGCGCGCTGCGCCAGCGCAGGCGTCGCCTGCGAGGTGTAAGAACGGAATGCGGACATGAATCAGGAAAGGGCGTCGGTGATGGTCGGTCTTCCGTCCCGGGGCGTCGTCTGGAATCCGGGCGGCATTGTTCTGCGTCGCAAGACCGGGCGCGCACGGTGCGCGCCGGATGAGACTGGCGTTGTGCGCCGGATTATAGGGTAAATGCGAGTCGTTATCATTTATTGATTGCGCGATTTGCATCGACGCAACATCCCACCCGGCAGGAACTACCGTGTCGAGCATTATTCGAGGGATGGGCGCTGGCTTGAAGAGTGTCGCCAGCGCCTCAAAAAAGACTTACGAAGCGACGGAGCGGCCGCGCGCTGCCCGTTCGCTGGACGCCGCCGCCGATTGCCGGCGTGCCGCGCGCTTGCGGACCCAGATCATCAGGCCGGTGATGCTCAGCACCGCCACCGCGATGCCCACCGCGCTCACGAGAATGCGCCCGCCGACGCCCACGATGCGCCCCGAGTGCAGCGGAAACTGCGCCTGCATGAAAATGTCGCCGGCCGAGCCGCGTCCGGGAATGGTCGAACCGGCCAGCGCGCCGGTCTGCGCGTTGTAGTAGAGCCAGGCGTTGCCGAGGCCCATGTCGCCGTGATCGTGGCCCGGCGCGAAGAAGCCGACGCCGTAGGCCTTGAACATCGGCGCGTAGTAGAGCGCGCCCATCGGCTGGGTGAGGTTCTGACGTTGCGCGTCCTGCGCGGCCTTCTGGAGGATCTCCTCGCGCGTGGCCAGCGGCTGGCCGGGCGCTCCGGCGCGCACCAGCGCGGGGTTGTCGAGGAAGGACGGCGAGAGCTTCGAGAACGCCGAGACGACCGGGCGCACCACCGGTTCGGAGAGGTTCATCGAGATGGACGTGAGCGCCATCATCAGCAGCAGACCCCAGATCCAGACGCCGCCGGAGCGATGCAGGTCGAAGGTCAGCGCGTAGCCGCCGCGCTTCACGCGAAACGCAAACGACTTGCGCCACGCCTTCACGCTCGGGAACGACAGAATCAGCGCGATGCCGCTGTCGAAGAACCACAGGATCCCGACGATGCCGAGCAGCCAGGTGCCCACGTCGATCCCGCCGACGAACGGCAGATGCAGCGTGTAGTGCAGCTTGTAGAGGAACGGCATCAGGTCGATGCGCGCGAGCGACACGGCGCCCCACATGCGCTGCGCTTGCACCTGGCCGGTCGCGGGATCGACGGCGATCTGGTTGTACGCGACATCGAACGGCGCGTTGGTGGCCGGATTCGTGCGCGGCATGACCATCATCTGCGCGGTGTGGCCCGGCTCGACGCCGAGCGGCATGTAGGTCACTTCCACACGCGGATCGGCGGCTTCGATACGGCGCGCGAGTTCGAGCGGCGGCAGCGCCGGGCCGTCCGTGCGGGCGTGGAAGAACGCGGGATTGAGCCACGCGTCGATCTCGTGATCCCACGCGATGATGGCGCCCGTGAGGCCCGAGACGAACAGGAACAGCGCGGTGGCGACGCCAAGCCAGCGATGCAGGCGAACCATGACCGGCCTCATGCCTGCGGGTCCTCGGAACAACGGTCGTACGCGACGGGTTTCATCGAAATCTTGCGACGTAAATAGGAATTGTTCGCAAGTTTATCGACGGCAAGCCTGATTCACAAGGCTTTCGTAAGGTACTGAAGAAATTTCGGGATGTACGCGGCGCTCAGTGCGTGAAACAGGCCTTGCGCCGCCCGATGTCTCAATGACCTTCCGGGAACAGCGCTGCCTGAACCATCGCGCGGGCGGCGGCGTGCCGGTCCGCCAGGAATTCGTCGCGATTCTTGCCCGCGATCCACGTCGGGGCGCGGCCACGGCCGCTCCAGGTGGCGCCGCTGACCGGATCGCGATATTTGACCGCGGACTCGGACGCCGGGGTCTGCGCGGTTTGCCCGGACGGCTCGGAAACCGTCTTGCGGCCCATCAGCTCGGCCAGCGAGATGCCGTATTCGCGCATTTTCTGCACGATTTCGCGCAACACATGCTGGGTTTCCTTTTCTTTCGCTTCGGCCAGTTGTTTGTCCAGGGCTTCTTGCTGCGCCCTCAATTTGGCGATTTCAACGCTTTGATATGCCATGGTCTTCTTGAAGATTCGCCGCGATCCGGCGACTGTTGTGTTGTGTTCGGCGTTCGAAATTCTACGACATTCGCGAATGGACTTCGAACACCCCTCCGGCGTTCCTCAGGCGAGTTCGAGAAAATTGCGCACGACGGATGACGGATCGTCGCGCCGGGACGCAATGGCCAGCCGCGCGCGCAAGCCACGCGCCAGCAGCGGCCGATACACCACGCCCCGCACGCGCACCTGCGTGATCGATTTCGGCACGATGGAAATGCCTAGCCCCGCCGCCACCAGCGTCACGGCCGACGCCATCTGCGGCGCGGGCTGCGCCAGTTGCGGCTGGAAGCCGGCGGCGGCGCACGCGGCGACGATGTCGTCGAACAGCGTGCCGCCCGCCACGCGCGGCACCTGCACGAAGGGTTCGTCGGCGAGATCGGCCAGCGCGATGCGCGTCTTCGACGCCAGCCGGTGCGCGACCGGCAGCGCCACCAGCATCGGTTCCTCGCGCCAGTCGCTTTGCAGCAGCGCATCGGCGACACGCCGCACCGGCCGGATGATCGCGACGTCCAGCTGACCCGCTTCGAGCAGGTCCAGCAGCACGCCCGAGGCCGCCTCGTGCAGCGCCAGTTCAGCTTCGGGATAGCGTTCGCGAAATCGGCGGATCAGACCCGAGACGTGTTCATTGAACGCGGCGGTGCCGGTGAAACCGACCCGCAGATGCCCGGTCTCGCCACGCGCGGCTCGCTGCGCCGCCCGCGCCGCGCGTTGGGCGTCGTCGAGCACGCGCCGCGCTTCGTCCGCGAAGACTCTTCCGGCCTGCGTGAGTTCGGCGCCCCGCGCGCTGCGCCTGAACAGCTCCACGTCGAGTTCCTGTTCGAGCGCCTTGATCTGCTGGCTGAGCGGCGGCTGGCCGATGCCCAGCAACTCGGCCGCCTTGGTGAAGTTCGACGTCTCGGCGACGGCGAGGAAATAGCGCAAGTGGCGAAGCTCCATGTGTTTTTCGATTCCCGATGCTGCCTCGAACTTCAAGGCCAGTGCTGAAACATATCGCTGCCCATGTTTTCATATATTGGACATATGGCTCGACATTGGCAAGAATGAAGTCAACTTTCTTCTCCAAGCAATCAGGCGATGTCCTCCCCTTCCCTCACATCCCCGGTGGATGGCACGCGGCGCGACGCGCCCTCGAACGGCGTTCTGCCCAGTTCGTCCGCCTACCGGCGCATCGCGCTCGCGCTGTTTCTCGCCGGTTTCTCCACGTTCTCGCTGCTGTACTGCGTGCAACCGCTGCTGCCTGCGTTCTCGCGTGAATTCGGCATCGGCGCGGCGGCGAGTTCGCTGTCGCTGTCGCTATCGACCGGCTTCCTCGCGGTCTCCATCCTGTGCGCCGGCGCGCTGTCCGAACGCGTCGGACGACGCGGGCTGATGTTTGCATCGATGACCTCGGCGGCGCTGTTCAACCTGCTGGCCGCCAGTGCGTCGAGCTGGGACCTGATGCTCGTCTGGCGCGCGCTGGAAGGCTTCACGCTCGGCGGCGTGCCGGCCGTCGCCATGGCTTATCTCGCGGAGGAAATCGCGCCCGAAGGACTCGGCCTCTCGATGGGTCTGTATGTGGGCGGCACGGCGTTCGGCGGGATGATCGGACGGATCGGCATGAGCGCGCTGGAACAATACTTTTCGTGGCGCACGGCGATGTCGACGATCGGCGTGATCGATCTGCTCGCGGCCCTCGCCTTCGTGATGCTGCTGCCGCCTTCGCGACGCTTCGTCAAGCGCACCGACCTGACGCTGCGTCATCACCTGCGGCTGTGGCAGGCGCAACTGCTGCACACGCGTCTTCCGTTCGTCTTCATGATCGGCTTTCTCGTGATGGGCGCGTTCGTGACGGTCTACAACTACGCCGGTTTCCGCCTCATCGCCCCGCCCTTCAATCTCGATTCGACTCAGTGCGGGCTCATCTTCGGCGCGTATCTGTTCGGCATGGTGTCGTCGTCGAGCGCGGGCGCGCTGGCCGACAAGCTGGGCCGCGCGCCGGTGCTCATCAGCGGCGTCGTGGTGCTCGCCGCCGGCCTGGCACTGACGCTGTCGGCATCGCTCGTCGCGGTGATCGCGGGCATCGTGCTCGTGACGATCGGCTTCTTCATCGCGCATTCGGTTGCGAGCGGCTGGGTCGGACGGCTGGCCGGCTCGGCCAAGGGTCACGCGGCCTCGCTCTATCTGCTCGCGTACTACCTCGGGTCGAGCGTGCTCGGGTCGATCGGCGGCGCATTCTGGCAGCACGGCGCATGGCCCGCCGTGACGGCCTACGTCGCCGTGCTGCTCGTGCTGTGCCTGTGCGTGGCGCTGCGCGTCATTCGACAACCCGCCGAAGCGTGAATCATGCGCACAACGGACTGACGAGCGGCCGGGCGATGCGCAGATAATCGTCCGACGCCAGCAGCATCGAGCGATCGAGCCGGCCCGCATTGAACGCGATTTCGTCGAAGCGTTCGATCAGCTCCGGATCCACGATCAACTTCACTGCGGGCGAGAACGAAAACGGCGGAATCGCGCCGATCACGCAGCCGGTCTCGCGCTGCGCTTCTTCCGGCATGGCGAGCGTGGCCTTCCTGATGCCCGCTGCCTTGGCCACCTTCTTGAAGTCCAGTTTCCTGTCGCCGGGAAGAATGGCCAGGATCATCTGGCCGTCCGCGTCCTTGCTCTTGCAGAGCATCGCCTTGGCGCCCTGTCCGGGTTCCGTGCCGCGCAACGCCGCCACGAGATCGCAACGCCCTTCCTCCGGATGCTCGAGCACGCGATAGCGCGCGCCTTCCCGCTCCAGCGCGTCGATCAGCTGATCGAACGGCGTGTTCATGGTGGACGTGACCATCACGCCGTCGCCAGCGAGCAGAAACGTTCCAGGTCGATGTTGCCGCCGCTGATGATCACGCCCACACGCTTGCCCGCCAGCTGCTCACGCATGTTCAGCGCAGCGGCCAGGCCGAGACAGCCGGTGGGCTCCACCAGCATCTTCATCCGCGTGGCGAAGAACTTCATGGCTTCGACCAGATCGGCATCGGATGCGGTGAGAATGTCGTTCACATCGCGCTTGATGATCCCGAAGGTGATGTGCCCGAGATGCTGAGTCTGTGCGCCGTCGGCAATGGTCACGGGGGTATCGATGTGCACGATTTCGCCCGTGCGGAAGGAGCGCTGGCCGTCGTTGCCCGCTTCGGGCTCGACGCCATGCAGCACGCATTGCGGCGCCAGCGCGCGCGTGGCCAGCGCCGTGCCGGACAGCAGCCCACCGCCGCCCAGCGGCACGAACAGGTGATCCAGCCCGCCGGTTTCCTCGAACAGTTCCCGGGCCGCCGTGCCTTGTCCCGACAGGATGTCCGGGTGATCGTAAGGCGGAATGAGCGTGAGACCGTTCTGCTCCGCGAGCCGGCGGCCGATCGCTTCGCGGTCTTCCTTGTAGCGGTCGTAGACGACGACCTGCGCGCCATAGCCTTTGGTGGCGGCGACCTTCGCGGCGGGTGCATCGTGCGGCATGACGATGGTGGCCGGAGTGTTCAGCAGCTGCGCGGACAGCGCGATGCCCTGTGCGTGATTGCCGGATGAGAACGCCACTACGCCGGCCTTGCGCTGCTCGGCCGAAAACTTCGACAACGCATTGAACGCCCCGCGAAACTTGAACGCGCCCATGCGCTGGAAGTTTTCGCACTTGAAGAAGAACTCGGCGCCGGTCAGCGCATTGAGCGTGCGGGAAGTCAGAACCGGCGTGCGATGCGCGACACCCGCAATGCGCGAGGCGGCGGCCTCGACATCGGCGTAGGTGGGGAGGCTTGGAGTCGTCATGTCGGACATGCCATGAAAAAGGTTGGCCAGGGTCACGCTACGCATGGCACGTCATGATTCCGTGCTCTCGACGCGTCGCGCATTTTCAACATTATGTCTATTTTTGTACAAAAAATCAATGCGCGCGACGGCTCGAGATGGCATGCTTTGTATTTGTTGAAGCGACCCGACCGATCCGTTCAGACACCATGACCCAAGCCAAACTCACCGTCGAACAGCGGACCATTCTCGAACAGGTCAAGCAGATCGCCGCGGGTCTGGGCGAAACCCTGGCGCCGTTCACCGAGGTCGTCGTGCATGACCTGCGCTCGCCGAAACACGCGGTGCTCGCCATTCACAACAATCTGTCGGGCCGCAAGGTCGGCGATCCGGCAACCGAACTCGGTCTGGCTCGCATCGCCGACGACGCCTATCCGCAGATTCTCGCGAACTACGCCAACCGTTTCGCGGATGGCCGGCAGGCCAAGAGCACGTCGATCGGGATCAAGGATTCGGATGGCCGCTATATCGCGGCGCTCTGCCTGAATGTCGATGTCACGCTGTTCCGCAGCCTGACGAACATGCTCGATCAGTTCTCGTCGTTGGGTACGGACGGCGTGCGGGAATCGCTGGATCCGTCGAGCGCGGATTCGCTGCGCGAGAGAATCGACCGCTTCGCCGTGAGTCAGGCGACCACGCCGCAAGCCCTGCGCGCCGACCAGCGCCGCGCGCTGATGCAGGCGCTGAAACAGGAGGGATTCCTGGATTTGCGGCGCTCGATGGAAACGGTCGCGCAACATCTCGGCGTGTCGCGCGCGACCGTTTATAACGACGCCAAGTAAAGCCACTGCGCGCGTCAGCCCGCGTATCCGGCGCCGGCTTCTTCGAGATGGTGCGCCAGACGTCGCGGCGCGCGGCCGATCAGCGATTCGAGATGATCGGTCACGATGGAAAGATTGCCCGCCCGGGTTTCCACATCGGCTGACACGAGGACATCGACGAATACATCCGGCAGACCGGCCGCTTTCAGGCCCGCTGCAAGCTGTTCGTCCGATACGTCCACGATCGCCAGCGGCTTGCCCGTCGCCCGCCGCGCGAGTTCGGCAATCTCTTCGCGATTCAGCGCTTCCGCGCCCGTCAGCGTGTACGTGTGGCGCCCGGCGTCCGGCGTGGCGAGCGCGGCCGCGATGGCCTCGGCGATATCCTCCCGCGCCACATAGGACGTCCTGCCACCGCGAGCAGCCGAATGCCATGTGCCGCTCGCAAACGCGCCGGGCAATGCCATGTGCAGGTTTTCCTGATACCAGCCGTTGCGGAAAATCGCGTACGGCAGGCCGGTCTGCTTGATTGCGCGTTCGGTGCCGAGGTGATCCGGCGCGAAGCTCAACAGCGAACTGTCCGGATTGGGAAGGGAGGTATAGGCAAGCCGTCCGACACCCGCCGCGACCGCCGCCGCCACGGCATTGCGATGCTGCGTGAGGCGCGTATCGCCGCCGTCGAGCGCATCGGTCGAGATGATGAGCACGGTGCCCGCGCCTTTGAAGGCGTCGGTCAGGCCGGCTGGATCGTCGAAATCGGCGCGGCGCACGTCGATGCCCTGCGCGGCGAGATCCGCGAGCTTGTCGGGGCTGCGGCTGCCCGCGATGATGCGCCCCGGCCCGACGCCGCGCACCAGCAGATGCTTGATGACCAGCCGTCCCAGTTGACCGGCTGCACCGGTCACGAAAATCGTATCGCTCATAGTCCTGCCTCATTTCGGGTGATACTCTCAATTTGAGAGCGCCTCGATGATCGGGCGTCGATCGTCTTCCGTAAAGAGGGCAGTTTTTCAGGAGATAGGCACCGAATGGGAACCACCAAAGTCACCTCCAGGGCCATCAACAACGCCGCCCCCAGCGCAGTCAAGACCATGTTGGATGCCGCGCGGACGAAGTTCGGCGATGTATCGAATTGTCCGGTGAGAGATGTGATCGACGTGATCGACGGGCGATGGACGTCGCTGCTTATGATGGCGCTGGCCGAACAGCCGTATCGGTTCGGCGAGCTGCGGCGGCTCGTGCCGGACATCTCGCAGCGCATGCTGACGCAGACACTGCACGAGCTTCAGCGCGACGGCTATGTCCACCGTGAAGTGTTTCCGACCAAGCCGCCCGGCGTCGAATACAGCCTGACCGATCTGGGCCGCTCGATGTACGCCGCGCTGCATGTGCTGCTGCGCTGGGCCGACGAGAATCATGCGGCGGTCAAGGCGGCGCGCGAAGTCTTCGATGCGGCGAGGCAGTCCGCGTAGCGGCGCTTCACGCGCCCAAAGCAGCGCGAACCAGCGCCAGCCCGCCGAATATCCCGACGAAACCGAGCAGCAGCGTGCCGCCGACATAGAACATGACGGACAGCACATCGCCGCGCTCCCAGAGCAGCGCGGTTTCGAGCGAGAAAGTGGAATACGTGGTGAAGCCGCCGATGATGCCCGTGGTCAGGAACAGGCGCACGCTCTGGTCGGCGTGGCCGCGCAGCGCGAACCAGCCGGCCACCACGCCCATGGCGAACGAGCCGAGGACGTTGATGCCGAGCGTTCCATACGGAAATGACGGACCGAAGAGCGCGAGGGACGCTCGCCCGGCCAGGTGACGCGCCATCGAGCCGAGGCCGCCGCCGACAAAGACCAGAACGAGGGAAAGAAACGATTGCACGAGGAAACTCCTGTCGGACGTGCGCGCACCCTTGCAGGCAACGAGGTCGCGCAACGCAATTCAACAGGAGTCATCAGCCGGACGGCGGTTATCGGGGGTACCCCATCCCCATCGAGCGAGACTTTAGCATCTCTTCCATCAACGGCGCATCTTCGCTCGCCGCGCCTGAAACCTGATGACATGACTCGCCGGAAACGCTTGCCCCACAAGGCATGCGGGTTCCAGCGAACGCCCTGACATAAGGTGAAATAGTTTGCGCGTGGATTTTGAACAGGCTGCTCGCCACAATGGGTTCATTCGCAATCCACCCACCAAGGCGAACCATCATGGAACTGGAACTGCTTGGAAAGATCTCGTTGTACGCGATGGGCATCGTCCTCACCGCGTCGCTGATCGAAGCGCTCGTCCTGCACTTCAAGCACAAGGGCACCGACCGCGCCTTCGACTGGCATGAAGCCTGGATCTCTCTTGCCGATCTCGTCGGCCGCAAGCTGCTCGCGTTTGTGCCGATCTCGCTGGCCACGCCGCTCTTCAACTTCGCATGGGAGCACCGGATCCACACGGTCACGAGCAACACGGCGCTCACGATCTTCCTGCTCTTCATCGGACAGGAGTTCTGCTACTACTGGTACCACCGCGCCTCGCACACGATCCGCTTCTTCTGGGCGAATCACGCCGTGCATCATTCGCCGAACCAGTTGACGCTGTCTTCCGCCTACCGTCTTGGCTGGCTGACCAAGCTTGCCGGCTCAGCGCTGTTCTTCACCCCGCTCGTGTGGTTCGGCGTGAAGCCCGATGTGGTGCTGGCGGTGGTGTCGATCAACCTGCTGTATCAGTTCTGGCTGCACGCCACCTGGATTCCGAAACTCGGCTGGCTCGAATACGTGCTCAACACGCCTTCGGCGCACCGCGTTCACCATGCCTCGAATGCCACCTATCTCGATGCCAACTTCGGCGGCGTGCTGATTGTCTTCGACCGGCTGTTCGGCACGTATGTAGAGGAACGCGCTGAAGAACCCTGCATCTACGGCCTCACGACGCCGACGACTTCGCATAATCCCGTGGTCGTGGAACTGGAACACTGGGCGAATCTCGTGAAGGATGTGGTGCGGGCGAAAAGTGTCTCCGATGCAATCAGCTTCGTGCTGCGTCCTCCCGGCTGGCTGCCGAACGGCGAGGGACATACGACGGAAGCACTTCAGAAGCGCGCCAAAACGTTGAAACACACGAACGCCTGAGCGAGCGCGGGACCGAAACAACGTGGGCGGAACGCATGTTCCGCCCATGTTGCATTTCGGCGGGCGAAGCTTAGAACGTCACCGACTGGCTGATCACTTCCTTGCCATTGACGACGATGGTCGAGCTTGCGCTGCCGGTCGTGCCCGTGGTCGGCGAAATGGTGGAACTGGGAACGCCGGGCACTTCGATGATGGTCGTGGTCGACTGCTTCCTCGCGCCGCCGGCAACGTGGGACACACCCAGAGCGCTTCTTTCGATCTTGATCATGTTGTTCTACTCCTTAGTCAGATAAAAACGGCCAATCAGCCGTTGACCCGAAACTCGGGATCTTTGCCTCCACATTCCCGATTAGTCAGTAACTCCAAACATCAGGAATGTGAAGCCATTGTAAGGTTGAAGTTGAGCGTTCAACTTCGTGAAAACTCTCAAAACACCGGGTGGTTGTATGTCATTTCGTTATCCCATGCAATTTACGCAGTGGTCGGAAACCGCCTATTGTTCTGGCCTTTCGACTCTGCTAAATCACCTCGGCCCGGCGCGTTCAAGCGTGTTTTCGTATCGTTGCCGCCGCGACGCCGGATGCCGCAAATGCGCACAGCGCGGAGAGCAACGCAACGGCACGCAAGCCTGCGGCAATGGCGCCTGGCTCCGCGCCGCCCGCGCGCAACACGGCGTCGCGCGACCACACGAATGCAATGCCCAGCACGGCGATGGCCAGCAGGCCCGCCACGCGCGCCACCGCGTTGTTGATGCCTGAAGCAGTGCCCGCGCGCGAGCCCGGCACCGACGCCATCACGGTCGTCGTCAGCGGCGCGACGGTGATCGTCATGCCGAGGCCGAGGACCACGAGTGCCGGAAGGAACCCCAGCCAATAGCTGGCCGGTGCGACACGCAGCGCCAGCATCACGAAACCGATGCCCGCGATGCCCGGCCCCACGGTCAGCAGCGCCCGCGCGCCGTGACGGCCCGTCAGTCCGCCCGTGAAGCGCGACAGCAGGCCGATGATGAGCGGCATCGGCAGGAGGGCGGCGCCTGCTTGTGCCGCGTTAAATCCATACGCGCGAATCAGCGTGAACGGCAGGAAGAACAGCACGCCGCCCAGCCCGAAGTACAGCAGCAAGGTGACCACGTTGGCGCCGGTGAAATCGCGGGAATGGAAGATGTCGAGGGGAATCATCGGATCGCGGCTTCTGGCCTCGATGACCAGGAACACCGCGAGCAACAGCACGCCCGCGCCGATCATGCCGAGCACCCGCGCAGCGCCGAAACCGTGCGCGGGCGCTTCGGTCAGCCCGTAGGTCAGCGCGGCCAGTCCCGCGGCGGCGCTCACCGCTCCGGGCCAGTCCAGTGTCGACGGCGCGTCGGCCTTCTGGCTGTCGGGCACCGAGAGCAGCGCCAGCAGGATCGTCACGGCGGCCAGCGGGACGTTGAGAAAGAAGATGGCGCGCCAGGAGAACGCATCGACGAGCCAGCCGCCCGCCGCCGGTCCCACCGACGACGTGATCGCACCCACACCCGCCCACGTGCCGATGGCCCGACCGCGCTCGGCGCCGTCGAACACCGCGCCGATGATCGCGAGGCTGCTCGGCACCAGCAGCGCCGCGCCGATGCCCTGCACCGCGCGCGCCGCGATGAGCCAGCCGGTGTCCGGCGCGAAGCCGCACGCCGCCGACGCCACCGTGAACAGCGCAATGCCGGCGACGAAGATCGTGCGCCGTCCGAGCTTGTCGCCGAGCGATCCGCCGACCAGCACGAGCGCGCCGAGGAACAGCAGGTAGGCGTTCACGACCCACTGCATCGCCGCGATGCTCGCGCCGAATTCACTCTGGATCGACGGCAAGGCGACGTTCACGACCGAGCCGTCGATGAACGCCATGCTCGAACCGAGAATGGTCGCGGACAACGCGAGCCGCTTGCGGGTACACGGCGCGTCGTTGGCGCACGTCTGCACGCGGATGATGCCTTCGTCGCAAGGACTTGCTTGCGCCGCGACTGCATGCGGTCGTTCGCGGAGTTTGTGGTGTTCGTGCTTTTCGGAGGGTGCGCTGGCCAAGATGCCTTCCCTGTCTGGTGGGACACCGCTCCAGTAGAGGCCAAAGCCGTGCGTATGTCCACGTCGGGAACGGGGTTGGCAAGGCCAAATGATAATGGTTATCATTGACTAACCCGAGTACGCAGACGCCAGGTCGACGCAAAGGGCGATGGAACAGGAGCCCTCGCCATGCATCAGCAGATTGCCGACCTCTCATCGGACACGTCCGTTCCCTGCCAGCCGACCCTCGCGTTGTGGGAAGCCGAAATGCGTCAGGCCGTCCAGGCCGAACGCAACGGACGCGCCGCGCTGGCGCTCGCCGGTTACGAGCGGGCGTTGTCGATCGCGCATCGGCTGATCGACGCGCCGCCCGCCGGTCGCGCGGACGATTGCCTCGCCGCGCTGGTCGTCGCGCATCACAATCTGGCGGACCTGCATGTCGCGCAGGGCGCGCCCGATCGCGCGGCGCCCTGGTTGTGCCGCGCGCACGCGACCCTGATCGCACTGACGCAAGCCGCCGACCGGCCCGCGACGCTGCGCCAGGCCGCCTTGCGCCACAGCCGCGAAACCTATGTCGCGCTGATTCGCCATCTCGCCCGTCACGGGCCGCATCCGCTCATTGCACGCGGCATCGCCGACGGCGACGCCGCGCTTCACCCCAGCCACACCGCGCGGCACTGATCCCCACTTCGAACCGAAAGGAGCATTCGATGCCTTACACCCTGCCTCCCCTGCCTTATGCATTCGATGCACTGGAACCGAACATCGACGCCCGCACGATGGAGGTCCATCACACGAAGCATCATCAGACCTACGTGAACAACCTCAATGCGGCGCTGGAAAAATCGGACCGCAAGGACGAGCCGGTCGAGAGCCTGATCGTGAATATCGACGCGTTGCCCGAAGCGCTGCGCGCGCCCGTGCGCAACAACGGCGGCGGCCACGCTAACCACAGTCTGTTCTGGACCGTGATGTCGCCGGAGGGCGGCGGTCAGCCGGACGGCGAACTGGCCCGGGCGATCGACTCGGATCTCGGCGGTTTCGATGCCTTCAAGGAAGCGTTCACAAAGGCCGCGCTGACGCGTTTCGGCAGCGGCTGGGCGTGGCTCGAAGTCGACAAGCAAGGCAAGCTCGCGGTCAGCAGCACGGCGAATCAGGACAATCCGCTGATGAGCGGCATCGGATCGGGCAATAAGCCGATTCTCGGCCTCGACGTCTGGGAACACGCCTATTACCTGAAATACGAGAATCGCCGGCCGGAATACATCGCGGCTTTCTATAACGTGATCAACTGGCCCGAGGTTGCACGGCGCTATGCCGAAGCGCGCGGCAAATAACCGGTTCTTTCAGGGACACTGACGCCGGGAATGCAGAGAATCAGAAACCCCGGCGCATCAGGAAGGTCAATCCTTTCTCGTGCTCGTGATTCACGCCGAGTTGCGGATTGGCCTGAAAATGCCAGTCGTCTTCATCGCTGGCGAAATCGCTACGCGATTTACCGGAATTGCCGAGCGAATCCGCAGGCAATGCCTGCGGATATTGCCGATCCGCCGTATTCGGATCGACGAGACTGACACCGGCGCCGGACAAGGGCGCCGTGCCTGCATGTCTCTCGGAAGCGCCATATGAGAACCGCGCATGCACGGTTCGAACGGTGCGCACGCCGGCCGTTGAAACCACGGCCGGATAAGGAAAGAACACCATGCCTGCGGCGGCTCGTTCCAGAGGAAACAAGCGGGCCTGCTCATTGGCTGAAACCAGACTGCTGGCGATCATCACGACGCCGGCGATCCAGATGTTCCGGATAACGCGTGTCATCGAATGCCTGTGAAAGGCTGAAAATGGGATCCCGCACTCGGGTTTCGATGATACGTCCATCAGCAGTACGGATACTGTCGATGATTACCCTCGTGGTAAATCGGCCACTGATCGGAATGGCAGGCTGCGCAGATGCGAATTGAAGGCGAAAGCCCGCGGCAAAGTTTCCGCGTTACTCCGTGCCGCCATTCAGCGCGACGCGCCGGAAGAAATGCCCGAGCACGCTTTGGGCGAACTCCGCGGGCACGGATTGCGGATCGGACGAATAGAAAAATTGCACGCCGTCGCACAAGGCAATCAGCCCGAGCGCCATTTGGCCGGCGGGCATGCTCAAGGGCGTACCCACCCGCTCGGAAAACGCCTCGATATAGTCCGTCGTGGTCTGCCTGAGCTCACGCATCAGCGCGTTGAAGCTGGTGCGAAAAGCGGCGTCGCGGCTCGCGTGAAGCTTCGCCTCGACCCACAGCAGGAAGCAGGCATTGTCCTGGTAACACTCGCTGTAGTACTGGAGCACGCGCGCTTCCAAGTCCGCACGCGACGCCTCGCCGTCCTCGAAGATGGTCGAGAGGTGCTCCATGGTCGTGTCGTGATCGCGCTTGAGCACTTCCAGCAGCAACTGCGCCTTGCTGTCGAAGTTCGAATAGAACGCGCCGCGCGTATAGCCCGCCTCGGCGGCCACGTCCTCGACGCTCGCCGCGCCGAAACCCTTCCTCATGAAAACGGCTTGCGCAGCGTCGAGCAAACGCTGGCGCGTCTGGTCACGGCTCTGTTCACGGGTCAGTCGTACGGGTTTCATGGGCCGAAGTGTAGCATCGGCCAGCTTACACATTCTGCTTTGCATTCAGATACAGGTGTGTATTAGAATCCACCGCAGTTTCTTTTCGGGATGACTGAAGCCCTTTCCGGGCGGGCCTGACAGACAAATGGAATAAGCCATCCGTCGCGCGAGGTCTCACGGACATCCCCGGTTTTTGCGGCTCTTTCCGGCTTTTGCTTCGCCACCAAGCGGCGCGCTTCGATCGTTGCGGCACGCGCGCACTCATGCCCCGACGGGCGCCGAGGTTCCTGTGAAGCGCTTCTCCTTGACCACGCCAGCCTTCTCGCGCGCGGCAGCCATTCCGATCATCTGCACGACCCTCTGCGTCACGCTCGCCGCCTGTCAGCGCCATGAAGCTGCCGCGCCCGCGCCCCGACCCGTTGTCGCGGTCGAAGCCAAGGCGGATAACGCCGCGCCGCTTGCCACGCTGCCCGGTCAGGTGCAGGCGCGTTATTCGACGCCGCTGTCCTTTCGCATCAATGGCAAGATTCTCGAGCGGCGCGTGCGTATCGGCGATACGGTGAAGGCCGGGCAGACCGTTGCCCGACTCGATCCCGCCGATGTCGAAAAGAACAGCGCCAGCGCCCGCGCGCAACTCGACGCCGCCTCGCATCAACTCGTCTACGCCCAGCAGCAGCTCGACCGCGACCGCGCCCAGGCCGCCGAGAACCTGATCGCGCCCGCGCAGCTCGAACAGACGCAGAACGCCTATGCGTCGGCGCTGGCGCAGCGCAATCAGGCGCAGCAGCAGGCCGCGCTCGCCGGCGACCAGCTGCGCTATGCGACGCTCGCCGCCGATCACGCCGGCGTCATCACCGCCGAGCAGGCCGACACCGGCCAGAACGTCAACGCGGGTCAGGCCGTCTACACGCTGGCATGGAGCGGCGACATCGACGTGATCTGCGACGTGCCCGAATCCTCGCTCAGCGCTTTTGCGGTCGGCCATGAGGCGGACGTGAAGCTCACCGCGCTTCCCAAGCGCACCTTCAAGGCGCGCGTGCGCGAGCTCTCCCCGGCCGCCGACACGCAGAGCCACACCTGGCGCGCGAAGCTCACGCTCGAAGCGCCGACGCCCGAAGTCCGGCTCGGCATGACGGCGGACATCGCCTTCACCCCGGCGCAGGCGGCCGTCGGCGCGTTCACGTTGCCGTCGACGGCCCTGTTCCACGACAACGGTCACCCTGCCGTATGGGTCGTGACCAAACCCGGCGACGCACTCGAACTGCGGCGCGTGGAGATCGCGCGTTTCGGCGAGCGCACCGTGACAATAGCCAGCGGCATCCAGGCGGGCGACCGCGTCGTGTGGCAAGGCGTGCATACCGTCTCGGCGGGCGAAAAGGTGCGCGTGGTCGCGCCCTTGCATCCCGAGGACTTCGCTTCATGAGCGCGCGCGATTCCACGTCCAGCGAAGACGCCGCGCAGCGTCACGAGGAAGGCCGTTTCAACCTGTCGGCATGGGCGCTGCGGCATCGCGCGCTTGTGATCTTCCTGATCGCGATGGCGACGATCTTCGGCATCCTCTCGTACACGCGCCTAGCGCAGTCGGAAGACCCGCCGTTCACGTTCCGCGTGATGGTCATCCGCACCTTCTGGCCGGGCGCGACCGCGCGTCAGGTGCAGGAGGAAGTGACCGACCGCATCGCGCGCAAGCTGCAGGAAACGCCGTACACGGACTTCATGCGCAGCTACTCGCGCCCGGGCGAATCCCTGCTGTTCTTCCAGATGAAGGACTCGGCGCCCGCGAAGGATGTGCCGGAAGAGTGGTATCAGATCCGCAAGAAGGTCGGCGATATCGCCGCGACGCTGCCGCCCGGCGTGCAGGGTCCGTTCTTCAACGACGAGTTCGGCGACGTCTACACCAACATCTTCGCGCTCGAAGGCGACGGCTTCTCGCCCGCGCAACTGCACGACTACGCCGATTCGCTGCGCACCGTGCTCTTGCGCGTGCCGGGTGTCGCGAAGGTGGATTATTTCGGCGACCAGGAAGAGCGCATCTATATCGAGATTCCGAATACGACGCTCACGCGCCTGTCGCTCTCGCCGCAGCAGATCGCGCAGGCCATCGACGGACAGAACGCCGTCGCGCCCGCCGGCGTGATGAACACGCCGAACGACCGCGTGTTCGTGCGCCCGAGCGGCCAGTTCAAGAGCATCGACGCGCTCGCCGATACGCTCATCGCCGTGAATGGCCGCTCGTTCCGGCTCGGCGACATCGCGAAGATCACGCGCGGCTACGTGGATCCGCCCGCCACGCAAATGCGTTCGGCCGGTGCGCCGGTGCTGGGCATCGGCGTGACGATGCAGCCCGGCGAGGACGTCGTGCGTCTCGGCAAGTCGCTCGATGCCGAAATGACGAAGTTGCGTGCGCAACTACCCGCGGGCCTGAAGCTCACCGAAGTCTCCAGCATGCCGCATGCGGTGTCGCATTCCGTCGATGACTTCCTCGAAGCCGTCGCGGAAGCCGTGATCATCGTGCTGATCGTGAGCCTGGTGTCGCTCGGCGTGCGCACGGGCATGGTCGTCGTGATCTCGATTCCCATCGTGCTCGCCGTCACCGCGCTCTTCATGTATCTGTTCGACATCGGCTTGCACAAGGTGTCGCTGGGCACGCTGATCCTGGCGCTCGGCTTGCTCGTGGATGACGCGATCATCGCCGTCGAGATGATGGCCGTGAAGCTCGAGCAAGGCTGGAACCGCACGCGCGCGGCGGCCTATGCGTACACCAGCACCGCGTTCCCGATGCTGACCGGCACGCTCGTCACGGTCGCCGGCTTCCTGCCGATCGCGCTCGCCAAGTCGAGCACCGGCGAGTACACGCGTTCGATCTTCGAAGTCTCGGCCATTGCGCTGATAGCGTCGTGGCTCGCGGCGGTCGTGCTGATTCCGCTGCTCGGCTACAAGCTGCTGCCCGAGCGCAAGAAGGAAGCGCATCTGCCCGACGATCACGAACACGACATCTACGACACGAAGTTCTATGGCCGCCTGCGCCGCTGGGTGGGCTGGTGCGTGCGGCGGCGCTTCGTGGTGCTGGCCGTCACGGTGGTGCTGTTCGTCATCGCGATGGCGGGCTTCACGCTCGTGCCGCAACAGTTCTTCCCGAGCTCGGACCGGCCCGAGCTGCTGATCGACGTGCGCCTGCAGGAAGGCGCGTCGTTCGACGCCACCTTGCGCGAAGCGAAGCGCCTCGAAACCGCGCTGAAGGGCCGCGCGGAAATCGATCATGTGGTGAGCTTCGTCGGCACGGGCGCGCCGCGCTTCTATCTGCCGCTCGACCAGCAACTGCCGACGCCGAACTTCGCGCAATTCGTCGTCACGGCGAAGTCGGTGGAGGCGCGCGAACAATTGGCGCGCTGGCTCGATCCGATGCTGCGTGAACGCTTCCCGGCCGTGCGCACGCGCCTGTCGCGCCTGGAGAACGGGCCGCCGGTCGGCTATCCGGTGCAGTTCCGCGTGAGCGGCGACGATATCGGCACGGTGCGGCACATTGCCGAACAGGTCGCCGCCGACATGCGCGCCGATACGCGCACCACCAATGTCCAGTTCGACTGGGACGAGCCGTCGGAACGCTCGGTGCGCTTCGAAGTGGATCAGCAGAAGGCGCGCGCGGCGGGCGTCACGTCGCAGGACATCGCCAGCTTCCTCGCGATGACGCAAAGCGGCACGACCGTCACGCAGTATCGCGAGCGCGACAAGCTCATCGGCGTCGATCTGCGCGCGCCGCGCGCGGAACGCGTGGATCCGGCGCGCCTCGCCACCCTCGCAATGCCCACGCCGAACGGTCCGGTGCCGCTGGGCGCGCTGGGCCGCGTCGTCGATACGCTCGAATACGGCGTGATCTGGGAACGCGACCGGCAGCCGACCCTCACCGTGCAATCCGATGTCACGGGCAATGCGCAGGGCATCGACGTGACGAAGGCCATCGACGGCAAGCTCGACGCCATTCGCCGCGCGCTGCCGGTGGGCTATCGTATCGAGGTGGGCGGACCGGTGGAGGAAAGCGGCAAGGGCCAGGCGTCGATCAACGCGCAGATTCCGGTGATGGTGATCGTCGTGCTGACGCTGCTGATGATCCAGTTGCAGAGCTTCTCGCGCGTGATGATGGTCGTGCTGACCGCGCCGCTCGGTCTGATCGGCGTGGTCGTCACGCTGCTGGCCTTCGGCAAGCCGTTCGGCTTCGTCGCGATGCTCGGCGTGATCGCCATGTTCGGCATCATCATGCGCAACTCGGTGATCCTCGTCGATCAGATCGAGCAGGACATTGCCTCGGGCCACAAGCGGTTCGACGCCATCATCGGCGCAACGGTCCGACGCTTCCGCCCGATCACGCTGACCGCCGCGGCCGCCGTGCTCGCGCTGATCCCGCTTCTGCGCAGCAACTTCTTCGGCCCGATGGCCACCGCGCTGATGGGCGGCATCACGAGCGCGACCGTGCTCACTCTGTTCTACCTGCCCGCGCTCTATGCCGCGTGGTTCCGCGTGAAGCTCGACGAACGCGAGGGAGCCTCGTCATGAACCGCACTCGTACGCTGATCTTCGCCGCGAGCGCCGTGCTCGCCGGCTGCGCGTTCGGCCCGGACGGCAAGCCGCCCGCGATGCCCACGCCCGCGCATTACGGCGCCCAGCCGCAAGCCGATGCCACCGTCACCGCCGAGGGCGCATCGCAACGTTTCGTCGCCGGTGCGCATCCGGTGCCCGAGTGGTGGAAGGCGTATCGCTCGGACACGCTGAACGCGCTCGTCGATGAAGGCCTGCGCAACAGCCCGGATCTCGCCGCCGCGGACAAGACGCTCGTCGCCGCGCGCGAGCAATTGCGCGCACAGGTGGGCTCGTCGCTGTTGCCGTCCATCGACGCGGGCGGACAGACCACTCGCCAGCGTGCCCTCACCATCCCCGACTTCGGCCCGCCTACCGCGCTGTACAACCTCTTCGTCGGACAGATCCAGGCGCAATACACCTTCGACCTGTTCGGCGCGGCGCGCTTCGCGAACGCATCGCTGGCGGCGCAGGTCGATCAGCAGGCCTTCCAGCTCGACGCCGCACGGCGCGCGCTCGCCGCGAATATCGTGACGGGCGCGATCGGCGCGGCTTCGCTGCATGCGCAGATCGACATCACGGAACGGCTCATTACGCTCGCGGGCGACGACGCCCATGACACCGAACGCCGCTACGCGCTCGGTTCGGCCTCGCGCGCCGACGTGCTCACGGCCCAGCAGAACGCGGCCTCGCTCGCGGCGCAACTGCCCGGCTTGCGCGCGCAATGGCTCGCGAACCGTCATGCGCTGGCCGTGCTGCTCGGCCGCACGCCCGACCAGGCCCCCGACGATCTCGATCTCGCGAGCCTCACCGTGCCGCCCGACGTGCCGCTCGTGCTGCCTTCGGAACTGCTGCAGACGCGCCCCGACATCCAGGCCGCCGACGCCGCATTGAAGGCCGCCGCCGCGCAAGTGGGCGTCGCGACGGCGCAGTTGTTCCCGAGTCTGTCGATATCGGCATCGATGGGCCGGGGCGGCTTCAGCTGGCCGACGGCGCTGTCCGGCGCGGGCGCGTTGTGGAGCATCGGCGCTTCGCTGTCGGCGCCGATCTTCCACGGCGGCGCGTTGTTCGCGCAGCGGCGCGCGGCCATCGCCACGTACGACGCCGCCGTCGAGCAATACAAGCAGACGGTGCTGGCGGCCTTCCGCAACGTCGCGGACACGCTGGCGGCGCTGGAAAACGACGCCGAGGCGCTCGCCTTCGCGGACAGCGCGAGCAGCAAGGCGCGCGATGCATCGGCCGATGCGCTCGCACGCGTACGGCTCGGCGCCATTCCGCCACGCGCCGCGCGCGGCAGCGAGCAGCAGTCGCTGAATGCACGCCTCACCGCGATCCGCGCCGGCAGCGCGCGCATGAGCGACACGGCCGCGCTGTTCCAGGCGATGGGCTCGCCGCTCGCCGCCGCGCAAAACGTGACGAATGCGGATGCAAGCGGCCTAAAGTAAAACGAATCTGCTCCGTAAACAGTTTGAAAGCATAGGATTTGCTCGCGAGCGCGAATCCGCGTCAACCCGTCTACGGAGAAGTCGAACATGAAGGTGGTCACCAAACTCAGTCTGGGCTTTGGCATCGTGCTGTCGATGCTGCTTGCCGTGCTCGCCTATGGGCTCTTCAGCATGGCGCAGATCCAGGCGCGCTTCGACGAAGTGGTCGAGGTCAACAATGAGGATGCCAAGCTCGCGCACGAACTGACGCTCTCGATCAGCGACCGCATGATCGCGCTGCGCAACGTCGCGCTGATGAGTGACATCGCCGCGATCGAAACCGAGAAGCAACGCATCCGCACGCAGGCGCAGGGCTATGCGGAAGCCTTCGACGCGCTCGGCAAGCGGTTCGCACAGAACGACAAGACCGAAGCCCGCGAACGCGCGCTCTACGACACGTTGCGCACCCAGGCAGCCGCTGCCGCGCCGGTCATCGAGCGAGCGGTGGCGCTTGCCGAGGCGCGCGACCAGCAGGGCGCGACGCACGTGCTGATCGACGAACTGCGTCCCGTGCAGCGCAACTGGATGAACGCCGCGAAAGAACTGGTCGCGTTGCAGGACCAGCAGAACGTGAGCGCCAATCGCGATGCCGACGACGCCTACGCCCGCGCGAAAGCCATCATGATCGCGCTCGGCGTGCTCGCCACATTGAGCGGCGCAGCGGCCGCGCTGCTCATCACGCGCGCGCTGACCCGTGCGCTCGGCGGCGAGCCGAACGAGGCCAAGGCGCTGGCGGCGCGCATCGCGCAAGGCAATCTGCGCGAGCCGGTCGCAACGGCGCATCGTCATCCCGACAGCCTGATGGTTTCGCTCGAAAGCATGCGCGCAAGGCTCAACGCCATCGTGCTCGGCATCCAGTCGTCGAGCGTCACGATTGCCGGCGCGGCGCGCGAGATCGCACAGGGCACCGTGGATCTGTCGCGGCGCACCGAATCGCAGGCGGCTTCGCTCGAAGAAACCGCGGCGAGCATGGAGGAACTGGCGAGCACCGTCGCGAAGAACGCCGACAACGCTGCCCAGGGCACGCACGCCGCCACCCAGGCGTGCGGCGACGCCACGCAGGGCGGCGCGAACGTCCACGAGGTCGTCGCGACCATGCGCGGCATCGCGCAGGGCTCGTCGCACATGGCGGACATCATCGGCGTGATCGAGGGCATCGCGTTCCAGACCAACATTCTCGCGCTCAACGCCGCAGTGGAAGCCGCCCGCGCCGGCGATCAGGGACGCGGCTTCGCGGTCGTCGCCGGCGAGGTGCGGGCGCTGGCTCAGCGCAGCGCCGTCGCCGCGAAGGAGATCAAGACCCTCATCGACGATTCCACCACGCGCGTGGCCAGCGGCTCGGCGCTCGTCGAGCATGCGGGCAGCGCAATCGAAGGACTGGTGGCTTCCGTGAACCGCGTGACGGTCATCATGAGCGAAGTGGCCGCCGCATCCGGCGAGCAGCGCACGGGCATCGATCAGGTCAACGTGGCGGTCGCGCAAATGGACGAGGTGACGCAGCAGAACGCGGCGCTCGTCGAACAGGCTTCGGCGGCCGCACAGTCGCTCGCCGAACAGGCCGAGTCGCTGCGTGAAGCGGTGTCGGTGTTCCAGGTCGAGCGCAACGCACATCAATATGCCTAATCCGACACCCCGTGCAGTCCCTGCGCGGGCGCAGGAGCCGGCGTGGTCGCAGGCGCAAGCGCCGACGCCGGACGCGTCTCGCCCAGCGCGCGGAAGGTCATCATGGCGCCCGCGATCGCCAGCGCCAACGGAATCAGGAAGCCCTGCTCGATGTTCGTGAACTCGAGCGTCAGCACCAGCGCCGTCAGGGGCATCTGCATCGCCGAGGCCAGGAAGGCCGCCGCGCCGATCACCGCGAACGCGCCGAGCGGCGTGCCCGGCCAGAACACATTCCAGACGCTGCCGAGCACCACGCCGAGCAGCGCGCCGTTCGTCAGGCTCGGCGTCAGCAGGCCGCCTTGCGCGCCCGCACGCAGCGAACTCACCTCGATGATTACCTTCAGCACGAGCAGCACGCCGGCCAGCGCAAACCCGAGATGGTCCTCGAAAGACAATCCGGCAGCGCTCTTGCCGTTGCCCGCGAGTTGCGGGTAATAGATCACCAAAGCGCCGACGAACATGAAGTTCAGGAACAGCAGCACGGGCAGCGACGTGCCGCGCGCCGCGTTCGCGCGCGCCGCCTTGGTGAACTTCACGAAGAGCCGCGCGGCCGCGCCGAACAGCGGACTCGTGACGACGGCCCAGACGATCAGTTGCGCATCGAGCGAATAGACCGGCAGACGATAGGTCTGCGCATCGCCCAGTCCGATCCAGGCGACGAACGCGCCGATGGCCGACGTCAGCAGCGCGGCCACGACGATGCGTGCTTCAAACGTGGCGAGCAGCACCTCCAGCACGAACACCGCGCCGCCGAGCGGCACGTTGTAGACCGCCGCGAGCCCCGCGCCCGCGCCGCACGCCACCATGATCCGCGCTTGCGCCGGCGTGAGTTTCGCGGAGTGCGCGAGCCAGCCGGCCCAGAGCGCGCCGATTTCGCGCGGCGCGACTTCGCGGCCGAGCGGCGAGCCCATCGCGACGGTCACGATCTGCAACAGCGAATTGGCGACGGTGCTGACGGGCGGCATGCGCGGACCGTCGGCCTTGATGGCGTCCGCGACGCTGACGAGCGGCTTGCCGAAGCGATACAGGAGCCACCAGCCCGTGCCCCCAATCACGCCGCACAGCGTCAGGACGATGAAGCGCCGTTGCGGCGACGCGCTGCTGATGCCTTCGAGGAAGCTTTCCTTGCCGGGCAACGAATCGACGCTGTAGCCGAACGCGACGTGCTGCACCGCATGCAGCAGCAGTGCGAGCAACATGCCGCCGAGCCCCGCGCCCACGCCGACGAGCACGGTAACGACGACGAGTTTCGCGGCCGGATTCGAAGTCGTGGACATCGCGTTCACCTTGTGAACAGAAGAATAGATAGGGGATCAGCTTGAGGCTACGTGGGCGTGCGCCGTTTCGCGCGCGTGCCTTGCTTGCGGAATCGCACGGATTCGTGCACATGCTTATCCGACGCCGCGTTCGCGCCTACACTAAACGAAATTTGCCTGCCGTTCCGGATTCATGCCACCTCGCCCGCTGCCCTCCGCCGCTCCGCTCGAAGACCCCGCCCTGCTGCGCCGCCTGCTGCGCGCGAAGGACCGCATGGACGCCGCCTCGCACGAAGCGTGGCCGGTCGCCCGGCTGGCCGACGTGAGCGGCGTCTCCGAAGCGCATTTCGCGCGGTCCTTCAAGCGCGCGTTCGGGCTTCCGCCGCATCGCTATCTGCTGACGCGGCGCATCGAGCAGGCGACCAGCCTGCTGCGCGATACCGAACTGAGCATCACCGAGATTGCCTTCGCCACCGGCTGGGAAAGCCTCGGCACGTTCGGCCGCGTGTTCCGCGACATCAAGGGCAGCAGCCCCGGCGCCGTGCGCACCGCGCTGCGCGCCGCAGACAGTCCGCTGCGGCAGGTGCCCGCCTGTGTCCTGAAGGCCGCGCTGCGTCCCGATCTGACGATGGCAGTTTTGGAGAAGCGCCGCCGTTCGGCCACGGCTACAGTGCGCTCATCAACCGAGGAGGAAACATGAGCGACGGTATCAATGTGGTGGGCGTGTATGTCGACGATCAGGACGCAGCGCTGGAGTTCTACGTCGACAAGCTCGGATTCCGCGTCCATACGGACGTGCGCAACGGCGACTATCGCTGGCTCACGGTGCAGCATCCGGACCAGCCCGCGTTCCAGCTGGGGCTGTTCGCACCCGGCCCGCCGATTCACGACGACGCCACCGCGCAAACCCTCCGTTCGATGGTCGCCAAGGGCGCGATGCCGCCGCTCGTGCTCGCGGTCGCCGATTGCCGCGCGGCTTACGCGCGGTTCAAGGCGCGCGGCGTGGAGTTCACGCAGGAGCCGGTGGAGCGCTACGGCAGCGTGGATGCGGGTTTCCGCGATCCCGCCGGCAACGGCTGGAAGATGATCCAGGCGCCGCGCGGCGGGCAGTAATCAACAGTGCAGCGCGCTCAGTTCTTGTCGGCGACGACCTGATCGAAGGTACCGCCATCGGCGAAGTGAAGCTTCTGCGCGTTCTGCCAGCTGCCGAACAGCTGCTCGACCGTGAAGGTCTTCAACGGCTTGAACTCGCTCGCGTGTTTCGCCAGCACGCCGGGATCGCGCGGACGCAGATGATGCTGCGCGATGATCTCCTGCGCCGCCGGCGTGTACAGGAAGTCGAGATACGCCTGCGCCTCCTTGCGCGTGCCGCGCTTGTCCACCACCTTGTCGACGATCGACACCGGCGGCTCGGCCAGCAGGCTCACTGACGGATACACCGCCTCGAAGTCCTTCGCGCCCGGTCCCGCGCTCATCAGGCCCACTTCGTTTTCGAAGGTGACCAGCACGTCGCCGATGCCGCGCTGCGTGAAGGTGGTCGTCGCGCCGCGGCCGCCGGTGTCGAGCACCGGCACGTTCTTGAAGATGGCTTTTTCGAAGGTCTGCGCCTGCGCGTCGGTGGCGCCCTGCTGCTTCTTGTAGCCCCAGGCCGCGAGATAGGTATAGCGGCCGTTGCCCGAGGTCTTCGGATTCGCGATCACCACCTGCACGCCGTTGCGCGCCAGATCGTTCCAGTCCTTGATGTTCTTAGGATTGCCCTTGTGGACGAGGAACACCATCGTCGTGGTGTAGGGCGCGCTGGCATCCGGCAGACGGCTGCGCCAGTTTGCCGGCACCAGTTGCCCGCGTTCGGCGAGCAGGTCGATGTCGTTCGGCTGGTTCATCGTCACGACGTCCGCCTGAAGACCCTGCGTCACCGAGAGCGCCTGCGCGCTCGATGCACCATGCGACTGCCGCACCGAAACCGTCTCGCCGGTCTTCTTCTTGTAGTCCGCGATGAAGGCGGAATCGATGTCCTTGTACAGCTCGCGCGTGACGTCGTAGGACACGTTGAGGAGCGTCGTGTCCGCATGCGCGACGCCGGTCATGCCGAGTGTGATACCGAGGGTGACACCAACCGCGGCTGCGATCAGCAGCTTCTTGTGTACCGCCATTCTTGTTCTCCAGTGACAGGGTTTCGATACTGCACAACACACGAAGGCCGCTCGAAGGCGGCCATTTTTATACGACGGGAGCAACAGCGCTTATCCGTACGCGCGCTGTTGCTCCGTGTCGTCTTCTTGTTCAAGTTCGTCGCCGGACGGTGCGCGCCGCGCGAGCGTCTCGACGAAATGCTTCGCCAGCGGCCACGGTCCGAAACCCGCCGCCGTGTTCACGTGCCCCGCGTCGCCGAGATTGATGAACGCGCTGTTCCAGTGCTGCGCCAGCGTGCGCGCTTCGTCGAGCGGCATCCACGGGTCAGTTTCGCTGCCCACCACGAGCGAGAGCGTATCCAGACGCCGTGCGCTGAAGTTGCCGGCAAAGCGGAACTTCGCCGGGCTGGCCGGCGCGACGAACAGCACGCCCTGCACGTGCGCGCCGGTAGGCTTCAGATGCGCCAGCGCATGCGCGGTCGCGAGACAGCCGAAGCTATGCGCCGCGATGACCACCGGACCGTCGATATCCGCCAGTTCGTCGCGTACCGCGTCGCTCCAGGTATCGAGATGCGGCAGGTCCCAGTTGCGCTGCTCGACGCGCCGCGCCGACGCCACCTCGCCTTCGAGCCAGCTCTGCCAGTGCGCGTCCTCGCTGCCGTACAGACCCGGCACGGTGACGAGCGTGACGGCCGCCCGCGAGACATCCGCTTCCCGTGTTCCACCCGCGCTGCGTTCGCTCATGTTCATCCTCGCTGCGACCCGAATCGATCAGGCCTCATTCTCGGCGAGCGCACCGCAACGGCTAACCAATATTTCGTCATTTCTTTATGGCTGGAGGGCCGCGCGGCAGGCATCGTTATAATCGCTGCACGCCGCGTCCGGACGCGCACATGCGCCCGCCTTCTGCCCCGCCACCTTCATGCCGACCCGCCGATCCGCCGCTCCCCCCGCTGTTTTCCCGGACTCGCCGGTGCCGCTGTATGCGCAGATCAAGGACACGCTGCGCGTCGGGATTCTCGACGGACGCTATCCGCCGCACAGCCGCATGCCGTCGGAGAGCGAGCTCCAGGCGATGTTCGACGTGAGCCGCATCACCATCCGCCAGGCGCTCGGCGATCTGCAAAAGGAAGGCTTGATCTTCAAGGTGCACGGCAAGGGTTCGTTCGTCTCCCAGCCGCGCGCGTTCCAGAACGTGACGTCGCTGCAGGGTTTTGCCGAGGCGATGTCGGAAGGCGGGCACGACATCCTCAACCGCGTGCTGAGCTTCGATATCGTGCCGGCGGCCGACGACGTCGCCGCCCGGCTCGGTCTTGCGCCGGGCAGTCCGGTAGCGGAGATTCATCGCGTGAGGTTGCTGAATCGCGCGCCGGTTTCCTACGAGATCAGCTTTCTTCCCGAACACTTCGCGCGGCCGCTCGCGCGCGCGGACCTCGTGACGCGCGACATCTTCCTGATCCTCGAGAACGATTGCGCCGTGCCGCTCGGCAGCGCGGATCTCGCCATCGACGCCATCGCGGCGCCCGTTGATATCGCCCGGTCGCTCGATGTGAAGAAAGGCGCGCCGCTGTTGCGCATCGAGCGCCTTACGCACGGCGCGGACGGCACGCCGCTCGATTTCGAGTACCTCTATTTTCGCGGCGACACGTTTCAGTACCGGCTGCGCATCGACCGCGAGCGCCCGGCGAGCACAGCCCGCTGAAGCCGCGAGTCAGGACGCCTTGCGTGCGCGCTTCACATACTCGCCGATAAAGGTGCGCACTGCGTCGTCCGCGAAGCGCACCGCGACGCGATCGCCGCTGATCATCTCGACAACGCCCTCGCCATAACGACGCACGCGCACGCGATCGCCCTCCTTGAAGCGCGCTGGTTCCGGACGTGACGACTCGCTCTGTTCCGCGCGTTCCTGTTCCCGCTGTTCGCGCGGACTTTCGCTCACTTGCGGCGGATGCAGGCAGTTGTCGCAGGTGCCGCAGCGCTCGCCGCCGAGTTCGTCCTCGGGCTTGCGATAGCGGATCTCGCTCGCCTGCCGCGGCTCTGCTTTTCGCGTAGCCTCGATGTCTTCCGCGAAGTAGTCGAGCAGCGTGCGCCAGCGGCATTGCGCGCCCTGCGCATAGCCGATCATGCGTTCGAGCACGGCGCGATCGCGCTCCGAGCGCGCCGCATACTCTTCGGCGGCGGCATCGAGCCGGGATTCGTCGAAGTGGTCGTCGCTTAGTTTCAGTCCGCCGCGCCGCGTGCGCCGCGTCATGCCGATATCGCCAAGCAGCGCCGTCGCGACCCGCAGCTTGTTCGCGCCGATATCCGGCAGCGCTTCACGCAAGCGCGCGAGCGGTTTCTCCAGCGTCCCGCTTCCGCTTTCCTGCGCGAACTCTCGCACCTTCAGCGCCACGCGCGCGATGGTCTCGCGGCTCGGATAGCGGCCGCTCATGAAGAACTGCTGCACTTGCCGGTCCTTCATCTCGAACAGCAGCGTGCAGCGCGCGGGCTGTTCATCGCGGCCGGCGCGGCCGGCTTCCTGATAGTAGGCATCGAGGCTGCCCGGCATCTGCGCATGGATCACGAAGCGGATGTCGGGCTTGTCGATCCCCATGCCGAACGCGTTGGTCGCGACCATCACGCGCACGCGGTCCTCCATGAACGCATCCTGCGACTCCGACCGCTCGGCCGACGACAGCTTGCCGTGATAGCGCCCCGCCTCGACACCCGCTTCGACGAGCGCGGCATGCAGCGCCTCACATTCGGCGATGGTCGCGCAATAGACGATGCCGCTGCCCTGCGCGTCGCGCACGCATTCGATCGCGCGCCGCCGCTTGTCTTCCGGATTGGTCAGCTGTTCGACGCTGAAGTGCAGGTTGTCGCGATAGACGCCGGTATGGATCACGCGAGCGTGCCGCATCGCCAGTTCGCGCACGATGTCCTCGATGACGGCGGGCGTTGCCGTCGCGGTGAGCGCGAGCACGGGCGGCCGGCCGAGCGCCTTGATGGCATGCACGAGTTCGACATAGGCCGGGCGGAAGTCGTGACCCCACTGCGAGATGCAATGCGCTTCGTCGATCACGACGAGCGCAATGGCCGGCATGCCGGGCGCGGCGAGTTCGGCGGTGAAGTCGGCGTTCGAGAGCCGCTCGGGCGTGACAAAGAGCATGCGCACCGCATGCCCGGCGACGGCTTCCATGACCTCGCGCGCCTCGCCCGCCGTCAGCGTGCTGTTGAGCACGGCGGCCGCGATACCAGCCTCGGCGAGCTTCGACGCCTGGTCGCGCATCAGCGAGATGAGCGGCGACACGATCACCGTCATGCCGTCGAACTGGAGCGCGGGTAGCTGATAGCACAGCGACTTGCCCGCGCCGGTGGGCATCACGGCGAGCGTGTCGTGGCCGTCAAGCACGCTGCGGATCACCTCGTCCTGGCCCGGCCGCAGGTGCGGAAAGCCGAAGACGCGACGCAAGGCGCTTTCGAGTTCGTCGTCGAGCGGTTTGCGCTTTCGCGCGCTGCGTGCGCTGTGTGCTTCGTGGGCGTGTGGGTCGTTCATGTATGCGGCTCATATGCCCGTCCGCCGGGTGCGGTCAGCGCGCAAGGCTTCGAGCAAACCCCGTACCTCGACACACGCCGCAGCAGGCGAAAAAAAACCGCTCCCGAGGGAGCGGCTTGCGCGCTTGAACGCGGAGCGAGGCAATCAGTCGTCGAGCAGCGACAGATCGCGCACCGCGCCCTTGTCCGCCGACATCACCAGCTTCGCATACGCCTTCAGCGCCGCCGATACCTTGCGCGGACGCGGCTTCGCCGGCTTCCAGCCCTTCGCGTTCTGCTCCTCGCGGCGTTGCGCGAGTTCCTCGTCGGAGAGCAGCACGTCGATACGACGATTCGGAATGTCGATGCGAATGCGGTCGCCGTTGCGCACCAGGCCGATCGCGCCGCCCGCCGCCGCTTCCGGCGAGCAATGGCCGATCGACAGCCCCGACGTGCCGCCCGAAAAGCGGCCATCCGTCAGCAGCGCGCAGGACTTGCCCAGTCCCTTCGACTTGATGTAGCTCGTCGGGTAAAGCATTTCCTGCATGCCCGGGCCGCCCTTCGGACCTTCGTAGCGCACGATCACGATATCGCCCGCCTTGACCTTGTCGTTCAGGATGTTCTCGACCGCTTCGTCCTGCGATTCCGTCACGTGCGCGCTGCCTTCGAACACCAGGATGCTTTCATCGACGCCCGCGGTCTTCACCACGCAGCCATCCAGCGCGATGTTGCCCGTCAGCACCGCTAGCCCGCCTTCCTTCGAGAACGCGTGCTCGTACGAGCGGATGCAGCCTTCCGCGCGGTCGCTGTCGAGGCTCGGCCAGCGCGTGTTCTGGCTGAACGCCACCTGCGTCGGAATGCCGGCCGGACCCGCCATGTAGAAGGTCTTCACGGCTTCGTCTTCGGTGCGCTTGATGTCCCACTGCGCGAGCGCATCGCCAAGCGTGGGCGCATGCACGGTCGGCACGTCCGTGTGCAGCTTGCCCGCGCGTTCCAGTTCGCCCAGGATGGCCATGATGCCGCCCGCGCGATGCACGTCCTCGATGTGATACTTGTTCGTGTTCGGCGCAACCTTGCACAACTGCGGTACCGTGCGCGAGAGACGGTCGATGTCGGCCATCGTGAAGTCGATCTCGGCTTCCTGCGCAATCGCCAGCAAGTGCAGGATGGTGTTGGTCGAGCCGCCCATCGCGATATCGAGCGTCATCGCGTTCTCGAACGCCTTGAAGCCCACCGAGCGCGGCAGCAGACGCGTTTCTTCCTCTTCGTAGTAACGCCGCGCCAGCCCCACAATTTCGCGTCCCGCGCGCTTGAAGAGCTGTTCGCGGTCGGCGTGCGTCGCGACCACGGTGCCGTTGCCCGGCAGCGAGAGGCCGAGCGCTTCGGTCAGGCAGTTCATCGAGTTGGCGGTGAACATGCCCGAGCACGAACCGCACGTCGGGCACGCGGAGCGTTCCACTTCGGCCACTTCGGCGTCCGAGTACTTCTGGTCCGCGGCGATCACCATCGCGTCGACGAGGTCGAGCTTCTTGAACTCCATGGCCTTCGTGACGGGATTCGCGAGGCGCGTCTTGCCGGCTTCCATCGGACCGCCGGACACGAAGATCACCGGAATGTTGAGGCGCATCGCGGCCATCAGCATGCCGGGGGTGATCTTGTCGCAATTGGAGATGCACACCATGGCGTCGGCGCAATGCGCGTTGACCATGTATTCCACCGAATCCGCGATGATCTCGCGGCTCGGCAGCGAGTACAGCATGCCGTCGTGACCCATGGCGATGCCGTCATCCACCGCGATGGTGTTGAATTCCTTGGCCACGCCGCCCGCGGCCTCGATCTCGCGCGCGACCAGCTGTCCCAGGTCCTTCAGGTGCACGTGGCCGGGCACGAACTGGGTGAACGAATTGACCACCGCGATGATCGGCTTCGAGAAGTCTTCGTCTTTCATGCCGGTGGCACGCCACAGCGAGCGCGCCCCCGCCATGTTGCGGCCGGCGGTGGAGGTTTTGGAACGGTAAGTGGGCATCGTGGGTGGCTTTGAGAATTGTCGCGAAAATGAAAGCGGGCCACGAGGATAAAGGCCCTTTGCCCTTGCCTGAACGGCCTGCGGCATGCCTTTTGGGCGCCGCTTTTGAGCAAAGGCTGAATTATCCCACAGCGGCGCGCAGCGGCCCTGTGCCGGTCACCCAGACGCATAACCTCAGGTAATGACAGCGCGAAATTAAAGCGCATTGACGCTGTCCGGGCGCAAATCGATACTCGATGCCAACCTCCTCCCGGCCCCGCGCCGCCCCGCAAACCCGCGCCAGACAGGGCGCTCCGACCGTTCCGACGCCATGAACATGCCTGAGAGAAGCCTCGCCCCCGCCCCGGACGCCGACAGCGTGTTTTCGAGTCCCGGCACCTGGGAGCGCGGCGGCGAGCCGTGGGCCAGCAGCGAGCAACGCACGCTGACGTGCTGCCGCGTCACCGACGAGACCCACGACGTCAGGAGCTTCGAATTCCGCGTCGGCGACGGCGCGCCCGTGCGCTTCGAACCCGGCCAGTTCCTGACCATCCGGGCAAACGTCGCCGGAATGCCGGTGGAGCGCTGCTACACGATTTCCTCGCCGCCGACGCGTCCCTGGCTCGTGTCGATCACCGTGAAGCGCGTGCCGGGCGGGATCGTCTCGAACTGGCTGCACGACACGCTGAAGCCGGGCCATGCGTTGCGCGCCTACGGGCCGTCCGGAAGCTTCACGGCCACCGCCGCCGCGTCTCCGAAGTCGCTTTACCTGTCCGCCGGGTCCGGCGTGACGCCCTTGATGTCGATGACCCGCGCCGCCCTCGATCTCGGACTCGACCGCGACGTGATCTTCATCCACAGCGCGCGAACCCCGGCCGACATCGTCTTCCGTGACGAACTGCGGCGCCTCGCCGCCCTGTCGCCGCGCCTGCGGACGTTCTTCGTGTGCGAGGGCAGCGGCGACGAAGCGGACTGGAGCGGCGCCATCGGCCGGCTGAGTCTGCGCTTGCTGTCCGAGTGGGCGCCCGACTACGCCGAGCGCGAAGTCTTCACCTGCGGTCCCGCCGGCTATATGAGCGCCGTGCGCGACCTGCTGCGCGAAGGCGGGCACGACCCGGCGCGCTCTCACCAGGAAAGCTTCGACCTCGGCGCGGGGGTCGCGCCGGAGCCGGCGGACGATGCGCCGTCGATTGCACAGGAAAGCTTCACGGTGAAGCTGTCCCGCTCGTCGAAGAGTTTCACGATGAACCCGTCCGAAACGGTGCTGGCGGCGGCGCGCAAGGCGGGCGTGGCGATCCCGTCGTCGTGCAGCCAGGGCGTATGTGGCACCTGCAAGACGAAATTGCTGGACGGCACGGTCGACATGGAGCACAACGGCGGCATTCGCGAGCGCGAGATCCAGAAGGGCTTTCGGCTGCTGTGCTGCAGCCGGCCGACCTCCGACCTGACGCTCGAACTCTGAATCACGAGGGGGAACAGCATGGCGGTCGATGCAAACTTGCGCGACGTGCGGGCCTACCGGTTCGCGCGCGTGCTGGAGCAGATGCGCGAACACGCAGTGCCCGCACTGCTGCTGTATGACCCGGTGAACATCCGTTACGCGACGGATACCTCCAACATGCAGGTGTGGTGCGGCCGCAATCCGGCGCGCTACGTGATGATCCTCGCGGACGGCCGCATCGTCGCGTGGGAATTCCACAGCAGCGAACATGTGTGGGACGGCATCGATCTCGACGTCGAATGGCGCGGCGCCACCAGCTGGACCTTCTTCAATGCCGGTCACGAAGCCGAACGCCGTGCCGAGACCTGGGGCGCGGAGATCGTCGATGTGCTTCGCACCCATGCGCCAGGCGAGACGCGGCTTGCCGTCGATCGGCTCGATCCCTTCGGCACCGTTTATCTCGAACAACACGGCATCGCGCTATCCGACGGCCAGCTTCTCATGGAAAGCGCGCGCCTCATCAAGTCGCCGGGCGAACTCATGCTGATCGGCGCATCCCTGCGCACCGCCGAGCAAGGCATCCAGCGCATGCGGGAAGCGCTTCGGCCGGGCATCACCGAAAACGAACTGTGGGCGCATCTGCATTTCGAGAACATCCGTCACGGCGGCGAGTGGATCGAAACGCGGCTGCTCGCTTCCGGCGAACGCACCAATCCGTGGATGCACGAATGCTCGGCGCGCGTGCTGCAAAACGGCGATCTCCTCGCCTTCGATACCGACATGGTCGGCCCGCACGGCTATTGCTCGGATATCTCGCGTACGTGGCTGGTCGGCGACGGACGCCCGTCCGGCGAACAGCGCGCGCTCTACGAACAGGCCTATGCGCAAGTCCACACCAACATGGATCTGCTGAAGCCCGGCATGACGTTTCGCGAGTTCTCCGAGAAGGCGTGGCGCATTCCCGAGCGCTTCATCAAGAACCGCTATTGCTGTCTGGCGCACGGCATCGGCATGGTGGATGAATATCCGTCGATCGCCCATCAGGTCGATTGGGACAGCGCCGGCTATGATGGCCGTTTCGAACCGGGCATGACGGTGTGCGTCGAGAGCTATATCGGCGCCGAGGGCGGCACGCAGGGCGTCAAGCTCGAACAACAGGTCGTCCTCACCGAGCATGGCTGCGAGCCGCTCACGGCCTGCCCCTTCGAAACCGACTGGCTATAGCACGTATGCACATATAGCGCGAGGGCACATCATGACGAAACGACCTGAAGCCGTATCGACCTTCCTTGCCATCGCGGAACGCCTGTTCCAGTCCACGCAGCTTCCCGAAGGCGGACGCGTGGTTGCGTCGAAGGTGTTTGAAAAATTGCGCACGCCGTCCGACGACGGCACGCGGCATGCGGACCGCTTCCCCGCCTGCGCGTGGTTCGATGCCGCCGTCGCACCGCGCATCGGCGAGGATACGGATCTCGGCGCCGCCGCGCGCGCGCTCAAGGCGCTGGAACCCTCGCTGGGCTGGTCGCGCCGGTATTCGGGTGAGAACGGCAGCGAGAATTACATCGAAGGTCACGTACACGGCATGATCTGCGGAACGGGCGGCGCCGAAAGCCGTCATGACGTGCGGCTCGGCTTCTCCGTGATGGCGCCCGAGGTCCGCTATCCGGATCACTCGCATCCGCCGGAAGAAGCCTATGTGCTGTTGAGCGCCGGCGAGTTTCGTCAGCGCGACGGCGACTGGTTCAATCCGGGCATCGGCGGCGGCATCCATAACCTCCCGGGCAGCCGCCATGCAATGCGCTCAGGCCGCGAACCCTTCATCGCGATCTGGTGCCTGTTGCCGTAAGCCGTACGCCTCGCTATCCCACCTCGACGCGGTTGCGCCCGCGCTCCTTCGCCTGATACAGCGCGCGGTCGGCGCGCCGCATCAACGCATCGACGTCGGACTCGCCCGGCTCGCGCGTCACCACGCCGATGCTCACCGTGAACGGAATCGGCTTCACGCGCCACGCGTGCTCGAAGTCCTGCTGCTCGAAGCACCGGCGCAGTGCGTCGGCGATCTCACAAGCAAGCCGTGCATCCGCGCCCGGCAGCGCCGCGACGAACTCCTCGCCGCCCCAGCGCGCGAACAGCTTCGACGCATGCGGAATCGACATGCCGACCTGCGCCAGCACGCACAGCACTTCGTCGCCGATATCGTGGCCGTGACTGTCGTTGATCTTCTTGAAGTAATCGATGTCGAGGATGAACACCGACAGCACCTGATCCGTGCCCAGCACCTTCTCGACGAAATCCAGGAACTCGCGACGGTTCGGCAAACCGGTCAGGGCATCGGTCGCGGCCTGCTTCCTGAGCAGTTCCATCAGCTGCGCGCGCTCGGTGATGTCGCGGATGACCGCCGTGAATTCGATCACGCCATCCACCTTGATCTTGGAGATCGCGATCTCCACCGGAATGATCCGTCCGTCGCGATGCCGTCCGTACACGCTGTTGCTTTCGTCCATGCGCGGCGGCGTGATCGAACGCAGGTTCATCTTGTCGGAGTCGGCGAACTGCCTGACATTGCGCGAGTGGTTCGCGCGGAAGCGTTCGGGCAGGAGCGTCTCGATGCGCCGGCCGAGCACTTCGTCCGAACGGTAGCCGAACAGGTTTTCCGCCGCGCGATTGAACAGCGTGATGTTGTGCTGCTCGTCGATCGTGACGATCGCGTCATAGGCCGAATCCACGACCGCGCGAAACCGCGAGTCGCTGACTTCGAGTGCGTGGGTCAGATCGCGCTCCGGCGGATTGACGAAGCCCGTCAGCAGGATCTCCTTGGCGTCCGCGCCGCCGAGCGGCTTGAGCGTGAGGCGCCATAGCGGTTTATTCGCGCTGCGCGTTGCGGGATGCTCGAGTTCCTGCTTCTCGCCCGACGTAAAACCTGCCTTCAGCTTCTCGCGCAACGCGGACCATCCGTGATCCGGAATCAGCGTATCGAACAGGAAGGGAAATGAAAGCGGCTCTGCGTGCGCTACGCCCGCCATCGCGAGGAACGCGTCATTGCAAGCGTTGATGACAAAAGCACCGTGCGCATCTCGCGCGAAGACAGCGACGCAGATCGTCACGCCATCCGCGGGCTCCTGAATTGTGTTGGGCAAACCGGACATAGTCTCACCTGGGCGACACCGCCTTACGGTAGCGAAAGCAAAAAGCGCGTGACGTTGTCGGGCGTCACATCGCCCATGGTTATCGGCGCGGAGTCATGAGCCTTGAGCTTGAATTCGATGATGATCGACATGGCAGGGCTCACCGTCTCACACGAACGGCTTGCCCTCCCGCAAGGACATCGCGCAAGAAGCGTGCTTCGCCCGGCAAGGCCGACGAACTTTCGTTCGAATTTCGTTCGAAAATTGTTGACCAATTCACTAAGGATTTGGTAGCATCCATGGCTGGAGTACAAGAAGTCGATTGCTGTTCATCAATAGTCCGTTTATCTCTTGCGGTATTCGTTGTCCATTCCCCTCCTTGCTGCTTCGTCCGCTCATTCGAGCACTTTCTTTTTTTGTTGTATTTCAATTCAGGATTTTCATGGACACCGGTATTGTCAAGTGGTTCAACGACACCAAGGGTTTCGGTTTCATCACGCCGGACGCAGGCGGCGATGACCTTTTCGCGCATTTCTCGGAAATTCGCGCTGACGGTTTCAAGACCCTGGCAGAAGGCCAGAAGGTAAGCTTCGAAACGAAGCGCGGCCCGAAGGGCATGCAGGCTTCGAACATCAAGCCGCTGTAAATTTGCCGCTGCAGATTTGCCGCTGTTAATTCGCGGCACGCCGGGAGCCTCCAAGACAAGGCTTCCGGCTTCCTCCGGTTCACCTTCGCGGCTCCGCGACACTCCTTCGGCCTGGCCCTGGTTGCCGCCATCTTTCGATCGCGTTAAAGACGCGCATCGCCTCGTGTTCTCTGGTTGCGCCGGAAACACTCTCTCTTAAAATTAAAATGACACAACTCAATCAATACCGCGGTTATGCGGTACACGCCTTTACGCATCGCCTGCACGACAAAACGTTTTCCGCGAATGTCATGCTGGAACGTCCCGAAACGGATTCGGACGAATCCACGTATCGCTTTTTCTCGCTGGATTACTTTACCCAGGAATCCGATGCGATCGAGTATTCGCGCCGCTGGGCGCGCGACTGGATCGACACGCGCGGCTGACGGCATCAGCAACACGCGCACTGCACTCAACTCAACTCAACTCAACGCAACGCGTCGTCCGGCAGCGTCGGCACGGCGCGCACGAGCGCCGGGCGAATAAGATGCTCGAGCACGCGGCGCGTGAGCGTCACGGTCTCGTCGACGAAACCATCCCACTCTCCCTGCCGATGCAGCACGAAGAACTCGCGCCGCGCGAGCCGTCCTTCGGGCAGCGGCAACACGGCGATCTCGTCGAGATAATGCCGTGCCTGCCACAGGCACAGCGGCGTCGAGATGGCGAAGCCGAGCTTCGCGCTGACGAGGCTCAATAGCGGATCGGTGGCGTCGAATTCGTAGCGGCGCGGGCTCTCGATACCCAGATGCCGCGCAAAGCGATCCACCTGCTGGCCAATCACCGAACGCGCCGTATAGCGGATCAGCGGCAGTTCGTCCGCCAGCGTGCGCCAGTCCGGCGTGCTGCCTTGCGCGCGCCCGGCCGCGCGTTCCTCCAGCCAGCGCCGCGACACCACCGCGACGAACGCCTCCGAAAACAACGGCACTTCGACGATGCGCGCATCGGTCAACGCCGTCTGCGTGCAGACGACGACGTCCACTTCGCGCGCGTGCATCTGCGCCGCCAGCCCGGGCGTCAGGCCCGACCACAGGGTGATCTGTCGCGCCGGACCGGACATCGCGCGGATCAGCTCGGGGCCGACCGTCGCCGCGAAGGAATCGACGCAACCGAGCCGCAAAGGCAACGTCCCCGCCAGCGATTCGGCGCCGATCCGCGCGCTCACCGTCTGCGCATGTTCCAACAGCGGGCCTGCGAGTTCGAGCAGCGCGCGCCCGGCGCGATTCGGACGCGGCGGCCGGCTGTCGCGATCGAAAAGATCGGCGCCCTGTTCGCGCTCCAGTGCGGCAATCGACTGGCTCACCGCGCTCTGGCTCAGGCCGAGGCGGCGGGCGGCGGCCGTCATCGAGCCGGTCTCGCAGACGGCGACGAACGCCTGCAACGCGCGCAAATCGATCGGGGCTGGGGTACGTCTCATCAAGTCTCCGCAAGAAGAACGGCCGCCCGCGCGGCACCCATCATCAGTTTGCCTTCTACAGAACCGCCACGCGCACTTTAAAACAGAGTCCAGGCTTTGATGCACCCGCACAGGCCCGGTCGGTTTGGTGACAGTTGATGTCGAGTTTGTGTTGGTTCACCTGTTATTGGCCCGTTACATTCGATCCACACCCGCATCGGGTGCACGGAGGCCGCATTGGATACGCTGGTTTTCATCTGGAGTAATGCGGCATCGATCGGCCATATGCTGGTCGATCACGTGCTGATCGTGCTGGCCGGCGTCGGCTGCGCGATCGTGACGGGCGTCACGCTCGGCATCGTCATCACGCTCAACGAACGGCTCGCGCGCGTCGTGCTCTATACCGCCGCGATGCTGATGACGATTCCGTCCATTGCGCTGTTCGGCCTGCTGATCCCGGTGCTGTCGCTGATCGGCCAGGGCATCGGCTTCCTGCCGGCGGCCATCGCGCTGTTCCTCTATTCGCAGTTGCCCATCCTGCGCAACACCTACGCGGCCATCCGCAATCTCGATCCCGCACTGCGCGAAGCCGCGCAAGGCATGGGCATGACTTCGTGGCAGCGGCTGCGGCGCGTCGAAATGCCGATTGCCGTGCCGATCATCATGGCCGGCGTGCGCATGGCGGTGGTGATGAACATCGGCATCGCGGCGATTGCGACGTATATCGGCGCGGGCGGACTCGGGCGGCTCATCAGTCGCGGCATCTCGCAGTCGGACCCGCGGCAGCTGGTGGCGGGCGCGCTGATCGTCGCGCTGCTTGCCATCCTCGCCGATCTCGGCCTGGCCGCGCTGCAATGGCGGCTGACGCCGGAAGGCATGCGGCCTCGCCGGGCGCGCTTCCTGTGGCGCCGCGCCACGGCCCGGCCGCCGCTCGCGGCGCCTCTTGCACACACGCCTGCCACTCCGGCGGAGGGACGATGATCGAGCTTCGAAACCTGACCAAGCGCTTCGCTGCGCGCGGCGACAAGGCGGTCGTCGACGACATCTCGATGACGGTCGAGGAGGGCGAACTGTGCGTGCTGCTCGGACCGTCCGGCTGCGGCAAGACCACGACGCTCAAGATGGTCAACCGGCTCGTGCAGCCGACCTCGGGCCGCATCCTGATCGGCGGCGTGGATACGGCGGGCTTCGATATCGTCGAACTGCGGCGGCGCATCGGCTATGCAATTCAGCAGGTGGGGCTGTTTCCGAACATGACGGTGGCGGACAACATCGCGCTCGTGCCGGAGATGCTCGGCTGGAACAAGACGCGCATCCGCGAGCGCACGGAACAGCTGCTGGCAATGGTCTCGCTCGATCCGGCCACCTTCATGCCGTGCTATCCGCGCGATTTGTCGGGCGGGCAGCAGCAGCGCGTCGGCGTGGCCCGGGCGCTCGCCGCCGATCCGCCTGTCATGCTGATGGATGAACCCTTCGGCGCGATCGATCCGATCAACCGCACGTCGATCCAGGACGAGTTCCGGCATATCCAGAAGAGCCTGCGCAAGACCGTGATGTTCGTGAGCCACGACATCGACGAGGCCATGAAGATGGGCGACAAGGTAGCCATCTTTCGCGACGGCAAGATCGAGCAGATGGCCAGTCCCGACGAATTGCTGGCGCGTCCGGCGAGTGCGTTCGTCGCGGATTTTGTCGGCACGGACCGGGCGCTGAAGCGCCTGCGTTTGATGCGCGCCGCCGACGCCGCAATGGAACCGGCACGCGTCGCACGGCTGGGTTTCGCCAGCGCCGATGCACGTACGCTCCTGCGCGATCATCTGGCCGACACGCTGGTCGTGCTCGATGCGCAGAATCAGCCCGTAGGCCATGTCGGACCGCTGGAACTCGCCGCAGCAGGCGCGACGCTGGACGCCGCCCGAGTCCGCCCGCTGCCCGCCGTGGTACGCGCGACGGACGACCTGCGCTCCGTCATGTCGATGCTGCTCGCGCACGGCGTCACGTGGCTGCCGGCCGTGGATGCCGAGGGCGGTTTCATCGGCTATGTGACGCACGAACGCATCGCCTTGATGGCGCGCGCGGCATGCGTTTCGGGCGAAGCGTCGCCGCAGGTCGCCGCCGCGCCGCGTGCGGACGATATCGCGCTCGTCGCCGGAGCCGTGCGATGAAGCCGCGCGGCGCTCGCCTCGCGTGTGCTCTGGCGGTGGCATGCGTCAGCGCGTCGGCGCATGCGGACAACTGGCTGGCATCGATCGGTCAGTATCGCGCGGACATCGTCTATCAGGCCGGCCAGCAGATGCTGATGGTGCTGATCGCGGGCGTCGCGGCCATTCTCGTCGCCGTGCCCGCCGGCATCTGGCTGAGCCGTCCGGAGAACGGCCGCGCGGCGCATTTCGTCATGTTCACGCTGAACGCCGGCCAGGCCGTGCCGAAGCTCGCGATCCTTGCGCTCGCCATGAGCGTGCTCGGCATCGGTGCGAAGCCCGCGATTCTCGCGCTGTGGCTGGCCACGCTGCTGCCCATCGCGATGAACACCTACGAAGGCATCCGCGCCGTGCCGCCCGCGCTGATCGAGGCGGCCAACGGCATCGGCATGACGCAGTGGATGATCCTGCGCAAGGTCGAACTGCCCAACGCGATGTTCGTGATTCTCGCCGGCGTGCGCACCGCGCTGGCGATCACGGTCGGCACCGCGCCGCTGGCGTTTCTCGTCGGCGGCGGCGGACTGGGCGAACTCATCTTCACCGGCATCGACCTGAACGACTTCACGATGTTGCTTGCCGGCGCCATCCCGACCGCCCTCCTGGCGGTCGCCACCGACCTGTTCGTCGCGCAGCTGCAGCACTGGCTCGTGCCGCGCGGCGTCAGTCCTCAACGTTGATCCTTCTCCCGGAACCGAAGCCCATGTTCAAGCCGCTGTTGTCACGCATGTCGTGGTCACGCCTGCTCGGCGCATCCCTGTTCACGCTCGCATTGAGTGCGCTGGGCGCGAGCCAGGCGGTGCAGGCCGCATCGACCATCACGGTCGGCGGGAAGAACTTCACCGAGCAGGTCCTGCTCGCGGAGATGACCACGGAACTGCTGAAGGCCAAGGGCTTCGACGTCGTGAAGAAGGACGGCATGGGCAGCACGGTGCTGCGTCAGGCGCAGGAGAACGGTCAGGTGGACGTGTACTGGGAATACACCGGCACGTCGCTCATCACCTACAACAAGGTCACCGACAAGCTCGATCCGCAGCAGACCTACGCGCGCGTAAAGGAACTCGATGCGCAGAAGGGCCTCGTGTGGCTGGACCCGTCGAAGGCGAACGACACCTATGGCCTCGCGATGAACCGCGATGTCGCGCAGAAGCTCGGCATTGCCACGTTGAGCGATCTCGCGAAGGTGCTGAACAGCGGCAAGGAACTCACGTTCGCGTGCAACTCCGAGTTCTACGCGCGCCCCGACGGCCTGCGTCCGCTGGAGAAGGAATATGGCTTCCACTTCGGCCCGGCGCAGATCAAGCGGATGGATTCGGGTCTCACGTATCAGGCGCTGAAGGATCGTCAGGTCGATACCGCGCTGGTCTTCACGACTGATGGACGCGTACCCGCGTTCAACTTCATCGTGCTGCGTGACGACAAGAACTTCTTCCCCGCCTATGCGCTGACGCCGGTGGTGCGCAAGGCGACGCTCGACGCCAATCCGAACCTCGCGGGCATCCTGAACGCGCTGTCCGCCAAGCTCGACGACGCGACCATGGCCCGTCTCAACGCCGAAGTCGACGTGCAGAAGAAGTCGCTCAGCGATGTCTCCGGCGCGTTCCTCAAGTCCGCCGGCCTGCTCTGATCCATGCGGGCGCAGCCAGCCTTGCGCGTCGCGGCCGCGCAGATCGAGACGATTCCCGGCGATCTCGCGGCGAACCTCGCCGTGCATCGGCGGGTGATCGAACAGGCGACGGAACGCGGCGTGCGGCTGCTGGTGTTTCCAGAACTGTCGCTGGCCGGACACGGCGCCGGCGAGCACGCGCTGAAGCTTGCCCTCACCCGCGATGACGCAGCCTTGCTCGAACTCGCGCGCGGTTGCGCGGAGCTATCGGCGGTGGTCGGGTTCATCGAGGAAGCGCCGGGCGCGCTGTTCTACAACAGCGTCGCGACGCTGCATGCGGGACGCGTGGTGCAGGTGCATCGCAAGATTGCGCTCGCGACCTACGGCAAGCTCGACGACGGCAAGTACTACGGACACGGCGAGCGCCTCGATCAATTCGCGCTGCCGGACGATCCGCGCTGGCGTGTCGCGACGCCGATCTGCGCAGACCTGTGGAGTCCCGCGCTGATGCATCGGCTGGCGCGCGACGGCGCTACGCTGTGCGCCGCGCCGGTGAGTTCGGCGGTGGAAGCGGTGGGCACCGAGTTCGACAACCCGCGCGGCTGGGACACCGTATTGCGCGCCCATGCACTCGTCTATGGCCTGCCGATCGTGTTCGCCAATCGCGTCGGACGCGAAGGCGCGCTGCACTTCTGGGGCGGCTCGCGCATCGTCGGCCCGCGCGGCGAGATCCTCGCGCAGAGCGAGACGGCGCACGAGGAACTCGTCGTGGCCGACCTCGACTACGGCGCGGTGCGCAACGCGCGCTTCGACTTGCCGACGGTCCGCGATGCCCGCGCCATCGACACGGCTCTGTCCCGCCACGCTTCCGGAAACGATGAAAACGACATCGTGTCGGTTTCGTGATCGGGTAGGTCGTGTGGCTGTCGGCATGCGCCAAATCAGCGGCAGACAATCGGTCTAACTGATCGTTCGCACGGAGAACACGACGATGATCGACCCGACACGCGTGCGCGACGCCCTCGCGCAACGCCGTGACAACTTCTCGCTGCCGCAGCCTTTCTACACCGACGACGCGTTTCATCAACTCGATATCGACGCCGTCTTCAACAACGAATGGCTCTTCGCCTGCAACAGCTGCGAACTGCGAGAACCGGGCGATTACCTGACACTCGAAATCGGCGCGACCTCGGTCATCGTCCTGCGCGACCGGGACGGCGAGATTCGCGCCTTCTTCAATACCTGCCGACATCGCGGCTCGCGCATCTGTCTCGACGAAAAGGGCCATGCGCACCGCCTCACCTGCGCCTATCACCAGTGGGTCTACGAACTCGACGGTTCGCTGCTGCATGCGCGGCAGATGCCCGCGGACTTCGAGCGCGAAGCGTACGGACTGCGTCCGGTGCATGTCGGGATCGTGTGCGGGATGGTCTATATCTGCCTCGCCGATACGCCGCCGGACCTCACGCGCTTTCGCGAAGCGGTGACGCCTTACATCGCGCCGCATCAGCCGTGGCGCACCAAGGTGGCCGCCGTCTCGACGATGATCGAGGACGCAAACTGGAAGCTCGTCATCGAGAACAATCGCGAGTGCTATCACTGCGCGGGCAATCATCCCGAACTGCTCGCGACGCTGGTTGAATTCGCGCTGCCCGACGATCCCGCCGGCTCGCGCGACTTCCGTTTGCTGATGGACACGCAGGCGGCCAAGTGGGAACGTCATGGCCTGCCGCATCTGCCGGCCGATGGCGGCGACGAGTTCCGCTGCATCCGCCTGCCGTTTCATCGCGGCGCGGTGTCGTTCACGCCGGATGGCGCGCCTGCCTGCGGCAAGCTGCTCGGCGATCTCACCGAGCCCGACCTCGGCTCGGTACGCATGTTCCGCGTGCCGAACAACTGGAATCACTTCCTCGCCGATCACATCATCCACTTCCGGATCCTGCCGCTGTCGGCGTCGCGCACGATGCTGCGCACGACCTGGCTCGTGCATGAAGACGCGGTGGAAGGCGTCGATTACGACGTCGATACGCTGACCTCCGTGTGGAACGCCACCAACACGCAGGACGCGCGGCTGGCGGCCAACAATCAGCTGGGCGTCGGCTCGATCGGCTACACGCCGGGACCGTATGCGCCATCCGAATTCATGCTGCGCAACTTCACCCACTGGTACGCGAACAAGCTGGCGGCGTATCTGGACGGCTCGCACCCGCATCGTTCGATTGAACTGAAGGTGTCGAATGGCTGACGTGCTGATCGACCCCGACACCGTGAATGCCTTCGATGAAGCCGCCGCGCGCACGCTCGAATGCATCGGGGTGCGTGATGAAGCGCCGGGCGTGCGGACCTTTTTCCTGCGCGATCACCATGCCGACGGCGCGCGCCGCTATGCGCCCGGGCAAGCCGTGTTGCTGACGCTCGATATCGACGGCGTGCGGCATGACCGGACCTTCTCGATTGCGTCGTCGCCGCTCGGGCGCGGCGTGATCGAACTGACCATCAAGGCGCAGCGCGACGGCGTCGTGACGCGCTGGCTGCACGAACACTGCGTGCCGGGCCTGCACATCGAGGCACGTTATCCGCTCGGCCGCTTCACGCTCGACGTGGCGAATCCGGAGCCGCTTGCGCTGGTGTCGGCGGGATCGGGCGCCTCGCCGCTGATGTCGATGCTGCGCACCCTCGCACACAGCCGGCCGGATGCGGACGTCGCCTGGCTGCACAGCGCGCGTCACGCCGACGACATCCTCTTCGCCGCCGAACTCGCCGCGCTGCAAACGCGCATGCCGAACCTGCGGATCAGCGTCTGGCTCAGTGCGCCGGAGCCGGGCTGGTTCGGACTACGCGGACGCATGACGCGCGGCACGCTCTGGGCGATGACGCCGGACTTCGGCCGCCGCACGGTGTACTGCTGCGGCCCGACGGGCTTCATGCAGGGCATCCGGCAGATTCATGCAGCTGAAGGCGCGCGGCGCGCGGCGTTTCATATCGAGCATTTCGGACCGGCACCGGTCGATCCGGCCACACCGACGCCCGATGACACGCCCGGCGTCATCCATCGCGCCACCTTCGGCGACAAGCGCTTCGACGTGCGCGCGGGCGAAACGCTGCTCGTCGCGGCGACGCGTCAGCAAGTGGTGATTCCCTGCGGCTGCGCGAGCGGCATGTGCGGCACCTGCAAGGTCCGCCGCGTGTCCGGCGAAGTCTCGATGCAGCACGCGGGCGGATTGTCCGCCGCCGAGGAATCGCAAGGCTGGATTCTCGCGTGCTCGAGCAGCCCTTCCACCGACATCGAGATCGCCCTCAGATGACACGCACCGCCGCACCCCTGCAAGACGACGCCAGCCGCTTCACGCACGCGTTGCGTTTCGACATGCTGCCGGAGACGGTGGTCCGTGACGCACAGCGCCGCCTGCTCGATCTCTTCGGCATCGCGGCGGCGGGCACGAGCACGCGGATGTCGTCGATTGCGCGCGAACATGCGCTCGACTGTTTTGCCGCCGGCCGCAGTCCGGCACGCATGCTGTTCGACGGGCGCATTGCCAGCGCGGCGGGCGCGGCCTTCGCGGGCGCGGCGACCATCGACAGTTTCGATGGCCACGACGGCCACGCCCTCACCAAGGGCCACGCGGGCGTCACGGTGCTGCCCGCACTGCTCGCGATGACCGAACGCGCGCCCGGCATGAGCGGCCGCGAGTTCATCGTGCAGACGGTGCTCGGCTATGAGCTCGGCACGCGCGCGGGCATCGCGCTGCACGCGACGAGCCGCGAATATCACACGTCGGGCGCGTGGAATGCGCTTGCGGCGGCGGCCATCGCGAGCCGCGCGCTCGGCTTCGACCTGCCAACGACGCGTCATGCGCTCGGCATCGCCGAGTATCACGGACCGCGCTCGGACATGATGCGCTGTATCGACCATCCGACCATGCTGAAGGACGGCTCGTGCTGGGGCGCGCTCGCGGGCATCAGCGCGGCGTGGCTCGCGTCGCGCGGCTTCACGGGCGCGCCGGCCACGACCGTCGAACGCGATGCGCCCGCCGTCTGGGCCGATCTCGGCGAACGCTGGCTGATCCTCGAACAGTATGTGAAGCCGTATCCGGTGTGCCGCTGGGCGCACGCTTCGATTGCGGCGGCGCTCGCGGTGCGCGCGCAAGCCGGTTTCGATGCGGCGGACATCGTGCGCGTGGAGATCGAGACTTTCCATCAAGCTGCGCGCCTGTGGTCCGACGCGCCGCGCACGACCGAGGAAGCGCAATACGGCGTGCTGTTCCCGGTGGCCGCCGCGCTGCTGCATGGACGCGTGGATGCGGACACCATCGGCGATGCCGGTCTCGCCGAATCCGCCGTGCGCGCGCTGCTGCCGCGTCTCATCACGCGCGAACACGCGGACTTCAACGCGGCCTTTCCCGCCGAGCGCTGGGCGCGCGTGAGCGTCGAATTGCGCGACGGACGCCGCCTCGACTCCGGTCCGATGCAGGCCGGCGGCGACCCTGCGCGCCCGCTGCCGCCCGGCGTTGAACGCGACAAATACCGCAGCCTGACGGGCGCGCGTTTCGGCGCACGTTTCGCGAGCGAACTCGAAGCCGCCGTCGATGCACTCGCCGAACCCGATGCGAGTGCCGCCCGCTTGTGCGAGCTCGTGCTGAACGCGCCGCCCGCCATCGAAGAAGCCGATGCACGCGCCTGCGACGACCAGGCCGTCACCTCCTGAACCATCGAACCGACACAGTGGAAAACGAAGCCATGCACACGCCGTTCCATGATCCCGCCAGCGTCGCGGGCAAGGCGCCGCCGGTCGGCGAAGCGACCGATCTGCTCATCGTCGGCGCGGGTCCTGCCGGCATTGCGGCCGCGCTCGAAGCGGCGGGACGCGGCATCGGCGTGACGCTCGTCGATGAAAATCCAGTGCCGCTGGAAACCATGGGCGAGGACGTGCCGCTGCACTTCGGCGGCCGCATGGGCGCGACGGCGGGCAATGCCAACGCGATGCTCGAAGCGATGCTGGAGGCGCGTCCCGAACTCGGCGACGCACTCGATGCCGGCGTCGACGTCAGGCTCGGCACAGCGGTCTGGGGGCTCTTTCCGCACGGCCCGGCGCGTGCATGGATGGACACGCACGCCGCCGGTCTCGCCGATGCGTCGCATGCGTGGCTGATCAGTTTCAAACAGGTGATCGTCGCGTCCGGACGGCGTGACATGGGCCTCGCCTTCGACGGCTGGCAGCGGCCCGGCGTGATGGGTGCAAGCGCCGCATGGCGGCTCGCGGTGCTCTACGGCGCACTCGATGCGCGCCGCGCGGTGCTCGTCGGCAGCGATACGGATGCGCTGAACGTGGCCGTCGAACTGATGGCGCGCGGGGTGCGCATCGTCGCGGTGATCGAGCAGGCGGAGACGATTCTCGGCGATCCGGCGCTCGCCTCGCAACTCGAAGCAGGCGGCGCGCGGCTGCTCGTGCGTCACGCGGTGCGGCACGCCCACGGCGACGCGTACGGCGTGACCTCGGTCGAAGCGGCGTCGCTGGATACGGGCGCATCGACCGCGTTCGAGTGTGACACGGTGTTGCTCGGCATCGCCGCTTTGCCCGCGATCGAACTGCCCGAAGCAGCCGGCTGTGCAACGACGTTCGACGCCGCGCGCAGCGGTCATGTCGTGAGCGTCGATGCGATGCAACGCACGTCGCTGCCGTTCATTCATGCAGCCGGCGACTGCGCCGGCGTGTGGCCAAGCAAGAGCCGCGATGAAGCGATCGCGCGGGAAGAAGGCCGGCGCGCGGCGCGCGCGGCACTCGAAGCGCTGGGCGCTTCCCGGGACGAAACCTCCGCATCGCCACCGACTCAACCCGACACGCCCGCATACGACATCGCGCAGGCACGCGTGGCATGGGTTCGGGCGAGCGTCGTCGGCGCGGCGGGCGAACCGTTCGTGTGCCAGTGCGAGGAAGTGACCGCGCGCGAGATTCTCGACGTGCGTCCGCCGCGCTATCTCGACTGGCATCCCGCCGATGCCGCGCACGACACACGCGGCGTCGCCGGGCTGGCGCAGAGCGGCCCGCCGAATCCCGATGCGGTCAAGCGCCTGACACGCGCCTGCATGGGTCCGTGTCAGGGCCGCCGCTGCCGCGAACAGGTGGCGGCGCTGCTGGCCATCGGATCGGGCTGCGCACTGCCGCAGATTCCGCTCGCCACCTTCCGCGCGCCGGTGCGTCCGCTCGCGCTGCGCCAACTGGCCGAAGTCGCCGAAGCCTCATCGACCGCCGCGCATTGGGACAGCTGGTTCGGCATGGCCTCGCAATGGGTGCCGTTCTGGCGCGTCGAGCCGCTCTATCGCGCGGGCACGCGCCAGGTCGGCGAAGCAGTGGCGAGCGAATAACACGTCGACTCCATCGCATCCAGAGGCAACTCCCAATCGCAATCGAGGCACGCAGGCATGAACACATCGGCAGCAGGCAAGACCACGGACAGCAGCACGGTCAAGGGCGCATCGGTCGTCATCGTCGGCGGCGGGGTGACGGGATTGTCGGCGGGATGGTGGCTCGCGCGCGAAGGCATCGACGTGCTGGTGCTCGAAGCAGGCATGCTGGGCTGGGGCGCGTCGGGACGCAACGGCGGCGGTTGTTCGCATCATCACAGCCCGCTCTTCATGGAAGAGCAGCGCCTCTGGCCGATGATGGACGAACTGCTCGGCTATCCGACCGAGTTCTGCCGCGAACGCATCCGCATCGCGCTCGACGAGCAGCAGTTCATCCTCTACCGTCGCGCGCTGGAGAACGGCGAGCATCACGGACTGCGCTCCGACGTCCTCGACGCGAAGCAGGTGCGCGAACTCGTGCCGCTTGCGGGCGACAACGTGCATGCCGGTTACTTCTATCACTTCGGCGGCCATGCGAATCCGCATCGCACGTTGCAGGCTTATGCGTGGGCCATGGAGGATCACGGCGGTCGCATCCTGCAACACACGCCGGTGACGGGTTTCGTCTCGCAAGGCGGACGCGTCTCCGCGGTGCAGACGCCCGCAGGCGAGTTTGCCTGCGATCATCTGGTGATCGCGGCCGGACCGCATACCGGCGTGCTGGCAGCACAGCTCGGCATCGATGTGCCACTGGCGGCCGCGCGCGCGGAGATGATCGTCACCGAGCCGCTGCCGCTGATGCCGCTGGGCGGTATCGACGGCAACGGACTGTATGGACGGCAGACGCTGCGCGGCAATCTCGCGTATGGCGGCGGACCGCACGAATGGCTCGCGCTCGACGACGTTCCCAAGGTCCGCCCGCATTCGACGCCGCTTCAATGCAGCATCGCGGCCCGGCTCGCGGCGCTGCTGCCGAAGGCCGCGCATGCGAAGGTCATCCGCAGCTGGGCGGGCTATATCGAGAACACGCCGGATGGCCGTCCCGTGATCGATCGGCCGGCGGCGCAGGGCAACGTGACGGTCGCGACCTTGTCGAGCGTGGGCTTCGGCCTGTCGCCGGCGAGCGGGCACGCGATCCGCGATCTCGTCGTGGACGGGCATTGCGGGTTCGCGGATCTGTCGTCGCTTTCGCTCGCGCGCTTTGCCGAACTGGAGCCCAACTGGCGCGAATTGCAGGGCTGGCTGCCCTTGCCGTTGCGCGCTGCGGCGCCGGTGCTGGAGGCGGCGTAAAAGCTCAGGACCTCGGCTGCGCCGCGCGCAACTCCGTCGGGCTGATGCCATACGCCCGACGCACCCAGCGCGCCAGATGCGACGGCGACGCAAAGCCCGTCGCCACCGCCACATCGGCTACGGGCACGCTCGAATACGTCAGCATGTCGTGCGCGCGCTCCAGCCGTAGCTGCACGTAATAGCGCGCGGGCGTCGCGTTCAGATGCCGCAGGAACAGGCGCTCCATCTGCCGCGACGTCATGCCGATCGCCGAGCCGATATCGTTGATCTGCACCGGCGTCTCCACGTTTGCGCGCATCATCTCGATGGCCCGGCGAATGCCGCGCGGCAGGCTCGCGTGATTCTGGTCGCGCCAGCCGCGCTGGTTGTCGGCGGTGTCGCGCATGCGTTCATGGTGGAACTGGTTGGCGACGCGCACCGCCAGATCACTGCCATGCTGCGTCTTGATGAGCTGCAGCATCATGTCCATCGCCGCGATGCCGCCCGAGCACGTCATCCGGTCGCGGTCGATGTCGAACAGCCGGCTGCTGCACAGCAGATCGGGAAAGGCTTCCGTAAAGGCCGGCAGGTTCTCCCAGTGGATGGTGCAGTGATAGCCGTCGAGCAGGCCCGCGAGCGCGAGCAGCCAGGTTGCCGTCGACAGCGAGCCGATCACCGCGCCCGTGCGCGCCGCGCGCTTCAGCGCCGCGACGAAGGCGGGTTCCTGCGCGGGCGCGAGACGCAGGCCGCCGCAGATGAAAACGTAGTCGGCTTCCTTGTAGACGTCGTCGAAGCGGCGCGCCGCGAGCGCAATGCCATTCGATGACTCGATCGGCTCGCCATCGAGGCTCGCGAGCGTCCAGCCGTAGAGCGTTTCTCCAGCAAGGCGGTTGGCCGAGCGCAAGGGCTCGATGGCGGACGAGAGGCTCATCATCGAGAGGCCTTCGGCCAGCAGGAACACGAACCGGCGCGGCGGCACGGCGGCGGATGAAGAAGAGTGAGTGACCAAGGCGCGCGACGTGGGGTTGACGATGCAAGCCTTCGCTGAGCAGCAAGCGCACCCGCGAAGACGCCGTGTTCGATGCTTGTGGCCGCTATTATGGCGCGCAGGAGGAAGACATGCGAAATACATTCGTCGGGGTGGACCTGCGCGCGTTGCAGGCGTTCGTCGCGGTATGCGAGACGCGCTCGATGACCGAAGCCGCCCGCGTGCTCGGCGTCACGCAGAGCGCGGTCAGCCAGCTGATCGCTGCGCTGGAGCGCGAACAAGGCGTCGCGCTGTTCGACCGCGAGTTCCGGCCGGTGCGGCCCAACGCGGCGGGCCGCATCCTGTTCGAGCAGGCAGGCGGGCTGCTCGAACACGCGCAGGCGGTCTCGCACAACGTGCGGACGGCGACGAGCGAAGGTGTGTCGAGCCTGCGTATCGGCTGCGTGGATTCGTTCGCCGCCAGTGTCGGGCCGTTCATCGTGCAGCGGTTGTCGGAACGCATGAAGACGCTTTCGATGTGGTCCGGTCTCACGCCGATCCTGAGCGAACAACTCGCCAACCGGGAACTCGATCTCGCCATCTGCACGGAAGCGACACTCGATCCGCGCCGTGTCGAATTGCGTCCGCTGTTTTCGGAGACCTTTGTCGCCGTCGCGCCGAAGGCCTTCTGCGCGGACCGAACGCCGCGCAACTTCCACGACGTCGTGCGTGAACTGCCGCTGTTGCGCTACACCGGGCGCTCGCTGATCGGGCAACAGGTGGAGCGGCTCGTCAAGCACATGAACTTCCACGCGCCGAACCGCTACGAGTTCGACGACACCGATCCGCTGCTCAGCCTCGTCGCGTCCGGCTTCGGTTGCGCGATCACTTCGCCGCTGTGCCTGTGGCAATCGCGCGCGCATCTGCCGGACGTGACGGTCGTGCCGCTGCCGCTCACGCGCATCGGGCACCGCGACTTTTACATCCTCACGCGGCGCTCCGAATGGTCCGCGATGGCCGAAGCCGTGTCGCGCGAGTCCATCGCCGTGACGCACGACATCATCGCGCCAGGACTCCATGCAGCCCTGCCCGGCATGCCCGCCCATCTCTTCGATACCCACGCGTCGGAAGCCGAGACAGTGGGCAGTGCAGCATCGAATTAGCGCAACTGCTTCAAAACATAAGAGTTGCTGATTCGGCAAGCCGCTTTATGGCGAGCACGCGTTCGCCACTACCATCGATGGCGGACCAGATCACCCCGGGCACGCCGCCGGTTCAAACCTCTCATTCGGACGGATATAACGATGACAAGCAATCGCCGTACTTTTCTGAAGCAGGCTTCCTGGATCGGCGCGGCCGCGGCCACGGCGGGCATTTCGGCAGGCTTCGCGCCGCTGGCGCGCGCGGCGGCGGTTCCCGTCAACTACGGCGGCTCGGCATGGCTCGGGCACTACGCGGCCTATGTCGCGATGAAGACCGACATCTTCACGAAGCTCGGCATCGACTGTCGCTGGCAGTCGTTCTCGACCTCCTCCGCGCGCATGGGCGCGGTGATGTCGGGCAACCTCGATATCGCCGGCACGGGCGTCGTCTCGGCGCTGGCGCTGATGGCCAACGGCGCGAAGCAGTTCCAGCTCATCACCACGCCCAACAACTTCGGCAAGTCCGAAGGCCTGCTGGTGCATGCCAACGTGAAGTCGCTCGCGGACCTCAAGGGCAAGAAAATCGGCGTCACGTATGCGTCGAGTTCGCACGTGCTGCTGCTCGACGTACTGCGCCAGGCCAACATGGACCCGACCAAGGACGTCAGCATCATCAATCTGCCGGCCACCGAACTGCTCACCGCCTATCGCGGCAACCAGATCGACGCCGCCGCCGCATGGACGCCGACCTTCGACCGCATCCGCGCCCTGCCCGACACGAAGCTGCTGCTCGACGACTCGTCCTTCTCGCTCTACAAGCAGTTCCAGCTGACGCCGGGACCGGACGTGCTGCTGGTCCGCACGGCCTTCGCTAGCGCGCATCCGGAAGTGCCGAAGGCCTTCCTGCAAGGCATCGCGCAAGCCAACGACCTGATGACGCAACAGCCCGAGAAAGCCGCGCCGATCCTGATGACGCTCACCAGCCTGTCCCAGGACGAGCAGATGGCCGTCCTCAAGCAGACCCAGTGGTATTCGCACGCGCAGCAGAAGGCGCTCTTCGTGGGCAACGGCGGCAAGCCGGGGCCGTTCGTCGATGGCGTGCAAAAGCTCTCGGACATGCTCGTCGACCTGAAGCAGATCGATCAGTCGCCGAAGGTGGCGGACTGGATCAACTCAACTTATCTCTGAGCGCGCGCGGATGGCCTCCAATCGTAGATGGCGTGACGGCGGCGGACTGTTCGTCGTCAGCGCCTGCTCGTTGATCGGTTTCCTGCTGCTGTGGGAACTCATCTGCCGCGCCGGACTGGTCGATCCCGTGTTCCTGCCCGCGCCGTCGCAAGTGCTGGCGCGCGGCATCCGCATGTGGAACCAGCATGCGCTGCTCGATCACGTGCTCGCCTCGACGCGCCGCGTGATGGTCGGCTTCCTTGCGGCCGCGCTGGTGTCGATTCCGCTCGGCATCGTGCTCGGCACGTCGCGCGTGGCGCGCGCCGTGTTCGATCCGCTGCTGTCGTTCCTGCGCCCGCTGCCCTCGATGAGCTGGATCCCGCTGTCGCTGCTGTGGTTCGGCATCACCGAGACGCAGAAGTACAGCATCGTGTTCATGGGCTCGTTCGCGCCGGCGCTGCTGTATGTGATCGACGCCACGCGCAGTATCGACCCGATTTTTATTCGGGCCGCACGCAATCTCGGCGCGAACCGCTGGCAAGTGATGGTCGAAGTGATCCTGCCGGGCTGCATTCCGCAGATCCTGTCCGGCATGAAAGTGATTCTCGGCCTCTCGTGGACCTGCGTGATCTCCGCTGAACTCGTCGCCGCGCAGCAAGGCCTGGGCTTCATGATCATGAACGGACGCGAGTTCTTCCAGACCGACACGGTCGTGCTCGGCATGGTGCTCATCAGCATCACGGTGCTGATTACCGATGCCGTGTTTCGCCTCATCGAACGCGGGGTGCTCTCATGGCAACGATGAATGCGCCGATGATCCGCCTCAAAGGCGTCGCGAAAAGCTATGGCGCGCTGCAGGTGCTGAAGGAAGTCAACCTCGATATCGCCCGGGGCGAATTCGTCGTGCTGCTCGGCGCATCGGGTTGCGGCAAGTCGACGATGCTCAACATGATCTCCGGCTTCGAGCAGCCGACGCAAGGCCGCGTGCTCGTTCACGACAAGGTTGTGAAGGACATCGAGCCGGCCTGCGGCATGGTGTTCCAGCAATACGCGCTGTTCCCGTGGAAGACGGTCAGCGAGAACGTCGCGTTCGGTCTCAAGATGCGCGGCGTCAGCAAGGCGGAGCGGCGCGAGGCGGCCCGCCGTCATATCGAGGCGGTGGGCCTCAAGGGCTTCGAGGACAGCTATCCCGGCAGGCTCTCGGGCGGCATGAAGCAGCGCGTGTCGATTGCTCGCGTGCTCGCCAACGACCCTGACGTGATGCTGCTCGACGAACCCTTCGCCGCACTCGACGCCATGACGCGCCAGGTGCTCCAGGAACAGCTGCTGTCGCTGTATGAGAAGAGCGGCAAGACCATCGTCTTCATTACGCATTCGATCGACGAAGCGCTGATGCTCTCCACACGCATGATCGTGATGGGCGCGAAGCCGGGACGCATCGTGCAGGACATCCGCAACGACCTGCCGATGCCGCGCTCCGCCGACGTACAGCTCTCGCCCGCGTATCTCGAGATGAAGAAGTCGATCTGGGAAACCGTGCAGGCCGAAGTCATGAAGGGGCTGGAAGGCGCCGCCTGACACCCGTGGCGTGCCCGCGCTTCTGCTTAGCATCGTTGTTCCTTATGAACGCCGCGCGGCGCAGGCGGCGCGGCACACTGCATCCATCATCCGCATCGCAAAGGAAGCGCAACCGTGAATACTTATGACGTGGTGGTGATCGGGGCCGGCGTAGTCGGCACGTCGGTCGCGTTCCACCTGCAAAAGCTCGGCGCAAAGAACGTGCTCGTGCTGGACCGCGCGACCATCGGCGCGGGCACGACCTCGCAATCGTCGGGCATTCTGCGCACGCATTATTCGGTGAAGGAAAACGTCCAGCTCGCGCGCAAGTCGTGGGCCGTGTTCAACGACTTCGCGACGTATCTCGGCGACGACGAAGCGTCATGCGGCCTCGTGAAGAGCGGCTACATGATCGTCGCGGCCGAGGGCGACAAGGTCGAACCCTTGCGCGCCTCGCTCGAACAGCAGCAGCAACAAGGCATTCCGCTCGAATTGCTGAGCGCGCAGCAGGCGCACGAACTCATGCCGATCGCCCGCTTCGACGATGCCGCCTTGATCGGCTTCGAACCCGAAGCCGGTTTCGCCGATGCCTATCTGACCGCGACGAGTTTTGCGCGCGCCGCACGGCGCGGCGGCGTGACGATACGCGAGAACGTCACGGTGAACCGCTTGCTGATCGAAAACGGCAAGGTGCGCGGCGTCTCGACCAGCGCGGGCGATTTCGCCGCCTCGATGGTCGTCAGCACGCAGAACATCTGGACGCCGGAACTCGCCGGCTGGACCGGCCAGGCGTTGCCGGTCTCGCCCGAACGTCACGCGGTGCTCGCGCTGGAATGCGAGGGCGCGGCCTACACGTACCAGATGCCGGTGTTCAAGGACCTCGCGTCGCCGGGCATGCTCTATTACCGCAGCTACGGCGGCAATCAGATGCTGGTGAGCGAAGGCACCGCCGGCGAAAAGCTCGACCACGCCGACACCGAACAAGGCGACATTCCGATGGACTATGTCGTCGAAGTGGGCGCGCAGGTCGCCGAGCGCTTTCCGGCGTACGAGGCGGCGGGCATTGCATCGTCGTGGACCGGCGTGTATGACGTCACGCCCGACTGGAATCCCGTCCTCGGCGGCTTGCCCGGCATCGAAGGGCTGGTGATCGGCTATGGCTTCTCCGGTCACGGCTTCAAGCTCTCGCCGACGGTCGGCCTGGTGCTCGCGCAAGCCGCGCTCGGCCTGCCGACCGAGGTCTCGCTCGCGCCCTATTCCATCGAACGTTTCGCGACTGGCGCCTTGCTGACCGGCAAGTATGGCGTCGGCGCAGTTTCCTGAAGAAGGCCCAGACATGAAAGTCATGGCAGCAGTGAAACGTGTCGTCGATTACAACGTGAACGTCCGCGTGAAGGCGGATCACAGCGGCGTCGAGACGAGCAACGTGAAGATGTCGATGAACCCGTTCGACGAGATCGCCGTGGAAGCCGCCGTGCGGCTGAGGGAAGCCGGTCATGCCAGCGAAGTGATCGCGGTGACCTGCGGCCCGGTGCAGAGTGCGGAAACGCTGCGCACGGCACTGGCCATCGGCGCGGATCGCGGCGTGCACATCCACACCGATGCGGAATTGCAGCCGCTGGCCGTCGCCAAGCTGCTGAAGGCGGCGGTCGAGCGCGAGGAGGCGCAGCTGGTGATTCTCGGCAAGCAAGCCATCGACGACGATGCGGGCCAGACCGGCCAGTTGCTCGCCGCGCTGCTCGACTGGCCGCAGGCCACGTTCGCCAGCCACATCGAGATCGGCACGGACACGGCCACGGTCACGCGTGAAGTGGACGGCGGGCTCGAAGTGATCGAACTCACGTTGCCGGCCATCGTCACGACGGACTTGCGCCTGAACGAACCGCGTTACGTGACGCTGCCCAACATCATGAAGGCGAAGAAGAAGCCGGTCGATACGCTGAGCCCGGCGGAACTCGGCGTCGATCCTGCGCCGCGCCTGAAGACGCTCACCGTGAAGGAACCGCCCGCGCGCCAGGCCGGCGTGCGCGTGACCGACGTGGCCGCGCTCATCGACAAACTCCGCAACGAAGCGAAGGTAATCTGAATGACCACTCTCGTCATTGCCGAACACGAAGGCGCCCGCATCAAGGCCGCCACGCTCAACGCGGTGAGCGCCGCGCAGCAGTTGCAGAATAGTGTGCATGTGCTGGTCGCGGGTCATGATGCACGCGGTGCAGCGGAAGCGGCCAGCGCCATCGAGGGCGTGGAGCGCGTGATCCTGATCGACGCGCCGCAACTCGCCGACGGCCTCGCCGAAGCGCTCGCCGCACAGGTGCTGATGCTGGCGCCGTCGTACACGCATCTGTTCTTCGCGGCGACGGCGGCGGGCAAGAACGTCGCGCCGCGTGTGGCCGCGAAGCTCGATGCATCGCAGATCTCGGATGTCATCGCCATCCATGACGCCGATACTTTCGATCGCCCCATCTACGCCGGCAATGCGATCGCCACCGTGCAGTGCGGCGACGCAATCAAGGTCGCGACGATCCGCACCACCGCGTTCGATGCCGCCGCCGCGTCAGGCGGCGACGCGCAAATCCACACGCGTGAAGCGGTGGCTGTGAACGGGCGCGCCCGCTTCGTGCGACGCGAAATCGCCGTCAGCGAGCGGCCCGAGCTGACCTCGGCGCGCATCGTCGTGTCGGGCGGGCGCGGACTCGGCAGCGCGGACAACTTCGCCATTCTCGACCCGCTCGCGCAGAAGCTCGGCGCGGCGGTGGGCGCGTCGCGCGCAGCCGTCGATTCAGGCTTCGCGCCCAACGACTGGCAGGTCGGGCAGACCGGGAAGATCGTCGCGCCGCAGTTGTACGTGGCGGTCGGCATCTCGGGCGCGATCCAGCATCTGGCCGGCATGAAGGATTCGAAGGTCATCGTCGCCGTCAACAAGGATGCCGAGGCGCCGATTTTCAGCATCGCGGACTATGGACTCGTCGGCGATCTGTTCGAGGCCGTTCCGCAACTCACGCAAGGGTTATGACCCGCGCGCGGCAGCCGTGCTGCCGCGCACCTTGAGTTCCGCGTCGAGCCCGATGAAGCGCGGCGCCAGATCACGTCCCTGTTCGATCCGTTCGAGCAACGCACGCGCCGCAATGGCACCCGTGTTGTACTTCGGTTGCGCGACCGTGGTCAGTCCGATCAACGGATGACTTGCCAGGAAGATGTCGTCGAAGCCGGCCACCGAGATATCGCCGGGCACGGACACGCCCTTGTCGCGCAACGCACCGAGTACGCCGATCGCCATCAGGTCGTTGGCGGCGACAATGGCCGTCGGCGGTTGCCGCATGCCGGCCAGCAACGCACCCGCATGCGTGCCGGCCTCGATGGTGTAATCGCCCGGCACGACCAGCGCGGGATCGATCACGAGTTTCGCGCCGGTCATCGCCGCGCGATAGGCACGATAGCGTTCGGCGGCCGAACTCGAATCCCGCAGGCCTTTCACGAAGGCGATGCGCCGATGCCCCAGCGACAGCAGATGCGTCATCAGCGCGCGCATGCCGCCGCGGCTGTCGATAGCAACAAGGTCGCCGCTTATTGCATCGCTCTTCCGGTTGATCATCACGATGGGCGGAAGCCGCGCGATATCCAGTTCCTCCGCGTCGTGCGCAGTCAGTCTCTGCGCGACGAGGATCAGGCCGTCCACGTGCTTGTCGATGAGATTGCGCAGATACGCCACCTTGCGGTCGGACTGCGAGCCGGTGCTGCACAGGATCAGGTTGTGATGCCGTTCCCACAGCGCGTCTTCTATGCCATGCAGCACTTCCGGTGTGAACGGATTCGCGATGTCGCCGACCACCACGCCGACCGACCACGTGCGGTTCATCCGTAGCGCGCGCGCCGTCGCCGACGCCACATAGCCGAGTTCGCTCACCTTCGCGAGCACCAGCGCCCGCGTCTCCTGGGCGATGTGCCGCTTGCCCGCCAGCACGTTCGATACCGTGGCCGGCGACATGCCGCACGCCGCGGCCACGTCGAGTATGGTGGGACGATGACGCGCTTTCGATGTGCTCACGTAGTCTGCTTCCAGTACTTGTGGTTTACCCCGCCGACCGTTCGCCGCGGTTGCAGGCCGATCATAAAACGTTTTATGCTCGGCACATCATAAAACGTTTTATGACTGTTCACGAACGATCCCGAATGACGGGATGCGCAAGTGGAACGATCAACGGAGACCCGGCGTGACGCGCGAGGAATTCGACTACATCGTGGTGGGCGGCGGCGCTTCGGGTTGCGTCACGGCGGCGCATCTCGTGACGAAAGGCGGCTATCGCGTACTGTTGCTCGAAGCCGGACATTCGCATCATCACCCGCTGCTCGACATGCCGCCCGGCATCTTCAAGCTCATTCACGGCAGCAAGTACATGCGGTATCACACGACCGTGCCCCAGCCGCATCTCGACGGCCGCGCGCACGAGATTCCGCAGGGCAACGTGCTGGGCGGTGGATCGTCGGTGAATGCGCAGGTGTACATGCGCGGCCGGCCCGCGGACTATGACGCGTGGGACGCCGTGCTGCGCGACAACGCCGATGCCGCCGACTGGAGCTGGAACGCGGTATTGCCGCACTTTCGCGCCATCGAAGGCAACGAGCGCTTCAACAACGACCGGCATGGCGTGGACGGCCCTGTGCTGGTGTCCGATCCCGGTCACGTAGATGTCTTCTCGCGCTGGTTCGTGCAGACGGTGCAGGCCATGGGCGAGCCGTTCAATCCGGATTTCAATGGGCCGTCGCAGCGCGGCGTCGGCTACTATCAGTTCACCAATCGCAACGGCCGCAGAAGCAGCGCCGCCTATGCGTTCATCGAACCGCTCGCGCACGACGACCGTCTGACGGTCAGACTCAACGCGGACGTGTCCCGCGTGATCATCGAGAACGGCGTGGCGACGGGCGTGGCCTACCGGCAGGGCGGCGTGGAGCACATCGTTCATGCGCGGGGCGAGGTGATCGTGGGTGCGGGCGCGCTGGTGACGCCGAAGCTGCTGATGCTTTCGGGCCTTGGTGCGGCCGGGCATCTCGCGGAGCACGGCATTGCGTGCCGCGTGGACCTGCCGGGCGTGGGCGCGCACCTGATCGACCATCCCGAAGTGCCGATGACGGCCATCGCTCGCGGCCGGCATGGCTATTACAAGCAGGGCGAAGGCTGGCGCATGCTCAAGAACGGCCTGCAATTCCGCCTGTTCGGCACTGGCCCGATCCTGACGGCCGGCTTCGAGGCAGGCGCGTTCGTCAATCCACTGGACCGCGATGCCGAACCGACCATCCAGGCCTTCGCCATTCCCATCGTCTATCTTGACCGCCAGGCGCATGGCGCGTTGCAGGACACGTATGGGTTCACGATCACGACGGTGCTCGTCAAGCCGAAGTCACGCGGCTACGTGAGGCTGCGTTCGGCGGATCCTTCCGCGATGCCGCTCGTGTCGCCCCATCTGCTGTTAGACGACGACGACATGCGCCGCATGATCGCGGGACAGCGCTTCTTTCTCGATGCCTTCAGGACCGAACCGCTCGCAGGGCGGCTGACGCGTATCGCAATGCCCGAGCGCGAGGACGACGACAGCCTGCGGCAGCACTGCAAGCGCTTCGTCAAGACCAACTACCACCCGGCGGGCACGTGCCGGATGGGCGCGGACCGCGACCCGCTGGCCGTGCTCGACGCGCGCCTGCGCGTGCGCGGCGTGAGCGGCCTGCGCGTCTGCGACATGTCCGCGGTGCCCGACATCAACGCGGGCAACACCAATGCGCCCGCGATGATGCTGGGCACGCGCTGCGCCGCGTTCATTCTGGAAGGCGAGCGGCCACGCTCGAACGCTGGACAGGCCGTTGACGCCGCGCATTGAAGCAGCGCGGACACGAAGACTTTCATTCAACCCGAGGCAAGCCCATGGCGATCATCCGTGAAGTCCAGAGCGACTACTTCCGCGTTCCCCTACCCGTGCCGCTTTCCGACAGCACGCACGGGCTGATTCCGAACTTCGAGCTGGTCACGATCCGCGTGCGCGATGCGGATGGCGCGGAAGGCGTCGGCTACACCTACACGGTGGGCCGCAACGGCCGCGCGGTGCAGGCGGTAGGACTGGAGATCGCGGAACTGGCGCGCGGCCACGACGCCGATCTTGCCGAAGCGCTCTGGCAATCGGTCTGGTGGGCGCTGCACTACGGCGGCCGTGGCGGCCCGAGCGTGCTGGCGCAATCGGCCTTCGACATGGCGATCTGGGACTTGAAAGCCAAGCGCGCGAAGCTGCCGCTCTGGCGCATGCTCGGCGGCTTCGATCCGAAGGTGCCGGTCTATGCGGGCGGCGTGGATCTCGACTTTCCGCTGGAGCAGTTGCTGAAGCAGGCGGAGACGTTTCTCGACAAGGGCTATCGCGCGATCAAGATGAAGGTGGGGCGCAAGATTCTCGCCGAAGACGTCGCGCGCGTGGCCGCCATGCGCGAGCTGCTCGGCGAAGGCTTCCCGCTGATGGCCGACGCCAACATGAAATGGTCGGTCGACGAAGCCATCCGCGCGGCGCGCGCCCTCACGCCGTTCAATCTGGTGTGGCTGGAAGAGCCGATCATCCCCGACGATGTCGCCGGTCATGCGCGCATCGCGACCGAAGGCGGCCTGCCCATCGCCACCGGCGAGAACATGCGGACGATCTGGGAATTCAAACAGATGATCGAGCAAGGCAAGATCAGCTTCCCCGAACCCGATGTGACCAATTGCGGCGGCGTCACGCCGTTCATGAAGATCGCGCATCTCGCCGAGGCGCACAACCTTCCGGTCACTTCGCACGGCGCGCACGACGTGACCGTTCATCTGCTCGCCGCCGCGCCGAATCGCTCCTATCTGGAAGCGCATGGTTTTGGCATCGAGCATTACATCGCCGAGCCGCTGAAGATCAACGAAGGCTTTGCCATTGCGCCCGAAAGACACGGGCACGGCATCGAGTTCGACTGGCAGAAACTGGCCGCGTTGCCTGCTTGAAGCAGGTTCGGCCCATCAGGAGACAGGATAATGAGCTTCGCCGCACTGGAACGACTGGGCATTCCGCTCAACAGCGTGTTCGTCGATGGCGCCTGGACCGCCTCGGATTCCACGGAAACCATCGAGGTCCATAACCCGAAGGACGAGTCCGTCGTCGCGACGGTCTGCAAGGGCTCGCCCGGCGATGCCGAACGCGCCGTCGCCGCCGCGCGTGCCGCCTTCCCGGCGTGGGCCGCGCAATCAGCAATCGCGCGTGCGGGTCTGTTGCAGCGCTTCGCCGCCCTCATCGACGAACACGGCGACACGCTTGCGGAACTGCTCGTGTCCGAGCAGGGCAAACCGCTCGCGGAAGCGAAGATCGAAGTGGGCTTCACGAGTCTGCTGTTGCGACATGCCGCCGAAAGCGCGCGCTGGATAGAAGGCGAAATCCTTCCCGGCGATGCACCGCGCGAACAGGTGTGGATTCAGCGCGTGCCGTTCGGCGTGGTCGCCGCGATGACCGCATGGAACTTCCCTGCCGCGCTGTTTGCCCGCAAGGTCGGACCGGCGCTGGTGGCGGGCAACACCATCGTGCTCAAGCCGCATGAGTTCACGCCGCTGAGCTCGCTCTATCTCGCCGAACTCGGCGCGCGCGCCGGCATGCCGAAGGGCGTGCTGAATGTCGTGCTGGGCGCAGGCCGCGAGGTCGGCGCGCATCTGGTCACGCATGCCCATACGGATCTGGTGTCGCTGACCGGCAGCGTGCGCGCGGGCGGCGAGATCTATGCGGCCGCCGCGCCGCAACTCAAGCCCTTGCGGCTCGAACTGGGCGGCAAGGCGCCGTTCATCGTGATGGACGATGCCGACATCGACGCGGCCGTGACCGCCGCGATGGCGTCGAAGTTCTTCGCGGGCGGTTCGGTGTGTACGTCCAATGACCGCATGTACATTCACGAGCGCGTCTACGACACGTTCATGGAGAAGTTCTTGGGCGCGGTGGGCGCGCTGCGCGTCGGCGATCCGATGACCGACGTGCAGATCGGGCCGCGCATCAGCAAGGGCGAAGTGGAGAAGCTCGAACGCATCGCCGCGACCGCCGCTGAACAAGGCGCCACGCCGCTGTTGAAACACGAAGGCGCAACCAGTCTCGATGCGCGCGGCAACTGGTTCCTGCCGACCATTTTCTCGGTGCCCAGCAACGACCTGCGCATCATGAAGGACGAGACCTTCGGCCCGATGGTCGCCGCCCTGAAAATCTCCGACTTCGACGAAGCGCTGAAGTACGCGAACGAGTCCGACTACGGCCTGTCCGCCTATGTCTTCACGCAGAGCAACGCGCGCATCATGCGCTGCATCGGCGAACTGAACTTCGGCGAGGTCTACATCAACCGGCCGGGCGGCGAAAGCGTGCACGGCTTTCACACGGGCTACAAGAACAGCGGGCTCGGCGGCGAGGACGGCCGGCATGGCATCGAAGGCTTCATGCGCAAGAAGACCATGTACAACCGCTTCGGCTGACCTGGCTTACGCGCCGGTCAGATAGCCGCCGTCCACGGGCAAGGTCACGCCCGTGACGAACGCCGCAGCCGGCGACGCAAGAAACGTCGCCGCGCCCACCAGATCCTCCGCCTCGCCCCAGCGTTTGAGCGCGCTGCGCGCCGCGATCTTGTCCGCCTTCGCCGGGTCCTGCCACAGCGCCTTCGTCATGTCCGTGCGATGGTAGCCCGGCGCCACCGCATTGACGCGCACGCCCGCCGGTCCGAACGCATGCGCCAGCGCGCGCGTCAGCCCGACGATGCCCGACTTGCTCGCGCAATACGCGGGCACGTCGGCGTCGGCCATGAAACTGAGCATCGAGGCGATGTTGATGATCGCGCCGCGCCGGGATTCGAGCCGGTCGCGCGCCGCCATCGAAAGACGCATCGCCGCGCTCAGGTTCACGTCGAGCACTTCCTGGAATACCGCATCCGTGTATTCGTCGGCGGGACGCGCGACGCCCGCGGCATTCACCAGCACATCGAGTTCATCCAGCTGCGCGACGAAGTCCACGATGTCGCCGGGACTGCGCACGTCGAGCTTCTCAAAACGGATGCCTTCCAGCGTGCGGTCCGCGCGCAGGGCCGCGAGCTTGGCATCGGAACTGCCCGTGGCGATGACCCGCGCCGAGAGCGCTGCGAAGCCGCTTGCAATCGCGAGACCGATACCGCTCGTCGCGCCCGACACGAGCACCGTCCTGCCTTCGAAAAGTCCTGCGCGAAATGCCTGTTCCATGTGATCGTCCTCGTTCAAAAGGTGGTGGCGGGTTCGGCGTGATCCATCAATGCGGCGTAGCGGTCCATCGCTTCGAGCGCGGCGACGACCATGCCGGCGTTCACCGGATACGGCTCGTTATGAATGATTTCGCCCTCGCGGCACGCACGCTCCGCGACGCGCAGCAAGGCCGCGCGGTCCGCCGCGTCGACGTGGATGTCGGCAAGACGCGTCGGCAGTCCCACCGCCTTGCAGAACGCGAACACGCGGCGGCGTTCGCTGTCTGCGCACGGCCACAGAAACAGCGAAGCCAGCGTGCCGATCGCCACTTTCTCGCCATGCAGGACGCCGTGCGTGCTGTCGAGTTGCGCCAGTCCGTGATGGATCGCATGCGCCGCCGCGACGCCGCTCGACTCGAAGCCCAACCCCGACAGCAGCACCGTGGCTTCCAGCGTCGCGTCGAACGCGGGCGTCACGGTCTTGCGCCTGCAATCGGCGACAGCGTCCACCGCATGCGCGAACAGCGTGTCGCGGCACAGCCGCGCGGCCTCGAAGGCGAGCGCGGTACCCACGCCACCGCACAGATTGCGCGCGCCGGAGCGCCGGCAGGCATCGGCTTCGTAGAAGGTCGCGAGGGCGTCGCCGATCCCCGCGATGAAGAAGCGCACCGGCGCCGCGACGATCAACGCGGTGTCGAGCAGCACGAGATCGGGATTGCGCCGCACGAAGCGGTCGCGCACCACGTGCCCTTCCTCGGCGTAGATGACGGCGAGCGCGGAGCACGGCGCATCGGATGCCGCGATGGTCGGCACGCAGACGAACGGCAGCCGCAGATCATCCGCCGCCGCGCGGCCGATATCCACGACCTTGCCGCCGCCGAACGACACGACGATATCCGCACCGCATTGCCTGACCCACGCGGCGGCATCGGCGATGGCGCGTTCGGTGCAGGCGGCGTCCTGCTTGCGCATCTGCACGCGCACGCCGTCGGTCTTCGCCGATGCAGGTTCGATCAACGCGGCAACGCTGCTGTCGACGAGACACGCCGCGTGCGTGCCGAGGCGCGCGAGTTCCGCGCCGAGTTGCTCGAGCGCGCCCGCGCCCTGCACATAGCGCGACGGAAAAATGCTGGTTCTAGGCATGATCGTCCGTCTGTCCGGAGAGGGAGAAATCAGTCAGGCCGAGCGCCCGCGCCAGTTCTTCCGGCGTGAAGACGATCTGCGCTTGCGGCGGAAACAGCGCGGCGCCGGCTTCGTCGGGCGGCCAGCCGAGCACGCGCATGTTTGCGGCGATGGCCGCGCGCGCGCCGGTCGGACTGTCTTCGACGACGATCACCTCGGCGGGCAGCGCGCGCATCAGCCACGCGGCGCGTTCGTAGGGCTCGGGGCTGGGCTTGCCCATGCGCACGTCGTTGGCGCTCACAGTCACGAGTTGCGGCTCTTCGAGGCCGAGCGCGCGCAGGTTCGCTTCGAGCAGCATGCGCGACGAGTTCGACACGATGCCCTGCGCAATCCCCGCCCGTTGCGCCGCGCGATACACCTCCAGCGCACCCGGACGCGGCACGAGATGCGGCGCGCCGTCGAGATAGGCGCGGGCGCGAAACGCGGACCACGCGGCAAACGGCGTGGATAGGCCGAAGCGCTCGCAGCACAACGCATGCACTTCGCGCCCGGTCTTGCCGAAGATCAGCGGATGCATTTCGTCGCCGGCTTCGATGCCATGTTCCGCCAGCACCGCGATCAAGGTGCGCAGATGCAGCGCCTCGCTTTCGGCGAGGGTGCCGTCCATGTCCCAGAGAATGGCTTTGATCATCGTGAGGGTTCTTGAGAGTCGAGGGCGAGCCGGTCGAGGTCGTCGTAGAACTGCTGCGCGTTCAGGTACAGGCGCTCGAAGATCGGCATCATGCGGTCGTAGGTGTCGCTGGCGCGTTCGTCGGGCAGCACTTCCTGCTCGAAGCTCACGAACGCATCGACGGCGTCGGCGAGACGCGCGAACTGTCCGTGCGCGGTGGCGGCGAGAATCGCGCAGCCCGTCACGCCGCATTCCACCTGCGTGGGCACCAGGATTGGCGTGCGATACATGCTGGCCTTGATCTTCAACCACAGCGAAGCCTTCGCGCCGCCGCTCGCCGCGACGAGCCGTTCCATCTTCGCGCCGTCCGGTTGCAGCAGCGCAATATGCCGACGCACGCCGAACGCGACGCCTTCCAGCACCGCGCGATGCAGATGCGCCAGTCCATGCTTTGCCGTGATGCCGAAGAACTGCGCGCGCGAGTTGGTGTGCTCGCCGAGACGCTCGCCGGTCAGGTACGGCAGGAAGAACAGCCCTTCGGCGCCCACCGGTGCGCTCGCCGCCTTCTGCGCGACGCTCTCGTAGGACAGCGCGTTTTCGTGGAAGGCGCGGCGCGCCCAGCGCATCGCATCGCCGCCGGAATCGAGCAGCATGAAGCGGCCCCAGGAGCCATCGCAGGTCACGAGGTTCGATACTTCGGGATGCAGCATCGGCGTATCGGCGATGACCGTAATGATCGACGACGTGCCCGTGATGTCCGAAGCCTGCCCTGCGCCATACACGCCCGAGCCCAGCACCGACACCGGATAATCCGCGCCGCCGACCAGCACCGGCGTGCCTTCGCGCAGGCCGGTCGCGGCGGCGGCTTCCTTCGTCACGGCGCCGAGCAGGTCGAGCGGCGCGCGGATCGGCGCGAGCTTCGCGGCATCGAGTCCGAGCAAGTCGAGCATGTCGCGCGACCACGTGCGCGTGACCGGATCCATCAGGAAGCTCGTCGATGCATCGCTCCAGTCGCAGGCGCGCTCGCCGGTCAGACGGAAGTTCACATAGTCCTTCGGCATGAACACCGTGGCCGCGCGTTCATAGGCTTGCGGATCGTGCTCCTTGATCCATTGCAGCTTGAACGCGGGCCATGCGGGCGTCGCGGGATTCGCGGTCTTGTGCAAGTACGATGCCGCATCGTGCCGCGCGCGGAACTGCGCGACCTGACCGAAGGTGCGCTTGTCGTTCCAGAGCGGCGCGGTGTCGCGCGTGAGCTGTCCGTCGGCGTCGATCAGCACCGTGCCGTGCATCTGCCCGCACGCGCACACCGCCACGACGTTTGAAGCCGCGCCGGGCACGCTGTCGAGCGCCTCGCGAATGGAACGCGCCGCGCCCGTCCACCAGTCGGCCGGACGCTGCTCTGACCAGCCATAGCGCGGCACGATCTGCTCGTGCTCATGCGCCGCGATGTGCCGCACCACGCCGCGCGAATCGACGAGCGCGGCGCGCACGCTGCCCGTGCCCACGTCGATCGCGAGATAAAAGGTCTCCATGTCATTCATCCCTTCGTGCGCGCCGAAGCGTCGATGCGCCAATGCGCCACGCGCAGCCGGTCTGCGCGCGGTGTATCGACAATGCGCCGTGTTCGCGTTCATCGTCGATGCGTGCGTCGATCACTTCGGGCGCGAGCGTATTGAAGTCGAACAAGCCGTGATGATGCGCGATCAGCGCGGGAATGTGCGCGGCGCGCGCGAGTTCGACGGCTTCGTCGAGCGTGAAATTGCCCGGCACGCCGTTGCCGCTGCGCGTGGCGTCGCGGCCATTTACCGGCAGCAGCGCGACATCGGGCGCGGCCAGCCGCACGCGCTCGTGCAGCTGCGGATACGGCACGCAATCGCCCGAATGATAGAGACGCACGCCATGCAACTCGATCACATAGCCGAGCCACGGATGACGCCCCGCTTCCTCCGTGTCGAGCGTTTCGTGCGCGGACGCGATCGGCGACACCGTGCAGCCATCGAAGAGCGGCACGCGCTGTCCTGCATCGACCGGGATCAGCCGCTCGCGGCTCGCGCCGGTGCGCCTGAGCGCTTCATCGAGCGATGCTTCCGGCACGACGAAGCGCAGCGACGGAAAGCGTTCCGCCAGCGGTTGCAGCGTGCCCGGGTCCATGTGATCCGTATGCCGATGCGTACACAACACGACATCGAGGCGGTCGAACTCATGCGGCGCGATGGGCGCGGGCATCATGCGCTCATGCGGAAAGCGCGTGCCGCGATACTTCTCCGCGAGCGAGTCCGACAGATACGGATCGATCAACACCCGCGCTTCCGGCGTCTCGATGACGAAGCCCGCCTGGCCCAGCCAGTACAACACGACCTCGCCCGCGCGCGGCGCATGACGGGCATCGGCCAGACGCTTGGCGAGCGGCGTATCGAAGGATTCGGCGTGCATCACCAGCACACGTAGCCGCCGTCCGCGAGCACGATGGCGCCCGTCATCAGGCTCGCCGCATCGCTGGCGAGGAACAGCGCCACGGAGGCCACTTCGTCCACGCGTCCAAGACGGTTCATCGGCGTGCCGCCCACCCAGTGGCGATACATCTCCTCGTTCTCTTTCTTGTACACGTACTGGTTCATTTCCGTGTCGATATAGGTCGGCGCAACCGCGTTCACGCGCACGCCGCGCGCGCCCCATTCGGCGGCCAGCGAGCGCGTCAGATGATGCACGCCCGCCTTCGACGCGTTGTAGTTCGCCTGTTCCTGCGGCCGGTTGACGATGAAGCCCGACATCGAGCCGACGTTCACGATGTTGCCGCCGCCGTGCTCCAGCATGCCCCGGCCGAACGCGCGGCAGGCACGGAACACGCCGTTCAGGTTGACGTCGATCACGCGGTCCCACACTTCGTCGCTCATCGTTTCAGCGGGATGATTCGAGATCGCGATGCCCGCGTTGTTGACGAGCACGTCCACCCTTCCGTGACGCGCGACCACGGCATCGTTGACGCGTTGCGCGGCGGCGGGATCGGTGACGTCGAACAGTTCGCCTTCCACCTGCGCACCCGACGACGCCAGTTTCGCGAGCGCTTCGTCGAGCGCTTTTGCGTCGAAGTCCGTCAGCACGAGCCGCGCGCCTGCTTCGACGAGCGCTTCCGCAATCGCAAAGCCGATGCCGCGTGCCGCGCCCGTCACGACCGCGATCTTGCCGTCGAGCCGGAATTTGTCCATGTACATGTTCAGCGTCCCCTTGGTGACGAATGCTTTTATGAGGCTGCGCGCGGCGCGGGCTTGCCTGCGTCGGCGGCGATGCGGCAGATTTCATCGAACGCCGGACCGCTCGACGCGATATCCCGATGAAACACTTCCGCGATCACGCGTGTCCAGCCATAAATGAAGTAAGTCCAGCCGTCTTCGACCTGCAAGCGCCGCTCGCGCTCCTGCGCGCGCGCCTGATCGAGAAACACCAGATCGCCGCGATAGTTCAGGTCCCACGCGATGGCGCGTTCGGGAAACACGGCGGCATCGGTCAGCGGCGAGCCGGGCGCGTCCTTGCCCAGACCCGTTGCGTTGATCACGAGCGCGCCGGGCGACAGCCGCGCGAGCACCGCGTCATTGTCCTCGGGGCGCGGCGCGGTGACGTATTCGCACGGCACGCCGAGATCCAGTTCGCGATGGATGCGTTCGATTTCCTCCAGCCGCCCCGCCGAACGGTTCGACACGATCACCTTCGAAGGCCGGTCCGCGCCGCGGCTGCGCTGCATCAGATGCCAGGTCAGCGCAATGGTCGAACCGCCCGCGCCCATCGAGAAGACTTCGGCGCCGGTCGTCGCGAAATGCCCCTCCGGCAGGAAGCCGTCGAGCGCGAAACCCGACGTGATCGGATCCTTGGCGTGGCAGACGAACTTGCCGTCGCGCTTCGAGAGACAACTCGTCTCGCCCATGATGCGCGCGTAGTCGTCGATCTCGTCGAACAGGTCGCGGCAGGCCGCATACAGATCGATCTTGTGCGTCGTGACCAGCGCGCCGAGCGAGAGCGGATCGTCGCGCAGGAAACGCACCGCTTCCCGGTAGGCTTCCGGACTCGAGTGCGGCTTGAAGTCGATGCCCTTGATCTCGACATCGCCCAAACCCAGATGTTTCGCCCAAGCTGGAAAGACCCGCATGATCGAACTCTGCGCCGTCGTCACGCCGATGAAATAGAAGGTCGGGCGGCGCGCCGGCTCGTATGTCGTCGTGGCAACCTGGGTCATCGCGTGGCTCCTTCGCTTGCGCGCTCGATCAACTGCTCGATGTCCGCGCCGCTGCGCGCCACATACGCCGGATTGGGTTCGGTGCGATAGCCGCCCGCGCCGTCATCGACGACGCGCAGCTTCATGCCGTTCGACTTCTCGATGATCGCGTAGTCCTGGCCCGAGTCGGCGGGATAGCAGAACAGCATCACGAAGTCCTCGCCGCCGAGATTCACCGAGCGATGGATCCAGCGCGGCGGCACATAGCACACCGTGTTCGCGCGTATCTCGATGATGCGCGTGTCGCCATCGGGCGACTCCATCAGCATCAGCCCCGTGCCCTTCAGTCCGAAGTACAGCTCCGGCCGGTCGATGTTCGCGTGGATATGCCCGCGCGTCATGAAGTACTCGTTGCCCACCTTGCCCGGACTCATGCGCGTCACGCCGGTAATGAGATCGCCGGGCGCCGCGCTCGGGCGATGGTCGGTCACGTCGTACACCACTTCGTCGCCGCGTTGGGCCGCGAGCGCGGCGAAGGCGGCGGCATCGGCATAGAGGCCGTCGAGATCGCGCAGATGCTTCCGGTAACGCGTGTCCGTGCCGTCCATGAGGCCGGTCTCCAGATCGACGTCGAATGCTCGGGGTTCAGGCCAACTCATGAGGCGCTCTCCAGGATCAATGTCCCGCCGATTCTAACGTTACTTTTAGTAAAGTTAAAAGATAAGTTTTGACGTTTTACGACCGGGTTTTCCCCGATAAATTGCTGCTTCACAGCACGCAAACGCTAGTGATACGATCTGTCAACGTTCACATAACTAACGATATTCGCTGGCGCTAGGGCAAGCTTGTCCGCCTCGCCGGGAGACATCCATGCACGACTCAGACTTGCCTGCGGTAGTGGCCGCGCTGCATGAGGCGCTCGGCGCCGGCATTGTGACGCTGCCCGCCGATTTCGCCGGCCGCAAGCACGCCGACTGGAGCCGCACGCCGAGCGCCGATCCCATCGCGTTGATCCGGCCGCGCACGACCGAGCAGGTGGCCACGGCGCTGCGCATCTGTCATGCGCACCGGCAAGCGGTGGTCACGCAAGGCGGTTTGACGGGCCTCGCGGGCGGCGCATGCATGCTGGGCGGCGAAGTCGCGCTGAGTCTGGAGCGCATGACCGGCATCGAGGAGATCGATGCCGTGGGCGCCGCGATGACGGTACTGGCCGGCACGCCGCTGCAAACCGTGCAGGAAGCAGCCGATGCGGCGAACTTCATGTTCCCGCTCGATCTCGGCGCGCGCGGCAGCGCGACCATCGGCGGCAATCTCGCGACCAATGCGGGCGGCAACCGCGTCATCAAGTACGGAATGATGCGCGAGCAGGTGCTCGACCTCGAAGCGGTGCTGGCAGACGGCACCGTGGTCGGCGGCCTGCGCAAGATGATCAAGAACAACACCGGCTACGACCTGCGCAACCTGTTGATCGGCAGCGAAGGCACGCTCGCCGTCATCACGCGTGCGGTGCTGCGGCTGCGTCCGAAGCCGCGCGCCGTCTCGACCGCATTCTGCGGCGTCAGCAGCTACGACGCCGTGACCACGCTGCTGCACGCCGCGCAGGAGCGGCTGCCCGCGGGCGTCTCCGCATTCGAGGTGATGTGGCCGGGCTATTACGACTTCGTGCTCGACCGTCTGCCGGAACTGCGGGCACCGCTCGAAGAACGTCACGCGTACTACGTGCTGCTGGAGAGCAGCGGCGCGGACCCGGCGCGCCAGGCGGAAGCCTTCGAGGACTTCCTGGGCGAGATGCTCGAAAACGGCGTGATCGCGGATGCGGCGCTGGCCGCGAGCGAAGCGGACGCCGCCGCGTTCTGGGCGATCCGCGACGCGCCCGGCGAATATCCGCGCCTGATTCCGGGCCGCGTGTCCTTCGACGTGAGCTTTTCGATCGCCGATGTCGGCGAGGCGGCGCGCCGTGCCGAAGCGAAGCTGCGCGAGCAATGGCCGCGCGCGACGATCCTCATCTACGGCCATCTCGGCGACGGCAATCTGCATATCGTCGTCCAGGAACCGGACTGGCCCGCCGATACCGCGCCGCGCGTGCAGGCGGTCGTGTATGGCGTCACGGCGGAGTTCGGCGGCTCGGTGTCGGCGGAGCATGGCATCGGCCTGAAGAAGCTCGGCGTGATCGCGCTGTCGCGCACGCCCGCAGAACTCGCCGCGATGCGCGCGGTGAAACACGCGCTCGACCCGCTGAACCTGCTGAATCCCGGAAAGCTGCTTCCGGCCTGACCCGCTTCATTCGACGACGCAGCAGTCGATCACTCGCATCACACCCGCGCGCTCGCGCTCATAAAGGAGGAGACATGTCCCGTGTCATGAAGAAAGCAGCCGGCGCCATCGCACTTGCGGTCGCGGCCATTGCGCTGTCGTCGTCCGCGTTCGCCGCCGACAAGATCAAGGTCGGCATCTCGATGAAAGTGCTCAACGCGCCCTACTTCGCCGCCGCGATGGAATCCGCGAAGGCACGCGCCACCGAACTGGGTCAGGACGTCATCGTCGCCGATGCGCAGGGCAAGATGCAGAAGCAGATTGCCGACGTGGAAGATCTCGTGACGCGCGGCATCAAAGTGCTCATCATCGATCCCGCCGATCCGAAAGGTCTCGTCAACGCGGTGAACGCCGCGACCGCCGCCGGCGTGAAAGTGGTCGTGATCGACAGCACGCTCGATCCGAAAGCCAACTACCTGACGCTGGTGCAGTCGTCGAATCGCGAGAACGGGTCGCTGGTCGGCCAGTGGGTCGTCAACACGATGGGCGACAAGCCGCTCAAGATCGCGCTCATCTCCGGCGAGAAGGGCAATCCGGTGGGCAAGGAACGCCGCGACGGCGTGCTCGAAGGGATCATGGAAGCGCAGCTCGCGAAGACCGGCAAGGTCAACGTCCAAGTGGTCGGGCAAGGCTGGGGCAACTGGTCCGACGAAGGCGGCCTGAAGGCGATGGAAGACCTGCTGGTCGCCAACAAGGACATCAACATGGTGCTCGGCGAGAACGACAGCATGGTTCTCGGCGCGCGCCGCGCGATCGAAAGCGCGAACCGCCAGGGCATCACGCTGGTGGCGGCGGCGGACGGCCAGAAGGAAGCGCTCGCACTCATCAAGCAGGGCAAGTACGGCGCCACCGCGCTCAACGACCCGGCACTGGTCGCGCGCACTGCCGTGGATATCGGCGTGAAGGCGGCGCAAGGACAAGCCGTGAGCGTGCCTAAGATCTCCTACACGCCTTCGGCGGTCATCAGCAAGGACAACGTCGACAAGTTCTACAACCCGAAGGCGATCTTCTAAAGCCGGACCGACCGCACGCTGCGCGCGCCGTCATGCGCGCAGCGTGCTGGAGTGGAGAACCCATCATGCTTCCGTTTATCGCTCTCTCGGGCATCGCCAAGCGCTTCGGCGGCGTGCACGCCATCGAGGGCATCGACTTCGACGTCCACGCGGGCGAGGTCCATGCGCTCGTCGGCGAGAACGGCGCGGGCAAGTCCACGCTGATGCGCGTGATCGGCGGCGGCCATCAGGCGGATGCGGGCACGATACGCGTCGAAGGCCGCGAGATCACGTTCCGCAATCCGCATGCATCGCTGGCCGAAGGCATCGCCGTGATTCATCAGGAGACCGCGCTCGCGCCCGATCTCTCGGTGGCCGAGAACGTGTTCCTCGGCGCGATGCCCGCCGTGCTCGACTGGCGCGCGCTGCGCATGAAGGCCCGCGCGCTGATCGAGAGCCTCGGCTTCGAGATCGATCCGGCCGCGCTCGTCGAAACGATGTCGGCGGCGCAATGCCAGGTCATCGAAATCGCCAAGGCGCTGAGCGGCACGCTCAAGCTGCTGGTGCTCGACGAACCGACCGCCGCGCTCGCGCCCTCGGATGCCAACCGTCTGCTCGACATCGTGCGCGACCTGAAGGCGCGCGGCGTGGGCATCGTCTATATCTCGCACCGGCTGGAAGAGGTCTTCGCGATCGCGGACCGCATCACGGTGCTGAAGGACGGCAAGCGCGTCGATACCGTCACGCCCGGCGACATCACGCGCGACGAACTGATCCGCAAGATGGTGGGCCGCCCGCTGTCCGTGCTGTTTCCCGAACGCCATGCGACGCTCGGCGCCGAAGTGCTGAAGGTCGACGGGCTGACGCGCGGCCGCGCCGTGCAGGATGTGTCGTTCTCGTTGCGCGCCGGCGAAGTGGTGGGTCTGGGCGGGCTGATCGGCTCGGGGCGCACCGAAGTCGCGAGGCTCATCTTCGGCGCGGACACGCGCGACGCGGGCCATATCGAACTGAAGAACAAGCCGCTCCATGCGCGTTCGCCGATGGCCGCCGTACGCGCGGGCATCGGCTTCGTGCCGGAGGACCGCAAGGGCCAGGGCGCGGTGCTCGGAATGCCGATCCGCATCAACGCAACGCTCGCCGCGCTCGATTCGGTGAGCGGGCCGTTCGGCTGGCTGGCCTTCCGGCGCGAGCGCGCGGCGGTGGCGAAGCTGATGGACGCGCTGCGCATCAAGGCGCGCTCGATGGACGCGGATGTCTCGACGCTGTCCGGCGGCAATCAGCAGAAGGTCGTGCTGGCGAAGTGGTTCCACGCCGACGGCGATCTCATCATCCTCGACGAACCCACGCGCGGCGTCGACGTCGGCGCGAAGGTCGAGATCTACACGCTGGTCAATCAACTGGCGGAACGCGGCAAGGCCGTGCTGGTGATCTCGTCGGATCATCAGGAACTGATGGGCCTGTGCGACCGCATTCTCGTGATGGGCGAAGGCCGCATTCGCGGACAACTGAATCCCAGCGACTACAGCGAGGAACGCATCCTCGCGCTGTCGCTGCAACGCGAGGCCGGCGAAGCGCCCTCGCTCACTCATACCCATGCGGAGATGACATCATGAATCACAGCGCCGCCACGCCGGAATCATCCAGTGCGCGCACGCAGCGCACCGCGGCCGCCTCATGGTGGACCGCCGCGCGCCGCTTCAATACGGTCGCGATCCTTGTCGTGCTCGTGATCGCGGCATCGTTCGTATCGAGCGACTTTCTCTCCGTGCCGAACCTCGCGAACATCTCGCGGCAGGTCGCGGGCGTCGGCATCATGTCGGTGGGCATGCTGCTCGTCGTGCTCACGGGCGGCATCGATCTCTCCGTGGGCTCCGTCGCCGCGCTTGGCAGCGTGCTGTGCGCGCTGCTGATTCCCGAACACGGCCTGTGGTTCGCGCTGCTCGCCACGCTCCTGACCGGCGCGCTGTGCGGCTTCGTCTCGGGTGCGCTGGTGGCGTGGTTCCGGCTCACGCCGTTCGTCGTCACCCTCGCGATGATGACCGTGGCGCGCGGCATCGCGCTGATCGTGTCGAACGGCTCGCCGATTCTCGTCGACGATCCCGGCCAGGCGCTGCTCGACTTCGGCCGTCATTCGTATCTCGGCATTCCGGGGCCGACGCTCGTCATGCTGCTGGTGTTCATCGGCGGCGGCATTGCGCTGAACCGGCTGCGCGCGGGCCGCGTGGTGCGCGCGATCGGCTCCAACGAGGAAGCCGTGCGCCTCTCCGGCGTGCCGGTCGCACGTCATGTGCTCGGCACCTATGTGGCATCGGGCGTGCTCGCCGCGATGGCCGGCATCATCTCGACCTCGCGCGCGGGCGTCGGCGCGCCGACCGTCGGCGTGGGCGACGAACTGACCGTGATCGCGGCGGTGGTGATCGGCGGCGCGAGTCTCGCGGGCGGCAAGGGCGGCGCGCTCAATACGCTGATGGGCGTGCTGATTCTCGGCGTGATCGGCAACATCATGAATCTGGCGAGCGTGCCGGGTTATCACCAGCAGGTGGTGATGGGCGTGATCATCGTCGCGGCGGTGCTGTCGCAGCGCGGCGGCGGCTTCTGGCGGCGTTTCTCGTTCCGATAAACTGTTCCTTTCGTGTGACCCCGCGTGACCCCGCCGGCCGCGCCGCCGTTCGAGCCTGCGCGTCCGGCGTCCTTCAAAGGAACATCGAGTGTCCGACATCAACGTTCTCGAACTGATCGACCGCGCACGGCCGGGCCTGAAGCGCGGCAGCCGGCAGGTCGCCGAGTTCATCCTCTCGAATCTCGATACCCTCCCCGACCTGAGCCTCGCCGAACTCGCGCGGCTCGCCAACGTCAGCGAGCCGACCGTGCTGCGCTTCTGCACGACGCTCGGCTGCAACGGCTTTCGCGACTTCAAGATCCGCGTCGTGCAGAGTCTCGCGCTCGGCGCGCCCGCCGCGCACTCGGTGCTCTCCAACGACGACACGCCCGAGGCCGTCGCCACCAAGATCTTCGACTACACGATCACGAGCCTCGACTGGGCCCGCAAGAAGCTCGATTTCGCGGCCGTCGGACGCGCGGTCGATCTGCTCGCGAAGGCGCGGCGCATCGAGTTCTTCGGCTTCGGGGCGTCGGGCATCGTCGCGCAGGACGCGCAGCAGAAGTTTCCGTTGTTCGGCGTGCCGTGCGTCGCGCATCAGGATTCGCATCAGCAGTTCATCGCGGCCTCGATGCTCGAAGCGGGTGATGCGGTCGTCGCCATTTCGAACACGGGTTCCACGCGCGGGCTGATCGAGATCGCCCGCACGGCGCGCGAACGCGGCGCGGGCGTGGTCGTCATCACCGGATCGGACAGCCCGATCACGCGTTACGCCGACGTCGCGGTGATCGCCGAGACGCTCGAAAACACCGATGTCTATACGCCGACCACCTCAAGGCTTGCGGCGCTGGTCGTCATCGACATTCTTTCGACCAGTGTGGCATTGAGGCGCGGCGAGAACCACACGCGCGACGTCATGCATATGAAGAAGCGGCTCGCGCATCTGCGGGCCACGGGGGAGATTTGAGGTTGTCGCTCAGAACGCCTCGCGGGCGTTGGCGCCCAGGGCAGGTCGTTCTTCCTTGCGGCGCGTGCGCTGGATGCGCCCGTATGCCAGCAGCGCGATGCCGCCCAGGATGACCAGCGCGCCGAGCACCATGAAGCCCGACATGTACGAGCCGGTGGACTGATACAGCATGCCGACCAGGAAGCCCGCCAGCGTGCCGCCGCCGCCCGCGCCGATGCCGTTGATAATGCCCGACGCCGGTCCGATCGCATGCGGCTCGATGGTGGATTGCAGGATCGACCAGATGTTCGGTGTATAGCTGCTCGCGTAGTAGCCGAGCGCGATGGTGATGAGCGCGAGCTTGCCGTAGCCGCTGTGCAGCATCGGCAGCAGCATCATCAGCACGCCGGGAATCAGCAGGCCGAGCGCGGCGATCAGCACGCGCTTGCCGGTGCGGTCGGAGAGCCGCGACATCGGCACGGCGAGCAGGACAGCGGCCACGTAGGGCAGCGAACTCGCGACCGCCTGCGACATCCCCGTAAAGCCCACCGACTGCACCGCGAGTGGAATCCACAGCGTCACGCCCCAGAACAGCATGCCCTGCGTGATGTAGCTGACCAGCAGGAGCAGAAAGGCGGGCCCGCCGAGCGCGTCGAGCGTCAACCTTCCCGACGCATTCGCCGACTGCGGCGTGCGATACGGCGCTTCGCTTTCGGGCTTCAGCATCTTCATGTAGAGCGGCACGATCACGACGAGGCCGAGTCCGCCCATGAGGAAGAACATCGAGCGCCAGCCGAACGCGTGATAGATCGGCGTGAGCACGATGAAGCCAAAGGCCAGCGCCAGATACTGCCCGTAATACTGGATGATCGCATTTGCCTTGGTGCGTTCGCTGGGCGCAAACCACGCTTTGGCGAAGCGCGACTGCTGCGGCCAGTACACGCCTTCAGCAACGCCGAGAATCAGGCGGCAAGCGAGCAACACGGCCAGCGAACTCGTGAAGCCGACGAACACGGTCGCGGCAGACCACAGCGCGAAGGTCCAGATGACCACCGGCTTCGGATCGAACTTGCGGGTCAGGATGCCGCCGAGCACGTTGGACAGCGCATAGCCGACGAGGAAGATGGTCAGCGCGAGGCTCGCGGTCACGGCGAAGCGCGGGCCCGAGAAACCCATGTCCTGTGCAACGGATTGCAAGCCGACCGAAAGCGTCGTACGGTCCAGATAGGCAACGCACAGCCCGAGCATCAACGAACCGCCGACGCTCCACCATTTCGAATCTTTCATGTGTTGTCTCCCCTGCTGTCTTGTGGCTTACGCATCCGGATCGAGCCGCGCGTTGATCGCAATCGCCAGAATGATGACCACACCGCTGATGGCATCCTGGATATGCGGCGACACCAGCAGGATATTCAGAAAATTGCTCAGTGTCGCGAGAAACAGCACGCCCACGAACGCATTGCGGATCGATCCCTTGCCGCCCGCGAGACTCACGCCGCCCACGACCACCGCAGCAATCGTGCCGAGCAGAAAGTTGTCGCCGGACGTCGGCGCGACCGAGCCCGTGCGCGCGAGGAACAGGAAGCCCGCCAGTCCCGACAGCAGGCCGGACAGCGTATAGATGGCCACCGTCGTACGCTCGACCGCAATGCCCGACAGACGCGCGGCGCGCGCGTTGCCGCCGAGCGCATACAGCACCACGCCCAGCTTGCTGCGCGCCAGCAGGACGCCGAGCACCGCGGTCAGGACCAGGAAGATATAGACCGGCACCGGCAGCGTGAAGACGCGCGTCGCGCCGAGATCGGCGAAGAAGGCGTCGGGGTTGTAGATGGGCGCGCCGCCCGTGAAGAGCATCGATACGCCCGACAGCACCAGCGCCATCACCAGCGTGGCAATGAACGCGGGAATGCGCAGCACGACCACCATCAGCCCGTTGAGCAGGCCGACGACGGCCGCGCCGATCATCGCGATCGCAATGGCCGGCAGGAAGCCGACATACGGCAGCGCGTTGGACATGCTCATCTGCTGCTGTAACTCCGACCCCGCGCCGCCCATGAAAATGGCGGAGGCGACCATCAGCGCGACGATCGACAGGTCGATGCCGCCGGTGAGCATCACCAGCGCCTCGCCGAGCGCGAGCACGCCGATGACCGAACTCTGGAACAGGATGTTCGAGAGATTGCCGGGTTCCATCAGGCGGCCGCGCGACACCGCCGTGCCGACGATCAGAAACAGCGCGAACACCACGACAATCGCGTTCTTGCGCACCAGTGCGGAGCGCCACCACGGTTCGTGCGCGGCTTGAGCCAGGCTGGTCATGTTCATCCCCTGTTGCCGAGCGTGCGGCGTTCCTGCCTTCCTTGCCGCAGCACGGAAAGCCCCACGGCGATCACGATGACCACGGCGCGGATGATGCTTTGATAGTAAGGATCGATGCCAGTGAGGTTCATCACATTGGCGATCAGCTGATAGATGAGCACGCCGGCCATCGCCTTGAGCAGGCGTCCTTCGCCGCCGAACAGGCGCACTCCGCCAATGACGATGGCCGCGATCGAATCCAGTTCCCAGCCGATGCCGCCATTGGGCACGCCGCTGCTGGAGCGGATCACGAGCGCCACGCCCGCGAGACCCGAGATCAGTCCCGCTACCGTGTACACGCCGATCTTCAGCCGGTCCGAACGCACGCCCGCGAGACGCGCGGTGGTTTCATTGCCGCCGACCGCATAACAATGCAGCCCGGCGCGGGTGCAGGCGAGCCACACGGCGGCCACGATCACCAGGAGGAGCCAGATGACGGCCGGCGGCGTCAAGAGGCCGCCCATGCCGCCAAGCGATTGAATCAGCGGGTTGCCGGTCAGCACGCTCTTCTCGCTGACGCTGAAGGCGAGGCCGCGCGCGATGCCCATCATCGCCAGCGTTGCAATGAGCGGCTGCACGCGTCCGCGCACGACCGACACGCCGCTCGCCAGTCCGCACAGCGCGGACGCGATCAGCGCGCCGCCGAGCGCGAGCACGAGACTCGTCTCCGCATAACGGGCGAGCAGGATGGACGAGAGCGCCATGACGGCGGCCACCGAGAGGTCGAAGCCGCCCGTCAGCACGACGAGGAACTGCGCCACCGACAGGATGCCCAGCACCGCCGATTGCGTCAGCAGGTTGCCGAGGTTGGACACCGTCATGAACTGCGGACTGACTGCGCAGGCCAGCGCGAACAACGCGAGCAGAATCAGATAGACGTCGTAGCGCGCGAGCAGGCGCTTCAGGTCGTGCCGGGCAGGCGCCTGATGCGACGACACCGCCGGATGCGAACGTGAAGAAAACGGGGAATGGCTCATGCCGCGACCTCCATGCCTGGGTTCGACCGGGGCACCGCATGGCGCATCACGTCGATCTGCGTCGCGTGTTCGCCTTCGAGCATGGCGGCGGTGCGTCCTTCGGCCATGACGAGAATGCGGTCGCTCAGCGCGAGCAGTTCGAGCATGTCCGACGACGCCATGATCACCGACATGCCTTCGGCCACGAGCTTGCGGATCAGTTGATGAATCTCGAACTTCGCGTTGATGTCGACGCCCCGGCTGGGTTCGTCGAGCAGCAGGATGCGTGTGTCGTTCGCCAGCCATTTGGCGAGCACCACTTTCTGCTGATTGCCGCCGGAGAGTGTGCGCACCGTCTGCTGCAACGAAGGCGTCTTGATGCGCATGCGCGTGACCAGCTCTTGCGCGATCTCGCGCAGGCGGCTGCGACGCATCATCGAGAGGCGCGAGACGCGCTTCAGGATCGGATACGAGATGTTGTCCTCGACCGAGCGTCCGATCACGAGTCCGCTTTCGCGGCGCTCCTCCGGCACGAGGCCCAGGCCCGCGCGGATCGCATCGCGTGGCGCGCCGAACAGCACCGGCTTGCCGTCGATGACAATCTCGCCGGCATCCGGCTTCGTGATGCCGAACAGACATTCGAGCAATTCGCTGCGTCCCGCGCCCACCAGTCCGCCAAGGCCGAGAATCTCGCCCTTGCGCAACTCGAAGCTCACGTCCTCGAACTGGCCTTTTACCGTCAGGCCGCGCGCCGTCAGCACCGTGTCGCCATCGCGCTTCGGTTCGGGCCGTGCGGGCAAAGCGTCTTCCAGCGGACGGCCGACCATCGCCTGGATCAGATCGGCCTCGCGCACCGTGCTGACTTCGTGGGTCGCGACGCGCGCGCCATCGCGCATGATGGTCACGCGGTCGCCGATGGCAATGATCTCCTGCAAGCGGTGCGACACATACACGATCCCGATGCCCTGCTTGCGGAACACAGCGAGCAGGTCGAACAGATGGCGGATCTCGTTGTCGGTCAGCGAGGCGGTGGGTTCGTCGAGCACGATGATGCGGCTCTCGCGCGAGACCGCCTTGACGATCTGCACCAGTTGACGCTGCGCGGGACCGAGATTGCGCACTGGCTCGTCGATGGGAAAGCGCAGGTTGAAGCGCTCCATCAATTCGACTACGCGCGCACGCATGCCGGCCCGGTCCAGCAAGCCGCCGCGTCCGGTCTGCTCGTGGCCGAGAAACACGTTCTCGGCCACCGTCAGCGGCAAGACCAGGTCGGTTTCCTGATAGATCACCGTAATGCCGAGTTCATGACTCAGCACCGGATCGAGCGCGGCGAACTCGCGGCCCGCCATCGACACGCTGCCCGCATCCGGCGTTTCCGCGCCCGACATCACGCGCATCAGCGTGGACTTGCCCGCGCCGTTCTCGCCGATCAGGCAATGGATCTCGCCCGCGCGCAGGTCGAAATCCACGCCCTTGAGCGCGCGCACGCCCGGGTAGGACTTGACGATGCCAGACATGCGCAGCAGCGGGGCCGTGGTCTCGTGGTTCATCGCTATCGTGCTCCGTTGGACGACGTCATCGAGCTCAGCAGCAGCCGACGCCCATCGCCTTCAGTTCCTTCAAACGCTGCTCGATCAGCGCGCGATGTTCTGGCGTATGCGCATCGAACTCTTTCTTGTCCGAGTACACGACCGGCTGCACCGGCTTGCCGGCCTGCGAGTCGTTGAAGACCTTCACCGCCAGCGCGCCGAAGGTCGGCGGCGTCTGCACCGTGTAGCTTGCCCAGCCGTCGAGGATCGCGCGCAGGCCGTCGGCGGTGCCGTCCTTGCCCCACAGATAGCCCTTCAGGTCGTCGCGATTCGCGGCCTTGATCGCCGTCAGGCCGCCGATCATTTCGTCGTCGCTGTCGAAGACGATGCCGTCGATGGAACCCTTCGGGAACGATTGCAGAAAATCTTCCGTGCACTTGCGGCCGCCTTCGCGGCTATAGCGTCCGTCGCACTTCGCGACGAACTTGATGCCGGGATTCTTCGCGAATACGCTGTCGAGTCCCTTCTGTTCTTCCAGCACCGGCGCCGCGCCCGTGTTGCCCGTCACATGCAGCAGCTTGCCTTCGGGCTTGCCGTTCTTCTTCGTCATCTGCGCGACGACATCCTGCCCGACACGCACGCCGGTGTCTTCATAGCTGATGGTGAGAAGCGAAATCCAGCCGTCCTTGCCCGGCTGTCCCGGCATCGCACGATCCGCGACGATGAGCGGCACGCCCGCCTTCTTTGCCATGCCCGGGACCGGCGCGGCAGGCTCGTACTCGACCGGCTCGACGATCAGCACCTTGGGCTTGCGCGCAAGCAGATCCTGCACGTCGGAAAGCTGCTTGGCCGGATCCCAGTTCGCGTTGGTCCACACGAAGTCATAGCCCGCGTCCTTCCAGCTCTTCTCCATGTCCTTCGTGTTGACGACCCGCCACTCGTTCTCCATGCCCGATTGCGACATCGCAACGAGGCCCTTGCTTGCATCGGCCTGCATCGAGAAGATCAGGCTCGCCGCGCCCATCGCCAGCGCGCAGGCCATCCTCATGCCCTTCATTTGCCGTACTAACATTTTTGTCTCCGGTTATGGTGTGTCTGTTCTGGTTCGGGTCAGGTCATCAGGAAGCCGCCGGTCACGTTCAGCGCCTGTCCCGTCATCGCGCTCGAATCCGCGCTGGCGAGGAACATCATCGTGCTGGCAACTTCCTCGGGCGTGACGAAACGGTTCATCGGCGCCGCCGATTCCCACTCGCGCCGTACCTGCGCAATGCTCTTGCCTTCCTTCGTCGCGTGATGCGCCATCACGTCCTCGATCCGCTCGCCTTCCACCGGTCCGGGACACACCGCGTTCACGCGGATGCCGTGTTCCGCGTTCTCCAGCGCAAGGGTCTGCGTAAGACCGAGCAGGGCCCATTTCGAGCACACGTAATCGGCACGCAACGGCAAGCCGCGCCGCGCGACGTTCGACGCGGTCGTGACAATGGCGCCGCGCTTCGCCGCGATCATCAAAGGCAGCACAGCGCGCGTGACGAGCATCGTGCCGGTCAGGTTGATGGCGAGCGTTTCGCTCCATTGCGCGAGCGGCATGTCCTTCACGAGGTTGTAATGGCCATTGAAGCCCGCGTTGTTGACGAGCACGTCCACGCGTTGATCGAAGAATCGCGCGGCGGAAGTGACGGCTTCGGCGACGGCGTGTTCATCGCGCACATCGCAATGAAATACCTGGCAGCGGCGTCCTTCCTTTTCGACTAGCGCACGCGTTTCGTCGGCGGGCTGAAAATCCAGCACGGCGATGTCCGCGCCTTCGCGGGCAAAAGACGTCGCGATGACCTGTCCGAGGCCCGCGGCCGCGCCCGTGATGATCACCCGCTGATTGACGAATCGACTCACAACACATCCTCCTTCATTGAACAGAGAAGCGCTGCAGCGCGGCTTCGTTGACGGTTACGCCGAGACCCGGTGCATCCGGCACGGCAAGCCTGCCTTCCACAAGTGCAAAGCGCTGATCCAGCAGATCGTCGCGCAGGGGGTTGTGCTTGCGATCGAACTCGACGATCGGTTCGTTTTGCAGCGCGATGGGATTGGCGGTATGCGGGATCGGCGGGATCGTAGCGATGGCCTGCAACGCCGCCGCGACCGCAATGCCCGAACCCCACACATGCGGAATGACGCCGACGCCATGCGTGCTCGCGAACGCGAGAATCTGCTTGAACGCGGTGAAGCCGCCGCACACGGCGAGGTCCGGCTGGGCGATGTCCACGCAGCCCGTGCCGATCAGTTCCGCAAAGCCGTAACGCGTGAATTCGCACTCGCCGCCCGCGACCGGCACCGGATTCTCCGCGCGCACCCGCCGATAGCCCGCCTTGTCTTCCGGCACCACCGGCTCCTCGAAGAAGCGCACGTCGAGCGGTTCCATCAGACGTCCCATGCGAATCGCGGAGGTCGCGTTATAGGCATGGTTCGCGTCGACCAGCATGGCGATGTCCGGGCCGACCGCCGCGCGAATCACGCGCAGCCGTTCGATATCGTCCTTCAGGCTCAGCAGGCCGATCTTGACCTTCAGCATCTCGAAGCCCGCATCGGCATAGCTCGATGCTTCCGCTTCCAGACTGCGCAGCAGTTCGGACATGCGGCTGTAGTCCTGCGGGTAATAGCAGCCGGTTGCGTAGGCCGGGACGGATTCGCGGAAGCGTCCGCCAAGCATTTTCCACACGGGAAGCCCCGCTGACTGACCCGCGATGTCCCACAGCGCGATATCGAGCGCGGAGATCGCTTCGACGTAGGTGCCCTTCTGCCCGAAGTCGCGCGAGAAGTTGTACAGCTCTTCCCAGATGCGCACGGGCTCGGTCGGATCGCGGCCGATCAGCTTCGGTGCAAGCACGTGGTCGATGCACGCGGCCACCGGTTCCGGCGGACCGTATTGCCCGCCCTCACCCCAGCCGACGAGGCCGGTATCGGTTTCGATGCGCACCAGATAACTGTTGCGCTCGGGAAACGCGGCCTGCGACGAATAGAACAGCTTGTCGCCGAGCGGCACGCGCAGCACGTAGGAACGGATCGTCCTGATCTTCATGTCGTGTCGTGGATTGAGGGTTGTCAGCGTTCAGTTTTCGGAATCGAGATCCGCGAGGTCGATGTTGGCGCTCAAGCGGTCACGCGAATTCTCGAGGTGGGCGCGCATGGCTTTCGCGGCGCCCTGGGCATCGCGGAGACACACGGCTTCGATGATCGCAATGTGCTCCGGCAACGCAATCTCGTACGCGCCGGTCAGCTTGTCGACGATCGCGCGCTGCGCCCAGCGGATCAGTTCCATATGCGACGACAACGCCTTTTGCAGCCGCACGTTGCCGCAGTACACATGGGCGAGTTCATGCACCTGCCGGTCCGCCTGCGCGATCGGCTCCGGGTCGCCTTGCTGCAGCGCTTCGGCGGCGTTCAGATACGCGGCCCGCACCCGTTCGGCTTCCTCGGGCGGAACCGCGAGCGTCGCGCGCTCCACCGCCATGCATTCGAGCGCGATGCGCAAATCGAAAATCTCGTTCACCGTCTGCTGGTCGAGCGGCGCGACGTACACGCCCTTGCGCGCCTCGACCGTCACGAAGCCCTGTATTTCCAGCGAGCGCAATGCGTCCCGGAACGGCGTCGAACTGACTTTCCACGCCGTCTGGAAATCGCCGATGTTGATGCGCTGCCCCGGCCGCACGCGTCCGCCGATGATCTCTTCCTTTAGTGCGAGTTCGACTTGCTCGCTGAGTGATGCTCTATCGAAGACCTTCATGTCGTTTCAACCTCGAATGTGTCTGGATCACGCGCCCGGTTGTATCACAGGCATCGGCTCAGCCCCGGTAACGCGGACTGGCGAGACCGCGCACACCCGGTCGCCACGCAAACAGACTGCCTGCGTGCGGCTCGCGTGCGCGCTGGGTGTCGTCGAGCGTGAACCAGGCGGTCGTGATGAACATGATGTCGAGCTCCAGGCCGCCGAAAATCATGCACGTCGGGTTCGATACGGGCAGCGGCACTTCGCGGTCTACCGTGCCGTCGGGCGCGTAGCGCACCAGCTTCGCGCCGCCCCACTGCGCGTTCCAGAGAAAGCCTTCTTCGTCGACGATGGAGCCATCCGGCGCGCCCGGCGTCGCGAGTTCGGCGAACACGCGGCGATTGGCGAGGGCGCCGTCGGCGTAATCGAAGGCGTCGATGCGGCGCGTCGGCATGTCCGAGAAATACAGCGTGCCGCCGTCGGGACTCCAGCACAGCGAATTCGCACAGGCGATGCCGGGCAGCAGGTCATGCACGCGGTGATCGGCGTCGAGGGAATGCAGCGCGGCGTTGGCGCGTTGCGGCGTCTCTTCGTTCATGCCGCCGCACAGGAAGCGCCCGTCCGGCGACACGCGGCCGTCGTTCAGACGCGTGCGGGCCACCGGTGCGGTCAGGGCGGCGAGCGGTTGCGGTTCCAGACTGCCGTCGTCCAGCGTCGCGAAACCGCGCTCCAGCGCGAGGACGAGACCGCCGCCCGCACGCAGGCCGAGCGCGCCGATACGCTCCGGCATCGTTCTCACGACGGGCGCGCTGTCCCTGCTGGATGGCTTCCACGACCACATTTCCCGCGCATGGATATTGGTCCAGTGCAGCGTTTGTGTGAGGTCGTCCCAGACCGGGCTTTCGCCGAGGCAGTGGCGACAGTCGAGGATGACTTGCGGTGAATCGGCGATGACAGACATGTCGGGTGGTGAATGCGTCATGATTTGATGCATGATGCCTGATGCATCAGATTTCACGCATCAGAGAAAACCCCGAGTGCTTCAAGTCTGGTTCGAACGCAAAAAACCGGCACGGGTATCAGCCCGTGCCGGCTTTTTCGGAAGGAAATACGGAGCGTTATCGCCGCCGGCTATTCACCAGCGCAGCAGGCACCAACAGCACCAATACCCCGCCGATCACCAGACTCACCGAGAGCGCCAGCACGCCCGCCCCCGCCGATCCCGTCGCTTGTTTCACCAACCCGATCAGCGACGGACTCACCACACCGGAAATGCTGCCGACCGAATTCGCCAGCGCGAGCCCCGCTGCCGCCGCCGCCCCTCCCAGGAACGACGGCGGAATCACCCAGAACTGCGAGATGGTCGTCATGACGCCCATCGTGCCGATGGTCAGCGCGATCATCGCGAGCACGGTCGAGTGAGAGAACACGACGCTCATCGTCAGGCCGAATGCCGCAACCAGACCCGGCACGATCAGATGCCAGCGACGCTCACCGGTCCGGTCCGAGTTGTGGCTCACGAACACCATCGCCAGCGCGCCGGCCGCATACGGAATCGCCGTCAGCAAGCCGACATGCAGCGGATCGGCCACGCCGCTGGACTTGATGAGCGTCGGCAGCCAGAAGCTGACCCCGTACAACCCCATGGTGTAGAAGAAGTAGATGACGCTGACGAGCAGCACCTTCGGGTTCATCAGGCCGTCTTTCATCGAGTGCAGCCCGCTCTTCGGTTGTTCGACCTTGAGTGCGGTCTCGAGCGTGTCCTTCTGCGACTCCGTGAGCCACTTGGCGTCGCGCACCCGGTCGTCGAGATAGAAGAACGCCATCACGCCCAGCACGGCGGTCGGGATGCCTTCGACCAGGAACAGCCACTGCCATCCCGCAAAACCATGCGAGCCGTTCATCGCGGTCATGATCCAGCCGGACAACGGCCCGCCGATCACCCCGGACATCGGGATGCCGGTCATGAACAACGCCGTCACCTTCGAGCGCCGCGAAGCCGGGAACCAGTAGGTCAGATAGAGCACGATGGCCGGAAAAAAGCCGGCCTCCGCGACACCGAGGAAGAAGCGCATGACATAGAACATCGTCGGTGTTCTGACGAACATCATCGCCGCTGAAATCAGGCCCCACGTGACCATGATCCGGGCGATCCAGCGGCGCGGACCCACGCGGAGCAACAACAGGTTGCTGGGCACTTCGAACAGCAGATAGCCGACGAAAAACACACTCGCGCCAAAGCCATAGACGGCCTCGCTGAAGCCGAGGTCGCTCAGCATCTGGAGCTTGGCGAATGCAACGTTGATGCGGTCGAGATAAGCGAAGAGGTAGCAGACGAATAGAAAGGGAACGAGACGCCATGCTGCTTTGGTGAACACGGACGTGTCGGCGCCTTCCACGAAGGTGGCTGGGCTTTGGGAACTCAAGTTGTGTCTCCTGTGGGGCCATCGAGTGACCAGCGGTGTCCTGTACCGGACGGTTCTCCGCCAGCGCTTGAGAGGCGCGCGCCAGACCCGGCGCGCGCATCCCGCACTACCCTGCGTACTCAGTCGAACATGTCCGGCTGGGTTTCGACCAGCTCGCTCCAGATGGTCTGGAAGTGCAGCCAGCCAATGTAGTCGCTGCCCACATGCTCGCGGCTGTAGCGGGCGCGCTCGGGCGTGACTTCCTTCGGCGTGATGCCGGTGGCTTCGATCATCAGTTGCTGCTGGCAGCAGCGCTCGAGCGCGATGAACCAGAACGCGGCCGAGTCGATGCTGTGACGGCTCGCCGTCAGCAGGCCGTGGTTCTGGTGAATGGCGGCCTTCACGCCCTTGAACGCGTTCGCGACCTTGTTGCCGCCCTTCACTTCCACCGCGACCTTGCCGGCTTCATCGCCGATGACGACGTGGTCTTCGAAGAAGGCGGCTGCATCCTGCGAGATCGGCGCCAGCGGCTTGCCGAGCGAGGCGAATGCCGTGCCGTAGGTGGTGTGCGCATGACACATCGCGACGATGTCCTGATGCTGCTCATGCACCGCCGCGTGCAGGACGAAGCCGGCGCGATTGATCGCGTATTCGCCTTCGACGACCTTGCCCTCGTGGTCCGCGCAGATCAGGTTCGACATCTTCACCTGCGAGAAGTGGACGGCCATCGGATTGGTCCAGTACAGGCCCGGATGCTCCGGATCGCGCACCGTGAGGTGACCCGCGAAGCCGTAGTCGAAACCTTGCAGCGCGAAGGCGCGGCAGGCGGCGACGAGACGTTCCTTCAGATACTTGCGATGTTCGGCGTGGTCCTTGAACTCGGGCATGCGCGGGAAAATCACGCCTTCCTGATCCGGCTCATAGATCGAGATCTTGCCGGGCTTCAGAATCGATTCCTGCGCGGCTTGCTTCGGTTCATCGATGGTGGACATCAGATACTCCTGTTGTTGATTGGGGGACACTGGAACTTCGCGAGAGCAGCGGCCTAGTTTCTGGAGCGGTCGACCAGTGCGTCCCGGGCGATCCACGGCATCATTGCGCGCAGCCTGGCGCCGACGACTTCGATCGGATGCGCGGCGGTGATACGGCGGCGCGACTGAAGGGTCGGCGCGCCGGCCTTGCTTTCGAGGATGAATTGCTTCGCGTACTCACCCGTCTGGATGTCGTGCAACACGTCCTTCATGGCGGCCTTCGTCTGCGCGGTCACGATGCGCGGGCCGGTGACGTATTCGCCAAACTCGGCATTGTTGGAAATGCCGTAGTTCATGTTGCCGATGCCGCCTTCGTAGATGAGATCGACGATGAGCTTCACTTCGTGCAGGCATTCGAAGTACGCCATTTCGGGCGAGTAGCCGGCTTCCACCAGCGTTTCGAAGCCGGCCTTGATGAGGTCCACCAGACCGCCACAGAGCACGGCCTGCTCGCCGAACAGATCGGTTTCGGTTTCCTCCAGGAAGCTCGTCTCGATGATGCCGGCGCGACCGCCGCCCGTCGCCGCCGCGTACGCGAGCGCGATGTCGCGCGCCGAGCCCGAGCGGTCCTGCGCCACGGCGATGAGGTGCGGCACGCCGCCGCCCGCGGCATACGTGCTGCGGACGGTGTGGCCGGGCGCTTTCGGCGCGATCATGATGACGTCGAGGTCCGCGCGCGGGCTGACCTGGCCGTAGTGAATGTTGAAGCCGTGAGCGAAGCCGAGCGCCGCGCCTTCGCGGGCATGCGGTTCGACTTCCGTGCGATAGACCTCGGCGATCTGCTCGTCAGGCAGCAGCATCATGACGATGTCGGCTTCCTTGACGGCATCGGCAATGCGCTTGACGGTCAGGCCGGCGCGTTGCGCCTTCTCCCACGAAGGGCCCTGGCGCACGCCGACGCAGACATTGATGCCGCTGTCTTTCAGGTTGAGGGCGTGTGCGTGCCCCTGCGAACCGTAGCCGATGATGGCGACGCTGCGGCTTTTCAGAAGGGCAAGGTCGGCGTCCTTGTCGTAGAAGACTTTCATGCTATTTCCAGATGGGTGCGATGGAAGGGTTGATGTCGGGCCACGCGAGATGCGTGGTCTACAGGTCCAGGATCAAGGTCTTGCTGATGGGCCGGGAGACGCATACCGTCAGGAATTCCTTGCGTTCGTCTTCGTCCAGAATGAAGTCGTTGTGTTCGACTTCGCCTTCGAGATAGCGGACCTTGCAGGTTGCACACAGACCGGCACAGCAGGACGTGGGCACTTCGACACCCGCCTCGCCCAGCGCTTCACTGAAGTTTTGCTCCGGTCCCACGTGAATGACCTGACCCGTGCTGGCGATGGTGACGTCGCAACCCTCGGCGTTCTCGGTGCCCGACGGTTCGCGCTTCGGCTGTTCCGGCGCCTTGAAGTGCTCGAAGTGCACGGTGCCCTTCGGCCAGTGACTCGCGGCGTCCGCGCAGGCCGCCATGAATCCGCCCGGCCCGCAGTAATAAACGTGCGTGCCCGGCTGCGGCTCGGCGAGCAGCGCGCGCAAGTCAAGGCGATCGGCTTCCGCGCCATCGTCGAAGTGATAGTGCAGCTTGCCCGCGCGCAACATGCTGGCGAACTCAGGACCGAATGCCGCGGCATCCTGGCTGCGCGCGCAGTAGTGCATGTCGAAGTCCACGCCGCGCTGTTCCAGCTCATGCGCCATCGCCTTCAAGGGCGTCACGCCGATCCCGCCCGCAATCAGCACGACCTTGCGTGCGCCCTCGGCCAGCGCGAAGTGATTGCGCGGCTTGCTGATGGTGACGATGTCGCCGGCGCCGATGCTCTCGTGCACCGCGCGCGAACCGCCGCGCCCGCTTTCGTCCTTGAGCACGGCAATGACATACCGGTTGCGCTCGGCGGGCGAATTGCACAGCGAGTACTGTCGGATGACGCCGTTCTTCAGATGGACGTCGATGTGCGAGCCCGCCTCGAAACGAGGCAGCGCCTGGCCGCTCGGGTTCGTGAGTTCGTACGAGTTGATGCCCTTGCCTTCGTAACGAATCTGCTTCACGCGCACATCGAGCGTACCGGCTTCGATATCCGCGACCGCTTCTTCCTGTTCCAATCGTTCCAATACCGTGTCCATGATCCTTGCTCCGTGGCGGATGACGGCCGCGCGTACAGACGGCCGGCACCCGGCGCGCCGATTAGCTCTTCAGCGACTGTTCGAGGTCCTTGAACTTGTTGCGCACGAACTCACCGCGCGCGTCGCCCTTCAGGCTGTCGCTCTCGGTCAGGATCTGGACGACGGTCTTCAGCACCTTGCGACGGCGCGCCACTTCTTCTTCGACCGTCGCGCCCTCTTCGATCTCGAACACGTTGCCCGAGCAGAAGCTGTTGGGCGCACCGCCCAGGGCGCGGAACCATTCGGCGAAGCCCTGCGCCGAAGCCGCCGCGTTCGTGCCGCGCACCGCATCGCGCAGCATCTTGCGGAACTGATACAGGCCCGCATCGAACTTGGTCGGATTCTCGAGTGCATGAACCGCGATGGGACGCTGGCTGATGATCGCCTCGTAGTCGCCCGGTGCGTATTGAGCCTGTTTGTAGATGTCGCGTTCGCGATGGTTCGGGGGAATCGGCGGCATGTCTTCGAGCTTGTACTTGCCGAAGCGCTCGGGACGGCGCATCGCCACCTGTCCTTCCAGGAAGTCGATGGTCTCGTAACCGACCATCTCCTTGTTGCCGATGCCGCGTGTGTCGATGCCCGGGCCCATGACGCGCCAGCCGATCATCTTGCTGTTCTCGTCATCGACGGGCACGGTCCAGCGGATGATGTGGAAGCGGCTGAAGTACTTCTTCTTCGAGCCGTCTTCCGACGTGTAGGCATGCAGGCTCAGGTTCGGCAGCACCTGATGCTGGACGCGGACGAACAGCCGGTCCTTGTTGACGCGACGCGCACCGGCGCACGCCAGACTGCGGCCGCCCTGCACCGGCACGAAGTTCATGTCGGGCGCGACTTCCATGGACGCAGCGCCGACTTCGTCGAAGGTCGTTCCCTGATAGTTGCCGTCGACGACGTTCTTGCCCGCGTGCAGTGCGGTCGGATGGTAGTTGTCCGCCGCGTTGTCCTGGACCTGCAGCCAGTTGCAATGCTGGAAGTTGCTGTAGGGCACGAGTTCGTCGCCGGGCGATACCGTGTAGTCGCCTTCCCACTCCGGAAACGGCGGCTCCTCTTCCGGCGGGCCCATGTAGGCGAACACGAGGCCGTTACGCTCGACCGCCTTGTAGGCGCCCTGACGAATAGAGCACGCGTAGCGCTCGGCTTCCTTTTCCTCGCCCTTCGGGAACGGCACGTGGAGGCAGGCGCCGTCCACGTCGAACACCATGCCGTGATAGCAGCACATGATGCCGCGCTCCTGAATCGCGCCATATTCGAGCGATGCGCCGCGGTGAACGCAGTGCGCATGCAGCACGCCGACGCGGCCGCTCTTGTCGCGGAAGGCGACCAGTTCTTCGTTGAGGATCTTGAGGAAGCGCGGCGTGTCGGTCAGCTCCATCGACATGCAGACCGGGTGCCAGAAGCGGCGCATGTATTCGCCCGTCGGCGTGCCCGGGCCGGTTTCCGTCAGCTCGGGATCATGCTCCGGCGTCTTGTTGGCGTAATAGCCGCCGAACGGAATCAGCTTCTTCGCCACCGGCGCCGAACCTCCGGTGCGCTTCTGGTCGTCCATCTTGTCCGATTTGACGCTCATGTCCTGCCTCCAATGATTGTTAGGGACCACATCGGTTGTTCTTGTCAGAGCCGGTTTCCGTCGTCGGTGTTCCGTGCTCTGAACTCTGTATCCAAAGATTAGGCGCATACGAGGGCGATGTCTCTATGGGTAAACACGGATAAGGGTGTTTCCGGGCGCTGCCGGAGACGCGCTAGCGTTGCGCGGGAGGCGTCAATCGCATATCGCGAGGACGTGAGGTGGGTGGCAATGCAGACAGGTGCAGAGACGCGGGATTTTCAGAAGGGATGACGGCCGCAGGACCCAAGCGGCCGGTATTGCGACTCAGGAAGTAGCCTGAGCGATTTCGCTGTTCGTGCTCATGTGCTTCACGAGATTCGCTCGCGCCGCCTCGACGTGCAGCACGCTCAGGCGCGCGGCGAGTTCTTCGTCGCCTGCCGCGATTGCGTCGGCGATGGCCGCGTGCTCGTCCCAGACTACCTTCCTCTGGCCGACGACCTGATGCACCGCGCCCATCACGCGCCTCAGGTGCATCCAGTGCAGCCGGGCATTTTCAAGGATCAACGGATTGCCTGAAGCGGCGTAGATGGCCAGATGAAACGCCATGTCAGCCTCGACCATGGCCTTGATGTCATCGCCTCGCATCGCCTTGCGGCCGTTGGCGATCAGCGACTTGTCGAGCCGCACGGAACGCCGGGCGGCAAGCTTGGCGGCGAGACCGTCGAGCGCTTCCCTGAATTCATACAGATGCCCGACCCGTTCGACATTGAGCGGCGTGACCTGCAACCCACGCCCCGGAGCGTCCTCGACCAGCCCATCCTTCTTGAGCAGACGGAACGCCTGAAGCACGGGCGATCGGGATACCGAGAGCTGCTCGGCAATCTCCTCCTGCACGATCCGCGTTCCAGGGGCGATGGAGCCTTCGCTGATGGCGTCGAGAAGAATGTTGTAGACCTCGTCGACGTAATCGGTACGAGCCTGAATCTTGACGAGTTTGGCCGGCATGGCAAATCAGAATCGATATTGAATACCGAATCCTATCAGCTTTCCAGACGGATTTTGCTCCGGCAATTCGTCACGGCAAGCGCGTCAGCGCATGGACAGGAGCGCGACGCCAAGCGTTTCGTTTTCGGCGGCATGCTTCTCATAAAGCACGTCCGGCGCGACATCACGCACCTGCAAGACATCTTCCATGACCGCGCGTGCGCGTGCCAGGCCGGATTCGGAACTGGCCTGCACCAGCACGAGCGATTGCGACGCAAAGTAACGTCTAGCCTGCTTCAGCACGAAACTCGCATCCTCGATGAACGCCGCTGCGGTGAAGTCGCGCGCGTCGCGTACGAGGATCGACACCAGGCCGATTCTCGCGCGGGCAAGTATCCACGCGGCGTCGTAATCCGTACGCGTTTCAGATCGCTTGAGCACGCGCGAAAGCCCTTCGAGTTCCCTCAATGAGGCGTTTGCATTCAAAACGCATTGTGCCGAAGCGGGAAACGCGTCGGAGTCTGTCCACTGTGCGAGGGCATGAGGCGGTCGGCGGAGACCGCCGAAAGCGCCATCGCTATGGCTCAGCGTCTGACATTCGACAGCAGGGCTCGCATCGGACCGCAGGATGAGGTAGTTGGGGACGTCCATTTTTGGGTCTGTCGATTGACGCTGTGGAGACGTGCGATCGCTTGGCTTCAGGCGCCGTGACTACGGTACTCTAAATTCTGTATACAAAGAGTACGTCCGCAAAGAGGTCGCTCCCATCAGGGAAAACACTGTCTCTTTCGGTGGGATCAAAGGGTGAGCGAGCAGATGCCACGAGCCACATGGCGGAAGGCAGCCGGAGTCGAACCGACCTGGGAATGTCTGACATCCCCAACTGGGTTTGAAGCCCAGCCGCACCACCGGATACGGATGCCTTCCGTGCGTCACGCTGCGCCGCCGTTGAAACTTCGCGGGAGGCGACCGATTATAACTACGTCATTCGTCGAGCATGAGTCAGGGTCCGCCGCTCTTGTCCTTCATGTGCCGTCGCGGCTGACGCCTCCGCAACAGCCGATAGACGCAGTACAGCAACGCCACGGCCACGAGCAGATCGACCACGGTGGTGCCGTGCGCCTGCAATTCGAGCAGCGCGAGATGCAATTGATGCTCGAAGAGCGCGCCGCCCAGCAGCCAGAACGCCGCCCACGCGACGACCCCCGCCGTGTCCCACAGGAAGAAGGCCGGCACCGCGATCTGCGTGGTGCCCATCAACGGCGGCGTGACGAGTCCGAGTCCCGGAACGAACTTCGACAGCGCCACGATCGGCGGCCCATGACGCTCGAACAGCTCGCCGGTCGTGCGCATGCCCGAATCCACCGCATACGACCTGCGCGAGAGCGCCGCGACCAGCTTGCGCCCATAGATGCGCCCCGCGGCGAACCACACGCCGTCGCCGAGCAACGCGCCGCACACCGCCGCGAACAGCACGTGCGTGAACACGAGCCGTCCGCTCGCCACCGCCGATCCCGCGAACACCAGCAACGGCGCGGAAGGCAACGGCACGCCCAGCCGCGTGAGCAGCACGTTCGCGAAAACGGCCGCGCCGCCCCATTGCACGATTGCCGACGGCGGGATCTGAATCAAACAGCACCTCGCGAACGCTGGTTCCAATGCATCATTCCGACCTCGATTCGACGAGCATCACCGGCACATCGCCGCATCCCGCGCTGCGCGCAATTTCGATGCCTTGCCACGGCGAACTCTTGCCATGGTCGAAGGCCATCGGATCGACGCGCCGGTCGGGCCTCAGCACATTGAACGGCCACGAAGGACGACGGATCCGCTCGTGCACCACGGCGCCGAGCCAGATCGGCGTCGGCGCGACGTCCGGACGTTCGCGCACCTCGTATTGCGTGGACCAGAACCGCAGCACATCGCGCTCGTCGGCGCCATAGGGCGAGCGCGCGAACACGAGCTTCGACGGCTCGCCATTGTTCAGGCGCGGCAGCGCCGGCAGATCGATGGCGGGCGCATTCGGCAGCACCACCGACAACACGCTCTTCAGCGACACATGCGACACCTCGGTCCAGCCGCGGCTCAGCAACTGCGCGCGGATCTGCGCGGGCGTCGCGGCCCATTGCACGGTGATCGGCTCGCGGCGGTCGCCCTCCATGTTCGCGCGGTAGCACGAGAAGGTCCGCCAGACCGAATCGGTCCATTGAATCGGCGTAATGACGACGGACTGGGGCGCCGCGCTGCGCGCTTCGGTGTCGTCGCTCAGTTGCAGCGCGACGCTCGCGCAGATCACGACCAGCACCGCGACCGGCATCAGCGGCCGCGGCTTTGGCTTGGACGGATTGCGCCACACGGCCGTCAGCGCGATCAGGAACACCCACACGGCTGCGAGCGCCGCGCTGCCGAGCGCATCGGAGATCGTGAAGCGGCCGAAGTAGAGTCCCGCGAGCGCCACCGCCGTCACGATGGCCGAAGTCGCCATCGCGACCAGGACGCCCGTCAGCAGCCGCACGCGGCGCAACAGCAGGAACGCGAGAAAACCGTAGATCACGACCGTCGCTGCGACGTGACTGCTGGGAAAGCGGTGCGTCGAAGGCGCGAACGACACGGCCAGCGGCTCGTGCGCGGTGAAGCGGATCGCGACCACGAGCAACTGCGAGAACGCCAGCGCCGCGACCCAGTAGGCGACGGTGCGCCAGCGCCGCTCGATGCTCATCCACACGATCACCATCACGCCGAGCACGAGCAGCGTCTCGGTGCTGCCGAGCGTGGCGGCGGCATCGAGGATGGAGTCGGTCCAGGTGGAGCGGAACGATTGCAGCAGCCGATACACCGACACATCCACCTGCACGATCGACGCCCCGCGCGCGACATTCGCGAGCACCGAAAAGAAGATCACCGCCGAGACGAGCAGCAGCGTCGAGATCATCACGATGAGGCCGGTGGCCGGATTGGCCGGATCGAGCGCGCGCGCGACGAGCCGCGCCGGCAGCCCGCGGCTGTTCTGTGCCCAGGCGAGCAGCGCATCGCGCGACAGGATGCTCCAGCGCATCGCATGCGAAACCAGCACGCGTACGATGTTGAACACGACCCACGCGAGCGCGGTGAGGATGATGAGGATCACGACGAGCCGGATCGAGACCGCGCCCGCCAGTTCGATCGACGCGCCGAACACCACGCCCGGCAGGATATGCGTCGGTGCCCAGACCAGCGCGCTCAGGATGTTGACGGCCAGGAAGCGCGCGGGCGTCATGCCCGTCAGGCCCGCGACGACCGGCACGACGGCGCGCATCGGCGCGACGAAACGCGCCAGCACGACGCTCTTCGCGCCATGCTTCTCGAAGTACTTCTTGCCCGCCGTAAGCGCGCCGGGATGCGTGCGGAACGGCCACATCTGCGCGATGCGGTCCGCGTAGCGCTGGCCGAACCAGAAGCTCGCGGCATCGCCGGCAATTGCGCCGCCGATCGCGCAGACGAATACCCAGCCGAGATTCAACGCGCCCGTGCCGACCAGCGCGCCCGCGATGAACATCGCCGTGCTGCCGGGCACGAAGGTGCCGATGAACGCGACCGATTCCAAAAACGACGCAAGCAGCACCACGGCGAGCGCCCATTCGGGGTAACTCGCCAGGACATGCAAGAGCTTGAAGTAGTAATGCTCCATCGCGATCAAGGGTGAATCCGGCCAGGGACAGGACGGATCAGAGGGACATCAGGCGGACATCAGACGGACTCGTGCCAGCGGCTGTCGGTGCGCAACAAGTGGAGGTCGCGGTGGAATCGAGTGTATCCAACCCGGTCGAAGAACTCCAAAAGCTGTATCGCGCGCTTGCGGCCGAGACCCGTTGCATCGCGGAAATGGGCCGCACCCAGCCCGCCGCCCTGCGCCGCCGCCTGTTCGGCCACGAGCCGAGCCAGCGCGCCGATCGTCGCGCGGTCGTAGAACAGGTCGCGCACCACCTGATGCGCATCGCCACGTCGCGCGAGTTTTTTCAGCAGCCGGCGCATGTCGTCTTCCGCGACGCCGTGCGTTCTTGCAAGATCGCGCACCCACGGCGGATCGAACCGGCCTTGTTGCAGCGACGCCAGTACCGCGTGCGCCAGCGTTTCCTCGCGCGCATCGAGCGTCACTGCGTGCGCCGGCAGATGCAGCCACGGACCGCTGCGCGTAATCGTCGTCTGCGCCACGGCGTCGTCGACGAGCGCGCGCCACAGTGCATCCGGCGCAAGCGGCGCGGCCATGCGGCGCAGGCGCGCGACGTCGGGGCCCTGTTCGTCGGGGAAGCGTGCATGAAACGCGCCCAGCGCGTCGATCAGCCGTGCATTCAGCGCGTTCCAGTGCGCAGCCGACACGTAGAGCACATCGTTCTGCAGCGGAATCTCGCGCATGCCGGCCGGCAACGCGAGCGCCGCCACCGGCATACCGCACAGATGCTCGATCAGCGAACGCGGCAGTCCATAAGGCGCCTGTTCGAACAGCGCATCTACACGCTGGGTATCGAGCCACGCCGCGAGCGCATCGAGCCAGGCGCGGCGTTGCGGCGTGCGGCGCTTCCTGGCCGGCGCGAACGGATCGAGCACGCGGCCGCCGCCGACCGTGCGGCTCGCCTGGGCATTGCGCACGATGAAGCGATCGCCGGGCAGCGCGCACACCGGGGTATCGAAGACGAGCTGTACGCGCGCCGTCTGTCCCGGCTGCAAGGTGTCGCCGTCGAGCAGCGCGACGTGCGCCACGCGATGCGTCGTGCCGAGATGAACATGCAAGGGCGACCAGTGCGCGAGCGTGAGCGCCGCATCGTCGAGCAAGCTCAGTTCGACGTCGATACGCTCACACGCACGCGCCAGCCGCGCATCGACGGTCCAGTCGCCGCGACCCAGCGCATCCTTCTCGATGCCGGCCAGATTCAGCGCGCAGCGTTCGCCCGCGCGGCCCGTCTGCGTCGCGCGATTCTGCGCATGAATGCTGCGCACGCGCACGGCCTCGCCCGAGCTTCCGCGCGGCGCGAGCGCGCATACGTCGCCCGTCGTCACGCGGCCCGCGAACACCGTGCCGGTCGCGATCGTGCCTTGCCCCGCCAGCGTGAAAACGCGATCCACCGCCAGCCGGAACAAGCCGTCGTCGCGGCGCGCGTGCTCGTGCGCCGCCGCATCATGCAGATGCGCGGCCAGCGCGGCGACGCCGGCATCGTGTTCGCGCGTAGCGTCCGTATCGAAGCGCGGCGCCGCATGCAGCGGACTGCGCGCGAGCAGCGCGTCGATGTCCGCGTTTACCTCGCGGCGACGCGCGGTGTCCACGCGATCGACCTTCGTCACCGCCACCGCGCCCCGCGTCACACCGAGCAGTTCGAGGATCGCGAGATGCTCGCGGGTCTGCGGCATCACGCCGTCGTCGGCGGCGATCACCAGCAGCGCGAAGTCGATGCCGCACGCACCCGCCGCCATCGTATGCACGAGCTTCTCGTGCCCGGGAACGTCGATGAACCCGAGCACGCCGCCGCTGGCCAGCGGCACATACGCATAACCCAGTTCGATGGAGATGCCGCGCGCCTTCTCTTCCTTCAGACGGTCGGTATCGACGCCCGACAGCGCGCGCGTGAGCGTCGTCTTGCCATGATCGATATGTCCCGCCGTGCCGACGATCATCCCTCTTCGCCTCGCGCGTCCGGCCCTCGCAGTTGCGCGATGAACACGGTTTCGTCGGCTTCTTCGAGGCAGCGGAGGTCGAGCCGCAGGGCGCCGTCGGCGATGCGTCCGATCACGGGCCGCGGCAGTTCGCGCAGCCGCTTCTCGATGCGGTTCAACTGGCTGCCCGGACGCTTGCCGTTCGCGAGACGCACGGCGAGACCGTAGCTCGGCAGGACATCGACGGGCAATGCGCCGCTGCCGATCTGGCTGAACATCGGTTCGGCGCTCACGACGAAGGCGTCGCCGATCCATTGCTGCAGCGCGGGCTGGATGCGTTCCGCGCAGAGACGCATGGCGTCGGCAGGACGCGTGAGCAGGCGCAGCGTCGTCAGGCGTTCGCGGAGATTCTCCGGCGCGCGATAGAGCCGCAATACGGCTTCGAGCGCCGCCAGTGTCAGCTTGCCGACCCGCAGCGCGCGCTTCAGCGGATGCTTCTTGATCTTCGCGATCAGCTCGCGGCGGCCCACGATCAGCCCGGCCTGCGGGCCGCCCAGCAACTTGTCGCCGCTGAAGGTGACGAGATCCGCGCCGGCGTCGACGGTCTCCCGCACCGTCGCTTCGCGCGGCAAGCCCCACTGCGCGAGATCGACCAGCGTACCGCTGCCCAGATCCACCGCGATGGGCAGGCCGCGTGCTTTAGCCAGCGGCGCGAGTTCGTCGAGCGACACTTCCTTGGTAAAGCCGGTGACGGCGTAGTTGCTGCAATGCACCTTCATCAGCAAGCCGGTTTTCGGGCCGATGGCCTCGTCATAGTCCTTCAGATGCGTGCGATTCGTCGTACCGACTTCACGCAGTCTTGCGCCGGCGCGGCTCATGATGTCGGGAATGCGGAACGCTCCGCCGATTTCCACCAGTTCCCCGCGCGACACGATCACTTCCTTGCGCGACGCGAGCGCCGACAGCGTCAGCAGCACGGCCGCCGCATTGTTGTTGACGACGGTCGCCGCCTCCGCGCCCGTCAGCTCGCAGATCAGGCCGTTGATGAGGTCGTCGCGATCGCCGCGCGCGCCGGTGTCGAGATCGAATTCGAGGTTCGCGGGCCGCGTGAGGACTTCGGCCACAGCGCTGACGGCTTCGTCCGGCAGCAGCGCGCGGCCCAGATTCGTATGCAGCACGGTGCCGGTGAGATTGAAGACGCTACGCACCGCGCTGCGCGCCCGAGCCGAGAGCGCCGCGCTCACCGCTTGCGCCAGCGCGGCGTCGCTCAATGCATCGACGGCTGCCCGGCCGGCCTGTGCATCGCTGCGCCATGCGTCCAGCGTGGCGCGCAAGGCCGCGAGCGTCTGCGTGCGTCCATGAGCGGCGATCACCGCCGCGAATTCCGCCGCAGCCAGCACGCGCTCGACCGACGGCACGCGCGCCATCAACGCGCGCAGTTCGCCGCCGTCGCTTCCCCGGACGTCGCTCATGATTCGTCAGGCTGTTCGGGCCACAGCCACGGATGCGGCGCGGCACGTCGATAACCGGCATCGCCCATCAACAGGTCGAGTGTGAGGCTCGCGAGATCGTCGGCGTAGGGTTCGAAGTCGAACGCCTTGTCCTGGTAGCCGATCTTGCGATACGTGCCGCATTCGTCGCACGACTCGGCCTTGAGCGCCGCGCGTTTCGCCTGCTCGGCCTTGTCGTCTTCGCTTTCGTCGCCCGTGCCCATCGCGTGATAAGCGATCCCCTTGGTCGAATCGCAGTTCGTGCACTTCGCGCGGACCACGTGCAGCTCCGTGGCGCACAGCCCGCACTGCACATAGCGATACCCTTCATACGGCCCGCCGACGCGCACGATGCTCGCCACCGGTACCGAGCCGCACACCGGACAGACGCCGGGCGCGTCGAGGTACGGCACGTCGCGCATGTTGACGCGGCTCGCGAGATCCGTCCAGACGACTTGCAGCGCGGCCGCGACGAAGGGCGCCGCGGCCGGATCGATCTCGGCGAAGCGCAAGGCCAGGATGGCGTCGGCCTGGTTGTCGAGCGCGGCGGTGTCCATCGTGCGCAGACGCGCCACCAGTTGCACGAGCGCGGGCGTCAGCGCGCCGGCCGCCTCGATGCCGTCGAGCAGCATGAACAACACATCGCGCCAGGCGGGATCGCGGTGATCGGTGAGTGCGGGGATGATCGGCATCGAATGCCGCTGATTTGTCTCGATGGATTCGCGCGCGGGCATCGGCGCCTGATGTTGGCTCAGGACGCGCTGCTGGGTGTCGGCGAGCGCGGACATCAGCCGCAGATAGCCGCCGATGGGACTGCTCGCATCCGCGAGTTGCAGCAGACGCGCGGCGCGTGAAGCGAACACCGTGGCACGCTCGGGCATGCGCAATCTAGGAATCGCCGAGGGATCGAGCGACTCGATCTCAGCGGCTTCGATGATGCGTTGGACCACGGCGGCTCCTGGCTGGAAGTATCGGGCGACAGACAGTGGGTTCGAACGGACACGCGCGTCAAGCATAGCAGTATCCATGCGCGCGCTCAGAGCAGTCTGAAATGATTGTGTTTTGCTTAAAAACACGTTGCCGAAGTATCTACAAGGAAGATACGCTTCATTGACCCCCTTACTTCATGTAGCTACAATGAAGATACATTGCGGAGGTCAAAATGGAATTGTCGATTCAAAAGTGGGGGAATAGTGCCGCTGTGCGATTGCCCGCTGCGCTGCTTGAGCAGGTCCACCTTGCACTAGGTGACAAATTGGTCGTTGAGATCCGTCCGGAGGGCATCATGCTTGCACCGGCACGGCCCAAGTACTCTCTGGATCAGCTCATTGCGCAATGCGACACAAAGGCACCGCTCCCCGAAGATCTGGCAGATTGGTCGAACATCAAGCCCGCAGGACGTGAAGCATGGTAAGACGCACCAAATTCGAACGAGGCGATGTCATTCGCGTAAGCCTCAACCCAGCGCTGGGCCATGAGCAGCAGGGAGAGTTTCGTCCCGCGCTCGTGCTGTCGCCGGCATCATTCAACGCTATGGGCGTTGCATTGGTTGCGCCCATTACGCAGGGCGGCAATTTTGCGCGCTTCGCGGGCTTCGCCGTTCCCCTATCCGGCGCTGGTACTGAGACTCAAGGCGTCGCGCTTGTGAACATGATTCGTACGCTCGACCTTGAAGCACGCGGTGCGCGCAGGATCGAACGCGCCCCAGTCGAAGTCATTAACGACGCCCTCGCTCGCCTTCAAACAATTCTCGACTGAACCCTACTTCCCGATCATCTCCCGAAACCACCTCGGATGATGCTTGCGCGCCCATCCGAACGTGACCGTGCCGCGCGTCATCGCGCCGATCGATCCCTTGATCCACAGCGCCGCATAGATGTGCACGATGATCGACACGATCAGCACGAAGGCCGTCGCCGCATGCACGACCGACGCCAGGCGCACCACCGTGATCGGGAAATAGAACGCGAAGTAACGCCGCCAGATCACGATCCCGCTCAGCAGCAGCAACACGAGACTCGCCACCATCACGAAGAACAGCAGCTTCTGCCCGGCGTTGTACTTGCCGATCTCCGGCAGCCGGTCCTCGCGGTTGGCGAGCACGTCGCCGATCTGCTTCATCCACTGCACGTCGTTGCGGTCCAGATAGTTGTGATGCCAGAACCGCAGCGCGAGGATCAGGAACGACACGAACATCACGCAGCCGACGAACGGATGCAAGATGCGCGTCCACTGTCCGCCGCCGAACACCGCGTAGAGCCACGCCATCGAAGGATGAAACATCGCGAGCCCGGAAAGCGCGAGCAGCACGAAAGTGATCGCGGTAATCCAGTGATTCGTGCGCTCGTTCGGCGTGTAGCGCTGTATCAGCCGATGCCCCTTGACGTCACGCAGTTCGCTATCGTGTTTCATCGCTTCGCTCCTGTCCGCCCTCACGGCGGTGACGCACTTCATCCGCCTCGCGCTGCGCCTCGATTTCGTCTTCGTCACTGACTTCGTTCGGCCCGATACGCGTGTAATGGAAGAACCCGGCCAGCGCCGCAATGCCGATGCCGATCATCGCCAGCGGCTTCGTCACGCCCTTCCAGATCGACACCAGCGGACTGATATGCGGATCCTTCGCGAGGCCGTGATAGAGCTCCGGCTGATCCGCGTGATGCAGCACGTACATCACGTGCGTGCCGCCCACGCCCGCCGGATCGTACAGTCCGGCATGCTCGAAGCCGCGTTCCTTCAGGTCCTCGACACGCTCTGCCGCCTGCTGCTGCATGTCCACCTTGGTGCCGAACATGATCGCGCCTGTCGGGCAGGTCTTGACGCACGCGGGTTCCTGTCCCACCGCGACGCGATCGGAACACAGCGTGCACTTGTACACGCGATGATCTTCCTTCGAGAGCCGCGGAATATTGAACGGACAGCCGGTGATGCAATACCCGCAGCCAATGCAATTTTCCTCGTGAAAGTCCACGATGCCGTTGGTGTACTGCACGATCGCACCCGGCGACGGACACGCCTTCAGGCAGCCCGGATCCTCGCAGTGCATGCAGCCGTCCTTGCGGATCAGCCATTCGAGATCGCCCTTCGGGTTCTCGTATTCGGTGAAGCGCATCACCGTCCACGAGTGCTCGGTCAGGTCGCGCGGGTTGTCGTAGATGCCGGTCGTATGACCGATATCGTCGCGCAGATCGTTCCACTCCATGCAGGCCGTCTGGCACGCCTTGCAGCCAATGCACTTCGACACATCGATCAGCTTCGCGACCGTGCCCGTGACGGGCACGCGGTCGCCGGGCGGCGGCGTGGTGGTGGCCGAGAGGCGCTTGATATCCAGCGATTGCAATGCCATGCCGTCCTCCCTATGCCTTTTCCACTTTCACGAGGAACGACTTGAACTCCGGCGTCTGCGAGTTCCCGTCGCCCACGGAAGGCGTCAGCGTGTTGACGAGATAGCCCGGCTGCGCGAGGCCCTTGAAGCCCCAGTGCAGCGGCAGGCCGACGGTATGCACCTTCTTGCCCTCCACCATCAACGGCTTGATGCGCTTGGTGACGAGCGCCACCGCGACGATATGGCCGCGATTGCTCGATACCTTCACGCGGTCTCCCGCCACCACGCCCACTTCCTTCGCATGTTCCTCGCCGATCTCCACGAACTGCTGCGGCTGCACGATCGCGTTCAGGCGCGCGTGCTTGGTCCAGTAGTGGAAGTGCTCGGTCAAACGATAGGTCGTGCCGGTGTTCGGGAACTTGTCTGCCGTACCGAACGCCGCGCGATCGTCCGGAAACACGCGCGCCGCCGGATTGCTCGTCACCGCCTTGTTGTCCGGGAAGAACGGGTTATAGCCGATGGGCGTTTCGAACGGCTCGTAATGCACGGGGAACGGGCCTTCGTTCATGCCGTCGCGGGCGAAGAAACGCGCCACGCCTTCGGGGTTCATGATGAACGGACTCATGCCCTTGTCGGGTGGTTCGTCGACCTTGAAGTCGGGGATGTCCGGTCCGGTCCACGCGCGCCCGTTCCATGCGATCAGCTTGCGCGACGGATCGAAGGGCTTGCCGTTCACGTCGCACGACGCGCGGTTGTACAGCACGCGCCGATTCGCCGGCCACGCCCAGGCCCAGCCGAGCGTCTGGCCGATGCCGGTCGGGTCAGCGTTGTCGCGCCGGCCCATCTGGTTGCCTGCCTGCGTCCACGAGCCGCAGAAAATCCAGCAGCCGCTCGCCGTCGAGCCGTCGTCGCGCAGCTGCGCAAAGCTCGCCAGTTGCTCGCCTTGCTTGGCCAGCACCTTGGTCTTGTCGGCGGGATCGGTGACATCGGCGAGCGCGCGGCCGTTGAACTCCATCGCGATCTCTTCCGGCGTCGGGCTTTCCGGATCGGCGTAGGGCCAGCTCATCTTCAGGATCGGATCGGGATACGCGCCGCCCTTTTCCTGATAAGCGCGACGCATGCGCAGCCACAGACCCGACATGATCTCCAGGTCACTGCGCGCCTCGCCCGGCCCCACCGCGCCTTGCCAGTGCCACTGCAACACGCGCGACGAACTGACCAGCGAGCCGCGTTCCTCCGCGAAACAGGTCGTGGGCAGCCGGAACACCTCGGTCTGAATCGTCGACGAATCGACATCGTTGAACTCGCCGTGGTTCTTCCAGAACTCGGACGTCTCGGTCGCGAGCGGATCCATGATGACCAGCCACTTCAGCTTCGACAGCCCGAGCCCGACCTTCGCCTTGTTGGGCGTCGCGGCCAGCGGATTGAAGCCCTGGCAGATATAGCCGTTCATCTTGCCCGCGGCCATCAGCTCGAAGACCTGCAGCATGTCGTAGGACTTGTCGAGTTTGGGCAGATAGTCGAAGCCGAAGTTGTTGTCGGCGGTCGCGTTGTCGCCCCACCATGACTTCATGAAGCTCACGTGGAACGCGCGATAGTTCTTCCAGTAACTCAGCTGGTTCGGCCGCAGCGGCTGTGACGCACGCTTCGTGATGTACTCGTCAAAGTCCTGTTCGGCTTCCATCGGCAGGGTCATGTAGCCGGGCAGCAGATTCGACATCAGCCCGAGATCCGTCAGGCCCTGGATGTTCGAATGCCCGCGCAGCGCGTTCATGCCGCCGCCCGCTATGCCGATGTTGCCGAGCAGGAGCTGCACCATCGCGCCCGTGCGGATCATCTGCGCGCCGACCGAGTGATGCGTCCAGCCGAGCGCGTAGAGAATCGTACCCGCGCGGTTCGGCGCGGCGGTGGTGGCGAGCATCTCGCAGACCTTGAGGAACTTGTCGGTCGGCGTGCCGCAGACCTTGGTCACCATCTCCGGCGTGTACGCCGCGTAGTGCTGCTTCAGCAGGTTGTAGACGCAGCGCGGATGCTGCAAGGTCGGATCGGTCTTCACATAGCCGTCGTCGCCGCGCTCGTAGTCCCACGTCGACTTGTCGTACTTGCGATGCTCCGCGTCGTAGCCCGAGAACAGGCCGTCCTTGAACACGAAGTCCTCGCGCACGATGAACGACATGTCCGTGTAATTCTTCACGTACTCGTGCTGGATCTTGTCGTGCGTGAGCAGGTAATTGATCACGCCGCCCAGGAACGCGATGTCCGAGCCGGTGCGGATCGGCGCGTAAAAGTCCGCCACCGATGCCGTGCGCGTGAAGCGCGGGTCCACCACGATGAGACGCGTCTTGCGATGCGCCTTCGCCTCGGTCACCCACTTGAAGCCGCACGGGTGCGCCTCGGCCGCATTGCCGCCCATCACGAGAATCACGTCCGCGTTCTTGATGTCGACCCAATGGTTCGTCATCGCTCCACGGCCAAACGTCGGGGCAAGACCTGCCACCGTCGGGCCATGTCAGACACGCGCCTGATTGTCGAAAGCGAGCATTCCCCAGCTGCGCACCGTCTTGTGAGTCAGATAGCCAACCTCGTTGCTGCCCGCCGACGCCGCCAGGTAGCCCGAGGTCAGCCAGCGGTTGACCGTCTTGCCGTCCGCCGTTTTCTCGACGAAATTGGCATCGCGGTCTTCCTTCAGCAGCGTCGCGATGCGGTCGAGCGCGTCTTCCCACGACATCCGTTTCCACTCGCTCGACCCTGGCGCGCGGTATTCCGGATGCAGCAGACGGCTCGGGCTGTGAATGAAGTCGATGAGCGAGGCGCCCTTTGGACAGAGCGTGCCGCGATTGACCGGATGATCCGGGTCGCCCTCGATGTGGATGATGCTGGCCTTGGCGTTCTTGGCGTTGTCGCCGAGGCCGTACATCAGGATGCCGCATCCGACTGAACAGTACGGACAGGTATTGCGCGTTTCCGTGGTGCGCGACAGTTTGTATTGCCGGACTTCGGCAAGCGCGGGAGCCGGAGAGAAGCCCATTGCCGCCAGGCTCGATCCGGCGAGCGTGCTCGCGGAGACCTTGAGGAACTGTCGCCGTGACATTTGGAGCATGATTGCCCTCGGCGCGTCGTAAAGTGGGTTTCCAGAGTGTAAGGGCGCTAGATGACGTCTGCAGTAAAGACGCAGTTGCCGTGGTGCGCCCAGGTCCGGAATCGTCGGAACGAAGCAATGCACGCGCCTGGAACACGCGTGTGCGTTTCCGAACCTTCTGGAATGGAACCTGCTCTCCCGATCTCAAGTCCGAGCGCCCTGCGCGTCTTATCGAACCGGAGAGGTCCGCCATGAGTTCCGTGTCAACGCAGAAGATCGAAGCCGTCGTCAGGAAAGATGCATCCTGGGCCGTCGGCGCGCTCAAGAAATTTTCCGAAGACCGCTGCGCCGCCATGGCGGCAAGCATCGCCTTCTATTCCGCCTTCTCGCTTGCACCGACGCTCGTCATGGTGATTGCCGTCGCGGGCTGGATCTTCGGGCCGGAAGCGGCCCGCGGGCAGTTGTTTCATCAGGTCAACGGCCTGATCGGCGATCAGGCGGCCGCGGGCGTGCAGAGCATCGTCGAGAATGCGCATCGCAGCAGCGGCACAGGCATCGCGGCGATCATTTCGTTCGCGCTGCTGGCCATTGGTGCGTCGGCGACGTTTTCTTCACTCAATACCGCGCTCAACCTCGTATGGCCGACCACCGGCGAACAGCGCTCCGGTGTCTTCGCGATGGTCCGCGTGCGACTGGTGTCGTTCGGGCTGGTGCTGGGCGTCGCCTTCCTGCTGATCGTGTCGCTGGTGCTCGATACCGGCATCCAGGCCGTCGGCATGTGGCTCTGGGGCGAATCGCCCTTCGTGATCATCGGCGATATCGTGCAGATGGTGGTCGGGCTCGTGATCCTGTCGGCGGCCTTCGGCGGACTGCTCAAGTTTCTGCCCGATGCGCCGGTCGAATGGCGCGATGCGCTCGTCGGCGGTTTGGTGGCCGCAGTGCTGTTTTCTGCAGGCAAGAAGTTGTTCGCGGTCTATCTGACGCACGCGGGCACGGCCAGCGCCTTTGGCGCGGCGGGTTCGCTCGCCGTGCTGTTGATGTGGCTGTATTTCTCGGCGGCCGTCCTGCTGCTCGGCGCGGAATTCTCAGCGGCGCGGGCGCGGCTGCATGATCCGCGCGGCGCCTGGGGCATGCAGAACAACGGCAAGGTCCCGCCCGGCAGCCGCGCGAAGATCGGCTCGCTGCTCGCGTCCTCGACCCGTCCTGCGACGCCCGCCAATGCGGCCACTGCTGCCGCCCTGCCCGTCACGCCCGCCAGCATGCGTCCGGACGCCCCCGTCAGTGCGAGCGCGCGACGCGCCATCGGTGCGCGCGCCCAGCATGCCCAGCAACTGACCGGTCAGGCCCGCAAGAAGGTATCGGCGGTTGCACGGGCGCTCGAACTGTCGCGCAAGATCGCGCGTGCCGAATCGACGGCGACGCGTGCCACCGCAATAGCCATGATCGGCGCGACCCGCAAGGCATCGCATGCCAACCAGGCGGTGCGCCGGCATCCGTGGCGCGCGGTATTGGTGGCGGCAAGCGCCGGTATGGCAGTCGCGCTGCTTTCGCGCCGCGATGCACCCCGCTCGTCAGAGGAAAATATCCGCGACTGACTCCGCGCGGCAATCATCCGGAACGGCCGAAAAAACCAAAGACAAAAGGCCGTTTGTTATTCAAATCGAAGGTAATCGAATAAAGCAGCGCAATTGCATTTTGATGTCGAAGTATCTCCGCGGAACTTTTCGAGATGCCTTCTGTCGCCACCCGCCTGCTTTCTGACTTGCCCCAAACCCTTGACTGGCTTGCGTTGCATCAAGTGTGTGTTTTTCGAGACAATCTATATTTTTTCATTTCTAAAGTTTCGAAACGTTGCGTTATTCTCTGCGCCAGCAACAACATATTAAACATTCGCGTGGAGAATTCGATGAAGAAATTCGCACTGACGTCCCTGTCGCTGGCACTGCTCGGCGCGGCTGGCGCAGCTCAGGCCCAAACGAGCGTGACGCTCTACGGCGTGATCGATGCGGGCATTGGCTATGTGAGCCATGCCAACGCGAACGGCGACAAGCTGGTCGGCATGATCAACGGCAACCTGTCCGGCGACCGTTGGGGCCTGAAGGGTCAAGAAGACCTGGGTGGCGGTCTGAAGGCAATCTTCCAGTTGGAAAACGGTTTTGACGTCGGCACGGGCCAACTCGGTCAGGGCGGTCGCGAATTCGGCCGTCAGGCATTCGTCGGTCTGTCGGGCAATCAGTGGGGTACGGTCACTCTCGGTCGTCAATACGATCCGCTGGTCGACATGGTCCAGGGCATCACGGCTGACAACTACTGGGGCGCCATCTTCGCAACGCCGGGCGACATCGACAACTACGACAACTCGCTGCGCGTGAGCAATGCGGTCAAGTACGTTTCGCCGAACTTCGCAGGCTTCCAGGTTGAAGGTCTGTACGGCGTGTCGGGCGTTGCTGGCGCAACCGGTCAAGGTCAGACGTGGTCGGGTGCAGCGACGTACAACAACGGCCCGCTGGCTATCGCAGGCGGCTACTTCTACGCGAACAACCCGAGCGCCGGCCGCACGCCGCCGACGGGCGCAAGCGGCTGGACCAGCTCCACGTCCGACGCACTGTTCGACGGCCCGATCAACAACGCCTACGCTTCGGCTCATGCCATCGGCATCGCTCGCGGCGCGGTGCAGTACTCGATCGGCGCATTCACGGTCGGCGGTTCGTACAGCAACTCGCAATTCAAGGCTGACGGTGGTTCGCGCTTCGGTTCGGAACACTTCAACACCGGCAACGGCTTCGTGAACTTCCAGGTCACGCCGGCTCTGTTGACGGGTCTGGGCTACACCTACACGAAGGCAGGCGGCGATACGTCGGCGACCTACCATCAGGTCAGCCTCGGCGCCGACTACTCGCTGTCGAAGCGCACGGACTTCTACGCTGTTGCTGCTTACCAGCACGCAAGCGGCGACCAGCGCGATGCAACGACGGGTGGTGTCAACTCGGCACAAGCGTCGATCGGCTCGTACGGCTATGAAAGCGGCCGCAGCCACCAGGAAATGGTCATCGTCGGCGTTCGCCACAAGTTCTAAGAACAACCGGCTCGCGCGACATGCAGATGTCGCGCTGGCAGGACCGCAGGACGCTCGAACAGCCATCGGCATACCGATGGCTGTTTTTTTTGCACATCAGGAACGTGACAAAAGGTTGAATCGAGCGGGTGGAAGGTCACATCGTTCGATGATCGCGGCAGAATCTCCCGAACCTCGAGCCGTCCGGAGTCTGCTTCAATGCCGTTTCGCCCAGCTGCCGCGTTCGCCGCTGCCCTTGTCATCTGCATCGCCGGCGCGGGATGCGGCGCCGCCCGCAGCGACACTTCCCCCGCCGCGCCGCTGATCATCGCGCATCGCGCAGGCGCGGCCGATTTCCCTGAGAACACGCTGCTCGCCATTGAAGGCGCGCTGAAGAATCATGCCGATGCCATCTGGCTGACCGTGCAGCTCACGCGCGACGGCGTGCCGGTGCTGTATCGTCCGGCGGATCTGTCGGCGAATACCGAAGGCAAGGGCGCGGTCGCGGACACCGATCTCGCCTCGCTCGAACGTCTCAATGCAGGCTGGCGCTTCGCGCGCATCGATGCGGCAGGCGTGACGCGCTATCCGTACCGTGAGACACCGCAGCGCATTCCCACGCTCGCGCAAGCCTTGCGCGCGATTCCGCCCGGCGTGCCGGTCATGCTCGACATGAAAGCGCTCCCGGCCGAGCCGCAAGCCGCCGCCGTTGCGCGCGTGCTCAGCGAGGAAGCCGCCTGGACGCGCGTGCTGATCTACTCGACGGACGCGTCCTATCAGAAGGCCTTCGCTGCGTGGCCGCAGGCCGTGCTGTTTGAATCGCGCGATGCCACCCGGGCGCGGCTCGCGGCCGTCGCACTGGAACAGACCTGCGAAGCGCCTCCGCCGCCCGGCACGTGGACCGCATTCGAGTTCAAAAGAAAGATGGAGCTCCTCGAAACCTTCACGCTGGGCAAAGCGCGCACGGCCGTGACAGCGAAGCTCTGGACGCCCGACGCCGTGCGCTGCTTCGGCACGCAAGGCAAGACGCGGATCGTTGCGATCGGCATCGACACGGCGGATGACTACCGCGCAGCCGCGTGTCTCGGCATCGATGCTGTTCTGGTGGATTCACCGTCGAAGATGAGCGCGGTGAAGGCGGCGCTGCCCTCGTCCTGTGCCGCGGGCAAGAGCTGATAACTATTGCCGCGGCGCGCTGCCCGAGGGCACGTCTTCGGCCAATGTCTGCGCGGGCGCTTCGGGACATGGCAGATCGCCGATAACGAGCCGCGGCACCGTGTTGCGCGCATCGCGCGGACGCAGCGGCACGTTGCCGGGCTCGGTCCACGCGGGGTTCGGAATCTCGCCAAACAACTGTCGCAGCCGTTCGCCCCAGGTCTTGTTGATCATCTGGTAGTAGGCGCTGTTGCTGTCGAGCGTGGCGAAGCGCGTCACGCACAGCGCGTCCTTCTCATACACCAGCAGATCGAGCGGCAAGCCTACGGAGAGGTTGGAGCGCAGCGTGGAGTCCATTGAAATGAGGGCGCACTTGGCCGCTTCGTCGAGCGGCGATGCCGGCGTGATGACGCGGTCGATGATCGGCTTGCCGTATTTCGATTCGCCGATCTGGAAATAAGGCGACACCCGCGTCGATTCGATGAAATTGCCCGCCGCGTAGATCATGAACAGCCGCGGCGGCTGGCCGCAAATCTGTCCGCCGAGAATGAAACTGCAATTGAAGTCGACGCTGAACTCCGCGAGCGACGACGCATCGCGCCGATGCACCTCGCGCACCGCGTCGCCGACGACCCGCGCCGCCTCCGGCAAGGTCGCGACGCTGTAGAGCGTGGGCGCGTTCGGATCGGACGGTTCGGCGAGCAGTTGCGTGACGGCCTGCGTGATGGCCAGATTGCCCGCCGTGAGCAGCACGAGGACGCGCTCGCCCGGCTGCTCGAAGACCACCATCTTGCGCGCGGCGCTCACGTGGTCCACGCCGGCGTTGGTGCGGGTATCGGAGAGGAATACGAGTCCCTCGTCCACGCACATACCCACGCAATAAGTCATGTCAATCCGTCCTGAAGCAAGCAAAACGTCATTGTACTGAGCGCGCCTGCGCATTTCATCCGGCGTGCTGCTGAGGACTTAAGGACTTATCGGCACGGCATGACCGTTTTTGCAGGACGTTCGCGAGGCGCAAACGCGTTTCGCGCTAGACTTCCTGCTTCACGCCCCGCGCCTCATCATGTCCGAAGTCCCCGAAGCAATCGAAACCAGCGACGCCCTCGCCGATGCCCTCCTCGCCGGCCTTGCGCGTCCCATCGTGTTCGTCGATCTGGAGACCACCGGCTCGAATGCGACCGAAGACCGCATCACCGAAATCGGCGTGGTGGAAGCGAGTACGGCGGGTATCGAGCGCTGGAGCGTGCTGGTCGATCCCGGCGTGCCGGTGCCGCCGTTCATCGCGCGGCTGACCGGCATCGAAGACGCCATGCTGCGCGGCCAGCCGAGCTTCGCTTCGCTGGCCCCCGCGCTGGCCGAGCGGCTGCAAGGCAAGCTCTTCATCGCGCACAACGCGCGCTTCGACTACGGCTTTCTCAAGAACGAATTCCGTCGCGCGGGCATCGCCTTTCGCGCGGATACCTTGTGCACGGTGCGGCTGTCGCGGGCGCTGTTTCCGTCGGTGGAGCGGCATGGACTCGACGCGCTCATCGCACGGCTCGACCTCGCGCCGACGGGACGCCATCGCGCGCTCGCCGACGCCGATCTGCTCTGGCAGTTCTGGCAGAAGATCCACGCGCTGTACTCGCAGGATCTCGTCGATAGCGCCATCAAGGCGCTGGTGCGCCGCGCGAGCCTGCCGGCCGCGCTGCCCGAAGGCACGCTCGATACGCTGCCCGCGACGCCCGGCGTCTATCTCTTCCACGGCGACGACGACATTCCGCTCTACGTCGGCAAGAGCATCAACCTGAAACAGCGCGTCGCGGCGCATTTTTCGGGCGATCACAGGCTTGCCAAGGACCTGGCCATCTCGCAGTCCATCCGGCGCATCGAAACCCGCGAGACGGTCGGAGAACTCGGCGCGTTGCTGCTTGAAGCGAAGCTCGTGAAGGATTTGAAACCGGCGCATAACCGGCTATTGAAGGGCGCATCGGGCGCGTGCGCGTGGCAATGGCTGCCGGGCGCGCCCGCGCCGGTGCTCGTGAAGGCGAGCCGGCGCGATCTGTCGCGCGAGGATCACCTGTTCGGCGTCTTCGCGACGCGCGCGAAAGCGCATGCTTTCCTGCGCCATCTCGCCGATGAACACACGCTCTGCCCCGCGACACTCGGTCTCGAGAAAGCGCCGCTGTCGCGCGGACGCGGCTGTTTCGGCTATCAGGTGAAGCGCTGCCAGGGTTCGTGTGCAGGCGTGGAAAGCTTCGCCGATCACGCCACGCGCGCGCTCGACGCGCTGCAAAACGCACGGCTCGTCCGCTGGCCGCATGAAGGACCGATCGCCATTGTCGAACGCAACGAGGGTTCGACGCAGGAAGCGTGGCATGTGATCGACCGCTGGTGCTACCTCGGCACCTGTGCGAGACGCGAGGACATCGCCGCGCTGCTTGCCGATGCCCCCGACCTGCGTCCGTTCGATTGCGACGTGTATGCGCTGATCGCAAAACGCCTCGCGGCGGGCCGGCTCGAATGGATCGAGTGCGATGCGCGGCCGGGCTTCCATCTCATCGCCCAGGAGCCGCCCGCAAGCGTGCGCCGCGCGACGCATGCAACGAAGGCAACGCGACCTGCGCGGCGCCGCGCCCCCGCCGAGGCACAGTTCGCGCTCAGCTTCTGAGCTTCGGAACGCCCGTTACGCGAGACCGCCGTTCGCGCGCAGCACCTGACCGTTCACCCAGCCCGCATCCGGCCCGACCAGGAACGCGACCACCGATGCAATGTCGTCCGGCTGCCCGAGCCGCTCCAGCGGCGCCATTTTCGCCATGCCCGCGATCTGCTCGTCGGTCTTGCCGTCGAAGAACAGCGACGTGGCCACCGGCCCCGGCGCCACCGCGTTCACGGTGATGCCGCGCCCGCGCAATTCCTTCGCGAAGACATGCGTCATCGATTCGACCGCTGCCTTGGTCGCGTTGTAGATCGCGTAGCCGGGCATGTTGAGGGCCAGCGCCGTGCTCGAGAAGTTGACGATGCGTCCGCCCTCGCCCATGCGCGCCGCGGCCTCGCGCAACGTGTTGAAGGTGCCGCGCACGTTGATGTCGAAGGTCTGGTCGTAGAGGGCATCGCTGGTATCGGCGATGGGCATCGTCTTCATCACGCCCGCGTTGTTGACGAGGACATCGACCTTGCCGAGCTCGGCCTCGACCGTCGCGAACATGCCGCGCACTTCCTCGGCATTCGCGACGTTCGCCCGCACCGCGAGCGCCACGCCGCCCGCTTCGCGCAACTCGGCGACGAGCGCATCCGCCTCTTTCGCACTCGACGCATAGTTCACCGCGACGGCAAGGCCATCGCGCGCGAGACGCCGCGCAAGCTCCGCACCGATACCGCGCGATGCACCCGTGACGATGGCAACGCGCTGACGTTCTGTCCTGTTCATGCTGCTGCTCCTTGAGGAGTGAGGTTCGATGAGCGGCATGATGAATCATTCCGTTTCCGCGATCATCGGGCTTGGCTTAGTATCATCGTTCCATCTGCTTCAACAATCCTTCATCGATATCGAAATCGCCATGGATCGCTTCCAGGAAATGCAGGTCTTCGTGCGCATCGCGGAGCGGCATAGCTTCACGCAGGCCGCCGACGATCTGCAGATGCCCCGCGCCACCGTCACCAATCTGATGAAGCGCATGGAGGAACGGCTCGGCGCGCGTCTGCTCGAACGCACGACGCGCACCGTGCGCCTCACGCACGACGGCGAAGAACACTATCAGCGCTGCGTGCGGCTGATCGCCGATCTCGAAGAAGCGGAAGGATCGTTCCGTCACGCCGAACCCAAGGGTCTGCTGCGCGTGAACCTGCAAGGCACGCTCGCGCGCACCTTCATCATGCCCGGGCTGCCGGCCTTCATCGAACGCTATGGAGAGATCGAGCTGCATATCGGTGAAGACGACCGGGTCGTCGACCTCGTGCGCGAAGGCGTGGATTGCGTGCTGCGCGCGGGCACGTTGCAGGATTCGTCGATGATCGGCAAGCGCGTTGCATTGCTCGAACAAGTGACGGTAGCGAGCCCCGCGTATCTTGCGCGCGCGGGCGTGCCGCACGATCTCGAAGCGTTGATGTCGCATCGCGCCGTGAACTATGTGTCGAGCGCGACGGGGCGCGTGGTGCCGCTGGAGTTCAGCGTGAGAGATCGCATCGAGGCGGTTGAACTCAAGGCGACGGTCTCGGTGACCGGCGTGGAGATGTACACGCAGGCGGCGCTCGCGGGCTTCGGCATCGTGCAGGTGCCGCGTTATCACATCCACGATGCGCTCGCGGAAGGACGCCTTCAGCTCGTGCTTCCGGATTTCGCACCGCCGCCGATGCCTGTCTCGGTGCTCTATCCGCATAGCCGGCAGTTGTCGGCCCGCGTACGGGTTTTCGCGGATTGGGTGAGCGCGGTCTTCAGCGAAACCGATCACGCGTTGCTTGGCCTGGCGTCGAATCAAGCTTGAAAGCAAGCATGAAAGTCAAAGAGGCCAGTACCCCACGCATGGGGTACTGGCCTCTTTTCACGAAGCTTCGCGTGCGCCGAACCTGACGGACGCGAACTTCGAACGCAACGTCAGAGCGTCAGAGCATCAAGTAACTCAGGCTGCTGCGTCCTTCAGCTTCTTCAGCGCGCGTGCCTTGATGCGGACGCTTGCCGGCTTGGCCGGGAACCAGCGCTCGGTGCCCGTGAACGGGTCCTTGCCGAAGCGCTTCTTCTTGGCCGGAACGGCTTGAGCCGAGATCTTCAGAAGACCCGACAGCGTGAATTCGCCGGCGCCCTTCTTGTGGATCGAACCGAGGATGGTGTCTTCCAGCGCGACCATCACGGCCTTGACTGCCTTCACGTCCACTGCTGCGCGCTCGGCCAGATGGTTCGCGAGCGATGCCTTCGTGAACGTATCCTTGACCGGCGACAGTGCGCCCGTGGTGGTCTTCTTGGCAGCGACTTTCTTGACGGCAACCTTCGGTGCTGCAGCTTTCTTCGCCGGTGCGGCAGTCTTCGCCGTGGCTTTCTTGGCCGGGGCTTTCTTGGCAGCGGTTTTAGCGGAAGTCGGCATGTTTCTCCTACCTGTTTTTTGGTCAGTGATATTCGAATACGTTCGCACCGATGCGTTCGTATCACGCCGGATTCTACATACGCCAAGCGAGTTCGTGCGAGTCTTTTGCGTTTTTATATCGCTTTTACAGGGGTTTTTCGTGGTGTCGCGCAGACATGCGGCTCATGAAGCCATCGCGATGCATGCTTCCTTGATGTTTACCGCACGCCATGCAGGCGCTTTCATCATCGATGCGCGATGTGCGCGATGAGCGGATAGTGATCCGACGCGACACGCGACAGACGTGTGCGATGCACGTCCACACGCATCAGACGCTCGCCCGGATGCACCCAGATGCGGTCGAGCGCGAAGAGCGGAAAGCGCGTCGGAAAGGTGCGCAGCGCAGTGGCGCGATGAAAGTGCGTGACCAGCCGACGGAGCGTGCGGCCATAGACGAACCACTCGTTGAGATCGCCGAGCAGGATCACGGGCAGCGCGGGCGTATCGAAGCTCTGCAGCACCTGCTCCACTTGCGCGCGCCGCTCGCTCGATGCCAGCCCGAGATGCGTTGCGACCACGCGCCACACCTCGCCGCCGCAATCGATGTCGGCATCCAGCGCACCGCGCGGCTCGCGGCTCCTGAACGACAGGTCGAGCGTACGCACCGCGCGCACCGGATAGCGCGTGAGCACCGCGTTGCCATAGCGGCGCTCGGGCGTATCGAGCGTCGGTCCCGCGACGGCATGCAGACCGGTCATGCGCTGCAGCACGTCGAGCACGTCGTGCGCGCCACGGCCGCCGAGCGGCACTTCCTGGAGCGCGAAGACATCGGCATCGATCTCCGCGAGCACTTCGCCGATGCGCTGCGGCGCAAACTTGCCGTCGATGCCGACCGCGCCATGCAGGTTGTACGTCGCGATCCGCAGTTCGCGCGCGCGGCTTTCGCTGGTGTTCTGCAAGTCGATCACGGGTTCGTGCAGCGGCGTCATGAGTTGACCTCGTCGGGCCGCGCGTTGCGCGCCGCCGGATCGCGCGGCATCGCGCCGCTCTCGTGCAGTTCGCTCGCGCGCTTCGCTTCTTCGCTGGCGCGCGGCTTGTCGGCGTCGCCGGGTGCGCCTTCGTGCGCGTCGGGCTGAGCGCCGCCGAGGAAGCGCTGCAACAGCAGCGACACGCCGATCAGCGCCGCGCCGATGCCGATCAGCACCGCAAACGAGCCGACCGTCGGCCGGTGCAGTGAAGCGACCAGCTGATGCGCGAACGCCACCGTGAGGAAGATGCCGGGTCCCATGCCGAGCATCGTGCCGATCATGAAGTCGCGCATGCGGATGTGCGAGGCGCCCGCGACGAGATTGACGATCGAGAACGGCGCCACCGGCAGCAGACGCAGCACGACGACGGCCACGATGCCGCGCTTCGCGACGCGTTCCGACAGGCGGTTGACGCGCGCGCCCGCGACTCGGCGCACGACATCGCGCCCGAGCCAGTTGCCGAGCGAATAGGAGACGGCCGCCGCGGCCATCGTGCCGAGGAAGGCATACAGCCCGCCCCATGCCGCGCCGAACACGAGTCCGGTGGCGGCGATGAGCAAGGTGATCGGCACGGAAATGACCGCCGCCACGACGTAGGCCAGCACGATCCAGAGCGGCGCGAGCGGCAGCGCGTCGATGCGGCGCGTCGCGTTGGTCAGCGAGCGAAGGTTGACGTAGTCGCCGAGCGAGGTCCAGTGCAACAGGCCCGCGACCACCACGACCATCAGCGCCAGCACGCCGAGCAGCGCGAAGCGGCCGATCAGCGGCCGGGTCTTTTCCGCGGGCACGAACTGGTCGACGAGTTCGTCGGCGGCAATCGGCGTTTCCGGATCGATCAGCGCTTCGGTCGGAATCAGTTGATCGAGTTCCCTCGACACCAATGGATCCAGCGGCACCAGCGTGCGATGTTCGTCGCGCTCGCGCAGCAGCGCCTGGATCGCCGCGTTCATGCCGCCACGCGCGGCGCGTTCACGGTCGATGTCCGCGATATCGCAACCGAGATGCTCCGCGAGCAAGGTATCGCGCATGGCGGCGATGGCGCCGCGGATGCGTACGTCGCCGCGCGCATCGATCGCGATGTTGCATTCGCTGTCCAGCACCATCGAACGATTGTTCAGGTTGGCCGAACCGACCATCAGCAATTCGTCGTCGACGATCATCAGCTTGCTGTGCACGTTGACGATCTCGTCGCCAAGTTTCGGCACGCTCGGACACAGAAGCCGGTAGCGGCCATGCGTATCGGCGTCCTTCAGCAATGCGTGCAGCCGCGCCCGCAACACGCCCATCGTGACTTCCTGCAGCCAGCCGCTCTGGTTGCGCGGCACGACGATGGCAAGGTCCGGACCATCCTCGCGCGCCAGCGATTTCGCCAGCGCCGCGCCGATCGTGCCCGACGTGAAGTATTGGTTCTCGATATAGATGCTGTGCCGCGCGCGCGCGATGGCGTCCAGATACTGTGCGCGGATCTGCTGCACGGGTTCGCGGCCAAGATAACCGGGCTCGGTCAGCGAGATGGCCATCTCGACATCTTCGAGATCGACACGCCGCGACGGCGGCCAGGCATCGTGCTCGAGGTTTGCCCGATGCGCGCGGATCGCGAGCTGCTTGCCGCAGGCGCGCGCCCAACGTTCGCGCGCAATCAGGCCGATTTCGCGCGCGGCCGCGCCATCGAACATCGTGTGAACATCATGAAAGGGCTGATAGCGTGTGCCGTTTGCATCACGGCGCAGCGGTTCGTCGGGTGCATGCGCGGTGGTGTCCCAGCGCGAGCGTGTCAGATCGAGACCGCCGACGAACGCGAGCCGGTCATCGATGACGACAAGCTTCTGATGCTGCGAGCCGCCCATCGGATGCTTGCCGTCCATCTGGAACGCGATGCGCCGGCTGGTGCGCCAGCCCATCTTGTAGACGGGCAGCCATTCGCGTTCGAATGCATAGAGCATCGCGAAATCCCACGCCAGGATGTAGATGCGCAGACGCCGCTTGTGATTCGCGACCGCATGCAGGAAGTCGCCGAGCGCTTCGGGGAAGCCATCGTCCGCGCCTTCGGGCGTGAGCTTCATGCGGCTGTCGATGTCCCAGCCGAGGATAAACACGGTGCGCTCGGCGCGCGTGATCGCCTCGCGAAGCACCCGAAAATAATCCGCGCCATCGATCAGCAGGCTGAAGCGCGCAGCATGACGCACGCTCGCGCAGTTGCGTCCGGGCTGGAAAAACGGCTCGTCGTCGCTTGCCTGATTCATGCGCGTCTCACGCCTCCGTGTTCCCTTGCATCAAATGTCTTTCGTTTTGCAAGCAGCATGCCCGGCGCGATGCTACCCTTCGCAGCGCATGCCGATGCGGAGCTTCATGCGCAATGAACGACACCGACTCCCTCGAACAACACGACGAACGCGCAGGACTCGTTCCACTCGCGGCGGCATCGGTCATCGTCGGCTCCGCGACGGGCGCCATCGGCGTGGGCTTCCGCTTTTCACTCGAACGCGCGGAGGCGTGGCGCACTGCATTCGTCGCGTGGGGCCATGCGGGACACGAGGCCGCTTTCGTACTGGTGGTGCTCGCAGCGGCCGTGAGCACCGGGCTCGCGACCTGGCTCGTCGCGCGCTTCGCGCCGATGGCCAGCGGCAGCGGCATTCCTCATGTCGAAGCCGTGCTGCACGGCAAGCTGCCGCCCGCCCCGCTCGTGCTCGTGCCCATCAAGTTCGTGGGCGGCGTGCTCGCCATCGGTGCAGGGCTCGCATTGGGACGCGAAGGCCCGACCGTGCAGATGGGGGCATCGATCGCGCATGCCATCGGCCAGTTCATGCGGCGCACCGCCGGCGATTGCCGCGTGCTGCTCGCCGCCGGCGCGGGCGCGGGACTCGCGACGGCCTTCAATGCACCCATCGCCGGCGCGGTCTTCGTGCTCGAAGAACTGATGCGGCGCTTCGACACGCGCACGGCGGTCGCGGCGCTCGGCGCTTCGGCAAGCGCCATCGCGATGGCTCGTCTGCTGCACGGCGATCTCCCCGACTTCCACGTGCCCGCGCAGCCGTTCCCCGGCTTCGCGATGACCGGCGCGCATCTGCTGCTCGGCGTATTGCTGGGGCTGCTGGGCGTGGCGTATTGCCGCGCAATCCTGTGGACGCTCGATATCGCCGAATCGCTTTCTAAGCCGCTGACGGTCGCGCATGCGACCGCGCGCGCGGCGCTCATCGGCGCGGCGGTCGGCGTGCTCGCGTGGTTCGCGCCGGATCTCGCGGGCGGCGGCGATGTGCTCACCGAACGCGCGCTGCTCGGCGCAGGCACCGTCGCGGGCGTGCTCGCGACTCTCGCGCTGCGCTTCGTGCTGGGCACCGTGTCGTATGCGGCGGGCACGCCTGGCGGTCTGTTCGCGCCGCTGCTGGTGCTCGGCGCGCAGACCGGTCTCGTGTTCGGGCGCCTGTGTCTCGACTGGTTTCCGGGCATGTCGGCGGTAACGGGCGACACCAGCACGTTCGCGGTCGTCGGCATGGCCGCGTTCTTCGTCGCGGTGGTGCGTGCGCCCTTGACGGGCATTGTGCTCGTCACCGAGATGACCGCGAGTTTCACCCTGCTGCTGCCGATGCTCACGGCCTGCTTCACCGCGATGATCGTGCCCATGCTGCTGCGCGTGCCGCCGATCTATGACTCACTGGGGGAACGCGCGGCGGCGGACAAGCGGTGATGCTGCGTTTCGCATTCTGCATTCCGCCGACCGTTGCGGTAGTCTCGTCCGCTGAACACTCGCGCGCCGCTCGTCATCGATCCGGATATCGAGCGGCGTCTCTTCGACTTCATCTCAAAGAGGACACGCAATGGAATATCGACATCTCGGCGCTTCCGGCTTCAAGGTTCCGGTCCTGAGCTTCGGCACCGGCACGTTCGGCGGCAAGGGCGAATTCTTCCAGGCCTGGGGCGCGACCGACGTGAGCGAGGCGCGCAAGCTGATCGACATCTGTCTCGACGCCGGCGTCACGATGTTCGACACCGCCGACCTCTACTCGCGCGGCGCATCGGAATCGATCCTCGGCGAAGCCCTCAAGGGCCGCCGCGACAAGGCCATCATCTCGACCAAGGCCACGTTCCGTTTCGATCCCGATGAACCGAATGCCGTCGGCTCGTCGCGCTTTCATCTGATCGAGGCGGTCAACGCGGCGCTCAAGCGCTTGCAGACCGATCACATCGACCTGTTCCAGCTGCATGGGTTCGATGCAAAAACGCCGGTAGAAGAAACGCTTTCCACACTCGACGACCTCGTGCGCGCGGGAAAGATCCGCTACACGGGTGTGTCGAATTTTTCGGGCTGGCATCTGCAGAAATCGCTCGATGTGGCTGCTCGCTACGGTTATCCGCGCTATGTCGCAAACCAGACCTACTACTCGCTGATCGGCCGCGACTACGAATGGGAGCTGATGCCGCTCGGACTCGATCAGGGTGTGGGCGCTGTGGTATGGAGCCCGCTCGGCTGGGGGCGCCTGACGGGCAAGATCCGGCGCGGCCAGCCGCTGCCTGAAACAAGCCGTCTGCACAAGACCGCCGACATGGGGCCGCCGGTGCCTGACGAATATCTGTACCGCGTCGTCGATGCGCTCGATGCCATCGCCGAGGAAACCGGCAAGACCATCCCGCAGGTTGCGCTCAACTGGCTGCTGCAGCGTCCGACGGTTGCAACCGTGCTGATCGGCGCGCGCAACGAAGAACAGTTGCGGCAGAACCTCGGCGCGGTGGGCTGGAACCTCACGCCGGAACAGGTCAGGAAGCTAGATGAAGCGAGCGCGGTGCGGCCGGCATATCCGTACTGGCATCAGCAGGGCTTTGCGGAGCGCAATCCGTTTCCGGTGTAAGTGAGGAAGGCGCGCTTCTTTTCCGTACCGGAAAGCTGTCGGCGATCTGTACCGGTACTGTACCGGATCACTCCAGTACACTGGGTTCATCGATATCCCAGTCCAAGGAGCGCGCCATGCCACAGGAACTCTTCAACGCTCTGCCCGCCGCCGCGCTGTTCGCCCTCGTGACGACCATCACGCCCGGCCCGAACAACACGATGCTGCTCGCCTCGGGCGTCAATTTCGGGCTGAAGCGCACGCTGCCTCATGTGCTCGGCATCAGCACGGGCGTTGCCATCCTGACGATCGCGGTCGGGCTGGGACTTGCCCAGGCCTTCGAACGCTTGCCGTGGCTCTATGCGGTGCTGGAAGCCGCGAGCGTCGCTTATCTGCTGTATCTGGCGTGGAAGATCGGTACGTCGTCGTCAGTGCAGTTGCGCGACGGCCAGAGCCGCCCGATGCGCTTTCACGAAGCCATCGCGTTCCAATGGATCAACCCGAAGGCGTGGATGATGGTGCTGACCGCTGCTACCACCATTCACCTGCATGCCAGTCTCTCGTTGAATGCGGCGTTGATGGCGCTCGTGCTGGTGGTGATCGGCCTGCCTTGCATCACGATGTGGGCAGCGTTCGGCATGTCGCTGCGACGCTTTCTGGCCAATCCACGCTGGCTGCGCATGTTCAATCTGTCGATGGCGCTGCTGCTGGTGCTTTCGTTGTATCCAGTCGTGGCCCATTTTTTCGCATGATGCATTCAACCGCCGCGCGCTTTGCCGGATCGCCGGGACCGGTGCATACTGGTCCGACGCGCCGGCACGCAAAATCTGCCTTCCTCCTTGCAAGTTTGGGACAGGCCGGTACAGAAGCTTCCAGCAAAGCACCTGCGTGACTGCTCTTGAGGCAGTTACAGTCCGGCGCGTACATGCCTTGCTTGTTCGTCAATTCGCGTCGAATTTCCGGCGCGGCTTTGCAATCTGTTCAAGGAGTACGTCATGTCTGGAGCCAACCGCCCATCCGGTCCCGCCACGCGCAAATCCCTCGATCTCGCCGACCAGATCGAGCGCGATGAACTGGAGAACAACCTGCCGGATGCGCTAAACAGCGGCGATGATGAAGACGATCTCGACGATGAATCCGACTCCGAACGCACACTAGGCCGTTAGCCTCCCTGCCGTGCCCCTTGCGTCTTCCATGGCGCATCCCGCGACGCCGCACTGCCGCTCAGGCCTTGCGGCGTTTTCATTGCTGGGCACGGGCGTTGCTTCATGCCATCGCGCGGCATGCACGCCATGAGCGAAGCGGCATCGGCATCCGCCCGGCTGCGAATCATTCGATCAACCGATCCCGTGGAGGACTTCATGCTTCGTTACGCTGTCATCTTCTTCATCATCGCGATCATCGCGGCCTTCTTTGGCTTCGGTGGCATCGCAACCGGCGCGGCGGAAATCGCCAAGATCCTGTTCTTCATCTTCATCGTGATCTTTCTCGCGACCTTGCTGCTGGGCGTATTCAGGCGATGACGCTGTATTGAGGTTAAAAAAAGACGCGCGGACTTCTCTCGAGTCCGCGCGTTTTTTTATGGCCGCGCGGTTCAGCGGGTGGACGTATCGAGTTGCAGGGTCTCGCCGAATTTCAGCACCGTGAAGGCATCGGCGGGCAGACCGGCATGGCGCACGGCTTCGGCCAGGCGACGCGGAGGTTCGTCGAGCGGCTCGTCGGTGAGTTCGAACGTGCCCCAGTGAATGCCGATCGCCTTCTTCGCGTGGACATCCTGGAAAATGCGCACAGCCTCTTCCGGATCCACGTGTTGCGCGTGCATGAACCAGCGCGGGTCGTAGGCGCCGATCGGAATCAGCGCGAGATCGAAGCCACCGAACCGCGCGCCGATGTCGCGAAAGTCCGGCGAATAGCCGGTGTCGCCCGCGAAGTAGAACGAGTACGGATGCGCCGCACCTTCAAGCGTCTTCACCACCCATCCGCCCCACAGGGTTTCAGAGCGATCGAACGGCGTGCGGGCCGACCAGTGCTGACTCGGCACGAACCAGATATCGAGCCCCGACGCCTGCGTTTCATCGCCCCAGTCGAACTCCTGCGCATTCGTGATGCCGATGTCGTTCATCCACGCCTTCACGCCCAGCGGCACGAGAAAGCGCGGCGGTCCGCCGGCCTGGCGATTCAGCGCCTCGACGGTGGGCTTGTCGAGATGATCGTAGTGATTGTGCGAGATGAGCACGATGTCGATATGCGGCAGCTGTTCGAGCGTGAGGCCCGGAGGCGTCTTACGTTTCGGGCCGGCGAACGAGAACGGCGACGCACGCTCGGACAACATCGGGTCCGTGAGGATGTTCACGCCGTTGATCTGCACGAGTGCGCTTGCATGACCGATCCACGTGAGCGTGTTCGCCGTGCGGTTCGCCTTCAGCCAGGCGACGTCGGGTTGAGCCGTCGGGAAGTGATAGCCGTTAGCTGGCGGCTTCGGCAGGCCGTGCGTGAAGCGTTCCCAGCGCCATTTCAACAAGGACTCGCGCGGCAAGGTGCCGTAGTTGTTTTCGAAGCCCGATGCCGTGCGTTTCGCGTGATGCAGCGGCTGGGGCTGAGTGGCGTCAAGCGGCTGGGACGATTGATCGCCTTGTGCGGAGGTGGTCGACGTACAACCTGCCAGCAAGGCGAAGGTGCAGAGCGTGACGCGGGCCATGTGCATCGGCGCGTCGGTGGTGAAGACGGGAAACCACGGCATGTCGTTGTGCTTGGATTGTCCGAGTGCATCCGATTGTACGGAAAGCAACTCGGAGCTTCACGCCGTGCCGTGGGGTTTCTATACGTTGCCAGCGGGTTGAAGGCGGCAACAGTCGCGCTTCTGCCTTTTAAAGTTGATACACGATGAAACTGGTAGGTGAAAGCACGGCCGGGATGGCGCGTTGCGTCGACATGATGTTGCCGTCGAGCGGTTCGTAGAACTGGATCGTCGTTGCTTCGTCCGTTGCTGTGCTTGCCTTGGCGTACGCGACGTTGAAGAAGGTGATGCTGCCGTAGCTCGCCATGGGGAGGCGAGTTGAAGTGCCTGAATAGCCTCCCTGCTCCACGATGACTTCGGCGGACCGGTTTCCCGGATCCGAACCACTTGTGCCAGGGGATGAACCCGTTGTGGTGAATGTCCACTTCGGCGATGTGGCGCCCTTGGCCGTTGCCTGTTCCCAAAGCGTGTAAGTCCCGTCGAAATTTTGAGTGACTCGTGCTGACACCGTGTCACCCGCCGACAGGGTATAGACCAGCTGTCCGGACTGCGGTGCTGCCGGGAAAAACTCATAGAAGAGGCCGTAAGTAGGAATGGACCCGTTGCATCCCTGGATAGTCCCGACTTGCTCCAACGTGGTTTGCGCGATGGTCGTGTCGCTGTAGCCGCCCAAGCCAACCCACGCGATTGCCTGGGTTGTCTGGCCAGCGGCAACCAGGCTGCAATCGACTTCCGGGACGACCCAGGACGCGGATACCGACAGGTAAGCTGCGTCGCTTATGACGTAGCCGGCCCAATTGTCCAGCGTTTTGGTGCCGCCGCTGGTTTGTGCAAATGAGGCCGTCGCATCGATCAGCAGCCATGACAGCATTGCGAGCACCGCGCATATTTTAAGAACTGATTTACCCATTTCCACACCCTTTGATTGACCAGATTGATTCAACGTGCCGCGAATGGCATGTGCAATCTAAAATCCCTTGACTAATACCTCCACCGCATTGACTCTGTTTCACTAAATTTTTCAGATATCGAATCGATGATCGGTGAGATTGTTCAAGCAGATAGCGGCGAATGATCCATGCCGTCCTCGACTCCTTCGCGAATGACGAACTTGCAGACTGATTAATTCAAGAAAGCTTCATGGCATTCAACGCCGGCGTCGGCGGAACGCATTACGCATCAAAATAGCCAATATCGTGGAGAAGGGCGCGTCTTCGCTGGTCAGAACTGATACACAATGAAACTGGTAGGCGAAAGTACGGACGGAACTGCCATGGTCGTGGAAGGCGTATTTCCGCTGGTTTGATCTATGCTCAGAACCGTAAACGCTTCGTCCGGGAGTGTGCTGGCTTTCGTGTAAGAGATGTTGAAGAAGGTGATACTGCCGTAGCTCGCCGCAGGTCCGCGTGTCGCGCTTCCGACGAAACCTGGCTGCTCCATGATGATTTCTGCAGACGTGTTGCCGGGATCCGAGATGCTGGTGCCTGGCGCCGTACCCATTGTGCTGAACGTCCATTTGGGCAACGACGCACCCTTGGCGGTCGCCGTCTCCGACAGTGTGAAACTTCCATCAAGATTTCGCGCGACTTTGGCTGTCACCGTATCGCCAGCGGAGAGAGGATAGTTTGTCGAGTCGCCGACCCACGGGCTGGCGGGAAAAAGCTCGGCAAAGAGAGCGTAAAAAGGCGTCGAACCTTGACATGCCTGGACAGTCCCGATCTGCTCAAGAACATTTCTCGCCGAATCCGTCGGGTGGTTGAAGCCGCCAAGACCGACCCATGCGGTTGACGCAGAAGATTTGCCAGCTGCAATCATGCTGCAGTCCACTGCCGGCACCACCCAGGATGCAGAAACGGCTGAGTATGTTGCGTCGCTAATTACGTAGCCGGCCCAATTCGGCATCGTCGTAATAGATTGCGCATTTGAAGCTGCTGCATCGACCAACAACCATAAAAGCATTGCAGGCTTCAGATACCTACTTAAAACTGAATTACCCATTTACACACCTTTGATTAGCCAAGTTGATTTAACGTGCCGCGCGAGGCCCCTGTAATCTAAGGTTCCTTGACTCAGGCATCTACCTTGATCGCCGGCTTTCACAAAATTCTTCAGATCTCCAATCAATTGCCTGACTAATATTTGAACAAATACAGGACAATGTAAACGCACATTCGGGACGCGTTCGATATCAACGAATTAGCGTATCGGTAAGCCGCAGATTTAAAAGAAGCTTCGGCTCGTTTTCAGGTATTAGAAGCGTACGAAAATGCTCGATACTTTGAATCAGCGCGGAGAACGCCCTTGCAGCGAGGAGTTGGCCGCTACACCTCCGCCACTCGCGAATCAGTTATTCGTAATCTACGAATTGGCTCGGCGATCCAGGCAAGCATTCCTCAAACCGTATCTCGGGCACCGGACGGCGCAGCGCGTTATCGTGACGTCACTGATTTGAATCTGACACCCGGCCCGCTTCTTGCACCAGACACGCGGCGCAGCATAATCGCGCCTTCGAAAAACCAATCGCCACGTGCATGCCAAGCGGAGTGATCTGCCCGGAATGCACATCGCGCGGATACCAAAGACGGGGCCATCATGGGAAGCAGTCATCGCAAGCACGCAATACGCACGTTCAATCCGCAACTCCATACGATGCATGCCATGCTGGTCTCGCGCGCGGCATCGCACGTGGCCAGCGCGTTGCGTGATGAAGGACGCGCTGAAGCCCTCGCCGAGGGCATTGCCGAGGTAATTGCCCATTGCGGGCATGCGGGGCTCGGGTTGTTTCTCGCTGCTGTCTGGCACTGGCTCGATGAACGCGATTATCGCGAGGCGGCGCACACCGTGCAGCACTACATCGAGAACGGCACGGTGCCGACCATCAAACCAGCGGAGAAGGTTTCGCGTCGGCGCGACGCGCGCATTTGACAAATACCGCGTTACGTGACGCGTTGCCGTAGCACCGCCGTAACACCTCACGCGCCGAACCGGCCCGCATTTGACACAGTAGTCGCGAACGGTACAGCGCGTGGCCCGTTACTACTACTCAGAACTGGTACACGATGAAACTGGTAGGCGATAGTACTGACGGAACCGCCATGGAGGTAGAAAGCGTATTTCCCACTGAGCGAATTCGAAAACTCGACCGTAGTCGCATGGTCGGGTGCCGTGCTTGCTTTCGTATAGGCGAGATTGAAAAGTTCGAATTTGCCGCATCGTTGATCATGTAGCCAGCCCAGTTATTCGTCGTCAGGCTGGTTTGCGCACTGGCGGCTGTCGCATCGATCAGCATCCACCAAAACATCAACAGCGCTGAGCCTCTTCCACACATGGATTTATTCACTCCACACCCTCCGATTAGTCGGATTGATTCAACGTGTTGGGTAGATCTCATGTGATCCAAGACTCTTCGACTCAGGAAAATGTCTTATTCGGAAGGGCTGACAAAATCCCTCACCTTTCCATCAATTGCCTGTCAGATATTCAAGCAGAGATCGCAGAATGTAAATGTGCATTCGCAACGCGTTCGAAACCAACGAATCTACGTATCGATGAATTCGAAAACATATGGGAACTTCAGCTCGATTCTCGACATTCAACCCGAATAAAAGCGCCTTGCAAATTGAATAGGCATGTTAAACCTTCGATTGTGCAGAGCCGAACCGGATTCCCCCGTTTCTGGCGAATAAGATATTCGAAATGAACGAATCAGATTCCAGGGTCTGGCGGCGATCCGAAGGTAAGGAAGACACCTCGAGTCTTCACACATGCCAGCAAAACTGTCACCGCTTCACGTCGCCACCGGTTCACGCGGCAACGGCTGCCCTTCTGACCTTTAGTATTGGTAGACGATAAAACTAGTAGGTGAAAGCGTCACTGGCGTGGCCCACTGCGTTGACAGTGTGTTTCCGCCAAGCGGTTCATAAAACTGGATCGAAGTTGCGTGATCGGTCGCTGTGTTCGCTTTCGTGTAGCCGATATTGAAGAAGGTGATGCTGCCGTAACTCGCTACAGGCCAGCGAATCAGGTCCGTTGGGGTACCTGGCTGCTCCATGATCACTTCTGCGGATCGGTTGCCTGGATCAGAAGGACTGGTGCCAGGTGATGAACCCGTGGTACTGAATGTCCACTTCGGCGATTTGGCGTCCTTGGCCGTTGCTGTCTCCCAAAGCGTGTAACTTCCATCGAGATTTCGACTGACTTTCGCCGAGACTGTGTCACCAGCCGACAACGCATATTTTGAATCTCCGAAATTCTTGTTGGCGGGGAAGAACTCATAGAAGAGGTCGTACACAGGTGTCGACCCGACGCATGCCTGCACAGTGCCGATTTGTTCCAGCGTGGTCTGCGTGATCGTTTCGTCGCTCTGACCACCTAAGCCGACCCAGGCATATGTACCCGTTAATGTCGCGCCGGCAACCGAGCTGCAATCGATTTGTGGAACCACCCAGGATGCGGAGACATCCGAGTATGCTGCGTCGTTTATCGCATAGCCGGCCCAATTGTTGCTCAACGTGCTGGTTTGCGCGATGGAAGCCGTCGCATTGCTCAACAACCCTGAAAATATCAATAGCAGCGAATATTTTTTAAAAGCTGATTTACCCATTTCCACACCCTTTGATTAGCCAAGTTGGTTCAACGCGCCGCGCGAGGCACATTGAATTTAGGATTTCTTGACTCTCGTATCTACCTTAATCACGGTGCTTTACAAAATTTTGCAGATTTCCAATAGATAGCCGACGTGATTGTTCAAGCAGATAGGGATAAATGGATACGCCTCCCCTTTCGCGTTCGATATTAACGAACTTGCCCACTGATAACTCTATGATTTTAGTGATTTGCTCACTCTTTATTTATCAAATGCGGGGAAAAATACTGAAGGTTTTGAATTTTGCTCTAAATTCAATGTTGGTAACGGACCGTCGCCAATTTATTCGCTAGAGACGAAAACACGCAATACGAACCTTCGATCTGCAATTCGGGGCGAGGCCGCAGCCCGCCACATCGCCTCACGCCCCAAACCACCCCGCGTCGACGTAAAACTCTCGCGCAGTACAACGCGCGCCATCATCAGAAGCGAGAAACAGCACCATGCGCGCGATATGCTCCGGATCGATACGTTCATGAAGGCATTGCTGCGCGAGAAGCTTCGCTTCACTGTCCGGCGATTGCCACAGCTTCATCTGGCGCGGCGTGCGCACCGCCCCCGGAATCACCGTATTCACGCGAACACCATGCTCCCCAAGCTCACGCGCAAGCCCGCGCGTGAGTCCCTCTATCGCCGCCTTCGCCGTCATATAAAGCGTGAGATCGGGCAAGGCAAGGTGCCACGAAATCGAGCCCATATTGATGATCGATCCTCGCCGCTGCGTCCGCATGCGTTGCGCCGCCGCCTGCGCGCAGAAGAACTGATGACGCAGGTTCACGGCCATGCGCTCGTCCCAGTAAGCAGCGCTGACGTTGTCCCACTGATGACGATCGTCGTTCGCGGCATTGTTGACGAGCACGTCGATGCGCCCTGCCTCGCTCGCGATGCCATCAAAGGATTGTTCGATGGCGGCCGCATCGAGCAGATCGCAATGAAGATACTTCGGCGCGTGTCGTTCACGCGCCAGCGACTGCTCGAGTTGTCGCGAATCGGCATCGGCTACGTCGATGAAAAACACGCACGCGCCCTGCTGCGCGAAAGCCTGGACGATCCCCGCACCGATACCGCTGCCGCCGCCCGTCACGACGACGCACTGATCCTTCAGGCTCGGATAGATGGCAAAGGACATGATGGTGCGCTCAGTGTGAGTGACGCGGATTGCCGCGCGTTTCGATGACCTTCAGATACAGCGTCGCGGGCTCGAGACAGCCGCCCGTCGACAACTGCCCAACCGTCTGCCGATACAACTCCTGCCACGGCGTTTGCGCAACCGGCACGGCGAAGGCGCTATCCGCGCGACGGCTTTCGAGTTCGGCCTCACCGAGCAGCACGTTGACGGAGCGCGCGTTCAGGTCCACGCGGATCACGTCGTTCGTGCGCAAGAGCGCGAGGCCGCCGCCCACCGCCGCTTCCGGCGACATGTTGAGAATCGACGGACTCGCGGACGTACCGCTCTGCCGTCCATCGCCCATGCAAGGAAGGCTATCGATGCCTTGCTTGATCAACTCTGCAGGCGGCGCCATGTTCACCACCTCCGCGCTGCCCGGATAACCCACCGTGCCGCAGCCGCGGATCACGAGGATGCAATGCTCGTCGATACCAAGCGACGGATCATTGATGCGGGCGTGATAGTCCTCCGGACCATCGAACACAATGGCACGCGCTTCGAATGTGTTCTCCGCACCGGGCTCGCTCAAATAGGTCTTGCGGAAAGCATCGCCGACCACGGACATCTTCATGATCGCGCTGTCGAAGAAATTGCCCGACAGCACCATGAAGCCCGCACCATGTTTCAGCGGATCGCTGGCCGTGCGGATGACGTCGTTATCGGCGGCGGGCGCATCGCTCGCAATGTCGCCGATCGTGCGGCCCGATACCGTCATGCACTGTCCGGCGATCAGCCCCGCCTGGTCCAGTTGCCTGATGACCGCCGGCACCCCGCCCGCGCGATGAAAACTCTCGCCGAGATAGTCACCCGCCGGCATGCAGTTGACGATGAGCGGTACAGGCTCGCCATGACGTTGCCAGTCATCGAGCGTCAATTCGATACCCATGTGACGCGCAATCGCGATCAGATGCGGCGGACAGTTGGTCGATGCTCCAAGCGCCGAAGCCACCGCGATGGCGTTGATGAACGCATCGCGCGTCATGATCTTCGAGGGCTTCAGGTCCTCGCGCACCATCTCGACGATGCGCTTGCCGGTCGCATACGCCATCTGTCCGCGCTCGCGATACGCGGCGGGAATGCTGGCGCAGGTCGGCAGCGACATGCCGAGCGCTTCGGCGAGGCTGTTCATCGAGAGCGCAGTGCCCATCGTGTTGCAATGACCGATCGATGGCGACGACGCCGTGGTCAGCTGCATGAAGCCTTCGTAATCGATCTTGCCTGCCGCGAGCAGGTTGCGCGCATGCCAGATGACCGTGCCGGAGCCGACCCGCTTGCCTTCATGCCATCCGTCGAGCATGGGGCCGCCCGAGAGGACGATGGCCGGCATGTCGACGGTCGCGGCCGCCATCAGACAAGCCGGCGTGGTCTTGTCGCAGCCGGTGGTGAGCACGACGCCATCGAGCGGAAAGCCGTGCAGGATTTCAACCAGCCCGAGATAGGCGAGATTGCGGTCCAGCGCCGCTGTCGGACGACGGCTCTGTTCGGCCAGTGGGTGGACAGGAAACTCCATTGGGATGCCGCCTGCGTCGCGGATGCCCGCCTTCGTGCGCGCAGCCAGCTCGATGTGATGACGATTGCACGGCGCGAGATCGCTACCCGTCTGCGCAATGCCGATGATCGGACGGCCCGACTGCAGTTCTTCTCGCGTGAGGCCGTAGTTCATGAAACGTTCGACATACAACGCCGTCATGTCGGCGTGAGAGGGATCGTCGAACCATTCCTGGCTTCGAAGCCGTTGTACCTTCTGCTGGGGCATGATTTGTCTCTCCATGTGATGCGCCTCGTCCGGCCCGAATTCCGGCGCTGCTGTTTTCATGGTTCCGTTACCGGTAACATCGCAATGCATGTTAGCACGCACACGCGAACCCGCTGCGGCTCAGGCGCTTTCCCGCGACACCACGGAGTACGCTACACGCTCGCGTTTTCCTGCCGGCTCGACGATGCCATTCTCACGCATGTCGAGCGCCGCGAGCAGCATGGCGCCCGCGCGCCGGCCGATGCCGTAAGCATCCACGGATACCGTGGTGATCGACGGCGTACAGCAGGCCGCGACCTCGAAATTGCCGAAGCCCGCCACCGCGACGTCGTCCGGCACCGAAAGCCCGCGCCGATGGCATTCCATGATCGCACCAAAGGCGGACATGTCGCTCACGCACATGACGGCTTGCGTGTCGGGCCAGGCTTCGAGCAACGCGGCCATCGCAGGGCCGCCGTGACTCATGGTGATCGGCGATTCGCCCAGTCTGATGACGCGACGATCGTCTAGACCCAGTGCCTTCATTTGCGCACGGAAGCCCTTCAGGCGATCGAGGCCGCGCCGGTCGAGCTCGCTCGCGCCGCCGAGAAAGCCGATGCGTTCATGCCCCTTGCCCGCCAGATAGCGGACCATTTCGCGTGCCGCGCTGACATTGGAGAAACCGACGGAGGCGCCGATCGGATCTGTCGTTGCATCCCACATCTCGACGACGGGAACGCCCGAGCGGCGCAGCAGCGTGCGCGTTGCTTCGGTGTGGCGCGATCCCGTCAGCGCGATGCAACGCGGTTGATGACGCAGCATCGAGCGCACGAGGCGCTCTTCGCGGTCGAGATGGTAGTCGGTATCGCCGATCAGCAATTGCAAGCCATGCGGCTCCAGCGACGCTGACAGGCCACGGACGGTATCGGAAAAGTTGGAGCTTGCGAGCGACGGCACCAGCACGGCCACGAATTCTGACCGGCCCGAAGAGAGCGCGCCGGCGGCGGCATCGGCGACGTAGCCGAGTTCATCGATGGCCTTCTGCACGCGTTCGCGCGTGGCGAGCGCAACGCTGTGGCCCGCCAGCACGCGCGACACCGTCATCTTCGACACACCCGCGCGGCGAGCGACGTCGGACATGCGCGGCGGGTTCGCTTGCACGGATGTCGGAGGCTTGAGACCGCGGGTCAATCCACCCGCACCCAGCCATCCTCGCGCTGTTCGAGCGTGATGTGCAGCTTTGTCTCGCCCGCTTCCCGATCAGACGCCGTCACTTCGGAGAACGCTCGCTTGACGTCGCGGTCATCGGCCCAGGGGGCCACGTTCTCGAGCTTGTACGTATAGGTGACATCCGAGCGGTGCGCAGTCGGATCAGGCTCCGTCCAGCTCGCCACTTTGTCGAGCTTGACGTGCGCGTAGCAGATCTTCCAGGTATGCGGGTCGTTCGTGGCGTTGGGATCGCCCGCCGGCCGATTGGTTTCGACCGCGTATTTCTGCCCTTCGCCGGTCAGGCTATAGGCGACGCCGTTCTGCTTGGCGCTGGCGTTCGCGGGCGTCGTTGCCGCGCGAGCGATCAAGCCGGCCTTCTCCAGCGCGGCAAGTTGCTCGCGCAAGGCGCCGGCAGCGTATTCGTTAAGGTCCTGATTGCTATAGACCGATGGAAACGTATAAGGGCCGCGGCCGCTGCGGTTCAGACAGAGCAAGCCGCGGCTGGTTTTCATGTCGGCGGATATTGCATCGCCCAGGCTGGACTCGCTTGCATCGTTCTTCTTGCCGCATGCGGCAACCAGCAAGGCGGCGCTCAGGGCTGCGATCAACAGGCTCGTTCTCATATGCGCTCCAGTGAGGGTCGACATGATGGCTCTCGTCGTCATTCTACCGACAGAAAGCGAAGGTCCAACATCGAGATGGTGTCAGAACGAGATAACGGGATGCAAATGCCAGGCCAGACCTCGGCTAAGGCCCTGAAACGCAAAAACCCCACCTTTATGAACTGCACCCCAAAAGTTGGACACCAGTCCAACGATTTGGGGTGTTTTTTCATGAGCAAGCACAGCGCACGATTCAAGCAAGCAGTCGTCAAAGACT
>NZ_JARUXR010000004.1:1324078-1353766 GCF_031451215.1 Caballeronia sp. LZ034LL
CTCAACGTACTGACGATGATTAATGTCTCAAGACACGTCCTAAGACAAAAACCTTCCTCTGATACTTCGTGTGAGACTCTTGATACTTTTGCTATTACCAGTTCAAAGAACCGGCCGCACTCGCATCAAGCGCCCACACTTATCGGCTGTTAGTTTTTAAAGAGCATCGCGGAGAATTTCTGAAGCATTTCGCTTCGTTTCTTTCGCGCCGTCATTCAACGGGAGGCGAATTATGACTGGTGGATGAACGCCTGGTCAACCCCCTTTCGCAAATTATTTTTCCGCACTCGTTTTGTGCGTTCGAAACCCGATTAACCCCACCCCGAGTCTCGAACGGAGTCTCCCCGGCCAACACGCCGAATCAACTCCCGAAGAACGGCTTGCAAAATCCTGACGGCCCGACGCAATCCGTATCCGTCATCGAGCCGTGCTGCATCGGCATGTGCTTCGAGCCGGAACCCGCCGCCGCGGCGCCGGCTTGCGAGCCGCCGTAGGATTCATGGGCGTCGCCGGCGGCGCGTTGTGCCGCAACCTTCGCTTCCGCGGCCTGGATGTCGTTCGGGTAGTTGGGTTCCTCGCCGGTCGCAGGCGAGTAGCCTGCTTGCTCGAGTTGAGCCAGTTCGGCTTTGACCTGGGCGCGCGTGAGCGGCGCATTCTGATCCTGCGCGAACACGACCGACGACGATGCTGCGACGGCAAGCGACACGACAAAAGTGGCAATGGCCTTCATGATCTTCACACTCCGACAGAAAAGGTTGACCGGATCGCAGGCGATCCACGGAACCTCATCGAACGCACAGGGCCCTTGCGCGGCTTCGACTCACTCGACCTAGGTTTCAAGTTGAGAGGCTTCGATTGGTAAACCCTGGCACGACACGATCTATTCCCGTCGACAGGAAATAGAAGTGATGAGGATGTCGGAGGAAAGAAGAAGAGAAGCGCGGGGACGAACCGGATGAGGAGTCCGGCAAGGTGCAAGCCAGCACCCGTCCACCGCGAGAGAATTGTGACGCAAGGCGGCCGAAAGATCATCGCCGCCTGCGTTGAAGCTGCCTTGCCGATCCCGCAACAATCCACCGCAAGCCCGGCTCAGTGCGAATCGGGCACCAGATGCACGCGCTTCTCGGTCGCCGCTTCGACAGCCGCGCGCGTGTACAGCAACGGGAAGTACTGTCCATCGAGCCACATCTGCGCAAGATCGCGATAGTGCGGGTTGTCCGGATCGCCGGACTCGCCCGGAAGATTGACCGCACGCGAGTTGTCCCAGTTGCCGACATCGACGATCACGCGGAACGAAGGCCCGTTGGTCTCGCGAAAATCGCTCGTGCGATATGTGGACTGATTCGGCGTATAGGCGCTGCCACCCTTGCCTATGGGTCCGACATTGAGCTTCGCGCGCATGTCCTTGTCGACGACATCAGCGAGCGGATGCGCGTTCAAGTTGGTCTGCAGCTTGCCCCATTGCCACTGACTCGCATCCGCGCCCTGCAGATGCCGCATCTCGACATACGCGTCATGCAGACTCGACAGCAGGACCGCGTTGCGCTTCCCTTGAGCATCGTCGCCAAAGCGCGTTTCAGGATGTTCGAGCGTGTCGAGCATGACAGCCGTATCGGGTGGGCCGAACGAAGCCGCTGCGTCCTTCGGCAACACCGCTTGCTTGAAGGTGCGGCCGAGATGTCGCGACAGCCACACCTCTTCCAGCGCGGCCTGCGGAGAACCTGCGCCCATATGCGCGTCCCAGCCCTTCAGCAACGCGAGCGCGGCCTGCGTGCCTTCATCGTTGCTCGACAGCGGCGCAAGCAACGCAACGAGCCGTCGCGCGGGAATCGACACATCGTCGTTCTGCAGGCGCTCCGAATCTTCGATCGACACCTTGGGCTGCGACTTCAACACCTCGTCGATGCGTTGATGCCGCGACCCGTTGGTCCATTCGAAGCCGAGCTTGCGCTCGGCATAAGGATAGCCTGCCGGAAGATTCATCTCGTTCGAGGTCGTGAAATAGCCTTGCGCGGGGTCATAGACCGATGGCATCGCATCGCGCGGCCAGAAGCCGGCCCACTCGTAGCGGCCATCGCCGGGCACCGGCATGAGTCCGTCCCAGTTGGGGCGAACGGGCGCAAGTCCGCTCGGCACCCAGCCGATGTTGCCCTCCGTGTCCGCATAGACCTGATTCACGGTTGGCGCGCCCCACGTGGCCAGCGCGGCCTTGAACTGCGCATAGTTCTTTGCGCGCATGTAGCGCATCGAATCGAAGTAAGGCGACATGCCCGGCGACAGCCACGCAGTGCGCACCGCAAACGCGCGATGCTTGCCCTCTTCCGTGTAGATCACCGGCCCATGGCGCGTGAACAGCAGGTCTACGTTCACCGGCGCGCCATCGCGCACCGCAACCTGCTCGCGGACGACGCGCATCGGTTCCCACTTGCCCTTGTAGCGATACTCCCGCGGATTGGCCGGGTTCAGCTCGTACACATAGAGATCTTCCTGATCGATATTGAAGATCGTGAGCCCATAGGCGATCGAGCCGTTATGTCCGATCGAGATGCCCGGCGCCGAAGGCTCGCCTGCGCCGATGATGTCGAGCGTCGGCGTGCTGATCTGCTGGATGTAGCGCAGGCTCGGCGCGGCGTAGGCGCGATGCGGATCGTTCGCCATGATCGCGCGGCCGGTCGCCGACTTCGATGGCGCGATCACCCAGTTGTTGCTGCCCTCGGTGACTTCCTCGGGGTTCTCGGCTGCAGCGATGACGGTGCTCGCTGCGTCAGCGCTTTTCATCGATTCCTTGGTCACATGCACGCTCTGTGTGGCCAACGTGAAGACCTTGAGGACATCGTCGGGCAGACAGGGATCGAGGCCTGCGGGCATCTCGGGTTTCCACGGCGGCTGCAATCCGAAACGCACGGAATCGGCATCGAGCGAACTCTTGCAGGTCACGCGTGCGCGTGCAACTTCACTCGTCAGATTGCGCGTCAGGCCATGGCTGCGGATGCGCACGACATCGTCCGGGCTCCACTTCGCCGGCCAGTAGCCGATCTTGCGAAACTCGTAAGGCATGCGGTCCGGATGCGCCGCCAGCCAGTCGATGTACGCATTCACGCCCGCCGCGTAGCGCGTGGCGGCCGGTCTGGCATCGGGCCCGTAGCGCTGCCATTCCGTCTTCATGTCGCCGCGATAGAGAAAGAGCCGCGTCGCCTTGTCCTGCTCGACATACGCTGGACCGAACACCTCCGACAACTCGCCGAGACCGCGCCTGCGCCAGAGATCGATCTGGAAGAGCCGGTCGCGTGCCGCGTTGAAGCCTTGCACGAAGAACGCGTCGCTGTCGTTGGCCGCGAAGATATGCGGCACGCCCCATCGGTCGACAAGAATATCGGCGGGCTTTGCAAGCCCTGCGACCGCGATCGTTTCGTCTCCGGTGGCGGTGTCCGCGCGGGCCGCCTGCATGGCCGTCGAACCGATCATCAGCGTACCGACGATCAGGGCCGCCGTCCGTTGTCTCTTGCTTGCCTTCATGCGAGCGTCTCCGTTCTTATGTGTTGATCAGAGCTGCAGTGATATCGCAATGTAATACATGCGCAAGGGTACGCATGAAGGGTTACATTTCGATACATCGGCATGAAGGGTTTTAGCGGCGTCCTTGTCGAGGCGAAAGAGCGCCGATCGTCATCAAGGGAAACAGGGAGATTGCGTATGAACGACACCTATCCTGAACCGGCCGCCATCGCGCGACAGGTGTATGAGGCGTATGTGAACAAGGACCGCGAGGCCATCGAACAATTGATTGCCGATGACTTCCACTTCACCAGTCCACGCGATAACCGACTGGACCGCGCCACGTACTTCGCGCGCTGCTGGCCGAATGCACACACGGTCGATCGCTTCGATTTCGTGCATCTCGTAGAGGACGAAACACGTGTGTTCGTGACGTATGATCTGCGTACACGGGAAGGCAGCGCCTTCCGCAACACGGAGATCCTCACCATTCGTGACGGCAAGCTGATCGAGGCGGAAGTCTTCTTCGGCTGGATGATTCCGCATGAAGCGCCGGACGGGAAATCGCTATAAGACATCCTGCGTTGCGCATCGTCTATGGCATCCACTGCGCAAAACCGGATGCAGGCATCCCGGCTTGCGCCTGAATCTGGCTCGCCGTCAAAGCCTGATTGGTCACGACGACGTGTGCAAGACGCCCCATGATGTTGCCGCCCTGCGGCTGGCCCACAGCCGTGATCCAGAAGGGAGCGGCCCAGCCTCCCGAGCCCGACGCGACACCGTTGACGTAGACGGTGACCGTGCCCGCCTGGCGCTTTACGGCGACATGCGTCCATGCATCGCCCGGTATGGCGATGGAGCTCGTCGCCATGTCGGACGAACCGCCATACAGGCGGGGATAGGTCGAATAAAAATTCACGTTCATGCCGTTCGTGCCTGAGAACAGCACGTTTGCGTTGCTCGGCGTGCCGGGAATGTTCACCCATGAGGCGACGGTGAAATCGCCGGCAAGGACGGGCTGCGGCACACCACCGCGAATGGCATAGCTCTGGATCAGGTTATTGATGTCGATGGTGGTCAATGCGCGTTGATAGACGTGCAGCTCATCGAGCGCGCCCGTGAGCGACCCCGCCACGGTCTTGCCGATTTCAGCGATCGATACCGTGTTCGTCCACGTCGAATCGCTCTGCGCCACCTTGAGGCCGTTCAGATAGAGCGACATCGTGCCGCCGGCACGGGTCAGCGCCACGTGAGTCCATGTGCCGGCGGCAATCGGCATCGAAGATACAAGAAGGTCTCCTCGTGGCGGACCCGCGTAAAAGCGCGGATAGCCCTGGTAAAAGTTCAGGTCATAGCCTTCGCTGGAGTGAAACACGCCATCCGCGTTGGTGGGTGGATGGCTCGGATTCACCCAGGCATCGACAGTGAAGTCTCCTGTCAGTTGCACGGGCGAAACGGTCATCGTGCGGCCGCTGTCCAGATACAAGGCCTGACCTGAGACGCCCGGCACCGTGCCTGTCGAATCGAATGTGTAGGAGGCCAACTGCTGGCGAATGGGCACCGCGGAGTCGAAGTTCAGTTTCGTGATGGCGACGCCATGCTTCGCCTGAGGAACAGTCGAAGCGCCTGGCCAGCCACAGGTCGTGACATACCACTGCCCCGATGCGTCCTGCATGAACTCGGGCGCATGAAGCGGAAGCACCGCGATCAGGCCGGACGATGCATGCGGTACCACCGTGCCGTCATAAGAACCGAAGTCGGTCGGGTCCTTCGAGCGCAACAGGATCGTGTCTTCGTAGTCGAGCGGTCTGTTCGTGTTGGACGCGGTGTCCGTCAGGGACAGGTAGTACCAGTCTCCGCGCTTGAACACGAAAGGCGATTCCGTCGCCGCCCAGTTGACATCCAGCGCACCGGGAACCAGCGTCAATGCCGCGCGCACATAGGTCCAGTTCAGCAGATCGGTTGATCGGTAGACCGCCACGATCGAATGGCCCAAGGCCCGGTCGAAAGAAGGCGAATAGAGATAGAACGTGCCGTCGCTGTCCTGAAAGATGCCGGGGTCACGAAAGTTCAGAGGCCATCCGGTATCGAATACCGCCGCGTTCGATCCGGCATAGCGCTGACTCGCAGGCACGCCCGTCACCGTCGCGCCGATGGTCACTGGTGCATTCGGCGCCGTCGCGTCGGGATAGCTGTTCACCGAGGTCCATGTTTCGAGCTTCGGGTCCGTGGATCTCAGGATTTCGAGTCTCGTCACCTGTCCGGAGCAGTTGCCGTTGTTGTCCCGCCCGCTGGTGAAGAGCAGATAAGCCGTTCCGCGCACCTTGATCGACGACGGCGCCCACGCCGTGCATGCCGCGCCGTTCCGGTCGTGAAACTGCGCGAGCGGCGCATCCTGCCCGTCCGGCTGGACATTCGGGTAAGCGGCTGAAGGACTGACAGGAACCGGCGGATAGAGGCTCGACAGCACGGTGTGATACAGCGCATGTTCCTGGCCGTTGCCACCTCCGTTTATGCCGATGACATGCCAGTTGCCGTCTTCACCTTGAACGACCGTGTGATCGTTCGAGTATTGCAGCGGACCAGGAATGGTCGGGCTCGCAAGGGTTTGCCATGAGGCCGCGTCAGGCGCCGGAATCTCGAAAGAAGGCGAGGCGTATGCGGCCGGGCTTGATCCGTTCGCTTCGACCGCCACGTTGACCTGCGGCGCCGCCTGCAACGTAGCGGCAGCCGCCACCCGATGCAACGTTCCGGCGCCGGGGCCTGGAGATGTCCCGCCGTCGCAGGCAGTCTGCAATGCAACGAAGAGTAAGACGACAAGAAGCGAGACAGCGCGAACCATTCATGTGATCTCCTGAATCCGATCGTTTCAGGGTACGGCATGACTACGCAGCGCCACCTCTCTTTGGGTCAAATTCCGTCATAAATCATCGGGAGCCTGAATTTGGGGACGCCGGGCCCAGCCGATGCTTGAGTATCTTGCCGCTCGCGGCCGCCGGCAGCGCGTCGAGGATCGTGATGGTGGCGGGCCGCTTGTACGGTGCAAGGCGTGCGCTGGCCCAGTCCGCCAGTTCACGCTCCGCGCATTGCGCGCCGGGCCGCAGTTCGACGAACGCGAGCACCTCCTCATTGCCCTCGACACTGCGTCCGATCACCGCCGAGTGCAGCACCGCCGGATGCCCGTTCAATACCTGCTCGACTTCCGCCGGATAAACGTTGAAGCCCGAGCGAATGATCAACTCCTTGCCGCGCCCGACGATATACAGATTGCCCTGCTCGATGCGCGCCAGATCGCCGGTCCGGAGCCAGCCATCAGGCGTCACGGTCGCTGCCGTCTGCGCTGGATCGCGGTAATAGCCGAGCATCACGTTCGGTCCGCGCACCCAGAGTTCGCCGACGTCATCCACTGAGCCATCGGCCTGTTCTTCGAGCGGCACGATGCGCGTCTCCACGCCGGGAATAGGCGGCCCTACCGATGCATCGCGCGCCGGTGCATCGAGCATGGTGTTGGAGACGGTCGGACTGCTCTCGGTCATGCCGTAACCGTTGTGCAGGGGCAGACCATAGAACCGTTCGGCGGCGCGCTTGAGCGGCATGTCGAGCGGCGAACCGCCGCTGTACACGAAGCGCAATGCAGGCGCATTCAGACCGCCGCGCGTGCTGAAGAAATCGATGAGCTTCGCATGCATCGCGGGCACGCCCTGGAAGATGGTCATGTGCTCGTCACGCAGCACCTGGCCCGTGTGTTGCACATCGAAGCGCGGCGCGAGCCTCAGCGTGGCGCCGGCATACAGCGAACCGAGGCACACCGAAGCCAGCCCGAACACGTGCGACACCGGCAGCACCGCATACACGCGATCCTCGGGACTCACGCGGCGCAGCGTGCTCGACATCGCCGCGACAAACAGCAGATTGCGATGCGACAGCATCACGCCCTTTGGTGCGCCCGTGGTGCCTGTCGTGTAGATGAGCGCGGCGCATTGTCGGTCTGCGGGCAGTCCATGCGCTTCCTGTGCGGCGCCAGCATCGACGGCACCGAGCGCGAACGCGCCTATCGGCACTGTGTCGAGTGCTTCGACGCGCGCACACTCGCGCTGCGCGTGACGCTCGGCATCGGCGGATGCATCGACGGTGAAGAACGACAGACGCGGTCGCGCGTGAGCCTTGATTGCATCGATCTCGATGGTAGTCAGGCGCGCGTTCGTCAGCAGCGCCCACGCCTCCAGCCGGCTGACGGCGAACAGCGCGACGACGAGCGCCACGCTGTTCTCGCCGATCAACATCACGCGATCGCCAGCCCGCACGCCCGCTGACGCAAACCGCGCGGCAAGGGCATCGACGGCGCGATCCAGTTCGCCGTAACTCAGCTCGCGCGCGTCCTCGCGCAACGCAATGCGCTCAGGCTGAGTGCGCGCGGCGCGCGTGACGATCGCATCGATGCGCTCGGGCAGCGACGCAATGAGCCGTTCCGTGTCGATGCTCATGTCAAATGCCTGTTCGTGATCCAGGGCTCGCATGATAGCGCGGACGCACACCTGGCGAAGCGTGCGCGCCGCGCGGTTTCGTCATATCGGGTTATGAGCGATCGTCGAGCGAAATCTCGATCGTGTGATTGCCCGAGAGATCTTTCGGGACGAGATTGGATGTTGCGACTCCATCCAGCTTGAATTTCTTCACGTGATCTCCCGCCCCCCGCAACTTGATGTCCAGGACCGCGTTGCGATAGCGCAGATTCGAGATTTCGACATCACCCACACTCTTGGGAAGCACGGGTTCGAACTTCAATCCATCGACACGCGGCTCGATTCCGAACACGCCCCGATAAATCATGCGCAAGTAGGCCGTGGCAGAGAACGTCTGATTCGGTTGCGATTGATAGAGGGTATTGTTCTGCCAGCCGCCGTTCTCGATCCCGGTGTCGCCATTGTAGGTTTCGTAGAAGTTGCTGTTGTTGTTCTGATAAAGCAGCGCCTGGTTATTCAGAGAACTGGCAAGACCGTTCGTGTCTCCCACGCGTGCCTGCGCCTCTGCCCAAAAGCCTTGCATCACGCCCCAGACGATGTTGTCATGCCGCCCCGGCTGCTGCGCCGAGTAGCGAGGGAACGCAGGATAGACATCGGGAGCGCCCCACGTCATCATCGGCGCGTGCTTGATGATGTGCCTGGCGCGCTGATCGTCCGCTATGCCGAAAAGTACCGCGAGCGCCGTACCGTCGGCTTCCTGATATTGCGCGGGAACGGGGTTGGCGGGATCGACGATCAGATACTCATACGCCTTCTGATCCGGAGCCCAGAAGTTCTTGTTGATGGCGTCCTTGATGCCGCCCGCCATGGTCTCATTGTCACTGACCTCCTTCTCCGGCCGTCCCAGTTCGCGCGCCATGTTCGCGAGATTCCGATACGCGGCGTAATAGAGGCCATTGGTGCTCAAGGAAAGCATATTGCTTGCACCGGCATAGTCGAGAACGAAGGAAGAACCCACGTCCGATGCATTGGCGGGAGGCGCCGGATAACCGGCAATGCCGTCGTTGATCAGTGACGGCCCCTGAAAGAGATTCAGCGTAGAGCAGTAGTTGAACGCTTTTCTCACTGCCAGGGTTCTCCGCGCAACGGGATACGCCGCCTTGAGGAAATCCTTGTCGCCTGTCATCAGATAGTGATCCCACGCGGCGGTGATCCAGACAACCTGGTCCCACCATTCCCCGTCCTGCTGAACGATCAGCTTGGCATTGGCCGGCGTGGCCGTGGACGAACCGGCGATCGACGAGTCGGTACCCGATGACAATACGTCCGTCAATGAAGCGATGGCCGGGAAAGAGGTTGCCGGCTGGGCGCAGGACGACGGCTGGTCATAGCTGGACACTTGCGCCGTCGTCGGCGTAACCACGGCCCACAAGGTATTGGCCGCCAGTTGCGGTGCAATCAGGTTGGCCGCATTCCAGCTGTTGATGGATGCATCGCGCGTCCACACTTCATCGGCATAGCCGGTTCCCGCCTGAATGATCATCGGAGGCGAACCGGTCAGCTTGCCGGATACCAGTTGCGATCCCTGCGCCGTGACTTGATTCGTGGTCAGAAGATCGGCAATGGCGCCGTTATAGGTGGCACCGAGTGTTTGCTGACTCGCCGCCAGACTGAATTTCAATTGCGGCGCATCGTTCGCACTTACCGGACTGCTCGGAACGGATTGGGCCGCCAGAGAATCCAGAGGCTTCAAAGTCGGACCGACAAGAACACAACAAATCACCCCGGCGACCACAAGACTTCCCGTACTCCTACCTGCGTATTTCATTCTTGACCTCGTTTGAATGTCGGGATAAAAAGCATGCGCATCCGCGAGGCAGCAGTCCGAGCACGTTTGCAATTGAAATGCAACGCGCATTCGATTTTGTTACGAGGCGGTTCCAGACCATGGATTGTGACATGCTGGTTACAGCGTAAGTCACGCAATCCGCACGATCAAGTAAGCAGTTTTCCTGATCATGTTTTGGTTCACCAAACGCTTTTTCGTTTTGATTATTCGAAGTCGATTAAAAAAAATTATCTAGCGATATAACATATTTTCGACATCGATCTTTCTTATTGAGCGTTCGCAACTGCCTGATTTGATATTCGCCTTATCTTCTTTTTCAGGCGCTCCAATCGCAGAAGCAGCGGCGCAAGAGCTATCCGTCGGATCGGCGCTCGATCAAACCGACCAGACGGAAGCATCGTGATCCTGCAATCACCCTGCAAAGCGCGGCTCCGGCAGCCCGCGCACACCGAGTCCCGTCACCGCAAACAATCCGCCCTTGTCGCGCTCTTTCTGCGGAATGCCCCACATCGGCCGGCCCATCGTCGAGACATAAAGCGTGTCGAGGCCGGGACCGCCGAACATCACGCTCGTCAGATTGCGCACTGGAAACGGCACGACGCGGTCGAGCGTGCCGTCCGGCGCATATCGCAGAATGCGCCCGCCAAATACGAGCGCGGACCACACATAACCTTCTTCGTCGACCGTCGCGCCGTCGAAGGTGCCCGCCATGTCGTGCGCCGATGCAAACAGACGCCGGTTCGTCGCCGCCCCGGTTTCGATGTCGTAGTCGTACGCGTACATCTCCCGGCTGTAGGTGTCCGTGAAATAGAAAGTCTCGTTGTCCGGGCTCCAGCACGGTCCGTTCGAGCACGTGATGCCGCTGTCCAGGCGCGTCACGCGGCCATCCGGATCGAGCCGGTAAAGACCGCCGCTGCGCGTCGAGCGCTGGCCGCGATCGGCATCGTAGCGATCGAAGTCATAAGCCATCGTGCCCGCGATGAAACGCCCGCGCCGGTCCACCTTGCCGTCGTTGAAGCGCGTCTCGGGATCGTCGCTTTCCGGATCGGCGATGAACTGCACCGTCTGCGCATCGAAGTCATAGAAATGCAGGCCGTTCGCCAGCGCGACGACCGCGCCGCCCTGCTCGCGCAACGCCATCGAGCCGATATGACGCGGCACAAAGTAGCGCTGCACGTCGCTGCCGTCGGCGCGGCAGTTGTAGATTTCGGCCGCCGTGCTGTCGATCCAGTACAGCCGTTCTTCCTTCACATCCCACAGCGGGCCTTCTCCGAGGTGATTGTTTGCATCGACCAGCAAGCGTACTTCTGGCATCGTCGTCTCCTTGGGTCAACTGTCTCCGTTGTTCAGATCGCGGCGATGCGCCAGCAGCGCCATCAGGCGCTGGTCACGCCAGCGGCTGCGTTCCTCGATACGCTCGCGCGGCAACACCGCACGCCGCTCGGCATCCAGTCTGTCGAGCGTCTCCTGCGGCCAGTCGAACGCCTTGCGTCCCGCCGCAATGCTCCGATACGTGCCGCCGTAGCGCGCCGCGTAATCGGCGACGCCGCCGGGCGCGTTGAGATCGATGGTCTCGAACGGACCCATGAACGACCAGCGCATCGCGAGACCATCGCGTATCACGGTATCGAGATCCGCCGCGCTCGCATAACCTTGTTCATAGAGACTCAAGGCTTCCTCCAGCAACGCGCCTTGCAGCCGGTTCAACAGGAAGCCCGAGATCTCGCGATTCACCGTCACGGGCTGCTGCCCCGCCGCCTCATAGAGCACGCGGGCACGCTGCAGCGCGTCCGGCGCGGTCCACGGCGCGCCGCACAACTCCACCAGCGGCACGAGCGACGGCGGATTCACCGGATGCGCGACGAAGCATCGCGCGCGGCCTGGCAGCACCTCCGTGAAGCTTGATGCCGGCAGACCCGACGTCGAACTGGCAAGCAGCGCGTCGGGCTTCGTCAGGCGGTCCAGTTCGCTGAACAGCGCGCGCTTCGCTTCGACCACTTCGGCGATGTTCTCCTGCACCAGATCGGCATCGGCGACGGCGTCCGCAAGCTGCGCGCAGGTCGTGATACGCGCGACGACCGCATCGACTGGTTCGTCGATCAGCTTGAACGAGGCCAGATCCTCGACGCTTGTGCGGATCGCGGGCAGCGCGCCGGACAGCATGTCGGGCGCGGCATCGTGAAGCTTCACGTCGAAGCCGCTTCTGGCGAACACGATCGACCACGCGCGGCCGATGCGTCCCGAACCAATCACCGCAATCTTGTGCGCTTGCATCCGCTCTGCTCCTTTGGAGATTGGGTCAGCCCTTCTTGTCCCGCAGCGTGATGACGGCCGCGAGCACGACGAGCCCGTTGATGATGTCGCGCACGGCCGGCGGCACGGTCGTGCCCGCGAGCAGCGTGCCGAGCGCGGTCAGCAGCAGCGCGCCGCCGAACACGCCGAGATAGTGACCGCGCCCGCCGGTGATGAGCGCACCGCCGACCACGACCACCGCGATGGAGGGCAGCAAATACGGATCGCCCATGCCGAGGAAGGCCTGCGAACTGAAGCCGGCGAGCAGCAGGCCGACCAGCGCCGAGCACAGCCCGGACAGGCAATACACCGCGATCAGCGTAGCGCCGACGCGCACGCCCGAAAGCCGCGCGGCCGCGGGCGAGTTGCCGACCGCATACACGCGCCGCCCGAACGGCGTGCGATGCAGCAGCAGCAACGCGATGACGAGAAACACCGGCACGCTCCACGCCGCGAGCGACAGCGGCCCGATGCGGCCGTTGGTGAACTCGCTGATGCCCGGTGGCGACCAGCCTTGCGGCGAGCCGTTGCAATAGATCAGCGTGAGGCCTTGCAGCAGACCGTTCGCGGCAAGCGTGACGACGATGGGCGGCAAGCCCAGCATCACCACGCCGACGCCGTTGAACACGCCCACCAGCAAGCCGACAACCAGCACCACCGGCACGGCCCACACGGCCGCGCCGTTCATGCCGTGCGTCAGCCCGGTGAGCAGCACGCCGGACAGGGTGATGAGCCAGGGCATCGACAGGTCGAGGCCGCCGGTCAGGATGACGGCGCCCTGCCCGAGACCGAGGATCGCGAGAAACAGCGTCAGCGTGAGCAGGCTGCTGTAAAAGTTCGCGCTCGCCAGCACGCCGGGGCCGTAGACGATCGCCGTGATGACGACCACGCCGAAGAACAGCACATAAGCCGGCACGACATACTTGACCCATTCGCGATTGCGCTCGATCCAGTCCGCTATCGGCCGCCCTTTCAATTCGGTGTTCTCCAGTGCGCGGAAGTCGTTCACTTCGAACCGCACGCGGCGTGCGTTGCGATCGTCGCGCGCACGCGTGCCGGTGCGTACCGCCTTCAGCCATTGCGCCGCGTGCCGGGCGCATTCGTGCGCCGCCGATTGCTTGCCGATCGACGAGCCGAGCACCGCGAGAATCAGGATCACCGCTTCCGCGATCGTCGTGAAGAACGCGGAGACGTTCAGCACGAGCAGGATGTTCACGGTGATCATCAGCGTCATCGCGGCGAACACGGTGCCGACGCAACCGCCTCGTCCGCCGCCGAGCAAGGTGCCGCCGAGCACCACAGCTGTGAACATCGAAAGCAGCAACGGACGGCCGACGAGCGGATCGGCCGAACCCGTCTGTGCCGACACATACAGCCCCGCCGCCGCGTAGAACATGCCGGCAAGCGCATAGGTCGCGACCCGGTAGCGCGTGACCGGCATGCCGTTCGCGTAGGCGCCGTCCGGGTCGCTGCCGAGCGCGTACAGGCCCACGCCGAAGCGCGTGCGCCGCACGAACGACCAGACCAGCAGCGCGAGAATCAGCAACGCGGCCGACATCGGCAGCTTGTCGGGAATGAGATCGGACGTGAGCACGCCGCCGAACTGTTCGCCGACCGTCCCGCCCGGCTTGTTCTGGATCAGCAGCGTGACGCCCTGCACCATGAACATGGTTGCGAGCGTGACGACGATCGACTGCAACCTGAACCACGCGATGAGCGCGCCGTTGACCAGCCCGATGCCGCCGCCGATCGCGAGAATCAGCGCGACGCCCGCCCACTGCTCGACGGGCGAGCCCTGCACGAAGCGCACGGCGAGCACGTTGGCGAGCGACACCACCGCGGACGCCGACAGATCGAAGCCGCCCGACAGCACGACGATGGTCTGCCCGATGGCCGCGAGCGCGAGCGTGGTGGCGCTCGATATGACGGAGCCGATGTCATACAGGCCCACGGGCGTCGCGGACAGCGCGATCCACGCGCCGAGCATCGCGAGCAGCGCACACACGGCGATGATGAGCCCGCGATGATGATCGATGCGCGCGCCCCATCCCACGCGCGCGCCCGGGCGCACGATCTCGCTGTCGGGAGCGGCAACGGCAGTCTTCATGAAGCACCTCTCAGCTGGAAAGCATCTTGCGCATCACGTTCTCTTCGGTGAGCGCGTCGCCCGACAATTCACCCGCATTGCGGCCGCGATACATCACCGACACGCAATCGCACACGTTGACGAGTTCGGGCACGTCGGTCGAATAGAACAGCACGGCGCCGCCGGCTGCGGCGAACGCGCGCATCAGCACGAAGATCTGATGCTTGGTGCCGACATCGATGCCGCGCGTCGGATCGAACATCAGCCAGACGCGGCTTTGCGTGAGCAGCCACTTGGCCATCGCGATCTTCTGCTGGTTGCCGCCCGAGAACGACAGGCACGGCTTGTAGAGCGCGCGCGGATTCACTTCCATCTGCGCGAGCGAGCGGCGGATCGCGGCCTGTTCGCGCTTGCGGTCGATCAGCCCGAAGCGCGCATAGCGGCCGATCACCGGCAGCGACACGTTCTCGCCGCCGGGCAACCGCAGGAACAGTCCTTCGGTCTTGCGGTCCTCCGGCAGGAAGCTCGTCGATACGCCGGCCTTCAGCGAATCCGCGGTGGACGTCAGCGTGACCGGCTTGCCGTCGATGCGCAGTTCGCCTTCATCCAGATACGCCGCGCCGAACAGCGCCTCGAACAATTCGCGCTGGCCCATGCCCTGCAATGCCGCGATGCCGTGGACCTCGCCCGCACGCAACGTCAGGTCGAAGTCGCTCACCACGCCGTCGATACGCACGCCGCGCGCTTCCAGCGCAGGCGCTGCCTCCGCCACAGCCGAAGCAGGCGGCGCGACCTTCGGCGGATACTTCGCCTCCAGCGAGCGGCCGATCACGAGCCGGATGACTTCATCGTCCGAGATCGCGGCGGTATCGAACGCACCCACATCGCGGCCATTGCGATACACCGTGAGGCTGTCGCAGAACTCGCGCACTTCCTGCATCCGATGCGAGATGAACACGAAGGTCACGCCTTTCGCCTTCAGTTCCTCGATGCGTCGCGCCAGCCATGCAACGTCGCGTCCCGAGAGCGCCGAGGTCGGTTCGTCGAGCAGCAGCACGTCCGGTTCGCGCGCGATCGCTTTCGCGATCTCGATCTTCTGCCGTACCGGCAAGGACAGATCGCGGATATACGCGCCGGGCCGCACGTCGGCGAGTTCGAGACGTTCGAGCCATTCCGCTGTCCTGCGTTGCGCCTCGCGCGCCCGGATGCGCCCGAGCAGGCCCGTCGGCTCATGAGCCAGCAGCAGGTTCTGCGCGACCGTGAGATCGCGCACCAGCGTCATTTCCTGAAAGGCCGTCTGAACGCCGGCACGATGCGCGTCCTGCGGGCTTTTCATCGTCACGTCGCGGCCCATCACGCGCATGCTGCCCGCGTCCGGCGCGATCAGCCCCGACAGCAGCTTGACCGTGGTCGACTTGCCCGCGCCGTTCTCGCCGAGCAGCGCATGCACCGCGCCGCGCTTCACGCGGAACGATGCGCCGTCGAGCGCGACGGTCGCGCCGAAGCGCTTCGTCACGTCCGCGAGATCGATGGCCAGCGCCGCATCGTTCATGATCGCCTCAGTCCTGATTGCCGGTGAGCGCCGCGTTGAAGCCGACTTCCTTCGTGTCTTCCGAATAGATGTCGGCGAACCAGCCCGGCGGCACCTTGTCAGGCGGAAACGCGGTGCAGCCGGCTTTCAGTTCGTCGATGCTGCCGGTCTTGCACAGCTTCGATTCGGCGGTCAGCACCAGCGGCAGCTTGAGCGTCACGCGTGCCGGAAAGTCCCCGCCGTCGAGCTTCTTCACGGCCATCTTGAGCGCCATCGCGCCGGAGTACGGCGGCGCGCCATACGAGATCGAGCGATAGCCAATGGAACGGTACGCGCCCTGTCCCTTCACTTCGCCTGGCGGCAGCATCTGCACGCGATGCCCGTTCGACGATTCCCCCGCGCACGGCTTGATCTTGTCGTCGGCGATGCCCGCTTCCAGCTGCATCGATGCCGCCGTGAAGCAGCCCACCTGCATCCACAGCCCGTCGATCTTGTCCCAGCTGTTGGTCGCGAGGATCTTCGAGAGCTCGGTCTTGGCGGTCGCCTGGCTCCACATGCCGGTGCCCTCCGCGACGATCTTGATGCCCGGGAACTTCGCGAACACGGCCTTGGCCGCTTCCGTGCGGGCGCGGTCCACCGAGGTGCCCGGCACGCCGTTGATGAGCACGATGTTGCCCTTGCCATTCAAGGTCTTCGCGAGCCATTCGGCGGTGACGGTGCCGGCCTGATGCTGGTCGATGGTCACGTTGTGCGCGCACGGCTCGGTGACTTCGCCGTCATAGGCCGCGACCACGACGCCCTTCGAACAGGCGTTCTTGATCGCGCGGTTGAGCGCGGTCGGCGAGATCGGATAGATGACGATGGCTTTTGCGCCTGCCTGCACCATCGAGTTGATCTGCTGGATCTGCTTCTGCGCGTCCGTGCCCGCGACCTGCACTTCGAGGTCAACCTTGTCCTTGAGCGCGGGCGTGTTGGCCATGGCCTTGACCATGTTGGCCGCTTCCGTCTGCCAGTCGTTGCCGACATAACTCATCGACAGGAAGATCTTGTACTTGCCCGCCGCATGCGCCTGCATCGGAATCGCGAGGCTTGCGGCAAACATCAGGCCGAGCGCTACCCGGCCCGCATGACGAATCGCTTGCGTCCATGCTTTCATGTCATCCTCCGGTGCTTCGTTGTTGGTATTGCCGTGCGTTATTTCGCGACGTGAGGCAAGCGTGCGCTGGCGGGCAACGCGATACCCGCGCTACCGGGCACGACATTCGGGTCGTGTCCGGGTATGACGAAGTCCGCGATCTGGCGAATGCGCGTGAGCGAGGCCATCTCCGCGAAGGTCTCGTGCACGATGCCCACCGGCACGAGATCGACGATGTTCTCCATGCAGTTCGCGCAATCGCCCGCGATCAGCACGACGCCTTCCGCCGTGTCCACCGCAACCGACTGATGCCCCGGCGTATGTCCTGGCGTCGGCACAACGCGTACGCCGGGCACGATGTCGGTCACGCCATGGACGAACTGCCAGCGAAAATACGCGAGCGGCTCGCGGCCGATCAGGAACTCCTGGTAGTACGTGGCCTGCGTAGGCAGCGGATGGCCCGCGTATTCCCACTCCTTCGCCTGCACGACGAAGCGTGCGTTCCTGAACAGCGTGTTGCCGCCCGAATGGTCGTAGTGCAGATGCGTGTTGATGACGATATCGACTTCATCCGCGCTCCAGCCCACGTACTCCTTCAGCGCGCGTTCGAGCTTTTCTTCCGGCGCCTGATCGCACGGACAGACGAAGTTCGAGACCCAGCCCGGATCGCGGATGCCGGTATCCACGACGATCTTCTTCGCCGCGCCGACGATCGCCGTGGACCATACCGGCACCTTCATCTGCTGGCCGAAGTAGCGGCCATACACCTGCGACGAGCGATCGACGGTGAGCCAGCCCGTCGGCATCGCGACTACTTTGAGCATGGCGTTCACGCTGCCCTCCGCGGTCAGAAGTTGGTGTCGTCGCCGCCCTTGAGCGCGAGCATCGCGCGTGCTTCGGCGGGCGTCGCGATATCGAGCGAAAGGCCTTCGATCACCTGGCGGATCTTGCGCACCTGCGCGGCGCTCGAATCCGCGAGCTTACCCGGCTCGAGCCACAGCGAATCCTCCAGGCCCACGCGCACGTTCGAACCCTGCGCCACGCCGATCGAGCCGAGCGGAATCTGGTTGCGGCCCGCGCCGAGGATCGACCAGACATAGTCGCTGCCGAACAGGCGGTCCGCCGTGCGGCGCATGTGCGCGAGGTCTTCCGGATGCGCGCCGATGCCGCCCAGCAAACCGAACACGCTCTGCACGAAGAACGGCGGCTTCGCCAGCTTGCGGTCCACGAAATGCGCGAGGTTGTAGAGATGCGAGATGTCGTAGCACTCGTATTCGAAGCGCGTGCCGTTCGCGCTGCACGAGGTCAGGATGTATTCGATGTCCGCGAACGTGTTCTTGAAGACGAGGTCGCGGCTGTTCTCCAGATGCTTGCGCTCCCAGTCGTACTTGAGATCCTTGAAGCGCTCCAGCATCGGATACAGGCCGAAGTTCATCGAGCCCATGTTGAGCGACGCCACTTCCGGCTTGAAGTGATGCGCGGGCTTCAGGCGCTCCGCCACCGTCATGTGCGGACTGCCGCCCGTCGTGATGTTGATGACCGCATCGGTCTCGGCCTTGATGCGCGGCAGGAACTGCTGGAACACGGCCGGGTCCTGGGTTGGATGACCGTCTTCGGGATCGCGGGCATGCAGGTGCAGGATCGCGGCGCCTTCGCGCGCGGCGGCGAGCGCGGCGTCGCCGATCTGCTGCGGCGTGAGCGGCAGATACGGCGACATGGAAGGCGTGTGGATCGCGCCGGTCGGCGCGCAGGTGATGATGACCTTGCGTTTCGTTGCCATGCTGTCCTCGCTGTCGTTCGAACGGTTCAGAGCACTTCGACGTTGCCGCAGACCGAGATCGCCTGTCCCGAGATGCCGCTGCCCGCGGGCGAGCACAGGAACAGCGCGGTCGCCGCGATCTCTTCGGGCGTCGTCATGCGGCGCAGCGAGATCTTCGCGAGATACTGCTGCTCCATCTCTTCGTAGGGCAGGTTCAGTTGCTTCGCGCGCGCGGCGATCACGCGTTCGATACGCGGCCCTTTTACGATGCCTGGCTGGATGGCGTTGACGCGAATGTTCGAAGGCCCCAGTTCGATCGCGAGACTCTTCGTCAGTCCGACGATCGCCCACTTGGTCGCTGCATACGGCGTGCGGAACGCGTAGCCGAGACGCCCTGCCACCGAGGACAGCGCGATGATCGTGCCGCCGCCCTGCGCGTCGCGCAGCAGCGGCACCGCACGGCGCGCGAAGAAGAACTGCGCGTTCAGATTGACGTCGACGGTTTGTTCCCAATCCTCGACGCCTATCTCATCGATACCGCCCGTCGGACCCGCGATGCCCGCGTTGTTCATCAGCACGTCGAGCCCGCCAAGCTCGCGCTGCACGTCGGCAAACACGCGCTCCACCGCTTCCTTGTCGGCGACATCGGCGAGCGTCGAGGTGATCGCGTTGCATTCGGTGCGCGCTTCCGCTTCGTTCAGCGCCGCGATGGCGTCCGGACTTGCGTCGCAGACATGCACGCGCGCACCGGCATCGATGAAAGCCCGCGCGATCACCAGGCCGATGCCCGATGCGCCGCCCGTCACGAGCACGCGCAAGCCTGCGTGCGGCTTCAGCATCTGCAGAACCGTCATTCGCTGTCTCCGTTGTGTTTGGCTGCGTTCAGGCGCTCGTCAGACGCGCGCCTGCGCATCGTCCTTCGTGTTCGTGTCTTCGCCCGCCAGGCCCAGTTCGCCGCCTTGCAGGCGTTCCTGCAGGTCGGCGGCCGCCGCGCCGATGTCTTCCTCGATGCCCGCGCGCGCGCCATCGCCATCGCCGCGCCAGAGTGCTTCGACGATATGGCGGTGCGCGGTCATGGACCCGCGCATGTGCGGAATGTCCGGTGCAACAAGATTCAGGAACGGCCCGATGCGCATCCAGAGGTTCTGGATCGTCGCCAGCGTGAGATCGCTGGCGCCGTGCGTGTAGATGGCAATGTGAAATTCGAAGTTGCTGCGCAGATAGGCGGGCGCATCGCCGGCTTCGACGTGCGCGTCCATCGTGTCGAAGATGGCCTGCAAGGCCGTCAGCGATTCGCGCGTCATGCGCGATGCCGCCCGCTTCGCCACTGCCCCTTCCAGCGCAATGCGCACGTCGCGCAGTTCGTCGAGGAGATCGAGCGTCATCGGCGGGACCATCAGCGCACGGCCCGGACCATCGATCAACGCGCCTTCCGCTTGCAGCCGCGTCAGCGCGGCGCGCACCGGCATCGTCGATGAACCGACCGCCTCCGCGACGCTGCGCAGACTCAGCAACTGTCCGGGCGCGAAGCGGCCCGTCATGATCGCCTGCCGCAACTGTGCATAGACTCGGCTCGCCATCGTCTCGCGCGCCACCAGTTCAAGTGCGGGTAACTCGGTTGTCGAGCGTGTCGCCACCATCGCCTCCGTTCTTGCGTCCGGCTGCCGGGATGTCATGCGTTTCATGTGACCTGTGATCACATCCCGCGATGATGAGAGTGTCGGACTGATACGCCTTGCGCGTCAACCATCGATTGCTAGGTGAAAACGCGGACGGGGAAGTCCGCGTTCGGCTTACTCGAACCGGGCCTGTACCGCGCGCTGGATTTCCGCGAACGCCACCGGCTTCACGAAGTGATGATCGAAGCCCGCGTCCTTCGAGCGTTGCCGGTCGTGCGCCTGACCGTAGCCCGTCACGGCGATGAGCAGCGCGTCCGCAGTCGCCGGGCGCGCGCGCATTTCGGCGGCGAGCTGATAGCCGTCCATGCCGGGCAGACCGATGTCGAGCAGCACGATCTGCGGCTCGAACGCGTCCGACAACGTGAGCGCCGCGTGAGCATCATGTGCCGTGCGCACGTCGTAGCCGTCCGCTTCGAGCAGCAGCGACATGGCGGTGGCTGCGTCCACGCTGTCGTCGACGAGCAGCACGCGCCTGCCGCCGCTCGCGCTCGCAGGGATGGCGCTGACGTCACGCGGAACCATCTCGACGTCCTTCGCCAGCGGCAACCACACGACGAACTCGCTGCCTTGCTGCGGCCCGGCCGAGAACGCCTCGATGCGTCCGCCCTGCAATTCGACGAGCGTCCGCGCGAGCGGCAAGCCGATGCCCAGTCCGCCTTCCGAGCGTTCGAGCGACGTCTCCGACTGCACGAACAGATCGAAGATATGCGGCAGCATGTCGGCGGCAATGCCGATGCCCTTGTCGCGCACGGCAATGCGCACCTCGTCGCCGAACTGCTCGGATTCGACGGCGATCTCGCCTTCCTCGAGGCTGTACTTCGATGCGTTCGACAGCAGGTTGCCGAACACCTGTGCGAGCCGCACGTTGTCGCCGGTAATGTAGAGCGGCGTCTCGGGCCATGCGACGTGCAACATATGGCGCTTGCGTTCGAGCGCGGGCTGCACGGTTTCTATGGCCGCCGCGATCGCCGCAGAGAGATCCACCGTCTCCTGGCGCAGCGTGATCTTGCCCTGCGTGATGCGCGCGACGTCGAGCAGATCGTCGACGAGACGGCTCAGATGCCGCACCTGCCGGTCGATGATCGCCCGCACCGTCGAGAAGTGCTGCGCGGACGGCGCGCGGTCCGGATCGAGCAGGTCGACGGCGTTGCGGATGGGCGCGAGCGGGTTGCGCAACTCGTGCGCGAGCATTGCCAGAAACTCGTCCTTGCGGCGGTCGGCCTCACGCAACAGCAGTTCGGCGGCCTTGCGCTCCGAGATGTCGTTGACGATGCCCGCAATCCGGTACGGCCGCGCCGGATGCCCCGCCGCGCCCGGCACCTGGAACGCACGCTCGGCGACCCAGCGCGGCCCGCCGTTCGCGCGCATGATGCGGTACTCCACTTCGTACGGCGTGCCGTTCGCGAGCAGTTGACGATACGCCGCGGCCACGTGATCGCGGTCGAGCGGCAGGATGTCGCCGGACCAGTGATCCGGGCCGGGCGCAGGCGCGGGCGCGCCGCAGCCGGTGTCGAACAGATGCCCGTACGCAGGGCTCACATAGAGCAGCGCGCCGGACGCGGGATCGAGCATCCAGAAGACATCGTCGATATTTTCGGCCAGCTGGCGAAAGCGCTCTTCGCTCTCGCGCAGCGCATTCTCCGCAAGCCGCGCGCGCAGCAGCGCGCGCACGTGCGCAATCAGTTCGGCGGGCTCGACCGGCTCGGTCAGATAACTGTCCGCGCCGCCTTCGAGACCGCGAATCCGGTCGAGGCTGTGCACGGCCGCCGCCGAGGTCTGCAGCACCAGCGTGCTCGCCGTCTCCGGCGCTGCCTTGATCTGCCGGCACACTTCGAGCCCATTGATATCGGGCAGCTTCACGTCGAGCAGCACGAGATCCGGCGCTTCGGCACGCACGCGCTCCAGCGCGCCGTTGCCGGTGGCTGCTTCGATCACGTTGAAACCCGCGCGCGACAGGATGCGTGTCTTCGCATAGCGCGCGCCGTCGTTGTCGTCGACGTTGAGGATCAGCACATCGTTCCAGTCGCTTCTCATATGGCCTGGCTCCCGTCGCGGTGCCAGCGCGTCACGGCATTCAACGCGTCCGGCAAGCCGCTGCCGCCGACCGGTTCTTCAACAAAGGCCGCAGCGCCGAGCGCCTGCGCCTCGCCGCGATCATCCGCCTGTCCGAGCACGACGATCGGGATATCGCGGGTCGCCGCCTGCGCGCGCAGCGCCGCCAGCCAGATCCAGGCCTCGGCCGGCGCCGGACGCGCCGCAAGCAACAGCGCGGCGGGCTGGGTCCGGGCCAGCAGCCGGCCGGCTTCATCGAGCGTGGCGGCTGTCATCGTCCGGTATGGCGACGCACGCAGCGCCGCCTCGCAGTCGAGCCGCTCGACCGGGCTGCTCGCGACGATCAGCACGGCCGGCCGCGTATCGCCGGCGGCGGAATGGGCAACGCCGACGTCCGCGCCATAGTGCGCGGGAATCGTCGCGCTGAAGACGGAGCCGCGCCCCGCTTCGCTCGTCAGCGACACATCGCCGCCGAGCAGCTTGCACAGCTTGCGGCACAGCGGCAGACCGAGGCCGGTGCCCTTCACATACTGCTGCAGCCGGTTCTCGACCTGGCCGAACTCCTCGAAAACCACCTGCTGATGCTCCGGCGCAATGCCGATGCCCGTATCGCTGACGGAGAAGGTGATCAGCCGGCGCGCCTCGTCGTAGCTCGCGGCCACCCGCACCTCGCCGCGTTCCGTGAACTTGAGCGCGTTCGACACGAAATTGCGCAGCACCTGTGCGACCTTGGCTTCGTCGGTGTGAATGGGCGGCAGGCCGTCGCAGGCCTCGAAGATCAGCTCCACCGCACCGCCGGGCGACAGCGGCCGCAGCATGCCGCGCAGCGCCGAGAAGAGCACGTCGACTTCGAAATCTACCGGACGCACTTCGATCTTGCCGGCTTCGATCTTCGCGAGATCGAGCAGGTCGTCCACCGTTTCCGAGAGATCCTCCGCCGCCTTCCGAATGAAGCGCACCTGCTTTTCCTGTTCGCCCGTCAGATCGCCGTCGATGCGCTCCAGCAGCAGCTTCGACAGCGCCCGGATGGACGACAGCGGCGTGCGGAACTCGTGGCTCATGTTGGACAGGAAGCGCGACTTCGATTCGTCGGCGCGGCGCAGATGATCGGCGCGGGCATCGAGTTCCGCATAGAGCGCGACCACGCCGCGATTGGTGTCCTCAAGTTCGCGTGTCAGACGCGTCAGCTCTTCCTGCCGCTCGCGCAGGTCGGCGAGCGCGGCGATCAGTTCGCGGTTCTGGCGCTGCAGTTCGTCGATGGTGTTCTCGCCCGACTGACGCGCAAGCGTGTGCGCGACGCGTTGCAACGTCGCGTCGTCGACGTGCACGGACTCGGGCAGCGCCTTCGCGAGCGTGACCGACGTGCCGCCATCTGCTGCATCGGCGATCGTGCATTCGTCCATCAGGCGTTGCGCCGCCAGCAAGCCCAGCGTGGCCTGCGAATCGTCCTGGTTCATGGCGCGCAGACGCTCGGCCGCGCCCGCGCCGCACTGGAAGCGCACAACCAGACGCGGCGGACGCGCGGCGGCGTCGATGAAGAAATCCGCACGCGGCGCGTGGCCCGCGAGCATCACGGTACGCGCCACTTCCAGCACCGAGGTCGCGATGCGCGTCTGTTCGCGCGGCGTGAAGCCGAGTGCGGCGCTCGCCTCGCGGGCTTTCACGCGGGCCGCGACGACGTCGTGTTCGCCTTCCAGCGGCATCGCATAGAGCGGCCGCATGCTTACGCGCCTCCCGTCGCGCGGGCGACAAAGACGGTGATATCGTCGCGGCCACGCGCGAAATCGCGATACAGCAGCGCCGCGACGAGCGCCGGATGGCGCAGCGCGATGCCCGGATAGCGCGCCAGGTCCCAGCGCGTGGCGAGCCCGTCCGAATGCAGCACGACGAGCGCGTTCGGCGGATAAGGCACGTCGAAGATCTGCGCGCGCCGCGACCCATGCCCGACGATGCCGCTATGCGACACCAGATGGCGGTGCGACGCCTCCGCCCACACGCTCGCCGAAATATTGCCGATGCCCGCGAACGTGACCGGCATGCCGGCCTTCGCCGCGGACGCCGGCATGCGCGCGATCCCGACCGCCGCGCCGCGCGTGGCGCGCAGCGCGTCGTTGGCGAGGTCCATGATGCGGTCGAGCGGTTGTTCGCCCTGCGTGCCGAGCACCTTGGCCGCCTCGACCGCCGCGACGTTCGCGAGCGGCCCGTGGCCGAGACCGTCGGCGACCATCACGGTGAATTCACCGTCGTGCGCGTGGCAGGACCAGGCATCGCCGGATACGGTTTCTGTTTGCAGCGGCAGATTAACGACGCCGTAACTTAGCTGCGCGGCGGGCGTGCCCGACGGAGCCGGTGAATTCCAGAACACGGTGCGCAGCAGCGTGCCCTGGCCCGGCGCACTCCAGATGTCGAGCTCATGGGAGAGACGTTTGATCGCGCCCATGCCGGTGCCGGGGCTGCCGGCCGTGGTGTAGCCGTCCTGGAAGCAGCGGTAGAGATCCTGGATGCCCGGACCGCCGTCGATGCACAGCACCTCGATGCCATGGCGCGGCGCCGCAATCGCGCCGCGGTCGGCGAGCGGCCGCACCAGCAATTCGCCGCGCTGGGCGTGCTTGAGCAGGTTCGTGCCGCATTCCGTGACGACGATAGCCAGTTCACCCGCAGTCGTTTCGTTAAAGCCGAGACCGCGCGCAAGTTCGCCGATCGAGCGCCGTGCATAGGCGATCTGGGTGGCCTCGGCGATCTCGTAGCGCTGCTGCGCGGCCATCGATTCCTTCAAAAGGGTTTCCATTTGGTGATCGAAATGTGCGTGCCCTCGCCCGGCGTCGAGCGGATTTCGAACTCGTCGCACAGGCGCTTCGCGCCGCCGAGACCAAGGCCCAGACCGCCGCCCGACGTAAAGCCGTCCGAAAGCGCACGCTCGATGTCCGGAATGCCGGGACCGTTGTCGACGAACTCGAGCTTGAGTCCGCGGCGGCCATTGCGCTCGACGACATAGCAATGCGCGTCGCCGCCGCCCCCGTAGATCAGCGTATTGCGTGCCAGCTCGCTGGCCGCCGTCACGAACTTGGTCTGATCGATGAGCGACAGGCCTTGCGCAACCGCTTTCTGCCGCAGGAATTGCCGCAGACGGACGATCTGCTCGTCATTGCGGATCGGCAGCGTTTCAGGCGGCGACGATGAAGCCGGCGCGGCAGTGGAATGGAAGGTGGTCATGGAATCGTTCGCAAGCCGCCGTCAGAACGGGCTGCTGCCGGTCAGCAAGGCCATGCCCTTCTCCACGTTGAGCGCCGTGCGCACGCCGGACAGCGTGAGCCCGAGCTCGACCAGCGTGATCGCGACGGAGGGCTGCATGCCCACCACGACGGTGTCGGCATCGAGCACGCGCGCCATCGCGGCGGTATTGCCGATCATGCGGCCGATGAAGGAATCGACCACGTCCAGTGAAGAAATGTCGATCAGCACGCCCTTGGCGCCGTCCTTCACGATGCGGCTTGTCAGGTCGTCCTGCAGCGTGAGCGCGAGCCGGTCGTGCATGTCCACCTGGATGGTGACGAGCAGGAGCTTGCCCATCGTGAGAATCGGAATGCGTTCCATCGCTTCGGTCCCGTTCAGTCGCTTGACGTGTCGTGTGTGCTGAGAATCGCGTTGAGACGCGTCATTCCGGCTGCAGCGAATCGTGTGCATCGCCGGCGCGCGCGCCGCGTGCGCCGTCCGGCGCGCCGGCCGCCACGGACTTGCCGGTGCGCTGGAGCGCGACCACGAACGCCGCCGCGAGCGTGGCCTTGGTCGTGACGTTCGAGAGGTTCACGCCGAGATGCACGATGGTCTGCGCGATTTGCGGGCGAATGCCGCTGATGATGCAGTCCGCCCCCATCAGGCGCGCGGCCGCGACGGTCTTGAGCAGATGCTGCGCGACGAGCGTATCGACGGTGGGCACGCCGGTGATGTCGATGATCGAGATGGCCGCGCCGGTCTCGACGATCTTCTGCAGCAGGTTTTCCATCACGACCTGCGTGCGTGCGGAGTCGAGCGTGCCGATCAGCGGCAGCGCGAGAATGCCGTCCCAAAGTTGCACGACAGGCGTGGACAGTTCGAGCAGTTCCTGCTGCTGGCGGACGATCACTTGCTCACGGCTCGCCTGGAACACTTCGGTGGTGTACAGGCCGAGTTCGTCGAACAGCGTGCTGATCATCCAGGTGAGATCGGCTAGCGTGGCGGCGTCGTTGCCGAGCGATTCGCGCAGGCGCACGAAGAGCGGCTGCTTGAGCGAGAACACGAACATCGCGGTTTCGACCGGCGTGAAACCCTGGCGCGCGCGCTGCGCCGACATGTCCGCGAGGAACGCGCGGACTTCCTGCCAGGCGGGCGCCTTGAAATCGACGCGCTCGGCGGTGCCGAGTGCGTCCGTCAGCAGGGCGACGAATTGCGAGAACTGATTGCGCAATTCCGCTTCGCCGACCAGTCCGCGCCGCGATGCGATCGCGTGTTGCTGCGCGAACCACTCCGCGAACAGCGCTTCCTGGTTGTTGTTGAACAGTTGGGCAAGCCGCATTCCGCCGACCATTTCCATGCCGAGATCCTTGTGCGTGTTGGTTCGTTTGGGCGACGTGGCCCGCTATCGTTATCGGTATTGCACTGCCGCACGCGCCGCGAGACGGGTGGAAGCAACGCAAAGGCGCTCGGAATGTAGCACGCCATCCTGAAAATCGACAGTCCGGAAAGCCTTTATGGGTAAGGGATTCGCGGATTTTCCGGGTGGCGGTGGATACGCATGGCGGGAATCGGCAAAAGCTTCCGGGCGTTCGTCAAGGCGTGGACAAAAAGCGGTCAAATATCCAGACACCGAAAGGATCAATCGGACAGCAGGAAGAGTTCGAGGGCGGGCAGGCTGATCGGTTTGAGGAGGAAACCGTCGAAATCGGTGACGCCGCTGCCTTCGATGACGTCGGTATGGCCGGTCATGGCGATGATGCGTGCGTCGCTGCTGGGGCCGGCGGCGCGAATGGCGCTGCAGATTTCTCGTCCGTCGGCGTCGGGGAGGGAGATGTCGAGGAAGATGCGGTCGAAGCGTTCGCGAGAGGCGAGCGCGAGACCGGCGGCGCCGTCATGCGCGACGGCCGCGGTATGGCCCAGCCCGCTTGCGATATCGACGAGGGTCTCGATGCAAGCGCGGTTGTCGTCGACGAAGAGCAGGTTCATCGTGACTGGCTCCGTTTCTGCGGATGAAACGCGTGCGCCTCGGGCGGCGTGGAGCACAGTGTAGTGCATCGTGCCGGGCGCACGCGACTTCACGGCGGCGGCGCGCGAGGCTTTGTCCGCGATGCGCTGGCAACGTTCGCATCCGCAATGCCGTGTATAGCGGCGCGATTATTTTTCCGGGCGGGGTGCGGTGCAATACTCGGGCGCACTATCCCTCCGATCCCGCTGGAGCGCACATGGCCCACACTCCTCATCCCGTCGACGAAGTGCTGCCCTTCGGCCAGATGCTCGCGGTGGGCATCCAGCATGTGCTGGTGATGTACGCGGGCGCGATTGCGGTGCCGCTCATCATTGGCGCGGCTTTGAAGCTGCCGAAGGAACAGGTGGCGTTTCTCATCAGTTCGGACTTGTTTGCTTGCGGCATCGTTACGCTGGTGCAGTGTCTGGGCGTGTGGAAGTTCGGCATTCGCTTGCCGGTCATCATGGGGGTGAGCTTCGCGCCGGTCGGGCCGATGGTTGCCATGGCGTCTTCCGGCGCGGGCATTACGGCGATCTTCGGCGCGACCATTGCGGCGGGCGTATTCGCCATATTGATTGCGCCGTTTTTTGGCCGCTTGATGCGCTTCTTTCCGCCGATCGTCACCGGCACGATCATCCTTACCATTGGCATTACGTTGTTTCCGGTGGCGATCAACTGGGCCGGCGGCGGACGTGGGGCGGCGAACTTCGGCGAGCCGCGCAACTTGCTGGTCGCGGTGATCGTGCTGCTGGCGATCTTGCTGATCAACAAGTACTTGAAAGGTTTCATCGCCAACATCTCGGTGCTGCTTGGGATGGCGATTGGCTTCGTGCTGGCCTTGCCGTTTGGATTCGTCGATTTCTCGGGTATTGGTCAGGCGGCGTGGTTCGCGCCGGTGCGGCCGTTTGCGTTCGGCATGCCGAGTTTCGATCTGGCGGCTATTGCGTCGTTGTGTCTGGTGATGGTCGTCATCATGGTGGAGTCGCTCGGGATGTTCCTCGCGTTGGGGGATCTGACGATGCGGCCGGTATCGCGGAATGACGCCACGCGGGGGTTGCGTACTGATGGGCTTGGGACCGTGATTGGCGGTGTGTTCAATACGTTTCCGCATTCGTCGTTTTCGCAGAATATCGGGCTGGTGGGGATCACTGGCGTGAAGAGCCGCTGGGTGGTTGCGGTTTCGGGGGCCATTTTGATTCTGCTCGGGTTGCTGCCCAAGTTGTCCAATCTGATTGCTTCGATTCCTGTCGTTGTGTTGGGGGGCGCCGGGGTCGCCATGTTCGGGATGGTCGCGGCTACAGGGGTCAAGATCCTTGCCAAGGTGGATTTCGAGAGCAAGAACAATCTGCTCATTATTGCTATCAGTCTTGGGGTGGGGGTTATTCCGCTTGTCGCGCCTTCGTTTTTTGCTCATATGCCCACGTGGGCAGGCCCGCTTACGCATAGCGGGATTACGCTTGCCGCTGTGTTCGCTATCTTGCTTAATGCATTGTTTAATCGCGGGCGCGATGGGGTGGAGGTGGGGGAAGCTATCGCTGCGGAGATTCCCTTAAGTCTCGGGAAGGGAAGTCAGGATGCTGTGTCGCGGGAGTGAAAGGGTTTTGTTGCTGGCGCTCGTTGTTGTTCGCTTGCGCTTCGATGGACTTCCTGTATCCGCGTCGGTCTATTAGCACTGCCCCTCCCCGGGGCGGGGGTAACTTTCTTTGCCGCTGCAAAGAAAGTCACCAAAGAAAGCAGCTTTTTTCCCGCCCAGCGTCACCTAACGGCACGACACAGAACCACGTTCCTGGCCCTGCAGTAGAGAGTGCCCTCATAGGCCCCACCGGGCTTGGATCGCGGACCCACTGAGACAAACTGCCGTCTAGCGAACTGGTGCAGCTATTGAAAGCGCCGGCCCAGCGCTACGCGCTGCCGAAGGGTATGCAAGGGAAACCGGTGGGGGACGAGAGCAATGAGATGGATGCGTTAGCAACGGAGCACGGGCAGACCCGATTAACCGGACGGCGGCGCGTAGCGCAGCGCCGGAGCTTTGAGCAACCGTCTTGCAAGTCAAGCGATATGAAAGCACGGATTCCAGTTCACGCCATGTTTGGCGATCGCGTTAATGATAGTAAGCAGCTTGCGCATGG
>NZ_JARUXR010000004.1:1355708-1492377 GCF_031451215.1 Caballeronia sp. LZ034LL
AAACTAGCGAGGAAATCTACAATCGAAACCGCGCAACGCCCGACCTTGCCGAATCGGTCACGATCCCGAAATCGGCGGTCACGTTCGCCGAAATACGCACCCGGGAACACGATTGCGCAGCCGCCATTTCCCCGGCTGTGCCGGGAACCGGCGGATCGCCGTCAATGCGTGACTGAGGTGGGTCTCGCTAAATGACTCCAGAATCGGCGCGTAGAGGTTCTTGGTCGCCTCGATGAGTAACCTGATATCGTCCGTGACTTCCGCGTCGCGGGCGATCTCCCTGATTTCGCCGAACGTTTTCCGAAGAGCGACGAGGCCGCTTCTCAGATCGGCGAGATTCGGGCTGTCGCCGAGCGCCTCCGCGCGTTCGCGGAGGCGTCGCCGAAGTTCGCCGACGCGTTCCGCGAGCAGCTTGTCTTCGGGACGCGTAACATCGGTTCTGTCGACATGCGACAGCATGAGCGGCAAGCGCGCAACGATCTCCGTGCCGATGCCGTGTATGTCCTCGATGATCCCTTTGATCGCCTCGACATCCTGGGCCACGTCCGAGAGCAGCGTGTTGACCGTGGCCTGCCATGAGTCTTCTATCTTCATTTGGCCCAGCAAGCCTTGCAGGACCCTCTCCACGCCGAAACATGGCGCGCACCCCAACGCGTGCCAGACGACCGCCGCGCCGGCGCGCGCGATTACCTTGAAATTGGCCAAGGGCATGAGCGCGACTTGAACGCTCGCAAGAGCGGAATCTGCACGAGTCGCTTCGATGAAGCCCTTGAACAGTTCACGAGCCAGCGCCGTATCGACGAAGCCATTCATCCACTCGTCTGGTGACACTCCTCCGAGCGCGAGAAGCTCACGCATTTCGGCGCTCCGTATCAGGCTCAGGAGCCATTGCGCCCGCGCGGGTAACGCGTTGCCTTGCGGACCCGCGCACATCTTTTGCAGCAGCACCGAGCCTGTTCGCACCATGCTCCGCGTTTCCGGCGGCACATGCTTCAGCAAGCCTTCGATCCGTTCCGGGTCCTGCAATGCATGCGCGAGCCAGCCGAGTTGTTCGGGGACGCTTGCGTCCGCCGGATACGCGGGAAGATTCGAGGGTTCGAATTGCTCAGCGACATTCGAGAGCAGTCGCGCCAATTCCAACACAGGCTGAAGGAACTGTGGAAGCCACGCCGCCGGCCCGCCTTCCCTCAACAACGCTTGCAGGAATTCGGCGAAGCTGCCGTGTTCGTGCACGCTGAGCAGAGCGCCGAGTTGTCCCGTCAGCATCTGGCAGGAGCGCAAGGCTTGGCTCACGCCGGCCCGCGCGTTTTCGGGCAGCACGCGAGCCAGGCCGGGATCGCGCACCGCGCGTTCGAATTGCGTGATGGTGCGCTCGATCAACCTGACACGCGCTTCTGCCGATGCACCGTCGCCACCCTTCCACACTGCGAGCAGACCATCCAGCAGGTCCAAGATGACCCTGAGAGGCACGCGCGCGACTTCGGGCAGCAGCCGGCCCGATTGACTTTTGATGAGACTCAACGATGCGCCAAGCTTCGCGGTCAATGTGCCGGCGCTGATGTGAATCTCGTGAAACGCACCATAGAGACGCTCGCCTGTCTGATAGAACTCCATCAACACGTTGGACGTGTCGATGACGATCAATACGGGTTCCGGTATGTGGCTTCTCAACGGCGCGCCTGCCGGGCCGCCGAGGAAGCCGACCAGCCCCGCAAGCCGGTGATGGAGCGCGCCCGCTGCGCTGGGTTGGTCGGCGGAACCCTCGCCGCCGAGGCGATTGCTCACCACCAGGTAGGCCTCGCTCAGAGCCCGGCAATAGGTGGTGAACGTGGTGAGCCGTCGAAGAATGCAAGGCCAGCTCTCTCATCGTCGCCGAGCAGCGTAATCAGCGCTTGAGCCAGACCCGTGAGATTACCCGTCCGCTCAAGGATGGCGCGGGCATCGTCCATACGCCGCATGCATGCTTGCAGTGTTGCCAAGGATCGCAGCGCAGCGCGCATCGATGCATGCAAGGTCTCCGGCAAGCGGCCTGGCTGCAGGTCGACCAGATGACGGGCCTGCGCGAGCCTGTCGTCCACCGAAAGGCTCTCGTTCGTCAGCGTGGGCTCAAGACTTCGAGTGAGGACATCAATGGCCGAGTAGCTGGCAAGTCCTCGCTTGAGCCAGTCGATGGTTGATCGAGCGATGTCGCGCATGTCCTCCGGCAACCCCGCGCTGCATCGATCGAAAAGCGAGAGCCAGGCGATCACGTCTTCGAGCCAGGATGCATGGGGCCGCTCGTCACTTCGCGTCGTTCGATACAGACTGTCCGCCGCGCGCCAGAGTGTCAGGGCATCGGCCAGTTGCGCGGCGGCGCGGGTGGCTTGCGGCCGGTATGCATCAGGAAGGTAGGCGACGTAGGTTGGCAGCAACTCGCCGAGCTGCAAGAGCGTGGTGAGCCAGTCTTCGCGGCGCGTATAGATGGGCTGGAGATCGCGAAAGGCCGTTTCGCCGGCACAGCACTGTTGAACGACATCGTGGCTGAAGCGCAAGGCGATACGCGCGACCAGGTCCTGGACGGTCCGGATGAAGATGTCGCCTGCGGGGGCGGAGGAGGCGGAGCCTCGGGGCGCGTCATCCTGATCCGGCATTGGATCGTGTTCAAGCGTCCAGGGCGACGCCCCACCGCACATGCGGAAGCGGCGGGTAAAACCAATGATTCAGGCTTCGGACGCCACGTCGCATCGCTGAGGACGCGCGCTGGATTGACCTGTCGATTTCCGACTTGGCCGGCATAGTCAATGTCCCCGATGCTACGCGCACGAATCCGCCAGGTTTGAATCAGGACATTAATCCACAAAGCACGAGCATCGCGTTGAAAACACATGAGGTTTTAATGAATCTTCAGGAAAACCGGATGGACGAATTTTCGTCCGGATGCCTTAGCGTTTGCTTGAATTGAAATGGCATGGAGTCTAAGAGGGGATTCTTGTGGCGACGCGAACGAGCAGTGGATCGTTAAACATAGCCAGCCCGATGAATGGATCATAATCTGGTCGCAATCCTGGAGTGTCCACGCTACTGCTCACTACCGCACGGCGCGCAGCGCATAAGCGCGGTAAGGCATTCAATCTTCGAACTACCGCGGCACCGCGGTAGATCCATGTGATTCATCCGTCGGTGCGTGGCCGAAGCCAAGGTCCACGACACGCCCTAACGCTGCCAACGCCTCCTTCCAGTTCAAGCGTTCTTGCTCAAGTCGCACGCGCTGCCCCCAAGTATTGCTCCTGAGATGGCCATACACCCGCCGTTCGTCTGTGGTCAGCGTCAATAGAGGCACGTCCGGGCATTGCGATAGCTCCTGGCCCCAGAGAGATTCATGCGAAAGCAGTGTCGCCTCGTCCATCAGTACAGAACGCAAATGCGGCACTACTCTGCGAGCCCGGTCCAGGATCGCGAACCCATGAGTGTCAATGTCACCCCAGTAAGCGACCACCGCAGCTTGTATCCACGGCAAGGCGCCCAATACGCCAACTGCATTTCCAAGACGCATGACAACGACCGCATCAGGGATGTCCGGAAATGCCAAACCTGTCTCAAGGTTCTCAACGATGAACACTGTTCTGGGCGATATGGGCAATCCGGCAAGCTCGACGGCAGGCGCTTCGATATCGCAAAGTCCCGCTACCTGCGCTCGAAGCGACGGGCATAATAATCGGATGCGAACCCGATGAGCGGGTTTGCGCAGGCCGCACAATGTGTGGAAATCAATGTCCTCGCTGCTGACTCCTCTGATCGCCCGAAGTAGACCGGCAATCAGACCCATTCGCTTCTCCAGCCATTTCGTGTCCAGCCCTTCTACCGGAATCTGGCGCAGATACAGGTTCGATTGCGGATTCGACTCGACCCATGCCAGAAATGACATCAACCGGTCGAAGTCCTCGTCCGTGTAGTCCGCCAGAATATCGAACCTTGATGCCAGCGCGTTCCCATACGCCAGCGACGACCAGCGATCCAACATGAGCCGGATGCGTCCTGCAGCGGTCGTCCAACGCCTGGATTGCCCCACAGCAGCAGCCACCTGTTGCGCATCAGCAAGACTCAAGGTAACCGGCAACATATGCTTTCCAAGCCGGACGAACTGGCGCGCTTCGAAGGCAACTTCCCCTGGCCCTGTCCTGCCCTGCCACGCGCTTGCCCAGCTTCGAACCGCGGTCGGATCCTCGGCAATGTCCTTTTCCGTCGGCGTGCCCAGCGAGACAATCAGAGGCCAGCTCCCACCACCGGAAAGCCAGGTCTGATGCTGATTGTTGAAGCGGCGCACGAGGAAGTCTTGCGCCGCCTCAGGAGATAGAAGCTTCTTCGGCATGACGCACATCCGGGGAAAGTTTCAAACGCTGTGTCTCGTCGTCATACTCGATTGGAATAACGGCGGACGTCTTCCGATCCTTGATATGGACGAAGCACGCCCCGCCAATGAATGGCTCCAGCGTCATCACCGACTTCAACGGCGTGGCCACGATCATCTGAAACCCGAAGGTCTTGAAGATATTCATCGCCATCGCGGTAAACTCGGCATCCGCCTTGTCGAACGCTTCGTCGAGCACCACCGTGGAGTAGCCAGGGAGTGCCCGGTCCTGGCCGCCAAGCTGGTAACGAAGAGCGGCAGCGAGGCAAGTCGCGGCCAGCTTCTGACGCTGACCGCCCGACTTGCCAGCGCCGCTGCGATAGACCTCCACCTCGATTTCATCCTCGTCCAGCTCGCGTGCGACGAACTCGACGTGCTGCCTGACGTCGAGCACCAGGCTGCGCCAGTTCTTGTCTACGGTTTCCTGACTTGCGAGACGTTTGACCAGGGCCGCCAGCTCCTTGAAGCGCTCCTCGGCCAAGTCGCGGTCGTTCGAAAACGAATGGCTGAGCGACTCTCTCAGGCTCGCTCGGAAGAGCCGGATGTCCTCCAACGATTTATCCGTCGTGTCGATGACAAGATGGGTCCCCGGGTTGAATGGCGCCGTCCGCAAGCTCTCGTTGACCAACTCCATGCGCGCCCGAATGGCCGATCGCTCTTCGTCAAGCTTGGTCACCAACAGCGTGAGGTTCTGGTCACTTTGCTCGCGCAACAAGCTGAAGAATCGGTCCTCATACGCTGGAAGGTTGTCGTCTTCCAAACGTTTGAGCTTCGCCAGGTAATCGTCCGCGCTGGCAAGCGTGGCATCGAGACCGGCAGCCACCGCCGGCCAGAGCCGGTTGAATTCTGCAAAACGCTGCACGATGGAGTTCTTTAATTCGGTGAGACGGGTATCCAGCGCGCGCAGTTCGCCGCTGAGACCCCGATCCACCAGACCGGTCACCTGGTCCACGTTCTCAAGGGTCAATGCCTTGCCCGTGGCAGCGTACCGCACGGAGATTTCGTCGGCGAACGCCGGGGGTTTATCTATGGTGGGCCACAAGCGCGTGAGGTCGGCAAGCTTGCTGTTCAGCTGATCGATATCCCTGGCAATGCCCTTGCCCTTTGCATCCTCTTCGTTCCTCTTGCTGACAGCTGTCGCGTGGACGCCCTCCTGAGCCTTGATCCGGTCGTCCAGAATCGCGAGGTCGGGGCGTGCGTCCCGCTCCAACTTTAGCCGCTCCGTCAGATCGTCGATACGAGTCAGGAGGGAACCAACATCGACATCACTCCAGGTCAGATTCGACAGGTTCTGGCAGTGCAGCAGTTGTTTCTGCTGGAACTCTTCTTCCTCTCCAATCTTGTCCAGTGCCGCTTGCAGTTCAGAGATGCGTCGACCCAGTTCGGACGCCTTTTCCTTGTACAGATTCAGCTTGTCCTTGTTATCGAAACCCAGTACCCACTGACTGCGATCATTGAACGAGTGACGGTCGTTTTTCTCGTGCCGCATGGCGTTATGCTTCACCTGCCCCTCGCGGGTAACGGCTCGATGCGCATGGCGCAATGCCTGCAAGGTGTCGGCGCACTCGAGGTCGAAGGAGTGCTTCAACTCTTCCCTGACCCAGTCGCCAAAGATCCCCGATGCCAGATTCAGCTTGCGCACCATCGAGTTGGCGCTCAGCGGGCGACCTGGAGGCTGCGGGATGATCCGAAAATACACCAGTCGCTCGCCGATGTTGCGCTCGTTCAGATAGGCCGAGACCACTGAATAGTGCTTCTCGTCGACGAGGATGGAACGAGCGAACCCACCTAGCACACGCTCAATGGCGCCGCGCCATTCAGCAGCGTCCGGCCGCACCTCGACCAATTCGCCAACGAAGGGGAGTTTTTCTTCCGGTATGGAGAGGTCACAGGTCATGCGCTCCCGCAGGTCCACGAGCCGAGCCGGCAGATTCGATTTTTGCCGTTCGAGTGCCTGGATTTCAGCCACGGCCTTGCTGAACTCCTCGCTAGCCATTCGATGCTGCGTCTTCAACTGGTCTTTCCGGTCATCAACTTCCTTCTTCAGGTCACGAGCCTTCAGCACCCGCTGCCTGGCTGAATCTACACGCTGAACGAACCCCACGACACCGTCAGGCATCGCCCATCCCATGACCTTGCAGGCTGCCGCCGCCTGGTCTCGCTTGGCGATCCGCACGGGTTTTTCCACCTCGGCCGCCTTGATCTCGTCTTCAAGCCGAACGAGGACACCCGCATCCATGTTGATCTTCTGACGCTGGAGGTCTGTCAGCTTGATGAATTCGTCGTCCACACGCCGCGCGAGAAGGAGGCCTTCCTGCCGAGTGCCCTCCTTTTCAACCTCCAACTCTGCAATGCGCTCCTCCATAAGCAGCCTGCGGCGATGCTCGCGGTACGGGTCGATCACAGCCTGGATGGCCTGCAATCCGTTGCGTTCGTTGTTGTCACGATCAAGTGCCATGTGCTCGTCGCGCGCTGGCTTGAGCGTCTGGATCTGCTTGCGGGCAGCCACCACCTCCTGATGTGCTTCATTGAGTTCGCCGAACTCGGTAACGAGACTGGCTGCAATGCTGAAGGTTTCAGGTTCATCCAGCATGAAGTCGCGCAGGAACGCATTGAGGTCGCCCAGATTCTTTGCGGACTGCGTCTTGTGTAAAAGCCGGAGCGCGCGCTCATTGTCGATACCGAGCAGACGACGAAAACGCTCCTGATAAGCACTGAATTCCGGGTGAACCTTTGCATCCACCAGGTCATGCTTGAAACGTCGAACATCAAACTCGTGCTTCGCAAAAAACTCCAGCTCCTGAATATGGAACTCTCGTTCGAGTGTCAGGAATACGCGCTTCGCGTCTCCCGGCGCCGTGGAATTCCCCTTGACCCACAGAACCTGTGCAAGCACGACGACACGTCCCTGTTCGTTGCGATAGGTCTCCGCAATGGCAGACCAGGTGGTGCCGTTACGCAGATACTGCGAGACGTACTCTCCACTGTCCCCGGTCTGCTGCGCCCAAGCGCCGCGGAGATAGGTCATGACGTTGCGGTCACGGCCGTGTCGTTCGGCTTCGCGCGCGGCAACATTGAAGTCGATCCACTTCGGCGGAGTCATCAGGGCCGCATGCGCGTCGAGCACGGTCGACTTGCCGGAGCCGGATGGGCCTACGAAGAGGTAGCCTTGCGCTGGAATAGAAAAATCGAAGACGTTGCAGAATGTGCCCCAGTTGAAGATCTGGATGCGCGTCAGGCGAAATTGCTCATTCCCGCCATCCAGCAACAGCGCTTGTCCGGCAGTGTTCACAGTCCGTCCTCCTCATCAGTGTCATCCTCGATAGCCGCTTCATCGCTTGCAGCATTGTCTGGCTCACCGGTGGTCGGCATTGACAGAGCCAGTTGCCCATAGGTTCGCGTGAGCTGCAGAATGTCTTCGGCCGAGAACAGCAGCTTCAACGTGGGCGAAACCTCGTAGCGTTCGTCGGAATTGCGAATGCGCTGGAGCAAGCTCAGCTTTTTCGCCTTGTCCACGGCGTTCATGATCTGCCGGCCAAACTTCGCATGGTCCGGGTTATGGTCGCGCTCGAAAACGCCAAGGTGCTCCTGCATGTCCGCCAGCGAAACCGCAGTGCGCTCGCCTTGAGCATCGGCCTGCGTGAGACGCTGACGCAGGAACAGGAGCAATGCGGTCTCGAGAAAGGTGAGCGAGGCCTTTCGCAAAAGGATGGGAACTTCGAGTTCCTCTGATGTCACCTGTCGGGTGAATGCCACCTGCTGCTCGTGGTCGATGACGACTTCAAGAAATAACTCGTGAAGCCGGGACCGAACAATCGCTTCGTCTCGCAGCAAGATCGGCCAGAGCCTCGACTGCCGCCGTGCATCGATCGAAGGGCCGAGCAGCAACTGCACCATGACGTGACGAGTGTCGATCGGTAGCGAACCGGTATCGCAGAGGAAGGTAGCGTCATCCATGCCTTCCGCCGCTCCAGCTTCGTCGTCGTTGAGGGCCGGGTTTGCCGCCGCGTTGCTTTCTTCAGTCGACAAGTTCAAGATAACGCTCCTTGATAAAGTAAATAGCGGGTATCCGTGCGCGGCGATGTGCGGCAAGCTCAACCTGCCACTCGACGATTTCAGAACCCTCGGTGACCTCGCCATGCCTGGCGCCAAGTGCGACGTAGCCGACGACGCTCCCCAATCCCTGTTCGGCTGGGAACTCCATCAGCACCTGGCCGATGGTGGCTTGGGACTGATGATCGAGGACCGAACGCACATGCTGCTTCAATGTGCGGAAGTCGATTTCTGACTGTCGGACAAGCTCATTGACCGTCTCCAGGTCGAGTTCGGAGGCTTCTGCATCCAGCATCGAGGAGTCGGTGACTCTGTGTGCGGGGTCGTATGGCAACCACTGGGACACGGAGCGAATGCGGCTGCTCGACTGCATCAGTTCGAAGCCGATCTGCTCGTTGGGGCGAACCATGTTTTTGGCTGCAAGCGCCGCCTGCGTCGCTTCCTTGAGCAATCCATGCAAACGCCGATGCTCCAGGAACTCCCGACTCTGGACGAAGCTCTTGAGACTACGGGCAAAGTTCTGAAGTACGTCATGCACGCTGCGACCTTCGTTCAGGAGCGTGCCAGTCAGGCCGAGCAGGAACTTGCGTTCATGCGACTCGAGGTCGCGTGCGAAGGAGCGGCTTGTCACGTCATCGAGAGACTCGCGCAAGGTCGCGGCCTGCTCGATGTCCGTGAGCAACCCCCAAAAGGCGTTGAACGTGCGCCCGGCATCACTCTCTCCGATGAGGTCGACGCCTGCGAATAGCTGCTCGAGAACGTCCCCGCGGCTGCCTTCGTTTTCCATGAGACTTTGTCGTAGTCCTCGGTTGAGCCGCTCGAACTCGTCGCGTACATGCCTGAAGTCCGACGCGAGTTCCTGAGCCAAAGCGAGAACCTCGCGAGCTCGCTCGAGGGCGCGGTCGTTCGGCAGTGTCGTGACTCCACTTCGCTGGACTTCTGTGATCGCCCGGTCGATCCGGTCGCGCTCCGCATGCAATGCGGCCAATCGAGCAGAAGGGCTGCTATTTGTCTCGTCGGCAAGTCGCGATAGCTGATGGATTACCACCGACAGCCGACTCTCGGTGGCGGTAGTTCGCGGTTGGAGCAGCCCGGTGACAAAGCGCAGCGCCGTCAGTGTGCCGGCAGAGAGCTCGTACTCTTCCTCAGGTGCACCGGCGGGAAACCTCCGGGTGAGCCAACCTTGGTTGAGCCACTCGGCGACGTAGGCTTGTGGAGTCTGCGGAAGGTCTTCTCCTGCCGAGCGCAGCGAGTCGATATCCCGGCCCAAGCGCTCATGCAGAACAGAACTCGGGAGCGTCTTCTCGGTCTCTGCAAACAGGGATTGCAGCATGGCAATGACAGCCGGCGCCTTCGTGGCAGCCAGCAAGCGCCACAACGGCTGTTCGCGTAAATTGCGGAGCGCGGCGGCAGCACGCAACGCCCTCATGGCATCCTCGCTACTGCCGGTTCACGACTGCCACGCATGCAGACGTTCCCGTAAGCTTGCGACCTGTCACGAACTGCCTCACGGCGCGCGTGATCGAAAATGGGTGAATCCTTCGCCATTGCTCAATGCTCCAATCCGGTTAAACATCCGTGTGGCGTCCAGCGCGAGACTCCAATGCCGGACCTTTCGCGGGCCGCGTTGCTATCCGGCCTCAGATACCGCTTCGGGAAGCTCTTGTCCAGTCGTAGAGTCAATGCGGCGTCCGATCACCCTTGCGTATCCATCAGCTCCATTCATTACGAAGCTTCCTTGCCCAGGACAGCGCCTTGCGATGTCGTCGAAAAACGGACCGATCGCGCTGGAGGGACGCGTCGCCCTTTCGCGACTGGCCCACGAAACTCGGGTTGTGAAACGCCCGCCATGGCGCTTCCGGACTTGCGGTGCAAATAAATTGCCGCGCTGATGATGGCGATCACTGCGTTCCGATCCACCTCTCCCGCGGAATGGCCGCAATTAGCGCGAGCAGTCCAATGACTGCTGCGCTCATGACTCGACTGGACCCGGCTTTCCTCGGTCTAGCCATGTTGCTTTCCACTCGTGACGACTCAAATAAAGTTATTGCACTTCGCCCGATTGAAGGTCATGCCCAAGTTCATTTTCTGGCACGCACCATTCGCGCAAATTTACCGCAACGCAGGTCAAATTCACGGCCAATAAGAACTGACGTTCAATGACTCGTTTTAGATTTTAACGGTTGATTATCAAAAACGTTCACGTCAGGAGCATTGGAGTCCAGGTTGTCACATTTTCTATAAAAATTTGTTTTTGTTTTAGGCGGTGTTTTCATGGTCAATACCGCCCGGACACAAACTTCGTAGAGTGCAGGCTCCCGCCTCCGTTACCGTCCGGTTTATCTTGAGGATACGCAGAGGACCCACTACCCACGCCGGGTTATCGACATCTTTATTTGAAGCGGTTCGATCTTACTTCGTCGGTCACCCTCCTTCACGCCGCCGACCCAATCCGCGGTCCAAGAAGAGTCTTATTACCCGATAGGAAATATCCGTAACGAAAATACAACCGATACCACCCTTGATATTGACAAAGCAGGGCAAGAAGAGATTTGCCGCTGAATACCGACAAGACCAGATAACTGTCTTTTGTCAGGACTTTAGTTGTCTTCTCGCGTTTCCAGGTTCGTCGACCGTGTAGCGACGGCCCGAAAATGACCGACAACCGAAAAGCCTTGATAAGTCGATCAGGCGGATTTGCATTACTGGAGAAATCGCAGCGCCCTTGAGACTTATCTTGGGCATGCGCGGCGAGAAATAATAGTGGATGGCGCCGCAAACCGCGCGATGTCCTGTTCAGCGAATCTCGCATTCACGTGATCGACTAAACCACGCCAATCGAGGTGGCCATGTCATGCTTGACCGCGCAGCCGCCTGTGGGACGCGCGTCAGAAAGACTGGTGGGCCGGGTGGGATTCGAACCCACTATCGGTCGATTATGAGTCGACAGCTTATACCAATTAAGCTTCCGGCCCCTGGCGCTACTGGCCTTCAAACGCGACGGGCAAAAAGAAAGCGCCGCGATCGGCGCTTTCCTGACTTCTGAACCGTGCGCTGGGCGTTTCCGAAGGCTAGCGAGTTTGCCTCACTACGCCTCTCAATACAAGCCCGCCGTGCCCGTTCAATTGCCTTCGAGGAACGACTTCAGCTTGTCCGAGCGGCTCGGATGACGCAGCTTGCGCAGCGCCTTCGCCTCGATCTGACGGATGCGCTCGCGCGTCACGTCGAACTGCTTGCCGACCTCTTCCAGCGTGTGATCCGTGCTCATTTCGATACCGAAACGCATGCGCAGCACTTTCGCCTCACGCGGCGTCAGCGAATCGAGCACGTCCTTCACGACATCGCGCATCGAGGCATGCAGCGCGGCGTCCGACGGCGCCACCGTGTTCGTATCCTCGATGAAGTCGCCGAGATGGGAATCATCGTCGTCGCCGATCGGCGTTTCCATGGAGATCGGTTCCTTCGCGATCTTCATGATCTTGCGGATCTTGTCCTCCGGCATTTCCATCTTCTCGGCGAGCGTTGCCGGATCCGGCTCGAGACCGGTTTCCTGCAGGATCTGCCGCGAGATGCGGTTCATCTTGTTGATCGTTTCGATCATGTGAACCGGAATGCGGATGGTGCGCGCCTGGTCCGCGATGGACCGCGTAATGGCCTGCCGGATCCACCACGTGGCATAAGTCGAAAACTTGTAGCCGCGACGGTATTCGAACTTGTCCACCGCCTTCATCAGGCCGATGTTGCCTTCCTGGATGAGATCGAGGAACTGCAAACCACGGTTCGTGTACTTCTTCGCGATGGAAATCACGAGGCGCAGATTGGCCTCGGTCATCTCGCGCTTCGCCTGACGCGCCTTCAATTCGCCCGCCGCCATCTGGCGGTTGGTTTCCTTAAGATCCTTCAGCGGCAACACGACACGCGCCTGCAAGTCCAGCAGACGCTGCTGCTGCTCGCGGATGGCGGGAATGTTCCGCTCCAGCACGGCGCTGTAGTCATGCCCTTCGGCAACTACTTTCTCGGACCAGTCGAGATCCGTCTCGCTGCCCGGGAAGCGCGTGATGAACTCGGCGCGCGGCATGCCGCACTTGTCCACGACCGTATGGAGGATCTGCCGTTCGACTTGGCGGACTTCATCGACCTGCGCGCGCAGCGTGTCGCACAGGCGCTCGACGGTGCGCGCCGTGAAGCGGATATTCATCAACTCGGTCTGGATGGCTTCCTGCGCCTTCAAATACGCCTTGGACTTGTAGCCTTCCTTCTCGTAGGCGCGGCGCATCTTGTCGAACCATTCGCTGATGAGGGCGAACTTCTCGAGCGACTGGAGCTTCAGGGCTTCGAGCTGGGCAGCGTTGGCGCTGGCCTGCGCGGCGCCGTCGTCCTCTTCTTCCTCTTCCTCGTCGCCGTCCTTCTCTTCCTCGGCTTCCTCGTCTTCCGATTCGATCGCCTCGGCTTCCTGTTCGGAAAAGCCGTCCGTGTCCTGGGCATTCGGATCGATCAGGCCGTCGACGAGTTCATCGACGCGAATCTCTTCGTTCTGCACGCGCTCGGCCATGGCCAGGATGTCGGCGATGGTCGTCGGGCAGGCGGAGATCGCCATGACCATGTGCTTGAGGCCGTCCTCGATGCGCTTCGCAATCTCGATTTCGCCTTCGCGCGTCAGCAGTTCGACGGTGCCCATTTCGCGCATGTACATGCGGACCGGGTCGGTCGTGCGGCCGAATTCGGAATCGACGGTGGAAAGCGCGACTTCGGCTTCTTCCTCGACTTCGTCGTCGGAAGAGGCATTCGGCGCGTTGTCGTTCAGGAGCAGCGTTTCGGCGTCGGGCGCTTGTTCGTACACCGCCACGCCCATGTCATTGAACGTGCTGATGATGCCTTCGATCGCCTCGGTTTCCGTGAAGTTGTCCGGAAGGTGATCGTTGATCTCGCCATAGGTGAGGAAGCCGCGCTCCTTGCCGAGCTTGATGAGCGCGCGCAGCTTGCCGCGCCGCTCCTCGAGTTCCTCGACCGTGCCCGGCGCGCTCGACGAGAACGCATCCTTCAGAAGTGCCTTCTCCTTCGCGCGGCGATCGCGAGCCCTGGCCTTTTCGACCTTCGCCGCGGGAGCGGCGGCGCCAGACTCTGCGTTTTGCATTGCGTCGTCTTCGACGGATACATCGTTCAGCTTTTTCGTCATGGAGTTCGCCATACCGGCTTTAGTCTCGACTCGCGGCTGCTGGACAACAGCCGATGGAACCGTGAATACCCAATATGCGCACGCTGCTTCGTCCTGCGTGCCCTGCCCGGGGCGCTACCGCCGATCCGACAAGAATGAACCGCCTGTCTCGCCTACCCGCAATAGCAACCGCTTCCCTTCCACCCGTCTGTACGCCGGCGTGCGTTTCAGTCTGTTTCGTATGATTTATGCGGCCCGCGCCACGCAAATCGCCGAACTTCACAACAGATGCCGCCGTGAAACCGCCCGGTCAGCTAGCGCCGGCGTGTGCTCCGCATGCCCTGTGCTGCTTTCGTGGCCCGCAAAAAGCCGCTCAGATGCCCCTTCAAATGCCCTTTTTCAACCACTCCGCCGATGTTGCGCCGTGGACGTAAAACAACAGTCCGACGACACAAGCAGTTGACAAAAAGCACTTCCATTTGAACTTTTAATTATAGCATTTCACTTTCCGCCATCAGGGCTGGCAACACGCCCGGCCTTGATCTGCGCGACCCGTGCCGACAGGTCCGAAAACTCCGCCACTTCTTCCGCCGAAAGGTTGGCCTGCCGCGCCAGTTGATCCAGCCGCGCGCGATAGCTGTCATGCCTCAGCTTCACGACCGTGGCCTGCAGCTCTTCGGCAAGCAGACGCTTCTGTTCCTCGACCCGCTGCGCCGCATCCTCGTCGGATGGATCGCGCAACAGCAAATCGCGAACGTTTTCATCATAGGCGAGAATTTCCTGAAAGATATCTTCGTACGTGGGCGCATTTGCTGCATTTCTCAAGACGTCCGAGAGCATCTGGAACTCGGCTTCACCACCCAGTTCACGTGCATGCCCGATCACCTCGCTGAACAACTCGCCGTGTTCGGTCATGGTGACCAGCGTGCGCTCGGCTTCCTGATCGAGCGCCACGCCGATTCCCGGATACATCACCAGGTTCCGTAACGCCCGCTGTTCCTGGCCGGTCACCCGGCGGCGCTCGCTCTTCGGCACGTTCGCGCGGGCCACGGCGGCCGCGCGCGAATCGATGTCGCACAGCGCGGCGATCTCCGTGAACGGCGTGCTCAGCCGGTCCGCCAGCATGTGCAGGATCTGCACGCGCAACGCGTTCGCGGGCAAGGCCTGAAGCAGCGGCTTGGCGTCGAACAGCGCTTTCGCGCGGCCTTCCGGCTGCTCCAGTTCCTTGTCGTTCAGCACCTCGTTCAGCAGGAACTGCGACAGCGGCATCGCGCGATCGACCTGTTCGCCGAAACCATCCGTGCCGAACTCGCGAACATAACTATCCGGGTCGTGCTCCTTCGGCAGGAACAGGAACTTGATCGTGCGGTTGTCCGCCGCGTGCGGCAGCGCCGCTTCCAGCGCGCGACGCGCGGCGCGGCGCCCTGCCGAATCGCCGTCGAAACTGAACACCACCGTGTCCGTCTGGCGAAACAGTTTTTGTACGTGAACCGGCGTGCACGCGGTGCCGAGCGTCGCGACCGCGTTGGCAAAGCCAAGCTGCGCCAGCGCGACGACATCCATATACCCTTCGACGACCAGCACGTAGCCCAGTTCACGCACCGCGAGCCGCGCCTCGAACAATCCGTACAGCTCGCTGCCCTTGCTGAAGAGCGGCGTCTCGGGCGAGTTCAGGTACTTGGGCTCGCCGCCGTCGAGCACGCGCCCGCCGAAGCCGATCACGTTGCCCTTCACATTGCGGATCGGGAACATCACGCGTTCGCGGAAGCGGTCGTAGCGGCGCGCCTGCCCTTGCGCATCGGTCTTCTCGCTGACGATCACGAGGCCCGCTTCCACCAGGTTCTCATCCCGATAATCGGTAAACGCGGTTTCGAGGTTCTGCCATCCATCCGGCGCATAACCGAGCCCGAAGCGCGCGGCCACTTCACCCGTCAGCCCGCGTTTTTTGAGATAGGCAATGGCATTCGGCGCGCCCCGCAACTGCTTGCGATAGAAATCGCAGGCGGTCTGCATGACGTCGGTGAGCGCGACGCTGACCGCCCGGCTCGGCGCACTCTCGCCGCCTGACCCGCCGCCGCGAAACGACGGCTCTTGCGGCACGGTCAGTCCGGCGCCTTGTGCAAGATCCTTGACGGCTTCCGGGAAAGTCAGGCCGGTGTGTTCCATCAGGAAGCCGATTGCCGTGCCGTGCGCGCCGCAGCCGAAGCAGTGATAGAACTGCTTGGTCGGGCTGACCGTGAACGACGGGCTCTTCTCGTTATGGAACGGACAGAGGCCCATGAAGTTCGCGCCGCCCTTCTTCAACTGGACGTAGCGGCCCACCACGTCGACGATATCGACGCGGTTGAGCAGGTCTTGCAGGAAAGCGTGAGGAATCACCGGGCAGTCGGCAGCTGATTACTTGGCGAGTGCCGCCTTCACCTGTGCCGAAACGGCCGTCATGTCGGCCTTGCCGGCGAGCTTCGGCTTCAGCACGCCCATCACCTTGCCCATGTCCTGCGGACCGGCCGCGCCGCTCGCCGCGATGGCGGCCTGCACTTCGGCGGCGATGGCGTCGGCGGAAAGCTGCTCCGGCATGTACGCGGACAGGATGGCGAGTTCCGCCTTTTCCTTGTCGGCGAGATCGGTGCGGCCCGCGCCTTCGAACTGGCTGATGGAATCCTTGCGCTGCTTGATCATCTTGTCGATGACGGCCGTGATGGCGGCGTCGTCGAGTGTGACGCGATCGTCGACTTCACGCTGCTTGATTGCCGCCAGCAGCAGCCGAATCGTGCCGAGGCGCTCGGTTTCGCGCGCGCGCATGGCAGTCTTCATGTCGTCGTTGATCTGGTCCTTGAGGCTCATCGTTCACCCGGTGCAATTGCGATAAATGGCGATAACTGGATTCCGGCTGGCCCGGCGGTGGCGTGATCGTGAAAGCAAAAACCCGCTTGGGAACGCATCCTCAAGCGGGACTTTTCTGCGGGCCATTCCGGGCCGCGGCAAGGCGTGCCACAACGACGCTCCCGCGTGCCAGCCAGAGCGGAGGGCTTCCTCCGATGACCGGTTGAGTATAGCAAACGGGTTCGCGTTTCGAGACTCGCCAAAACCCCCGTTCCGGAAGGATTGACCGATTTTCGGAGTGCTCTGCTGGCCGGGCTTCGGGTGCTTGCCGGTTGCTTGCCGGTTGCTCTTCAGCCGCCCGTCGCCACGCCGCGCGCGTGCTCCGCCGCCGCCTTGCCCGCCGCGACGCCCGAGGCCCACGCCCACTGGAAGTTATAGCCGCCGAGCCAGCCGGTCACATCGACCACTTCGCCGATGAAGTACAACCCGGCAACCCGCGCGCTCATCATCGTCGCCGACGACAGCTCGCGCGTATTCACGCCGCCGCGCGTCACTTCCGCCTTGCGATAGCCCTCGGTGCCGCTCGGCGTCAGCGTCCAGTTCGACAGTGATGCGCCGAGCGCGCGCAGCGTGCGGTCGGGGAGATCGGCGAGACGGGCATCGAGGGCGACCTTGTGCGCCGCGAGCCACGCCTGCGCGAGGCGCGCGGGCACATGCGCGGCCAGCAGCGTGCCGATCTGCTTCTTCGAGCTCGCCTTGGCCTCGAGCAGCATCGCGGTGGCGTCGATGCCGGGCAGCAGGTCGATCTCGACCGGCTCGGACGTATTCCAGTAACTCGACACCTGCAGCACGCCCGGCCCGGACACGCCGCGATGCGTGAGCAGCAGGTCTTCGTCGAACTCGCCGCGCGTCTTGCCCTTGCCCGCGCCGATGCGCACCGGCAGCGACAGCCCCGATAGCGCCGCGAACGGCTCCCAGTCGGTCGATGTGAAGGTGAGCGGCACGAGCGCCGGCCGGGTGTCGACGAGCGTGTGGCCGAACTGTTTCGCCACCCGGTAGCCGAAGTCCGTCGCGCCGATCTTCGGTATCGAGAGCCCGCCCGTCGCGATCACGAGCGCCGCCGCGCCGAGCGCGCCCGCGTTCGTGTCCAGCGTGAAGCGCGCGCCGTCGTGGCGAATCTCGTGGACCGTCACGGGCCGCCGCCAGGTCACGCCGCCCGCGTCGCACTCGCGCTTGAGCATGTCGATGATCGTTTCGCTGGAGTCGTCGCAGAACAGCTGGCCCTTGTGCTTCTCGTGCCATTTCACGCGGTGCTGCTTGAGCAAGGCGAGAAAGTCGCGCGGCGTGTAGCGGGCCAGCGCGGAGCGGCAGAAGTGCGGATTCTCCGAGAGAAAGTTGGCCGGCTGCGCGTGGCTGTTGGTGAAGTTGCAGCGCCCGCCGCCGGAGATGCGGATTTTTTCGGCGAGACGCGCGGCGTGATCGATCAGCACGACGCGGCGCCCGGACTGGGCGGCCACGGCCGCGCACATCATGCCGGCCGCGCCCGCGCCGATGACGGCGATATCGAAGGATTCCATGGCGCGCATTTTAACCGCTGCACCGGGACGGCTCGGGGCCACGGAACGCGCACGGGCCGCCGCTGCTATACTTTTTTGTTCCCTCCGAAGTCTCACTCCCATGCTCGTTCTCGGCATCGAAAGCTCCTGCGACGAAACCGGCCTCGCCCTCTACGACACCGAACGCGGCCTGCTATCGCACGCCCTTCATTCGCAGATCGCGATGCATCGCGATTACGGCGGCGTCGTGCCGGAACTGGCGTCGCGCGATCACATCCGGCGGGCGCTCCCGCTGCTTGAGGAGGTGCTGGAGCAATCGGGCGCGGCGCGCGGCGACATCGACGCCATCGCGTTCACGCAAGGCCCGGGGCTCGCGGGCGCGCTGCTGGTGGGCGCGAGCGTCGCCAATGCGCTCGCGATGGCGTGGGACAAGCCGACTGTCGGCATTCACCATCTGGAAGGGCATCTGCTGTCGCCGCTGCTGGTGGCGGAGCCGCCGCCGTTTCCGTTCGTCGCGCTGCTGGTCTCGGGCGGACACACGCAGTTGATGCGCGTGACCGATGTCGGCGTCTACGAAACCCTCGGTGAAACGCTCGACGATGCCGCCGGCGAAGCCTTCGACAAGACCGCCAAGCTGCTCGGCCTCGGTTATCCCGGCGGCCCGGAAGTCTCGCGGCTGGCCGAATTCGGCACGCCGGGCGCGGTGGTGCTGCCGCGTCCGATGCTCCATTCGGGCGACCTCGACTTCAGCTTCAGCGGGCTCAAGACAGCCGTGCTGACGCAGAGCCGCAAGCTCGGCGCCAATGTGTGCGAACAGGGCAAGGCGGATCTGGCGCGCGGTTTCGTCGATGCCGCCGTCGACGTGCTGGTCGCCAAGTCGCTCGCGGCGCTGAAGCAGACCGGCCTCAAGCGGCTGGTAGTGGCGGGCGGCGTCGGCGCGAACCGGCAACTGCGCGAAGCGTTGTCGGCGGCGGCGAAGAAGCGCCGCTTCGACGTCCATTACCCCGACCTCTCGCTCTGCACCGACAACGGCGCGATGATCGCGCTCGCGGGCGCTTTGCGCCTGTCGCGCTGGCCGGAGCAGGCCGTGCGCGACTACGCGTTCACGGTGAAGCCGCGCTGGGACTTGTCCTCGCTGGCGCGCGCCTGATCCGGCTTATCTCGGCGGGTTGAACGGCTGCACGATCGACGCAAAGGCCGGCAGCATCTCGCACCGGTCGCTGTGAGCGATCAGCGCAGGCCATCGGGTCGACGCGAAAATCTCCGGATGCGCCTCGCGCGCGAAGCGCAGCGCGCAGGCCACGGTAATATCCGCGTGGCCGATGGCATCGCCGAACCAGAACGCCGCCGGACGCGCGGCGCGATCCGTTTCCAGCGCATTCAGCACGCGCTCGACCTGACCCATGCAGCGGTCGAGCCAGGTCTGCGACCGCTCCTTGTGCAGCACGCGCTCATAGACCAGCGCGACGGCCTTGTCGGCCAGACCGGTGGCCAGCGCGCAGATCTTGAGCGCGTGACGCCGTTCCGGCCCCTCCGCCGCGATCAGCGCGTGCGCCGCGCCGGCCTGCTCGTCGAGGTAGTCGAGGATCATCGCGCTTTCGATCAGCACGTCGCCGGAATCGAGCACCAAGGTCGGCACGCGGATCAGCGGATTGAACGGCGCGATCTTGTCGGCATCGCCGAAGACGGACCACGGACGATGCTCGTACGGCATGCCATAGAGACTCGCCGCGATGGCGACGCGCCGCACGAACGGGGAATCGTATTGGCCGATCAGGATCAAGATGCGCTCCGCTAGTGTCTTTGTCGGACGGCCAGTTTAAGCGCGTGCGGGCTTCGGAAACAACGGCCACGCGAGCGACGCGCACACGCCCGCCGCCAGCCAGACCAGCGGCCAGGAGCCCAGCGCGAGCACGTGCGGAATGGCAAGCGGCGTCAGGAAGAAGCCGACGAACACCGCCGTGTTCGCCATGCCGAGCGCGGTCCCGGCGCGCGCGGTGCCTGCGAGCGTCGCGAGTTCGGTATAGGCCACGCCGTGCCATGCGGACACGCATACGCCCGCCAGGATCAGCATCGCGGCCAGCAAAACGGGCACATGGACCGCGCCAAGCGCCGTCGCGAGACCCAGCACGGCAAACGACGCACAAGCGACAACCGTGGACATCTTCAGGTAAGCGCGGCGATTGCCGTGGCGGTCCGTATGCCGACCGCTCCAGACGCGCATCCCGATGGCGCCGAGTTGCAGCGCGCCCATCGTCACGCTGATTGCGGTCACGCCGAAACGCGCGGCGTCGTGCAGGAAAATCGTCGCGAAACTCAGCACCGCGAATTGCGCCACGCACAGCACGCCGATGCCGAGCACCACGCGCCACACCTGCACATCGCGCAAGGGCGTGCCTTGCGCCGGCCGGACCTTGCCCGGCGCCGGCTTGTGCTGCGCGAGCGGCGATTCATGAAGCCAGCGCCACGCGAACACGCCCGACAAGAGGCACATCGCGGCGAGCACGCCGAAGACGGCCGAGAACCCGTGCGTCGACGCCAGCCACGGCAGCAACGCCGCCCCGATGCCGCCGCCGAGCGGCACAGCGGTCTGGCGAATGCTCATGGCCAGGCCGCGTTCGCCTTCGCCGAACCACGCCATCACCGCGCGCCCGCTCGAACCGTTCACGCTGCCCCCGAGCAGCCCGAGGCCGCACATCGCCGCGACGAGCCACGCAAAACTCGCCGTGGCGGGCGTGGCGAAGATGGCCATCGCGATGAGCGCCGCGGCGGTCGTCAGCAGGCCGATCAGCAGCACCGGCCGATCGCCCCAGCGGTCCGTCAGCACGCCCCACGGCAGTTCGGACAACGCGACGCCCAGTCCCAGCGCGCCCAGCACCACGCCCAACTGGCCATTGCTGAGGTGATACGCCGAGCGGACCCAGACGGCGGTCGTCGGAAAGCCGGTCGCCGCCGCCGACACGCTCGCGTTCGCCGCGACGCCCACGCCCAGCACCTTCCAGCGATGCCGGCTGTCGAGCGCGGGCGACCTGATCGAGTTCGAAACCCAGGAAATATCCATGACGCAGTCCGGATGAAGTTTGACTGCGACCAGTCTGAAGGCTTAGGATCATCCTGAAAATCGCAAAGTTTTTCACCATCCATTCAGATAAACAGGATGATCCATGGGCCAGACGACTTTCGACCTCGCCGTGCTGCGCAGTTTCGTCGCCGGCATGGATCTGGGGAGTTTTGCGAGGGCGGCGGATCGTGTCGGCCGCTCGACGTCGGCGGTGAGCGCGCAGATCCGCAAGCTCGAAGAACAGGCCGGCACGCCATTGTTTCGCAAGGCGGGCCGCGGGCTGGCGCTCACGGACGCCGGCGAAGTGATGCTCAACTACGCGCGGCGTCTCGTCGAACTGAACGATGAAGCGGCTGTCGCGGTGCGCGGCGTCGATCTGGAAGGCTGGATCCGGCTCGGGCTGCAGGAAGATTTCGGCGAAGTGGTGTTGCCCGACGTACTCGGACGTTTCGCGCGCGCGCATCCGAAAGTGCGCATCGAGGCGCGTGTCGCACGAAATACCGAACTGCTGGAGCGCATCGACGGCGCGCAGCTCGATCTTGCGCTCGTCTGGGGCGCGGCAGGCGTCAGCGACGAGAGCCAGGCGGCCAATCTGCCGCAAGCGATCGCCGCCCCGCCGATGCGCTGGATCGCGTCATCGAGCGTGCCATGGCATTTCGACCTCGACGAACCGCTGCCGCTGATCGCCTTCGACCGGCCGTGCCTGTTCCACAGCGCGGCCGCCGCGGCGCTCGACCGCGCCGGCATCCGCTGGCGCGTGGCGTTCACGAGCCCGAGCCTGTCGGGATTGTGGGCGGCTGCCGCAGCCGGACTGGGCGTGACGGTGCGCACAAGCTACGGCCTGCCCGCGACCGTCCGTCCCCTCGACGCCGACGAAGGCGGCTTGCCCGCGCTGCCGTCCATTCCGCTGGCGCTGCATCGCGCGTCGGGCGTCGGCTCGCCGCTGGTCGAGCGGCTGGCCTCGCTGGTGGTGGAATCGGTGCGGGAAGCGCATGTTTCGTCGGAAACCGCGTTCGCATAAGCAAAGAGCCGGTACGAAGACCGGCTCTCTTGGCGAAGATGCGCGAACAATCAGGCGTCGCGGCGCTTGTCCCGCTCGATCACCGCATACGCGCTGTGGTTGTGGATCGACTCGAAGTTCTCGGCTTCGAGCGTGTACGCGACGATGCGTTCATCCGCGTTCAGCCGCGTGGCGACATCGCGCACGAGGTCTTCGACGAACTTCGGATTCTCGTACGCCCGCTCGGTGACGAACTTCTCGTCGGGCCGCTTGAGCAGTCCCCACAGTTCGCACGATGCCTCTTCCTCAGCGATGCGGATCAGTTCTTCCACCTCCACTTCGCCCGCCAGTTCGGCCGTAATGGTCACGTGCGAACGCTGGTTGTGCGCGCCGTATTGCGAGATCTTCTTCGAGCACGGGCACAGGCTCGTCACGGGCACGAGCACTTTCATCGACAGGCGGGTTTCGCCGTCGCGCCGTTCGGCGATGTACGTCACCTCGTAGTCGAGCAGGCTCTGCACGCCGGACACGGGCGCGGTCTTCATCACGAAGACCGGCAGGCTTACTTCGATACGTCCCGAATGCGCTTCGAGCCGGGTCAGCATGTCGGCGAGCAGTGCGCGCAGCGCGGCCTGGTCGAGCGGCTCGCGATTGTCTTCGAGCAGCGCGACGAAGCGCGACATGTGCGTGCCCTTCTGGTCGGCGGGCAGGTGCACGTCGAGATTCCACACGCCGACGCTCGGCTGCACGCCGTTCGCCGTACGCACCGACAACGGATGCCGCACGCCCGTCCCGCCGCCGCGCTGCAGGCCGCTCTGACGCGTGTCCGGCGTGCCCGGGACGTCCGGCATCACGAAGGCGGGATTCATCTGGTTCATTTCTTATGTCCTTATGCGCCGCGCGTCATGACGACGCGGGCGGTTCAATGCTTGAAGCGCACACGGCGCGGATTGGAGCCCGCGCCGTGTGTGAGGCGAATCATCTTGAGTCATTCCCTACGGCGCGCCCCGAGCGCGCCGTACCGTATCAGGCCACGCGCTTGGTCAGCTTGCCTGCCTGCTCGCTCTCGACGGCGTCGAGAAAGCGTTCGCGAATCGAGCGCGCGATGCCGGCCGCGTCGAGGCCCACGCTCGCGAGCAGCTTCGCGGGATCGCCGTGATCGATGAACACGTCCGGCAGACCGAGCTGCAGCACCGGCTTCAGCACGCCGCCTGCAAGCAGCGCTTCCACGCAGGCCGAGCCCGCGCCGCCCATGATCGTGCCTTCCTCAATGGTGACGATGGCATCGTGCGTGGCGGCGAGTTCGCGCAGCAGGTCGGCGTCGACCGGCTTCACGAAGCGCATGTTCGCGACGGTGAGATCGAGTTCCCCGGCCGCGGCCAGCGACGGCGCGACCATCGTGCCGAACGCGCAGATGGCAATGCGCTTGCCTGAGCCGAGCTTCTGCGACGACTCGCGGCGAATCTCGCCCTTGCCCACCGGCAGCGCGGTCATCTGCTTGACGGTCGCGACACCGGCGCCCGCGCCGCGCGGATAACGCACGGCCGTCGGGTTGGATTGCTGCAACGCCGTGTAGAGCATCTGGCGGCATTCGTTCTCGTCCGATGCCGCCATCACCGTCATGTTCGGGATGCAGCGCAGGAACGCGAGGTCATAGTTGCCCGCGTGCGTGGCGCCGTCCGCCCCGACGAGGCCCGCGCGGTCGATGGCGAACACGACCGGCAGGTTCTGCAGCGCGACGTCGTGGATCAGCTGGTCGTACGCGCGTTGCAGGAAGGTCGAGTAGATCGCGACGACCGGCTTCATGCCGTCCGCCGCGAGACCGCCCGCGAACGTCACCGCATGCTGCTCGGCAATGCCGACGTCAAAGTAACGCTCCGGGAAACGCTGTTCGAACTCGACCATGCCCGAGCCTTCGCGCATCGCCGGCGTGATGCCGACCACGCGCGAGTCCTGCGCAGCGGCGTCGCACAGCCATTCGCCGAACACCTGCGTGTAGGTTTTCTTCGAAGGCGCCGTCGACGGCTTGATGCCTTCAGCCGGATTGAACTTGCCCGGGCCGTGATAGAGCACCGGATCGGCTTCGGCGAGCTTGTAGCCCTGGCCTTTCTTCGTCACCACGTGCAGGAATTGCGGACCACGCAGCTCCTTGATGTTCTGCAGTGTGGGGACCAGCGAATCGAGGTCGTGACCGTCGATCGGGCCGATGTAGTTGAAGCCGAATTCCTCGAACAGCGTGGCCGGCACGATCATGCCCTTCGCGTGTTCTTCGAGCTTGCGCGCGAGGTCCAGCATGGGCGGCGCGGCGCGCAGCACGCGCTCGACGCCCGCGCGCGCGGCAGCATAGAAACGCCCCGACATCAGACGCGCGAGATGGCGATTCAGCGCGCCGACCGGCGGCGAGATCGACATGTCGTTGTCGTTGAGGATGACGAGCAGCGGCAGGTCGTCGGCGACGCCCGCGTTGTTCATCGCCTCGAAGGCCATGCCGGCGGTCATCGCGCCGTCGCCGATCACGGCAATGGAATAGCGGTTGTCGCCCTGCAGCTTGTTCGCGACCGCCATGCCGAGCGCCGCCGAAATCGACGTACTCGAATGCGCGGTGCCGAAGGTGTCGTACTCGGACTCGGAGCGGCGCGGAAAGCCGGAGATGCCGCCCAGCTGGCGGAGCCCGGACATCCGGTCGCGGCGGCCGGTGAGGATCTTGTGCGGATAGGTCTGATGGCCGACATCCCAGACGATGCGGTCAGCAGGGGTATCGAACACATAGTGCAGCGCGATCGTCAGCTCGACAGTGCCCAGATTGGACGACAGATGCCCGCCCGTCTGCGAGACGCTGTCGAGCACATAGGCTCGCAGCTCGTCGGCTAGCGGTTGCAGTTGGCGTCGATCGAGGGCACGCAAATCGGCCGGATCGTCGATGGATTTCAGCAGGTCGTACATCGTCGTCCCATTTTAGGAAAACTGGCGTGATTCGTTCAGCGCAATGCGTCCGGACTGGACCGCTCGCGCCGTGGGGTTCGTCACGCGTTCAACAATCAATTCACCCGGTTCACGACCAGGTCTGCAAGCTCGGCCAGCCGCTGGCCGCGCGGGCCGAACGGCTGGATGGCGCCGTGCGCGTCGCGGCCCAGTTGCGCCGCGAGTTCGCGCGACGCGTCGAGACCGATGATCGACACGTAAGTGGGTTTGTCATGCTGCGCGTCCTTGCCCGCCGTCTTGCCGAGCGTGGCGGAGTCGGCGGTGACATCGAGGATGTCGTCGATCACCTGGAACGCCAGGCCGACCGCGGCGGCGTATTGATCCAGCGCCGCGAGCGCCTCCGCGTCGGGCGTTGCGCCCGCCAGCGCGCCCATGCGCACCGACGCGCGCAACAACGCGCCTGTCTTCTTGCGATGCATGGTCTCGAGCTCGGGCCGCGAGAGCTTGCGCCCGACGCTTTCGAGGTCGATGGCCTGCCCGCCCGCCATGCCGAGCGAACCGCTCGCGACCGCCAGCTCGCGCACGAGCGCGGCCTGCTGGGTATCGTTCAGACCGTTGCCGGCTGCGGTCAGCGCAACGAAGGCCTGCGATTGCAGCGCGTCGCCGACGAGCAATGCCGTCGCTTCGTCATATTGGATATGTACCGTGGGCTTGCCGCGACGCAACGCGTCGTCATCCATGGCGGGCATGTCGTCATGCACCAGCGAATACACGTGAATCATTTCGAGCGCCGCGCTGGCCGCTTCCACCGCCGGCGCGCTCGCGCCCGTCAGCTCGCCGGCCGCATGGACCAGCAGCGGGCGCACGCGCTTGCCGCCGCCGAGCACGGCATAGCGCATGGCTTCGTGCAGACGCGCAGGCGCGACATCGGTACCCGGCAGAGTGTGCTCCAGCGCTGTCTCGACGCGGTCGAGCGTGGCACGCATCCATTGTTCGAAGGTCATAGGTCGTCGTCCCCGTTGTCTTTCGTTGCACCCTGGGTGGCGCGCTGTACCTCGGCGGGCAGCGGCTTGAGCGTCTCGCCATCGAGGACGCGTACCTGCTGCTCGACTTTTTCGAGCTGTTGTTGGCAAAACCCTACAAGCGCGGCGCCGCGACGGTACGCCGCAAGCGACTCCTCGAGACTCAGCGCGCCCTCTTCCATGCGCGCCACAAGCAATTCGAGTTCGCCCAGCGCCGCTTCGTAATTCTCCGGAAGCCGCGCGGCGTCCGCGCCGGGCGCTTCGGCGCCGCTCGCGCCGGTGACCTCACCTGTGTCCTGAACAGCGGTTTTCGCCATGAATCGTGGATGTGCAGTTTAATTTTTGGAGCCAAGTCGCACATTCTACGGCAAAAGACAAAATTTCGACCCGCATCCGGGCTCTCCGGAACTGCTAACAGTGCATTGCCGCATCGTTCGTGAATTTGCCGGCGGAATGCGAAACGCATCTGCCCGCCACGCGATTGCGCGGAACTCCCGACACAATTTATACCCAAATCAAGACCTTAAGCTCCCCAAGGAGGGGGATTTCGGTATAATCGCGGGCTCCCTAAATCGAATCTATCGATGGTTGGGTTGTTCACTGCTTTCACGTTTTCATCGGGAGTGGGAATGTCCAATCTGAGCAATGCATTGCAGCTCAAGGCTGTTCATAGCCAGCTGCCAGTCACGGCTTACTTTGACGAAGCGCTTCTTACGCGCGAACTCGACATACTTTTCAAGCAGGGTCCACGCTATATCGGGCACGAACTCATGGTGCCGGAAGCGGGAAACTATTTCGCGCTTCCGGGTGAAGGCGAAGGGCGCGTGCTCGTTCGTAATCAGCAGAACAATATCGAATTGCTGTCGAATGTGTGCCGCCATCGCCAGGCCATCATGCTGAATGGCCGCGGCAGCGCGGACAACATCGTCTGCCCGCTGCACCGCTGGACCTATGACCTCGACGGTCAGCTGCTCGGCGCGCCGCATTTCGCGGACAAGCCCTGCCTCAACCTCGGCAAGACCCCGCTGCAAAACTGGCAGGGGCTGCTGTTCGAATCGGAGGGCCGCAACGTCGCCGCGGATCTCGCGAGGCTTGGGACCGCCCGGCATTTCAACTTCTCGAATTTCATGTTCGATCACGTTGAAGTGCATGAGTGCAACTACAACTGGAAGAGCTTCATCGAGGTCTATCTCGAGGACTATCACGTCGCGCCGTTCCATCCGGGACTCGGCAGCTTCGTGTCGTGCGACAACCTCGAATGGGAATTCGGCGACTGGTACAGCGTCCAGACGGTCGGCGTCCACAAGAATCTCGAGAAGCCGGGCAGCCCGACGTATCGCAAGTGGCACGACGAAGTCCTGCGCTTCCGCAACGGCACGCCGCCCGAATTCGGCGCGATCTGGATGGTGTATTACCCCGGTCTGATGATCGAGTGGTATCCGCACGTGCTGGTCGTGTCGTGGCTGATCCCGGAGGGCACGCAGAAGACGCGGAACATCGTCGAGTTCTATTACCCCGAGGAAATCGCGTTGTTCGAACGCGAGTTCATCGAGGCCGAGCGCGCCGCCTACATGGAAACCGCGCGCGAGGACGACGAGATCGCCGAACGCATGGACGCCGGCCGCCGCGCGCTGATGTCGCGCGGAGAGAACCAGGTCGGTCCGTACCAGAGCCCGATGGAATCCGGCATGCAGCACTTCCACGAGTTCCTGCGGCATCAGCTCGGGACGATCTGAACGTCGCGACGCAAGCTTCAGAATGACGAATGGCCCGATCGGCGCAAGCTGGTCGGGCCATTTGCTTTCTGCGCGGGCTAAGGGCAGCCGCGCGGTCTGGCTTCAGTGCTTCGGTTCGCTCTTCGTGATAACACCCGAATGGGGATCGACGTGCAGTTCGTAGATCCGTCCGCCCTTGGTGGCCTCGCCTTCCCAATGACCGTCATCGGCCTTCAGATAGGCGTTGGCATAGCCCTGTTGGCTCAGCTTCTGAATGGCCTTGCCCTTCGGCATCCAGTCCGCGCCGGGGGTATCGGCAAACGCGGTGTGAGCGGCCAGTACGGTCGCCGTCGCCAGCAGGACCCGCAGTTTGGTTGTTTTCATTGAAGCCTCCGTCGTATGAATACCGGACGCAGCCGCAAGATTCGCGCCGCTTTGTCCCTGGACCGGTGACGATCCACCCCTCATGTGTTTAGACTGACATCTCCCCTCGCCCAACGAGCGTCGCTCCAGGAGCCGTCATGCAGCACACCCACTACACCACGCTCATCTCCGCCGCGAATCTCGCCGACCGGCTCGCGGCCGCGCCCGGCAGCGTGCTGGTCTTCGACTGCCGCTTCGACCTCGCCGCGCCCGAAGCAGGCGCGGCCGCCTACGCCGCCGGCCACATTCCCGGCGCGCATTACCTGCATCTCGATAGCGATCTGTCCGGCGCGAAAACCGGCTCGAACGGACGGCACCCGTTGCCCGAGCGCGCCGCGCTCGTCGAAAAACTGGCGAGCTTCGGACTCGACGAAGGACGCCAGGTCGTCGCCTATGACGCGCAGGGCGGCATGTACGCGGCGCGTCTCTGGTGGCTGCTGCGCTGGCTGGGACATGATTCCGTCGCGCTGCTCGACGGCGGGCTGAACGCCTGGGAGGCCGCCGGCCAGCCGCTGGAGACCGCCGTGCCGGCGCGCACGCAGGGTACGTTCAAGGCGGCAGCGCCGCTGCAGGTGACCATCGACGCCGCCGCGATCGAGCGCAGCATCGGCACGCGCGATCACCTGCTGATCGATGCCCGCGCCGCCGACCGCTATCGCGGCGAAAACGAAACGCTCGATCCCGTCGGGGGCCACATTCCGGGCGCGCTGAATCACTTCTTCAAGGACAACCTGAACGCGGACGGCCGCTTCAAGACCGCGCACGACCTGCGCGAGGCCTTCGGCACGCTGATCGGCGCGACCTCGCCCGACCGCATCGTGCTGCAATGCGGTTCGGGCGTGACGGCGTGCCACAACGCCATTGCGATGGAGATCGCCGGGCTGCACGGCGCCGCGCTCTATCCCGGCTCGTGGAGCGAGTGGAGCGCCGATCCGGGCAGGCCCGTCGCGACCGGCGCGAAGCCCTGAGACGCCTTAGCGGACGCCGTGCTCGCGGAACCACGCGAGCGCGCGCTTCCAGGCGTCTTCCGCGTCCGCCTTGCGATAGCTCGGCCGGTAATCGGCAAAGAACGCGTGCGGGGCGTCGTCGTACACGACGAATTGCGAATTGCGGGCGGGCGGCGGATCGTTGGCGAGCGCCTGCTTCATCTGCTCGATGGTGTCCTGCGGAATGCTCTGGTCCTGCCGGCCATACAGCCCGAGCACCGGCACCTTGAGCCCGCTGGCGAGATCGAGCGGATTGCTCGGCGTGTTCTCCGTCTTGTTGCCGACGAGCCGTCCGTAGAACGCGACCGCCGCCTTGAGCGACGGATTGTGCTCGGCGTAGAGCCACGAGATGCGCCCGCCCCAGCAAAAACCGACGATGCCCACGCGCTTCGGATCGCCGCCATGCTCGCCCGCCCATTTGACGGTCTGGTCGATGTCCGAGATCACCTGAGCGTCCGGCACCTTCGACACGAGTTGTTCGTTGAGCTGCTGCATCGACTTGTAGGCCGAGGCGTCGCCCTGGCGCGTGTAGAGGTCCGGCGCGATCGCCAGATAACCCTGCTTGGCGAAGCGCCGGCACACGTCGGCGATGTGCTCGTGCACGCCGAAGATCTCGTGAATCACGATGATGACGGGCAGATGCGTCTTGCCCTTGGGCTGGGCGCGATACGCCGGCACGAGCGTGCCGTCCGCGCCGCGCACGCCGATTGCGCCGGCTTCGAGGCCGTCGCTGTCGGTGTGGATGGTCTGCGCCGAGACCGGCAGCACGGCGGCCGCGAAGCCGGTGCCGATGCTTGCCTTGATGAAATTGCGGCGATTGAACGGGACGTGCGGAATGAGGCTGTCGACTTCTGGGTCTAGCATGCGTGGCTCCCGCGGCGAGGCCGTCGCATTGCACGTTCGATGGCGGTGGCAATGCGCGGCACGGATCCTTGAAACCGCGCGGCGTGCTCAAGGCTGCACGTGGCGCGGCGCTGCACGACGACGAACGTGCGCTTCCGAAAAAGCGCGCCGCTCATTCTAAACAGCTTTGAACGAACGACGCAGCGCTTCTATTCCAAACCGGTGAGCGTCAATGCAGCTTCACGCGCGGCGCGGTGGAGCGGCGCAGCCAGTGCGCGACGGTATCGAGCACCATGCGCGCATAGCCGTGCAGCGCGGCGACATGCAGCCGGTACAGCGACATGTACATGAAGCGCGCGAACAGCCCTTCGATCAGCATATTGCCGCCGATCAGCCCGCCCATCAGGTTGCCGACCGCGCTGTAATGCCCCAGCGACACCAGCGAGCCGAAGTCGCGATAGGTGTACTCCGGCAGCGGCTTGCCCTGCAACAGCCGTTCGAACGACTTGAACAGGAAGCTCGCCTGCTGATGCGCGGCCTGCGCGCGCGGCGGCACATTGCGCTCGTTGCCCGGCCACGGACACGCGGCGCAGTCGCCGAGGGCGAAGATGTTGTCGTCGATTTCGGTTTGCAGCGTGCGGCGCACGTTCAGCTGGCCGAGGCGGTTGGTCGGCAGGCCGTCCAGGTTGGCAAGCACGGCCGGCGCCTTGATGCCCGCCGCCCACACCGTGAGGTCCGCGCGAATCATCTTGCCGCTCGCCGTGTGGATCGAGTCGCGGCCCACCTGCGCGACGGTTTCGCCGGTCAGAAGCTTCACGCCGAGCTTGGTGAGCAGTTCGGCGGTCGCGGTGGAGACGCGCTCCTGCAACGCAGGAAGGATGCGCGGTCCCGCCTCGATCAGCACGATGCCGATGTCATGTTTCGGGTCGAGCTTGTGCAGCCCGTAGGCGGACAGCACCTGCGCCGTGTTGCGCAGTTCCGCCGACAATTCCACGCCGGTCGCACCGGCGCCGACGATCGCCACCTGAATGCGCGGCACCGGATCGACGCCGGGCGAGTCTTCGACCTCGGCTTCGTCGATGCCGGCGGCCACCGGCTCGGGTGCGACGTGCTCGGCGCGGATGCAGGCCGCAATCAGCCGCTTGCGAAACAGCTCGGCCTGGCCGACGGTATCGAGCGCGATGGAGTTGGCCTGCGCCCCTTCGACGCCGAAGAAATGCGTCGTGCTGCCGATGGCGATGACCAGCGTGTCGTATTCCAGGTCGCGTTCCGGCAGCAGTTCACCGGCTTCCTCGTCGCGCAGCGCGCTGATCCTGATGCGCCGGTTCGCGCGGTCCAGTCCGATCAGATCGCCCTGCTGGAACTCGAAGCCATGCCACAGGGCTTGCGCCGCGTATTCGAGTTCCTGCGTGAATGGATCCATGCTGCCCGCGGCGACTTCATGCAGCAGCGGCTTCCAGATGTGCGTCGGATTGCGGTCGACCAGCGTGATCTGCGCTTTTGGCGGCGTCTTACTGTCCGTGCTGCCGAAGCGGTCGCCGAGACGCGTCGCGAGTTCGAGGCCGCCGGCCCCTCCGCCGACGATGATGAAGCGATGCATGGAACTCTCCCTGTGTTTTTATGACCGGTCGGCTGTCGTGCTCGTTCGTGCTTATTCGTGCTTGTTTCCTCGATGAACGGATTGTGCGCGCGGCCCGATGACAGTCACAAGCGCGTCGATGACATGCCGGGCATATGCGTCCGAAGCAGCATAGGCTTTCGCGCGGCTCGTGTCAGCAGGCCTCGATGAAACTCAGGGCGTCAGTGCGCCTCCTCCCAGTTGTTGCCGACGCCCACTTCCGCGACAAGCGGCACCTTCAGCTGCGCGACGCCGCACATGAGTTCCGGCAAGCGCTTCCTGACTTCCGGAAGCGCTTCCTCGGGGACTTCGAGCACGAGTTCATCGTGTACCTGCATGATCATCTTCGCACCGGTGCCCGAGGTTTCGAGCCAGTCCTGCACGGCGATCATCGAGAGCTTGATGAGGTCGGCGGCGGTGCCCTGCATCGGCGCATTGATGGCCGCGCGTTCCGCCGCCTGCCGGCGCGGACCGCTGCCGCCGTTGATCTCGGGCAGCCACAGACGCCGGCCGAAGACCGTCTCGACGAAGCCATGCGCTTTCGCGGCGAGACGCGTGTTCTCCATGTAGGCGGCGACGCCCGGATAGCGTGCGAAATACCGGTCGATATACAGCTTCGCCGCATCGCGCGTGATGCCGAGATTCGACGCGAGACCGAACGAGCTCATGCCGTAGATCAAGCCGAAGTTGATGACCTTGGCGATGCGGCGCTGATCGTTGTCGACTTCGAGCGGCGTCACGCTGAACACTTCCGAGGCGGTGGCGCGGTGCACGTCCTCGCCTTCCTTGAACGCGCGCATCAACGATGCGTCGCCGGAAATGTGCGCCATGATGCGCAGTTCGATTTGCGAATAATCGGCGGACACGATCTTGCGGCCCGGCGGCGCGATGAACGCTTCGCGAATGCGGCGTCCTTCGCCGGTGCGCACGGGGATGTTTTGCAGGTTCGGCTCGTTCGACGACAGCCGCCCCGTCACCGCAACCGCCTGCGCATAGTTCGTATGCACGCGGCCGGTGTTGGTGTTGACCATGCGCGGCAGTTTGTCCGTATAGGTGGACTTGAGCTTCGACAGACCGCGATGTTCGAGCAGCACCTTCGGCAGTGGAAAGTCTTCGGCGAGCTTCTGCAGCACTTCTTCGTCGGTGGAAGGTGCGCCGCTCGGCGTCTTCTTCACGATCGGCAGTTGCAGCTTCTCGAAGAAGATCTGGCCGATCTGCTTCGGCGAACCGAGATTGAACTCGCCGCCCGCCAGCTCATACGCCTGCGCCTGCAAATCGATGAGACGCTTCGCGATTTCGTTGCTCTGCGTATCGAGCCGCTCGCGGTCGATCAGCACGCCGTTGCGTTCCATCTTGCGCAGCACGCGCGACGTGGGCAATTCGATGTCGCGATACACGCGCAGCAGCCCTTCTTCCTGCGCCACTTGCGGATACAGCGCGCGATGCAGGCGCAGCGTGATGTCGGCGTCTTCGGCGGCGTAGGCCGCGGCCTGTTCGAGCGGGACTTCGTCGAAGCCGATCTGCGCCGCACCCTTGCCCGCGACGTCCTCGTACTTGATGGTCTTCACGCCGAGATGACGCAGCGCGAGGTTGTCCATGTCGTGCGGACGGTGCGACTCCAGCACGTACGATTGCAGCAGCGTGTCGTGCTCGACGCCGCGCATCTCGATGCCGTAGTTCGCGAGCACCTGCTCGTCGTACTTCAGATGCTGGCCGACCTTCTTCTTCGATGCATCTTCGAGCCACGGCCTGAGCTTCGCGAGCACTTCGTCGCGCGGCAACTGCTCGGGCGCATCCGGCCCGCGATGCGCAACCGGAACATAAGCCGCATGACCCGGCTCGACCGAGAACGACATGCCGACGATCTGCGCCGTCAGCGGATCGAGCGAGGTGGTCTCGCTGTCGAACGACGTGAGCTCGGCTTCGTTGATGCGCTTGAGCCAGGCATCGAACTGTTCCCACGTCTGCACGGTCTCGTAGTGATGCTCGATCTCCGTGACTTCGGCGGGCGGCGTGTCGCTCGGACCTTCGACGGCATCCGCGATTTCGATCTCGCGCAGCCAGGTCTTGAAGCCATGACGCAGGAACACGTCGCGCAGTTCGTCGCGTGATTCGGGACGGCTGGCGAGCGTGGCGTCGATCGATTCGATCTGCGAGGCAAGGTCGCATTCCGTGTGCACGGTGACGAGTTTGCGGGCCATGGGCAGGAAGTCCAGAGCCTTGCGCAGATTGTCTCCTACCGCACCTTTGATCTCGCCCGCATGTTCTACGATGCCATCAAGGGTGTCGTATTGCGTGAGCCATTTGAGCGCGGTCTTGGGTCCGCATTTCTCGACGCCTGGCACGTTGTCGACCGTATCGCCGATGAGAGAAAGATAGTCGACGATGCGCTCGGGCGGCACGCCGAACTTGGCCTGCACGCCGGCGCGGTCGAGCGTTTCGTTGGTCATCGTATTGATGAGGGTGACATGATCCGTCACGAGCTGAGCCAGATCCTTGTCGCCCGTCGAGACGATCACCTTCATGCCGCGCTTCTCGGCCTGCACGGCGAGCGTACCGATGACGTCGTCGGCCTCGACGCCCTCGATCATGACGAGCGGCCAGCCGAGCGCGCGCACGGCAACGTGAATGGGTTCGATCTGCCTGGAGAGGTCTTCCGGCATCGAGGGCCGGTTGGCCTTGTACTCGGCGTACCAGTCGTCGCGGAAGGTCTTGCCCTTGGCGTCGAAAACGCACGCGCTATACTCTGCATTGATTTCGCGCCGCAAGCGCCGCAGCATGTTGATCATTCCATACAGTGCGCCAGTGGGACCGCCGTCGGGGCCTCGCAGGTCAGGCATCGCATGGTAGGCCCGGTACAAGTAACTAGAACCGTCGACCAATAGCAGGGTCTTACCTTCAAGACTGAGTTCTTCAGGCATTATGAACAAGAGAAAAGTGATTCCGAGTCTGCGATCGCTCGCAGATCAAGAGCGCGCGACAGCCAAGAAGGCTCGCGCATCGTGGCAGATGTTCACGATTATGGCAGAGTTTATCGAGGCGACCGAGTACCTCTCGGAGATCCGCCCTGCCATCAGCATCTATGGTTCGGCCCGTCTCAAACCCGAGTCGCCGTACTATCAGCGCACCATCGAGATCGCGCAGAAGTTCTCCGACGCGGGCTTCGCCGTGATCTCGGGCGGCGGCCCGGGCATCATGGAAGCAGCCAACAAGGGCGCGCACGCGGGCAAGTCGCCTTCGGTCGGCCTCAACATCGAATTGCCGCATGAACAGTCCGGCAATCAATGGCAGGACATCTCGCTGCGCTTCCGTCACTTCTTCACGCGCAAGGTCACGTTCGTGAAGAACTCGGACGCTGTGGTGGTGATGCCGGGCGGCTTCGGCACGCTCGACGAACTCGCCGAAGTCCTCACGCTCATCCAGACGAAGAAGTCGCGCCACGTGCCCATCGTGCTGGTCGGCGCGGAGTTCTGGGCCGGCCTGCTCGACTGGTTCAAGAAGACGCTGCTGACCAATGGCGTGATCGGCGAGAAGGATCTCGATCTGATGCAGGTCATCGACGATCCCGATCAGGTGCTCGACGCCGTGCTGCGCTTCTATGAAGACCGCGAGGACGCGCCCGAGCAGCCCGCCGAAGGCAAGTCGGACGAAGACCGGATGTTCTATCTGTGAGGCTTGTTTCGGGGCGGGCGCCGCTCGCCCCGATGGCACGCTTCTGATTTGCTCGACGCCAGCGCCGTGTTTCTCAGCTCATTTGCGCTGAAAAACACGGCGCTTTGACGTTTGATTCATGCGAACATCAGTTTCGCTGCTGACTGGTGTCCGTCAAGTTATACTCTCGCGCTCATAAAGCCTCTGCGCAATTGCACGCTGCATAAATCAAAACCAACACCCCATCAGCAATGCAAGTTGAAACAAAGAGATTCCAGGGCGCGAATTCGAGCCCTGGAATAAGGCCATCGATTGTTTCGCAATTACTAAGTTTTGTGCTCGCCATGAGCATGCTTTCTTTGGCGGCACTTTTTCTTTTCAAAAGAACCGCGTGGTTCGACGATAGTTTCATTTACTTGCATATTGCGACTAACATTGTGGAAGCGGGGACCGCCCGCTATTTTCCTATTGCGCATTCTTCAATGCTGCTCGCAAGTTCACCGCTGCACCTTCTTACGCTCGTTCCGGGTCTTGCCTTTCTCGACCTCTTTCACATTCCGTTGAGAAGCATTGCCGCTGCCCGGTTTTCGTTTCTATCCGGAGCGTTTGTCTCATTCTTTTTGTTTCTGCCTTTCTGGCTGGACAGGATCCGTTCGTACCTGCTTCTGTCCATCGCATTTTTTCTCCTGAGCGGATCGCTGGATTCCACACTGTTGATGGAAGGCGGCGTTCTGTTTTTGTCGTTGTTCACCCTCATCAAGCTGCTGGCCGACCGGTCCGAAAATATCTATCTGACCGGCATTGTCGTGTGTCTGGTGGGATTGTCGCGTCCGGAAATCGGCCTTATCGCGACGTGCGTGACCGCCTGTGTTTATGGCACCCGAAAGGGCGCGTTGCTCAAGTTCAGCTGCGGCCTTCTGATGGCGCTGGCCGTGTATGCAGTCATCATGCTTGCGCTCAAGGTCTATCCCGTGCCCAGCACCATCTGGTCGAAGGAAGTCACCTCGAAGCTGAAACTGTTCAACGATCAGAATGCGCTCGATGTCCTGCCGGAGCACATCGCCCAATTGATGGGCTTCTCGAAGGCATGGATCGGCTGGGTCTTCATTGCGATGCCGCTTCTTTTCTCGCTGAAGAGCAAGAAACTCTTCTTCGTCATGGCGCCCTGCGCGGCAGCATTGCTGCTGATCGCGCACTCGATGTCGGGGAGCTTCGACTGGTACAGCGAGAATTTCCTGATTGTTTTCTTCGCCTTGTGGGTCGCCACGACCATCGAGCTGCGCCGCTCGGGATCGATCAGGACGAGCACGCTTTCCGGTGCGCTCATTTCCCTTTCGTTCGCGCTGCTCGTCGTGTCGAATTACTCGCAGAACAAGTACCACGCATGGAACGAAGATCAGCCGATCTATTCCGAGTACCGTGAAGTGGCCAGCGATTTCATTGGTCAAGGCGCGTATCGGATTGCTCAGTACTCACCGAATCCGGTCCATATTCGTACGTGTGAGATCGGCCTCATCTCATATTTTTCCGGAAACGGCGCCTGGATTTTCGATGTATGCGGACTGGCGCAGGTCGGAAACCTGAAAGGCGCATCGAACAGCTGGTTGCGGCATCTTTACCCGAAGAAGTTCGGCGAGACCGGAGAAGATCAATTGCTCACGCTCAATCGCGACCGGGGCCGTGAGGTGATCGACGTCTGGGCGTTGAGCGGCAAGGAGAAGTCGGCCGCGACCAAGGTCCAGTGCGGATACACGGACGACCGGTTCTGCATCAATCGTCACGAGTGACGTCGAGGGCGGCGCCTCCGCCGCCCGGCCCGGCAACTGACACCCCGCTTATTGGAACGCGACTTCGGCGAAGCTGCGCAGCTTGCGGCTGTGCAATTGCGACAGCCCGTTCATGCGCAACAACTCCATCGCCTTCACGCCGATCTGCAGATGCTGATCCACCTGCGCGCGATAGAACTGGTCGGCCATGCCGGGCAGTTTCAGTTCGCCATGCAGCGGCTTGTCCGACACGCATAGCAAGGTCCCGTACGGCACGCGGAAACGGAAGCCGTTGGCGGCGATCGTCGCGCTTTCCATGTCGAGCGCAACGGCCCGGCTCTGCGACAGCCGCCGTACCGGCTCGCGATGATCGCGCAGTTCCCAGTTGCGGTTATCCACGCTCGCCACCGTGCCCGTGCGCATCACGCGCTTCAGGTCGGTGCCTTCGAGCTGCGTCACCTGGGCGACCGCCTTCTCCAGCGCCACCTGCACTTCCGCCAGCGCCGGCACCGGCACCCACAGCGGCAGGTCGTCATCGAGCACGTGATCTTCACGCACGTAACCGTGGGCGAGCACGTAGTCGCCGAGCCGCTGCGTATTGCGCAACCCCGCGCAATGTCCAAGCATGATCCACGCATGCGGGCGCAGCACCGCGATATGGTCCGTGATCGTCTTCGCGTTCGACGGTCCCACGCCGATATTCACCATCGTGATGCCGCTGCCGTCCGCGCGCTTCAGGTGATACGCGGGCATCTGCGGCAGGCGTGCGGGGGCCGCGCCCTCCTCGGGCTGTTCGCCGAGGTTCGCGTTATACGTGACGACGTCGCCGGGTTCGACGAACGATGAATACTCGCTGCGATAGGCGCGCGTGGCTTCGTCGTCGGCACGCGACATCATCGTGCGGCCGAGCTTCACGAATTCGTCGATATAGAACTGGTAGTTCGTGTACAGCACGTAGTTCTGGAAATGCGTCGGCGAGGTCGCGGTGTAGTGGCGCAGCCGGTGCAGCGAGAAGTCCACGCGCGCCGCTGTGAACAACGCGAGCGGATGCGGCTCGCCAGGCCCGGGCTCGAAGGTACCGTTGACGATGCGGTCGTCGAGCAGCGCGAGGTCCGGCGTATCGAAGATGTTGCGCATCGCGAGCAGACGGTCGCGATCCAGGTCGCCTTCGAGATGAATGCCTTCGGCGAATGCGAAGTGAATCGGGATCGGCTGCGCCGACACGCCCACTTCGATCCCCACATGATGATTCTTCGCGAGCAGGCGCAACTGCTCGCGATAGTAGTCGCCGAACAGGTCGGGACGCGTGAGCGTCGTTTCATAGATGCCCGGGCCGGCGACGAAACCATACGAACGGCGTGAATCGATCTGCGTGTTCAACTCGGTCCGCACGCGCACGAAGGGATAGCACGCTCGCACGCGGTGCGTGAACTGCTCGTTGCGCCGATAGCGCGCGAATGCGTCGCGCAGGAATGCGGTGTTGGCTTCATAGATCGCGGAAAGCCGCGTGACGGCCGCGACAGGATCTTCGAAGGATTCGGTCGGGAAGTCGTTGGCAGGCGTGCCCTGGGTGCTTTGAGTCCGGTCGTTTGTCATGATCTTGTGTCTTTTTTGATGCCCTCGATGAATCGACCTTAACACGGAAGAATGCCCGATCCATGAAGCCCCTGATCGCGTGAGTGCGTGCAATCACACCGTGCAACAGTGTTTTTTCGGCGCCACGTCGAAATGCTGAAAACCAGCGCACAATAAGGCGTTCCACTGATTCGGCAAGGCTTTTTGCTAGAATCCGGCCATCGCCTGGAGAACCATCATGAAGCTGCACCTTTGCGCCGCCGTCGCGGCAGTCCTCGCCGCCGCAAGCCTCGGCGCAGTTGCGCAGCCAGCGCCGCAAGCCGCTCAAATCGAGCCGCAACCCGCCACGCAGAAAATGTCGCCGGAAGAAGCAGCGGGCCTTCCGGATCTGAAAGCCATCAACCGGCCGCCGGCCAATGTCAGTTCGAAAGTCGAAATCTCGCCGCCGCGCACGCCGAGCTTTCACGAACTGAGCACGAACGGCACTGAAATCACCGAATTCCGCGACAAGGGCAAGCCCGTCGAGATCGACGTGCATTCCAACTTCGGCACGCGTTATCAGATGAGCGCGCCCGCCGATACCTCGCCGCAAGTGCGCGACAACGGCAAGGCCAGCACCCGCCTGCCGTCGATCAACCTGCGTTACTGATCTTTCCTGATCGCGCCGGACCCGCCCGATGAAAGCGGGTCGCGGCCTCGCGGCGCGGCGTGTGATAGGCCGCGCCGATCTTCACAGGCCCGCTCCGGGCCGTCCAACCTGACCGACGCTTCCCTGCATGGCCGTCTTTACCCCCGTCACCCACGCCGAGCTCGGCGACTGGCTGCAAGACTACGATCTCGGCGATGTCGTCGAATTGCGCGGCATCCAGTCCGGTATCGAAAACAGCAATTTCTTTCTCACGACCACGCGCGGCGAATACGTGCTGACGATCTTCGAGAATCTGAGCGCCACGCAGTTGCCGTTCTATCTCGATCTGATGCGCCATCTGGCCTCGCATCGCGTGCCCGTGCCCGATCCGATGCCGCGCCGTGACGGCACGCTGTTCGGCATGCTGCATGGCAAGCCCGCCTCGGTGGTTACCAAGCTGGAAGGCGCGCCCGAACTCGCGCCGACGCCCGCGCATTGCATCGAGGTCGGGCAGATGCTCGCGCGCCTGCATCTGGCCGGACGCGATTTTCCGCAGCATCAGCCGAATCTGCGCAGCCTGTCATGGTGGCAGGAAAAGGCGCCGTCGATCGTCGAATTCCTGAGCCATGAGCAGCGCGAGTTGTTCGAAGGCGAGTTGGCGTGGCAGGCGGCGTTCTTTGGCTCGGCGGATTACGCGGCGCTGCCCGGCGGCCCGTGTCATTGCGACCTGTTCCGCGACAATGTGCTGTTTGCGCCCGGGCTCGAACATGCGCGCCTCGGCGGTTTCTTCGATTTCTATTTCGCGGGTGTCGACAAATGGCTGTTCGATGTCGCCGTGACCGTCAACGACTGGTGCACGGATCTCGCGACGGGCGCGCTGGATGCCGCGCGTGTCGATGCGTTGCTGCGCGCGTATCAGACCGTTCGGCCGTTCACGCCTGCCGAGGAGCGTCACTGGAACGACATGCTGCGCGCAGGCGCGATGCGCTTCTGGGTGTCGCGCCTGCATGATTTTCATCGGCCGCGTGAAGCGCAGATGCTGAACGCGCACGATCCGGGTCATTTCGAACGCATCCTGCGCGCGCGCGTCCAGGCTGCTGCTCCATTCGCACAAGGCTGATCCTCTCTATGCGACTGATCGAAGTTCCCGCCAAGACCGGCTACGTGTGGTTCCGCCAGGGAATCTGGCTGTTTCGCCGCAATCCCTTTGCGTTTCTCACGGTGTTCTTCGCCTATTTGTTCGTGATGACGCTGATTTCGCGCGTGCCGCTGATCGGGCCGGTGCTGCCGCTCCTGTTCATCCCGGGCGTGGCGGTCGGCTTCATGGCGGCATGCCGCAACACGATTGCCGGCAAACCCGTCTGGCCGACCGTGCTCGTCGACGGCTTCCGCTCGTACGGGAGCATCGTTGCGCGCCGGTTGCTCGCGCTCGGCGCGTTGTATGTCGTGGCGATGGCCGTGATTTTCGCGGTGTCGGCGCTGGTGGACGGCGGTACGCTGCTGAACCTCATGATGGGCGACGCGCCCGCGGGCGACCCCGAAACCGTCGCGGCCAGCTTCAGTCCGCTCGCGGTGCTCGTTGCGCTGGCGTGCTACATCCCGTTCGCGATGTTGTTCTGGTTCGCGCCGATCCTCGTCGCGTGGCACGACGTGCCGCCCGCCAAGGCGTTGTTCTTCAGCCTGGTGTCGTGCTGGCGCAACCGTGGGGCGTTCGTCTACTACGGCGTGTTGTGGATTTGCATTGCGCTTGCGGTGTCGTTCGGCCTCACCGCATTGATGCAGGCGCTCGGCGCCGGGCAGGAGATGGCGTTGGCGGTGCTGATGCCGGCGTCGATTCTCGTCACCACCGCGCTGTATTGCTCGTTCTACGCCACGTATCGCGGCTGCTTCGGCGTGCAGTCGCCGGACACGCCGGATATCCCGGACACCTCCGACGCTCCGAAGGTCTAGAACGGCAAGCGCAAAAATTCGGGACGAGAAAAAGCCGGCTCAAGCAATTGAGCCGGCTTTCTATGCGTTGCTGCCGGAAGCTGAATCCGGCGAACTATTCAAGTCAGAGACTTAGTTCGACATCCACTGCGGATGACGCGTCTTGACTCGCTGATCCAGCTTCTTCATACGATATTCAAGATCGTACACGTCCGTGGCTTCGGCGAGATAGGCGTCGTCGCGCTCGCGGTCGCGCTGGTCGGCAGACTTGGTCAGGAACAGGAAAATGCGGCTGAGCAGGAACATGGTGGGCCTCGCTGGGATACTAGGGTTACTACCTATTAAGCGATTATAGGGTAATCCCTGATCCAGCGCCAGCCCCAAAAACAATAAATCTCTGATCTCAAACACAATTTTGCGACACGTCGACGCCCGTCACGCCACGCGGGCCTTGCTGGCGGCCTCGCCGGAGCGTCGCTGGTGCTTGAAAAATTCCCACATCACGGCCGATGAATCCGGCCCTTTCGACGAATGGAAGGCCACGGTGTCGTCGCCGCCCGCCCATGCATGACCCAATCCGCGCACGATCGACGTTTTCACGACCCGGCGGCCGTTCTTGATGTAATCGCTGACCACGCCGTCCGAGAGTTTCTCCTCGCGGAATTCGCCCGCGCGGCGGTTGCCTTCCGCATCGATGAAACCGTTCAGCCGCAGGAACTGCCGCGTCAGTTGCTCGGCATTCGCGGCTGTGACGACCGAATCCAGCTCGCCATGAACGATGATCGCCGGCATGCCGGGGTAATCGCGAACGTCGACGGCGGCATCGATCAGGGCGACCGGATCCGTGCGGCTGCCGCGGCGCATGACATCCATTGCGCCGATCGCCGAATGCGCCTCGCCGAATACCACGCCGGAATGCAGCCCGACCGCCGCGAACGTCTGCGGATGGCGGATCGCGAGCAGCGCGGCGAGCCCCGCCCCGGCCGACATCCCGGCAACGTAGACGCGCTCTTCGTCGAGATCGTGATCCGCGACGATCGCCTTCACGAGCGAGATCACGGAAGCCGCCTCGCCGCCACCGCCGCCGCCCGAGTCGTCGTACCAGTGCCAGCAGCGATGCGCATGCTCGTGCTTGGACTGCTCCGGATATAGCACCGCGAAGCCGTATTTATCGGCGAGAAGATTGATGCGCGTGCCTTGAGCGAACTCGTCCGCATTCTGTTTGCAGCCGTGCAGCATGACGACAAGCGGCATCCGCTCGGCGCTTTCGTTCGGCGGCAGATAAAGCGCATACGACAGATGATTCACCAGACGGCCGGCCGAAGTCGGCGGCGCCGAATGGTACGAACGCGCCCACTTTCCGCGCGCCCAGGCCGACGCGCGCGGTCGAACCCGCGATTCGCGCGCGGCCGGACGCGCGCCGGTGCGCGGCGACGACGCCTTGGCCGCCGCGCCCGACTGGAGTTTCGACTTGACGGTTTTAGCCCGCGTGGGCGTGGGCTTGGCCTTGGGTTTGGTCCGTGGCTTGGGAGCGTGAACCGCTTCAACGTGGCTGGCGACCAGGCGTCTCAAGCCGCGCAGCCAGAGCTTGGTAAGGCTTTTCGACATTCGGCTGAGTCCTCCGCAAACGGCAATCGAACGGCGCGAGCAGGATTTCCGCGCCGGGTTGTGCAATGCACAATAACACCTTTTGCCCGGACGAACGCTCGTCCGCGCATGACATATCGGGACGAATTAACAGCAATTCAACAAAATAGCGAAAATTAAATGAAAGTTACGCGATGTAACGAGCGAACTCGGCCCGCGCTGCCACATAATTGCGTACAGCGGCGGGCAGTTATACTGCTGAGGATTAGCCTGCCAAAACGAGACTTGGCAGTGCCAGCCGTCCGTTACTGCGTTGCAGCAACCCTTATTCCCAAGCCATCAATGTCCATGGAGCTTCCCGTTTCCGTCTGGTACTGGATCACCGCGCTCGGCAGCGTCGGCGTGATGGGCCCGGTCGCGCTCATCATTGCCGCGTGGCTCGCGCTCGGCTATCGCTGGAAATACGCGGGCGCATGGCTCGCGCTGCTCGGCACCGCAAGCGGCCTGGTCGCGTTGAGCAAGATTGCGTTCATCGGCTGGGGAATCGGCTTGCGCGATTTCGATTTCACCGGCATCAGCGGACACGCGCTCATGTCCACGTCGGTGCTGCCGGTGGCCGTCTTCGTCGCGTTGCTGCCCGCACGGGGACCGTTGCGGGCGCTCGGCGTCGTCGCCGGATTGCTGTTGGGGCTGGCCGTGGGCGTGTCGCGCGTGGTGCTCGATGCCCATTCGGTGTCGGAGGTCGTCGCGGGATGTGCGCTCGGCGCCGTGGTTGCGCTGATTTTCGTGCGCTTTGCGTGGCGCGCCGAGCCCGGGAAGCTGGCGCCGATGCCCGTGGCCGCGAGTTTCGCGGCGGTCGTCATCGCGTTGCACGGCGTGCCGGTGCCGACGCAGCACTGGATCACCGAGATCGCCCTCGGTTTGTCGGGCCATGCACGGCCCTATGTGCGAGCCAGCTGGAAGGTGAAACGCCCGCGTGCGCCGGAGCATCGCACGGAGGTCCAGGCGACGGATCCAGACGCCGCCTGAGATTCAGTCGAAATCAGAGGCTCAGTCGTTCACGCCGATGATCACGCTCGACGCCTTGATCACCGCCACCGCCTTTTGACCTTGCGCGAGTCCGAGCGTGTCGGCGCTCTGGTTGGTGATGATCGCCGTGACGGTAGTGCCGCCGTCGAGCGTCAGTGACACTTCCGCGTTCACCGCGCCTTTCGTCACGTTGCTGACCGTGCCGCGCAGCTGATTGCGCGCCGAGAGCTTGGCGTTCGTGTCTTCCATCAGCATCACCCACGATGCCTTGATCAGCGCGAAGGCGTCGCTGCCTTCCTTCAGGCCGAGCGCCTGCGTGCTCTCGTGCGTCACGACCGCGACGATGGTCTGGCCGCCCGGCAGGCCGAGTTCGATTTCATCGTTGACGGCACCGCGCGTGACCTTGGTCACCTTGCCTGCCAGTTGATTGCGTGCGCTTGTTTTCATCCCCAGTCTCCCGATCAGTTGCCAGTCATGGGCAAAGCCGGCGATCGCCGCGCCCGCCTGTTGCAGAAATTTGCGATGCTCGCGCTCCACCACGCGATATGTCTCGATGAGCCGCAGCGCCGCCGGCGTGAGCGTCGTGCCGCCGCCGCCGCGACCGCCGCTCGACGTAGTCACAAGCGGCTCGCCGGCGAGGTTGTTCATCGTATCGACGGCGTCCCACGCTGCCTTGTAACTCATGCCGATCCGCTTGGCGGCGGCCGTGATCGACCCGGCGTCGCGGATCGCGGCGAGCAACGCAATGCGCGACGCGCCGCCGAGTGTTTCCGTCCCGTTCGTGAGCCACACGGAACCGCCGAGTTCCAGCGACTCGTGCCGCGCGAGCGGTTCGTCACCGTTCATGCATCGTCTCCAGAGGTCGCGCCGTTACTGAAATCGAAACAATCCGGCGTGCCGCATTATAGCGACGCCTTCAGCCGCGGACGACGCAGCGCGCGCAACACGCGCTCGCCTTCCTGCGCGTCGGTTCGCGCCGCGGCCGCGCTCCACGCGCGCGCGAAACCGCGCTGATAGTCGGTGGCTTCGGGCAGCGAGGCGAGGCGGTCGGCGGCGACGACGGCATCGTTGGCTTCGCCCAGCGCGGACTGAAGTTGCCCGAGCAGCTCGCCGGCGTGCTTGCGGGTGCGGGACGACAGGATCGAGCGGAAGAATTCCAGCGCGTAGCGCAGCCTTTTGACCTGAATGCGCACGCGGTGCCGCTCCTGCGCCGGCAGCCGGACGAGATCGGGCACGCCGGCGATCCGGCGATAGTCCTTGCGGATCCGCCTCGCCGCGAACGCGACGAAACTCGTCGGAACGGCATCCTCCTGCACCGCGAAACGCGCGAGCCATTCGATGAAGGCCAGCGCAAGCCGCGCATGCCGTTGCGACGCGAGTGCATCGCGCAGCCTTTCGCGTGCGTCCTGGCGCCTCGCTTCTGCCGCCACGGCGAGTGCTTGCCAGCGGGTGGCGTCATCGTCGGAAGCGGCGTAGGCCGGCAGCGTCTTGCCGGCGAAAACATCCCAGTCGCGCGCCTCGGCGAGCAGCCCGCCGAACCAGGCAAGTTCCGGGGCGATGTGCGTATGCCAGGTCTCGTCGATATCGTCGCGAAACAGCTTCAGCAACGTCTTCAGACGCCGCTGCGCGACCCGCAGTTGATGCACGTGTTCGTCGCCGAGACCGTGGCGCGCGGCGGCTTCGTTGCCGAACCACTGTCCGGCCACCGACGCCGCCATCGCGACGAAGCCCGCTCGCCGCGTCGCTGAAGGCGGCACGTCGAGGCCGATCGCATACACGGGATCGACACTGGATGCGGATGCCGCGCCGGACGCAACGACGAACGGCGTTGCATCGATGACCGCGCCGGCGAGACTGAACAGCGCGTCCAGCGAACCGTCCACGGCCGGCGCAGAGAGACGCAGTTCCGGATGGCCATCGGCAGCGGTTTCGAACAACGCGCGCAGGTACACGCCGTCCATGTCGATGCGCCATTCGATGCGCTCGATTTCACGACCGTCGCCGGCAGCCGGCACTGTCTGGGCCGCAAACCCGATCACTCGATGCGCCTTCGCCAGCGGCACACGCAATCCAGCTTCGGCTTCGGCAAATTCGCGCAGCGATGCGCCGAGATCGTCGCCGGCCGGTCGCGCAAAGCTCCGGTAGCGCGTGAAGCCGGGCATCGGCGGCTGTTCCGTCTGGATGGCGCGCAGCGTGCGCGCGCCGTCCAGCGTCTCGACCGTCAGCCGCCAGTCCGGCGCTTTCAGCGGAATCTCGCGCACATGCAGCAGCGCGCGCGTGGACGGATGCCCGGCAAACGCGGCGATCCGCCCGAGCGCCGCGATCAACGTCGCCCGCCCGTCCTCTTGCTGGCCCGCCCGCAACGCGATTTCAAACCACATCGTCATGGTGACTCCCGAGCGCGCCTGCGCCGCCGTTCAGATCATATGAATTCACGATTGATTCGCGATTGACGCGTGTTTCACGAAATCGACACACGGCGGGTGAAACATCAGCGATTGTGCTTTGCAACGCACCTATCCGCCGTTTCCCTATTTGCCGCCCACTCGCGCAACTCGCGCAAGCCCAGCCTCAAGGACGCGACATGAATCAAGTTGTCTTTCCCCAGACCGAGAGCGGCCGCTCTCCCGGCCAGCGCTACGCCCTGCTGATCTTTCTGCTGGTGATCGCGGCCGGCGTCGTCTATTGCGTGATGCATCTGCTCGAGGATCTCGCGCCGGTGCGGGAATCGTCGGTACTGCCGTATGTCCTGCTGGGCGTCGCGCTGTTGATCGCGCTCGGCTTCGAATTCGTCAATGGCTTCCATGACACGGCCAACGCCGTCGCCACCGTCATCTACACCCATTCGCTGACGCCCAATCTGGCAGTGGTCTGGTCCGGCATGTGGAACTTCATCGGCGTGCTGATTTCCAGCGGCGCGGTGGCGTTCGGCATCCTGCAACTGCTGCCGGTGGAACTCATCATCGGCGTCGGCAGTTCGCAGGGCTTCGCCATGGTGTTCGCGCTGCTGATCGCCGCGATCATCTGGAACCTCGGCACCTGGGCGCTCGGCCTGCCCTCGTCCAGCTCGCATACGCTGATCGGTTCCGTGATCGGCGTCGGCCTGATGAACCAGATGCTGCATGGTTCGAACGGCACGTCGGGCGTCGACTGGAGCCAGGCGGTGTCGGTCGGCAAGTCGCTGCTGTTTTCGCCGATCGTCGGCTTCATTCTCGCGGGCTTCCTGCTGTATGTGCTGAAGCTCGTCGTGCACGTGCCGGCGCTTTACAAGGAGCCGGAAAAGAACGCGCCGCCGCCATTCTGGATCCGCTGCCTGCTGATCCTGACCTGCACGGGCGTCTCGTTCGCGCACGGCTCCAACGACGGCCAGAAGGGCATGGGCCTCATCATGCTGATCCTGATCGGCACCGTGCCGACTGCCTATGCGCTCAACAAGGCCGTGACGGCCAACGAAACGCAGACCTTCCTCGCCGTGAGCCACAGCGCGGCCGAGACGTTGCAGCGCTACAGCAACGGCGTCGCGCCCGCCGCCGATGCACGCGCCCAAGTCGAGAAGTTCGTCCAGACGAAAACCTTAGCACCGGACTCGGTGGCCTCGCTGAAAAGCCTCGTCGACTCGATCGAATCGCAGGTTCGCCCGAGTCAGACCATGGCTGAACTGCCGCAAGGCAACGTCCGCAACGTGCGCAACGAGATGTATGTTGCGTCCGAGGCGCTGCGCATCATGGAGAAGCAGAAGACGCCCGCGTTCTCGCAACCCGACCTCGCGACTCTCGACAACTACAAGAAGCAGCTCGATCACGCGACCAAGTTCATCCCGACGTGGGTGAAGGTGGCCGTGGCAGTGGCGCTGGGACTTGGCACGATGGTCGGCTGGAAGCGCATCGTCGTGACGGTGGGCGAGCGCATCGGCAAGACGCATCTGACGTATGGACAAGGCGCATCGGCGGAACTCGTCGCGATGCTGACCATCGGCGCCGCCGATGCCTACGGCCTTCCGGTCAGCACGACGCACGTGCTTTCGTCGGGCATTGCCGGCACGATGGCCGCGAACGGTTCCGGCCTGCAATGGCGCACGGTGCGCAGCCTGGCGCTCGCGTGGATCCTGACGCTGCCGGTTTCGATCGCGCTCGCGGGCTTCCTGTTCTGGGCGTTCCGCGGCATCTTCTGAAGGCCCGCCTGAGCGCCTGCATGGCAGGAGCGCGGCGATCCGCGCTCCCGTCGGTTGCAAATTTTGCGCTTCCCCTATCGTTCGCTCGTCATTTTTGACAATCCGCCTGTTCCCGCGTCTGTCCGGGATACGCCTGAAGCCTTGTGCCGCCTGGGTTACAGGCTGACTGGCACAGCCATTGCTCTATTCTCCTCGTCGATCGCACCTCGGACCGGACGACAGCAAGCTCCGCCGCCCCGGCGCACTGTGCTGTACGGCAGTTGGGAGGCCGCGCCGGGTGTCGATTCGTCAATCGCGATCAATTAACAAGGAGACGTCAAAATGACGATCGGAACCATCCTGCTGATCATCCTGATCCTGATCCTGATCGGCGCCATTCCGTCCTGGCCGCATAGCCGCAGTTGGGGTTATGGGCCGAGCGGTATTGTCGGCGTCGTGTTGATCGTGGTGATCGTGCTTTTGCTGATGGGACGGCTGTGACGTCCCGCGCGCCCGCGCTGCTTTGAGCGGGTCGCGACTTGTGCAAATGAAAAGGGGCGCCCGACCGGGCGCCCCTTTTCATTTTGTGAACCCGTCCGGCGATATCAGACGCGCATCACCTGACCGTTCGGTTCGATCTTGCGCGGAATCATCGGTTCGGATTGCTTCGGCGACGATGCCTTCGGCCGTGCCGTGACGACGGGCGCTTCGATCGCGGCCTTGTCGGCCACCTGCTTCACCGCCGTCGCGCTCTTGCGCTTTTTCTTCGCGGCGATCTGGCTGCCCGTGTGTCCCTTCTGCTTGCCCTTCACGGCTTGCGCCTCGGGCGGATTCCAGACTTCCGTGTAACGCTCGGCTGCGAACAACGACGACGAGCCGAAGACCAGCAGAAGAATGAGCAATGCGCGCTTCAAAGGTTTCGCTCCAACGGTGAGTGGCCCGCTCTGCGCGAGAGGATGGCGTCGAGCGAGCGCTCGGAGGTGTCGAGTTCGTGTAAGGCGGCGTCGAGTCGGCCGATTGAAGACGCGGCGGACTGGCCGTTTGCTTCGAGTCCGGGCTCGCTTCGCGTGGCGTCGAACGCTGCGTGGACGGCTCGCGTCGCGCGCATGAAACGTTCGAGCGCGGCGGCTTCGAGCGAATCGCTACGTGGATTCATCGGCAAGCTCCTGTTACGAACAAGCTGTACGAATATACAGTAATCGATCGTCCCGGCAAACCTGCCGATTCCAGCGTGGTGAAAATACCGCAGCCCTCTTGACCGGTACGCCAACGCCATTTTCGCGCGATCCGGTGACATTTCGACGCGCCTTCTCGTTCGCTATCTCGAAATTAAGTCGCGCTTAATTCTGGGCCGACACACTCCAGACGCGATCCGGCTCCGCTGGCGCCGTCAGCATGACGGCCCGAGCCGCCCACGATGAGGAATGTGCCATGCCCGCCAACACCACTGCGCGCCCGTCTTTCGCCAATCTCGCTCCGACGCTGCGCAAGAAGCACGCGCTCGCGTTGCGCCGCTGCCGCCTGTCGGCGCCGGTCGAGCCGCTGTTCGGTCCGGCCTACCGGATGGTCGAATGGGAGAACAAGAACGATCCGCGCGTCCAGTGCCGCATCTTTCCCGCCAACTGCACGTCCAAGGAGATCGCCGAAGCGTTGAGAGCGCATGTGCCGGGCCGCCGTTACGGGCCCGTTGATGAAGACGCGTGATCCGTCGCGCCGAGCACGAAAGTTCATGCATTGCTTGAATTAATCCATATATGGACTAATATGATCATCAAGTTCTTCTAGAGACTTGATGACATGTCCCATGCCGCACGCGCCCATTCAGCGGCGACAGGCCACACGCCGCCGCCCCCGGCACTGCATTCAGGCGACCTTTCCGCCGCCGGCTTGCGTGCCTTCATCAACATCGCCCGGGACTGGTCGCTATCAGCCGAAGAGCAGATCATCCTGCTGGGTTCGCCCGGGCGTTCCACATACTTCAAATGGAAGAACGCGCCTGAATCGGCGCGGCTCGAACGCGACAAGCTCGAACGCCTGTCGCTCATTCTCGGCATCTACAAGGCGCTGCAAATCCTGCTGCCGGACCCCGGCGCCGCCGACACCTGGATCCGCCGTCCCAACACCGCGCCGCCCTTCGGCGGCAAGCCGGCGCTTGACCGCATGCTGGCCGGCAACATCAGCGACCTGCTCGCCGTTCGGCAATACCTCGATGCCATGCGAGGCGGATGGGCGTGATGGGCATCGAATTCGGCAAGAACCCGTCCGACTGGCGGGAACGCTGGCCGCATGGCCTGCTCGACTGGTCGCCTGCGTATCGCGTGATTCCTACCCGCTTTCCCGCTGTGAATTTGTTCGACCGCGTGGCGTCGCCGCACGATTTCGAAGCGTTGTACGCACTGGAAGCCATGACCAACGACCGCCTGCGGACCGAACTTGGCGAACTGGATCTCGTGCCGCAGGACGAGCGCTGCTTCGGGCCGGGCTGCGGGCCGATCATGGCCGCGTTCACGCATCTGAACCCCAATGGCAGCCGTTTCTCCGACGGACACTACGGCGTGTTCTATTGCGCCCGCGACCGGCAGACGGCCATCGAGGAAACGCGTTACCACTCGAGTCTGTTCCTGCGCGCCACGAACGAAGCGCCGCTGCGCCAGCAAATGCGCCTCTATTCGGTGACCGCGTACGGGGAAGTGGTGGATTTGCGCGGGGACGCCATCGCGCGGAATGGTCTGGATGTGCGTCTCCTCGATCCCGTCGACTATGGCGCGGGCCGCGCGCTCGGCCGTGCGGCGCGTGAGGCCGGCGCGGCGGGGATTGCGTATCCGTCGGTGCGCGACCCGCAGGGTGAATGCCTCGCGGCCCTGCGCACGACGATGCTGCGCGACTGCCACCACGCGGCCTATCTCGAGTACAACTGGAACGGCCACGCGATCGATTACGTGTTCGAGCTGAACCAGGTCGGCTGAACTTCCTGTACGTCAATGCACATCAGCGGATGGCCAACGCCGTGGACGAACGTGTCCGCGCGATCTTCTTAGACGCCGGCCGCGCCGCCTTCGGCGCCGGCTTCTTCGCGACGCGCTCCAGCGCCTGCGCCGCCGCGCGCTTGCCGCTCGTCTTCAATGCGCCCGCGCGAGCCTTGCGGCTGGACGCGTCGAGCAGGTTCGTGAGACGCGCGTCGCTCGGTTCGGCGCCCTTGCGATGCTTGCGCGCCGCTTCGCGGGCGCGGCGCTTCGCGTCCAATTCCAGAAAGATCGCGAGCGCGGCTTCGTCGGTCTTGAGTCCGTGACGGCGGCTCGCCGGCATCGATTCAGCGAGTTCGCCGGCCTCGAAGGCCTCGATCACGGCCGGATGCACATAGCACTTGCGGCACACCGCCGGCGTATTGCGCAGCAGCTGGGACACTTCCTTGATCGTCCCGACGATATGCTTGCGCGCCTCCGTCACCGTGTCCCACCTCAGCCTGCGCAGCGCCGCGAGCGCGAACACGCTGCCGGCCCAGGTGCGATAGTCCTTCGCGGTGAAGTCGGCGCCGGTGATTTCGTGCAGATAGTCGTTGATGTCGGATGAGCTGACCGAATGACGCTCGCCGTCGGCGTCGAGATATTGGAACAGGTCCTGCCCCGGCAGATCCATGCAGCGCTTGACGATGCGCGCCACCCGCGCGTCGCTCACCGAGACATCGTGCTCGATGCCGCTCTTGCCGCGAAACTGGAAGCGCAGCGTGCCCGCCGAGACCTTCAGATGCCGCTTGCGCAGCGTCGTCAGCCCGTACGAGCGGTTCTCGCGCGCATATTCCTCGCTGCCGACGCGGATCAGCGTCGTATCCAGCAAGCGCACCACCGTCGCGAGCACCTTGTTGCGCGGCATGCCGTCCAGCGACAGATCGCGCGTCACGCGCGCCCGCAGCTTCGGCAGCACCGCGCTGAAAGCCAGCATGCGCTCGTATTTGGTGGCGTCGCGAGTCTCGCGCCATTGCGGGTGATAGCGGTATTGCTTGCGTCCGCGCGCATCGCGGCCGGTGGCCTGCAAATGACCGCGCGCATCGGGGCAGATCCAGACATCGGTATAGGCAGGCGGAATCGCAAGCGCCTTGATGCGGCGCACCTCGGCTTCGTCGTCGATACGCTTGCCCAGCGTGTTGAAGAACACGAATGCGCCGTCGATCCATTCGCGCGTATAGCCGCGTCGGGAGTCGTCCATGTAGCGCAGACCCGGCGGCAGTTCTTCCGGGCAACCCTGCACGCCGCCGGCCGGCACGTCGCTCGCGCCGCCGCCCGCTTCACTGTTTCGTCCGATTCTCGCCACCGTATGCCTCGCCTGGTTCTTGTTCGACTGATGGCAAGACATCGAGCAACCGCCGTGCCGGGCGCATCGGCCGCCGCGCGGAGTCAGGGCAGCGCGAGCGTGCGGGCGCCTTCGGAGGCGGCCCAGCGTTCCTTCACCGACCAGCGTTCGTCCGTGCCGGCCTGCACGATGGTCAGCCGCCCTTCCGACGCGAACGCGCCCGTGTCGATGAAAATCTGCGAGCCGATCTGCTTGATGGCGCGCATCGGCGTGTGGCCGCAATAAGTGGGCGACAGCCCGCGCTGCTGCCCCGGGTCCTCCTGACCAAGCGCGAGACCGCGTCCCCACAGCATCTGGTTGCGGACGTCGTCTGAATAATCGGCGGTGTCGAGATCGGCGTCGCTGCCGAAGAATTCCGCATGCAGCACGTTGAAGCGCCGCGCGCCCTCGCCGACGATGCGCACCAGCGGCAGCTTTGCGAGCCGCACCGCGAGTTCACCGAGCTGATCGTCGGCGAGCGTCTCGGCCCAGGCGCCGCCGATCGCATACCACGCCTGTCTGCGCATCGCGCCGGTGGCCACGGCGATCAGCGAATCCTCGTGATTGCCGAGCACCGGATAGAACCACGGCTTGTCGATCAGGTCGACCGCCGCGAGCGAGTCCGTGCCGCGATCGACCAGATCGCCGACGGAGAACAGCCGGTCCCGCGCGCCATCGAAGTGGATCTCGTGCAGCAGGTAGCGCAGCGCATCGACGCAGCCGTGCAGGTCGCCGACCACGAAATCGCGGCCCGCGTCGTTGGCGGGATGTCGGCAGACGACAGGATAGGTAGGACCATTCATGCGTCGATCTTAGCGCCGGTGGATGACAGCGTGTGCGGGCTGGCTCGCTTTCGGAGCCGAATGGTGCACGCACGGGTGACGCCATGCACGCGCTGCGCTGTTTGAAAGGCGCATAGGCAATAATCCCGGCATCGCGCGCATCCGTCTGGACTTAGTGCATGCCGAATAACAAGCAAAAAAACTTCCTCCCGTCCGTGCTGCGCAACCGTCCGCGGATGTTGATCGGGCTGATGGTCGGCTGCGTGGTCGCCGCGCTGGTGCCCGCGCATTTCCGTCCGACCGCGCGCGCCCTGATCGGCTGGGACACGGCCGTGTGGTTGTATCTCGTGCTGATCTGGCTGCAGATGGCCACCGCTGGCCAGAGCGACGTCCAGGCGCTGGCCGAGCGCGAGGACGAGAACGCGGCGATGGTGCTGATGATCGTCAGCGTGGCGGCGCTGGCGAGCATCGTGGCGATCGTCGTCGAGCTGGCGTCCGCGAAGAGTCTCGGCGTCAAGGCGGTGCCGAACTACCTGCTGACCGGCGCGACCATGCTCGGCGCCTGGTTCCTGATCCCGACGATGTTCACCCTGCATTACGCGCGGCACTATTATCAGTCGCCCGACAACGAACCCGCGCTGCGCTTCCCCGACAAGCATCTGAAGCCCGGCTACTGGGACTTCCTGTACTTCTCCTTCACCATTGCGGTCGCCTCGCAGACCGCCGATATCGCGCTTGGCTCGACCGCCGCGCGCCGCAGCGCGCTCGCCCAGTCGGTGCTGTCGTTCTTCTTCAATCTCGCGGTGCTGGGGCTCTCGATCAACATCGCGGCGAGCCTGGTCGGCGGCTGAAGGCAGCTGAAGGCAGAACGCAGCGCCTCATCACGCCGCTGTCACGCGGCATCTCCACACTCATTGAACACGCGTGTAAAAACGCGGCGCGCGCCGCTGTCAGTTTTACACGCGCCGCCGACGCCGTTGCGCGCCGCACCGGATAAGCGCGGTCGCACGCTCTTGTCGAACGAAAGGCGGACGACGCCGTGCTGCACCGCACATAGCTCAGGCGACGGTGGCACAGCGATTGCTGCATTGCGCCAGCCATTCCCCTACGCATGTCCCGATCAGCACTCGCCGACGCGGCGCCTCGACCGTGCGTGCCTCTCGCTCTGGAGCCCATTTTGCCTTTGAACGTTCTGCTGGTCGCCTCTGAAGCCGTCCCGCTCGCCAAGACCGGCGGACTCGGCGACATGGTCAGCGCCTATGCCGCCGCGCTGCGCCAGGCCGGCGTTGATGCCACGATCCTGCTGCCCGCTTATCCGAACGCGGTGGCGCAGGCCGAAGGGCTCACCAAGGTCGGCACGCTTGCCGGCCTGCCCGGCGGCGACGCCGACTTGCTGCGAGGCCGCATGCCCGGCACCGGCGTGCCCGTGCTTCTGCTGCGCTGCGACAAACTGTACGCGCGCACCGGCCTCTACCAGGACGCTCAGGGTCGCGACTACACGGACAACGCCGTGCGCTTCGCGACGCTCTCGGCGGCAGCCGTGCGGATTGCACAAGGCGTGCGGAATGTAAAGCGTCCGGACATCGTGCATGCGCATGACTGGCACACCGGCCTCACGCCGCTGCTGATGAAGGCGGCGGGCGTGCACGCAAAGAGCGTTTTCACGATCCACAACCTCGCATTCCAGGGCAACTATGCGCTCTCGCTTGGTGCGTCGCTCGGCGTGCCGGAGAAGTGGCTCGTACACGCACTGAGCGATCCGCAGAGCATCGAGTTCTATGGCGCGTTGAGTCTGATGAAAGCGGGCATCGTCCACGCCGATCGCGTGACGACCGTCTCCGAAACCTATGCGCGCGAAATCCTGACGCCGCGCTTTGGTCATCTGATGGAAGGCGTGCTGCAAAGCTGCGCGGACAAGCTGTCGGGCGTGGTGAACGGCATCGACGAAGACGTGTGGAATCCCGCCACGGATCCGACCATCGAGCGCAACTATTCCTTCGACGACATGCGCGGCAAGCATGCCTGCAAGCGCGCGCTGCAACGCAAGTTCGGCCTGCCCGTCGATCCGTTCGCGCCGGTGATGGCCATCGGCAGCCGCATGACCAGCCAGAAGCTCGCCGATGTCGTGCTCGAAGCGCTGCCGCGTCTGCTGGCGCAGCATCCGCGTCTGCAACTGGCCGTGATCGGCAAGGGCGAAGCGCATATCGAAGCAGGCTTTCGCAAGCTGGCGCAGGAATGGCCGGATCGCGTCGGCGTGACGATCGGTTATGACGAACGGCGCGCGCACTTGCTGCATGCCGGCGCCGACATCCTGCTGCATGGCAGCCGTTTCGAGCCGTGCGGACTGACGCAGATGTATGCGATGCGCTACGGCACGCTGCCGATCGCATCGCGCGTGGGCGGTCTCGCCGACACGATCGTCGATGCAGCGCAGAACGCCGATGTCATCGCCTCCAACGTGCTGCGTCCGTCCGTGTATCTGCGCGACGGCACGCACGACCAGCCCGTCGCGCACGCCCCCGTGCAGCGGGCCGCTGCTGCGTCCACGGGCTTCCTCTTCGACGGCGAACATGCCGACGACATTCTCCACGCCGCCGCCCGCGCGCTCGACGCCTACATGCGTCCGCAGGTGTGGCGCGCGCTGCAGCGCAACGCGATGTCATGCGATTTCGGATGGAACGAAGCCGTCACGAAGATGGTCGCACTGTACGCCGGCGTGAGCGATGCCCGGCCGAGCCGAACGGCCCTGCGGCCGCGTCGTGCCGCCGAGGCCGTGAACGTGCCGGTGTCCGTACCGGTGCAGGACGCGCATGCACTCAAAACCGACAAAACGCTGGTCGCGCGCAGTGCGTGAGCGCGACGCCTTTACTTGCTCCATAGTAGTGCCCTGATGCAGAGCTGACCCGGCCGGCGTGCCGGGCGCGGCACGCAACGTGCTCCCTCCCCGTGCGATGTTCCTGGGGCATCCGTCGGGATCGACTGCCGGGAACGCGTGGCGCGCCGCGAGCGCGAATTGCGCCCGGCGCACCGTGTACCGCGTGACGCAAGCAGGGCGAACAGGCCGACGTCGACACCCGACCGGTTGCGCGCCTGTCGCCCGCACGCGAGCAGCAGTGCGCCATGCGCCGGAACGTGCGGACCGGCTCTTCAGCCGTTTGGCCCTTGAGCTGGCCCGTGAGCGCGATCGCGATCGAAGTCCGCATCCCCGCCACCGCAGGACGACTCTGGAAAATACGAACGATGGAAAACCATCAAGCTCATCATGCGTACGCGCCGCGTATCTACTTCATCGATCCCCTGCTCGTCGGACCTCTTGCGAACTGGGCAGCCCAGTTCGAGCACGCGGCCTCGCTGGGCTTCGATCACGTCCTGATCGGCTCGCCGTTCGTGCCCGGCAGCAACGGGCATCGCGAGGCCGTCGCCGATCATCACCGCCTGCATCCCGTATTCGAGTTCGACGGCAGCGCCGCCGAAGGCCTGGGCCAGCTCGCCGCCGCCGCGAAGAAGCACGAACTCACGCTTCTGGTCGATATCGTGATCGACCGCGTCAGCGCCGAAGGCGGCCTGTATCAGGACAACAAGCACTGGTTCCAGCCGTTCGAAAGCGCCGATGCGCGCCTCGACCCGCGCATGCCGCCGCGCAAGCGCGATGTCGCCTGGGCCGACTTCACGAACGGTGAAGCCGCGGACCGCCTGACCGAATGGTGGGCGCGCGAGCTGAACCAGATGTCCGATGCGGGCGTCGGCGGCTTTCGTTTCGATTCGCCGCACGCGGTGCCCGCACACGTGTGGCGGCGCCTCGGCGCGGCGGTGCGCGAGAAGCATCCGGAGTCGCGCTGGCTCGCGTGGACGGTCGGCGTCACGCGTCACGACCTGCACGGCCTCTCCGACGCCGCCTTCGACGCCGTCTTCACCTCCACCCGCTGGTGGGACTTCAAGAGCGCCTGGCTGTGCGACGAGCACGCGGCGCTGGCGCGCATTGCGTCGCCGGTGGCGTTTCCGGAAGATCCGTTCGGCACGCGCTTCATCGGCGACCTGACCGATACCAGCGACACTGCGCTGCTCGAACGTGCCTATACGCGCGTGCTCGACACCGCCGCCGCGCTCGGCACCGGCTGGATGGTGCCGATGGGCTTCGAATACGGCATTGGCCTGCCGCTGTCGCCGCAATACGGCGTCGCGGCCGAATACGCGCGCGCGACGAGCGAGAAGCGCATCGACCTGACGGCGCGCATCCGCCGCGCCAATGATCTGCAACGCAATGTGGCGACGCTGTCGAGCGTCGGCGAACTGCGCTCGCTGACCGGCGCGGGCACGCCCTACGCCGCGCTGATCCGCGCCGACGGCGGCGATCTGCGGCGCAGCGAAGGCGCCGTGCTGGCGGTGTTCAATCCGGATCTCGTCGCGCCGGTGCATGTGGATACGCTGCATCTGCTCGAATCTGTTCCGGGCAACTACACGCGTTTCGCCCCCATCGACGACACCCTCGGCCAGGCCCAACGGCTCGCGCCGTTCACGCTGCATGCGGGCGAAGTGCGCCTGTTCCGCGCGGAAGCCGAGCCGTTCATCCTGCTCGCGCAGCCGCAGGTCAAGCGCGGCGCGAAGGCCGCCGACAAGAAATCGGTCGCCGAGGCGATCGCGGCGCCGCGCGTGTCGATCGAAAGCGTCACGCCTTCGGTGGATCACGGACGCTTCCCGGCGAAACGCATCGTCGGCGAGGCGCTGGAAGTGCAGGCCGCGATCTTCGCCGAAGGTCACGACAAGATCGCCGCCGCGGTGCAATGGCGCGCCGCCGATGAAACCGACTGGCACGAAGCGCCGATGACCGCCGTGCAGCCTGCCGGCCTCGACCTGTGGAGCGCGCGCATTCCGCTGGAACGCGTGGGCCGTCATGAGTTCGTCGTCCTGGCGTGGCGCGACGACTATGCGTCGCTGGTCGATCACATGCAGAAGAAGCTTAAGGCCGGGCAGACGGTAGAACTGGAAGTGGAGGAAGCGAAGCATCTGTTCGCGCTGATCCTCGCTGAAGTCAAGACCGCCGGCGACACCGATTCCGACAGCGCCTCGCTCGACGCCATCGTCAAGGAATTCACCAAGGCCAACGCCGAGCGCAAGCTGGAACTGGTGCTGGCGCCCGCGACCGCGAAAGCGGTGGCGGCGGCGCGGCACCGGCCGTTCCTGTCGCGCGATCCGGTGGTGTACCGCGTGGACGCCGAACGCGCCGCCGCGCGCTTCGCGAGCTGGTACGAGATCTTCCCGCGTTCGATGAGCGACGACGTGAACCGTCACGGCACGTTCATCGACGTGATCGGCAAGTTGCCGCGCATCCGCGAGATGGGCTTCGACGTGCTGTACTTTCCGCCGATCCATCCAATCGGCGTGGCGAACCGCAAGGGCAAGAACAACACGCTGACCGCCCAGCCGGGCGACGTGGGCAGTCCGTATGCCATCGGCGGCAAGGAAGGCGGCCATACGGCGGTGCATCCCGAACTCGGCAATCTCGATGACTTCAAGCGCATGCTCGAAGCCGCGCATGAACATGGTCTGGAGATCGCGCTCGACTTCGCGGTGCAATGCTCGCCGGATCACCCGTGGCTCAAGGACCATCCGACGTGGTTCGCATGGCGTCCGGACGGCACGCTGCGTTACGCGGAAAACCCGCCGAAGAAGTATCAGGACATCGTCAACCCGGACTTCTATGCGCAGGACGCAAAGCCTGAACTGTGGACGTCGCTGCGCGACGTGTTCCTGCACTGGATCGATGCGGGCGTGCGCATTTTCCGCATCGACAACCCGCACACCAAGCCCTTCCCGTTCTGGGAATGGGTCATCAGCGACGTGCGCGCGCGCCATCCCGACGTGATCTTCCTCGCCGAAGCGTTCACGCGGCCGCGCGTGATGAACCGGCTGGCAAAGCTCGGCTTCTCGCAGTCGTACACGTACTTCACGTGGCGCGAGAGCAAGCGCGATTTCATCGAGTACATGCACGATCTCACGCAGACCGACGCGAAGGAATTCTTCCGTCCGAACTTCTTCGTGAATACGCCGGACATCAATCCGCGCTTCCTGCAGAGCTCGGGACGGCCGGGCTTCGTGATCCGCGCGGCGCTCGCCGCGACGCTTTCCGGCCTGTGGGGCGTGTACAGCGGCTTCGAACTGTGCGAGTCCGCCGCGCTGCCGAACAGCGAGGAGTATCTGAACTCCGAGAAGTACGAACTGCGCGCATGGGACTGGAACCGGCCCGGCAACATCGTCACCGAGATCACGGCGCTGAACCGCATCCGCCGCGCGAACCCGGCATTGCAGTCGCATCTCGGCATCAACTTCCTGCCCGCGCATAACGACCACATCCTGTTCTTCGAGAAGGCGAACGCCGCGCGCGACAACGTCGTGCTGGTCGCGATCAATCTCGATCCGTTCAACGAACAGGGTGCGGATATCGAACTGCCGTGGCAGACCCTCGAAGCCTGGGGCGTGCACGAATGGGATGCGGTGAGCGTCGAAGACCAGGTGACGGGCGACCGATTCGAATGGCGCGGACGGCGTCAGCACGTGCGGCTCAATCCGCATTCGCTGCCGTTCGCGATCTGGCGCATCGCGCCGCCCTGGGGCTTGCCGAAGCCTCAGCCGGACACGGCGGCATGAACCCATAAAGCATAAAAAAGCAGCGGCGAACGAGAGCACACCAGAACAGGGGCGAACCGCCATCGGCGAGCCCGACAGGACATTGGAGCGAAACCGTGGATACAAGGGTGAAGCGCAACAAGAAGGCGTCGATTCTCAGCGACGATCCGCTCTGGTACAAGGACGCGATCATCTACCAGGTTCACATCAAGTCATTCTTCGATGCGAACAACGACGGCATCGGCGATTTTCCCGGCCTGCTCGCGAAGCTCGACTACATCGCGGAGCTGGGCGTCGATGCGATCTGGCTGCTGCCGTTCTATCCGTCGCCGCGTCGCGACGATGGCTACGACATCGCCGACTACCGCAACGTGCATCCCGACTACGGCACGATTGCGGACGTCAAGCGCTTCATCCAGGAAGCGCACGCGCGCGGCATTCGCGTGATTACCGAACTGGTCATCAACCACACGTCGGACCAGCATCCGTGGTTCCAGCGCGCCCGCCATGCGAAGCCCGGCTCGGCGCACCGCAACTACTACGTATGGTCCGACACGGACAAGAAATACGAAGAGACGCGCATCATCTTCATCGATTCGGAGCCGTCCAACTGGACGCATGATCCGGTCGCGGGCCAGTACTACTGGCACCGCTTCTATGCGCACCAGCCGGACCTGAACTTCGACAATCCCGCGGTCCTGAAGGAAGTGCTGTCGGTGATGCGCTTCTGGCTGGACATGGGCATCGACGGTCTGCGGCTGGACGCGGTACCGTATCTGGTCGAACGCGAAGGCACGAACAACGAAAATCTGCCGGAAACGCATGACATCCTGAAGAAGATCCGCGCGACCATCGACGCCGAGTATCCGAACCGCATGCTGCTCGCGGAGGCGAACCAGTGGCCGGAGGACGTGAAGGAATATTTCGGCGACGAAGACGAATGCCACATGGCGTTCCACTTCCCGCTGATGCCGCGCATTTACATGTCGATTGCGAGCGAAGACCGCTTCCCGATCACCGACATCATGCGGCAGACGCCGGATCTCGCCGAAACGAATCAATGGGCGATCTTCCTGCGCAATCACGATGAACTCACGCTCGAAATGGTCACGGACTCCGAGCGCGATTATCTGTGGAACACCTACGCGAGTGACCGCCGCGCGCGCCTGAACCTCGGCATTCGCCGGCGGCTCGCGCCGCTGATGGAACGCGACCGCCGGCGCATCGAACTGATCAACTCGCTGCTGCTTTCGATGCCGGGCACGCCGGTCATCTATTACGGCGACGAGCTCGGCATGGGCGATAACATCCACCTCGGCGACCGCGACGGCGTGCGCACGCCGATGCAATGGTCGTCGGACCGCAATGGCGGTTTCTCGCGTGCCGATCCCGAGCAACTGGTGCTGCCGCCCGTGATGGGCTCGCTGTATGGCTATGACGCGGTCAATGTGGAATCGCAGAGCCGCGATCCGCATTCGCTGCTGAACTGGACGCGCAAGATGCTCGCGGTGCGGCGCTCGAAGCATGCGTTCGGGCGCGGCACGATCCGCTTCCTGCGGCCCGCGAACCGCAAGATTCTCGCTTACGTGCGCGAACTCGAAGGCGAGCCGCCCATCCTGTGCGTGGCGAACCTGTCGCGCGCGCCGCAGGCGGTGGAATTGGACCTGTCGGAGTTCGCCGGCTCGGTGCCGCTGGAAATGACCGCCGACTCGCCGTTCCCGCCGATCGGCCAGCTGACCTATCTGCTGACGTTCCCGCCGTATGGCTTCCTGTGGTTCCAGCTGTGCCCGGGCAACATGCGCCCCGCGTGGGCGCAGGCGCCGTCCGAGCAGTTGCCGGAATTCGTCACGATGGTGATCCGCGCCGGCCAGACCGGACCGACGCCCGAGAACGTGCGCCTGCTCGAATCCGAAGTGCTGCCGAACTACTTGAGCAAGCGCCGCTGGTTTGCATCGAAGGATCAGAAGCTGCATGCGGTGCGCCTCGCCGCGCTGACGACGATCGAGAACGCGGGCTTCGCGTTCACCGAGATCGAAGCCGATGTCGGCGACCATTGCGAGCGTTACGTGCTGCCGCTGTCGATTGCATGGGGCACGGAGACCACCTCGCCGCTGTACATGCAGCTGGCGCTGGCGCGTGTGCGCCGCAACCGCAACATCGGGCATCTGACCGACGCGTTTGCGGTGCCGCAATTCGCCTACGGCGTGCTGCGCAAGCTCAAGGAGCGCGCGGCTGTGCCGACCGTGCAGAAGAGCGAAATCCGCTTCCTGCCGACGGAACGTCTCGACCAGCTCGACTTCAATCCGGCCCAGCCGCCGGAAATCCGCTGGCTCGCGGCCGAGCAGAGCAACAGCTCGCTCGTGATCGCTGATACCGTCGTGCTCAAGCTCGTGCGGCGCGTGGTAGGCGGCATTCATCCGGAAGCGGAGATGAGCCGCTACCTGACGAGCCTCGGCTATGCGAATACCGGTCCGCTGTATGGCGAAGTGGTGCGCGTCGATCCGGAAGGCGTGCCGCATACGCTCGTGATCCTGCAGGGCTACATCGACAACCAGGGCGATGCGTGGAACTACGCGCTCGACTATCTGCGCCGCACGGTCGATGAACTGGCGGTGGTCGTCGAAGCCGAGGAGAACACGCAGGAACGCGATGCACAGGCCGAGGGCTTCACGGGCTACGCGAACATTGCGGGCGTGATCGGCAAGCGTCTGGGCGAATTGCACGTCGCGCTCGCGAGCCCCACGGATGACGCCGCGTTCGCGCCGCAGCGCGCCAGCAAGGAAGACGTGAAGAACTGGATGGACAGCACGCTGAAGCTGCTCGAATCGGCGCTGGATATCGTGGCGCAGAAGATCGGCGAGTTCAACGAACACGACAAGTTCCTTGCACAGAGCCTGCTGGACCGGCGCGACATGCTGGTCGAAGCCGTGAAGAAGCTGGTTGCGCCTTCCGCCGATGCCTTGTGCATTCGGATCCACGGCGACTTCCATCTGGGTCAGGTGCTGATGGCGCAGGGCGATGCGTATCTGATCGACTTCGAAGGCGAACCGGCGCGCGCGCTGGACGAGCGCCGCAGGAAGACGAGCCCGCTGCGCGATGTCGCAGGCCTGCTGCGTTCGTTGTCGTATGCGAGCGCCGCGGCGCAGTCGACCACTGAAGTGGCGCCCGCGCTGACCGCCGACCGCAAGCGCGCGCTGTTCGAACGGCTGCGGACGATTGCCGAGGAAAGCTTCTTGCGCGAGTACACGGCAGCCATCGCCGCGTCGCCTGAACAGATTGCGGCTGAAGATGTGTTCGAGCCCTTGCTCGATCTTTTCCTGATCGAGAAGGCCGCTTACGAAATCCGCTACGAAGCAGCGAACCGGCCGACCTGGATCGGCCTTCCGTTGCGGGGTCTCGCGTCGCTCGCGAGCCGCCTGCTGGGCGACACGGGCGAGCCGCCCGCCCCCGGCACGCGACCTGTGTACGGAGCAACCAAGGACAATCCGGATGGAACCCACCATGAACAATCGTAGCGATCCGGCGGAAACCAGGAATCCGGCGCACGGCCTCAATCCGCTCGATATCGATGCGCTCGTCGACGCGCGCCATCCCGACCCGTTCTCGATGCTCGGCATGCATCAGACGGATGTCGGCCACGTTGTGCGCGCCTACTTGCCGGGCGCATCCGGCGCAAGCGTCATCGATGCGGCGAGCGGCGAGCATCTCGGCGCGCTGACACGCATTCACGACGCGGGGCTGTATGCGGGCTTCGTCGAGAGGCCTGCAACTTATCGGTTGAAGATCGACTGGCACGGCACGCCACAGGAAACGCACGACACGTATTCGTTCGGTCCCGTGCTCTCCGATGAGTCGCTGACGCGTCTCTCGCATGCCGATCCCTATGCGGTGCTCGAATGCCTGGGCTCACGGCCGGTCACGCATGGCAACGTGGCGGGCGCGCGCTTCGCCGTATGGGCGCCGAATGCGCGGCGTGTGTCGGTGGTCGGCGACTTCAACACGTGGGACGGCCGTCGTCATCCGATGCGCCTGCGTCACGGCTCGGGCGTGTGGGAGTTGTTCATTCCGGGCATCGGTGCGGGCACGCGCTACAAGTACGAGATCGTCACGCGCGATGGCCATACGCTGCCGCTCAAGGCCGACCCGTGCGCGATGCAGAGCGAGAAGCCGCCTTCGACGGCTTCAGTGGTCGCGGATGCTGACGCTATCGATCATTACGCGTGGACCGATTCCGACTGGATGGCCTCACGCGGCGGCAAGCAGACGGCGCAATCGCCGATCGCCATTTACGAGGCGCATGCCGAATCGTGGCTGCGCGTGCCGGAGGAAGCCAATCGCGGCATGAACTGGCATGAACTGGCAGAGCGCCTGATTCCTTATGCGAAGGGCATGGGCTTCACGCACCTCGAATTCATGCCGATCGCCGAGCATCCTTTTGGCGGTTCATGGGGTTATCAGCCGCTCGGGCAGTTCGCGCCGTCCGCGCGCTTCGGCACGCCGGAGCAGTTTGCCGAGTTCGTGAACCGGGCGCACGAGGCGGGACTGGGCGTCATCATCGACTGGGTGCCTGCACACTTCCCGAACGATGCGCATGGACTGGTGCAATTCGACGGCACGCCGCTTTATGAGCATGCGGATCCGCGCGAGGGCTATCACCAGGACTGGAACACGATGATCTACAACCTCGGACGCAACGAGGTGAGCGCGTTCCTGATTGCATCGGGTCTGGCGTGGCTGAAGCGTTATCACGTCGATGGGCTGCGTGTGGACGCGGTGGCGTCGATGCTGTATCGCGACTATTCGCGCAAGGCGGGTGAATGGGTGCCTAACATTTATGGCGGGCGCGAGAATCTCGAATCCATTGCGTTTCTCAAGCGCCTCAATCATGAAGTGCGGCAGATTCCGGGCGCGATCACGGTGGCGGAGGAATCGACGGCCTGGCCTGGCGTGACGGCGAGCGTGGAAAGCGGCGGACTGGGTTTCGACTTCAAGTGGAACATGGGGTGGATGCACGACACGCTGCATTACATGGAGGAAGACCCGGTTTATCGCCAGTATCACCATCATCTCTATACGTTCGGGATGGTGTATGCGTATTCCGAGCGCTTTGTGCTGCCCTTGTCGCACGATGAGGTGGTGCATGGGAAGGGCTCGCTGATCGGCAAGATGCCGGGGGACCGGTGGCAGAAGTTCGCCAATTTGCGGGCTTACTTCGGCTTCATGTGGACGCATCCGGGGAAGAAGCTTCTGTTCATGGGCGGCGAGTTCGGGCAGGTTGCGGAGTTCAATCACGATGAATCACCGCATTGGCATCTGCTGGACGATGCGCTGCATGGCGGGTTGCAGAAGTGCGTGCGTGATTTGAATCTGCTTTATACCGGCGAACCGGCGTTGCACAAGCTGGATAGCGATCCGCGCGGGTTTGAATGGATCGTCGGGGATGACAACGGGAATAGTGTGTATGCGTATCGGCGGACGGATGCCGAAGGGCGTGATCTGGTTGTGGTTTGCAACATGACGCCGGTGCCGAGGCTGGCTTATCGGATCGGCATGCCGCGGGCCGGGCGCTGGAGTGAAGTTTTCAATTCTGACGCCTCCGTGTACGGCGGATCGAACATGGGCAATGGCGGAGTCATTCATACGGATGACTATCCGAGTCATGGGAAGGGGCAGTCAGCGGCGTTGACGTTGCCGCCGTTGGCGACGGTGGTGTTGAGAGCGGATTGAGAGTCTTACGGTGCAGCCATACTTCCGCGTGCCGGCCGCTTCATGGCTGGCACGCGGCTCTTTGCCAGGCGCTAGCCTCGCTTCCAGTCGAGAACCAGCCGATCGTCCTGCAGGAACGCTTCGTAATCTGCGAAGAAGTCATCGAGCGCGGCCGGGTTCCTGTGCAGCATCGCCAACCCGTCCACCACGCGCATGAAGGAGTCGGGGTTATCGAACATATAGGGAGCAAAGTTGTCCAGTATGTCGGCCAGCAGGGCCCCGCGCTCCGATTCATTCGACCACACCTGTTCAAGCCGCGCTTCATCCAGTCCATCGTCTTCGGCCAGAAAGGTCGGCACAGGTTCGTGGATAGAGTTCTTCGTCCGATGCATGAGCAAGGTCTTCTTCAAAAGCAACTCGTGCACATTTTCCGCACCTTTCGTCAGGACTTCATGCGCGGCGTGCGTGATCAGTTGCGCGACGTCCGGCTTTCCATCCACCCTGTCTTCGTAAATATCGAACTCGATGGGATTGGTGACATGGAAGCTCTCGTGCAGCAGCGTCTCGCGCATCGCATCAGCGTAATTCGCCCCTTCCTGTTGTTGCAAATCCTGCATGCCGGCGTCGTACGCATACATCAGGTACGGCCCCCTCCCGGCGTCACCCTCACTGCGATGCAAATGCAGGCTGCTTCCTGAGCCCGACGTGAAACGCGGAGGACGGCCGCCATAGACCGTGGACATGAATGCCCTCCCTTCGGCGGCACGATAGCGGATCTCCAACGACGGACGAATGCTCTCGAGGACGCGCTGCGACACACGTATCCGCCGTCCGAGTTCACGAACGAGCGCTTCAGAACTGCCGCCGAAGAACAGGTTCAGCAAGCGCTTGCTTGCCCCGCTCAGCGCCGGAGCGTCGAGCGCCTCCAGTGCCTGGCTTGTCGACCGCGCTGCGGCATCCCGCGCCTTGCGCAGATCCGAGCGCATCTCGCGAGCGCGTGCTTCCGGAACATCCGGGTCCCGAAAGCCAAAAGGCTTCGAGTCGTATTGCCAACCCTTGATACGCCAGCCGGGACTCAACGCCCAGCCCGATCCGCGCCAGAACACCGTGGCGCGGTTCCTCGCCTGAGCGGCGGGATCGGACAGCCTGAACCATCCGGTTTCGCTCACATACTCCACCTCGCGGAGTTTCCCGCTCATCGTGATGAAATAGCGCGTGTCGTCGTCCTCGATCAACTCCTGAACGCCAAAGAAGGTCGCGGAGGGTTTAAGTTCGAACGTTCCGGAAGCGGACGGCGGCAGGCGCCCTTGTCCGTCGTCGCGCTGATATTCCGCCGGACGACGCCAGGACACGGCATCTTCATCCTCGTCGATCTGATGCAGCGCTTGAGCATGCTGCGACCACCGCTTGAGTTCACTGGAAGCTTTTTGTCGTGGCCTGGAAACGGTCTTTTGGATCGCAAGCGCTTTCACATGATTGGGCATGGCTTGAAGCGGGCTGTGTCGGTCAGTACGGCGCAGGGAGCGAGTCGGCCCCTTTCGGGACTGGTATCGGCGTCGGCATTCCTACGTGGTTCGGGATTGCCAATGTAGCCCTGTCGCATTCATTCGGCACGCGCTTCTCACGGAAGAGCGGTAATTTTTGTTTGCAGGCGGAGCGTCATTTCTTCGAGCGCGCTAGTTCCACCAAAGATTCTTCAGATGCGCGATGCAAATTCGGTCAGTATGCACGCGATCACGCTCGATCTCGTCAATGCACAACTCGATGCGATCATGCACGCATGCCCTCACCATCTTCGTTCTGGAAATGCTGCCAGAACAGATTTCCAAAGGGATCGGACAGATACCTGTTGTAGTCGGCGAAGAAGCGGTCGAGGGCTCCGGGATCGCGACTCAACATCGACAGGCCCTCTACCACGCACATGAAAGATTCCGCGTTTTCAACCATGTACGGCGAATGTTGAGTCAGCATATCGCTGAGCAGCGCACGTCGTCGGACGGGATTTGCCCAGATAGCCTCGAATCTTTTCAGAAGGGTGTCCCCCTGTTTCTTCGGCGCGCCTTTAAATCCGTGAGCCTCGCTTTCCAGCGTTGCCATATACACGAACAAGGTCTGCCTGAGCAAATCCGCGCTGACTCTTCTGGAACCCTTGCTTCTTATCTCGTGCGCCGCTAACAGGACCAGCCCAAGTACCGTGCGTCCCTCACGATTCATTGCTTGATATACCTCGAAACGGCACTCATCCGTTGCGTGTACGCTCTCATGAATCAATGTGGCACCCGAGCCATCAGCGAAATGCGCTGCGGAATCAGCATTCACTGCTCCCATTCCGTGTTGATAGGCTTTCATCAGATAAGCAGCGCCGAAAAGCCCGACCGGACGACGATGAAGCGTCAGGTCATCGCCTTCTCCCGTCGTGAAACAAGATGGGCGGCCACCCAATGCGACCGTCGACATGATGGAGTCTTCAAACTGCTGTTCATAGCGAATATCCTTCGATGGCCTGAGACTTTCCAGCACAAGCTTCGATGTACGGATCCGCGTTCTGAGTTGAGCAACAGCGGAGTCGCTGTGATCTCCAAAGAAGATATCCAGGAGGCGATTTCGCAACGTGCATGCGGCGGGATCGTCCAGCGCTTCCAGCGCCTGAGTGGTCATCGTGATGGCGTTGACTCGTGATATCCGGATGGCCGCCCGCATCTCACGAGCCGTGGCTTCACTGAGGTTCCAGGCCCGGTGGACGATTGGCTTGGAATCCATGTCGAAGTGGCCTGTCTCTTCGATTTTCGATGCCGGCCAGCCGATCAGCCAACGAACGATGCCCGGATAGTCGAACACGGGAAGGCCGGGGTCCTCGTCTTCACTCTGGTTGTCCAGAGCAAGGCCCGTATCGAGGTATTGCATGCGCGGCTCCGAAGCGCGTGACTTGCTCGAGGACGTCTTTGCGGGGATGCGAAGCAGATCTTGAAACCTTGGCATGACCTGGCCACTCCTGTAAGCAGGCTTTCACGGCAAGAGGTGAGGCGCACTCGCCGCGACGAAAGGGATCAGTCTCGATTTCAACGATGTTTGTAGAAAGCAAACGGCCGCTTCAGCCCCGGGGGAAAGGATCAGCATCGGGTTGGCTCCGCAGGGCTCTGCATCCGACGAGCCATGATAGAGGTCATCTACGCGCAGCATTCAACCGCGTCAGATCGGGATGACATTTTTAGCGTCGTTGCGCGCGCTGTTTCATGAAACGCACGACTCGGCATGAGCCTTTCCAGAAAGGTCCAATGACGTCGCGAGCCGGCACAAAAACGGCAGACCTCAATGTGTCCCGTCCAACGGACAAATTCTCCCGCTCAGGCGAAAATCGCTATGGCGCGTTTTTTGCCTTTCGTTACGCCAAGTTGTAAAGCCGCACGACAACCAAAAGGACAAGCCCCATGGCAAATGCACTCCCCGACAAGTTGCTCCCCGGCGCGCCCTATCCGCTGGGAGCCAACTGGGACGGACTGGGCGTGAACTTCGCAGTGTTTTCCTCCAACGCACATCGCATCGAACTGTGCCTCTTCGACAGCACAGGCCGCAAGGAACTCATGCGCTTCGACCTGCCCGAATGCACCGACGAGGTCTGGCACGGCTACCTCCCCGGCGCACACCCGGGCACCGTCTACGGCTTCCGCGCCCACGGTCCCTATCAGCCGCAGCAGGGCCATCGCTTCAATCCCCACAAGCTGTTGCTCGATCCCTACGCGAAGAAACTCGTCGGCCCCTGGCGCTGGTCGGACGCGCTGTTCGGTTATCGCGTCCATTCCAACCGGCTCGACATGTCGATGGACCGCCGCGATTCCGCGCCCGCCATGCCCAAATGCATCGTCACCGACGACGCCTTCGACTGGTCACGCGACGTCCGCCCCGACACGCCCTGGGGCGAAACCATCGTCTATGAAACGCATGTGCGCGGCACCTCCATGCTCCGCGACGACATCCGCCAGCACGAACGCGGTTCGTTCGCAGCGCTCTCGTCGCCATGGTTCATCGAACATCTGCAGAAGCTCGGCATCACGGCCGTCGAATTCCTGCCTGTGCACGCGTTCCTCAACGACCGCTTTCTCGTCGAACGCGGTCTCAAAAACTACTGGGGCTATAACACCGCGGCGTTCTTCGCGCCCGAGCCGTCGTATCTGTCGACACACCGGCTCAACGAGATGCGCATCGCCGTGCGCCAGTTGCACGCGGCAGGCATCGAAGTGATCCTCGACGTGGTCTACAACCACACCTGCGAAGGCAACGAACTCGGCCCGACCGTCTCATGGCGCGGCCTCGACAATGCCAGCTATTACCGCCTGATTCCTGGCGACGAACGCCATTACATCAACGAGACCGGCTGCGGCAACACCGTGAACCTGTCGCATCCGCGCGTGCTGCAGATGGTCATGGACTCGCTGCGCTACTGGAGCACGGCGTTCAACATTGACGGCTTTCGTTTCGATCTCGGCGTCACCCTCGGCCGCGAAGGCCATGGCTTCGATCCCGGCTCGGGTTTCTTCGACGCCATCCGCCAGGACCCGATCCTCTCCACCCGCAAGCTGATCTCCGAGCCATGGGACATCGGACCGGACGGTTATCAGGTCGGCAATCATCCGCCCGGTTTCGCGGAGTGGAACGACAAGTATCGCGACGGCGTGCGCCGCTTCTGGCGCGGCGACGCCGGCATGCGCCCGGATCTCGCCGCGCGGCTCACGGGATCGGCGGAACTGTTCAACCGGCGCTTTCGCAAGCCGTGGGCATCGGTCAACTTCGTGGCGTCGCACGACGGCTTCACGCTCGCCGATGTCACCGCCTACTCGCACAAGCACAACGAGGCCAACCAGGAAGGCAACAACGACGGCCACAACGAGAACTGCAGCGCGAACTGGGGCGTGGAAGGCGCGAGCGACGACCCCGCCCTGCTCGATGTCCGCGCCCGTCTCGCGCGCTCGATGATCGCGACGACCCTACTCTCGCTCGGCACGCCGATGATGCTCGGCGGCGACGAATTCGGCCGCACCCAGCGCGGCAACAACAACGCCTACTGCCAGGACAACGAGATCTCCTGGATCGACTGGGAAGCGGCGGCTCGACCGGAAGGCGTCGTGATGACGGAGTTCGTCGCGCGCGTTATTGCACTGCGAAAAAACTACCCGGTCCTGCGCGAAACGCGCTTTCTCTACGGCGATCGCGAGGTGCTCCCGGGTCTGTACGACGTCAGCTGGTTCGACGAACGCGGCAACGCGCTTGCCATCGAGGCGTGGCAGGATCCCGAGGGACGCGCGCTCACGCTGCGGCGCGCCGGGCCGGGCATCGACGGCGAGATCGACGTGCTGCTGCTGATGTTCAATGCATCGGCCCAACCGCTCACTTTCACTCCGCCCGCGCCGCACTTGGAATGGAATGTGCTCCTTGATAGCGCGGAACCTGACGCGATCACGCGGCCGCTCGTCGGCAGCGAAATGGAGGTGGCCGCACACAGCATCGTCGTGCTGTTGGCCGAGCCCACCGGCGAGGCGGACTGGCAGGCGGTATGGATGGCAGGCGCCCACCAGGGGCCGCGTCTCCTGACCGCGCTGCCGCCCGATCCCGGCACGATGTCCCCGCAACGCGCGCCAGAGTCCGATCCATCCCAGTGATACGCGGACCGTGCTGGAGCGCGAAACTTCGTCGTAACACCACTGCATTGCAGTCACGAGAACCAGGCAGGCAATCATGTCCGAAAGTCCGATCGATCCGCACAAGCATCAACATGCGTATTGCCTTCCTTTCGGCGCTCATTTGACGGGCGCCGCGCGCGAACATCCGCGCACGCGCTTTCGTTTTTGGGCGCCGTCCCGCGAGTCCGTACAAGTCGAGATCGAGCGCGCCGGCGGCGCGCCCGAGCAGATCGCCATGCAGCCCACCGGCGACGGCTGGTTCGAAGCAGAAGCCGATGGCGGCGCGGGCACGCTGTATAGGTACCGGCTAGACGAGAATCTGGCCGTGCCCGATCCCGCGTCGCGCTTTCAGCCTCAGGACGTACACGGGCCGAGCGAAGTGATCGACCCGCGCGCGTATCGCTGGACCCATACGAACTGGCATGGCCGGCCGTGGGAAGAGACAGTGCTGTACGAACTGCACGTCGGTGCGATGGGCGGCTATGCAGGCGTCACCGCGCGCTTGCCCGAACTCGCGCAACTGGGCGTGACGGCCATCGAACTGATGCCGCTCAACGACTTCTCCGGCAGCCGCAACTGGGGCTATGACGGCGTGCTGCCGTACGCGCCCGACTCGTCGTATGGCCGTCCGGACGAACTGAAGCAACTGGTCGATACCGCGCACGGCCTGGGACTGATGGTGTTCCTCGATGTGGTCTACAACCACTTCGGCCCGGACGGCAATTACCTGGATGCCTACGCGAAGACTTTCTTCCGCGAAGGCGTGCATACGCCGTGGGGGCCGGCGATCGACTTCGAACGGCCGCAGGTGCGCGACCTGTTCTTCGACAATGCCCTGTACTGGCTCAACGAATATCGCTTCGACGGCCTGCGCCTCGATGCGGTGCATGCGATCAACGACGACGAGTGGCTGCGCGAGTTGTCGCAACGCATCCGCAGTACGGTGGAGCACGGCCGGCATGTCCATCTCGTGCTGGAGAACGAACACAACACCGCGAACCTGCTGGAAACGCACTTCGAAGCGCAATGGAACGATGACGCGCATAACACGCTGCACGTGCTGTTGACGGGCGAGAGCGAAAGCTATTACGGCGCCTATACCGACCGTCCCATCGAGAAGCTTGCTCGGATTCTCACCGAAGGCTTTGCATATCAGGGCGATCCCTCGCCGATTCACGACGGCAAGCCGCGCGGCGAGAAGAGCGCGCATCTGCCGCCGACCCGCTTCGTGATGTTTTTGCAGAACCACGACCAAGTGGGCAACCGTGCGATGGGCGACCGCCTGCGCGCGTTGACTGACGACGAAGCGCTCTATGCGGCGACGGGCCTGTTGCTGCTTTCGCCGCAGATTCCGCTGCTGTTCATGGAGGAGCAATACGGCTCGACGCAGCCGTTCCTGTTCTTCACCGACTATCACGACCAGCTCGCCGACGCGGTGCGCGAAGGGCGTCGCAAGGAGTTCGCGAAGTTCTCCGCGTTCACCGATGAAAAGCGCCGCGCGCAGATTCCCGATCCGAACGATGTCAAGACCTTCGAGATGTCGTCGCCTCATGCGGTCAGCAACATCGCTATTTCCGCTCACAAACAGGATGAGGAAGACCGGCTCGCCTGGCTGCATTTCTATCGGTCGGCACTGACGGTGCGCGCGAAGCTCATCACGCCGCGTCTGAAGGGCGCCAAGGCGCTGGGCGCAACGGTGCTCGGCGAGAAAGCGCTGATCGCGCGCTGGAAACTCGGCGACGGCGAAACGCTCACGGTCGCACTGAACCTCGATGAAGCGCCCGTCGCGCTCGGCGAGATGCCGCAGGGCAAGGTGATCTTCGAGACGCCCGCGCGCGCGCAGGATCGCAGCCGCGACGGCGAACTCGGCGGCCGCACCTTCCTCGCGTGGCTGACCGGCGATGTGAACGAATACGCGATCGCGCATGATGCGCGCCATTTCGAACCGGCGTTGGCCGAAGGAAAAAAACTGTGAGCGCCGTCGACAAATCCGCTGCCGGTGCATCGAGCAGCATCGAGATCCTTGCGGCACGCGCCGGCTTCGAAGTCGAATGGCAGGACGCGCACAAGCAAATGCGGCGCGTGCCCGAAACCACGCTACGCATCCTGCTGGAAAAGCTCGGCCTGCCCTGCGGCAATGCCACGCAGATCAAGCAGAGCATGGCCGCCATCGATGCGGAAACGAGCGGCCGCAAGCTGCCGCCGCTCATCACGGCCGAAGTGGACCGTGCCATCGCGCTGCCGGTGTCGGCGGCGAAGTCGGGGGCGCGTTATCGGATCGAGCTTGAAAGCGGCGAAGTGATCGACGGGCGCTTCACGTCGCCGAAGGGCGAGACCGCGCTGCTCTCGCCGATCGCCGAGCCGGGATATCACACGCTCGTCATCAACGACCATCGCACGAAACTGGCCGTCGCGCCCGCGCGTTGCTATACGATCGACGACGCCTGGCGCGCGCTCGACGATGACGCTGACAGCGCGCCGCCGCTATGGGGCGTCGCGGCCCAGGTCTACGGACTGCGCCGCAATGGCGACGGCGGCATCGGCGATTTCACCGCCCTCGCCTCGCTCGCCACGCAGACGGCCCGGCGCGGCGGCCATGCGGTCGCCATCAGCCCGATGCACGCGATGTTCAGCGCCGAGCCGAACAAGTTCAGCCCCTATTCGCCGTCGTCGCGGCTGTTCCTCAACATCGCGCATGTCGATCCCGCTGCCGTGCTCGGCGCGCCCGCCGTGCGTGCCGCCATTGAACAACTCGGCCTCGCCGATGAACTCCGCGCGCTGGAAGGACTGACGCTGATCGACTGGCCGCGCGCCAGCCAGGCGCGCCTTTCCATTCTTCGTGCGTTGTTCGACACCTTCTCGCAGGACCACGATTCCGCCTTCGCGAAGGACTTCGCCGCATTCGTCGAGGAAGGCGGACGCCCGCTCGAAGATCACGCGCGTTTCGAGGCCTTGCAGGCCGCGCAACTCGCCGAGAACGGCGAAGGCCACTGGCGCAACTGGCCCGACGCGTTGCGCGATCCGCGCAGCGAAACGGTCGCCGAGTTCGCCAGCGCCAATCGCCGGGAAGTGGACTTCCATCTCTTCACCCAATGGCTTGCGGCGAAGGGCCTGCTGCATGCCCAGCACGCCGCGCGCGATGCAGGCATGGCCGTGGGACTGGTCGCCGATCTCGCCGTGGGCTGCGACAGCGCCGGCAGTCATGCATGGTCGTATCGCGATGAAATGTTGACCGGCGTCTCCGTGGGCGCGCCGCCCGACCTGTTCAACCAGGCGGGTCAGTCGTGGGGGCTCACCACGTTCTCGCCGCGCGCGATGCGCACGCAAGGCTTTTCCGCGTTCATCGACATGCTGCGCTGCGCGTTCAAAAGCGCAGGCGGCATCCGTATCGATCACATTCTCGGCCTGCGCCGCCTGTGGCTCGTGCCGGAAGGCGAAAGCGCGAAGGACGGCGCGTATCTGCGCTATCCGCTGGAAGACCTGTTGCGGCTGATCGCGCTGGAATCGTGGCGGCATCGCGCGATCGTGGTCGGCGAGGATCTCGGTACAGTGCCGCCCGGGTTCACCGAACGTCTCCAGGAACACGGCCTGCTGGGCATTCGCGTGCTGTGGTTCGAACGCGAAGTGGACGGCCCCGGTTTCAAGCCGCCGCGCGAATGGGACAGCGGCGTCACGGCGACGACCACGACGCACGATCTGCCGACGGTCGCCGGATGGTGGCGCGGCGAGGACATCGTGTGGCGCTCGAAGATCGGCCAGACGATGGCGCGAGCCGATGGCCGCGACGCAGTGGAAGTGGCGCTGGAAGAGCGTGGCGATGATCGCGAACATCTGTGGCGAGCGTTCCAGGACGCAGGCATTGCGCCCGCGGACGTCGATGCGCCCGACCTCGACAACGCGCCCGTTGACGAGGCGCTGGCCTTCGTTGCCGCGACGCCCGCGCCGCTCGTCACCTATCCGCTCGAAGACTTGCTGGCACTGGTGGAACAGCCCAACCTGCCCGGCTCCATCGACGAGCATCCGAACTGGCGCCGGCGGCTGACCCTGCCTGTGGATGAACTGTTTCTGGACGACACCTTCGCCGACCGGCTGCTTGCCGTCGATACCGCGCGCAAGCGTTCTGCCTAACCGAACGAACCCACTTCGCGAACGAACCCACTTCGAATCCGATCGACTCACCATGACCGTTCCGCGCTCCACGCTCAGGCTCCAGCTGCACAAGGACTTCACTCTCGACGACGCCGCCGCGCTCGTGGACTACTTCGCGTCGCTCGGCGTGAGCCATGCGTACGTCTCGCCGATCACGACCGCCACCGCCGGCTCCACGCATGGCTATGACGTCGTCGATTACACGCGGATCAATCCCGAACTCGGCGGCGAAGACGCGCTGCGCCGTTTTGTCGAGAAGCTTCGGGCGCATGACATGGGGCTCATCGTCGATATCGTGCCGAATCACATGGGCGTGGGCGGCTCGGAGAACGCATGGTGGCAGGACATCCTCGAATGGGGCCGGCACGCGGCGCACGCGCGCTTCTTCGACGTGGACTGGCATTCGCCGGACCCGGCGCTGCGCGGCAAGGTGCTCGCACCGTTCCTCGGCGCCTCGTATGGCGACGAGTTGCAGGGCGGCAAGATCAAGCTCGAATATCGCGCGGACGAAGGGCGCTTCGTGATCGCGTATTACTCGCACGCGTTTCCGGTGTGTCCGGTCGACTATCCTGTCGTGTTCCAGGAAGCGCCCGAACTGGCGCAGCGTTTCGCCGGCCTCACGACGCAACCCGCCGACCAGCCGCGCGCCGCCGATGCGCGCACGGCGCTCATCACCATTGCAGGGACCGAAGGCGGTCAGGCCGCGATCGAGGCGGTCCTCGCCGCCCATTCGCCCGACAAGCCGGCAGGCCGCGACCGTCTGCATCGCCTGCTGGAGCGCCAGCATTATCGGCTCGCGTGGTGGCGCACCGCCGCCGACGAAGTGAACTGGCGGCGCTTCTTCGACGTGAGCACGCTGGGCGGCGTGCGCGTCGAGCGTCCCGAAGTATTTGAGGCTTCGCATGCGCTGATCTTCCGGCTCTTCACCGAAGGGTTGATCGACGGCGTTCGCGTCGATCATGTGGACGGCCTCGCCGAGCCGCGAGAATATTGCCAACGTCTGCGCGCGCGGCTCGAAGAGTTGTCGGCGGCGCGGCCCGAGGCGTTGAGACACGGAAACGGACATACGTACTTCGTGGTCGAGAAGATTCTCGGACGCGGCGAACCGTTGCGGCGTGACTGGCAGGTGGACGGCACGACCGGCTATGACTTCATGAACGACGTTGGCGCGCTGCTGCACGATCCGGCCGGCGCCGAACCGCTTGCGGCACTGTGGGCCGAGCTCACGGGCAAGAGCGCGAACTTCGCGGATGAAGCGCTCAGTGCGCGCCGCAAGATTCTCGCCGAGAACCTTGCAGCCGAACTGGATCGCGTGACGCGCGCGTTGCACCGTATCGCGCGCGACGCGCAGAACACGCGCGATTTCACCTTTACGTCGATTCGCCGCGTGGTCGCGGAACTGGTCGTGTACTTTCCGGTGTATCGCATTTATCCGCTGGGCAGCGTGCGCACTGCCGAGGACGAGCGCTTCTTCTCGCAAGCGCTGGACGCTGCGCGCGCGACGCTCCCGCGCGCGGATCATGTCGTGCTCGATCAGGTCGCGCAATGGCTCGGCGGCAAGCTGCCCGACGAAGCGCCGCAGGAGGCGCGCGTCGAGCGTGGACGAGACCGCGCGGCTGAACGCAATCGTGATCGCGACCGGAATCATGCTCAAGCGCAAGGCCAGGCGCAGGCCGGGCAGAATGCGCAGCAGCCGTCGAGCGGCTCACAACGCCGCGCCGCCCAGACCTTGTTCTCGCAACTGACGTCGCCCGTGGCGGCGAAGGCGGTCGAGGATACGGCGTGTTATCGCTATGGCCGGCTCATTTCGCGCAACGAGGTAGGCGCGGATCCGGGCGAGTTTGCGTTGTCGGTCGCGGATTTTCATGCGGGCAACCAGGAACGATTCGCCGCGTTCCCCCACGCGATGCTGTGCACGGCCACGCACGATCACAAGCGCGGTGAGGACGTGCGCGCCCGCATCGCGGCGCTGAGCGAGATTCCGGCTGAATGGGCCGCGACGTTGCGGCAATGGTCCACGCTGAATACGCCGCTGCGACGCGGCGCGAATGGCGGGCTGGCCGAAACCGGCGACATCAATGACTGGGCCCCTGGTCCCGCTGCGGAAGCGATGCTGTATCAGACGCTCGTCGGTTGCTGGCCGCTTACGCTTGCGCCGGACGATGAAGCAGGCGTTCACGAGCTGGCTGAGCGTGTTGCACAGTGGCAGTTGAAGGCATTGCGCGAAGCCAAGCTGCGCACCAGCTGGTTCGCGCCAGACGAAGCCTACGAACAGGCGTGCAAGGACTTCCTGTTCGACATCGTGTCGCCGCAACGGCGCAATGGTTTCCTGCAGGAATTGTCGGCGTTCGTCGCCCGGCTTGGGCCGCTGGGCGCGGTGAACAGCTTCCAGCAAACGCTCCTGCGGCTGACGGCGCCCGGCGTGCCGGACCTGTATCAGGGCACGGAGCTATGGGACTTCAGCCTCGTGGATCCCGATAATCGCCGGCCCGTCGATTTCGATCTGCGGCGCAAGTGGCTGGCGGAGATCGAGGAGAAAGGCGCGCCTTCGGAGCAGATCAGCAACTGGCGCGATGGGCGCGTCAAGCTGGCTGTCGTGCGGCGCGCGCTCGCATTGCGCAAGCATTGCGAGTCGCTATTCGCACAGGGCGAGTACATCCCGCTCGAAGTTACGGGCGCACAGGCCGGTCATGTGATCGCGTATGCGCGGCATGCGGGAAGCGCGTTTGCGGTTGTCATCGCGACGCGGCTCGCGGCGCCTTTGCTCGATGCGGATGCAGACGTGCCGCTGGTCGCAGCAGAGCGCTGGGGCGATACGGCTATCGTGCTGCCGGAAGCGCTGCACTCGCGAGCGTTGTTCGACTGGCTGAGCCCGAATGCGCCGAAGGCCGAAGGCGCGCAACTTCTGGTGCGCGATGCATTGGGCGCGTTGCCGGTGGCGTTGCTGGTGGAGGAAGGCGTGCCCCGGCCTTGAGCATGTCATGGCGCGCGCGATGCCGGCCGAGGCATCGTGCGGCAGTTCATGCCGAGGGATCTTTCTTGTACCACTTCCACAGCAGTTGCTCACCGGGCTTCGACTGCGCGACGCGGGTCGTGAAGTCCTCGAATCGCGGCGGATCCGCGTTGATGTCGTTCAGCACGATAACAAGGAACGAGAACAGATCGGGGTCCGCTGCCCTTGCCGCGGTGGCGCTCTCTCCCCTAGCAGGCGTTCGTTGCGCTTGCAAGAGGCTGGAGATGTCGACGCCTACTTCGTCTCCGGTAATGTCCCATCCTCGCGCACCCGCGTTGACAAAGGCTGCCAAAGGTCGTGCTTCCAGCGGTTGACCTTCGAACACGAACAGGTTGTATGTCAGCGACAGCTGATCGAAGAACAGTTGTCTCTCTTCGGTAAAGAGCTTCGGCAAACTGTCCTTGGCGGCCGTCATCAACTCACCCCACTTCTGGACAACCCGCATGTTCCTGGTGGTTGCGATAAATCCTTCGCGGATAACGCTTCGGCAGAATTCATTCATTCGAACCAGACGGGCCGTAACGTCGAATGTATAGTTCGATGAGAAGAAGTTATCGGGCCGCATGGCCAGCGGTATGACGTCATTTCGTGTGGCGTACTGGAACGTTCCGGAATCTTCTGGCTCTTTGATGAATCCCGGGCCTGTTATGGCATCCGCCCGTTGGTTGTGTTCCGCATTCACATCCCGCCGATTTATTCCGGCGGCGGAATCATACGTCTGTGCGATGTCAAAGGCCGAACCCGGCATGGCGGAGAGCCTGCTTCCTTTGCTGTCGCCCAGGAAGGCCACATCGACTGAAACGCTTATCTCACTCAAGAATTCGATGATATTCGAGAGGTTGTTTGCGAAGCTACGGATCGTCGTCTGACTGGCGTCGCCCCAGAATATCTCGAAGACCCGTTTCACCTTCGCCTGGATGTCTTCACTCTCGCTCGTTGCAACCCTGCGCGCCCCACGCAAAACGTCGAGTGCATCGCGCTTTGCAACGCGCAGGTCAGTCACCATGATCCTTGCCTCCGGCGACGTCCGGTTGAGGCCGGCGCCTGTCCAAGTCGGCGAAACGGCCCCTACTCCGGTTCCCGGTGAAGTGCTTTGGACCCAGTCAGCAAACCTGCGGCGGAAATACGAAGCGAGCGGCGCGGAAGAATTGTCTTGCGTGGCCAGATCGAGATTCGTGTCCCAGTTGATTGCATAATAGAACTCTCCGACCTTGATGTAGTAAACCGCGCGCGCTTGCTCGTTGCCTCCATACGTCAGCTCGGACCGGTAGAGGAAGGGCCCGACTCGCTGGAGCCCTTCGCGGGGCTTAACAGGCATTTTTTCGAGAGTCACAATACTCGGTGGCAGAACGGCATTTTGCAGAAACCCTTTGAGAGAACGCGTATCTGAAAACCACTCGAGAACGGGGCGACGTGCGATGGGCCATTTGTGCTTGAAGATCAACCCTCTGAAGTCGAGCGTAAAGGGGTTCAGCGGAAACGTGAAAGGGAAGAACAGTTCATATATCAGAGTCAGGAATTCCAGGCCAAGTTTCCCAATCGATTTGAGTGGAATCTGACTAGCTGTATGGGCGATCAACTTTCGCCCACGCAGACCCGTGTGTACACCCAGTTTCCATTTTTTGACCAGATGAAGGTCCTTCACGATTTTAGCGGACGAACGCAACCATGGAACGCCAGCAAACATAACGGTTGTTGCATCGACGAGGATCGAAAATGGATCGATCTTGTAGTTCTGATCGAGGTCAGATTTTCTGATCTCGCTGTAAAACACGACGAAGAAGCCAATCCATTTATCCCTCGGCGAAAGCTCGAGCATGGAAGAATATAGCTGGTCGACCACGGCGTTCAGATCCTTCTCGTTCTCCTTGAGGAGATAAGGCACAAGTTCGCTGCTGATGAAAGCGTCAGCGGGAGGGCTGATTTTCGCCGTCGTCGTGAATAGTCTGAGGTCCATGCGCACCTTGGGCGCCACGTTCACGACGATAGTCCTGACTGTCCCAAAATAAATGTTTGGGCCTCCAGGCACGATGGTCAGATCGGAAAGCGCGTCGAGAATGTAGGGCAGAAATGCCGTCAGAGCAGCGCTGTAGTCCTTGACCACGTCAGAGGAACCGGGCGTTTCCGGCAGCCACTCCATCCCGGTATACCAGTTCTTTACTTCCTTGACGGCCTTGTCTTTCGCTTTTGACGACAGTTCTGTTACCGTCGGATCCTTCACGAACATGTAGAACAGACACGAATCGTCACTTAGCTGAATGAAATGCACTCGCGCAGTCGCTCCAACATGATAGATGTCGAGATTAACGATCGCCGTGATGTCATACATTCTTTCGAATCGAAGCTGAACGTTCTCCAAGCCCGTCTTGACCATCACTCCCGCGTCGTACGAGAGTGACGTTGCTCTGTACTCGTCAAACTGCTTGAGATAGCCTTCGTATCGTTCGTCTCCCGAGCCAAACTGCGATGACGGCCTGATTTCCGCCATCGAAAGGTATGGAGCAGGTTTGTCGGGAAGAAAGGCGAAGGGGTGCAAGGACCGGCTTCTCTCAAGGAAGGTAGCGCGCAAGTCCTCGTAGCCGTTCCCCCGCATTGTTCTAACGCTTTGAGAGGTCGTACTGATTGCATAGATGCTCATTGCCAGGAAAGCGAGATCCGTAGTAACGAGTTCGATTCGATTCGGATCTTCCTCGTAGACGATCTCCGCCGCGGCATGGATACAGTCCGTCAGGTCGGTATAGCGGCCTTTGGGTATGATCCTTTTGCTTTCAATTCGTGAGCCGACCGCGCTGATCAATTCCTGGAATCTCGAAGCTTCAGAGAATCGCAGCCATAGGTAATATCTCGCGGATTCTGTCTCCGCACTGGCCGTGTCCTTGGGGACGCCAGCTTTTCCGCCCCGCTGAGCGTCAAGCGCGAGTTCCGCGAGCGCGCCCGAATACTGAGCCCAAAGCATCCGTTGATTGATTGCATAATCATCTGTGGCCCAGTCGATCGGAAACGCGTATTTCTCCTCAAAATTCTTTCCTTTTACGATGCCGGCCTGATAGGCATCAAAGATTCGCTTGTAAAGCGTAGGAGATCCCAATTTATCGCGCCGATCCCGCAATAGCTTCTTCTTGTCGTCCAGGCGCGCTTGTTGTTCTTTTAACCAGGCGAGGTACTCTTCCGCCCAATACCAGTCATGTGTCAGATCGTTCCATTTGAGCAACCAGTCGAGCACGAGCTTGAAAAACGCCGGGATTTTGCGCACTGACGGCTTGCCGCCAAGCACATACAGGGTATCTGTATAAAAAACCTTGTCCGCGTTATTCTTGATCGCAGTTGTCCCCTCGATTGCCGTCAAGATCATTGACTTTTGATCATTGATTCGCTCCAGCTCCGCGTCGATGTCTTCGATCGCATTGATCGAGTTCGTGGATTCGGACGCGTCGTCCATGATCGAGTCTTCAATGCTTTCCGCGAAGTCATCTTGCATGACCATTCTGCTCAACTGCCCGAGAACTTCGGGCGAGAACTCCAGCAGCAACTCTCCGGATCTGACTTCACGTGCAAAGAAGGCAAACAGCTGTGCGATCAGTATCATGACGGACCGCCATTTTTCGCTCTTGCCCGAAGATCGGTATTCCGCTTCCAGGCGGCTCAGGCACGCTGAGAAGAGTTCCATCGTTTCAGTCGGGTCCCTCAACACCGGATCGACCCACCTCTCTTCAGCCTCCCGGATCACCCTGACTCCCACATCGCCGTGCGCCATCACGATTCTCAGGCACTCAGCGAACCAGGAAGGCGCCGACTCCCCCTCCCATTTCAGCGCCCAGTGTTCGTCGTCGAGACGCAAGATCACGTCGTAATGGCTTCCATCGCGGAACGACGCACCCAGCACTCCCTCGGAATGGGTCCTCCATTGGAATGGCCAATATCTCCCCCCGAGGAACATCAGCAGGTCGGACCGGCCGTCCAGAAGATCGTAGTACAAGCTCCCGTCCTGCCCTTGCTGCTGGCCTTCAGCGCCGTAAGACCTGCCACTGCTGAATGTATGCGCCAGTTCCGACAATACGACCGAAGCCGATGTGTTGCTTGCCGCGGAAGGGTTGCGCATGCCGTCCAGCGCCTTTTCATTGTTCAGCACAGACGGAAGCAGCCCTTCTGTCTTGCTGAAAACCACATACAAAAGGCGCTTCTGGCCTTCGTAGTTGTATTCGAAGTGTCCGTGATGCGTCAGATCCCGGCTGGCAAAAGCACCGCCGTCATGATTCGCTTCTTCCAGGTCGAGCGGCCAATATTTTTCATTCTTGAAATAGTAGTATTTCTTAGTGACATCGAAATACCCTCTGCTTTCGGTCACCCAGTAAACTTGATGCCCCAGAATTTTCGGGCTTGGGCCAACGATATGCCATGCAACTGCATCCGTTTTCGAGAATCTGCGCTCGATAACCTGGTCAACGAGGCTCTTTCTGGAAGGCACCAACAGCGGTTCGATCTTCGAGCTATAACACGCGTTGAACTTGAGGAAAGTATCAAGAGAATCGAATATGATCACTTCCCCATTCGCGAAAACCGCGGGCATCCAACCCCGTCTCTTATCGTAGACAAACAGCGCTCTGGAATCGGGCTCTGTTCTGTAAGTCACGTATCCAGCGGCGGTGTAGTTCCCTTTCAAATCCGCGCCGACATCAGGGATCTTCCACCATTTCAGACGCCAATACTTTTCGTCTACTTTCACCATATAGCCAGCACGCGGCGTGTAGAACACGCGTTTTGGATCTTCAACGTTCCTTCTGAAGAGTTTGTTGTCATCCGGATAGGTTGCCGCGGGATCCATTTTTTGCAGAAATGCGGTCAACCACCAACTCGGCGCCCTTCTTTGGTCTTGAGAATTGAAACGTTCGACGTAGCGCAGAGGCGCTTGCGGTGTCGTCTCCGGGTAGGTGCCACCGTGCTCCCACTCCTCAGCTAAACGCCATCCCAATGATTCCGAATAGACCACCTCTTTGACATCGTCCGCAGTCGGCAGAAGACTTGCTGAGTACCTAATCGAAGGTTCCATCCCGGAAAGAATCCGATCAAAGCCAACGCGCTGCAGTTCGACGATCGCCCATAACTTTTCTTCGACGTTGATGTAATACTCGCCGTCAGCATAGACGCAAAGTACGTCGTCAATGGTGCACGGCATGTTGACGCGCCTGTCACCGACGTTCGACTCACGACGAGTATCCAGATACTTCGCGAGCGCAGAGCGACCTTGCTCCGAATTCGTTCCTCCCACCGCGCGTTTTGCCACCTGATGCGCTGTTGACGAACCGGCTGGCGACTCGGCAACGGGTTGCTTCGGCAGATTCACCGCGTCCTGTTCCCGTCGAAGCCACGTGCGCGCCCACGATTCGAGGACTACCACTCCTCCTGATACCAGAAGCACCATGCCGGCGATCTGCGGGAAACGGTCGTACTTCCCGCCCCTTGGTACAGCTTCAGGCTCAGCGGCGACTGGAAGCTCGACAACGTGATGACCGTCAGCGCTCATTGGCACTAGAGCGATGGCTTCGCCGGATTCCGTCCGGGCGTCATTCGAGTCCGCAGGCACGTTTCGTCGAAGCTGGAATGGCGATCGTGACGTGTACCAGTAATAGATCAACGCGAGAAGGCCCAGCACGGCAAGGCCCGATCCAATAGACGTTCCGGTCCACGGCCCGGCCGGCTGCTCCAGTGCTCCAACCGCCGCTTTGAGTTGTTCACACGTCAGCTGGAAGTTGGAGAGCTGATATTTGAGTGATTCAATCTCCGCAAACGGATAGGTGCCTGCCTCGATGATGTCCAGTAGCGCCTTGACTTCTCGCGCCAGATACTCGGCCTCGAAGGCTGCCATTTCGCTTTCCAGTGCATCGGTATCAGCTGTGCCGCCGTGCATCTTGTGCATGCCGGTGATGAACCACTGCCCCTCGCGGAACGCGATGGCAGGCCCGGTCATACGTCCAGTCTCCTCCAATGCCCCTGGCTTTATTAAACGCAATATCTCGGACCCGCCATCGAATACGATGCCAAAGGTTCTTTCATCCACCCTGATGTAACGCCTGGCGTCTTGATGGTAAATGCCGCGGGCATCCGTAATCGCCCTGTCGGCCTCCGACAACTGGACCTCATGATTCTCGTATTCGACCGCCAAGGGCGAATCGATCAGGCGAACCTCGGTGAACTGCGCACCACGTAGCCGCGCAAGCACGTTTCTGATCACCGGTATTGCCGCGAAGCTCTGCGCCATTTGCTGGAATAGGGGTCCGGCAGCCGCGCCGGCCTTCGGGGCCAATGCAAGCCAGGCTGCATGCAGCGAGTCCGCCTGGGCCTGAGCAACGTCCAGGCGAGCGTCGACGTCGCTCCTGACGTCGTGCCCGGTTCGCTCGGAGAACCCGAACTCGACAAGACGGTGGAACCCGCCCCTGAGCGAAGTCGCGATCTGGCCTGCCAGCGCCCGTCTCAAGCGAAGGACAGAAGGCGCATTGCTTTGCGCCAGCATCGGGCTCAGCGCGACGCTCCACTCTAGCCACGAATCCGCCTGAGGAAGTTCGTGCTTCAATAGCTTGCGCGCCTCATCGAGGTCAGGAAGCAGTGGAGCAAGCGTAGCCAGCGGTCCGGCCCAGTCATATCCCAGTCCGCGCAGTGTTGCGAGCGTGGCCGTAAGCGCCTGGCTGCGTTCAGTGCGTTTAGAAGCGTCTGCGCGTATCAGAAGATAAACGTCCAGAGCGAGATGGATCTCCCAGACACGACTGCCAATCTGCTGCACGATGCCCGCGCCCGTGCGTATCAAGCCTGATAGCGCTGGAGAATCGACGGCGAAACGCCTGGCGTTCTCCACGAATTCCGCCGCGCTCGGACTGGCGCTGAGGAGGGTTCGTGCAAGCGCCCTCGCGATGTTTTTGCACGACTGTCGATTGGCGGTCGTCAGATGTTCCGTGAAGGCGCCCGGCAATTTCTTCATCATCGGTGCGAGAAGAACCGAATACAGCGCGTCCGCAAGCACCGCCACGGCTGGATTGGCTCCCCCAAGGTATCTCGCGGCCGCACTTCGAGAGACGTTGTCCAATGCCTTGACCACTGCCTCCATGGTGCAGCGGCGCGTTGCTTCGTCTTCGTCGGTCAAGGCGAGACCAAGGCCGATGCCCTGCTCAACCACTGTTCCGATACCGTAAGCAACCGTGCTCTCCATGTGGAACAGACTGGCGGACAAAGCCTGTTGCGCAGCCCCAAGCCCCTCACGCGAGCACAGCACGGAACGAATGTTGGAGAATGCCAGGTTATCGCCGTTGATCAGCGGCAAGAAGCGCTTCAATAGCGTGATCACCGCATCGTTCTGGGACACGAGGCTTCGCCAGCGCGTCACCATCTCCTCGTTCGCGCCGATCAGCTTGTGCAGCGTGTCGGCATCGACCAGATGCTCGCGCAGCCATGTGCGCTGGCTGTCCCAGGATCCTGTCGCCGGAAAGGCGCTGATCTGCTGATACAGCCTCACGGCATTTTGCGTCGTGTCCTTGTACTGAACAGGCACGCCCGACAGGATCAACTTCTCCGCTTCAGGATGAGCAAGCCATCTGAACAGTGCGTTCAGCTTTCCTGCCGTCGATCCGACGGGCTCCAGCGATTGCAGTATCGAGTCCGCCAAGCCCGAAAGCCGTTCAAGCGTCTCTGACAAGGCGGTCCCTTCGCTTCGCATGTTCATGAGTTCACTCACGAACGTTTCGAACGTAGCGTCGCGATGAACCAGCTTTTCGAGCAGCCCTACGATGTCCAGCGCCTGTGCCATCGTTCCGATCACGCGTGCGCTATGCCTGCTTGCATCAGCACCCAACGACCGCTGCACGAATGGATTCCCTGTCAGCCTCTTCAACGCATGCAGCGCCTCCGTGATTTGCTTCAGCATGCGCCGCTTCGAGTCCATTGAACCGAATGAGAGCGCAACCGATAGTTTGTCCAACATGTCGGTCACGTCCGCGAGCGACGCGCGGAATTCCTCCGGAATCTGCGGGGTCTTCGATATCAGACGAGAAATCTCTCTGAGCTTCTGCCGCAGCGGCTCGTCGCTTTGCACGATCGACATCAGGCGTCCATAAACCCCCTGTCCCGTGCCGAAGCTTTCGTTCAGCCCTGCGAGCATCTCCGTCGCCGTCTTGAGCGATTCCACGAGCGTTTCGCCCAGCAGTGGTTTCAGTGAGCGCAGATTCAGCACCTTGCTGACTTGTGCCAGTGCGTCGTTTGCATTTCTGGCTTCGAGCGTTGCCCCCAGAATCATGCGGAGCTCCATCAGATCGCCATACCATTGGCCCACCTGGGATGCGGTATCGAGGAGCGAATCCAGCGGGGCGGAAAGGCCTCGCATGTCGATCAATCCCGCGGACACCAGCTTCTGAATCCTCGATAACCCCTCCGTGACGCTGCGAACCTGACTCAGCTCGTCAAAGCGCAGCAGCAAGGAGTCGACCTTGGCTTGATAGGCTCGCAACTCTTCACTCGAGCGAGGCAAGGCGTGAAGGAAGTTCCGCAAGGGTTGCGGGAGTCGGAATGCGTTGTTATCCAGGATGAACTGGATGGCGGCGATCATCTCGAGACCGCTGCTTTCGGCTGATGACAGCTCGCGCTTGAAGTGCCGGATAGCCTGATGAGATGCCGTGAACTGCTCTTGAGCCGCGCTTGCGTAGTCAAGCCACTTCCGGAAACTGTCTGGCAGGTAAGCGACCGCGCTTTTGCACTTCCGCAACTCCGTCACGATGAGTCCGGGCTTGTCATACCACGCCAGATCTGAATCGTTGATTCGTTTGCAGATCGCGTCGCACAGAGTCCAGATCTGGTCAACGTGTTCGAGTGCGCCGCATGTCGCTTTGACTTTCGATTGCACCGTTTCAGGAAGCAAACGCTCGCACTTGCGCAAGAATGCAATCAGGTCACTGAGTATTTCATGCCATTCCTTCTTGTCCGATGTACGAATGCGCGCAAGCATTCGTTTCAGATCAGCGTAAGCGGCTTCCATCTCGCGATAGTTCGCAAACAGCGCCGACACCACCTCGAAGGCCATCTGCCCGGCCAGGGGCGTCAGGACCTCGATGAAGCCGCCCGGCCCGGACGCCAGCGCTTCATCGCTGCCTTCTTCAAGCTCTTCCACGGCTTCGCCATAGGTATTCGACAGCTTGCCGAGCTCATCACGCGCTTCACGTTGAGAACCGTTCCGATGCCTGCCGCCGCGAGATCTGAAAGCGCTTGAATCGTTTGGGGTTGTTGCTTCATCGACCTGGGCACGCAGCATAAAATGATTTCCTACGCAGAAGATAAGACGGCACAATCCGCGCGGGCATTACGCAGACGCGGCAAACATGTAATCAGGGAGAGACCAGCGTCAGATCGCTGTGAGCGATTCGTGAAGAACCGCGAAAATCTGTGCAATGCCGGTCGGATTATTCTTCATTGTTATCGTACCCGGACCCTGTCGCGTAGCTTAACGCGCAACACTAATAGACAATGCACAAGCAAGCATATGACCGAGAAGTTCTGCTTTGAAGCGGTCATCAACCGGTTGATCGACTTATCAACCGGTATAAATTTTTTATTGGTTTGGGATTTTAGTCAGCGGTCGACTTGCTGTTGCGCCAATCGAATCCGATCAGCGGACACTCAATCCGCTTCTTCTCTCGGAGTGATCCGACAGATTGGGCGCGTTGCCAGTTGAGGCATCCCGCAGCAATTCATGCCGAGGGATCTTTCTTGAACCACCTCCACAGCAGTGGCTCACCTGGTTTCGACTTCGCAACGCGGGCCGTGAAGTCCTCGAATCTCGGCGGATCCGCCTTGATGTCGCTCAGCACGATGACAAGGAACGAGAACAGGTCGGGATCGCCTACCCGCGCAGCAGTGGCGCTCTCTCCCTCCGCCCGCGTACGCGCTGTGTTCAAGAGGCTCGAGATGTCGATACCCACCTCTTCTCCCGTCCTGTCCCAACCTCGCGAACCCGCGTTGACAAACGCCGCTGAAGGCCGCGCTTCCAGCGGTTGACCCTCGAACACGAACATCCCGTACGTCTGCGACAGTTGATCGAAAAATACTTGTTTGTCCGCAGCCGACATCTTCGCGAGGTTAGGCTCGGCTGTCGTCGTCAGGTAGGTCCACTTACGGGCAATCCGCTTGTTCTTGGTTGTCGCGACAAATCCTTCACGAATGACGCTTCGGCAAAACTCGTTCGCGCGGACAAGATGAGCCGTGACGTCGAACGTGTACTGTCCTACATCGAACTGATCGTCCTGCATCGACAACGGTATGATGTGATCTCGCGTAGGGTACTGGAGGAATCCAGCATTGTCCGTGTCATTGATGATGCCCGGGCCTGTAATGGCATCCATCTTTTGAATGTGCTTCGCTTCAACATCCTCCCGGTAAATTGCGGCGGCCGGATCATAAGTCACGGCAATATCGAAGGCAGAACCTGGCATGGCAGACAGCCGGTTCCCGGTCTTATCGTTCAAAAAGGCCACGTCGCTTGCAGCGCTGATCTCTTTCAAAAAGTCGATGATGGCCGAGAGGTTGTTTGCAAAGCTGCGGATTGTCGACCGACTGGCGTCATTCAGGAATATTTCGAAGGCCTGTTTCACCTTCTCCTGAATTTCCGAAGCATCGCTCGTCGCTGTTTCGCGCGCCTGTTGCAGCATGTCGAGTGCATCGCTCTTTGCAACACGCAACTCCATCACCATCGCTCTTGCCCGTTCCGACGTCGGATCGAAACCGGCGCCTGCCCAGGTCGGCGAAGCGGCCCCGCCTCCACGTCGGGGCGAAGTGTTTTCGACCCAGTCGGCAAACCGTCGGCGGAGATATGACGGGAACGGACTGTGAGAATCGGCAAGTACGGCCAGATCGAAATTTGTATCCCAACCTATTGCGTAATAAAGATCTCCGACCTTGATGTAGTAAATCGCGTGCGGCTGCTCGTCCACTTCCGAAACCAATTGACTGCGGAAAAGATCGGGGCCAACGCGCACAACCGTCCCCTGAGGTTTCACCGGCGCCTTCGCAAGGGTGGCGATACTCGGAGGCAGAAAGACATTTTCCAGGAATCCTTTGATGAGACGTGTATCCGAGAGCAACTCGTCAGGGGATCGCAGCTTGACGAGGGACCTGTTCTTCAAGATCAAGCCTCTGAAATTGAGCTTGCCTGGATTGAACGGATAGGTGAAGGGGAAGAAGAGTTCGAACAGCATGGCACCGAGTTCCCGGAACAGTTTCCAAACCGATTTGAAGGGAATCTGAGCGATCACGTGGGAAATCAATTTTCTGCCATGCAAACCTAAGTGTGTCCCCACCTTCCACATCGCACCCAAACCAACCTTCCTCACGATCTGTACCGAAGCACGCGCCCATGGACCGACAGTCAGCAAGAGGGTTGCAGCATCAACCATGATCGCGACTGAATCTACCTTATAGTTCTTGTCAAGATCGGCTTTTTTAAGCTGGCTGTAAAACACTACGAAGAAGCCGATCCACTTGTCGGTGGGCGAGAGCTCAAGCATCGACGAGTACAGCAGATCGGTCATTCTGTCCAAATCCTTCTCCGTCTCTTTCAGGAGATAGGGAACAAGCTGCGTGCTGATGACCGAGTCCGCTGGAGGACTGATTTTATCTTTCGTGTCCACCAGAGCCATGCGTGGTTTTTCACGGTTCCGCACATTCTTGAAGTCCCGGTGGACTGTCCCGAAGTAGATGCCTGGGCGCCCAGCCTCGACGGTCAGATCGGAAAGTGCATCGACCAGGAATGGTCGCATCGCCCTCAATGCCGAGCTATATTCCTTGACCGCTTCGGGAGAACGAGGTACTTGCGGCAGCCATTCCATCCCGGTATGCCAATTTTTCACACGCTCGACGACGTATTCTCTTAACGGTTCAGAGCTATCTGTTACCGCCGGCTGTTTCAGGAAAAAGTAGAATAGACAGGAATCGTCATTGAGCTGGATCAAGTGCGCCCGCGCAAGCACTCCGACCCATTGGATGTCAAGATTGACGATGGCCTTGACGTCGTACATTTTTGCGAATGCCAGTTCTACGTTTTGCAGACCCGTTTTGATCATCACTCCAGCGTCATACTGCAGTCCTGTTTCCCTGTAACGCGTAAACTGCGATCCATAGCCTTCATATCGCTTAGCGTCACCAAACAGCGAAGACGGCTTGATATCCGCCATGGAGAAATAGGATTCAGGCTTGTCGGGAAGCGCGATGAAGGGATGCAGCGATTTTCCTTTTTCCAGGAACGTGGCGCGCAAGCCGTTATAGTCCATCCCACGCAAAGTTCCAATGCTTTGCGAGGTTGTGCTGATCGCGTAAATGATCACCGCCAGAAAAGCGAGATCCGTGGTGAAAAATTCAATCTCGTCAGAGTTTTCGTCGTAGATGATTTCTGCCGCGGCAACGACACAGTCCGTCAGATCCGTGTAGCGACCTTTCGGTATCATCTTCTTGCCTTCCATCTTTGAGCCGACCGCCTTGATCAACTCCTGGAATCTCGAAGCTTCAAAGAATTGCATCCATAAATAATGTCTTGCCGATTCTGTCTTCGCATCGGACGCATCGTTGGCGCCCCCGGGTTTCCTGCTCCGCTGAGCGTCAAGCGCGAGTTCCGCCAGAGCACCAGAGTACTGAGACCAGAGCGTTCGTTGATTGACGTCGAAATCTCCCGCTCTCCAGTCGATCGCAAACGCGTATCGTTCTTCAAGCTTCTTCCCTTCTCCAATGCCGGCCTGATAGGCGTCAAAGATTTGCTTGTAGCGTTCTGGTGATCCCAATTTTGCACGCCGATCCTGCAGGACCTTTCTTTTTTCGTCGAGTTGCGTACCCATATCGTCCAGCCAGGCGAGGTATTCCTCCGCCCAGAGCACGTTATGCGTCAGATCATTCCAGTTGAATATCCATTGAAGCACCAAATCAAAGAGCTGCGGGACTTTGTCCAGTTTCGGTTTAGTGCCAAACACCCACAGGGGGAACGCGTACACGACCTCACCCGCCTTGAGCAGAATGTTACGCGTTTCCTTGTATGCCTTCGAAAGCGTTTGCGTTTGCTCATCGATTGCAGTCAACTCCGCGTCGATTTCCTCGATGGCATTGATCGAGTCAAAGGATTCGACTGCGTCGTCCATGATCGAGGCGTCAATGCGTTCGGACAGGTCGTCCTGCATGACCATTCTTCCCAGTTGCCCGATAACCTGCCGCGAGAACTGGAGTTGAAAATCCTGGGATCTGACTTCCCGTGCAAAGAAGGCGAACAGTTGCGCAGTCAGTATCATGACGGACCGCCATTTTTCACTCTTTCCGGCAGATCGGTATTCCGCTTCGAAGCGGCTCAAGCACGCGGAGAAGATCTGCATCGTTTCGTTCGCGTTCATCAATGGACGATCAGCCCATTCCTTTTCGGCCTCACGGATCAGCCTGACGCCCACTTCTCCTCGCGCCATCATGATTCTCAGGCACTCGGTGAACCAGGAAGGAGCCGACCTTCCCTCCCAGTCCAGAGCCCAGAGGTTGTCGGCCAGACGCAGAATCACGTCGCACTGGCTTTCATCGCTGAACGACGCAACCAGCCCTCCCTCCGAATCGTTCCTCCATTGGAACGGCCAATATTTCCCTCCGAGGAACATCAGCACGTCGGACCGTCCGCTCAGAAGATCGTAGTACAGACTCCCGTCTTGCCCTCGCTGCTGACCCTGAACGTCGTATGCTCCGCTATTGCCAAATGTACGCCCCAGTTCCAGCAATGAGGGCGAGGCCGTCGTGTTGCTTGCGCTGGAAGGGTTGCTCATCCCATCCAGCTTTCCTTGATCGTTCATCACGGAAGGAAGCAGGCCTTTCGTCTTGCTGAGAACCACATACAGCAAGCGCTTCTGGCCTTCCAAGTCGTATTCGAAATGTCCGTGATGCGTCAGATCAGGACCAGCAAAAGCGCCACCTTTTTGATCCGCTTCCTCCAGGTTAAACGACCAATATTTCTCATCTTTTCGGTAGTAGTATTTCGTGACAACGTCAGAATATCGGGCTGTCTCAATGCGCCAGTAGACCTGATGCCCCAGCGACTTCGGGCTGGGTCCAACGATATGACCTGGAACCGCGTCCACTTCCGAGAATCTGCGCTCGATAACCTGATCGACAAGGCTCTTCGTGGAAGGCACCAGCAGCGGCTCGATCCCGGTGCGATAACGCGCTCCAAATCTATGGAAGGTGTCGAGGGAGTTGAATATGTTCACATTCCCGTCCGCGAAAACGGCGGGCATCCAGCCTCGGTTTTCATCATAGACAAAAAGCGTCTTGTCACCGTTACCTGTTCCGTGAGTCACGTACCCGGCAGCGGTGAACGTGAATGTCGGATCCAGGTCGGGCTTCCAGAGCCGCCACCAGGTCAAAGGCCAGTACGCATAATTTGACTCGATCAGATTGCCGGATTGCGGCGTGTCGAACACGCGCTTCGGATCTGCATTCTCTCTTCTTTCGGGCTCCGCTTTGCCTGAATAGGCAACCGCCTCATCCCTATCCAGCAGGAATGCATCCAGCCAATAGCTCGGGGCGAGTTGCGGGCTCTTCGACTCGAAATGCTCAAGGTAGTGGAGAGGTGCATCCGGCGTTATTTCAGGGTAAGTACCGCCGCCCCACTTCGCGGCAAAGCGCCATCCCAATGATTCGGTATAAACCACTTCTGCAAAGTAGTCCTTCCGCGGAGCGAGGTTTGCGAAATACCTGATCGAAGGCTCTATCTGAAACGGACTACCATTGAAGCGGGAACGCTGCGGCTGGGTGATCTTCCAGAACTTCTCATCGACCTTGATGTAATACGTTCCGCGGTCGTAGACACAAAGCACGTCGTCAATGTTGTCCGGCATGTTGATGCTCTTATCATCGAGCTTCCAGTCTTTGTAGTCATCCAGATACTTCGCCAGTGCAGAACGATCTTGCTCCGAACTCGTTCCTTGCACCGCGCGTTTTACGATCTGATGCGCTGTTGACGGACCGGCTTCCGGCTCGGCAACGGGTTGCTCCGGCAGGCTCGCTGCGTCTTGTTCACGTCGCAGCCACGTGCGGGCCCATGATTCGAGAACGACCACGCCTCCTGAAACCAGAAGCACGACGCCTGCGATCTGCGGGAAACGATCGTACTTCCCGCGCCTTGGCACAGCTTCAGGCTCAGCGGCGACTGGAAGCTCGACAACGTGATGACCGTCCGCGCTCATTGGCATCAGCGCAATGGCTTCGCCCGACTCTGTATGGGCATCATTCGAGTCCGCGGGAACGTTTCGCCGAGGCTGGAATGGTGATCGGGACGTGTACCAGTAATAGATCAGCGCCAGAAGACCCAGCATGGCAAGGCCCGAGCCAATAGATGTTCCGGTCCACGGCCCGGCTGGTTGCTCCAGTGCTTCCACGGCCGCTTTGAGTTGTTCGCACGTCAGCTGGAAGTCGGAGAGCTGATACTTGAGTGTTTCTATCTCCGCAAAGGGATAAGTGCCTGCCTCGATGATGTCGAGTAGCGCCTTGACTTCTCGAGCCACGTACGCGGCCTCGAAGCGCGCCATTTCGATTTGCAACGCTTCCTCATCGTCCGCGCCTCCGTGCATCTTGTGAACGCTGGTGATGAACCAGCGCCCCTCGCGGAACGCGATGGCAGGCCCGGTCATACGTCCAGTTCCTTCCGATGCCCCTGGCTTCGATAAGCGCAATATGTCGGAGCCCCTATCGAACAGGATGCAGAATGTTCTGCCCTCTACCCGGATGTAACGTCTGGCGCCTTGATGATAAATGCCGCGGGCATCCGGCAAGTTATCGTCCGACAGCTGAACCTCATGATCCTCGTATTCGTTCGCCAAAGGCGAATCGGTCAAGATGATGTAAGTGGGCTGTGCGCCACGTAGCCGCGCAAGTACGTTTCTGATCAACGGTATGGACGCGAAGCTCCTGGCCGCGCGCTGGAATAGCGGCGCGGCAGCCGCACCGGCCTTCGGAGCCAATGCAAGCCAGGCCGCATGCAACGAGTCCGCCTGGGCTTGAGCAACGTCCAAACGAGCGTCCGCGTCGCTTCTTACGTCATGCCCTGTTCGCTCGGAGAACCCGAACTGGACGAGACGGTGAAACCCGCCCCTGAGCGCAGTCGCGATCTGGCCTGCCAGCGCCCGTCTCAATCGAACGACAGAAGGCGCATTACTCTGCGCCAGCATCGGACTCAGCGCGATACCCCACTCGAACCACGATTCCGCCTGCGGAAGTTCGCGCTTCAACAGCTTCCGTGCTTCATCGAGGTCCGGAAGAAGCGGAGCCAGCGAAGCCAGCGGCCCGGCCCATTCGTAGCCATGTTCGCGCAGCGTGGCCAGCGTGGCCGTCAGCGCCTGGATGCGTTCTGCACGCCTGGAGGGCTCGGCGCGTATCAGCAGATAAACGTCCAGCGCGAGATGGATCTCCCAGACATGACTGCCGATCTGCTGCACGATGCCGGCGCCTGTGCGTATTACGCCTGCTAGTGCCGGAGACTCCACGGCGAACCGCTTGACGTTCTCCTTGAATTCCTCCACGCTCGGACTGGCGCTAAGGAGTGTTCGTGCAAGCGCTTTTGCGATCTTCTTGCACGATTCTCGATCTGCTGTCGTCACATGTTCCGCGAAGGCACCGGGCACCTTCTTCATCATCGGTGCAAGAAGAATCGAATACAGCGCGTCCGTCAGCACCGCCACGCCTGGATTGGCTGCACCTAGATATCTCGCGACTGTGCTTCTGAATATGTTGTCCAGTGCGGTGACAACCGATTCCATGGTGCTGCGGCGAGTGGCTTCGTCTTCATCGGTCAAGGCCAGGCCGAGGCCGATGCCCTGATCCACCACCGTTCCGATGCCGTAAGCAACCGTGCTCTCCATGTGAAACAGGCTGGCGGACAAAGCATGTTGCGCGGCTCCGAGTCCTTCTCGCGAACACAGCACGGAACGTATGTTGGTTAATGTCAGCTTATCGCCGTTGATCAGCGGCAAGAAGCGCTTCAATAGCGCGATCACCGCATCGTTCTGGGCGAAAAGGTTTCGCCAGCGCGTCACCATCTCCTCGTTCGCGCCGATCAGCTTGTGCAGCGTGTCGGCATTGACCAGGTGCTCCCGCAGCCAGGCGCGCTGGCTGTCCCAGGATCCTGTCGCCGGAAAGGCGCTGATCTGCCGATACAGCCTCATCGCGTTTTGCGTCGTGTCCTTGTACTGAATGGGCACGCCCGACAGGATCAGCTTCTCCGCTTCAGGATGCGCGAGCCATCTGAGCAGTGCGCCCAGCTTTCCCGCCTTCGATCCAGCGGGCTCCAGCGATTGCAGTACCGAGTCAGCGAAGCCTGAGAGCCGCTCGAGCGCCTCCGATAAGGCATTACCTTCGCCTCGCATGTTCATCAGCTCAGTCACGAACACCTCGAACGTGGCGTCGTGATGGATCAGCTTCTCAAGCAAGCCCACGATGTCCAGCGCCTGCGCCATGGTTCCGATCACGCGTGCGCTATGCCTGCTTGCATCAGCACCTAATGACCGCTGCACGAATGGATTCCCTGTCAGCCTCTTGAACGCATGCAGCGCTTCTGCGATCTGCTCGAGCATGCGCGCTTTGGATTTCATCGAAGCAAACGAGAGCGCGGCCGACAGTTTGTCCAACGTGTCGGTCACGTCCGAGAGCGACGCGCGGAAGTCCTCCGGAATCTGCGGGGTCTTCGATATCAGACGAGAGGCCTCCGTGAGCTTCTGCCGCAGCGGTTCGTCGCCGTGCACGATCGATGTCAAGCGCCCGTTGATTCCCTGTCCGATACCGAAGCTCTCGCTGAGCCCTGCGAGCACCTCCGTCGCCGTCCTGAGCGATTCCAGCAGTCGTTCACCCAGCAGCGCCTTCAACGAGTGCAGATTCAGCACCTTGCTGACTTGGGCCAGTGCCTCGTTTGCATTTCTGGCTTCGAGCGTTGCCCCGAGAATGGCGCGAAGTTCAGTCAGATCGCCATACCATTGGCCCACCTGGGATGCGGTATCGAGGAGCGAATCCAGCGGGGCTGAAAGGCCTCGCATGTCGATCAATCCCGCGGACACCAGCTTCTGAATCCTCGATAGCCCCTCCGTGATACTGCCAACCTGACTCAGTTCGTTGAAGCGCGAGAGCAATGAGTCGACCTTGCCGCGATAAGCTTGCAACTCGTCCGCCGTACGAGGCAGGGCGTGAAGGAAGTTCCGCAAAGGCGGCGCGAGTTTGAATGCCTTGCTATCCAGGATGGACTGGATCGCGGCGATCATCGCAAGACCGCCGCTTTCCGCGGAGGACAACTCGCGCTTGAAGTACCGGATAGCTTGGTGAGATGCCGTGAACTGCTCTTGAGCCTCGCATGCGTAGTCAAGCCACTTCCTAAAGCTGTCCGGCAGGTACGCGGCCGCGCTCTTGCATTTGCGCAACTCCGTCGCGATAAGTCCGGGCTTGTCGTACCAGGCCAGCTCCGGATCGTTCATTCGTTTCCGGATCGAATCGCACAGACTCCAGAGCTGCTCCACCTGTTCGAGTGCGCCGCATGTCGTTGTGACTTTCGATCGCGCCATGTCGGGAAGCATAGGCGCGCACTTTTGCATGAACGCAATCAGGTCGGTGAATATTCCATGCCATTCCTTCTTCTCCGATGTACGAATGCGCGCATGCATTCGTTTCAGATCGGCGTAAGCGCTTTCCATCTCGCGATAGTTCGCGAACAGTGCTGTGACGATCTCGAAGGCCATCTGTCCGGCCAGGGGCGTCAGGATCTCGATGAACCCGCTTGGGCTGGCCGCGAGCGCTTCATCGCTGCCTTCTTCCGAATCTTGTTCGGACTCACTCGCGGCATCCGACCGCATACTGAAACCATCGCGCGTTGCACCTCCCGCAAAATTCCGATGCCTGCCGCCGCGCGATCTGAGCGCGCTTGTATCGTTCGGGGTTGTCTCTTGATCGACTTGGGCACGCAACATGGAATGAGTTCCTACGCAAAGAGGTAAGACGACACAATCCGCGCGAGCAATACGCAGGCGTGGTTAACGCAGAAGCTGGGAGAGGCGTCGAACGCGCAGGCTGGCCGAGGCCGGCGTCAGATCGTTATGAGCAATTCGTGATGAACCGCGAAAGACTGTGCAAGATGGGCCGGGATATTCTTCATTGTTATCGTAACCGGGCCCTGTCGCGTGGCTTAACGCGCGACACTAATCGACAATGCGCAAGCAAGCATCTGATAGAAAGGTTCTGCCTGCCAGCAGACGTCAACCGGTTGATCGACTTATCAACCGGTATAACTTTTTCATTGCAGGGTGATTTGCTTCAGCAGCGGACGCGCTGTTGCTCCGATCGAAACCGATCAGCGGATCAGCGCAGACTCACTCCGCTTCTTCGAGCGCTTCTTCTCGCGGATAGACCCGCACCAGCACGATACGCGGTCCCTTCATCTTCTTCACCACGATATCGAACTGGTCGAACGCCACGCGCTGCCCTTCGCCAGGCAGATCGCCCAGCGCATTGATGACGAGGCCGCCGACCGACTCCGCGCGCCCTTCATCGATATCAATGCCCAGCGCCCGTTCCAGCGACACCACAGGCAAGCTGCCCTTGCCCATCAGCGTGCCGTCGTCCATGCGCGACCAGTCCGCATCGCCTTGACGGAACTCGTCGTGGATCTGACCGACGAGCGCGCCGAGCAGGTTGTCGAGCGTGATGAAGCCGATCGGCTTCGCGCCCTTGCGCCCCACGATGGCCAGATGCGGCGCGCCCTTGCGGAAGCGGCGGAACAGCTCGAGCGCCGAGAGGTTCGGCGCCACATACTGCACCGGCCGCACATGACGGGCGAGTTGATCGAGCTTATCGGCGTGCTTCGTGAGATGGAAGTTGAAGCCGCGCCCCTGGCCGTCGCCGGCGAGAAGCAAATCCTTCAAATGAATCATGCCGATCACGCGTTCCCCCGACGCATCCGCGAACAGCGGATAGCGCGAGAAGCGATGCCGCGAAATCACGGCGAGGTTATCGCGCATCGGCAGGTCGTTGCGCAGGCCGACCAGTTCGTGCCCGGGGCGCATCAGATCGGACACGGTCATGCGGCTGAAATCCAGCGAGTGCGCGATGGTGTTCCACTCGTCTTCGTTATACGAGGATGCGCCGCCGTGACGCCGGCCGCGCAGGATCAGCTTGAGTTCATCGGTCGAGTAATGCGTGTCGTGACCGTGTTCCTCCGACATGCCGAAGAGACGCAACACGAAGTTGGCACTCGAGTTCAGCACCCAGATGAACGGATACATCATCCAGTAGAAACCGTACAGCGGCATGGCGAGCCACAGCCCCACCTGTTCCGAGCGGCGGATGGCCCACGACTTCGGCGCGAGTTCGCCCACCACGATGTGCAGGAACGAAATGACCGTGAAGGCGAAGAACAGCGAGATGGAGTCGATGAGCTTTTCCGACTCCACGCCAATCAGCGCGAAGAGCGGATGCAGCAAGGTCGCGAAGGCCGGTTCGCCGATCCATCCGAGACCGAGGGAAGCCAGCGTGATGCCGAGCTGGCAGGCGGACAGATAGGCGTCGAGCTGCCCGTGAACCTTCGCGAGCAGACGGCCCGGCAGGCCGTTGGTCCGCGCGATTGCCTTGACGCGCGTGGGCCGCAGTTTGACGAGCCCGAACTCCGCCGCGACGAAAAAACCATTCAACGCGACGAGCAACAATGCGCCAATCAGCGCAACGACCTGAGCCAAGGCAATTCTCTTCGAAAGTGGAAAGCGTCAGTATAGAGGCGACAGCAAATCGAAAGTAAATTCACATCCCTGCGACAGGAATGCGCACCGACAACGTAACCTCTGCGTTATCAGCGATGTCGCTCTGCTCGAAGCCGCCGCCGTGCGCCTCGGATACGCGCTTGCACAACGCGAGCCCCCACGCAATGCGCCCGCCTTCACGCGGTTCCAGCGCCTGGCGGCGCGCAAACGCTTCGAGCACATGCGGGGAAGCCGTGTCGTTGAGCGCCTGCGCCGACGCAGTGAAGCGCACATCAGTGCGCCACATGCTGCCTTCGATGTTGCTCGCCACGCGCACGGCCGCGCTATCCGGGCTCGCCTCGGCGGCAAACGCCAGCATCAGCCAGAGCGTTTGCAGAAGGCGCTCTGCGTCGCCTTCCACTTGTTCTTCGGCGAGCGGCGTATCCAGTTCGATGGTCACGCCGCGCGCATTTGCCACACTCGCCCGCGCCAGCGCCGCGCTTTGCTCCAGCAACGGACGCAACGCGACCGGCGCGAGCGACACCTGCAAGGCCTTGGTTTCGGCGCGCGTCGTATCCACGGATTGCTCGATCAGCTTCACCTGCTGCTCGACACCCGAGCGAATGCCGGCCAGCGCGCGTTGCGCGGCGGGGTCGTTGGCGTCGACCTTGCGCTCAAGTACGTAACCCCAGCTGTGGATGGCATTCAGCGGACCCCGCAGGTCATGCGACACGATGGACAGCACATGATCGCGCATGAAGAGCGCGGCCTCGGCGCGCAGATGCGCCACACGGTCAACGTGTTCTTCACCGCGTTCCGACGCCGACGGCGACACGATCAGCGTGACCCAGTCCTGACCCGGCAGCGCGATGATCGCGAAGGAACGCGTCCCGGCGTCCGCGCCGATGCTCACCTGCGCGCGACGCGTGCCGTTGCCGGCCAGCGCGGCGTCGGCGGCTTCGCCGAGCACGGCGGCAAGCGGGCCGGGCAACGGCGTTTCGGCCAGCGTACGGCCGTTCAATGAAGCGGAATCCAGATCGAAGAGATGAGCAAAGACGGCGTCGGCCGACAGGCACCGCTGAGCGGCGTCGAGCACCAGCACGCCGTCGTTTCCTGCAACGGCCGTGTCGAAGGTCCGGGCGCCGCCCGGTTCGACCGTACTGGAAAAAGACGTTGTCACGGTTAGGGTCCTTGCTATTGGGCTAATGCGGTTGATGTCAAGGGAAGGCAACGCTTCGCAACGACGCTGAAGACATGCTGGTCATGACGGCAGACGGCCCTCATGAATGGATTCTGCAAGTCATTATATGTGAGTGCCTCCGGTGCACGCTGCCGCCCTCCGCGCTCGTTTCCCGTCTGAAGCCGACGCGCAAACGTTACACGCCAACACGTTGTGCACTGCACCGGTTTCAGCGGACAAGCTTCCAGTCCGTAAGAACCGGACGCTTCGGGCTAGCAGCACGTTTCGCTCCTGACATAAAGCGGCGTTACCCGCCTTGCGATTTCTTAAACACGCGTTACAAATTCGTTGGTTATCTGTTTTGATATAACAACAGCACACAATTAATCGAAGCGCGCACGCGAATCTTGAGCGGCGCCCGCAAACGCAATGGCGACGGGGCACTGCGCGTATCGATGAGTGAATGGCGCTGTTTCGAACGGGATAAGCGATTGAACCGGCTTAGCGTCCGCTTTCAAATATGCGCCGTCGCGCAAATAAAAAAATAAATCGGCAGCCGCGAATTTCCATGCGTGCGTACGCGAACATTCCCGGCTTACAACTCCCTATAGCATTCCACCTGACCAATGACGCATTGGACAGCCGGCGCGCATGAACCGGCCTCTGCCACGGTGGCCTCAATACCAACACTAACCGGTGACACGAGCTATGACACGCGTCCACAACGGTACTCGCAAGACCCTGCTGTCGGTGATCATCCCCGCGTATAACGTGGAGCATTTCATCGCCGCCTCGCTGGCGTCCGCGCTCTCACAACCGCGCTCGGAGGAGATCGAGCTCATCGTCATCGACGACGGTTCCACCGATCACACGCTCGAACGCATTCTCGACGTGCAGCGCACTGAGCTGGGCCGCAACATTCGCGTGATCCATCAGGAGAACCGCGGCGTGTCCGCCGCGCGCAATCGCGCGATTGCCGAAGCAACGTCGCCCTACATCGGCTTCCTCGATTCGGACGATGTCTGGTCCGAGGACTTCACGCAGAAGATCATGCCGCTGCTGGACCAGAACGTCGCCGACATCATCGAGTTCAATGTCGGGATCATCAATTCGGCAGGCAAGGTGATCGACAAGGTGCAGCTGATCGATCCCGCGACGGTCGGCACGCGCCCATGCAATCTCGACGCGCTGCTCGACTTCGCCCGCGTGTACCAGGTCTTCCCGGCGGCACGCGTGTACCGGCGTGCGCTGTGGGACGGCATCGAGTTTCCGGCGGGCCGCGTGTATGAAGATGCCGCGGCCATCCCGCTCGTGTATGCACGCGCCAGCACGCTGTTCCGTCTCGCCGACAATCTCTATTTCTATCGGCGCCGCGCCGGCAGCATCACGACGAGAGCGACGCCCTATACGGTCACGTCGCTCACGATCTGCGCGGAAGAGACCATGGAACGCTGCAATGGCGGCCCGCTCGATGCCTTCTGGCTCGCGATGTTCCACAAGGTCTTCTCGTACGCGTGCCATCAGGCGGCGCGTGTCGATGCAAGCGCGTTCGCCGAAGCCATCCGGACCGTCGAGGCTACTGCCGCGCACTATCGCGCGTTCGCGGCAAATCGGCGGGATACGCCCAGTGAGTTGTTGTTCCACAAGAAGATCGTCGCGGACCGCCGCTGGTTCCAGGCCAAGCGCGTGGTCAAGCGGGTACTCGGACTCGAACTGCGTCCGCCTGCCGCGCCGGCGCGCGCCGTGCCGTCCGCCAATCTGCGCGGGCGTCCGTCCGCGGGCAGTCAACAATGATAAAAATGTCATAAGGGGCCTTCAGCATGCAGATCTACCCGAAGAGGCCCGGCTTCACCGCGGGCGAGTCGTTCGAACTCGCGGTGCAGCCGGGTTCGCGTTTTTCTGTCGCGATCTATCATCAGGGCAATGACGAAACGCTGACCAGCATGGGCGGCATCGTCGTGCAGCCGGGCGGCGCCGTGCAGGCGCAGTTGCAGAACGGCAGATACGTGTTCCAGTCGCCGGGCCGCACGGGACGCCCGCGTCACGATGAAGACTGGAACTGGCCGACCATCTGGATCAGGCCGAATGCCGACGACATCGAAAGCGGCGCGTACGTGGCAATCGCCTATGAAGTGGGCGCGAACGGCGAGCCGCTCGACGAACTCGGCCGTCGCGCGGCCGCGCACAAGCCGATCTTCGCGGGACCGCCCGCTTCGGACAGCATGGCGCTCGTCATTGCGCGGCCACGCAAGCCGTCGGCGGAGATTGCGTACATCGTGCCGATCAACACGTACCACGCCTATAACTCGATGGGCGGCGGCTGTTATTACGGCGATCCGATCCACCGCACGCATCCGCAAACCACGGTGAGCGTGCAGCGCCCCGGCGGCGGACTCGGCGCGCAACTCGGCGAGCCGACCGATCCTTATGATCCGCGCTCGCCGCGCCAGCAGTTCACACACTGGGATGCGAAGTTCATTCGCTGGCTGCGCGCGGAAGGCATCGCGTGCGACTTCTATACCGATCACGATCTGCATCGCGGCACGGATCTCAAGCTCGAGAACTATCGCTGCATGTTGAGCGTCGGGCATCACGAATACTGGTCGACGCAGATGCGCGAGCGCGTGGCGCAGTTCATCGCGCAAGGCGGCAATCTCGCGATCTTCAGCGGCAATACCTGCTTCCGTCCCATCGACTTCGGCGACGCGCCGATCGACGGCGACTATACGGTGATGAACCGGCTCGGCGAGAAATGGCCGGGTTATGACGAGTCCAACCTGATCGGCCTGAGCTACGCCTATGGCGGCGGCAAGTATGGCGTGTGGAAGCGTTTGCGTGGCGGCTGGATCAAGCGCGAACGCGAGGCGATCGGATACACCGTGCGGCAGGCGGACCACTGGATCTTCGCGGGCACGGGCCTCGTCAATGGCCAGACCTTCGGCGCACAAGACCGCCTGGTGGGCTATGAGGTGGATGGCGTGCCGCCCGAGCCGAATGGCTTCGTGACGCTCGCGGACACGGTGCAGCTGACCGGATGGGACATGGGCGGCGTCGGCGCGATGGGCGTGTTCCAGCCCGATCGCAACGGCGGCCCGCGCCAGGGCCTCGTCTTCAACGGCGGCACGACCGACTGGCCGCGCGTGCTGATGGACCCGGAAGCGGAGAGCCGTGTCATCGTCGATCAGATCACGCGCAACGTCGTGCGCCGCTTCATCGGTTTGCAGCCACGCGTGATTGCGCGCATGGACGTGGCAGCCGATGAACCGTCGAAAGCTGTTGCAGCGTTGGCAAGAGACGGTGCCCTCGCCTGAGCGGAAGCCCGCAGACTTCGTTGGTTTGCCGCCCGCGCCCTGACAGTCCTAACAGGGTTATGCCGGATTATCAATCGCTCAAAAACGTTGCGACTCCGGCATTGCGTGGGCCAACCCACTGATGATTGCGGCCGCGGCCTGTCAAATGCATACGGTAGTACAAGTCGTGTCGTCACCGGGCAAGCGAGTGCTCGGAACCGGTGCGTTTTGTGCTGTACCCGTCCATTCGACCTGAACAGCTTGCGGCCATGCAGACATGCTTTCGCTGCATGCCGCATTGACGGCGCGGCGTACAAGCGAAACTATTCGCCTGTGGCGCTGTCATGTTTAGGCCCACCGCTCAGGCGCAAACGCATGACGTTTGCAGCCTTTGCCCCTCAGTCATCAAGATCACGCACAGCTCCAAGCCGGGAAAACCGTTCAATGGCTTCATTCAAGAAGAACTTTACGATTTTGATGACGCTGCAGGTATCGACCTACCTTGCACCGCTCTTGACGTTGCCGTGGCTCGCGCGCGTGCTGGGGCCGAGCGAATATGGACGCCTTTCGTTCGGCCTGGCATTCACCGCGTATTTCATTTCACTCACGAATTACAGCTTCTCTCTTACCGCTACCCCCAAGGTCTCCATCAATCGCGGCGACCGCGCGTTGCGTTCGCAGGTGTTCTGGGAAACGATCCTCACGCAGGCTGCATTGGCCGTCGCCGGACTGGTCGTCCTGATCGTGCTGACTTCCGTCATTCCTTATCTCGAAGAGAATCGCGAGTTGCTGTTGCTCGGCTACGGCCAGGCCATCGGCGCCATGCTGATCCCCACTTGGTACTTCCAGGGCATCGAAGACCTGGGGATGCTGAGCGGCTTCGTGTTCATAGGCCGCGCGCTCAGCATTCCCGCGATGTATCTGTTCGTGCGCCAGCACGATGATGTCTACATTGCGATGGCCGTGAATGCGCTCGTCCCACTTTTGTCGGGCGTCGCAATTTGCATTTATTTGTATTTTCGACACGAGCTCGATTTCGTCAGCGTGTCGTTCAAGACCATCGTCGAACGTCTGAAGGAAGGCTGGAGCGTGTTCATTGCGACGTCGCTGGTGGACATCTACGCCTCGAGCAACATCGTGCTGCTGACCTTCATCTCGGGTAACGTGGCTGCCGGCTACTTCGCTGCCGGCGACAAATTGATCCGCGCGGCATTGAATATGCTACAGCCGCTCAAGACCGCAGCTTATCCCCGTGTCAGCTTCCTCATGCACCACGCAAAGGATGATGCGTTTGCGTTCTTGCGCAAGATGTTCGTATTGCAAGGCTCGATCGTCTCGCTCATATCGCTCTGCATCTTCTTCGCGGCTCCACTAGCAGTAAAGCTCTTGTATGGCCCGCAGTTCTTGCCTACGGTAGAAGTGCTGCGCTGGATGGCGTTCGTGCCGCTCATGGCCGGACTGTCGGATCTCTTCGGCGTTCAGACCATGCTTCCGCTCGGCATGAAGAGCCACTTCAGCCGTGTGCTGATCGGTTCGGCCGTGCTGAATTTCGCGTTGCTTGCCGTGCTGGCCAAGCTCTTCGGCGAGCAGGGCGCCGCAGCCACGGTGCTGATTGTCGAGACCTGCGTGGCAGGCGCGATGGCCCTGACGCTGCATCTGCAGAAGGTGCCGTTCCTGCGCCGGCCCATCACCGAAGGCGCGGGGTCGGGCACGTGATCGCGTTATGTGACCTGCCTCTCCTAAGCCGCCGAGTTACACGGTCGAGCGCACGTAATGGCTAAAACAGTGCGTGCTATAAAAGCATCAAGTGTGTCGTGCAGGTTATGGAAGGCTTCTGGACAGCAGTGTGAACGGCTGCCCCTCGATGAAGAATCTGTGCGCGGCGTTGGTGCGGCGCCGCGCTTTCGATAGCGACCTACTCCAAAAGTTGCATTCCTGTATGTGGAGCAGCGCACGGACCAGAGCGAGTCGAGTCGATATCGTATTGGTACGAACAGTTAATTAATTAAGTGAGCGGTCCGACATGGAATCAGAGGATACGTCGATCGAGCTTGTGCAGAAGCTGGTGGAGCAGGCGCAGAGCCTGCGCATGCAATCGGTCGCGGTCCCGCTCAAGGATCTGCGCATGCTTTTGCAGGTCTGTGAAGCGGTGATCGCTCAGCAGAATTCTTCCACCGCCAAATAATCGGCGACGAAGAAAGTAATGAAACGGCCATACCAGCAGAGTAAAGCTTGGTGTTGATGGGCCCTGAGCACGGGCTCAAGGAAAGTGCTCAAGCCATTCCGAAAGGCACGGCTTGGAGAAGTCAAAAATATGATTGATCAATCGGGCTTTACGTCTCGCGGCAGGCGGTCGTAATCAGACGGCCGACCTGCGCCTTATCGGCGCGACGCGAAACAATATTCACAAAGACCGGTATCAAGGCGTCTTCCGGGCCTGCCCAGGCTGGCCCGAGGCTCCTGGCATCCAGGCTTGGGAAGCAAGCTCGACGGGGTTCTCGCGGAGGTCGTCGCGAGGAACGAGTAATGCTTGGGTCGGAGCGCGTGGCACGAGTGGATCGGTTCGTTTTACGGTCCATTAGTACTCCAACGCGCACATTACCGGATTCTTTAATGTGCTCTTTTGCAGGTGGGCTAGCGCCCGCCCACCTCGCATGCATTCGGCGTGCTTGAAAGTGTGATGTCCTTACCTGATAACGATTAGGCCGCTTCCTTCTCATGCGGTCGCCGCGGGCGCTCGGCGACACGCCAAACGATGAGTTAAATATGAAAGAGATCGTCCATATAACCGAGGCTTTCGGAGGCGGAGTTCTGTCAATGCTGACGCAGCTTTCCAATCGCGCAGCGGCCGCTGGAGTCGGCGTAACGATCCTTCATTCGATCCGGCAAGAAACACCTGTCAACTTTTCCAAGCTCTTTCATCCGGCCGTCAAGCTTACCTACGTCAGCATGTTCCGCGAAGTCAGCGTCAAGAACGACTGGACCAGCTTGTGGAACCTCGTGCGCAAGCTCAAGGAACTCGATCCTTCGGTCGTGCATCTGCATTCGTCGAAGGCCGGCGTGCTGGGCCGCGCCGCCGCCCGCATCGCCGCGCCGCGTGCCCGCGTCTTCTACTCGCCGCACGGCCTGGCGTTCTTGCGGCGCGACGTCTCGCCCGTCAAGCAGTTTGCCTATCTGAGCTTCGAGCGCATTGCCGCACGCATGGGCGGCACCATCGTTGCGTGTTCGAAGAGCGAGCTGAGCGAGATCGAAACCCGGATGGGTGCGCGCGAGGCGCGCATGATCGAGAACGGCGTGAACGTTCCTGAGATTCCGCCGCGCATCGAGCGCAATCCTGGCGATGTCGTCGTCGGCATGAGCGGTCGCGCTTCTTATCAAAAGAACCATCAGGCATTCGTGAAGCTGGCCAGTGACCTGAGCGGTCCGTCCGTCAAGTTCCTGTGGATCGGGGGCAACCTCGAGGAGCTGCCGGGCCAGATGCCGAGTGGAGCCGTCACGTGCAGCGGCTGGGTCACGCGCGAACGCGCGCTCGAACTGACCTCCGAACTCGACATCTACGTGCAGACCTCACGCTGGGAAGGCATGCCCATCGCGCTGATCGAAGCGCAGGTTGCGGGCATTCCCGCAGTCGTGACCGATGTCGTCGGCAACCGCGATGTCGTGCAACACGGCGTAACCGGCTTCGTTGCATCGAGCGTGGAGGACATGGCCAAGTACGTTGCCATGCTGCGCGACGACCCCGCATTGCGCGCCCGCATGGGCGCTGCATCAAGGGAATCCGCCAGCAAGCGCTTCTCGATGGACGCGATCTTCCGTCAGTGGCTCTCGGTCTACCAGCTCGGCTCCGACCGGCCCACGCGCGAGCCGCTCGTCTCCAAAGAGGCGGCCTCGTATGAAACCAGCTCCGACTCCCAGTTCTGACGCCTCCTCCATGGACACTTCCATCGCTACGAACAAGCTTGTCTATAACGGGCGCTTCACGAGCCAGAAAACCACCGGCGTCCAGCGCGTCGCGCGCGAACTCGTCGCGGCGCTCGGACAACTGCCGCAGGGTTCGCATGTGACGCTCGCCGTGCCGCCGCAAACCGGTCTCGATCCCGTCGATGGCGTCGAGACGGTCAAGCTCGGCTTCGGCAAGGGCGTCTTCTGGGAGCAGATCGTGTTGCCGCTGTTCGCAGGACGCTCGCGTATCGTGAACCTGTCGAATTCCGGTTCGATCTTTCGCGCGAACCAGATCATCTACATGCACGATGCCGCGGTGTTCGATACCCCGTCGCATTTCTCGTGGAAGTTTCGCACCTGGTATCACGTGATGTTCTGGATCCTTGCGCGTACCTCGAGCTGCGTGCTGACCAATTCGAAGTTCTCGCGCGACCGCCTGGCGCATCATGTGGGCGTGCCGGCGGAGCGCATCGGCGTCGTGCCGCTCGCGGCGGATCACCTCGATCACATCACGCCGGATACATCGGTGCTCGACGAGCTCAAGCTCACGAAGAACCGCTACGTGCTCGCCGTGAGCAGCATGAATCCGACCAAGAATTTCAAGCGGCTCGTCGAGGCGTTCATGCGCCTGAACGATCCGTCGATCGATCTCGTGATCGTCGGCATGAAGAACGCCACGATCTTCGGCAAGGCCCAGGACCTGTCGAGCGCGCCCAACATCAAGCAGGCGGGCTATGTGAGCGACGAACAACTTCGGGCGCTTTATCAACATGCCGCATGCTTCCTCTATCCTTCCATCTATGAAGGCTTCGGCATTCCGCCGCTGGAAGCCATGCGCAACGGCTGCCCGACGCTCGTCGGCCGCGCCGCAGCCCTGCCGGAAACCTGCGGCGACGCCTCGGTGTACTGCGATCCCTATTCGGTCGATGACATCGCGGCCAAGCTGCGCGAACTGCTCGACTCGCCGACGCTGAGCGAAGAGTTGCGCCAGCGCGGTCTCGCGCACGCCGAACGTTTCCGCTGGACGGAGAGCGCGCGTCTGCTCAAGCAGTTCATCGACAAGCCGCAATGACGGGCGCACGCGCGCTGCAAGGGAGAAAGCCGGTGAAGTTGGGAATCTATTGCGACTCGGGCGTCAACGGCGGCCATGAGGAAATGCTGAAGCGTTTCATGCTGGCGCTGGTCGCGAGCGCGCACGTCGAGACCTTGCACGTTCTCGTGCCGGCGGCGAACGAAGCGCTGTCGCGTCATGTGCGCGAACTCGCGGCCCAGCATCCGAAGGTCAAGGTCATCGCCCTGTCCTACACGGCCGAGTCCATCCGCGGCAACGTGTTCGCGTTGCTGCGCATGATTCGCTCGACCGCGGCCACGCTGCGCACGCTGCATCTCGACAAGCTCATGATCGCGCAAGGCACGATCGCCTCGGGGCTCGCGGGACTGATCGCCGCACGCCGCGCGCGCACGACGGCGGTGAGCTATCTGCCGCTGGTGGATGACGCGCCCGTGAAGGCTGGCCGCGCGGAACAGGTCAAATGGCTCGTGAAGCGCGTGCTGTACCGCATGCCGGACGAATACGTGACGCTCAACGATCATCTGCGCGACAAGCTGCGCAAGCTCGCGCCCAAGGCGCGCACGATGATCCTGGAGAACTACGTCGACGACCGTTTCAGCCGATCGACGCTCTCGAAGGAAGCCGCGCGCGAGTCGCTCGGACTGCCCGATGACGGCACGACGATCGTTGCGCAGATCGGCCGGCTGAATTTCCAGCAGAAGCGCCAGGACTTCTTCATGGAGGCCATCGAGCGCAATGCGAAGGCTTTCAGTCATACGCTCGTGCTGATCGTGGGAGAAGGTCCGGATGACACGCGCCTGCGCGAACGCATCGCGGCCAGTCCCGCGCTGTCCGCGTGCGTGCGCATGGTCGGGCCGCAGAAGGACGTGCTGCCTTATATCGTCGCAAGCGATGCCCTGGTGCTGCCATCGGCCTATGAAGGCGTGCCGCTCGTGATGATCGAGGCCGTGCTCGCTGAGCGGCCGATTGTCGTATCGCGCGTCTCGGGACTCGATTCCTACTTGCCCGATGCACTGCTGTTCCCTGCCGATGACCGCGAAGCCTTCGTCGAGCGTATTTTCACCGCACGCGATTTCTCCATGGCCTCGTTGCGTGGCGAATTCAGGCGTCGCTTCTCGCGTGAAGCCTTCGACGCGCAAGCGCAACAGGTGCTGCTGCAACCCAGCGCCCCGCGCGATGCAGGTGCTCATTCCGCGCCCAACCATACCGACGTGCTGGCCAAGTAACGGCGCGCACCTTTTCAGAGGTCAACGCCGATGCGTACCTTCCTGGTCGCCGTATCCGTATTGGGCGCGTTGTCTTGCGCGGCCCTCCTGATGTCCTCGCGCAGCGGCTCGCCCGATGCGCATCACAGCAACCGCTCGATCATCGCCGATGCCGAAGCCGCCGAGCCGCCCCCGCCGAAGCTCGCATGCGGCAAGGGCACGACCGGCGTGTTCTACGGCATCGCGGGTCATCTCGAACATCGCGGCGCCTATCGCATGAGCGATTACGACCTGCAGATCTCGCAGTTGCGCGACCTGGGCATCACCATGTACGCGCAGGATGTCTCCAGCGAAGGCAGCGCGCACATGGTCGCCGATTTCGCGCGCGCAGCCGCGAAGCAATGCATCGGCGTACTCGCGCTTGTCACGCCCTTCGAACAGGAGAAGCGCGCGAACGAGCAGGAGACATACGAACGCGCCTATGCGCTCGGCAAGACCGCGGGCCGCGTGCTCAAGGGGGTGGTTACGTACTACCAGGTGGGCAACGAGTACGACAACTGGACCATCAAGGGCGCCGACCGCAGCGGCGAGCATCCGTCAGACTACGACAACGCGATGTTCATGAAAGCACGCGGCTCGATTCTCGGGCTGATCAAGGGCATTCGTGAGAGCAATCCGGACGCGAAGATCCTGCTGACGTCGTTCAGCTGGCTTCACTACGGCTTCACGGACATGCTCTTCGCGGGCACGCAGCCGGACGGTTCGAGCGGCCACCCTATTCCTCAATGGGACATCACCGCGTGGCACTGGTATTCGAACATGGGTTCGATCACGGCGGCTGGCCAGAACAAGGTCAACGTGCTGGAACGTCTGCGCGACAGCTATGGCAAGCCCATCTGGATCACCGAGTACGGCGTGCGTCCGAATCATCAGGATCCGGGCGGCTATCTCGTGGGCAAGGATGCATTGAAGGGTTTCGTGTCGCTTGCGAAGACCTACAATGTTCAGAACGTGACGCTCTACGAGCTCTATGACGATCAGCGCTATGGCGGCGACGGCAACTACGGCGTGATCGGCGACGATGGAAAAACGCGCAAGCCCCGCTTCGATACCGTGCGCGATTTCATCAAGGCTAACCCGATGCCTTAAAGTTTTAACGCTTTGATGCTACCAATACGGTAGCAGCGGAACCGCCGATTATCGCGCGAAACAGGCCGTGCGCAAGTGGCGTTCCCGACCTTGCAGGGCATCGAACGTTCGCTACTTAACAGACGCGCTCACCTCGTGACCGGAAGATGGCCTTGATGCTCATTGCTTCAAGGCCTTTCGTGTCGTTGCGCAAGTGAATCGTCGCAATGAAGGTGCGGTGACGCGCACGAGTCGGCAGACACGGTGCCGAGGCACGAAGTGTGCTTCCAGTCACCAGCGATCGTACTCCGACGGGCCCACGTGTTCCGTCAATGCGAACCAGAAGCGCCAGGCGCTTCGCTCGTTCTACCTGCCTCTCGCGTCTCTGGTCTTGAAGTTCCAACGGCCATGCGCCGGATCAACAACAACGTAAGTCGCAACGCGGACATGCCGCGCGGATCTTCGCTTTTTCAATGGTCCGGAATAACTGCTCAACTTATCGAACTGAGGACGGCGCCTTTGAACACCCTCTATGTCAACTCAGCATCTTCGCGGCACGGCAAGGAAGACGGTGAATTCACCGCGGGCGACATGCTCCGGCTGCTGCGCGATCACCTCGGCATGCTGCTCCTGTTCGTCGGGGTCGCGGCTGCGCTCGCGTCCGCCTACGCGTTTCTCGCCAAGCCCATCTATTCATCGGATGTAGTCGTGCGGGTCGATCCGCCCGATCCGAATGCGCTCGGCATCGCGCCGCAAAACCAGCAGCAGATGCAGCAGCAAGGACAGACCGTCAACCAGATCGCGCCCGCCGAGATCTCGGTGATGCAGAGCCGTTCGGTGCTCGAGCCGGTCGTCAAGCAGTTTCACTTCGACATCCGGGTCAAGCCCAACACGTTCCCGATCCTCGGCCAGCTGGCGAACCTGTTCGCCAAGAAGGGGCACCTTGCACCGGCATGGTTCGGTCTCGACTCGTACGCATGGGGTGGTGAAGACCTGCAGATCGGCCGCCTTGATGTCCCGCCCGCGCTCGAAGACCAGAAGCTCGAATTCGTTCTGCTCGACAACAATCAGTACGAGCTGCGCGATCCGGACGGCGAAATGATCCTGCACGGCACGGTGGGTCGTCCCGCAGCGGCGAACGGCGTCTCGATGCTCGTCAATCATGTCGTGGGCCACCCCGGCGTGCATTTCGACGTGACCCGTCTCAACACGCTCGACGCCATCGCGCTGATGAAGAAGACGACGAAGGTCGCGGAATCGTCGAAGGATACGGGCGTCGTCCAGATCACCTTCAACGCCGACGATCCGCAACTCACCGCCGACGTTGCCAACGCGCTGGCCCAGGCCTATCTCGGCGCCGCCGTGCAGGCACGCCAGGCCAACGATACGAAGACGCTCGAATTCATCCGCGGAGAACTGCCGCGTCTCGAATCCGATCTGAAGAAAGCCGAAGGCAACCTGAGCGCTTACCGCGCGAAGTCGCAGTCGGTCCAGCCGATCAACGAAGCGCAAGCCTATTTGCAAGGCAGTATCGTGTCGATGCAGCAACTCGCCACGCTCAAGCTGCAACGTACGCAAATGCTGCAACGTTTCCAGCCAAGCAGCCCGCAGGTCCAGAATCTGGACCAGCAGATCGCGCAGCTCGAGTCGTCGAACCAGCAGATCCAGTCGCGCTTCGACAGCATGCCCGCCTCCGAGCGCCAGAACGCGGAACTCACGCGTGATGCACGCGTGGCCGAGACCATCTACATGGGCATGGTCAACAAGGCCGAGGAACTCTCGGTGCGCCGTGCGAGCACGAGCGGCGGCGCGCATATCGTCGATAACGCATTGCGTCCGTATCGTCCGGTGAAGCCGAACAAGCCGCTCGTGATTCTTGCGGGCACGGGCCTGGGCTTCTTCGTCGGCACGTTCTTCATCTTCCTGCGTCGTCACGCGATGATCGGCGTCACGGATCCGATGTTCGTCGAACGCCGCCTGTCCGTGCCGGTGCTGGGCGAAGTGCTGTACAGCCGCCAGCAAGCGATGTTGGACCACGAGATCGCGGTGTCGCCGGTCGAGCATGCGCCGCTCACCTATGCGGGCGCGCAAGGGCATGCCGCGCCCAAGGCGCTGGGCTACACCGAGGCGCCGCGGCATGATGCCTTCGCGATGCCGCACGTGCCCGAGTCTCATCGCGACGCCCGCGTGCTTGCCTCGCGCTATCCGCACGATCCGGCGGTGGAAGCCCTGCGCGCAGTGCGTACCGAGCTGTATCGCGACCTGGCCAATGCACCGAACAACATCGTGATGCTGACCGGTCCGATTCCTTCGGCGGGCAAGAGCTTTGTCGCGGCGAACCTGGCTGTGCTGCTCGCGGAAATCGGCCTGCGCGTGTTGCTGATCGACGCCGACATGCGGCGCGGTCACATCGCCTCGTTCTTCAAGCAGTCGAATCCGGGTGGCCTCTCCGAAGTGCTGAAGGGTGAAATGCCGCTCGGCGACGCACTGCGCTATGTGGGCGTGCCGGGGCTGTCGTTCCTGTCGTGCGGCGGCTATCCGGAGAATCCCTCCGAGCTGCTGATGATGCCCGGCTTCCGCGATACGCTTGCGCGCATGAGCGATCAGTTCGATCTCGTGCTGGTGGATACGCCGCCGTTCCTCGTCGTCACCGACGCGGCGATCGTCGCAAGCGATGCCGGCTCCACGGTGCTCGTGCTGCGCTCGGGCATCCAGAGCGAGGAAGAGATCGAAGAGACGGTGAAGAAGGTGCAGCGTGCGGGCGGCAGGCTCGTGGGGTCGGTATTCAACGCGATTCCGCGCCGTCCGAGCAATCGCCGCAGTTACGGTTATGCGGCGGCTTATACCAGCACCTTCAAGGCACAGAACTGACGTCTGCATTCCGATGTCGAACACAACGCCGCGTGATGTCACGCGGCGTTTCAAGTTGTAGGGCGACAAAAGGCTGAAGGGGTTGCGGCGCGGATGCCGACGTGTGGCGCGCAGCCGACCGGATCGGGGAAGAGTACGCACAAGGTGACCCTATGAGCGCGCGTTTTTCCTTCAGGCATCGGCTCAAGCAGTGTCCGCGTTGTCGCAGGCCGGTTGGCGCCGATGTTCCGGTCTGTCCGCATTGCGATTTTCATCGGTTGCCGGAGCGCGCGTTCGTACCGAGGCTGCCCGCGCCGGCGAATTCGACGCCGCAGCCACGCGTCGTGAAGGCCGCTCGCAGGCGAACGCCGTTGCGCGCACTACTGGTTCTCGTGATGGCGCTGCTGGCCATCAGCGGCTACATCTCGCTGCGCGAATCGGGCATCGAAACCCGCCTGAAGTCGCTCAGTTCGCATCACTGGCTCGGCTCCGTCGATGAACAGCCGAACCACGCACCCGAAAACGAAGCTGCACGCAGTGCGCCGGTTCCGATCGGATCACTGAATTTTGAAGAAGCCCGTTCCACGCGGGTATAACCATTCGACGATGAAAGAAAAAGCGGCGCTGACCGACCTCTACTACAGGATCTGGGCCTTCGCGATGCCGGTGACGTCGTTTCTGCTCGTCCCGTCCATCCAGGGCACGACCATCGGCTACATGATGTGCTTCCTCTCGGTGCCGCTCGTGCTGCTGTTCGGCGGCCGGGCGCGCAAGAGCTGGATGCACTTCGTGGGCGCGGCGCTCGTGGTGTGGCTATTGATGCTCTGCACCACGCAGGTGGCGGACGTCATGGCCCCTTACGATCCCGACTTCTCCCGGATCGTGCTGGTCGAGGATACCGATCCCTTCACCTTCATCCTGCGCAAGAGCATGTTCACGCAGTCGGTCTATGTGGCGGCCGTCGTGCTCTATGCAGGGTACGTGTACCACTACTACAAGCCCACCTGGGACCAATGGCTGCTCGCCGCCGTCACGCTCTTCGCGCTCTACGGGATGTTCGAGGTTGCGTACTTCGTCATCACCGGCCAGCCGGGCGACTTCATCTCCAACCGCGCCTTCGGAGACCAGTTCGGCAAGGGCATCGTGCGCTCGGACGGCACGGTGAACGGCAGCTCGTTCCAGCAGATCGACATCGGCGGCTTGCGCTTCCAGCGCCTCAAGGCGCTGACCGGCGAGCCCTCGATGTACGCCCTGTCCATGTTCCCGTTCTGGGTGTACTTCAACGCCACGTCGCGGCTGCGCTGGCCCGTCTGGATCATCGGCATCTCGCTGCTGATGAGCACCTCGTCCACCGTGCTGATCGGTTATGCGGTGTACGCGCTGATCCGCATGCGCAAGCTCGGCATCAACCCGGTCAAGGCGCTCATCGGGCTGTTCGTGCTGTGCGTGATCGCTTACATCGCGCAGGACTACATCGCCGATCTCTTCAAGCAGATGGTGACGAACAAGCTCGAACAGAAGGACGAGTCGGGCTCTGACCGTGCGCTGCTGTTCGTCGAGTCGATGCGCCTCTGGTACCACGGATCGCCGATGAACCAGCTGTTCGGCATCGGCTTCGGCTACGTCCGCTCGACCGACCTGTTCTCCACGTTGATGGTGAACACCGGCATTATCGGCACGATCTTCATCAGCGGGCTGATGCTCTATCCGGCATTCAAGCTCGACTGGGACGCGCGCGGCATGGCGCTGCGCCAGTGCTGCGTGGCGACCTGGACCATGATGATGGTCTCCGTGCCGGAGTTCGCGTATCTCGCGCCGTGGACGCTGGTCGCGATGGCCTATGTCCGGGTGCGCGCGCTCAAGCTCGCGAAGCAACAGCGCGGCGACGAAGCCGCTGCCTCGGCCATGGAAGACGCGCAACTGGGCGCGAACATCGGCACGTCGATCGGCCGGCATGTCGCGCCCGAACTCGGGCCGCGCATCGGCTCGCGCTTCGGGCCGCGCGGCCGGCATCTCTGACGACTTTCAACCCTTCGACGCATGAGGTTCGCGCGCCGCCTGCTTCCGGCGGCGTTTTACAATGGCGGTTTCGACCACCGACAACCTGGGAGCAACCATGTCGACTGTCACGACCGATTCCGGTCTCAAATACGAAGATCTCACTGTCGGCGAAGGCGCCGAAGCTGTCGCCGGCAAGACGGTCAGCGTGCATTACACGGGCTGGCTCACGGATGGCCAGAAGTTCGATTCGAGCAAGGACCGTAACGATCCGTTCGCCTTCGTGCTGGGCGGCGGCATGGTCATTCGCGGCTGGGACGAAGGCGTCCAGGGCATGAAGGTCGGCGGCGTGCGCCGTCTCACCATTCCGCCGCAACTCGGCTATGGTGCACGCGGCGCAGGCGGCGTGATTCCGCCGAACGCCACGCTCGTGTTCGAAGTCGAACTGCTCGACGTCTGAGCCAGGTCCGCGTGAACGCGCCGCGGCCCCGCCCCGCCGTTGCGCTGCGCCGCTATGCGGCGACGCGGGCATCCGAGGTCCACGACTTCCATCAGATCGTGCTGGGCGTAGAGGGATCGATGGAGATGGCCGTGGGCGGCCGCGGCGCGCGTATCGACCGAAGTGGCGCGTGGATCATTCCAGCAGGCGCGCGTCACGATTACTGGGCCGCCGGCGACAATCGCCAGCTCGTGCTCGATCTTCCGCTGGCGTCGCTTGCCGTGCCCGAGCGCTTCTTCGAGCAGGCGCGTTGCATCACGCTTCATCCTTCCATCACGCGGCTGGTCGCCGGGTTCGCGCCTGGCGCGGGCGTCGGTCCATCGCATGAGTGTCATCGCTTTGCCTGGCAAGCGGCCGCGCATCTGTGCGGCGCGCTCATGCACGATGCCGGCAATGCCGCGTTCCCTTCGAAAGGCCTCGATTTCGCGCGCATCGACGCGTGGCTGCGCCGGCATCTCGCCGAGCCGCTGCACATTGCCGATCTCGCGGCGCATTGCGGCTTCGGCATGCGGCGCTTCCACCAGCTGTTCAACGATGCGTTCGGCGAGACGCCGCATCGCTATGTGCAACGTCTGCGGCTCGATACTGCGTTGACACGATTAGCCGATCCGCACGCCGCGCTCACGGACATCGCGCTCGACTGCGGCTTCGCCGATCAAAGCACGTTCACGCATGCCTTCACGAAACGTTTCGGCATGGCGCCGGGACAATGGCGTGCAGGCGGTACACGCTCGCATTGATTGCGGGATTCCAGGGCGCAAAAAAGCCCGCTTGTCCTCACAGACGAAGCGGGCTTATACGGTCACGCCGTAAAGCGCGTTACTCGACCGATAGTTGCAGATGCAACTGTGAGCGCGCCATGCCGCCATCCATCGCTTCGCTCGCGGCATCGCGATCCGATTGCGACTGCGGAGCCAGACGCGCCGACTCGATGCGATCGAGATAATCGGTGGTCACGTCGCCGGTGATGTAGTTGCCGTCGAAGCACGAAGCCTCGAAGTCCTTCAGTTCCGGATTGATGTCGCGGATCGCGTTCTTCAGGTCTTCCACGTCCTGATACACGAGATAGTCCGCGCCGATCATGCGCGCCACTTCCTCATCCGTGCGGCCGTGCGCCACGAGTTCACCGCGCGTCGGCATGTCGATGCCGTACACATTCGGGTACTTCACCGGCGGCGCCGCCGAAGCGAAGATCACCTTGTTCGCGCCCGCGTCACGCGCCATCTGCACGATCTCGTGGGACGTGGTACCGCGCACGATCGAATCATCGACGATCAGTACATTCTTGCCCTTGAACTCGATGCCCATCGCATTGAGCTTCTGGCGCACCGACTTCTTGCGCACCGCCTGGCCCGGCATGATGAAGGTGCGGCCCACGTAGCGGTTCTTGAAGAAGCCCTCGCGATACTCGACGCCCAGCTTCGCGGCGACCTGCATCGCGGCGGGACGTGAGGAATCGGGAATCGGCATGACGACGTCGATGGCCACGTCCGGTAGCACGCGCTTAATCTTCTCGGCGAGGTAATCGCCCATGCGCAGGCGCGCGTTGTAGACCGGCACGCCGTCGAGGCACGAGTCCGGACGCGCGAGATACACGAGTTCGAAGATGCACGGATTCAGCGCGGGCTTTTCGGCGCACTGGTGGCTGTGCAGGTTGCCGTCGCTGTCGATGAAGATCGCTTCGCCCGGTTCCACGTCACGCACGAATTCGAAACCGATACCTTCGATCGCCACCGATTCCGACGCCACCATCCACTCGACTCCGGTCGTCGTTTCCAGCTTGCCGAGCACCAGCGGACGAATGCCGAACGGATCGCGGAAGGCCACGAGGCCATAGCCCGCGATCAGCGACACGATCGCATACGAGCCCTTCACCCGGCGATGCACGCCGGCCACGGCCTTCCACAGCGCGGCGGCGTCGAGCTGCAGGCCAGAGCTGGCGAGCTGCAGTTCGTGGGCGAAGACGTTGAGCAGGACTTCGGTGTCGGATGCGGTGTTGATGTGCCGGCGGTCGATGCGGAACATCTCGTCCTTCAACTGCGGCCAGTTCGTCAGATTGCCGTTGTGCGCGAGGATGATCCCGAACGGCGCATTCACGTAGAACGGCTGCGCTTCTTCCTCGCTCGCCGCGGAACCAGCGGTCGGGTAACGCACCTGACCGATGCCGACATTGCCCGGCAGGCTGCGCATGTTGCGCGTGCGGAACACGTCGCGCACCATGCCGTTGGCCTTGTGCATGTGGAAGTTGTTGCCGTTCGCCGTGGCAATGCCCGCTGCGTCCTGGCCGCGATGTTGCAGCAGGAGCAGGCTGTCATAGATCAGCTGGTTGACGGGGCTTTGGGAAACTACACCTACGATGCCGCACATGGCATGGTCCTTCAAAGAGTCGAAACGGGGTGAGAAGGCGTTGCTGGTCCAGCGGACGCATTCACGCGTCCGGCTGCACGAAGCCGCCCAGACCGGGTCGAAGTGGGTCTTCGAGCCGTCGCGCGCCCCATGTAGCCGGCCGTTCGTCTATTGTGCGGCGTTTGGCGCCATGCCGCTGGAACCGGCAGCGGGGGCGACGTGCACATACGCGGCGAGCGTATCGGGGAGCAGCAGTTTCAGTTCACGCACGCCCTGCTCGGCCGCCGGCCTCAGCAGCGCGTTGCGCCAGAAATCTTTCTGAGGTAGTTCGGTCAAGCCTGCCAGGGCGACCAGGATCACTACCAATATAGCGCCTCTGACGAGGCCGAAAAGCAAGCCCAGCGAGCGGTCCACGCCGCGCAGGCCGGTCACTTCCGTGACGCGCGTCAGCAATGCGGACAGCACGCTCGACAACAACAACACCGCCGCCACGACCAGCAGGAACGCCACCAGCCATTGCGTGAGCGCGCCGCCCGGCCAGGTGTCCGGAATATACGGAACGACGAGCCCGACAAAACGCCCCGCGATCAGGATGGCGGCAATCCAGCCGACCAGCCCGAAGGCCTCGGCCAGCAAGCCGCGCCACATGCCGCGCAGGGCGGACAGGCCGATCACGGCCATCACGCCATAGTCGAAAGCGGTGAACATCGGAGGCGCTTAGTTCGATGTCGACCGGGTGCCGCCGCCGAGACCGGCCTGGCGCACCTTGACCAGCGCCGCCTGCGCCGCCGCGCGATCCGCGAACGGTCCGGCGCGCAGCAGCGAACGCGTCGAGCCGTCCGATTGCTTGCGATGTTCGAGATATGCGGGCACGCCCGCGGACTTCAACTTGCTGACCCAGTTCTGGGCGGCGGTTTCGTCGTCGAACTGGCCGATCTGCAGCACGAAGCGGCTGCCGGCCGGCGATGCCGGCGTGTTCGCGGCGCTCGCGGCGGCGTTGGCCGCGGTGGTCGCGTTGGCGTCTTCGGAGGGCGTCGTGGCCTGCGGCTTGGCTGCCGGGGGCTTGGCAGCCTGAGTCGCGGTGGCGGCAGGCTTGGACGCCTGCGGCTTCGCTTCAGGTTTGGGCGCTTCCTTGGTGTCCGGCTTGGCCTGCGCCACCGCCGCCGACGACGACGCGGCCTGCGGCGGCGTCATGCCGCCTGTCACGCTGCCCGACGCGTTCACCGGGCCATCGTGCGCTACGCCGGCTTGCGTGTCGGCGTCGTTCGCGTCGCGCGACGGCTTCATGGCCGGCGCGGGGCGATTCGGAATGTCGATGGAGATGTCGTCGGTGACGGGCTTCGGGCGGGAGTCGAGCACCATCGGCAGGATGATGACCGCCGCCAGCACCAGCGCAATGGCGCCCACCAGCCGGCGGCGCGCGCGCTGCTTTTCCGGCAGCGTGGGGTCGAGCATCATGGCGTCGGCGTCGGTGCGCTCGGATCTGCGCGTGCGGCGTTCCGTGCGGACGGTTTGACGCGAACCGCGTCCGGAGTCCGAATATGCGTCGCGACCGGAGTCGTCTTTCTTGCCGAACGAGAAGAGTCCCATGTATCGCTTGGTGCAGATGGGTGCCCGCGAGTGCTGATCCTGCGAATGGTGCCGATCAGCGCCGACGGCCGCCCGTCTCAGTGATGCCGCTCAATGATGTTGCGACTTGCGGAAGGCCATGACGCCGGCCACCGTGTAGAAACTGCCGAAAACCAAAATTCTATCATTTTCGGAGGCCCTGCTTAACGCGTCTTGAAAGGCGGCGGCAGGGTTTTCAAAACGGGAAACGCTGCTGTCGGGTCCGTCGTTGACACCGGCGTCGCGAAGAGCGCTTTCGAGCTGCTCCGCCGACGCACCCCGCGACGTCGGCAGCGCGGTCACGTTCCAGTGATCGATCTCGCCTTTCAGATGCGTCAGCACACCTTCGATGTCCTTGTCGCGCATGGCGCCGAACACCGCGTAAGTGTACGGAAAGTAGCCCATGTTGCCGAGATTTTGCGCCAGCACCGCCGCCGCATGCGGATTGTGCGCGACATCGAGAATGACTTGCGGCTTGCCGGGCAGGACCTGGAAGCGGCCCGCCAGTTCCACGTTGGCGAGTCCGAGCCGGATGTCCTGCGCCGACACCGGCACGCGGTCACGCAAGGATTCCAGCGCCGCCAGCGCCGCCGACGTGTTGATCAGCTGGTTCGCGCCGCGCAATGCCGGATAGGCGAGCGCCGAACGACGCTGCTCGCGGCCGAGATAACTCCACTGCTGGCGTTCGTTGCCCGGCTGCGCTTCGTAGCGGAAGTCGCGGCCGACCAGCCAGAGATCCGCACCGACTGCTTCGGCATGATCGATCAGGCTTTGCGGCGGCGACGGATCGCCGCAGATCGCGGGCTTGCCCGAGCGAAAGATGCCCGCCTTCTCGAAGCCGATCTTCTCGCGCGTATCGCCGAGAAAGTCCGTGTGGTCGATGTCGATGCTCGTGATCACCGCGCAATCCGTATCGACGATATTCACCGCGTCCAGACGTCCGCCGAGTCCGACTTCGAGCACCACCGCGTCGAGCCCGCGCGATGCGAACAGATGCAGGATCGCCAGCGTCGTGAATTCGAAGTACGTCAGCGACACCGGCTCAGGCAGGCTCGCGCGCGCTTTTTCCACGGCCTCGAAATGTTCGAGCAGGTCAGCATCGCTGGCCTCGGCGCCATCGATGCGCGCTCTTTCGTTGAAGGTCAGCAGATGCGGCGACGTGTGGCAGCCCACGCGATAACCCGCGCGCAGCAGGATCGTTTCGAGAATCGCGCAGGTCGAGCCCTTGCCGTTCGTGCCGCCGACCGTGATCACCGGGCAGTCGAAGTGCAGGCCGAGCGCGTCCTTGACCCGGCCGATGCGCGTCAGCCCCATGTCGATGCCGACCGGATGCGCGGCTTCCAGATGAGTAAGCCAGGCGTCGAGGGAGGGAAAAGTGTTCATATGCGGAATGATGAAAGCAAAAACGCCGCGCGGAACCTTGAGGGTTCACGCGCGGCGCGGCGCTGCGTGGGGCACGCTCAGGCGACGGCGTCGGCCGGCTGCCGGGTCATCAGCGCCATCAACTGGGCGATTTCCTCGCGCAGCTTGCGGCGGTCCACGATCATGTCGACCGCGCCCTTCGTCAGCAGGAATTCGGCGCGCTGGAAGCCTTCCGGCAATTTTTCGCGCACGGTCTGTTCGATCACGCGCGGACCGGCAAAGCCGATCAGCGCCTTCGGTTCGGCGATGACCACGTCGCCCAGGAACGCGAAGCTCGCCGACACGCCGCCCATCGTCGGATCGGTCAGGACGGAGATGAAAGGCAGCTTGGCGTCAGCCAGTTTGGTCAGCAGCGCAGTGGTCTTGGCCATCTGCATCAGCGAAAGCAGGCTTTCCTGCATGCGGGCGCCGCCCGAAGCCGTGAAGCAGATGAACGGCACGTTCTGTTCGAGCGCATTGCGCGCGCCGCGGGCGAAGCGTTCGCCGACCACCGAACCCATCGAGCCGCCCATGAAGGAGAACTCAAAGCAGGCGACCACGCAGGGAATCGTGTGGATGGCGCCGCCCATGACGACCATGGCGTCGGTTTCGCCGGTGTCGTCCATTGCTTCCTTGATGCGGTCCGGGTACTTGCGGCTGTCCTTGAACTTGAGCGCATCGACCGGCACCACTTCCTGGCCGATTTCATAGCGGCCTTCCGGATCCAGCAGGCGGTCGAGCCGCTCGCGCGCGCCGATGCGCATGTGATGGCTGCACTTCGGGCAGACATGCAGGTTCGCCTCGACGTCGTTGCGATACAGCACGGCCTCGCACGACGGGCACTTCACCCACAGGCCTTCGGGAATGCCCTTGCGGCTTTTGGGATCGGTTTGCTTGATCTTGGGCGGCAGCAGTTTGTCGAGCCAGCTCATCGTTTTTCCTTGACTATTCGATCGCCGCACGGCGCGCCCAGAATCGGGCGGGCCGCGGCGGCGCGTATTTTACTCAGGCATCGAGCGCCTGACGAATTTCCGCGATGAAACTCGTCAGCGACGCGGCAGCGGTGTCCGGCTTGGCTTCCTCGAGCAGTTGCACGAGGCGGCTGCCGATCACGACGGCATCCGCGACTTCGGCGACGGCGCGGGCGGTTTGCGCGTCGCGAATGCCGAAACCGACGCCGATCGGCAGGGGCACATGCGACTTGATGGCCGGGATTTTACTCGCGATGCTGGAAACGTCCAGATTTGCCGAGCCGGTCACGCCCTTGAGGGACACGTAATAGACATAGCCGCTTGCGATCTTGCCGACCGCCGCCACGCGCGCGTCCGTGGACGTGGGCGCGAGCAGGAAGATCGGATCGATGCCGGCCGCGGTCATGGCCTGACCGAAGTCCGCAGCTTCCTCGGGCGGATAGTCCACCACCAGCACGCCATCCACGCCGGCTTCCCGGGCGGCTTTCGCGAACTGCTGGGCGCCCATGCGTTCGATCGGATTGGCATAGCCCATCAGGACAACGGGCGTCGTGTCGTTGGTTTCGCGGAAGCGCGCCACGTCGGCGAGCACGCGCTTCAGCGTAACGCCGCGCGCCAGCGCCCGTTCCGAGGACCGCTGGATGACGGGACCGTCGGCCATCGGATCGGAAAACGGCACGCCCAGTTCGATGACGTCCGCGCCGCCCTTGGCCAGCGCATGCATTAATTCGACCGTCTGTTCCGGGTTCGGGTCGCCGGCGGTGATGAACGGGATCAATCCCTTCCGGCCTTGCGCGGCCAGCGCCGCAAAAGTGTTCTTGATACGGGACATGAGGATTCTCGATTCGGATTCGTTGGCCTCCGAAGTCGTGCGGACATCGGAGGCGATCTGCGACGAAAATGCGTGCTACGGGCGTTATTCGGCCGTTTCAGTCGCGGCGTCGATCACGAGCGGCGGTCGGCGGCGGGTTTCCGGCAGTTTCGGCTTGCGATCCTCGGCCAACCGGTTTTCCGCAATTGCACAGTAATCCGCGTTGATCTCGTAGCCGGTGAAGGCACGGCCATGGCGGGCACAGGCGACAGCCGTCGTGCCGCTGCCCATGAACGGATCGAGCACGCGGCCGCCCGGCGGACAGCTCGCCAGCACCATGCGTTCGACGATCTCCAGCGGCTTCTGCGTCGGATGATCGACCCGCTCCGCGTGCTGCCGATGCAGCCGCGATACGGACCAGACATCCTTCGGGTTATAGCCGAGTTCCAGCCACTTGCTGCCTTCGAAGATCTTGCGCGAGCGCGCTTTTTTCGTCTCTGCGTCGTAGGGGATGCGCACCGGATCGAGATCGAAGTAATAGTCCTTCGAGACCGCGAAATAACCGATGTTGTCATGCACTGACGTGAATTTACGCGTCGTTCCCCCCATGCTCGGCACACGGCGGTCCCAGACGATCTCGTTGATCATCATCAGACGCCGTTTGAGGAACACGAAGAGTTCAGGCGAGTATTGCCACGTGCAGAAGATGTACAGCGAGCCGCTGGGCTTCAGCTTCGGAATCGCCAGGTCGAGCCAGCGATACGTCCACTCCAGAAAAGCCTCGCCGGACAGCATGTCCGAGTCGTTCCCGTAATCCTTGCCCAGACCGTAAGGCGGATCGGCGACGATCAGATCGATCGACGCATCGGGAATGCTCTCGGCATCGGCCAGAAAGTCACGGTTGCGAATGTCGCTGCCGGCGCGGGTGAGAGCGCCGGCGGACAAGGGCTCGTCGATGACGGTGCGCATCTATCGGGGGCTCAGAACTGGATGCCCGATCGCTCGGCGACCGTATGCATGTCCTTGTCACCCCGGCCCGACAGATTGACGAGCAGCACCTTGTCGCGCGGCAGCGTCTGCGCGAGCTTGGCGCCGTAGGCCAGCGCGTGGCTCGATTCGAGCGCGGGAATGATGCCCTCGATGCGGCAGCAATCGTGGAAGGCCTTGAGCGCTTCGTCGTCGGTGATACCGACGTATTCGGCACGTCCCTCGTCCTTCAGCCACGCGTGCTCGGGGCCCACGCCCGGATAGTCCAGACCCGCCGAGATCGAATGGGTCTCGATGATCTGCCCGTCCGCGTCCTGCAGCAGGTAGGTACGGTTGCCGTGCAATACGCCAGGGCTGCCGCCGATCAGCGAGGCAGCGTGACGGCCGGTATCGATGCCGTCGCCGGCCGCTTCGACGCCGATCAGCCGCACATCCTTGTCTTCGATGTAGGGATAAAAGATGCCCATCGCATTCGATCCACCGCCAACGCATGCGATCACCGCGTCCGGCTGCCGGCCTGCCATCTCAGGCATCTGCACGCGGCATTCGTCACCAATCACGCGCTGGAAGTCGCGCACCATCATCGGATAGGGATGCGGGCCGGCCACCGTGCCAATGATGTAGAAGGTGTTCTCGACGTTTGTGACCCAGTCGCGCATCGCTTCGTTGAGCGCGTCCTTCAGCGTCTTGGAGCCGGACTCCACCGGCACCACCGTCGCACCGAGCAACTTCATGCGATAGACATTCGCGGCCTGCCGGCGCACGTCTTCCGAGCCCATGTAGACCACGCATTCCATCCCGAAACGCGCCGCGATGGTCGCCGTCGCCACGCCATGCTGGCCCGCGCCGGTTTCCGCGATCACGCGCGGCTTGCCCATCTTGCGGGCGAGCAGCGCCTGACCGATCACGTTGTTGACCTTGTGCGCGCCCGTGTGATTCAGGTCCTCGCGCTTCAGATAAAGCTGCGCGCCGCCCAGCATCTCGCTCCAGCGCCGCGCATGATAAATAGGCGACGGACGGCCCACGTAGTGCTTGAGCTCGTATTCGTATTCAGCGATGAATTCGGGATCTTTCTGAGCCGCTTCATACGCGACGCGCAGTTCGTCGAGCGCGTGGATGAGCGTTTCTGAGACGAACACGCCTCCAAACTGGCCGAAATGGCCTCTTTCGTCTGGCAAGTTGTACATTTGTGTCACTCTCGGTTACGCGAAACGGCTGTGCGTTCCGCGTTCGATTTATCCAGCATCCGCTGCGCGCACCGCGCGCACGAATGCCGCCATTCGGGCGGGATCTTTCACGCCCTTGGCGCCCGGTACTTCGATGCCGCTGGAGACATCGACCGCGTACGGGCGCACACGCCGAATGGCGTCATGGACGTTTTGCGCGTTCAAGCCACCACTCAAAACGGCCTGATGCCCGAGATCTGTTGGGATAAGTGACCAATCGAATACCTTTCCACCGCCGCCGAAGCCCTCGACGAGGGCGTCGAGCAGAAGGCCGCCTGCGGCTTTGAACTGATTTGACGATTCTATCAAATGGCCTGGGGACGCATCAGGCCCAATTCGCAGTGCGCGCCAATAGGACAAACCCGCAATGTGCGCCAGTTCCTCGCATTGTTCGGGGGTTTCGTCGCCGTGAAATTGCAGCAGCGAAAGCGGCACGTTCGACGTGACTTCGCGGATCCAGTCGGGCGTCGCGTTCACGAACAGGCCGACGATCGAGACCAGCGGCGGCACATGCCGGGCCAGTTCGGCCGCCTGCGCGACGCTCACCGAGCGCGGGCTGGGCGGATAGAACACGAAGCCGACGGCGTCCGCGCCCAGCGCCACGGCGTGCTGCACGTCTTCGACGCGCGACAGTCCGCACAGTTTGATGCGGGTTCGATGCAGATCGGTTTCGTTCATGTCGGCTCGGCCCAGACGGCGCTCCAGGGCATGGCGGCGAGGTGAGGCGGCGGCACCGCGAAGTGTTCAGGATAGCCGACCTCGGCGAGATACAGCCCGTCCGGCATGAAAGTGGGCGCGGCGATGCGCCGGTCGCGCGCGGCGAGCACGTCGGCCATCCAGGACGCCGGATGACGCCCCCGGCCGATCGCCACGAAACATCCCATCAGGTTGCGCACCATGTGATGCAGAAACGCATTGGCGCGAAAGCGGAAGTGGATGAAGTCGCCCTGTTCGCGCACATCGATCTGATGGAGATGCTTGACCGGCGTCTTCGACTGGCAATCGGCGGCGCGGAACGACGAAAAATCATGCTCGCCGATCAGGCAGGCAGCCGCGTCGCGCATCGCGGCGACATCGAGCGGCGTGTGGACCCAGCCTGCGCGCTTCGCCAGCATCGGCGAGCGCACCGGATTCACATACAGCACGTAGTAGTAGGTGCGCTCGAACGCGGCGAAACGCGCGTGGAAGTCGTCGGGCATTGGCCGGGCCCACTGCACGGCGACGGTCTCCGGCAGGAAGGCGTTGGTGCCGCGCACCCAGGAGAACTCGGCGCGGTCCAGGTCGGTGTCGAAGTGCACGACTTGTCCCAGACCGTGAACTCCGGTATCCGTGCGGCCGGCGACGATCGTCGACAGCGGCGTCTGCGCGAACTCCGCAAGCGCGCGCTCCAGCGCGTTCTGCACGGTCTTGCCGTGCGGCTGGGACTGCCAGCCGCAAAACGCCGAGCCGTCGTACTGAATGCCTAAAGCAATGCGCATTTCAGGAGTGCGGCGCGAGCGTCGAGAGCAGCGTGGCGGCCTGCTGGCGCGTGGCGGAATCGTTCGATTCGATCACTTCCTGCAACAAGGTGCGCGCGCCCTGAAGATCGCCCAGCTCGATGTACTCGGCAGCCAGTTCGAGCTTGTTGCGGGCGATGGTCGCGAGCTGCGCGGGCGTGAGCGCAGGCAGCGGCTCGGTCGCGCTCGACGACGGCCCCAGATCGAAATCGAGACTCAGCGGTCCGAAACGCGTTGCGCCGAGCCCCGCCACCGATGCCGCGCCCGCCGTGCCCGCTTCGATCTGGGACGCGACGGACGGTTGCTCCGAAGCCTGCGCCGGAGGATTCGCTACCGGCTGCGGCACGAAAGGCGCCTGTTCGATCGGCGTCCGGTCGATCTCGTGTTCATCGGCGGACCGCGCGGTGAGCGGCGGCGTGTCCGGCAGAGATTCGCGCGGCGGCGGTTCCAGCGCCACTGTCGGCGCGGGTTCGACCGGCGTGGCGGGTGTCGCCTCTGCCTTCAGTTCCATGCGCGGCGGCAACGCCATGTCGAGCGAATCGAGCGCCTGGATGGCCTCCTGCGGGAACTTCGGCATCGGGAAGCTGTGCCTGAGCACGGGCTCTTCGTCAGGCGCGAGATCAGGCGATTGCGCCGGTTCATCGGCCGTACGGGCCTGCAAGTCACGAAGTTCCGCTTCCCGCCCGACGATTTCCTTCTCCGCCGCTTCCCGTGCCTGTTCTTCGCGCTCCGTCATCCTGCGCAGTTCGGCTTCGCGGGATTCGGCCTCGCGCGCCGCGGCTTCCCGCACGTTCCTTTCGTGCTCCAGCGCCTCTTGTGCCTGCTGCTCCGTGGCGTCCCTGCTCGCCGGGGTGCCAGGCATCGGCGGAACGAAATCGGGGTGATGCGCGGCCGGCGCGACGAGTGTGAATGCTTCGGTAAAGGGGACGTCGCGCGGAGCTTCCGCCGTCGCGCGGGCGGACGTCGAAGGGTGCGCCTCGGTCGTCGGGGGCAAGTCGGATTCGGCGTGTGCTGCGGGAATCTGCGTCGCCTCGGCGCGTTCGAGACTCGCCGCAGCCGCCTGGATCTCAGGCTGGCTGTCCTCGACGGGCTCGTCAGCGCCTGCGGAAATGCCGCCGGCCGCCGCGCCTGCTTCAGGTCCACGCTCGGCAGGCGCGTCGTCTGCGGCCTCTGCCTGACGCTGCTTGCCTCGCCGCATCCGCATCACCACCATCAGCACGACGATGACCGCGATCACCAGGCCGATCAGCATCGGCGACATGCCGCCGCTTTTGGCAGGTGCCGTGCTGGCGGGTGCGCTGGCGGTGACGGCGGGCGCGGGCGCCGGTTCGGTCGTCTGCGCAGGCGCGGACGCCGTGTCCGCCGGCGCGCTCGCGGCGGGCGCCACGGACGCTGCGGGCGCCGCACTCGCAGCCACGGCCGGCGCGCTTTCCGAAGCCGGCGCAGCCGGTGCGGAAGCGGCAGTGGCCGCCTCGACCGGCGCTGAAGCCGAGGCCGAGGCCGAGGCCGAAGCCGAAGTCGAAGCCGCTGCCGGCGCCGACGCGCCGCTCAGATCGGCGGGCACGTTCAGCACGGCGCCGAGCTTCAGCTTGTTGATGTCGTGATTACCGAACGAGGTCGGATTTGCGTCGAACAGTGCACGCGCCGCACGTGCCTTGACGTCACGATCCTTCGATCCCGTCAGCTCGCCGGCAATGTCATTCAGCGACTGCCCCGGCTTGACCGCATAAGTCTGACCCGGCGCCTGACCCGCCGCGGCGGCAGAGGCCGCATCGCTGGCCTGGGCGAGCGCGTCGCCGGGATGCGCCCAGAACATCGCGCATACGGTGAGGCTGACCGCGGCCAACGCTGCACGCGACGTCGAAACGAGAGACCGGCGAGGTCGTTGGATCATTGAGGCTCCGGAATACGGCGAGATTGGCGCGACGCGGGCACGGCCCGCCCGCTCGAATTCAGTTGTGCCGCGATGCGGCGCGCGATCGCCCAAAACAAAAGGCGCCGCGTGAAACGCGACGCCTTTCTGTTTCAGCTACACGCTTCAGGCGCGTAGTTTACTTTACTTGTCCAACAGAATGCGCAGCATGCGGCGCAGCGGCTCGGCGGCGCCCCACAGCAACTGGTCGCCGACCGTGAACGCCGACAGATATTCGCCGCCCATGGCCAGCTTGCGCAGGCGGCCCACCGGCACCGTCAGCGTGCCCGTGACGACCGAAGGCGACAGATCGCGCATCGACGCTTCACGCTCGTTCGGCACGACCTTCACCCAGTCGTTGGCCGAGGCCAGGATGTCGTTCACTTCGTCGAGCGGCACATCCTTGTTGAGCTTGATGGTCAGCGCCTGCGAATGGCAGCGCATGGCGCCGATGCGCACGCACAGGCCATCGACGGGAATCGAGCCCGGCTGGCCCATCGCCGGCTTGCCGAGAATCTTGTTGGTTTCCGCGCCGCCCTTCCATTCTTCCTTCGACATGCCGTTGCCGAGATCCTTGTCGATCCACGGAATCAGCGAGCCGGCGAGCGGCACGCCGAAGTTGTCGACCGGCATGCGTTCGCCGTTCATCGCGGCGAGCACGCGGCGGTCGATGTCGAGAATGGCCGAAGCCGGATCCGCCAGATCTTCCTTGGCCGCGCCGTAGAGCACGCCCATTTGCTGGAGCAGTTCGCGCATGTTCTGCGCGCCCGCGCCCGATGCGGCCTGGTACGTCATGGCCGTCATCCAGTCGACGAGGTTCTCGCGGAACAGGCCGCCCAGCGCCATCAGCATCAGGCTGACCGTGCAGTTGCCGCCGACGAAATCACGGCCGCCCTTGACCAGCGAATCCTTGATGACGTCGAGATTGACCGGATCGAGGATGATGACTGCGTCGTCCTTCATGCGCAGCGCCGATGCCGCGTCGATCCAGTAGCCCTTCCAGCCTGCCGCGCGCAGCTTCGGATACACCTCGTTGGTGTAGTCGCCGCCCTGGCAGGTGATGATGGCGTCGCACTTCTTCAGGTCGTCGATGCTCGTTGCATCCTTGAGCTTCGTCTCGTTTTTGGCGAACGACGGCGCGTTGCCGCCCGCATTGCTGGTGCTGAAGAACACCGGTTCGATCAAGTCGAAATCGCCTTCCTGCTGCATGCGTTGCATCAGGACGCTGCCGACCATGCCGCGCCAACCAACGAGACCTACGTTCATGACTCACTACCCTTGAAGTGGACGCTTCCCCGCATCTTTACCCGGCGTGGCCGCGCGGGGAAGACGCTCGGACACGAGGGACGATCAGCGAATCGTGATCGCTTTGATGGAGATTTTCGTAATGCGCGTGGATTTGGAAAACCCGGACGCAACTTGAATGGCGTCGATACGCGTGCCGATGGCGAGTTCCGTGGCGACGGCATGGGCGCCGCGTCCGATGGAAACCAGAGAGAATTGAGAGTTCTTCGCCATGACGAAAGAATATACACGATAAGCCGCTGTTTTCGTCGGTCCGATGCGTCTTCCGTGTGAAATTCGTATCGATCGTGCAGGAACAGCGGTAAAAAGAGACGATCGGCCGCTTTATCCGCGATCGGGCGATCGTCTCCCGCGATTACAGCGCCTTCAGCACCGCATCGCCCATTTCCTTCGTGCCGACGATCTTGCCGTCCGGTGTGGCGATATCGCCCGTGCGGTAGCCCTGCTCAAGCACCTTCTTCACCGCGCTTTCCACGCGCTCCGCCTGTTCGGTCTTGCCGAGCGAATAGCGCAGCATCATCGCGGCCGAGAGGATGGTCGCGAGCGGATTGGCGACGCCCTTGCCCGCGATATCCGGCGCGGAACCGTGCGACGGCTCATACAGGCCCTTGTTGTCCTTGTCGAGCGAAGCCGACGGCAACATGCCGATGGAGCCCGTCAGCATGGCCGCTTCGTCCGACAGGATGTCGCCGAACATGTTGCCGGTCACGACCACGTCGAATGCCTTCGGCGCCTTGACGAGCTGCATCGCGGCGTTGTCGACATACATGTGCGACAGCTCGACGTCCGCGTATTCCTTCGCCACGTCGATCATCGTGTCGCGCCACAGTTGCGAGGTTTCGAGCACGTTGGCCTTGTCGACGCTGGTCAACTTCTTCTGGCGCTTCTGCGCTGCCTGGAACGCGACGTGCGCGATGCGGCGCACTTCGGGTTCCGAATAGCGCATCGTGTCGAAGCCTTCCTTCGCGCCTTCGAACGGACCATCCGGCGCCTGACGCACGCCGCGCGGCGCGCCGAAGTAGATGTCGCCGTTCAGTTCGCGCACGATCAGGATGTCCAGACCCGACACGATTTCCGGCTTCAGCGACGACGCGCCCGTCAGCTGCGCGTAGCAGATGGCCGGACGGAAGTTCGCGAACAGCTGCAAGTGCTTGCGCAGGCCGAGGATGGCCTGCTCGGGACGCAGCGCGCGTTCGAGCTTGTCGTACTTCCAGTCGCCTACTGCGCCGAACAGGATGGCATCCGCTTCCTTTGCCAGCTTGAGCGTGGACTCGGGCAGCGGATGGCCGTGCGCCTCGTAGCCCGCGCCGCCGACCGGCGCTTCTTCCAGCTCGAACTTCTCGCCGAGCGCGTTCAGCACCTTGACCGCTTCGGCCATGATTTCCGGACCGATCCCGTCGCCGGGCAGCACTGCAATCTTCATCGTGTGTTCCTTTCCTGATCGTGATGGATTTAGCCGGCGAGCCGGTGATTGAGCCACGGCTGCTTCGCAAGGCGCTCGGCTTCGTACTGGCGGATCTTGTCGGCGTGACGCAGCGTGAGGCCGATATCGTCGAAACCGTTCAGCAGACAGTACTTGCGGAATCCCGGCACGTCGAAGGTGTACTCGGTGCCGTCGCCGGTGCGCACGACCTGCGCTTCGAGATCGATGGTCAGCTTGAAGCCGACGAACGCATTCGTCTCGTTGATGAGCTTGTCGACATCCTGTTCCGACAGTACGACCGGCAGCAAGCCGTTCTTGAAGCAGTTGTTATAGAAGATGTCCGCGAAGCTCGGCGCGATGATCGCGCGGAAGCCGTACTGGTCCAGCGCCCACGGCGCGTGTTCGCGCGAACTGCCGCAGCCGAAGTTCTTGCGCGTCAGCAGGATGGACGCGCCCTGATAGCGCGGCTGGTTCAGCACGAAGTCCGGGTTCAGCGGACGCTTGCTGTTGTCCTGGCCGGGCTCGCCGACATCGAGATAACGCCATTCGTCGAACGCGTTCGGCCCGAAGCCGGTGCGCTTGATCGACTTCAGGAACTGCTTCGGGATGATCGCGTCGGTGTCCACGTTCTCGCGATCGAGCGGCGCCACGAGGCCGCTATGCACATTGAATTTTTCCATGACGTTCGGACCTTTTCGAAATATTTAAGCGAGCTTGCGGACGTCGACGAAGTGACCTTCGATCGCCGCGGCAGCAGCCATGGCCGGGCTCACGAGGTGCGTGCGCCCGCCCGCGCCCTGACGGCCTTCGAAGTTGCGGTTCGACGTCGACGCGCAGCGTTCGCCGGCATCGAGCCGGTCGGCGTTCATCGCGAGGCACATCGAGCAGCCCGGTTCGCGCCATTCGAAACCGGCGTTCGTGAAGATCTTGTCGAGGCCCTCGCGCTCGGCTTGCGCCTTCACGAGTCCGGAGCCCGGCACGACCATCGCCAGACGGATGTTCGACGCCACGCGCTTGCCCAGCGACTTCACGACGTAGGCGGCGGCGCGCAGATCCTCGATGCGCGCATTGGTGCACGAGCCGATGAAAATCTTGTCCGGCTTGATCGATTCGATCGGCGTATTCGGCTGGAGCGCCATGTAGGTCAGCGCGCGTTCCATCGCGTCGCGCTTGACCGGATCCTTTTCCTTGTCGGGATCGGGCACGCGGCCGTCAATGGACGTCACCATTTCCGGCGACGTGCCCCACGTCACCTGCGGCACGATCTCGGCGGCATTGAGTTCGACGACGCGGTCGAACTGCGCATCCGGGTCCGACTTGAACTGGCGCCAGTACTCGACCGCATGGTTCGACTCGACGCCCTGCGGCGAGTACGGACGGTCCTTCAGGTAGCTGATGGTGGTGTCATCCACGGCGACCATGCCGGCGCGCGCGCCCGCTTCGATAGCCATGTTGCAGACGGTCATGCGGCCTTCCATCGACAGCGCGCGGATCGTGGAGCCGCCGAATTCGATGGCATAGCCCGTGCCGCCCGCCGTGCCGATCTTGCCGATGATGGCCAGCACGATGTCCTTCGCGGTGCAGCCGCGCGGCAACTGCCCTTCCACCTTGACGAGCATGTTCTTGCTCTTCTTCTGCAGCAGCGTTTGCGTGGCGAGCACGTGCTCCACTTCCGAGGTGCCGATGCCATGCGCCAGCGCGCCGAATGCGCCGTGCGTGGACGTGTGCGAGTCGCCGCAGACGATGGTCATGCCGGGCAGCGTCGCGCCCTGCTCGGGCCCGATGATGTGCACGATGCCCTGACGCAGGTCGTTCATCTTGAACTGCGTGATGCCGAAGCTATCGCAGTTCTGGTCGAGCGTGTCCACCTGCAGTTTCGAGACGGGATCGGCGATGCCGTGCGTACGGTCCGTGGTGGGGACGTTGTGATCGGACACCGCCAGATTCGCGCTGATGCGCCATACCGGGCGCTTTTCGAGCTTGAGGCCTTCGAAGGCCTGCGGACTCGTCACTTCGTGCAGCAGATGACGGTCGATATAGAGGATCGAGGTGCCGTCCTCTTCGGTGTGGATCACGTGCGTGTTCCACAGTTTGTCGTAGAGAGTCTGTGCCATGGTGAGCGCTTTCGTATGTGACTGCGGGGAATGTGCCGCCGTGCAGCGACGGCTTGTTTGACCGATTATGCCACTTCCGTGCGCGCTGCGGGTACTAGGCTGAGCGAAAAACCTATTAAAAACAATGCTTTATGCTAGTGGTGCCAGTACCCGGATCAGCACTACCAGCCTGCTTCGTTTCTCGCAGCGAATAGGCCGTTTGGCTGAATGGCGGCACTCCCATCGGATCGGTAGCCTGTGTTGGAGCGTCAGATCCGGCGCGCGTACCAACATTGTATTGACCACATACCCTATGGAGTTATAACATCGTGCTTCCTGTTCTGATCACGAGCGATTCCATGAAAACCACTATCCGGAAGATGGGCAACTCCCAGGGCGTTCTGATTCCGAAACCGTTTCTCGCCCAACTGGGCCTGGAGAAGGAGGTCGAAATGGAAGTCGAAAATGACGCAATCGTCTTGCGTCGTCCGCGCAACAAGGCGCGTCACGGCTGGGCGGAAGCCAGCAAGTCCATCTCGCAGAGCGGCGGCGACCGTCTCGTCATGGGCGAGTTCGGCAATGGCGAAGATGCGGAGCTGGAATGGTAGCCCGCGGCGATATCTGGCTGACCGCGCTCGACCCGACCCTGGGCAGTGAGATTCAAAAAACGCGACCTTGCGTCGTCGTTTCACCGCCTGAGTTGCACGATCATTTGCGCACGGCCATCGTCGCGCCGATGACCACCAAGGGCAGGCCGGCGCCCTTCCGCATTCCGGTCACGTTCAACCGCAAGCAGGGGTTCATCCTGCTGGATCAGATCCGCACGGTGGACAAGGTGCGGCTGGTCAAGCTGGAAGGGTCGATCGAGCTCAGCACGCTCGGGGCCGCGCTGGGCGCGTTGCAGGAAGTGTTTGCGGACTAGGGGCTAGGGACGGTGGGCTCGCCGCTGCCCGCCGCTTGCTGCTGCTTTCTACTGCACGTAGCCCGGCATCAGCCCGTCGCGCGGACATGAAAAAACCCCGGCGGTTGCCCGCCGGGGTTCTCTTGCAGCGTTCCGAAACGTACGCGGCTTAACGCTTCGCCAGCGGCTTTGCCTCGCGCGGCGTCTGGCCGATGAACAGCTGACGCGGACGGCCAATCTTCTGCTCCGAGTCCGCAATCATCTCGTTCCATTGCGCGATCCAGCCCACCGTACGCGCCATCGCGAAGATGCACGTGAACATCGAGGTCGGGATGCCCAGTGCGCGCTGCACGATGCCCGAGTAGAAGTCGACGTTCGGGTACAGCTTGCGCGACACGAAGTATTCGTCTTCCAGCGCGATCTTTTCGAGTTCCATCGCGAGCTTGAAGAGCGGGTCGTCGTGCAGGCCAAGCTCGTTCAGCACTTCGTGGCACGTCTCGCGCATCAGCTTCGCGCGCGGGTCGTAGTTCTTGTAGACGCGGTGACCGAAGCCCATCAGCTTCACGCCCGAGTTCTTGTCCTTCACTTGCTTGATGAACTCAGGAATGTTCTCGACCGAGCCGATCTCTTCCAGCATGTTCAGCGCGGCTTCGTTGGCGCCGCCGTGCGCCGGGCCCCACAGGCAGGCGATACCGGCCGCGATACACGCGAACGGATTCGCGCCCGACGAACCTGCCAGACGCACCGTGGACGTCGAAGCGTTCTGCTCGTGGTCCGCGTGCAGGATCAGGATACGGTCGAGGGCGCGCACGAGCACGTCGTTGACCTTGTACTCTTCGCACGGGTTCGAGAACATCATGTACATGAAGTTCGCGCTGTACGAAAGCTCGTTCTTCGGATAGACGAACGGCTGGCCCACGCTGAACTTGTAAGCCATTGCGACGAGCGTCGGCAGCTTCGCGATCATGCGGATCGCGGAGACTTCGCGGTGACGCGGATCGTTGATGTTCAGCGAGTCGTGATAGAACGCCGACAGCGCGCCCACCGCTGCCGTCAGCACCGCCATCGGGTGTGCGTCACGGCGGAAGCCGCGGAAGAAGAAGTGCATCTGCTCGTGCACCATCGTGTGACGCGTGACCGTGTCCACGAATTCCTTGGCTTGCGCTTCATTGGGCAGTTCGCCCTTCAGCAGCAGGTAGCAGGTCTCGAGGAAGTCGGCGTTGACGGCCAGTTGCTCGATCGGGTAGCCGCGGTACAGCAGCTCGCCCTTGTCGCCGTCGATGTAGGTGATCGCGGAATTGCACGCAGCCGTCGACATGAAGCCCGGGTCATACGTGAACTTGCCGGTCTGACCGTACAACTTGCGGATGTCGATCACGTCCGGGCCCATCGTGCCCTTGTAGATCGGCATTTCGACGCTCGGCGAGTTGTCGCTGAACGATAGCGTGGCTTTAACATCTGACGGGGTCATAGCACATCCTCAATCGAAGTATGGATACAGGTTTTCGATAATTTGCACGACGGAAGCTGCGCGGCAAAAACTGTACTGTCGGCCGTTGGTCTCAGTACGGCCTTGTCATTTCAGCCGAAGCGTTGCAAATCGCAACCATCGGCCTATTTTGCAAAACTCCGCGCATTCCTGCTGAAGTCACACGGTGCGCAGCATGCCAAGCAAGCGGATCACATCCGGCGTTGCCAGGTCGCCTTCCGGCTCCGTGCGGGCCAGCAGCAGGTCCATCAGTTCGTTGTCGCTCAGTTCGAGCAGACGGGTCAAAGCGGCCACGTCGGCGTCACTGAGCTCTTGCTCATATCGGCTGAAGAAACGATCGAAGATCAGATCGTTTTCCAGCAGGCCGCGCCGGGCACGCCAGCGAAGGCGTGCGCGACGAAGGGGGTCGGACTGATGCGGAGAATCGTCTTGGGTATCGACCATCACATTGCCCATCTCAGACCGCCCGGCGCACCATCAATTCCTTGATCTTGCCGATCGCCTTGGTCGGGTTGAGCCCCTTCGGGCACACATCGACGCAATTCATGATCGTATGGCAACGGAACAGACGGTACGGATCTTCCAGGTTGTCGAGTCGTTCGCCCGTCGCTTCGTCACGGCTGTCCGCGATG
>NZ_JARUXR010000005.1:0-77218 GCF_031451215.1 Caballeronia sp. LZ034LL
ATCAACTGATAAGCGACCGGATCAGCAGGAGTATGGCTAGAGCAGATCTCAACCAGTAACTGCACGTGAGGGCGAGTAGTCGAAAGATACTCGCCCTTTCTTATTTCCTCTCAGGACAACTACAGGATGAACCTGCCCAAATTTGCCGAGCTGTCCCGGATCATGCCCGAGGGCTTTTCCGAGGACTACCTCAAGAAAGAGTTGGAGCGGCTGTGCACGCTCGCCTGGCATGAGGGCATCGTCCTCAGAATCGACAACTCCATCGATCCGCTGAAGCCGCAGGCCGGCGTGAAGATGACCACCGAAGTTCGCCGTGCACGAGGACATTACCGCGATGAGTGAAAAGTCAGTAAACGACCAACTCGCGTTCAAGCAATTCATGGAAGCCGTGCTGACACCGGCGCCGGAAGCAGCTCCGAATTCGGCCAGCATCGCTGATGCCATGCTGGCAGAGCTGGAGATCCTTCTCCTGGCTCAAAGCCAGCGGCGTCAGGGCAAAAGTCACATGGCCACTGTCGCGGAGCAGCTGGCTAAGCAGGGCTTGGTCATCGTCGAAGTGAAGACCGTCCGTGGAGAAGCTCCTCAGATGTTCATCATCGACGAGATCCACGAGGAGATCTACCGGCCCCAGACACAGTGGAACAGCCTCACGTTCGACCCATTCAAGGACATCCCGGCTGAGAAGTTCTCTGCCTGGTTCGAGGGGCATGTCAATCACACGCCGCCGTTCTGTGAACCGGTAGACGCACAGGAGCCGGAACCTCGAGCCAAGAACGGGAAGCTGGCCAGTCGCAAGACAGCCGATGCGAAAGCGAAGCTGCCCTTTTATCACAAGAACCGGAGGTTCTGATGGCCGACAAGATCCGCCTCAACCTGGACTTGCCGGCAGCAGTGGTGGAAGACGTGCGTGTACTCGCACAAGCCCGTAGCAGCAACATGACCGAGGCGATCCGCTTCTCCATCAACCTGGCCACCACGCTGAACCAGGAGAAGGAACGGGGCGCCAAGCTGATCATCGAGCGCAACGGTATTCAAACCGAAGTCCTTTTCGTCTAACAGGAGATTCTGATGGCGGAGAAAAAGTACGGCGGGCATACGCTCGCCGATATCAAAGAGATGCTCAAGCAGGCGGAAGACAATGGCGAAGGGCTCGATTCGCTGGTGGGTGACGAGGCATTCTCGTCGAGCATCATCAGCGACATGATCGCCGAGATCGAAAAGTCGCAAAAGGAAAAGGTCTGATGGCTACCGCACAAGTTCGCAACCAAGGTATTGAAATCACGCTCAGCCTCACGCAAGAAGAGGCTATTTACCTGAAAGCGATGATGCAGAACTCAGCACACGATCACGAGTCGAGCGTGGAAGAGGGCGTTCGTCGCGTCATCTTTCAAGCATTGAAGGACGCCGGCGTGTCGTGAAGTACAACAGCTCGGACCTCGTCATCCTGATCATCTGCATTCTGCTGGTGATCAGTTGGTTTTTTCGTAAGTAGCAAGGAAGCGTCATGTCTCGTACCCGGTTTTTCCAATCCCGCAAGAAATTCGTCCAAGGCTCAATCATGTTCCGCAACACGCAGAACGAAGAGCTCAACCTCGCCCTGGTGCCACACGGACATCTTCAAGCGATAGCGGAAGGGCGTGGTACGGAAGACGCCTATCTGACTGTGTGCTTTCGCATCATGGTCGGGGCATCACTCACGGCGTTCGCTGACGATGTTGGCAAGGAGACTCTTGAGAAAGAAGTCTTCTTGCCAGCTTCGGACAGCCTCATAGCGGTGGGTGAGCGGTACCAAAGGCTCGGCAAGTTCGGCGTCAACGGTGACGAACTGAAGAGTCTCAAAGAAGCGTTGAACCTGACTGACGACCTCCAGAACGTCACGACACGGAGACAACAGCGTGACATGTATGTGCAGGTGCAAGGGTTCGTCGGTGGGTTTGATTTCACATTAAACAACCTCCGCATACTCAGGGAACGTCACAAATGACTATCACAGTCAAAGTCATCGCAGATTCGATCAGTCCGTCTGGCCAACGGCTGAGCACCATGCAGCTCCGGTACCCGCGTTTCATCCATGCTGAGTTCATGACTCATCGTATGTTTTCCCGCAATGCCTCGTCATCCCGCGCTATCCCTGTGGAGCGGATCATCAGGGACATTCAGGAAGACCCGGCAGTCCCGGTTCACTGGGGCGCCAATCAGTCTGGCATGCAGGCTCGGGAGGAGCTCGACAGTGAGGCGAAGCTACTGGCTTCATGTCACTGGTTCGATGCGATGGATGACACCATCAAGCAAGTGCAGGAACTCGTGAAGCTCGGCCTTCACAAACAAGTAGCCAACCGGCTGCTTGAGCCGTGGAGCCACATCAACGTGGTGGTCACCGCTACCGACTGGGCGAACTTCTTCGCCCTGCGCTGCCATCCGGATGCACAGCCGGAGATCCAGCAACTAGCGCAAACCATGCAGCATGCCCTGCTGCTGAGCACTCCTCGTCTCCTGGTTCCAGGAGAGTGGCATCTGCCGTATGTCGAGGTCGATGACTATCAGGAAGCTGTGCGGTACCTGCAACAGGGCCGCGTAACCCGTGACATGCCGAGCCAGGAGGAAGTGGCTCATGTGCTCCGCAAGGTGAGCACTGCCCGTTGTGCCCGTGTGTCGTATCTCACCCACGATGGTCGTAAGACCACCCTCGTTGAGGACATCGAGCTGCACAACAAGTTGGTAGAGGCCGAGCCGCTGCATGCTTCACCGGCCGAGCACCAGGCCACGCCGGATGAGAAGTTCACGAACGTGTGGGCGAACGCACAGTTGCACGGCAACTTCGTCGGCTGGTGTCAGCATCGCAAGATGCTTCCCAACGAGTTCGTCGCCGGTTAGAATTAAGTTTGTGGGGACTGGTATGTATTTGTTTGGGGTGTCTGCCCCAACATGCCACTCTTTTGGGGACACTGGCTGACACTGGTGTCCCTATTTTTTCCTCTTTGATTAGAGATTTCTTTGAGGTCGTTAATCAAAGGAGAAAAGACCATGCTTTCTGAAGCCGAGTACCGGCAACGATTGGATCAAGTGTTCATCGGGTCCGGCCCGAACTGGGCACAAGGCGGGGCGGAATGGAACAACCAGATGATCCTGAACCTCGCCATCCATGGGCTGGTGCTGCTCCCTCGGTACGGAAGCTGGGGCGGCACACCGCCCTTCAAGCATTACATCGAAATGGCAGCACCGTCTGCCGAGCAAGATGAAAACGGCCATTACCAGGCTGCCTGGAAGACCAGCTGGATTGTCGATGCCGATTGGGAAGAGCACTACAAACCGCCTCTCAAGTTCCAATTCACCCCACTGAAAAAGAGCTAACAACATGCAAGTCGCAGACATTCAAGGCGTGGCCACTGCTGCCACACTCGGTGCCCAGCAAACCCAGTCGGTCGGAATGGTTGAAGACGCAGCGTTCCTGATGATGCTGTCATCGAACCTCTACTCGAACCAGCAGCTCGCCTGCATCCGCGAAGTCATCTGCAACGCATGGGATGCACACATCGAAGCCGGCACGACGCATGTGCCGATCAGCATCACGATCACGAAAGACAATGAGCTGATCATTCGTGACAGCGGCAACGGCATTCCGCACGACAAGATCGTCGAGATCTACGGCACCTATGGCAAGTCCACCAAGCGCAACAACAGCGCTGTGACCGGTGGCTTTGGTCTTGGCTCGAAGTCCCCCTGGGCGTACACCGATTCGTTCCGTGTCACCTCCGAGAACCAGGGAAAGAAGGTGGTCTACAACATGGTCCGCTCCTCGGTCGAGGCAGGGGGCATGCCGGCCATTCAGACGGTCCTGACGCTGCCGACCGAGCGTACCGGTGTCACGGTGCAGTTCACCCTCAACGAGGCTGATGTGCGTCAGATGACGCACTACATCAAGTCCATCGTGATGAACGGCGGCATCCTGGCCGATCTCACCATGCCTGATGTAGACGGCGAAGAGATCACCAACAGCCTGCCGACGCTCCAGATGGATACCACGCCCGGCAGCTATGACGTGAGCACCGACTGGTATCAGCACTACATGGGCAACCATGATGTGTTCGTGCGTTACGGCGCTGTCATCTACCCGATGCTGGAGACGCCGGCCACGCAGAAAGCCCTGAATCTGCTCAAGCAGTTCATGGAGATTGTGGGCTTTCGTCGCATGGTGGTGCAGGCTGCTCCCGGCACGCTGGCACTCACGCCTTCCCGCGAAGCACTCTCGAGCCAGAAGATGACCGAGGATGGTCTCACCGATCTGTGCGTGGCGCTCGTCGCTCGCATCGAAGAAGACATCATCAAGCAGATTCCGGCTTCGATCCTGAAGGCGGTAGAGCATCTAGCCAAGGGTGATTCGTTCTCGCATGCCCTGGCGTTTCGTGCTCCGGTGCAAGAAGCCATCACGCCGTATGCGGTGCGTAAGTACCTGTACTCGACCCTCGGTTCGGCCAAGCGTCTGAAGTATGACGCCATGCTGCTGGCTGCTGAGCACCGCGGTTTCAAGAACACGCACACCTTCGTCAACAAGACGGCGACGAAGGAGTATCACAAGTTGCGTATTCGTCTGAGAGCCATGGGTACGCAGGCCGATCGTGATCGGCATTGTGAGGCGTTCCTGCATCGTTTCATCCTGCGTCCGATGAGCCGGGTGTTTCAGAAGCATGCGGACATCCTCCGCGAAGACCAGCTCTACCACTCGGAGTATTTCCAGTGGAACGACGGCAAACGCAAGAGTCGCCTGCTCGAGAAGCTGGATGTAGCCCACCTGGTGCAGATGCAGCAGTTCATCGACGCACCGATTATGTTCGTCACGTCCCGTATCAAGAAGCTGAAGCAGAGTATCCAGTGCTGCCCGGATCTGGAGAACTGGAACGACGCCTGGGTGTATCGCCTGAGCAACCCCAAGGATTCCCACAAGGACGACATCATTAAAGCCTTTACCGAGGCTGGTATGAAGGTGATCGACCTGACACTCAACCACGAGTGGGATGACGTTGCCTACGAGATCGAGCAGGAACGTGAAGCTCGCAATGCTCGCCGTGCGGCACAGGGCAAGCAGGTCAGCCTTCCAGTTGGTGCCAAGCGTATCGCCAATGCGCTGCTGTCACTCTCCAACGTGTATGGGGATGACGGTCAACGAAAGATGGGGATTGGCTCGATCAAGCTGATGAACAAGACGGACAAGCAGACCACGGATACGCCACTGTTCTACGTGCCCGTGGATGAACTCACCTCCACTGGATCCTTGGGTCACTTCTGGAACTACATCGACCTGAGCCAGGAAGAGAAGGAACGTGGTGTCATCGTGCGCAACGGCATCGAGAAGAACATGGCCGTGAAGCGTGGCGCCATCCACATGAACAACTACCTGGTCCATAAGTTCTGGGATGCAGTTCATGCGCCGGCATTCACCGAGTACCGCACGAAACACCGTCTGCCCGCACTCGAGGAGCAATTCCCCATTCAAGTGGGGCATCTCGAGCTGTTGCAGTACCTCGGCATCAAACTTCCCGGCTACGACAAGCTGCGTGTCGACGATGCCATGGAACGTTTGGGCAATCGTCTCTCCAACACGCTTGCCAGCACCGTGTCTGCATGCTCAGGCAAGTCAGCTGACGGGTTCCAATCCTTCTACCAGATCAAGGAACAAAAGCTCGAAGAGCCGGCGTTCGTTGCCATGGTGAAAAAGGTGCGTCACGACCCGATGCTCGCTCGAATGTTGTTCACGATGAGCAGTCCTCTCGAACTCATCCAGCAGTTCCCGGACCGCAAGGCCGCAATCAAATCGCTCGTCATGAGCGCCATGAAAGGAAAGACAAATGAATAAAGAACTCGTCACCATCGTGGCGCTGTCGGTCGATACCCGTCACGCCGTGCTGTACAAGCTCGACGGCTCGACCATCACGATTCCGCAAGGCGATGCTCGTCTGCCGCGGATCCTGGCTGAGTCGAAGGAGTTTCTGGAAGAGAACATGCCGGCGCTGGTGGATGTATCGCCGATTGTGCCGGTACGTACCGAGTTCGGTGCAGCCGAGCAGGGCACCAAGGGCATGGTCAAGTTCTTCCGGGTGGCCAAGAGTTTCCTCAAGAAGCTGGTCAACACCGAGTCCCCGGAAGAGGTGCCGGCCGAAGTGGCCCACATCTCGCCGCTGGACATCGGTGTGTTCCCCGGCCGGGATGTGGTGAACCAAGGAACCAAGGAAGGAAGTGAAGCTCCGCAGAAGGCTGTACCTGATATGTCTGCGCCTCTGTCTCAGGAGGAAGCGGAAGACAAGCAGGTGAGGCTGGGACAGGATGCAACTACCCGTCAATCGCCGACCCCCCTGACCAATGACCAGAAGCTGGATGCAGCGCAAGCTCGCCTGCAGCAGCTGGTCGGCAACAGCGTCGGCACGGCCGATGCCTCGTTCCATACGCCGCTGAGCCAGGACGAGACGATCGTGGCCGTGCACGAGAAGACGGGTGCCATCATCCCCGATGCGCACAAGCTCGCTCGTCAGCTGCGCTCGTCTCAGAAGCTCCAGAACTACACGGGCTTCGAGCGCTTCATTGAGCGCCTGGCTGCGATCATCGATGACCGCGGTCACTCGGTCGAAGACCTGATGAAGTTCATCGAGCAGGGTGATCTGCCGATTGCCGATGACGGTTCGATCGTCATCTACAAGCGGCTCAACCGTGTGCAGGATGGTGTCTTCGTGGACGTGCACACGGGCAGGATCCGTCAGAAGGTCGGCTCGTATGTGTTCATGCGAGCGGGCCTGGTGGACCCGAACCGTCGCAAGGACTGCTCGAACGGTTTGCATGTGGCAGCGCTCTCGTATCTGGGTGGCTTCTCGGGCAACGTGACGGTCATTGCCAAGGTGCGTCCGGAAGACGTGTTCGCCGTGCCGGAATACAGCCACAACAAGATGCGGGTGTCGGGCTATCACATCCTGGGTGAGCTGCCGGAAGCACTGCGCAACCTGGTCAACGGCGGTGGTTCGATCTCGTCCAACGCCGAAGGTGCACGCCTGCTCAATGACGTGCTCCGCGGCAATCACATCGGGATCCTGGAGCATGTCGAGATCGGTGGAGACCAAGGCACCAATGTCACCTACACGAAGGTGGCAGGTGCTGCGCCGGCTGTGCTGCAAGCAGCCAAGGATCTGAGCCAGGCCGAGACGCTCGACATGAAGGAGGCACTCGAAGCTAAAGCGCCGGTGGCACCGGAGATCAAGGCAGCGGATCTGGTGCCGGCATCCAAGGCAGAGGATGAAGACACGGTGCACTGCGATCGCTGTGGCGATGTCATGGATGACGGTGAAGGCTATGACGGGCTGTGCGGCAATTGCGCTGACAAAAAGGAAGCAGGGAACGAAAGTTCGGTCATTGATATTATGTCAAATGACCCTCAAGATACCTCGCTGGTGGAGGAGGAATCCAAGGGTCAGGAGCCGAAGAAGCTGAACCAGAAGGAAAAGGCTCAAGCCCTCTATGGTGTCATGACCAGCGCGATGGACAAGGGTCTGTGCAGCCAGGCAGCTGGCAAGCTGTTGGCATTCAAGAAGTCCACCCGCAAGAGCTGGACGGCACTCGGCCTGCCTTCCCTGGTTCAGGCTGAGATCGAAGATGCCATGGGCGTGCAACCCGCTCCGGTAAACGAGGAGAAGCCGAAAGCCAAGGCTAAGTCGAAGGCTGCATCGCCGGCCAAGAACAAGGCCGTCTCCCCGCAAGAGTGGGCAACTCAGCTGCTCCAGGCAGGCAAAGGTAATGCCGAAGTCGCCGAGATCACTGGTCTGTCAAAAGACCAAGTCTACCGGCTGAAGAAAAAGCTCCAGAGCTAAAACTGGAGTTTGGTTCGGAACCACACGGTAAACCCTGCTCTCTTCCAAGATAGTTCTAGTCATGTCAAACTAGAGGTTATTTTGAGGAGAGTACCCACCATGTCTGGAGTTTACCGGGCGAACCGAAAGGCAACAGACGAGGACATCATCCGACTGAACAGCGTTGGACTGTCCTTGTCTTCCATTGCCAAGTTGTTGGATTGTCATCCAACCACAGTAACGATCCGCCTGAAGGCACTGGGAGTCAGCCCATCTGATACTCGCCGGACCTTTATGGAGGACGTGTTCATGTCACTCTCTCCTAAGCAGCAGGACTGGTTGATCAAACAACTGGGGCCACATATCTCAATCAAGGATTACGTGCGCAATCTGCTTGTGAAGGAGTTTCTCGCCAAGGATGGAGAAACTGATGTCAAACCCCCAAGAGCCGCAAAAAAGACCGGATAGTGCCCTGAGCGTAGCTCTTGCATGGTTCCAAGCAGCACGCCCGGAACCCACCAGCAAACAGTTCCATACCCAGCTCGGGGTTCATTTCGAAGAAGTGGGTGAGATGCTCGATACGCTCTCCCCGCTCACTTCGATGGCCAGCTGGAAGCTGCACGAAGCGAGAGTTGCCCTCAAGGCATTGGCCGACATGCTCAAACAGCATGACCAACTGGTCTCTGTTGAGCCTGCCAATCGAGCCAAATTCCTCGACTCGATCTGTGATCAGATCGTCACCGCCTCCGGTGTCGGCCATCATTGTGGTTTTCCGGTTCTGGAAGCCATGCACGAGGTCAACGAGTCGAACTTCTCCAAGTTCGTGGACGGCATTCCCATCTTCGATGAGAACCTGAAGGTCAAGAAAGGCCCGTATTACTGGGAGGCCAATCTGGACCAATTCGTCCCCGTACGCATTCCCGTCTTCGACGGCGAATAAATCCCTTACCTGTTTTTCCCCTGGTTCCGTGCCGGGGGTTTTCCCCCATTAGGACTCCTACATGGAACTCGCGGAACCAACCAAAAGTATCGCCCTGAACCAGGGGCAAAAAGCAGTCGCAGAAAGCTTCATGCAATTCCTGTTCGGCAAGGAGAAGGAGCTCTGCATCTCCGGCCCCGGTGGCGTGGGCAAGACCTTTCTCATGGCTCACCTGATCGACGAAGTCATGCCGCAGTATCAGAAGATGTGCGACATGATGGCCGTGAAAGCCGAGTACGTGGAAGTGGTGATGACTGCCACCACCAACAAGGCAGCGGAAGTGCTGGCTGAGGCCACCAAGCGGCCGACACAGACCATCCACTCATTCTTGGGTTTAGTGCTCAAGGAAGACTGGAGCACCGGCAAGATGAAGCTCTCCCAAGGCAAGGGCTGGCACATCCATCACAACAAGATCATCTTCATCGACGAAGCTTCGATGATCGATACGCCCCTGCGTCGAGAGATCCTTGAAGGCACGCACCACTGCAAGATCATCTACGTGGGTGACGCCTCACAGCTGGCGCCGATCATGGAGCCGCTCTCGCCGGTGTACGCCGATACACGACTGCCCTTCTTCGAACTGCTGGAGCCGATGCGCACCAGCATCCCCGAGCTGCAGGCGGTCAACGCCCAGATCCGGAAAACGGTTAAGACCGGCGTGTTCAACCCGATCCAGGCTCACCCCGGCATCATCGACTGGCTCGATGGCCCGCAGATGGAAGCAGAGGTCAATCGCACCTTCGCCGGCCAGACGCATGAGGCCCGGATCCTCGCCTACACCAATCCCCGTGTGCTGCAGTACAACTCGCACATCCGGGATCTGCGTGGCCTGGGTGCGGACTTCACGGTCGGCGAATTCCTGGTCAACAACTCGGCCGTCATCATGTCCTCGAACATGATGCACGTCGAGGAGGAAGTGGAAATCAAGTCGATCGAATCCTCGCACGAGATGATCGATCTCGATGGCCATGCCCAGCTCGAAGTGGTCCGCATGGACCTGCAGAACCGCTACAACGAGGTGTACCGGGACGTCCCGGTACCGGTCGATCGAGATCACTACGATCGGCTGCTTAAGTATTTCAAGCAGCAAAAGCTGTGGCGTACCTTCTACCAGCTCAAGAACGGTTTCCCGGATCTGCGTCAGCGAGATGCGGCAACCGTCCACAAGGCACAGGGCAGCACCTACGAGACGGTCTTCATCGATCTCGAGGATCTGTCCACCTGCCGCAATCCTGAAACCGCAGCCCGACTGCTCTACGTTGCCTTCAGCCGTGCTCGGCGCCGTGTCGTCTGTTATGGCGAGCTGGCCGAGAAGTTCGGAGGCATGACCTACTGAGGCAATTATGTCGAAGGAAACTCGTGACCAATACCACCAGACCATGCGGTTCGTGGACCAGGTGGTGCACCAGCTGTTCGAACCAGAAGGACGAAGGCTGCAAAGCATCGTCGACCGAATCGTGGAAGAGAACGATGCTCTGCGAGCCAAGGAAGGAAAGTTCTCGGCCGAGTCTTTCAAGTTCTACGGCAGGGGCTACAGGAAGAGCACTCCATTTCAGATATGGGGTGATGACTTTCCTGAGCTGTACCCGGAGCTCGAGCCGAAGATGTTCGCTTACCTGGAGGATGAGAAAAACATCCTCCGGGATCGACAGCAGATCGACCAGGCACTGGCCAAGTACCTGCTCGGTTTCACGAGTGACCAGAACGTCCGAGACCGGATGCCGGACACACTTGTTTCCTTGGTTCCAAGCTGGAACAACATGCCGAGGGTGCAGTCATGGGAAGAAGCAACGGGACTGAGTGTGCAGGCGATCAAGCGCAGCCAGAAGACGCTGGAAAAGATCGCAGTGTACGCAGCAGCAAGACTGATTTACTGACGAAGGAGCTTCACAAGATGCGTCATCACGTATGGTCAACTCAGCCGGAGTATCCGGTGTGCCTTCTGGTCGGTCAGATCATGAAGGACGAGATCTCCCGTGCCTACTTCCCTGATGGATCGGACGTGGACCGGGATGATGTGATGGTGCTGGACCTGCACTTCACGGGCAAGAAGACGCCGGCCAGTGAGATGCAGCGCTACATCAAGGAGCAGTTGCAGGGTGTGCTGGATGACAACAAAGTCCAGTACATCTTGGTCACCGACAGCAGCTACTTCAAGACCTTCACCGGCGCCAACAAGTCCGATGCGAATCTGGGCTACGTGCTCGATTCCAAGTTCGGCGACCAGAAGGTGCTGTACATCCCCTCCTACCGGGCGATGTTCGCAGACCCGGTTGGCATCCGCACCAAGATCAAGCAGTCGCTCGATGCTCTGGTGAGTCATGCGACCGGCAGCTATACCAGTCCCGGCCATGGAATCATTCAGTCCGCAGCGTATCCGCAGACGGATAGCGAGATCGAGGCATGGCTTGAGAAGCTGCTGAAGATGAATACGCCGCTGGCGATCGACATCGAAGGCTTTGGCCTCAAGCATTACAACTGCGGCATCGGCACGATCACCCTGTGCTGGAGCCAAGGAGAAGGGATCGCTTTTCCGGTGGATTATGTGCCCATCGAGGGAGCAACGGCCGCACCCTTCGGTATCCAGGTGCGGAACGAGCATCGCCGCATGCTGCTGCGCAACTTCTTCGAGCGGCTCAGCCAGCAGACGATCTATCACAAGATCGACTTCGACGTGTACGTGCTCGTCTACCAGCTGTTCATGAAGCACATCCTCGACACCGAGGGCATGCTCCATGGCATGGAAGTGATGCTCAAGAACTGGGACTGCACCAAGCAGATCACGTATCTGGCGACGAATTCCTGTGCTGGCAACGACCTGAGTCTGAAGACGCAGGCACAGGCATTCGCCGGCAACTACGCACAGACCGAGATCAAGGACATCACCAAGATCCCTCTGCCGCAGCTGCTGGAGTACAACCTGGTCGATGGTCTTTCCACCTGGTTCACGTATGACAAGCACTACCCGGCCATGGTCCAGGATCAGCAGCTGGAGATCTACGAGACCCTGTTCAAGCCGGGGACCGTGGACATCATCCAGATGCAGCTGACGGGCCTGCCCATCAACATGCGGACGGTAGCCAAAGTCAAAGCGGAGATGCAGGCCGACTATGACAAGGCGCTCATCACCATCTCGGGCTCGAAGATCGCCCAGGACTATCAGCTGAGACGAGCTGAGAAGTGGATGGACAAAAAGAACGCCACCCTCAAGAAAAAGCGGGTGACGATCGCCGACTGTCCGCAGGCGGATCGGGAGTTCAATCCCCGCTCGGCGCCGCAGCTGCAGGATCTACTCTTCACCGTGCTCGCTCTGCCGGTCATCGAGTACACGAAGACCAAGCAGCCGTCGACGGATGCCGAGACGTTCAAGGCGCTGATGAATCACACCACACGAGCAGACGTACTCGAGTTCCTCGATGCCATGCTCGGCTTCAAGCTGGTGGAAAAGATCCTTGGCACCTTCATCCCGGCGATGGAGAACGCTCAGCTGGGTCCGGATGGCTGGCACTACATGTTCGGTGGCTTCAACCTGGGCGGGACGGTCAGTGGGCGGCTCTCGTCCAATGAACCGAACCTGCAGAACCTGCCGGCCGGTGGCCATGCTGGTCGCAAGGGTGAGTACGGCAAAATGATCAAGTCTTGTGTGGAAGCCCCGCCTGGATGGATCTACGCAGGTCTGGACTTCAATTCGCTGGAGGACAACATCAGCGCATTGACGACCAAGGATCCGAACAAGCTGAAGGTCTACACCGATGGCTATGACGGACACAGTCTTCGCGCATTGGCGTATTTCCCTGAAGAGATGCCGGACATCGATCCCAACTCGGTGGATAGCGTCAACTCGATTGCGAAGAAATACAAGGTGCAGCGCCAGAAGTCGAAGGCACCGACATTCGCTCTCACCTATCAGGGCACGTTCTCGACGCTTATGAAGAACTGCGGCTTCACCTTGACGCTCGCCAAGACCATCGAGGCGGCGTACCAGTCGCTCTACAAGGTGTCGATCGACTGGGTGCAGGCGAAGCTCGACCAGGCCAGCAAGGACGGCTTCGTGACCGCGGCTTTCGGTCTGCGGGTGCGTACTCCTCGCCTGGCTCAGGTGATCCGGGGTACCAGCAAGACGCCCCAAGAAGCCGAGGCCGAAGGACGTACAGCCGGCAATGCCTTGGGGCAGAGCTGGTGTCTACTCAACACCCGTGCCGGCGTCGAATTCATGGCGAAGGTCCGAGCCGATCCGTATATGCGCACTCGCATCCGGCCGTGTGCACATATCCATGATGCCCAGTATTACCTGGTGGCTGAGGACATCAGATGTCTCGAGTTCATGAATGAGCATCTGGTGCGCGCCGTGCAGTGGCAGGACCATCCGGACATCTGGCACGACCAGGTGAAGCTAGGTGGTCAGGTCGGTATTTTCTTCCCGACCTGGGCCAACGAAATCACCATTCCCAACGGAGCCAAGGGAGAGGAGATCCTGTCAGTACTGGATGCCGCCATGGAGAAACTCGCAGCATAAATTCGATGTTTGTCTGGGGTGTCGTTAACCGCTAGACACCATTGAATCAGTCCTTTATCATCCATTCTTAGATATAAGTTTGAGGGGAGCCAGAGAGATCAGGCTCCCCTTTCTCTCCTTTTGAGGACCACATGAAAGCAACCACTCAGAACGGCAAGCTGTTCCATTACATGGCAGCGGCCGAGATCACCTTCGTCGTGCTCGACGAGAAGACGAAGCAGCCCATGGGTCAGCCCACGTTCACCCGTGTCAATTGCCTGGTCACGCACACCGTCGATCAGATCGGCATCCAACAACTGGCTGTCATCCAGAACACCGCTCAAATGGCGCTCAAGCAGAAGATCGGCGACGAAGAATTTCTCAAGCTCGCCGTGCTGGACGTGCTCATCTCGAACGTGTTCCTGCTCGGCTTCATGACGCCGGACGAGTTCCACCACCGTCCAGAGCCGAAGAAGGGTCTGGAGCTGGTGCGCCAACAGATGGCCGCGGACACGCTGCAATGAGCCAGGGAAAGGAATCCTCTGGTGGCCGGGTGAACTACTACCTGGCCCGCATCGAGTCTCCTCAGCGTGAGGAGCAGCCGCCCTACATCGCTGAGTGCGAGGACATCATCGATGTCCTTGGCATGACTTTCGACGAGGCCAACATCTTCAAGGAGATCTGGCGCACGGCGAACGAACGCACTCACGGCAAGGGCAAGGTCGGCAACACCCCGCTGCGTGCGGCGCAGAAACTGGTCCACTATGCCGGCCGGATCCTTCGCAAGGCACAGCGTGCACAGTCGATGCCGGATGACGCCATCATTCCCTTGATGGCCCAACCTGCTTCCTCCCTCACCGAGCAGATCACCCGTGAGGTGATTCTCAATGGTCATCGCTGGACGCACTGGGGAGGAACGACCGATGGCAAACCCACAGTCAGTGATAACTTGAAGGTGGAGGTGCAACTTCAGAGTGGGGAGTGTCGCATCGATCGAGCAGACAAGTTCGACTGGAAAGTGCGTGGCCATTTGACAGACATCTGCAAATATCGGGCAGCACAGGACTGATCTTTTCCTTGGTTCCTGCCTCTTCCCCATTAAACAGTGAGCACTCCTCATGAGAGTATCCAACAACAGTGATGTCTCGCTGCCGCTGGCCGTCTGGCTGCTGCATGACGAGTATGACTACCAGAACGATCCGGATTACATCAGCGTCACCAAGCTGATGCGCCCGCTTCGTCACCTGGTACTGCCGCACCGGATTCCGGATGCCCAACGTGAAACACCGGACGTGACGGACTTCATCGCTTCGGCACTCGGCAAGTCCCTGCACGACTCGATCGAGAAGGCATGGACCAAGGGCTATCGCAAGGGTCTGCAGATGCTCGGTTACACCGATGACATCATCGACCACGTTCGGATCAATCCGGAGACACCGGAAGAAGGGACGATCCCGATCTACATCGAGCAGCGTGCCAAACGTAAGGTTACGGTCAATGGCCGTACCTACACCATCGGCGGCAAGTTCGACATGGTGATGGAAGGCCAGGTGATGGATAACAAGTCCACGACTGCCTACACCTGGGTCTACGGCGGCAAGGACGAGGACTATCGTCTGCAGGGCTCCCTGTATCGCTGGCTCAATCCCGAGAAGATCACCGAGGACACGATCCGGATCAACTTCATCTTCACCGACTGGCAGAAGATGCAGGCCAAGACGAATCCGAACTATCCGCAGCATCGCGTCATGCACAAGGACGTGCCCCTGCTGAGCGTCGAAGAGACGGAAGCCTGGGTCATCTGGAAGCTCACGCAGGTCCAGAAGTACTGGGGCATGCCAGAGAACCAGATTCCGGAGTGCACGGATGAAGAGCTGTGGCGCTCGGACCCCAAGTTCAAGTATTACAGCGACCCCACCAAGACCGCTGGAAAGTCGACCAAGAACTTCGACACGTTGCTCGAAGCGAACCAGTACTGGAAGGCTGAGAAAGGTGGCAAGGGCATCGTCATCACCGTCCCCGGCGAAGTGAAACGCTGTGGCTACTGTGACGCCTACGATGCGTGCACACAAAAAGACAGGTACATCACCACACCATGATTGATCTCACCGGAGTCACTCACCATCCCGTGATCGAAGAGCTCACGGACGTGCTCTGCAACAAGACGCAGAACACCGATCGCGGATTCTTCCGCACTGAAGTCGCCTACTTCCTGGGCAAGATGGCCGCAAGCATGCGTGCCACGATCATCACCAAGGACCGTGGTGAGATTCCGGTGAACATCTACGCACTGGCTCTCGCCACCTCGGGCTTCGGCAAAGGCCACTCGGTCAATGTCGTCGAGAACGAGTTCATGGCCGGCTTCCATCAGCGCTTCACGGAAGAGACCTTCCAGGTCATCGCCGAGAAGCATCTGTGGGAGCAGGCCAATGCGCGTGCTCTGCGCAACAGCTCGGATGCGAACGACGAGTTCGAAGCCGTGCAGGCCGAGTACAAGCGCTGCGGCACCTACGTCTTCACCTTCGACAGCGGCACGCCGCCGGCGATCAAGCAGCTGCGCAACAAGATGATCCTCGCCAAGTGCGGGGCCATCAACCTGCAGATCGACGAGATCGGGTCCAACCTGATCGGCTCAGTGGACGTGCTCACCCTGTTCCTGGAGCTTTACGACCAGGGGCTGGTCAAGCAGAAGCTGACCAAGAACACCGCGGAAAACACCCGTGGTGAAGAGGTCAACGGCAAGACGCCCACCAACATGCTGCTGTTCGGTACGCCCTCCAAGCTGCTGGACGGATCCACCACCGAGGACCAGTTCTACTCGTTCCTCGAGACGGGCTATGCCCGGCGCTGCCTGTTTGGCTGGGGGAACCAGGAACGCAAAGCTGGCCATTCGATGACGCCCGAGGAGATCTACAAGAAGCTCACGGCGCCGTCCAACGATGCCAACGTCAAGAAGTGGGCAGCTCACTTCGAGAAGCTCGCTGATCCCGGCATGTACGGCTGGAAGATGATGGTCGAGGAGCCGGTCGGCATCAAGCTGATCCAGTACAAGATCGCCTGCGAAGCCGCGGCCGAACTCATGCCCGAGCATGAAGAGGTCAAGAAAGCGGAGCTCGGTCACCGCTACTGGAAAGCGCTCAAGCTGGCCGGCGCCCTCGCCTTCGTCGACGAGAGTCCCGAGATCGAGATGGACCATCTGCTCTCGGCCATTCTCCTGGTCGAGGAGTGCGGCAAGGCATTCGAGAAGATCCTCAATCGTGAGAAGAATTACGTGAAGCTGGCGAAGTACATCGCCACTTGCGGCAAGGAAGTCACGCACGCGGATCTGAACGAGAACCTGCCCTACTACAAGACCGGCCAGGCTGCTCGCAACGAGATGATGACGCTGGCCATTGCCTATGGCTACAAGCATCACATCATCATCAAGAAGAGCTTCGCCGATGGCATCGAGCTCTACAAGGGTGAGACTTTGCAGGAGACGAACATCGACGAGATGAGCTTCTCCTACTCAGACAACTGGGCCTACGAGTACCAGGGCGAGCAGCAACCCTTCAGCGAGCTGCATAACCTGATGCTCGCCGATGACGGCAAGGGCGGTCCGATGCACTGGGCCAACCACCACTTCAAGAACCGTCACCGGGCCGAAGAGAACGTGGTGCCGGGCTTCAATCTGCTAGTGCTCGACATCGACGGTGGCGTGTCGCTGGACGTGGTGCATGAACTGATGAAGGACTACAAGTTCATGACCTACACCACCAAGCGTCATCAGGTGCCGGTGGAGAAGGATGGCCAGATGGTGGCGTTCGATCGCTTCCGTCTGATCCTGCCGATCAACTATCACCTGGAGCTTTCCTCGGACGAGTACAAGGAGCTGATGAACAACATCATGCAGTGGCTCCCGTTCCCGACCGATGAAGCGGCGAACCAGAGAAGCAAGAAGTGGGAGACCAACCCCAAGGGTGCGTATCACTACAACCTCGACGGCGAGATCCTCGACGTGCTGCCGTTCATCCCGAAAACGGCGAAGAACGAACAGCACACGGCCGAGATGCAGAAGATCGCATCGATGGACAACCTGGAGCGTTGGTTCGCTCAACGTATGGCCTCCGGCAACCGGAACAACAACCTGCTCAAGTACGCCATGGCATTGGTGGATTCGGGCATGGGTCTCTACGAAGTGCAACAGGCTGTGATTGCTTTCAACGGAAAGCTCTCCAATGGCCTGACCGAGGACGAGATCCGCCAAACCATTCTGGTGTCGGTATCCAAGCGTTATTCGACCAAGAGCTGAAAACCACAAACGTCTGATCCCTTTCCTTGGCTCAAGGACTGGGATTGGACGACGGGAGAAAACAATGAGTGAAGCAGCAACAGCAGATGAAGTCGAGCAGCTCGGTGAACCCAATGACCAGCTGATCATGATCGCTGGCTACTCCGGTGAGGGTAAGAGCGCATCGCTGCGCAACATCCTGAACCAGGAACGATGGGTGTATCTGAACTGTGAGGCCGGCAAGCGTCTGCCGTTTCGCAACAAGTTCATGAACGTGCGGATCACCGATCCGTATGAGGTGTTCAGCTACTTCGACGAGTGCACGGCTAACAAGGATGACGTGGACGGAATCATCATCGATTCGGTCACCTTCCTGCTGGACATGTTCGAGTCGCTATATATCGCCGGCGCCGCCAATGGCCAGGCCGCATGGGGAGCATTCGCGCAATACTTCAAGACCCTCATGCAGCAGAAGGTCACCCTCTTCGGCAAGCCCGTCATCATCATCGCGCACTTGCTGGACGTGTACGACGAGGCGAGCCAGTCGATGAAGATCAGCGTGCCCGTGAAGGGTTCGCTCAAGAACAACGGTCTGGAAGCCTACTTCTCGACCGTGGTTGCCGCACGCAAGATCCCGCTCAAGGAGCTGGAGAAGTTCGGCAACAAACTCCTCGACATCACCGAGGAGGAACGGGAACTGGGCTACAAGCACGTCTTCCAGACCCGCCCGACGAAGCAGACCACCGGCATGCGGATTCGCTCGCCGATGGGCATGTTTCCGAAGGAGCAGACGTACATCGACAATGATGCGCAGAAGCTGTTGGACCACCTGAACGAGTTCTACGATATCTGATCGGTCAGCACCCGTTTAAACGAAACCTCTTTTTTGAAGACACACGACACACTATGAGCACTCTGTTCGGAAACCTCAGCACGGACGGTCTGGAAGAAGCAACCGATCGCCTGGGTGGCGGATTCGGCCCCCTCGACACCGACATCTACGTGATGAAGATCAAGGCCATGTACGCTGGTCAGTCGGACGGCGGCGCCCGTTCGGTCACTCTGATCGGTGATAACGGCGGCAAGGAATATCGTGAAACTTTCTGGATCACGAACAAGAAAGGCCAGAACTTTTTCATGGCCAAGGACAAGCAAGGCAACGAAACGGGCAAGAAATCGCCGATGATGGGCTTCACCATCGTCGACGACATCTGCCAGATCACCACCGGCAAGCCGCTCTCCGAGCAGGAGACGGAAGACAAGGTCGTCCAGGTCTGGGAAGACGGCAAGCAGGTCAACAAGAACGTGCCGATGCTGGTCGAAACCCTCGGCCAGGAAGTGGCACTGGGAATCATCCGTCGCCGCGTCAACAAGAACGCGAAGGACGAGAGCGGAAACTACGTGCCGACTGCTGAAGAGCGCGAAGAGAATGGCACCGACAAGGTCTTCCACCCCGAGCTCAAACTCACGATCGTCGAAGCCAAGGCTGGTGGCGACAATCCGGAACCGGTGTTCTGGGATGCCTGGCTCGTCCTGAACAAGGGCAAGACCCAGGATCGTCGCAAGATCAAGGACGGCCAGGGCGGCGCAGCTGGTGCTCCGCAAGCAGCTCGTGCTGCAAGCGCAGCGCCGGCCGCTGGTGCCTCGGCTGCACCGAAGAAGTCGCTGTTCGGCAAGAAGTAAAACAGCATGAAGATCCCGGTCGTCGGGTTCGATCCCGCAATGCGTAATTGGGGGATCGCCCAGGCAGTTCTGGATCTGGATTCTGGCGAGCTTTCTACACCCTTCCTCTCCGTGGTTTGTCCCAAGGACATGGAAGGCAAGCAGGTTCGCCAGAACTCCAGCGATCTCTACCTCACCCGGCAACTGGCGGAGGTAGTGCTCCCGGTTGCCCGTAAAGCGAAGGTGATCTTCGTCGAAGTTCCCGTTGGATCCCAGTCAGCGCGTGCGATGGCGTCCTACGGTTTTTGTGTTGGTGTGCTGGGTGCGGTGATGGCCGAGGGGATCCCCCTGATCGAAGTCACGGCACTTGAAGTGAAGAAGGCATTCTCCGGTAAGAAAGACGCGACCAAGAACCAGATGATTGACGCGGGCTTGGCTCTGTATCCCGATGCCAACTGGCCGTATCACAACGGCGCAATATCAGCCACCAAGGCAGAACACGTAGCGGACGCCATCGGCGCCATTCATGCAGGCGTACAGACGCCCATGTTCCAGAATCTCATGCGACTTTTCGCAAAGGTGTAGCAAATGAAAATCCAAATCGTCCAGGCAGAAATCGAAGAAGCAATCCGCAACTACATCGGCGAGCAGATCTCGATCAAGGAAGGCATGAAGATCGAGATCGATCTGCGCTCGACCCGTGGTGATGCCGGCTTCACGGCCGACATCGACATCACGCCGGCAGGCAAGCCCACGCCCCCGAGCGGTACGTCGAGCACGAAGCCCACCACCGCACCGGCCACCGAGTCGACCAAGAAGGAAGACCCGGCTCCGAAAGGTGATCCGGACCCGAAGGCTCAGGCGGAGGACTTGAACCAGGGAAACGAACAATCCCCGGCCACGTCCCCGGCGTCGGACGCATCGACCGGTGGTGCAGCTGCGGCGGAGGCTGGGACTGCCCAGAATGCTGGGGATGAGCCGCAGCAGGCAGCAACGGGCGAAGGCGAACTCGGTCAGCAAGAGAAGCCGGCCGCACGCAGCCTGTTCAAGAACCTGAACCGCGTGTCGAACGCAGCCTGATGAACCTGCTTGCAGTCGTCATCCTCGTGGTGGCGATTGTGGTAGGTCTCACAGTTGCCATCATCGCAGCAGCGCCCTACATCGCTTTGGGCATCGTCATCGTGGCCGTGGGTTACGTGCTCGTGAGCCAGGGAGAGGAAGATCCACCAGACGATCCTCGCCCACCTGCAGTAAGATAGCAGTTCGCCCTGAGAAAGCGAGAGAGGTAGCAGCACCGAAAAGCCCCACCGTCCTGAGAGAGCGGTGGGGCTTTTCTTTTTAGTGACTCAGCAAGTGAGCCCACGGGTTCATCTGCGGAGCACGAACCAGGGAGCCGAATCCCACCCCGTGCATGAGCCCACCATCCACCGCCTGGGTGAAGATGTTGTCCGCCATCGGCAGGCCCACATTGCCCAGCAATGCCGGCGTGGGAATGACCGAGGCGAGCAGTGCATGCACCGGGTTGTTGCGGATCGTGGCGAGTGCCACCTTGGCCATACGCACCTTGTAGTTATAGAACCAAAGCATGCCCATCGATTCCATGTAGCCACGGAAGCGACCCGGCAGACGATCGTAGTTCACGAACTCTTCCGTGATGTGGCCCAGTGCCTCGGCTTTCGACTGGCCCTGTTTGATCAGATGATCGTACAGCACAGCCTTAGCCAGAAAGTCCCCGTACTCCACCGCTGTCTGCATGCCCTTAAAGAGCGCCGTGTCCTTGGTGATCAGTGCATAGCGGCCGGCCGTCCGGATCCCAGGTGGGAGCTGGTTGACCTTCTTCTCCATGTACTGGTTCAGGTGACCGGAGGTGAGCTCGACTTCCTCAGCCGTGGCCTGACCATCGGACACCGCGGAGAACTCCCCTGCTTCGATCAGCGGCCAGATCGAGAGACGCTTGTGCGAATCGGTGATCGACTGGATCTCGGCTTCGAGTTTGATGATGGCAGAGCGGTCCTTGCGACCTTGTGCTGCACGCAGCTCGGCATCGGCTGCAATACGGCGCACTTCCGACTTGGTGAAGAGCTGGACTTCCTGCATCTTCTTGGGCATGCCGCCCACGATCGAGCGCAGCGGCACACCGCGGCTGATCAGCTGGTAGCCATTGGCCACGATGTTCTGGATCGGTACCACCACGGACTTGACCACGATCAAGGTCTTGGCGTCACTCACCAGATTCTGGAACTTGCGCTCGGCATTGACCATGTACTGGTATGCCTTGTTGCCGAACACGCTCATAGCGATGTCCTTCATCGCGTTCTGCGTGCTCTTGCTCCAGCGGGAGTTACCCGTCCAGGCATCACCCACCGAAGCCGAGCGGTAACCCAGCACATCGTTGAGCATGTCTCGACGCACCCAGAACTCATCCTTGCCGAATGCCGTCTCGATCTCACGCTTGGTCTGTGGCGTGATCAGCTTGACTGCATCGGCCAGCACCGGATCCTTCGCCAGTTCTGCCTTGTCGAACACGTTCACATACCGGCTGGCGTTGGTCTTCGACGCTGCCAAGTCAGACTCGTACATGTCCTTCGTCTTCTGGACCAGCTGGGAGTTGTACTCGCGTGCGAGCTCTTCTTCCATCTGCCGGCCACGCCAGACACCCAGCATCTGATCGAGCTGACGATTGAACTGCAGCTTGTCGTCGACAATGCTCTGATCCAGGGAACGCTCGTAGGCCACCACTTCACCGTGCTGGTTGAAGAGTGGCATCAGGTGTTCCTTGGCTCCCTTCTCCGCACCTGAGTGGATGATGGCAGTTGCACGCTGCACCGCATCCGGATTGGTGATGCGCCCGGCCGTGAGCTTCTGCGAGTAGCCTGAGCTGATGTCCACACCCCCTGCCGTTTGCCGAGCGTTCTGCACGATGCCCTGCTGGAACGGCGTCTTGCCCGAGACGGAGAGGAAGTAGTAGCCCCGCTTGGCCTTGTTCACTTCAGCACGGGAGCCGGTGTAGTCACCCAGACGCTTGTAGCTCTGGCCCACCAGCTTCGCATACTCAGCGTCATCGGCCACGATCAGCGAGGTGCCGGCCTGCTGCACTTCAGGCACGTAGCCCTTGAAGTGGTTGAACAGTGCCCGCTCCGACTGCAGCGACTTGGCTACTTCGTCAGCCCGGTTGCCTTGCAGGTATGCGAGCGTGAACTTCATGCCATTGCCCTGCGCTTCGATCAGGTGCTTCATCGAAGTCTTCTCGGCATCACTCAGATGCTCCAGTGCGTAGAGTGACACCAGCTGGTCGATGGTGCGGGCCAGATCCTTGGCGATCACTCGCTTCGGATCGGTACGCTCACCCAGCAGGTTGGCGATCGCATTGGCATTGCGCAGCAGGTTGGACGAAGTCTCGCCGGTCATCATGTAGCGAGCCAGCTCCTGAGACTTGCGCATGATGAGCTCCGAGTTCTTCACACCCTTGCCGTTGACGATCGTCTTGCCACCATCCATCTGAGCAATAGCGGATTCCAGTGCCTTCGTCTCCTTGGCTCGAGCAGCGTCGTCATGGATCAGGTTGAGCGCTGCATCCTGCGTGCGACCTTGAACCAGGGAAGCGAGATCGGTCCTCGCCATCGCACGGTGATTGGTTGCCCACTCGGCATCGGTCAGCTGACGCGTGAACTGGCGGTTGATCACCTTGGGCACTTCCTCGCGGAACTGCTGGCGCATCTTCTGCACCATCGAGCGCACGGTCTTGATCATGTCGTAGACCTCGGCGTTCGACGCCACCCGGCCGATCATGTCGTGCAGGATGTCGGTGAACGGCCGCATACCCTTCACGTTGTTGACCGCGGTCAGCAGCCCTTCTGCCACGATGCCGGCCTGCGTCTCGTTGATGACTGCAGAGAGCACGCTGGTGGTCTTGGCCACCAACTTGGTGAGCGTGTTGTCGTACTTCTCGTGCAGTGCGGCCGTCTTGTCCACAGCAGCCTGAGACAGGGCATTGGCTTGCTGCACCACGTATTCATTCAGACCATTGCCACCCTTCTCGGCATGCTCGATGAAGCTCATCTTGTCCTGCACGAGATCGGTCAGACGCTGGTTGAGGCTGTCCACCGCATCGAGCATATTGCGGCCTCGAGCTTCACCCGAGAGCATGCGGCCCAGATTGTCGAGCGTGTCCGTGCCCAGATTCTCCAGCGCACGATCGACACGGGACTCGGCATCCGAGCGTTCACCCTTGGTCTTCTCCAGCTTGTTCAGCACATCACGGAAGTGATCGTTGGTCATGGAGAGCGCCACGAACGTGGGCAGCAGGGTCGATCGACCATGCATATCACTGTCCTGGAACGTGTTGCCGATCACTGCATCGTACTGAGCCTTGGCCGGGTTGTAGCGGCGGTTGGCATCCGGTTCATTCGGATCCTCGAACATCTCCGGCGTGAGCTGCTTGGTTACCTGGCTCCAGAGTTCCTGCATGCGTGCGAGCGCATTCGGGTTGAACTGGGTGCCCGTGGCCAAGCCAGCCACCACCTGCGAGAACACGTTTTTCTCCTGCGGCGTCATCGGGAATACGCTGGCAAAGTCTTCCGCCATGGCGCCGCCCAGATCGTTGGCCGAGTGCTGCGCTTCGTGCGCACGTTCAGCACGCTCCCGGTCATTGCGAGCCGAGTTCACGTACTGGGTCACCTGAGCTTCGAATGAGTCGGCGATGTCTTGCAGGCGTGCATCCTGACCGTAGACCCGGCTCATGTAGGCCGTCACGTCCTGCGTCATGGCCTGCACGTTGGGTTGAACTGCCATCAGCACCTGGGTGTTGAACATCAGGTTGCTGAACATGTCTTGACCCGGCGACTTGGGCACCTGCTTGCCGAGTGCACCGTAGACCAGATCGCGGATGAACTTCACCACCGACTCGGCCATCTTCACCAGCGGGTGAGCATCGACTCGTTCCTGCAACTTGGCAAGTTGCTGGTTGGCCAGACCCCATGCCATGTACTCGTTCAATGCCATGGCCTGGCGAGTGGCATCGTCCAGCGCCGGGTCATTGAGATGACCATTGATTGCGGCAGCTGCGTCAGCGTAGCGGGCCTGCATCTCCTGCGGCAGGCTCTGCGCATCCTGAACCAAGGAAAGGAACTGGCGCATCAGCGTTTCGAGGTTGCCGATGGTCTTGTCCAGCACACCTTGCTGCTCATGCGTCACACCGTTGTAGTGATCCTGCACCACCTTCATGGTGACCGCGTGGATCATCTCGTGTGCGAGCGTCTCCGAGGACGGCGAGATCAACCAGATCTGCTTGGCGCCGGTACGGGTGAAGCCCAGGTTGTCCGGGTTGCTGATCTGGCCGCCGTCGACTGCATCACCACCGAGGGAGGTATTGTAGGCAGCGAGCTCCGAGCGGGTACCGTGGATGACGCTGTAACCATCCCGAGCCAGGGAAGAGATCGCCGCATTGATCAGCTGTTGCTGATGGGCCGGGACCGTGCCTTCCAGCAGGTAGGACAGTTTCGTCAGTGCCTGTGGACCGAGCACCGTTGCACCCGATGCATGCTTGGTGCCGACATCGAGCACATCCTTCTCGATATTTTCCTGCGCGTCATCCGGTGCGACTTGGTCACGTTCAGCGTCACGGCGCATCTTGGCCGACTCTTCCTGCGTCAGCTCGGAGATCCGTTGAGCTTGCTCCGCATCGGTGTTGCCGATCGACTCCGTGCCGCCTGCCTGATACGGCGAGGAGGCTGCAGCCATCTGGTCGATCGAGAATGCCACACGCTGCATGGCACGATGACGTGCATCGACATCGGCCGACTCATTGGTGAGACGATCGTTCAGCTGGGTCAGCAGATCCACTACCTTCTCAGGCGGGAATGCCTTGACCATCTGTGCCTGGTTGTCCTGGTTCACCTGTTCATCGAGCAGGGCTTTCAGCAGATCAATGTGCATCTGCGAACCAGCTTCGATGGCCGGCATGCTCTTCAGGAAGCCGGCAAACGACTTCTGCACCGCAGCCAGCGGATTGCCCATCATGGCACCGAACGCTGCCTGGTTCAGGATCGTCGATCCTGCATCGATGTTGTCCAGCGGCAGGTGCACGCCGTCATAGATGTTGAGCACGCGATCATTGCCACCAGGCAAGTTGGAGGCATTCTGAATCATCTTGCCGTCCCCCATCCCTTGGTTCAGGGAAGCGACAGCAGCCACGCCGATATTGCCCGGACCGCGGAGCAGTGTCGGTGCTTCGTACTTTCCATCCATGGCCGAGGCAAAGGAACGCAGATCCTTTCCGTTGGCACCCTTGAGCAGATCATTGCCCGTGAACATGAAGTTCTGGTCCGGTGCCTTGATGTCTGCTGCGACATTGCGCAGTGAGTCGCCAATATCGTTGAGTTCGTCACGAGAGAGGAACTCACCGGCCTTGTAGTCCGGACTCTTCTTCTTGACTTCCAGTGCTTCAGCCACCTTCTGTGCATACAGATGCTGGTAGACGATGGACTGAGACTGGGTTGCACGGCGAACCATGTCCATGCCAGTGAAGACTTCCGAGCCCACCACGTTCTTCACCACCTCTTGCATGGGGGTCATGAAGAGATTGCGCAGGTTGGTCGTCAGTGCTTCCTTCTCTTCATTGGTAAAGGTGCGGTTCTGCAGCGACTGATTGCGACTCGATGCCTTGCCACTCATGTCCTGACCTGAGACCTTCCATGCACCCGTCTGGGAATCCTGATACACGACCGTAGACGTCAGTGCTTTGAGACCCTCTCGCAGTGCATCGTTCTTGGTCTTCTGGTCCGGACCATACGGCTCGTCCTTCGACCAGCCGTTCTGCATGGCGATGCTGTATTGGGCGTAGATCTTCTTGAGCATCTGGTCTACGACACCGGCTGAGACACTCGTCGTGCCGGCCGCATACATCATCTGCATGAGCGGATTCTTCGAGGCATCCCGACCCACGTTCACATCGTCACCACCCTCGTACTGGATTGCCTTGTTGCCCAGCAGCTGGCTCATGAGCGTGAGCACATGGCCCAGATTCTCACGGGGAATGCCATCCATCTTCTGCAGACGCTCGGTCAGGAGCTTGTTCAGTCCCTGGCCGGTGGCCGTGTACATGTCAGCCTGTGCCTTGAGCGCACGCTGCACGGTAGAGGTGAGCGTGGGCTTGCCGCTGGCATCCATCGGATCGGCGCCGAAGTAGACACCACCCATGCCCAGGTGCTTGACGATCTCCGGCTTCATCGGGCCACGGCCGAACATCATCATGGCCATAAGCACGCCGTTGGTCATGCCATCGGCTTCGAGGTACAGGCTCGTCTTGAATGCCTTGCGCTCAGCATCATCAGCATTCAGATACCGGGCGTATTCCTTCAGGGCGTAGGCTCCTGCCACCGAACCATTCAACGACCGAGCCAGGGTGGAGATATCCTCCTCGGCCAGCTGGGGATGGGTCAGGAAGCGTTCCATCACGTTCAGGGCATCAGCGTACTGGCCCGGCTGACCGTTCTTCTCGAACAGCTCGTGCAGCTGCGGCAGCATGTCCTCGTAGGGCATGTTGTGCACCTTGATTCCCAGCGCCTGAGCCACACCCAGCATGAAAGCTTGCGTGTGCCGCTCGTTGCTGAAGTCCAGCACGGAGCGAGTCGGCAGGAAGGCATGCCGAGTCACCTTCGATGCCACCGGGTTGTAGGAGCCCCGCATCTGCAGACGGCCGGTACGGATCACGTCATACGGATAGTGGATCTCCACTTCCTCTGGATCAATGCCCCTCTCCTGCGCGTGCTGAAGCACGGCCGCGTGCGTTTGCTCGACCACATCGAAAGCCTGCGTGATCGACAGATCTTTGCCGCGCTTGGTCTTCAGATCGTTGACATTCATCGTCTTCGGATCGAAGGCGCCGTTGGCGAAAACTGCGGACATGCCGATCGAACCGAGCTTCGAGAAGAAGTCGATCATCTGCGTGTCAGCGTAGTGCGCCACATCGATGTTGTTGCCCACCATCGCTTTCTGCTTGGCAGTCAGCGGTACGGACGGATTGCGCAGCTGCGTCTTGGGCGTCTCCGGCAACTCACCGCCGAGATAGTGATTCAACTCCGGACGAGTGGCCACGACCCGTTCGATCGCATCCGGGATCTCAGCCAGACCGCGCTCCTTGAGCGTCTGAGTCGGCTTGAAGATGGTGACCGTCTTGTCACCCATCACCGTGTCCGAACGCTCCAGCATGCCGGCTTCTACCATGGTGCGCAGCACCTCAGCCGCCATTGCCGAAGGAATGCCTTCGGTATAGGACGTGTCCATCGAGCCAGCAGGAACGACACCCCAGTAATCGGCGATCTTCTGCGAGAGTCCGCGGAACGCATCCCGGTAAAGCGTGCCCGTATTCATCAGGTCAGCAATGGCTTCTGCACGGGGATCGAATTCGTCGATACCCATGGCGGCCGCTGCCTGTTCCTGGCTCGTGTGACTGTTGGTGCTGTCGAGCGAAAGCATCCACTGCAGGCCTGCGAGTGCTGCTGTCTCGACCAGTCCCTGGTTGAAGACGTAGCGGCCCTGAGCATCCTGCTCGACCAGGTTCATTAGCTTGCCATTGACCCACCGGTTGGCGTTGTGTGCGTCCTTGTTGCCCTCGACCTTATTCTTGAGGAACGTGGTCAGATGATCATTGAAGGCGCTCACCATGCCCTCGACATTGCCCAGCAGCGCACGGTAGCTCTTGCGCATCTCGGCATCGAGCCGCTTGCCCTTGGCAGCTTGCGAGAAGCGTTCCTCGGAACCAAGGATGGAACTGACCTTGTCCAGCGGCTGAGCTTCCCGTTCCAGATTTGACTTCTGGGTCTTGGGGAACTTGAAGCCATCGACGAAACGGTTGCCCGAGCTCATGGCAATGAGGTTCGGATACGCAGCACGCACCGTGTTGCTGCTGTGCTCATCCGTATCAGCACTGACAGTCGGCTGGATCGGGTTGATCTGCTTCGGATGGAGCTGCTGTTGCAGATCGTCCAGACGTGCCTGCTCCTGCTTGTTCAGCCCGCTGGTTGCCGCACGGTTGATCAGATCGGTGAGCTCGTCCTGCGGATCGATGACATCCGGCTTAGTCGCCTCGGCTGTACCAGACAGTTCATCCTTCTGCAAATCAGCTGAGCCTGCTGCGGGCTTTTCAGCCTCACTATGAGTCTCGTTTACCGATTCAACTGGCGCAGCGGTTTCTTTTACTGCATCCTTCGTTTCAGTCTTCTCAGACGTAACGGGTTGTTTCGGAGCTTCAGCTGCCGGCTTTTCGTTACTAGACTTGGAAGCGACCGCTTCTTCTTTAACCGGCTCGGTGGTCTGCACTTTGCTCCCCCGAGTACCGTTCGCAAACTCCTTGGCCACCTGTGCAGGTGTGCCATTGGCCAGCAACGGATCCAGGGAAACCTCACCCAAATGCTGAACATTCAACTTCGGAAACGCCGTAGCCAGTGCATTGTGGAGCCGGGTCAGTGCGTCTGCCTCAGCAGCAACCTGCTTGACGAACTTGATCGAAGTGGCTGCATTCTTCCCCCGGACCGTGACCCCAAAGGGCTTGTCGGACTGGCGGAACTCGGACTTGTCACGGGGGATGAAGTCGTAGTGGAGCGCGTTGTGCAGGTTCGCATCCCCACCGTGCGTCGCAATCTGGGTGTTTACCGCGCGAACCTTATTCTGTTGGCTCTGGACGAATTTCGAAAAATCGGACATGGCACCTGCGGCACCGTCGAAATCTCCTCGACCATAAAGCGTCCGAATCTTCTGAGCATGCTCAAACGCCGACTCGCCGCCTTCCGGCGATCCCTCGTTAGCCCGCACCCGCTGACTCACTAGGTCAGGAGCGCTGTTCAGGCCCAGAGCCTTCGACTTGTTCACGAAGCGCTTCTGGGCATTCTGAATGGCGATCGCCGAGCGCAGCGCTGCCTGCGTCGGATCATCCAGCGTCACTTTCCCTGCTCGAGCCATCTTCATGATGAGCTCGTTGTTTGCCTGGTTCGAATACTGCGGGCTGATCGTTGCGGCCGCAATGGCTGCCTGCACCTGTTGCTGACCTTCCGGCGTGTCGAAGTGTTCTTCCGTCAGCGGCGTCTCGGCCACCTTCTTGGCGATCTCGTCTGCCCGTTCCTGGTTCGATGCCACCTTGCCGGCCGGCGACTGGTCGAACGAATCCATCAGCTCACCGAGCTGCGGCATGAACTGGCGCATGGGGTGATCTTCACCCAGCGCACGGAAGCCTTCCTTGTCGCCGACGAGGAAGCTGCGGATCCCGTCCTTCTGGCCCATCAGCACCTGCATGGCGAGCGCCTGTTCCTGCGGGCTGTTCTTCGGATTGCGTGCTTCGTTGGCCAGGTTCTGCAGGAATCCGATCCGGGTCGTCTGACCGTCTGCCGCACGCCGCAGCACCTCGGCCGAGCTCGGTGCGACTTCTTCCGGACTGAAGTGCGTGAGGTCGGCTGCATCCTGTGCGTACTGGCTCAGGCGATCCTTCTGCTCGGTGGAGAGCGAATCATCCGCATGCACTGCAGCCTGTGCTGCCTGGACATTCTCCGGCGTGGCTTGTGTTGCGGCTGCTTGCGCAGCCTCGGCGACGTTCTGATCCGAAACAGGCGAGTCGTTTTCGTTCTGCGTGCGGATCCGCTCAGCACGCCGGCCGGCCGCATCAGTGATGGCCTTGCCCGTACCGGTGACAGCCCGGCCGGCGCCTGCTGCAAGCGAGCCAGGACCAGAAACCGCACCGGCTGCTGCCATCCCGTACAGGCCACCGAGGCCTGCCTGTTCACCGACACCTTCAAGCAGGTCCTGATTCTTGTTGGACGTTTGCTTGGTGGCGATGTTCTGTGCGAGCTGGCCGGTAGCGGACTGGGTCGTTTCTTCGGCTCCCTCCTTCAGGATGTTCTGGCCGAGTTCACGCAGGGTCGGGATCTTGAGCGGATGCGCCTCGAACTTCGACACCAGTGCACCAGTGGCAGTGGCGATCGGCGCCTGGATGGCGGCAGCACGCAGACCCGAGGAGTTGGCCACTTCCTGCCGAGCCTGTTCTTCCGACATGCCGCCCATGACGAGACGGTTGAACATGTCGCTGTTCTTGTGCAGATCGGCGAAGGACGTGTCCATCACATCCGCGGCGTTCTGCTGGTAGGCACCACCGGCTTCCGTAGCACCAATGCCGGCCATGGTTGCGCCTTCGTGCCCGATGAACTGACCGGCCTTCAGCAAGGTCGGGTTCTCTGCTGCACTGGCGATCAGGCGAGCAGCCATGCTGCTGCCTTCTCCCATGGCACCCGCCAAGGCTGCTTCCTTGAGCGTGCCACCGAGAGCCGCACGACTTACTGCAGTTGCACCGAGTGAAATGCCCTTGCCGATCGGGCCGGCAGTCAGCAGCGAGCCGATACCCTGTGCCAGACCATCAGAGGCCACAGTCGGATCGGTCACAGCATTACCCACTGCAGTCAGTGCATCCTTGCCGACACGGCGCACGTCATTCAAGAACGAGCCATCGGACTGTGCCTCGTTGTCACGGTAGCCGAGCTGGTTCTCAGCTGCGTTGAGTCGACGGTGCGAGTTCATCGCGTCCGACTGCAGGTTCTCCTGCACCAGGTCATTGAGTGCCTTGATCCCGGCTGCAGCGGCAGTGCCCGCACGCTTGTTGACGATGCCAGCGCCAAGAGCCGCAACACCGCCCACCGAGTTGGCCACACCGAGACCGACACCGGAAGCGAAGTCACCTGCAACCTGTGCAGGCGTGCGCATCGAGCTCTGATCAGCGGAGATCGAACCACGGGCATTCAGTCGAGCAGCGACAAGCTGGTCGGCCATGTCGGAGCCGTACTTCTGCGAGAGCTGGAATGGCGACAGGTTCTGCAGGTCGGCCGACATCTGATCTGGCAACGTCTGTGTGCCGACACCCGTCTGCTGGGAGAGCATCGTGCTGTACACCTGATTCGAGGAAGGCACGCCATTGGTCTGTGCCACACCTGCCTTCTTCGAATCAGCCGTCACCGCGAGATCTGCTTTCTTCTGGTCGGCTACTGCTGCAACTGTCTGCTGCTTGGGATTGACTGCCGGAGGTGCCGGTACGTCAGGTGCATCTGGAGAGAAGGGATTGTCGACGGTCTGCGTGACTTTCGGCTGATTCAACGGAGCTTGACCATTCCCTGATTTTCCAAGGTACAAGTCAAACGCCTCTTGTGCACCGGGCATAAGAGTTCCTTCTTTAGAGGTAAGTTTGAGGTAAGACTGTAGCAAGAAGCCCCACTCTTTTGAAGTGGGGCTTCCTGATTTAGATGCCGGGCGTGTAGAGCAGCGGGTTCTTCGTGGGGTCCAGAATGTCGTCCATGGCTTGCTGGACGCGGACCGCAGATTCCCGCTTGTTCGACGCTGCCTGAGCGTTCTGTGCGTTGGCCACATCCTGCCCACGCTTCTGGAAGTTCTCACCACTCAGACGTTGCTGAGCATCACGAAGGCGTTGCTGGAGCCGGTAATACTTCTCGGCCACTCGCATCTGATCCTTTGCGTCAGGTGCTCGACCGGCTTCGACCGCCGCATTCATGGTGGCAACTTCCTTCTGCACATCGGTAAAAGCTTTGGTGGCACTGTCCACCGCAGCTTGAGCCTGAGCATTGCCCGTCACTTTCGTTGCAGCATCTTCCATCCCGCTGCCGTTGATCGTGGCCAGAAGGCTGTCAGCAGCGTCCGAATCGAAGGATCCACCGCTCTTCAGGTGAGGGCCAGGCAGCACCGAGTTCGGCAAGATCTTGCCCGGTACAGATGCCGACTTCCACAGATTGCTGCCATGCTCCAGGAGAATGCCGGCCTGCGCAGCAGTGGGCGTGACATCGTTGCCGTCCTTGTCTTTCAGACGGCCGGCCGTCGAGTTCTTGATCCGCTCGATGGCCTTGAGCACGTCATCCAGATTCTCGCCGGCCAGTGCTCCGCCCTGCAGATTCTCCTTGGAAGGCGGTGCAATCAGACGACGAGCGACAGCGAGGTTGCTCGTTTCCTGATCCCGGCCAGCCGTTGCCCACACAGCCGGATTGATCTGCGCTGCGGCGATGTCCTGCGAGGTGCGGCCTTGCTGCCCGACCGACAGACCGATGTTGTCCTTCTCCACCTGGTTCGCGTCCTGACGGACCTGAGCCAAGGAAGGAAGACCTTGCGTTGCCACCTTCGCCAATGCATCAGATGCCGACTGATTGCCGCCTGCCGCCGTCACATCTTGCTCACCTGCATCCAGTGATCCAGCCGGAGCCGGTGCACCCTGCCGGGAACGGTTGACCATCGACGCTGCGGCAATCAGCTTCGAGGCGTACTGCGGGTCAGTAGCGTAACCACCTGCCACCAGACCCTTGGCCGTTGCATCCGTGTCGAAGCCGGTACCAATCGCACCCTTGTAGCGACGATTCAGCAGATCCGCATACGCATTGCCGAAGTCTTCGGGCGTGGCGAACTGCTGGTACTTGTCGACCGAGCCCGTCTGGTTGTCTCGAGCCGCCACACCATCAGCCGTGGTGGATTTGATATTGCCCAGGTTGTTGGTGCCGGGAATGACCGACTTGCCCCAGCCAGTCTCCAGACCCCACTGACCGAGAAGCGTATTGGCATCGATCCCGGTCTTCTTCGAGACCTGATCGGCCACCGGAGCATACTGGGACACGAAGGCATCCATCGCTGCACTGGCATTGCCGGCACCAGCCGCAGGAACTGCACCACCACCCATGACAGCACCTGAGCCAAGGGGACCGGGAGAAACCTTCCAGCCACGCTTGTTCAGGTTGTCCCGCACCATGGCGTCAACTGCCGGGGGAAGCTTCGCTGCCGTGATCCGGTCGGACATGCCCTGGTCATCAGTCGGCGCACCTTGCAGGAAGTTGGCCGTTGCTGCATTGGCCGTCTGCAAGTTTTGTCGATCCTCGACCGAGGTGTTGAACTTGAAGTTCCCATCCCGAATGTCGAGCGAGCTCTTGCCGGCCGTCAGTCCTGCCTGATCCAGTTCGGCCAGCGTCTTCGGATCTACCGAAGCACGCATTGCCTGGTAGTCAGGGGAAGTGGAGAGCTGATCAGCGAGATCATTCTGCCCCACACCACGCAGGTAGTTGATCCGGTTCTGCATCGCACGGATGCCGTCCAGTCCAGCCTGGTTCTGCTGAGCCACACCCAGATCGAAACCTGACTTCTGTGCACGAGCCGTGTCATACAGCCCCTTCTGCACTGCAGCAGTCGTCTGGGCCGTGTGCAGATCATTGTTGACGCGATCTCCCACACCTTTCTGCAATGCCTCGATCGTCTTGGCATCCACACGGGACGGGTCGACACCGAGACCTTGAAGCCCGGAGAGCAACGAACCATTACTCAGTGCGCTGCTCAAGTCACTGGCGGACTGGTAGCGGGAAGCCGCCTGCACCGCGGCATTGTTAGCGAGATCCGTCTGGGCCTGGCCGAACTTACCGATGGCATCCGACAATCCGTTGGAGCCATTCGTAAGCAGGCCAGCTGCTGTTGCCAGACCGGCAATTCCGGCGTTACCGCCTTGTGGCGCATCGACATTGCGCCAGGTCAAAACAGCCATGGTGGGCTCCTTAGCTCAGCTTGTTGGCGGCGATGTAGGCATCCCGGTCAGCCGCACTCTGGCCTTCGGTCACAGCACGAGCCGTGGCCCGATCCGTGAGTGCCGTGTTGTAGCTCGCCGTCTGGTTGGCCAGGTTCTTCTGTGCTAGCTGCTTCTGGAAGTCGAAGGTGTCCTTGGCCAGACCCAGTGCCTTCAATCCCGAGTAGAGATTGAAGCCGGTGCCGAGCGCACCGAGTCCCAGCTGAAACGTGGGGATGTTGGCGCCCAGACCCTGGACCCCAAACAGACCCGACTGAGTCGAGGTGGCCGGCGTGAGATCCGAAGCGTTGGCGCCGAGCGTGGGCGAGCTCATGCCGAAGCCATTGAGTGAGCTGTAGCCACCGGTATCGGCGACACCCAGACCAGTCGGCACGGTGAAGTTGTAGGGCGTGACATTGCTGCCCGCCCCGAAGTTGAGATCGTAGGCCATTTTCTCTGGTTCCTTACGTAGCAAGGTTTTGGTCGAGATCCAGAGTCAATGCGGTGAATTGCGAGATCAGAGCGGAGTTCAACTCAGCGACATCGCTACCCGTCATCAGTGTTCTGTTCAGGAAGACCGAAGGTGGTTCCGAGACAAATGCGCCTCGGGAGGAAGCGCTCGAATCAGTCAGATCCAGGGGATTGATCGTGCCCATCCCTGCACCGAAGGTGGACAGGTATTGATCGGCGACTGCTTTCGTCTCGGTATTGTACTGATCAAGCATCGTCTGCGTCTGCTTGGCGATGTCATTGATTTCCCCTTGTTCATACTGGACAACACCATTGCCGATGGCATTGGTCAGTGCCAGCAGATTCTGCGGTGAGGTGAGCTGGGCCAGCCCCTCAGCGAATCCACCTCCATTCTGAAGCCCGGAGCCGTAGACGATCATGACCACTGCCGCCACGGCAGTGACGATCGCACCCACCTTGTCACCGAATGCGGCCGTGGCCACCATGCCCACAATCTTCAGCAGGATCATTGAGGCGATCATGGTTAGCGCCAGGCCGGCGATAACAGCCGCCACACCGGTGAATCCCAGTGCAGTGCCGATACCGGCATAGAAAGATGCGGCCGGCCCAGTGCCGGAACCCAAGCTCACATAGGTGATGGCAATGATGATGACCACCATGACCACCGAGAAGAGCCCGGTCTGATACCACTTCTTCTTGACGATCTGGTAACAGTTGAAGACCAGGAAGCAGCATGCCGTGCTCATCTGGGTGGCATCGATCAGCGACATCGAGGCGTAGATGTCCTCGTGCAGCGGGATGATAAACCCGGATTCATCGGCATCCTGCAGTGCTTCGACAGAGGAGATGTCCACGGACTTTCCACCGTAGATCATGTTCTGGTGCTTCAAACCATACAGATCCAGAGAGCGCCAGCTGGTGGTCGTCTCCTGCCAGTAGAGCGTGACGTGCTCCATGACGATCGTCTCAGTGTGCAGCTCCGGACCGTTGTTGTTATCACCTGAACCATAGGTAATGGAGTACACCGGGTAGGTCGAGCTCGGGTTGACCTCGAACCAGAGATCTCCCTTCTTAGCTCCAGGACGAAGTCCAGAGCCTACGGTCTCCTCAATACCGGACCAGATAACCGACATGTCGTAGTCCATCACCGGCCGGTTCTGACTAGTCACCCGCACGCTGTAGTTCGGTGCCTGCGGATACTCCTTCATGACCGGTGTGTCGCCGGTGTTGCCGCCTGCACCCTGTGCCTGATACCAGTTCCAGTAAGCCAGCACCGAGTCGGATGCCGCCTGCATGTCGCTTTCCCACTGCGCATAAGCAGCAGGGTTGGTCAGATCTGAGTCCAACAGGAGCTTGAAGAACTGGTAGATGTACTTCTTCGCTGCATTGTCCTGCACGTTCAGGGCCACACCATAGACCGCATAGGCGTAATCGATGTCACCCAGCGATTCGTTATCGGCGATCTTGTCGATGATGTCGTCGAAGTCACCGTTCATGGCTTTCTTGAACGCCTTCTTCGCCAGCGGATACACGTCAGCCAGGTTGGTGGGGGAGACGAACTTGTCATCGATCCGCATCGGGATGAACGGGTAGAACGTGCCCATGTTGGTGGGCCGGCCGAACATCGCATCGAGTACGGAGTTGCCCGTGTCGAACTTGTAGATGAAGATCTGCAGCGGGGCCACCACCTGCAGGGTGATGTTCTGCGTATCGATCCGGTACGAGCGGGACGTGCCCACCGTATCCTGATACATGGTGGACCTGACCGAATAGGTACGGGTCGGGTTGTCTGGCGAGACACCCTTGTACTCGGTCTTGCTGTAGACGCCATGGCCACCCGAGTTGCTCACCACGGTCCAGCCGACCGTGCTCGGAAATGAGTCCGTTGAGCCAAGGGAAACGGTGGGACCGGTCACCACCGGGCCATTCTCAGCCGGCAGTGTCTGGTTGTAGCGGGCATACAGGTAACGCACAGCCGGATCGAAGTTGGCCGGCGTGAACGACTCTTTCACCCCGTTCTCGTAGGTGATGGTGATGAGATTCGTCGTCTTGTCGATGTCAGCCGTCCAGGCCGTGTAGAACAGCTCCTGGTGGTTGTTCGCCACATACTGCTCAGCCCAGTAGGTGAAGTCCGCATAGGAGATCGACGACGCCTGCAGCTGGACCGAGTTCGCACCGTCCCGCGGGATCTGCGCAATCAGCTGATCCGTGATGATGGTGTCACCCGATTGGATGGTGCCTGTCACCAGTCCGATCAGATCGTTGTAACCACTGCGCTCTGCCCAACCGGGAAAGTTCCTGAAGCGGATCCCCGGTCCATTCAGATACGCCTGGTTGAGCGACTCTCCCAGCGAATTGTTGGTGTCGCCGATGACATTGCCCGCGATCGTCGAGCGCAGGAAATCAGGACGCTTGGACACATCCCCAGCGAGGTTGTACACCACGCTGGAGACGATGGTTGTGGACGAGGATCCGAAGAAACCCATATCAGGCGCTCAGCTGCAGGTTGTACTGCACCTTGGAGTAGGCCGTGTCGATGTTCGCATTGGTGAACGAGTTCGGCGCAGTCAGTCCGTCATCAACGGTCTTTTGCGTGATCCAGGAATCCCCCAGCATCTTCACGAACTTGATCTCCGCATCCCGTTGGTAGCTGGTGATCTGCTGTGCATACAGATCCTTCTGCTTGCCGACCGAGCCGGCCACCGCAGCGAAGTCCGAGCGCACATCAAGCGTCTGCGCACGAGCCGCTTCACCCTGCTCCGCATACAGGAACTGCTGCTTCTGGATAACCAGCAGCTGCGCACCGAGGTTGGTGAGCTGAGCGTTAGCCGTGGCCAGTTGCACCGGCAGGATATTGTCGATCTGGTACTTGCCCTGACCGTAGTTCACATCTTCCGTGGCGATCTTCGCCTTGGTCAGTGCGACGGTGGCCTTGGCGTTTTCGGCTTCGAGCTTGACCGTTGCTGCCTGCAGCTTGGCTGTCTCATTGGCGATACGTGCCGTGATGGCCTGAGCCTGAGCGGTCACCGACTGCCAGTAAGCCTGATCCCGACCGAGCAGATACTGCACGGCAAACTGCATCGTCGATTGGGTGAGTGAGATGTATGCCTTCGTGTACTCAGCACCGGTAATGCGTCCCTTATCGAACTCTTCACGCAGCTGGGCCTTCATGCCCTGCATCATCACATCGAAGGTGCCCGCACCATCAATGGCGCCTGAAGTCAGGTCTTCATTGGTCAGACGGGTGACCGGCTTGTAGGCATCCGAGTCCGTCCCACCGGGGATCTGGTACTCGGGGCCGGACAGATCCAGATCCGGGATCTCCACATCGGAGTCCGCGGACAGTGCCTGGTACAGCTGCAGCGCATCGGTTTCGATACCGTAGCTCATGGTGTTTTTCCTGGTTCAAAACAAAAAGCCCGCCCAATCACTGAGCGGGCCTCTGTGGCAGAAGACGCTGAGCCTTATTCGGCGTGCACGTCAACCGAGCCTGCAGCGATCTGGGCCGTGGCCAGTTGGTGCAGTTCCTTAGCCGTGAGCGGCGGGAGCACCTCGATGGCGAACTCCTTGTTCCAGCTCGTGACCGGACGTGTCGCACCCGTGCGCTTGTCTCGGACCGTGCGGATGTTCAGGAAGCGTCGAGCCTCGAGCGTCTTGTAGAGGATCATCGGGATGTGATATCCGCCATCGGTGGCTTCACCGTAGGGGATGAACTTCTTCACGTTGCCGATGTACTCGTTGGCCACCGTCAGGACTTCGCCCGGCAGGTTGGCTTTCTTGGGGTCCAGACACTGGATGCGAACCCGGACGAGCTTCATGTTCTCGTCGTAGAGATGCTGGCGCAGCGTCTTGCGCTTGACCGGCTTGCCGTCTTCACTTGCCATTTCACCAGCGAGCGGATTGGCCTGTGCAGCTTGGACTTCCGGCTCTTGCTTGCCGGACATCTTTTCGTCGATCTTCGCTTTGAGCGTCTCGATCGAGATGTTGTTGCTGAAGGGAATGCCCATCAGTTTTGCGCGGTCCTTCAGCAGCTGGAGTTCGGTGGGCTGCGAGTCAGCCGGATCTTGCAGGAGGTCAGTCATGATGATTCCAGAGTAGGAACCAGAGGAAAGGAGCCTCAATCGAAGCCCCTTTCCCTTGGCTCAGGTTAGACCGGTGCGACGGTCTTGATCAGGGCCAGACGTTCCGGACGCTTGATCAGAATGCCGTAGTACCACTTGATCGAGCTGAAGCCCGTTTCGCCATACGGATCCGTCTTGTCGGCGGTTTCCGCACCCGGCATCTTCGTGAGCACCGAGAACTTGACCGTCTTGCCGTCCGTCTGGAAGCCGATGGTCGTGAACGAATCGTCACCGATGGTGAGCATCGGGAAGATGTCGTAGTGCTCCGTGCCACCGACCATCGAGCTGCGATAGCCGGGGTTCTCGTCGACTGCCTTGCCAGCGCCTGCCCAGTGCAGCATTTCCGGCACCTGGATGAAGCGCCACTTGCCGATCGCACCGATCTCGCCGTTCATGATGTTGCCGGCATCCGCATAGTGCTGGATTTCGACGAACGCCTTGTTGCCGAACAGATCGGTCATGGCCATGAGTGCCGGAGCGAGCTCCGAGCCCACGTACATGACACGCGTCGAGCCGATCACCTTCGTGTCTACCAGACGCGAACCCGTGATGATCGTGACCTTCGTCGGCGAGCGGTTGTCGGTCAGGATCTGATCCAGACGCATCAGGTTCTTGTACGACACGATCGAGGCCGGAATCTCCGGCGTGCCGCCTGCGGCCGGCGTCACTTCGGCGGTCACTTCAGCGTCCGACGTTGCAGCACCTGCGTACAGGACGACACCGGGAGCTGCCAGCAGATCCTTCTGCAGCACGGCTTCGGTCAGCTGCACGGCGCCGTTCATCAGCTCCGTCGACAGATGGCTCATCAGCTCCGAGTCCGAGTCGAAGTCGAGCGACTCTTGCGTGAACTCGGTGAAGAAGCCGAACTTGTGAATCGAGCCTTCACGCTCCAGACGGGTGAAGCCGACTCGGTTCACACGGCCACCGTTTTCGGTCAGCACCGGGAGCTTCGACGTGATCGTGCCGATGTCTTTGGACGAACCGTACAGGTTGCCGTTGGTGATCGTAGCGCCCGTGGCGTCGATGCCCTGGTCATTGATATTGCGGTCATCGAGCAGCGGCACATACTCGTACACCTTGATCTTCTTGCCGTAGTTCTTCGGCATGTTGGTGACCGAGGCGAGCGGCATGAAGTACTGCTCTTTGCGCGAGGTGATGATCGCCTTCTTCAGCCAAAAGAAGGTGTTCATCTGATCCGACGATGCCGAATCGATGCTGGACTTCGAGCCCTCAGCGGGGGCGTTGTAATTCAAAGGCATGGTTCAGTGTCCTCAAACTCGAAATTGATCAAGCTTCAAGAAGTCCTCATCGCTCATGGCGAGCGGATTGACGACTTGCTTGTTCTCTCGGGGAGTGCTCCGCGTTGCAGCAGCTGCACTTGCCTGATCTGAGTTCGAGACGGCCGGCTTAGGTGTGACGACACGAGTCGCTACGGGTGCCTTCTCTACGGGGGCGGAAGGCGTGGTAACCGCAGCTGAACCAGGGGAAGGATCTTTCGACGATGTGGGTGTGACCAGATCCGCGAAAGCGCCCGCCGCCTGCATCCGTTCGCCGACAACCCGATAGGCGTCGATAAACTTCAGATCGGCAGGAAGGTGCCCAAGCGTCTGTTGCCGAGTCACTTCGGTCACGATACGGTCGTAGATACCGTTACCGCGCTGCGTGTGAATCGACTGCATGATGCTCGGATCCTTCCAGAGCTCTTCCTTACTGGATTTGTCCCACGTCGAGTTGATGGTCTGAAGCGTGGTTTTGCCTTCCACATCGGAGTTCAACTCCTGCAGGGCGGCGTGAAACCGTGCCTCTTCATCACTGACTTGGTGATTCCCACCAAGGTAGGTTGAATCTTCGCTGGTATCGATGGACATGGGATCGATCCCCTTGTCCTTCAGCAGCTTGTGGATTGCCTTCTCGTCACCGTTCTTGAGGTCAATCAGGAACGACAACTGAGCCGGGTCCAGCAGCTGGTTCTGCTCCAGCATCAGCAGCGTCTTTCGATGCGGCTGAATGTCCTGCATTTTGCGGGTGTAGTTGGCGCCCATCTGCATCAGCGAAATCGCTTCGTTGACATCCCGAAGTTCGATCATCTTGCCGTTTGCCTTGAACGGCGCCATCACCTGCTTGTAAAACGCTTCGTAGTCAACAGCAGCGCTCTGGGTGGCCGGTTTGGCTTCAGGCGTGCCCGCCTGATCCTTGCCCTGGGCATCCTTGGCTTCGCCTGCCGGCTTAGCTTCAGGAGTGCTTGCAGTTGCCTCGTCCTTCTTGCTGTCCTGATTGACTTCTGAATTGGTGGGAACATTACCACCATTCGACCCCGGTTTACTAGGGGTGTCTTGCGTGGAAGCAACATCCGACTTCGTTTCGACTTCAGTCGACTCGGCCGGATCTGTCTTGACCTCGGTTTCAACTTCGGTCGGCGTCTCGACGACTTCGCTGGGAGTGTCGGTGGGAACTTCTTGAATTGCCTCTGCACCCGGCAAAGGCTGATTCAGGAAGTCCTCATCCGACATCGCCAGCGGATTGACCTTCTCCGCTGCGATGTCCGGCATGGCTTATTCGCCTCCCAGTTCTTCCACGTCGCCACCAGCACGAACGTGTTCGATCATTTGCTCGTAGTCGGGGATCTGGCCGACTGCGTTGTCGCCCATGACCATTTGCACGGCGAGCCAGCGCTTGAGGTGACCGGCCGCTTGAGCCATGGCCAGGGCATCGGCACGTTGACGATCCGGAAGAGCCGGGTCAGCCGACTCTTGCGCGTAACGCGCACATTCCTTCTCACAAAAGGCTTCTCGGATCACCTTGCGGAACTCACGGTTGTCCATGAGTTTGGCGATTTGATTCCGAAGCTCGACCTGTGCTTTGGCCGATTCCAGTCCCGCTTCGAGTTGCTGGAGTTGGGATACTGCGTGCATGGATGGTCATCCTTGACTATAAAGTTATGATCGGTTTGCTGGCCACGAAGGCCAGCCCGTAAGGGGATCGGCTTATGCCGGTACCCCCAAGTTACCCTGTGGGATTGTAGGGTTTGCAACCGGTTGTTGTCCAGCACCAGACTGGGCTTTCGACAGTGCGTTGTACCCCACAGCAGCCGGGATGTCGGGCTTCGACTCCGACCCATTGGCCAGCTTCCGCTTGGCAAGCAGTGCCTTGGTGACTTCGAGTTGCTGATTACCCTCAGCTTGTCCTGCCTGCTTCTCCATCTCTCGAGCATGCTTGGTGCCGGTTTCCTGCTCGACATAGTCCAGGTTGGTCTTGTCGGTAGTGGCACCTGCCATTGCAGCCTGAGCCCGGAAGAGTTCGGCCTGAGCCTCGTTCTTGTCGATCTCGGATTGTTTGGCCTGAAGTTCGAGCGCCTGCATCTTCTGCTGGAATGGATCGGGCTGCGGCTTGTAGTTCTCCAGCTGGTGAGCCAGGTCAGGCATGCGCTTGAGACGGGCGATTTTTGCCAGGATCATGTACACCATCGCCGGATCACCCTTGGGTCCGAGGGTCTGGAGCATGAACGCCAGATCCTGAGACTGCTGGTTGTCGACTTCAGCGGTGGAGATGTCCACCTTCAGATCGAAGTTGCCGATCAAGTCGTCGCGGTTGACGCTCACGAACTGCTCATTGGTGACACGCACCACTTCCTTGTCAGACATGAATGCCTGGTTCATCGACACGACCTTGGTGCCGATCTGCGTCATGCCGTTGGCCAGGCGCCGGAGAATGGCCATCTCCCGCTTGGCAGCAGCGTCCAGTGCACCTTTGATGCCGGCCGCCACATCGCCGTATGCCTGACCGGACACCCCACCTGAGAAGGACTTCACCCCGGTGAGTGCTTCCGCGTCCTGGTTCATGTACTGAACCATGTTGAGCGCCGACACCGGCAACTCTGGGAACTTGTGCTCGATCAGCCCGCTGGCAATCGGCATGTTCGGATTGAACTCGTAGTCCTGCCCGTTCTCGTACTTCCGGCGATTCATCGGATCGAGCATGCCCTTGGCAAAGCCCTGCTGACCGTTGGCCGAGCGGCCCATGACATCGATCATGCCGCGGACTACTGCACCCAGAATCTTCTGGTTGTCCTCCAGCATCTCGGCATCCGGCTCCCCGTAGGCAGCACGCTTGATCGGCAGATAAGGCACGACGACGAAGGGGATCTTCTGGTCCGGGAACGGATTGGCTTCCATCCGGACGATGGTGTTGGCAATCCAGGTGGCGACAAACGGCACAAGCACACCATCGTCATTCACATCGTAGAAACCCCAGTATTCGTAGGCCACCACCTTCTTGCGCACGGCATCCTTGAACTGGAAGTCCTGCGGCGTCTGGGTGGCATGGTCCGGATCCTGGACGCTCGATGCACCTTCCCAGTTCACCAGATCGAGGTTCTTATAGCGCTGGGGTTCCTTGAGCAGCTCGGCCTTGTTGGTCTCAAAGGAGACCACGGCAAACAGTGCCTTGTCGGTGTCGCCGTTGCAGCTCGGATCGAGATAGAAGTTGCGGATGTCGATGACTTCGACAGTCGGCCGGTTCTCCAGCAGCGAGTCGGTGTCGACAGTGCGTACCCCGCTCTGCTTAGCATACGTCGCCTGACCTGTCTCCTGGTAGTGGGAGACAGCGGACTGCATCTCAGGCGGGACCGTTTCCGAGTAGGTCTTCGGATCCGATTGAGCCAAGGAAAGGGCTTGCTGCAGCGCCATCAGCTGCTCTTGTGTCTCGATCTCGAAGTGCGCGAACTCCGGCACCTGCTGCTTCACTTTCTTCGAGACACGCTTCCAGCCCAGACGCATGACAGATGTGCCTTCATCGACCGTGCAGCGCACGTAGTCGTCGATGAACTTGATGCGGTTGACCTTGGTACGGAACTGCCAGTTGAGTACGAGCTCGTTTTGCTCGGCGCCCTTCTGATCTTCCCAGCTCACCGGCTCCACTTTGAACAGCTTGTCTGAGCCAAGGAAAGGCTCGGACAGTGCCGAGTATCGCCATTCAGCTTGCCGGCGAATGAGCTTAGGCTGGACGGAGGAGCGACCCTTGACCTTGGGCGGTGCGGCCTTGCCCTTCACGTCCATGAGCGCCACCCAGTGATTGATCCGGGTGACCTGTGCATCATGGGACGGCTTGGCCGCTTCGAGGTCACCCTTCAGTGTCTCGAGGGTGGGCTCGTTCTTCCAACTGGTGAGTTTCTGCGCAGGCACTTGCGGCGGAGGCAAGACCTGATCGGGGCTGTCGATCTTCATTGGCAAATTTCCCTGTGCCGCAAAAGACCAAGGAAGCAAGCCCCGAACTTGGAGACTTGCTTCCTTGGTTCCTTCGCAAAACTTGAACGGTTAGGCGGCAGCGTTCGAAGACGTGCCCATCGAGGTCACCGCGTTGTATGCAGCCTTCGCCTGGGCGATGATGTCCGCGATCAGCGCCTTGACGTTGGCCGTCCAGGTGACACCGATCTTGACCGCCACGGCTTCGAGCGCTGCCAGCACGCCGGCGAGCTTGCCCGCACCGTTGGCCGAATCGCCGATCTGGGCATAGGCGTTCTCGAACGTCTGCATCAGATCCGGGATGTAGGATACGATCTTCTTCACGTCCGACACGACCACACCGACAGCGGTGATGGCGGATTCGACAGCGACTGCGCCTTGCACCACGGCCGAGGCGATTTGAGTGAGGGTCAGCATTGCTTGATTCCTTTTCGTTGGTTCAGTTGATGAGCCCTTGGGCTCGGAGGGTTGAGAGACAGGCAGCGACAGCTCGACGCTTGGCTTGCTCTTGAGCAAGAGACTTGTCTGCGTCAACTGCCCAGTCTTGCCAGGCACTGGCGTAGGCGCTGACTTGAACGAGATCACGCTCGTCATCAGGAAGTTTCGGATACGCTGGATTGTGACCATAGGGTGCGTTCTCGCCGCAATTAACGTTCGGAACCAGCTGACGAGTCTGCGCGATCTCGCGTTGCATCGAGGACTTGTCCTCGTGCGCGCAGGCTGTTGCCAGCAGCGGCAAGCTGAGCATGACGGTCATCCGCAACAGTCTGCGCATTCGACACTCCCTCATCGATGTTGGCCTGACTCTCACGCGAGGTCTGAGCCGCTACCTGGTTGATCTTGTTCTCGATGGCCACAGCTCGAGTGTTGGCGTCTTCCAGACCCACGGTTGCATCCTTCTTCTTCCCGAACAGACTGGTGATGAAGTTGTATGCACCGTTGAGTGCCGAGAAGACTGTGGCCAGCAATGACCAGCTCATGGCACGTCCTTGTAGAAGATGTGGCTTCCGATCTGAACCGTGCGGGTAGCGCCCTTGGTCCACGCAGGAGCAGCGATGCTCTTTGCGTAGTAGTGCGTCGCACCCATCGTGATGTCAGGCTGGAAATTGGCGAGAACCAGGAGCGCCGCATCCTCACACTCCTGGTACTCGGACTCGGGAATTCCTCGGGAACCAGAAAGGAAAGGGTAGTTCGGGTCATTCGGGTTCCAGCAACTGAACTGGAACTTGGCCCGGCAGACGCTTGCGTAATCCTTCCCCCACCATGTCTTTGGGGAAAGAACTCGGTTTTTGATTACCCAAGCGACCGCTATCTTCCCTGTCTTGCTCTCTCCTCGGGCTTCCCCCCAGAGAGTCCTGGCTACCACATCCAAATCCCCATCAGTATATGTTGGGTTTGTAACAGACACAATGCTTTCCTCCTATTGTTGCTGCGTTGAGGACTCCTCAGCGGAAGATTTGTCCAGCTTCGGCTGGTCGATCACCCGACCAATGACACCGGAGATGGCAACGAACGGCGCCAGTCCCCAGAGCATCCAGTGACAGTGGTCCTGCCAGGTTTGCGGCATTGAGGCAAATGCGGCCGGGATGCCACCGGCCAATGCCAGTGCGTGGGTGCAGTACCACTTCCACCAATCCTTCGCATCCGGAACCAGGGGAATGTTGATCAGCGCCATGTCACTTCCCCGTGAAGATGGAGAGCCAACCGGCTTTCGCCGCAGCGATCGTAGCGACCAATCCCAGCAGTCCGGTGAGAGCAGCCCACACCCAGCGGCCGGCGGTGCCTGCGCCTTCCACCTTGTGCTTGATCGTCACGAACTCTTGAATCGTGGGCGACTGGTCAGCGAGTGAGTTCTCGACTTTCTCCATCCGGCCATCGAGCTTGGAGAGCGTCACTGTCTGCTCTTCCATCTTCTCGTACTGGTCCTTGCGTGCGAGTTTGGCTTCGATCAACTCATTCTTGATGTGGCCCATCTCGGTGACGAGAACAGCGAGTTGAATCTTGATATCTGTGTCTGGCATTTCACGGCCCGTAAACGAAAAAGGGCGGACCTCCTTGTGGGAGAGTCCGCCCGTGGTGACTGAGAAATACCCCCGTCACTGGGTTGCATAAACTTCTCAGATGATACGGGAATTACTCACCTGCCTCTAGTTACTGGTCAGTATTTCCTGGCTCTGTTGCATCCTGGTCAGGAAGGTATGGCTCGATCTGCGCCCGGTCCTGCTCGTAGAAAACTCGAGAGGTATGGGGCAGGAACTTGTTGCCGTTCTTCAGCCAGTCAGCGAAGGAGATGTATTCCCAAGGTCCATCAACGTTCATGAGCATGTCTCCTTATGCGAACTCATAGACGAGGCACACACCCTGGGTTCCATCACCACCCTTCTGTGCTGCATTGCCACCGGCCGGTGCGTTGCCGCCACTACCACCTGCACCGTATCCGGAACCAGGAAGACCCGGCGCCGCAGTGGCACGAGGGACGCCGCCTTGACCGAGCGGGCTGTTCGCACCATACCCGCTGGTGGAGAACGAGCCGGGGGTAGTGACCAATCCGACCATGAAACCTGACCAGCCTGCGAATGCGGCGAGCACAGCACCAGCAGTCACAGTCGGGGCGACAGGCGGCGATGCATTCGGGAAGGTGTTGAGTAGCGTCACCGACCAGCCAGCCGCAGCACCATTGCCACCCGGACAGGTGATCAGCGAACCGAAAGAGGTTGTGCCGCCTGCAGTGCCTGCGCCGCCAGCTGGTCCACCTGCACCAGGTGCGCCGATTGTCACCGTCACACCATCGAAGCCAGAGGTGAGATACACCTTGGCATAGGATCCGGCCGAGCCACCGCCTGCTGTGGCCGACTGGCTACTGGCTGCTGCAGGCACACCACCGCCGCCACCCCCACCACCAATCGCCTCGACAATGACAGCATTGGTGCCGGCCGTCTTGTTGTAGACTTGGGTGGCCGTGATGACTCGGACATTGAGCAGCCGGCCGGGAAATCCTGTCAGCGTGCCGGTAGCAGTCAGATCCGTGAACTTGCCCGAGCCCGGAGTAGTGCTGCCGATCGCACCAGGAGATGCCAGATTCGGCGATGTACCGTCCGTTCCCTTGGCTCCGTCTGCACCCTGGTAGCTCACGTTGTAGCTCGTGACCGTGGTGGTGTCGGTCAGCGTCAGGACCGTGCGTACCCATAGGTATTGGCCCTTGGTCAGCGTCGGAATCGTGCTGGTCCAGGTACCCGTGGGTGTCGTCGTACCGCTTGCCGACATCTGGTAGGTGACGGCCACACTCTGGATACCGCGGCCGGCTGCACCCGCATCACCATCAGCGCCGTCCGTTCCATTCGTTCCGTTGGTGCCATCAGCTCCCTTGGCCCCATCGAGAGGCTGATACGCCACCGAGTAGGCAGTCACGGAAGTCGCATCTGTGAGCGTGGTGACCGTGCGCGTCCACAGGAATTGACCCTTGGTGACAGCCGGAACAGCGGAGACCCAGGAACCAGAGGGAGCACTGGTACCGCTCGTGCCAGCCTGGTAGGTAACTGCCACCGTGCTGACACCCTTGCCATCTTTCCCGTCTGCGCCATCGGTGCCATTGGTACCGTTGGTGCCGGTGACAGATGCCAGTGTGAAGAGGTCAGCCCAGTTGCCGCCAGTCTGCCGCCACTGCACGGCCGTCGACGTTTTCTGGAGCTCGACTGACTTCCCATCCGCTCCGGCCGGCGCCTGGAATTCCACCCAGTGTGTCGGGTCATCCTTGGGTGCGATCGTTGACAGATAGGGCGTGCTGCCCTTGGCAATCCACATCGACGTGTTGCCGGAACTGTTGGGCGAGAACGTGTAGTCCGATGGGTTGTAGGTCGTGCCCGATACCCAGACTTGGCGGTTGGTCAGTCCGGTACCGGCCGCTCCATCCTTGCCATCAACACCGTCCTTTCCGTCTGCTCCAGCCGGTCCACGCTGCGCTGCTATGAAGTCAGCTTGCGTGCCGGTGTTACCCAGCGCCAGCCACAGCGCATAGGTGGACTGTCCGTCATGACCATCGACGCCGTTGGTCCCATTGGTACCGTCCGTGCCGTCTTTACCATTGGTCCCATCTTTTCCGTCAGCACCATCTTCGCCATCGAGACCTGGCTTGCCTTGCAGTGATCCGAGAAAGTCAGCCACCGTACCGGTGTGGCCTGCTGCCACCCAGACTTCATAGGCTGACTTTCCGGGAGCACCGTCATGGCCATTGCTGCCATTCGTGCCGTTCGTCCCATTGGTTCCGTTGCTGCCGTCTTTACCATCCTTGCCCGGTTCTCCTTGGGGACCAGTGTCTCCCTTGAAGAAAGGCACGAAGCTCACATCGAAGATCTCGTTCGATGCTTCATCCTCGAACTCGATGCTCAGGTTGTATTGGTTCATTGCGTCACCCGTTCGATCACAGCAAAGCACTGAGTCGGCGAGCTCACGACATTTCCCCCGGCATCGGTCATCTTGATGTCCAGATACACCTCGGACACCGGCCACTTCACCGTCTCGGCAGGCAATGCAGAGAGACGAATTTTGCCGGTGGCCGCATCGAGTACCGTGACACTCAGATGCTGAACCAGGGAAAAGCCAATGGCACTGCGCAGATCAGCAGCGACTTGCCAGTCACCCAGCGGCAAGGGATCAGCCCCGTTCTTGACGGTCCCCGCCCAGCTGAACGTCTGGCCACGTTTGAATGTCCTCATGTTCTTGTCCTTGTGAATGTGGGCCTCGATGATCTGAGGCCCACTCGGTCTTACATCGGCGGCAGGGTGTAGGTACCCGAGCCGGCCGAATTCGGGCCGGTGCCCTGATACAACAGGTTGGCGCCGAGGAAGAAGCACGGATCCGTGTTCGTGTCCGCCGCGTTCTGGCCATGCCGAATGATCTGCAGGAAGATCGTGTCACCCTGCTTGTAGGAAACCGGCGTGGTGAACGTGATGGCGTAACGCTTCTGGGTGTATTGCGCACCCGCTGCCACCGTCACAGTCTGGTCAAGTGTGGGCGTCACCACCGTGGCACCGCCACTCGTCTCAGGCGTGCCGGCCGTCACCCGGATCTCGAAGTTGTAGTTGGCGCCAGACGTGCCATTCGATCCGATGAGCAGCTCCAGGCCCGTCAGATTGCCGGCATCCAGGTCATACGGCGCCGGGACGATCGCAGCCACCGACGAATCGCCGGAGTCAGCCATGGTCGGTGCATTCCACTGCAGAGCGTACTTGGTCACCGTCATGGTCGAGTCAGCGACGAAGGCACCGGCCGGCAGATTGATCTTCTGGTTTAGCCGGTAGACGTGCGTCTTGTAGACCTTGCCATTGACGTAGTCGACCAACTCGCCGTCCCACATCGAGCTGCCCGACACCTGGTGCATGCCGCCTGCCTCACTTACGTAATGCAGGAAGCGGGTCCCCTTGAGCCCATCGTCATACTTGGCCGGGCCGGCGACGTGGCCGAGCACCGTATGGTTGGACGGTTGCGAGCCAACGTTTTTCACGTAGAGCGCCGTACCCGTACCACCTGCTTGCACCGACGAGTTGATGAAGTCGATACGGCTGTTGTCCGTCTCGGCGATCTGCACCATGTCGCCGTTATAGATCAGGCCCACCACGACACCGACGAATTGCTGGGTGGCCGGCACGTTCGTGCCGTTGCCGGCTAGAACCAGACCATGGGAGTTCTGACAGACGGCCGACACACCCCAGATGTACTCGAGGTCGATGTAATTGTTCGCGGAGAAGTTGCCCGGTGTACCGCTGGCCGAGTCCACACGCACAGCCTGCACTGTCACGTTGCGGACCTTCACATCGACATGAGCGAACTTGGTGTTGTCCAGGTGGACGGCGGTTGCCGCCAGACCGTTGCCGTCATACTCGATGTTCTTCGTGCCACCACCCCAGATGCCCTTGCCCACCGTGTCAGGCTTGACCGTGAACATGGTGGCACCTGCCGCACCCCGCCACTGGATCGTGGGCATGGCCATGACGATGCCGCCACCATTCGTGTTGGTGGAGATGTCACCCCGGACTTCTGCCATCAGCATGATCGGGACATTCACGACAAGTGCCGTGGCCAGTGCGAGCTTGGAGCCAGGCGGGATGGTAATGCGTCCGCCATTCGGGAGCGCTGCGATCGCAGACAGGAATGCGGCGTCACTCACCGTGCCGGCAGTCGGATCGAAGCCGGTGAAGTCGGCGAGCGACACCGTATCCTGCAGTTTGCTCTGAACCGTCCGAGCCAGGGAACCGCTCGTGCCTTGACTGAAACCCTTGTAGGTCTGCAGGACAAACTGAGCGAGCTTGGTCAGGACAAGACGGAACTTGCCGCCGCTCTGCTCGATGGCCAGGGTCTCCGAGCCATCCAGCGCAGCAGCGTCATCAACAGGATCCATCGGCAGCACGATGCCACCGGCAGTCTCGCCGTCATGCAGTCGCAACTCCTTCGTGTCGGTCACGAAGGTCAGCTCAGCTTCGGCACCGGTGAAGGCGTCGTGCTGAGCTGCGGTGCCTCGACGGAGGCGAAGTGTGTTGCTCATAGTTCTGGTTCCTTAAACGAGGGTTCCGAGATCGAACGTGTTGGCCGGCGCATCGGTGACAAATCCCAGATCGATGTTTGCCGCGGTGAAAAGTGTCTGGACACCCTGAAGCGAATCGGAGACAGCAGCTGCATTGGCCGCACTCTGCGTCGCACTGACAGCTGCAGCTTCTGCTGCATCCTTGCTGTTGCTGGCGTTGGTTTCGGATTGCGTGGCCGAAGCGGCCGCATCACTTGCGGTTTGGGCCGAAGCTGCGGCCGCATCCCGTGATGTGTGGATGTCGGTCACGATCGGATCGACGTTCTCGCCCAGATAGGCGATCGTGTCGAGCTGGTCATAGACCGACTTGACCACGGTGTAGGCCGTGCCCAGTGCCTTGTCTACGATCTCCGGCCCGGCACAGGTCGGGTCAAACGTGTTGCGCATTCCCATATCAGATCCATCCGTTTTTGTTGAAACGCTCGTTGGTGGTTGAAGTGCTCGTGCTCACCAGATCCTGCTGCACGACTTCTGCGCAGGCGGCTTCGTACTGGGCCTGGTGTGTCTGGGCCATGGCCAGTGCTTCCTGGGTCTTCATCTGACCGAAGGCCCGATAGCCGATCCAGTCACGCAGGGCCGGCACCAGCACCTCGGGCAGCTCGATCTCTTGCGTGAGATCGGCAAGTGTCAGCGTCGGATGCTTGGCCTGATAGCTGACCGAGAGCACGACACCGTCTTGCGGGTGCGGTACTTGAAGCACCTTGCCTTGGGGGGTGAAAAGCGAATGGGGATTGCCGTCATCGTTGAGCGGATATTGGTAGCCGTAGCTGTTGAACACAGCCAGGATCCGGATCACGTCATCGGAGAACTTCTCCAGCGGCATGTCCCGGATATAGAGGAACGGCTGCGTGGCCTCTTCCCCTTGGCTCACAGCGAAGCGTGCGTCCAGGTGGTAGTTGGTGATCCAGCTCTTCAGCTCGATGAGGACATCGTTCTCCTTGAGCAGGAAGCGGGTGTAGAGCTTGAGCAGCCCATCGTTGGCGAAGCGGATCAGCCGTTCCTTGCCCGCATCCGTGATGGTGCCGTTACCCTCACCTGCCCAGTGCAGGATCGAGAGCTCGCCGAAGGAGAGATCGGCGAAGAGTTCAGCGATATTCATTCGAGCCTCACACGATGTAGGTCGCTAGTCCACTAGGTTCCGAGTGTTGCTCCTCGTCCTCGTAGATTTGCACTTCGTCTGGTGTGGCCGGCGCTGAATCAGAAGGTCGCCACGGCTTGAGGAACGCCAGCATGCTGACCGTATCCACGAAGTCGTCTTTACCTTTGATACCCGACGAGGTGACCAGCTTGATCTGGCCCATCGCCTCACCCATGATGACGCTATGCTTCATCTCTTCTGGGAAGAACATCTTCCCAGCCTTGAACCAAGGAACAACCAGATTGAAGCGGGAGAGCTTGTCGGTGATTGGGCGTATGCCAGGAGAGCCACTCTTCTCGCTGCTCGCGAAGCTGAACCAGATGTTCCTGCTGATCTGTTCGTTCTGGAGCCAGGAGATGAAGCCCTGCTGCTGTCCCGTGATCTCGATGCCTACCTGCTGCGGTTTGTACTCCTGAACGAGACGGAATAGGTCATTCAACGTCTTGTCCATTTTCTGGCGCTGACAGATTCCATCAACCCAGAACCAGTCGCCGTTCGAATTGTATGCCCAAACACTGATGACGGAGAAGTCAGCCGTGGTTTTTTCACTGGTGGCGAAGTCTGTGGTGATGTAGAAGTTGAAACTGTTTCGATTCGCCAACAGATTCTTGCGCGAGTACCAGCGCACTTCCCCATCCTGCACCAGGCGCTCTTCGTCCGAGCTGATCCGGAGCATCAGCTCCTGCATGAATGCAGCGAGCTTGCCGTTGCCCAGGTGCATGTCGTACTGCTCTTTGATGAACTTGTACGTGAAGCGATCGGGCCAGGCGCCGACGAATTCCGACTCCTCGCACGGGAAGCGCTCACACACCGGCCATACGTTCACGTCCCACTGGCCGGACTCGACCGCCTCGATCAGGATGTCTTCCTTGTTGAACGGCGTGCCGTTGAAGACGATCTTGCGCTTGGTCGGATCGAGCGCGTGATTCACGCCCTTGTAGACCGTGTCCTTGATGGCGATCATCGCGGCCTTGGACTTGGAGTCGTCATCCGACACCAGGTCATCGAGCACGCAGAAGGTCGGCCGCTTGCCGAAGATCTTCGTCCCCCGGATACCAGTCTTGGCGCCGAACATCTTGACGCCCAGACGATGGCCGTCCTTGGACTTGAACTCCAGGTAGTTGTCCGTGAAGGTGGCTTCCGGGATCCAGTGCTGCAGGAATTCCGAGTTGTTGTAGCGGAATTCGATGTTCTTGCGTGCCGACTTCACCCCGTTGTCCATCGAATCGGACACGTAGATCATGGCCTCGACCTTCCCGAACTTGGGGATATAACCGAAGACCGCCAGGAACAGAGTGAGGTATTCGAAGAACAGCGTCGTCTTCGCAGCACCTCGGAAGCACAGATTGGCGATGTAGTCCGACTGCGAGTCAACCACCTTGTCCAGCATCTTCAAGTGGACCGGCGGAGTTTTATGAGATTCACCCTGCTCGCCATTGACGAGCTTGATGAAGTTCATAAAAGTCAGCGCGAATTCGCTTGGTTTGTAGCTGAGACTGTTGAGTTCTTGGTAGTTGACCTGGTCGAGCCATACATCTAGCTCTTGTTTGACCAGTGTCATGGAATGTCTTTCGCCTCCACGTCAGTGACATCGATCAGACGTTGTGCTGCGATCTCTTTCGCCGGCACTCCCTGATCAATGAGTTCACGTTGTTGTTGACTCATCTTCGTCAACATCTCCTTGAGTTCTGTCATTCCCGAACTCTCTTTCAGGTCAATCGGAAGCAATGCCTTCACTTCCTTGGGTTTGCTCAGGTGAGTAAGCAGTGAGTTGGCGGCATCCGTGCGCACCTTCTCACTCTGCGCACTTCGCATAAGAGTGGCTTGCGTGGTGATGGCCTCCTGGTAGATGTGAGCGTTGAGCACCCAGCTGGGCACCAGGGTTTGTTCCAGCACCAGGTTCACGAGTTTGTTCTTGGCATACGAGGAGCTGTAGGCCGAGATGGTTTTCTCGTCTGCCCCGTTCTTGAGCAGCGCTGCCATGCGATCCGGGAACGTCTTGAAGTAGGCGTCCTTGATCGAGTCGTTCATCATCCGGTAGCTGACGAAGGTCACGGCCCGGATGTAGTCGGCGAGCTTGAACTTGCCGTCCTTGAGGACAGAGCTGTAGCTCACGAAGTTGTTGCGCACCTGCTCGGCAACGAGCGGATCTGCGGCGATGTTGTTCACGAGGTCGACGAGATCCGGGGTCACCGCACTCTTCAGGTTGGCGGGCACCGCTCGTTCGACGACTTCTTTGGTGAGTAGCTGGGTCATGGCGTATACATATAGAGGGGGAAGGCCGGCGCCCTCCCCGTTGGTTCAGTCTGCGAGTGCGTCCTTCAGGCGCATCTCCAGGATCCAGACGTATTCCTGCATGCACGCCTTCTGCGCCATCAGCCTGCGCTGAGCACGAACCTTCAGGTTGTCGTAGTGCTGGGTGAGCAGGAAGCGCTCGAGCTTGGCGAGTTTGCCGGCCTCGTGCTGGAGCTCGGCCTGCAGGCGTTCGATGTAGGTGGTCTCACGCGGCTCGAGTCCGATGGAGTAGCTGCGCTCGAAGACACCCTTGGGCGACCAGCTCATGTAATAGCTGTGATCGGACGTGACGCTGTCGGGATACTGGACGAGGTAACCCTCGTCGGTGAGCGGACGGCTTTTCTCATCGACCTTGATACCCATCAGTGCGACCCAGTCGCCGAAGGTGGCCGGTTTTGCATGGACCGCCTTCGTGCCGACATAGGTCTTCACATCGGAACCAAGGGAAAGGATCTGGCCATCCGGCTCGGGCGCGGCGTCGATCTTTGACAGGCGCCAGGCCAGCACCGTACCGAGTGCCTTCCACACTTCGTCGGTCGCACGTTCCAGGGCGAACTTCTCCCCCATCTCCTGGTTGAAGTTCTCCTTCGAGACGCACGCGCTTTGCCCTTCAACCGAGAACCGGCCCCCGAACAGCTCGATCTGGCACACGGTCGTGCGGCCATTCGGCAGAACGGTGTAGGTCACCTTGCTCTCTCGGATGGCGCGCTCGACATCGGCCAGGCTCACGCGAGGAGCCTTTGCTACGGCCGCAAGTTTTTCTTCAGAGACTTCCATTGATCTGGCCCTATTGGCAGGAAAGAAAGGAAGAAAGTTTCCTTGTTTCCTTGGTTGGTTAACGGTATAGTCCGGTCTTGGACTATATGCAGTCTAAAGTCTAATTCAAGATATGTCTAATCTTTCTCTATCGTAAACGACGATTGGAGGGCTATTCCTATGGCGAACAGCAGGGGGAAGACTAGACATTATGGTAATAATGTCAAACTGACCGACACAGACCGTAACATTTCGAGCGTAATACGTTGTATTCCTTACCGTCTGATGTTAACGTTCTTCCGTGGAGCCCAGCTCCACACGCGGAAGAGCCGGAAGTAGCTTCGATTCGAACCCTAGCGGGCGTGGGGATATAACCACCGCAGTTCCAGCTGACGCACTCCACTACCGGGGTTTCATGCTTTGCCCGGTAGTTCAGCCAGTGATGGGATACAGAGCCTGAACTGTTAAAAAGTCAGGAGCCAAAGGAGAGCACTCAGATCCCCGCTGATGCTCTCCTTTGTCTTTGGTGGGTCAGTCCTTCATGAGCTCGGCCAGACCTGGGAAGTAAATGTCGCAGCGCTCATATACCGGCGCCGTCTTCTTGGGACAGTTCGCCAGTCGCTGACCGAGCTCAGTCATGGGGAAGTCGGGGCCTAGCTTCTCAACCAGTCGTGCCGTCTGGTACTTCCCTCGCCTGTCGCACCTGGAACATACGACCTCCAACTCAGTGGCTCGCTCGGCCACGTCCTGCAAAGCAATCGATCCGATCCTACGCATGCTGCTCCCTTCGGGTGGAGCCAGGGAAAAGACCGGTAGTTGCAATCCTCCTGGCTCAAACCATCCTTCCATATGAACGCGAGGGTTGCCCCCTGGGCAAGCCGAGTCCAACTCAGTCACTTATCAGATGTAGCGATTTTCTCGGTCAGATGCCGGAATCTACAGGCGGAGCATCCGCCAACCACTCCAGTAAATCGCTGCGAGCCTTGAACCGTGGACGTTCCAGCCATGCCGTGAACGCCGGCGCCCAGTCATCCCAGACATAGTCGTCTAGGTCGAATCCCTCATCGAGCAACCCCGAGTCATCCTCCCGAAGAAAGGCGAACTGGACTTGATCTCCATCCCAGTACGCCACGATCTTGTCATCGAGTTCGGCCGTTACACCCCGCGGTTGATCTCGCAGAAGCATGCCCAAGTTGGTAACGAAGTCAGCTGAGTTCATGTGAGTCTCCAGTGAATACCAGCCCACAGCAGCTTTCAGGCCGCTCTACCCCCGCCTATAGAGAAAAATTCTCGCCAAATTTTTTGGCCGACCCGGATTCTCGTGTGCCTAAAAAAGAGGCAGAGGGTTGGGGGAATTCTCATAGTTACGTCACTGCGTAGGGTGTGGCCCTCCAGCTTTACACGCGTACACATACCCCCCCGGTATCGAATCTGTATGTGGAATTGCATGGCCCCCTTGTTGTACACGAGGTACACACGCCCTACGGGCTGTGCAGAGCGCTCACATGGTGTGAGTGCAACGCTATTCGGAGGCTGTATGGACCACTGGGATGAGCTTGAGTATGAGTTGTATCAGATGCAGCTTGCAGAGGATGCAGGTTGTGCTGCACATGTGACCGTTGGGTATCTGCACCACGTACACACACATCACACTGTGGATCAGGACTTGTCTGTTCCCTTCTAACTCAGCCACCACTGAGTACACGTTGAGTTGCTGCTCATGCCTATATGGAGTGAGGTGAGTTGGAGTGTCACTAGGCTCTGACTCATCTCCAAGTTGGTCCTACGGACCAGTCGAATCTCTTTCATCGTTTTTCTTGGTCTGGCCTAAACCCTAGGTCGGACCTTCTTCTTTCAACTTATCTCTATTTGGAGTTCTACTATGGCATCCGCACGCATGACGTTGGGCACGATCTTCGGTACGGTTTCGGACACGGCAGTTGCCGTCAGCACCACGCTTGGCGCAGTCACTCAAGGCGTGGAAATGCTGGACAACTACGTCAAGGAAGCTGTCTACAAGCAGCAGCAGCGCAGCATCGCTGAGATGAGCTCGTTCAACGAGAAGCTCATGGAAGAACTGGCGCAGGAAGACACCGTGCGTCAGATCGCAGTCCAAGAGTTCATGGGCAAGAGCAACAAGCATCGTGAGCTCTACATGGCCAACTACAACCGTCTCGGTCGTGTTCTGGCTGCATCGAAGAACGAGAAGTGGGAGGACGTGGCCGACGAGGCACACACTCCGCTCAAGTCCGTCGCTGCATAAGCGCAGTCAAAACCTTCGGTCTGCTCAGTCCTTCGGGATTGGGTCAGGCCGGAGCATTCACCTTCGATAGATAGTGCAGCGATCCGCGTCAGCGGATCAGGCATTACCCAGTCTCACCTTCCGGACCAATCGGACAGTCAATTCCCTGAGTTGACTGCTCTGTTGGTCCTTTTTTATTTCCCCGAGGATTATCATGAAAGTCCAAATTAATATCGTCATCGCATTACTCATGGTCCTGATCGGCTTCGGCTTCATTATCTGGAGCGTAGCTCAAATGACCTTCGTCATTCCCTTCTATTCAGACTGGAGTGATGTGGCAGGATTGGCAATGGGCATTACCAGCTTCATGATGGCATTCATGGCTTACACCGATCTGCAAACCATCGAGTTGCGAACGTGAGTTACACCCAATGCAACGCACACGTGTATGCGTATTGGATCGAGCAGTTGCTCGCTGATACACATGTGTCGCATGTCTTTGATTGGCTTAGACATTTAGGTCTGGAACCAAGGGCATAAGCTCACGATCCCCATAGTCAGTAATAGCCCTACGGGCTAGGTGAGGAGTTTCTCGCTCCTCATCCTTTTCACATCTCTCAGGTGGTTCAAATGCCCAAGAAAAACCGTGGTGTTCAGTTGCTTTTGCTCATCGCCATTGCTGGTGGTGTGGCATGGCAGCAGGCCGGCTACTACGCATCGGACGTGGAAGCAGCCAATGCAGGAGCCAAGGCAATCACCAGTGGCAAGGCATTCGCACGGAAGTTGATTCAAGCGTAGTGCAGTTGTAGTTTGTTCTGGGGGTCATCTGACCCTCAATCTCTCTCTCTCAATTTCTCAAGGAGTATCACCATGGCCGTTCAACGCAAAGCACTCTTCTCCGCCAACGCAGCACCGCAAGCTGGCGAAGCACCGAAGAAGAAAGCCAACTTCTGGATCAACGTGGGCCTGACCAAGATGGTCGACGGCGAGGAAGTGTTCCTGTCCCTGCCGCTGGGCATCCCGCTGGACACGCAGGAACCGCTCGACACCCGCTCGAGCAACCGTGACTTCGCCCAGATGCAGGCTGCACGCAACAGCATCGTCGAGCAGCTGAAGACCTACGCCGAGTCCATGGCGGCAGGTGACGAAGTCATCATCGACCTCCAGGTCCAGCTGCGTCGCGTCAAGGAATACGACGCGATCAGCACCAAGCCGGAGGAGAACAAGTTCGCCATGGACTTGCAACTCGTCCCGGCCAAGGCTGCGTAAGCGAGCCAAGAAGTAAACCCAAGTCTGAGGAGAGTGGCTATACTGCGCTCTCCTCAAACTTATTTCTAATCGGATAGTCAACTTATCTGGCCCTAAGTAGAGCCGGATGGACGATTTTGGCTATAGATAGCCCAAAGGATAAGAGTCGTGGCAAGAACGCCCATTTACGCGGGGATAGGCAGTCGCAAGACACCGCATGAGCTGCTCGAAATCATGCGCCAGATCGGCAAACAGCTGGCTCAGGATGGTTGGATTCTGCGCTCCGGCTTCGCAGATGGGGCGGACAACGCATTCGCTGCCGGCGCCGAACATGCAGCCGGTCACATGGAGATCTTCATCCCATGGCCGGGCTTCAACAATGCACCGGGTGATCATGAGGATGTGATCGTTCCCTCATTTACGGATGAGATGGAACGCATCGCACGAGAGCACCACCCTGCTTGGGGAATCTGCCCACCGGGTGTCAGACGGCTGCACATGAGGAACGTGTGTCAGATTCTCGGCGGTGATCTCAAGACGCCAGCCGATCTGGTCATCTGCTGGACACCCAATGGCGCTGGCCAAGGTGGCACCGGACAGGCCATCCGCATTGCACTGACGCACAAAATCCCGGTGTTCGACCTGGCGCTGGGCCAGAAGACATTCGACGAGCTGTGTGAGTACACCGAGCAAGTCGAGAAGAACTGCAAGTAGGGACTCGTCCAGGTCGTCGCTTCGCTCCAGACCTGGCCTCGCGCTTGTTTTCAGAAAGCTAACAAGGAACCTTGGAACCAAGGAGAAAGTATGGTCATCACCCTGCCCGCTCAGACTGACACGGAAAACACCGATCCGACCAATGTCCAGTTCTCCATGGGCGGCCCGCTGCTCGTCATCGAGCTCGACAATCCTTACCGACTGGTCACTGTCAGCTACGCCAAGCTGCTGCGTGGTCTCATCGCCATCAAGGATCCGGAATGAAGCAGCTCTATGCGCCCAACGGGAAGCTGATCCTGGGCACCTATGACAAGGTGCCTTGCTGCTGCAACACCAGTGGCTGGAGTGATCTGGGAGATCCCATCTTCAGTGGTGGTTCAGACATGTACTGGGACGACTCGACAACTCAGCTCACGCCTGAAGGGGAGATGCTGGTAGTTGATGAAGACGGTGACATCTGGGCAAAGAATCTCTGCACGCTGCGCTGAACCAGGAGGAAAGAATGTCCGAACAGGAATTCGAGAAGTCTGTGCAGAGTGAGCTCCTGACCAAGTTCTATCAGGCTTATGTCAAATGGCTGGACGAAGGTGCGCCGATTTACCACACGTTCGACCGTCATCATGGCCTGTGTATGAACCTGAAGAGGTGGTCGAACAGATATGCACAGGTGGAGTACGGGAGCCTGATTGATGAGATGGCCAGACAACTCGAAGATGTTGGCCTAGGCTTTCTACATCCCTTCAACGACAACTCATTCAGCTTCAATTACGAGGCGGATCGTGGTGAGTCGCACCTCAACCCGAAGCGCATCCAGTGGGTGAGAGACCATGCGCAACTGTGACATCTGCGGCAAGCCGGTGATCCTTGTGCCATCGGCTCATGAGCGTGCACGTCGGTATGGAGGCTCATCGAAAGAATACGAGAGCATCTTCAATACCCACATGGGCTGTGCCATCTACAAGCGCAGCCAGGAATCTGTCGAGCTGATGAGGAGGCTCAATGTCGCATGACATGCCCTTCACCATCTCCGCGGCCGAAGGTCGCTGGCCCAACCGGATCTACTTCGAGGTGATGCCGGGCAGCGTGCTGTATCAGTACCTGCCCAAGGAAGAGTACATCGATTGGCTGTATGAGGCTGTGCAATCCGATGAGACTGTGGCAGCTGAGATGAGCAAGATCGCCGAGGCCATCATGGATGGCAAGCAGATGGTGCGTATTATCGTGCCGGATCGCTTCAACGATTACCGGGGTCAAGCGGTCCTCGCCCTTCTCAAACAAGCCATACAGACCAACTCGTGACACGCGAAGAAGAACTTGCCAGCTTCATGCTCAAGGATTACTTGAGCTGGCTGGTCACCGAACGAAAGAGCCATTGCTTGAGCCACGCAAAGCTCTATGTCAAAGCGCATACGCCAGTGCCCTCGAAACCTTACATCGAGCGGGTGGCCTATGCCCTACTCAAACAAGGAAAACACGCATGATCTTCGTCTTCGGCAGTAACGAGGGTGGCATCCACGGCGCCGGCGCAGCCAAGGTGGCCATGATGAAACACGGAGCCAAGTGGGGTGAGTTCTTCGGTCCCACGGGCAATGCTTTCGCCATTCCCACCAAGGGCGTCAAAGTCATTCACCACCGGGCGCAGGCGGCCGACGGTCAGTATCAAGGTCCGATCGTGGGTGACACGCTGAGCCTGGAGCGCATCGCCATGTACGTGGCCGGCTTCATCGACTATGCCCACCGACACCCGGAGCTGGAGTTCCAGGTCACTCGTATCGGCTGTGGTCTGGCTGGTCTGCACGATGTGGATGTGGCGTACCTGTTCACTCTCGCACCGAACAACTGCTTCTTCGATGAGAAGTGGAAGGACATCCTGGGCGATGACGCTCGCTACTGGGGGACATTCTGATGCTCGCCGATCTGGGAACCATCAAGACCGAGTTCGTGCTCAAGACCAGCAAGGGTGTGGAAGTGGAGGTTTTCGAGACTCCGGAAGCTGCACAGGAGTGGAACGACAAGCGTACCAAGGCCATCACTGCACGCGGTGGTGTGGTCCCCTCTGTGCATCTGGTCAGGCGTGTGATCACCGAAGAAGAATTCTTGGTGTGAACTATCCAAGGAACCAAGGAAAGAAGATGTCAAGAAAAATCCTATGGAGTGGTCGAGGCACTGTCGGATACGAATGCAGCAGCATCGGCGATAAGCGTTTCAGCGCATTGTTCGCCAAGATGCCTGACGGCCGCACCATTGAACAATGGTATCAGTGCGATATTAAGGGCTACGACATCGGGGGCACCAACTGGCGAGCTGGTAAAGGGAATGCGCCGCACTTTCCGTATCCGCATGATCATCTCTGGCAGATGTACCTAGGGCTCTGGCGAATTTGGGCACTACACCATGAGCAGGATCTGCTCGATTTGGCTGAGCTTGCGCAAGCGAACAGCTGGACCCTCAAGGACACTTACGCTAACACGCAGATCAACCAGGCACACGCTCTGGCCACCATCCTCAACGAATGGGTATTCCAATGAACGAAGCTAAGAAGGAACACCAGCTGGAGCTCGAGCGTCTGTTCAGCAAGAATCAATTAATGCCTCGCATGCGTGCTGAGTTCGAAGCCGAGCCGGAGATCCTCGAGCATCTGAAGGCCAAGGAGATCCCGCAGGCATTCGGTATCGATCTCCTGGTTCAGATGGCCCTACACAAGCGCTGCGATCTGCAGACGCTGGTGGGCACGTTGCGTCACCACTGTGACAAGGCCCAGGAAGTGGCCGATCTGATCCTCAAGTGCGTGGAGGCCGACCTGTGCGACTACAACGATGCGCTGCGGCAGTTCATCGTGATCTTCGAGATCGATGCCAAGACGCAGGAGGAAATCGATCGCTTCCAGTATCCGCTGCCGATGGTGGTGGAACCCCGTGAGCTGAAGCACAACGCACAGGGCGCCTACCTGCTCAACAACTGCAGCGTGATCCTGCGTGACAACCATCACGAGGACGATGTCTGCCTGGACCACCTGAATCGCATGAATCAGGTCAAGTTTAAGATCAACTTCAACACGGCGCACCTCATCAAGAACGAGTGGCGCAATCTCGACAAACCCAAGGAAGGAGAAGAACGCGGTGAGTTCGAACGCAGAAAGCGTGCTTTCGAGAAGTTTGACAAGACTGCTCATGCAGTCATCGATGTACTTATTCGGGAAGGGAACGAGTTCTACTTCACGCACCGACCCGACAAGCGGGGCAGAACGTACTGCCAAGGCCATCACGCCAACTACCAGGGCACGCCCTGGAACAAGGCAGTGATCGAGTTCGCAGCTGGTGAGGTGACCAAGTGAAAACAGTCATCTCCACGCAAAAATTGTGGGCAGCAAATGCCAACGGCCGATACATGTGGTGCATCAAGACTACCTTCTCTGATGGCACCACTGAGTGGAGATATGTCGAGTGATGTACCCTACCCGTCCATATGATCCGCTCAATGAGCGGGCCAAGGAACCAACGAAGGAAGGAACCAAGGAATGAACCGTCTCGAGCTGTGGCTGCTCCGACTTCTCGTGCGCAAGGCAATCGCACTGGCTCGCCATCGACTGATCACCGTCCTGATGGTGGAAGCGCACCGAGAGCATTGGCCGGAAGACAATCTTCCGAACATTCAGGCAATCATGGCGAATGCTGTCAAGTCAGCAGTCGACAAGGCACGCTTCGAAGTCACGGCCACAGTTGAGAATGACATGCAAGTAACCAAGGAATGAAGGAACCAAGATGAATCGACTTCATATCTGGATACTGAGGCTGCTAATTCGACGAGCAGTTCGACACAATCGTCACCGACTGGTAACGAACTTGTTGACTGAGGAGCATAGTCAGCAATGGAAGGACAGGGACTACCCAGGCATTGAAGAAGCTCTCACTGCCTGTGTTCGTACTTCTGTGCTCAAACTCAAGGACGAAGCTCCTCATTAGTTAGACAAGGAACATTTCTTCCTTGGTTCCAAGTATGAAAGCAATGAAGGTTGGTGTATGTTAACCAAGGAACCAACCTTCATTGGAGTTCACATTGAACACAATCGTGCTCGCTTCACTCAAAGGTGGAGTCGGCAAAACCACGCATGCAGCGCATCTGGCAGTCGCTCTTGATGCGCTCAATGACGGTCCAGTCGTGTGCATGGACCTCGATCCTCAAGGCACCTTCGCCGACTGGTGGAACGACCGCAAGGCCGAGACACCCATCTTCGCCAAGGTGGAGGACTACACCGAGCTGGAAGCCAAACAGAAGAAGCTGGCCAAGGCCGGCTTCAAGTGGCTCATCATCGACACGCCACCCCAGACCGCGGACATCAACCGGGAAGCCATCCGGCTGGCTGACATGGTCATCATCCCGTGCAAGCACGGCAAGGGTGACATCAAGGCGTCGCTGTCGACTGTGCGCATCTGCGAGGAGCTCAAGCAACCCTTCTACTATTTGCTCAACGAGAGCAAGGGTAAACGCGCAGCTGAAGTGACCGTCAAGAAGATGGCCGCATTCGGCAAGGTCATGCCACAGGTCATCCCCAACCTGAATGGCTACTGGCAGAGCATGTACACCGGCCAGACGCTCACCGAGCAGACCAAGGGTACTGGCGCCATCCTCATTCATGAGCTGGCGCAGTTCGTGGTCGAGCGCTTCGACACCCCTGTCGTGCAGGAGAAGGCATATGCCTAAGATGGCCTGGGAAGAGACCGATATCGTTCAAAAGGGTGATGCCACGCCTGCTCGCACTGCCCAAGGAACCAAGGAAGAAATCAAGGAAGCTTTGAACCAAGGAAGGAAGCGTCCTTGGGACGGGCACGATGACTGGGTCAAGGTGAACTACGAGGTGCCTGAGCGGGTGCAGCTGAAGCTCGGCTGGCTGAAAGGGCAGCAGCGCATCAAAGTGATCAAGGCATTTGTCGCCGAGGCATTGGAACGGGAGGTGGACAAGCTCATTGCTCGAGCCGAAAAGGAGGGCTACTGAGATGGAGCCCACCGAAGAGATCATCCGACGAATCATGCGCAACAACCTCATGCACTCGATCAACGACTGGCATGGGTGTCGGCAGCACCGCTACTTCGCTGCCTTGGGGCTGCTACGTCAGCAGATCGAGCGCACGCTGAAAGCGCTCGACGGCATGGCAGGGGAGTGGTGATGACAGAGCTTAGCGAAGTAGGGCGGTTGACTGTTCGGGGCAATATGCTGGACCAGATCCGTGAGTACCATCTCGTGAAGGGGCTCGACCTGGCTCTGTATGTTGCCCAGTACCTGCTGGAGCGGGAGATTCGCATCGACCTGGGCAGGCTGGGTGGCCTGCTGGGAGAGTGGTAATGGTGCAGGATGAGAAGGAGCAGTTCGAGCTGTTCCAGGCCGAAACCACCTGGTTCCACATATTCAGATCGATGATGGACTCAGGCGATGCTGCCAAGATGGGTGGCAATGCCTTCATGATCTACTGCATCATCAAGGGCCACACGAACTTCAAGACGGGCAGGGCGTTCCCCGGCATCGACACGATCATGGAGAAAAGTGGCCTGTCCAAGTCCCAGGTGCTACGTGAGCTGACCACCCTGGAGGACATGGGCTACATCACCCGAGCCAAGGAAGGGCGTAAGAACGTCTACACGCTCAGGGAGAAGATTGGTATCACCGATGACAAGGGTCGGCCTGTGGCCGATGCCACCTGGGATTACGTGCCTGATGGCGTGAGGGGGGCTGTCGCCGAGCTCAAGCATGTGATGATGTCGGGCGACTTCAAGGGCGCCAAGATCATCAACATCGAGAACATGACGGTGCATTTCAACCAGTTCAACGATCAGGCCACGCAGATCAACATGCAGGCATTGATGGAGAATATGGACAAGCTCGACCCAAAGACACGGGAGAGCTTACGGATGCGTCTGGAAGAGGTTCAGGAACGCAGCAGTGGATAACTCGCCGAATAGGTGTCATGCGTGGCACCAATCCGATAGGTGCCATGGGTGACACGTATCGCAGGTGAAACCTTCCAATCATGGAAAGGTGTCAGCTGTGCGACCTATTTGCGGGGAATAGGTGTCACCGATGACACCCTAACGATGTAGAGGTTTACGTTAACAATATGAACTTTTCCATGGGGAGTTATCCACAATGGCAGAGCCGGACATGATTCATTCCATCCTGGTTCGGATCCAGGAAGACCAAGCCAAGCTGCGCACAGAGATGCGTGAAGCCTTCGTGAAACTGGGCTTGCAAGTCGGCTCACTCGAGGGCGGCATGGGCCTGGTGCTGCATTACGCCGGCGACCGTGCCCAGAACGATGCCGCGGTGAATAAGCGCATTGCCGCTGTCGAGCAGCAGATCCAGGATCTGCGAGACACGATCGAGCACCTGAAGCACGCTCAATGAGATGACGTATACATCCGGGTGGATCTGTCTCAGACTATTGCGCACTCTCAAGCGAAGCCTGAACCACCCCACATGGAACTCGAAAACATCCCTCGATTCGAAAACGAAGAGCAAGAGCTGCGCTGGATCCTCAACGAGCTGCACAAGGATTACCAGCGACGCATCGCACCGATCCTCAAGCGGCTGAGCAAGATCGACGCAGCCAAGCCGCTGCCGCCTGTCGATGTGAGTGACTACGACATGTTCAACCTGACGCAGCTACAGCAGCTGCTGGCCAAATTCCGAAAGGACTGGGGACATTCATGAGCCAGGAAAAGAAATCACCAACCGGGCGTGTCACGCCAAGCGAACCGAACCTGCAGAACATTCTCATCCGGACACCGGAAGGAACTGCTATTCGTCGAGCCCTCATCGAGGACTATGACAAGTTCAACGCTTACTGGATCAAAAAGCTGCTCGAGACCTGGTCACGCTGACTAGGGACACTGCATCAAACAATGAAGCCACCTTCGGGTGGCTTTTTCTTTTGGTTCGTCAAAAGGAGTAACCCATCATGCAGAAATTCACGGGCTTGCAGTACCTGAAAATCGACATCGCTTCCAACTACGGCCTGGACAAGAAGACGTGGGACGAGCGTCTTGCCTGGTTCGAAGCGCACAAGGACCAGCTGCATGAGATGCTGGCCACGGCTGAGACGCCGGCGCTGTACTTCGCAGGCGTGCAAGCCTACGAGAAGGCACTGGCCGGCGAAGCATGCGGGTATCCGATCTCGCTCGATGCGACGAGCTCGGGCCTGCAGATCCTCGCTGCACTCTGTGGCGATCGTCTGGCCGCACAGCTGTGCAATGTCGTCTCCACTGGTTCACGGGAAGATGCCTACACCGGCATCTACCAGACCATGCTGGACAAGATCGGCGTCGAAGGGCGCATCAAGCGCTCGGACGTGAAGCAGGCTGTGATGACGGCGCTGTATGGCTCACAGGCCATCCCGAAGCTGGTCTTCGGTGAGGGCGGGCTACTCACCATGTTCTACGAGACCATGAAGGAAGTGGCCCCGTATGCGTGGGAGCTGAACGAGGCGTTCCTGTCCATGTGGAACCCCAATGCGCTGATCAATAGCTGGGTGCTGCCGGACAACTTCCACGTGCACGTGAAGGTCATGGGCACGGTGACAGAGCGCATCCACTTCCTAGATGAGCCGATCGATGTGACCAAGCGCGTGAATATGCCGGTGGAGGAGGGCCGCAGTCTCGGCGCCAACACCATCCACTCGATCGACGGCATGATCGTGCGGGAGATGAACCGCCGCTGTAACTACGATCCGGCTGCAATCGCCATGGTCTGGGATGCCCTGCAAGGTGTGGGCACGGCCGGCAGTGACGAGGATGACGCCATGGTCATGAAGCTGTGGGCGCACTTCAAGGAGTCGGGCTACCTGTCAGCCCGGATCCTGGATCATCTGCGCGTCGACAACATCGACCTGGTCGATGAAGTCGAGATCCGTGAGCTGCTGCTGAGCTTGCCGAAGAAGCCATTCCAGATCATGACCATCCATGACTGCTTCCGCTGCCTGCCGAACTACGGCAATGACCTGCGTGAGCAGTACAACCTTCAGCTGGCGCTGATCGCCAAGAGCCGCATGCTCCAGTTCCTGGTTCGCCAGATCATGGAGCGCACGGACATCACAGTCGAGTCGATCGATCCTGAGATGTGGCAGGAAGTGCTGGACACGGAGTATGCCCTTTCCTAATTTGACATAAGATCAGACTGTTTCTGTAAACTTTCAGGTGACCTCATCCCGAGGTCACCACTTTTACGAGGTGAGAGATGGATCAGATGCAGATCGAACACGAGAAGGACAAGGTGGCCCGTGGCCAGGATGCAGCTAATGCCAACCCGGCGATTCCGGGCAATCCGGCATCAAGCCAGGTGGCCAAGCTGATGACCGAGCATGCGGATCGCAATGATCCCGATCGAGAGAAGGTGCCGGCCGCTCAGGAACCGGAGCAGGTTCAGGAGCAGGAACCCGAGCCGCAGCCGGAGACCATCGAAGAGCAGCGCGAGCAGACGTAATTACTCACTATCTGGAACCCCACTTCGGTGGGGTTTCGTCCGAAGATTCGAACAGATGGCAGTGTTGGCGTTTGATCAGGACATTCTTTGTCTACCCTGACGGATAGACTACACGGCTCAACGCAACACCTTACGCAGGTATAACTTACCGCACCTGCGTCCCATCAAAGTTACCTCTAAAGTCTGAGGATAGAAACCCTAGAATACAGGGAAACCAACCTCGGTACATCGTTCACGCTTCCACCAAGTTAGCTCTAAAAAATCTGAATTGTCTGTTTACTCTTTAGGGCAGACTTGGCAGAATCCATTGCTCTGACAGATCTCAGTTGCAATATTTGCTTGCACCCACTGCAAGCGCCTTTATAAGTTGGAGTCATAAGAAAATGGCCAATCCCTTCGAGGCAGCACGTCCCTATCTGTGGAACGGATCGAACGGAGTGAAGTACTCCGAGAAGTACATCTGTCACGCAATCGGCCGTGCCGAGAAGGCGAGACGCATCACAGCGCACCAAGCGCTGTGGGCAATCAACATGATCCATCTGCGCCTCGGCGAGCACCGCACCGTCGAGGGCTGGCTCTGCAATGAAGGCGGTGTACGCCTGGGCGAAATGAGCTGCGAGCAGGTACAGCTGTATCGCTTTCTTTGGTTGGATGAACTTTCAAGAATCTGGAACCAAGGAGAACGAGCATGAGCAATGCCGACAAGCGCAGCACGCACACGGACGCCCTCGAGACGCTGGGCATGATCCACTTCAAGCCCGAAGCACGGGATGCGATTCACCTGGCTGTCGAGCCGATCGAAGCCGGTGAACGTCTTCGCCCGAACGATGACGTGGGCATCTACAACGGCAAGGCGTACCAGGCCAGCGACTATCGTGAGATCGATGGCGAGCTGGTCATGATCAATCCGCTTGGCAAAGTCGATCCGTTCCTGCCGAGCAGCAAGTTCGTACAGCCCGGCCAGAAGTTCTGGCTCGTCGTCTATCCGCGCATGATCACCAGCCTCCGGCACGTCTGGAGCCACCCGTCCTTCGGAGAGTCGCAATGAGGCCGTATCAACCCTGTCCCGATGAAGAGTTCCTTGGCCGGCAACTGGCCCAGGATCCGCAGGTGATGGCTTTTCTCTGGCTCGAAGCGTATGTCGAGAATCTGAACGATCAGATCCGCAGCAGCTACGACAACGAAAACGGTCGCTATGGCGAGCTCGACCTCGCTGAAGTGATCACCACAGCCGAATCGCACCTGGACACGAAGGATCGTTGGGGCGGTGACTACATCGTCAAGGGCGGTGTGTTCGAAGGACAGGGCACGGACCCCACTTTCTGGGACAAGCTCGCCATCCTGAAAGGCATCGAGATCCCGCAAGAAAAGCGCAGCAACTTTTTCAGCTGCTCCTGCTGACCCACACCTGAGCCAAGGACAAGAACAATGATCTTCCCGCAGCAAGAACGGGTGGTGCGACAGCTCGACCACATCTTCAGGATCTTCCACGAGAGCGAAGCGGCAATCCGCCCGCACTTTCACTTCACCGGCCCGAGCGGTTCGGGCAAGACGTACTTGATCGGACAGACGGCCAAGGAGTACAAGCTGCCGATCATCGAGGTGAACGCAGCAGGGCTCACGGCTGAAGGTCTGTCGGGCAACTCGTTGTCGAAAGCTTTGCGCAAGCTGCGTGAGAACTGGACGAGCCCGAACATCATCTTCGTGGATGAGTTCGACAAGCTGTTCGCTCGCAACGGTGAGCAGACCGAGGGCTTCCGTTCCATGGTTCAGGACGAATTCCTGACCGCACTGGAAGCGAAGTACACCTCGATCTTCACCGACTACGGCAAGTACGAGCCGTTTCGTATCGACAACTCGTTGTTCATCTTCGCCGGCGCCTACAGCAACCAGCGCATCGACAACCTCCAAGGGTTGAAGGATGCAGGCCTGCGTACCGAGTTCATCGGCCGGGTACCGCTGGTGTTCTGCACCGACGAAGTGCCGCTCGACGAACTGCAGAGGCACATTACCAAGGTCGAGCTCTACCAGAAGTACAAGGCGCTGTACCCGAACGTGAACGACAAGGTGGCCAGCCGCATGATCGTCGACATGATGCGCCAGCAGGCTGAAGTGACACCGATCGGCATTCGCCTGCTGAACAGCGTCATCCATCAATTTTTCATGCGTGACATCTAGGATTCCTGATGAGCTATCCCCAGAATATCCTCGAGATTCAGATACTCCTGGATGCCCATGTGTTGGGCAAATTCCAGCCGCGAGGGATATCGCAGCAACACGATGCAGCGGTGGAGCGGTTACTCAGCGAGGGCATGGTACAACTGAGCCCCGCTGATGGCTCGGTCACGACTTCGCTGAAGGGTCAGTTCTGGGTCGACCATCTGTGCACAATTCCCTATCCGGTCACCACTTTTGCCATTCCCAAGGAGCCAGCATGAAAGCATTCTTCATCCATCCGTTTGCCAAGACCGTGACTGAAGTTCAGCACACGGGTGAGCTGAAGGACATCTATGTCACGCTCGGCTGCAATGTCATCGATGCGGTGCGTTTGCTCAACGGCGATGCGATCTTCATCGATGACGAGGGTCTGCTCAAGCCCATCGACCCGAACTCGTTCTGGAGAGTGCCGTCCCTGCATCCCGAGTCGGTGTACACCGGACGGGGTCTGGTCATGGGCAGCGATCGTACTGGCGCACCTAAGAACGAGCCGGCCATCTCGCTGGAAGAGATGCAGCGACTGATTCAGTTTCTGTCGCCAGACGAGCTGCTGGAATACATCGGAGAGTAAGCGTGAGCAACGTCATCCCGCCGATCACGGATTCGCAGGGAAGCTGCTGGATACAGCCGGCCTCCGACCAAATCTTGGTGTCCGACACCGATGCGGTGATGAGTCAGATAACCTTTGAGTGCCTGCCTGAGTATTCGACATCGATCCCGTCAGGTGTTTATCCCGGAAAGATGTGGAGAGCCGAGACAGAAGATGGCTGGTATCTCCGCTGGTTCGGGATCGTCGAAGGCAATCCTGATGTCTGCTCGAACAACCAACGCAAGATCCAGATCATGGACTGGAAAACACTGACGGGAGTGATGGAATGAAATTGCTCTACGCCATCCGGCACAAGCCGACTGGCTTCTTCATCCCCGATCCGGATCGTATTCAGTGGCGTGCTTCGCATCTGCAGCCCGTGGACTGCTCCGGTGATGGACCCAACCCCCGGCTGTTTCACACCGAGCTGTCGGCCAAGCGAGCACTGAGCGCCTGGCTGCAGGGCAGGTGGAAAGCTGAGCTGGAATGGGAGTCCACGGACGAGTACGGCAGTGGCTTCTACTACCAGAGCTTGCCGGTGCCGACTCCGATCCCGGATCGGGTGAAGGAAGACATGGAGGTCGTGCCTATCCGGTTGGAGTTGGTATGAGCACGCTCGCCACTGACCGCCGTGTCTCGATCATTGAACGGATCATGGAACGGGTGTTGGTGGTGGACAGGGGATTCCAGATGGATGGGATGCCCAGTCCCTGCCACATCTGGACAGGTCCGACCAGCGGTGAAGGCAAGGGTGGTGGCTACGGACGCATGAGTCTCAATGCGCAGACCGTGGCCGTGCACCTGGTGGTCTACACCCACTACTTCGGCTACATCCCCGGCAAGAAGCAGGTGGATCATCTGTGTAATAACCGGCTGTGCTGCAACCCCGTACACCTGGAGCTGGTTTCCCACATCAAGAATCAACGCCGGCGAGCCAGCCGAGCCAAGGAAAAGGCATGAAACTGACTGATGAACAACAGCAAGCTGTTCGAGATGCCATTGCGGAAGCCCTCGGGGATGCTTACGACTGCATGCGAGTCTGGAACGCATGGAATGTCGGCACGATGAGTCAAGACGATTTTCAGCGCGTTGCTGATGACGATTCGCGCATCGAAGAGATTGCTAACGCCGCCATAACCGCTCTCTCCTCCGCGCTTGCCACAGAAGGCGGAGAGGCTACGCCGATCGAGCACCGTCAAGGATGCAGCGCGCTTGGAGGATACGGGCACGGAGTCGGTCCATGCGACTGCGGCGCCGCCCCTCAATCTCAAGTCGATAGCGACTCCGAACAGTAAGACAACGATATTGGGGATTGGAATGAAACTGACTAAAGAAACGATTCTATCGCTTGCTCGACATCATGCGATTGACCATGAATGCTGGTCCGAAACGAGAGTGCTGAGCTTCGCTGACGCTCTTTTGCAATCACATCTTTCTACGGAGGGCGTCGCCCATAGCGCGATCGAATCAGCTATCCAAGTGTTGCGTCAGGTAGAGGCCGGCGACGGGGTTTTTGTTGGCCAGTGCTCGGACGCTATCGCAGGACTTGAGGCCGCGCTTGCCACAGAAGGCGGAGAGGCGGTGGCGTGGCTATTCGAATGCGGATCGCATCGGAGCGTGTCGCTTACTTGGATCGATCCGGCGCTTGTCGCAAAAGGCAACAAGGTGACACCGCTCTACGCCGCCCATCAATCTAAAGTCGATAGCGGGGGTGTGAAGCCTCAAGAAGAGATCGATGCCGATTTTGCTCGCGGCTATCAAGAAGCTTTGCAAGACATTTCCGCTAGAGAATCTGCCGCCCCTCAATCTCAAGTCGATAGCGGGGAGCGCAAAACAGTGGAGCAAGCAAGGGATCGCATTTTGGGCCAAACCAAAAATTCTCTGTTTCGTAGCGGGGTAAAGGTTATGGCGGCAGAAATCCTATCTCCTGCTGAACAGTGCAACAAGCCGCCCGAGGGGTGGTCATGCTCGCGAATCAAAGGTCACGAAGGCCCTTGTGCTGCAATCCCTCAATCTCAAGGAGAGAAGGCGGTGGCGAGCGAGGATGCTGCTGATGATGATGTGCTTGAACGGTTTAATGCCGCGACTTCGCTCAATGCGCTTTACGCAGAGGAAATCAGAAATCTTCGGGAATTGCTTGGCGAACTTGCAAAACTCCGTCGTTACGACCCAAACAATGGCAAGCGGAAAGAGCCGTATCTGGTTCGGAACCTTACGCTGAACGTACCGGCAGAAATGTTCAATCGCATCGACGCAGCGGCTGCCGCCATTGCAGGAGAAAAGAAAGCATGACGGTCTACGTGGACAACATGCGGGAGCCCTACGGTCGGATGGTCATGTGTCACATGCTCGCCGATACGACTGAAGAGCTCCTCGCCATGGCCGACAGGATCGGAGTGGCCCGCAAGTGGCTGCAGAAAGCAGGCACCTACCACGAACACTTCGACATTGCTCTGTCCAAGCGAGCACTGGCTGTTCAGGCCGGCGCTCGAGAGATCGGACGCAAGGAAGTCGCAGATCTGCTGAACCAGAAACGAAAGCTGATCGGGGCGAGCACGCAAGAAGGGTGAGTGTGCGGTTCCACACATGAGGTCCGACAATTGCTATGGCACTATTTGTGCCATTCCAGTTGAGGAGTCCTCATCATGAACCGCCTGCATTTCGATCTTGCTCACCAGAAACTGACGGACTACCTCCTGCATTTTTGTGTCTCCCGGATTCACGGGACACGGAACGCCGCTGTAGAGCGTCCCCGTACTTTCGGTACCCACGCTGGCTTTGTGTCCACCGAGGTTCCTGAAGATCCGAGCCTGCTGCATGCCGGCGACCTGCTGCTGATCTCCGGTCACCGGAATCCGCTGTGGCGCATGGCCTGGCTCAAGCGAGTGAAACTCGGCGAGTGTGGTCCTGAATACATCGTTCAGTCCACGCAAGGTGAGGGAGAAGTGACGTGCATGCACAACGTGAGCGTCTCTTTCTTTCATCGACCCACCCTGGCTCAGCATCCGGAGTGGCGCTGGACGAATGAACAGCACTGGTTTATGGACCGGTGGCTGGAAGCAGTCATGCAACACCGTGACACCAGGCTCATTGCACCCATGATGCCTGTGTTTTTTGGGGATTCAGTGTGTCTGAAGGCCCGTGGACGGTTCGGAATCTCTGATTTCCGGCCGGAAAAGACAATCAATGACTTCCGTGAGATGACTCAGGACAGCATCCTGAGCTGCTACGACGAGCTGTGTCAGCAACTTCACACTGACAAGGTTCTGAAGGCAACGCCTACGGAGGTCGACCTATAGGAACCAGGAAGGCATGGAAGACGCATACGTCTGTACCCCCCGCAATCTCCGCACATTCATCGCAGACGCACTCGAAGCTGGTCTTGTCCCGTTCGTCACCGCATCGCCGGGTGTGGGCAAGTCCAGCATCATGAAGCTGGTGGCCAAGGATCTGAACCTCCAGGTCATCGACCACCGGCTCTCGACCTCCGCTCCCGAAGATCTCTCCGGTTTGCCACGCTTCGACGAGGCAGGGCAGGCACGCTTCGCTCCTTTCGCCGATCTGTTCCCGCTGAAGAATACACCGCTCCCGAAGAATCGGGATGGCTGGATGCTCTTCCTGGACGAGTTCAACTCGGCCGCCAAGTCGGTGCAGGCAGCAGCCTACAAGCTGGTGCTGGATCGTCAGGTCGGCCAGCACGATCTGCATGACAACTGCGTGATCACCGCGGCCGGCAACAAAGCCACTGACCGTGCCATCGTCAACCAGATCTCGACCGCCATGCAATCGCGTGTCGTGCACCTGGAGCTCGAAGTGAACTTCGAAGAGTGGCTCTACGATGTGGCCTTCGCCCAGCAGTACGACGCTCGCATCATCGGCTTCCTGAGCCAGTTCCCGAGCAAGCTGATGGACTTCGATCCGGCACACAAGGAGAAGACCTTCGCCTGTCCCCGGACCTGGGAGTTCGTCAACCGGCTGTGCAAGCTTGACCACTGGCAGGGTGACCTGACGGACAAGGCGCCGCTGCTGACCGGTGCGCTGACCTCCGGTATTGCTACTGAGTTCATCGTCTTCTCCAAGGTATGGAAGGAGCTCGTGAAGATCGACCAGGTGATCAAGGATCCGAAGAGCACACCGATTCCGGCATCGCCCTCGGCCAAGTGGGCGACGATCGCTCACCTGATGGAGCACATCAACGAGCTGAACTTCGATGACGTGGCCACCTACGTCAACCGTCAGGACTTCGGCGTCTCGTTCCGGATCCTGTTCTTCCGCTCGGTGATGCACCGCCAGCCCAACATGCGCACGCATCCGGCATTCGCCAAGGCGATGGCCGAGCTGAGCAAATATCTTCAGCCCTGAACCAAGGACGATCATGCCCAAGTACCGCGTCAGCGTGGAGGAGGTCATCCTCCACGTTGTGGATGTTGAAGCTGGCACTGAACAGGAAGCGGGTCAGATCGCTATCGACGCTGTGATCGAAGACGACCGCAGCCACTTCATGGAAGTCAGTGATCGTGGTGTGAAGATGTGTCTCGAACAGCCCTGAACCAAGGAAAGAAGATGACTACCTTCCAGCACTTCGCTTCGCGCGAAGCCGTGGTGGAGTACATCGGCCGAGAGCTGCTCGCCACGCTTCAGCAGGATCTTGAGAACATGGAGCATGGCGAGTATCACCAATACAGTGACGAAGATCGTGAAGAGATGCGCAATCGCATTGCCGATGTCGAAGCCGTAGTGCCCACGCTCAAGTGAGCCAAGGAAAAGATCATGCCGATTCATATGGCCCATAGCGGTGAGCATGTGCCGCTGCATTTCATCAACAAGCAGGGTCCGGACGATCACACCTATCTCTCCTGGTTCAAGGGGGAGAAGGTTGTGATCTACGCGCCGGCCCTGTACCCCGCCAAACAACTGGCGCTGGCCCACTTCAAGCCGTCGAAGAAGGATGAGGGACTGGTGGCGGTCGAGCTCAAGCTCGTCTCCACGAATCCGGCCAGCGTCGCTCCCGAGGAAGGACTCGCATGAATCCCGTCGATCCGAGCACCATCGATGTCCAGACCCTGAATCGCAAGCTCGATCAGGTGAAGGCGCAGGTCTTTCTGCACAGTGAAACTGCCGCCTTCCTTGGTTCCATCATGTCCACACTGGATTTCATCTGGACCCGCGAGCACACGACCGCGGCGACCGATGGTATCCACTTCTGGTGGAACCCGGACTGGTTTGCTGCACTCGAGCCAGCCAACCGGGCCACTGTGCTGCGACACGAGCTCTGGCACGTCGCACGTCTGCACATGGTGCGCCAGGGAAGCCGGGATCCGAAGGTCTGGAACTTCGCCTGCGACTACGTCATCAACAACGACCTGCAGACCGAGGGTTGTGACTTCACCTTCGGCGGGCTGGTCGACGCCAAATACCGCGGCATGGCCGAGGAGGACATCTATGATGACCTCATGCAGAATCCGCCTAGTCCGGACGCTGGTGTCTGGGTGCCGGGTGACGGTGCCGATATGTTCCCGATGGACAAGGCCCAGAAGCAGCAGGTGATCAACACGGTGGTCACTGCCGTCCAGCAGGCCAAGATGACCGGCGCTGGCAAGGTGCCGGGTGGCATCACCGAGCTCCTCGACCAGTTCCTCACACCTGTGGTGCCGTGGCAGATCTATCTCTCTCGCTGGTTCACGCAGCTGCTGGAGGAGGACTACTCCTGGTCCAAGCCCAACCGGCGCTACAGCGACATGTACCTGCCGAGCCGCAAGCTCGACGATGGCAAGCTGGAGAACCTCGCCTGGTACATCGACGTGTCGGGCTCGATCACAACCGCTCAGGCCACCCGCTTCAAGTCCGAGCTGAAGTTCGTCAAGGACACGTACCAACCGGAAAAACTGACCGTGGTGCAGTTCGACACGGCCATTCGCCGAGTGGATGTCTGGGAGGCGGACGACGAGTTCAACAGCCTGGAAATCCATGGTCGAGGAGGCACGTCTCTGGACCCGGTTCATAGACATATCTTGGAGGAGAGGCCAACCGCTGCTATCATCTTCTCCGACATGGAATGTCACCCCATGAGCCAGGAAGGAATCGAAGAGATCCCGGTGCTCTGGGTCATGCTGCCGTCCCGGCACGGACACACCCCCAGCTTCGGCGAGATGCTGACAATTCAGGAGTGAAGTAGATGGTCATCAATGGTATGAGCCTGTACGCAGAGAAGCCCATCAAGGACATGCTCCCGTCCAAGCTCCACGAGCATGGCGTCTCCCGTGGTTTGGGAGAAGCCGGCTACGACATCCGGATCAAGCAGGAGATCCACTTCACCTTCCGGGACAGCACACAGCCGATCGTGCGCTCCCGTGAGCTGGATGCTGAGGGCAAGCTGCACCACCTTCGCCAGAAGCCGGGACGCTTCATCATCGCCTCGGCCATCGAAGAGTTCGACATGCCCACGAACCTGATCGGCATCGTGCACGACAAGAGTACATGGGCACGGCAGGGATTGTCGGTGTTCAACACCGTGATCGAGTGCGGGTGGAAGGGTTTCCTGACGCTCGAACTGGTCTACCACGGTGGTGGTGAGCTCTTCATTCCGGCCGGCGCTGCCATTGCGCAGGTGGTGTTTCACCAGACCGCGGAGCATCAGCGTTATGACGGAAAGTACCAAAACCAGCGAGACGAACCCGTCTCCGCTATTGCCTCTGTGTAATTGGTGCAAGAAGCCTAATGGCTGGGTTCTCCTGGATCCAAAGAAGTATCGCAAGCAGTGCGGTCCTTGTCAGCAAGCGATGGAAGCCTTTTACGACAAGACAGTAGCTGCACTGACTACACAACTCCATCGTATTGGCAAGGACTGACCAATGAAACTGCATCAAACATACTCACCCGAGACGGTGGGTGAACTGCGCAAGCTGATCGAGAGCCTGCCTGATGGCATGGAACTCCGTTACATGGAACGGGGTGCACTCTACGTCCCCGAGATGAGCCTGGCACTGCGTGGCAAGGGCGACAAGCGTCGCACTGTCTCCCGTGGTGGAGTGCCGTTCCTCGCCTTGCACGACTTCTGATTCTGGTTGTTTGGTTCGGTCCTGGTGAGGAGCTTGACAGCTCCTTTTCTTGGACTGTACATTAGACATATCTTGGAGGAAGACAGCATGTACATCGCTCTGCTGATGTTGGTGCTGGCCTGCTTCCTCTTGAAGGAACACGTGCCTCGTGCAGTGGAGCGTGTACTGCGATCCCGATCAACTGATAAGCGACCGGATCAGCAGGAGTATGGCTAGAGCAGATCTCAACCAGTAACTGCACGTGAGGGCGAGTAGTCGAAAGATACTCGCCCTTT
>NZ_JARUXR010000006.1:0-41219 GCF_031451215.1 Caballeronia sp. LZ034LL
GTGACTTTCTTTGCAGCCGCAAAGAAAGTTACCCCCGCCCCGGGGAGGGGCAGTGCTAATACACCGACGCGACCACAGGAAGTCCATCGAAGCGCAAGCCAACAGAAGAAACCACGCGAAGGCCGAGAGCACAGAACCCCGCCCCGGGAAGGGGCAGGTGCTAACAGACCGACGCGACCACAGGAAGTCCATCGAAGCGCAAGCAAACTTCCCTCAAACTTCAGCGAGCTTATCGAGCGACGGCACCGAGCCTTCATTCGCCAGCAACGCACGCTTGCGCACATACCTCATGATGCTCGTCGCACCATACCGCGACCCACCCATCCCCGATTTCTTGAACGCGGTCTTCTCCCCCGCGAACATCATCACCCGCGGCAGTTCCGTGTCGTTGATACTGACGCCGCCCGCTTCCATCTTCGTTGCGAAATCACCCGCCGTATGCGTATCCGGCCCAAACACCGCGCCGCTCAGACCAAACATCGAGTCGTTCATCAGACGCTCGGCTTCTGCATCGCTGGTAAAGCGCATCACCGGCACGACCGGTCCAAAGGTCTCATCCATCATCAGCGTCATCTCATGCGTGACGTCGATAACAATGGTCGGATCGATCCACACCGCCCCATCCACCGTCTCGCTCTTGCCGCCGAGAACAATCTTCGCGCCCTTCGCCACGGCGTCGTCCAGTTGTGCATCGATAGTCGATGCCTGTTGCGCGAAGATCATCGGACCATAGTGGCCGCCGTCGCCGGCCGCCTCGCTGCGCCGCAGCGTCCTTGCCTGCGCCGACAATTCAGCAACCAGCGCGTCATAAAGCGATTCATGCGCATACACGCGCTCGATCGCATAGCACACCTGCCCGGAGTTATAGAGCGCGCTGCGCAGAATGCTGGTGGCCGCGCGCTGCACATCCGATCCCGCGAGCACCACCGCCGCATCCTTGCCGCCGAGTTCGAGGAACGCCGGAACGAAAGCCTGCGCCGCCGCCGCCGCGATCTTCTGCCCCGTCGGAATGCTGCCCGTGAACACCACCGCATCCGTCTGCGCGACAATCGCCGCACCCGTGTCTGCGCCACCCTGCACCAGATTGATGATGCCCTTCAGCGCAGGCACGGCAGCGATGGAACGCATCAGCGGCTCGACGAAACGCGGCGTCACCTCGCTCGGCTTGATGACGACGGCCGCGCCCGCGACCAGCGCCGGGATCGCATCGATGAACGACAGCACCAGCGGAAAATTCCACGGGCTGATCACGCCCACCACCGGATACGGCGCATACGTCACCTTGAAGACGATATCGGGATGCGAGTCGAGCTTGCGGAACGGCGTGGCAAGCACCTCGGGCGCCGCATCGCAGAACCCATGAATGAAGTGAATCACCGCGCCCAGTTCTTCTTCGGAGATGCGGTGGCGCGCGGTATCGACGGACAACGCCGCGACAATATCCTTGCCGTGCGTCTCGAGCTGCGCGGCCCATTCGCCCAGCGCCTTCGCACGATGCTCGAGGCCCAGCGACTGCCAGGCGCGCTGCGCTTCGCGCGCTTCCGTGATGACCTTGCCCACGTCCTGCGCGGAAGCCGCATTGAACTCGTAGTCGTGTTCGCCCGTGCGCGGATTGCGTACCTTGATTGCCTTCATCGTTGTTCCGTTCTGTTGTTCTGCCCATGACGGGCGTGGTCCAAAAAGTGAGGACGATGCTAACAACAGAATTTCCGGCACGGCAGGCACACGCCTATGTTGAGGCCGATTTCCTACATCTGAGTGCGTTGCTCCAACATCAGGATTTGTCCGCGTCCTCGGTCCTGCGCGCACGCATTGATGCCTGCGCGGCTTCAGGTGCGTCGGGGACCGCACGCTGCTGCGTGGCGGGACTCGCCAGCCGCCGCGCATCCTTCGGCGCAAAGCCGAAATAATCACGGAACGCGGCAGTGAAGCTGGTCTGATGCTGATAGCTCGTCGCCAGCGCGACCTGCCCCACCGGCATGCGTTCATCGACGAGCAGATGCAGCGCATGATTCATGCGGCATCGATGTCCGTACTCGAAGAGGGTCATGCCATAGAGAAACTTGAAGCCGCGCTTGAGCTTGGACGCATTCGTGCCCACCGCGCGCGCGAGTTCCGGAATGGTCGGCGCAACGCGCAGGTCCGCGACGATCATCTTCTGCGCCTGCTCGATGAGCCGCAGATCGCGCGCGGACAGGGTCTCGCCCGGCGAGTCGTCGCGAAGATGCGCAAGCCACATCTCGATGCACGCGCACAGAATCTCCGTGCACTTGCCTTCGAGATAGAGCAACTGGCGCGGGCCGCTATAGGGCGAGGCCAGCAACTGCTCGGCGATGTGCAAGGCATCGACGCTGAAAGGCATCTGGCGGTTATAGATCTGGTCGCGGCCGATGGACGCGAGATCCACGCGAATCCGCTCGGCCTCGCCGCCGAGCGCATGCACGAGCCGGTCGAAGTAGCGTCGCGTCACATACATGCTCACCGACTGCCATGGACCCGGTCCGCAGGTCACCTGATACTGCACGTCCGCGCCCTGACTGCACACGAGCAGGTTCGGCGCGTTCACATGCAGATGGCCCGTATCAGAGAAATCGACGCTCGCCGGTCCGGCAATCGAAAAATGAAACTCGACGAAGCCTTCGGGAAGAATCCGCTCCGAACGGCTATGCGCATAGTTGCAATCCGACACGACGACGAAGATTTCGTCGCGGATACTCGCCATTTTCCATGCGCCCTCTTCGGCATCACCGGGTACGGCGAGTGTCGCGCCGTAGAGGCCGAACTCGGGCACGCTCACGCAATCGGGGCGCACCCGCAATTGATAGAACGCTTCCGTCAGACGCGCCTGCGGTCCCGCAAGCGTGGCCCTGAACAGTCCCCTGTTCGCCGGGTGGGGGTGGTCCATCGCATCTCCTGTCGGATGATCGCGCCATGCAAGTGATGAACGATGAGTCAGTCAAACTTGCCGCATGCCGCGCTGGATCATTTCAGTCGCGTCATTATCAGTCGCCAAAACTCGTTCAGGTTTTTGCATGTCGATTTCCGGAACGGCTGTGAAGAAAAAACCGCTTTTCCTAGATTCGCTTCTTCTTTGCGCATCCCCGCAAAAGTGGCGGCGGTTATAAGAAGGCACGGGCGCATGCCGCGCCTCCCCGATGCCTCCACAGCCACTCATTCACGATGCGACATTACCTCTCCCGGCTGCGCGCACGCGGCGATCTGCTGACCGTCACGCGCGAAGTCGACCCGCGCTACGAAGCCGCCGCCGTCGCGCGCCGCCTCCAGCGCGAAACCACCAAACCCGTGCTGTTCGAGAACGTGCGCGGCAGCAAGCTGCCCGTGCTGCTCAATCTCTATAGCGACCACGATCGCCTGCGCGAGATCATCCGCTGCGCGCCCGACGAAACCTTCTGTGCGCGGCTCGATCGCGAGATCACGCTGGCTTCGACGATCGAGACCGCGACCGAGCCTGCGCCGATGCCCTCTGACTGGGTCACCGGCAAGCTCTCCGATCTGCCCATACTCACCTATCACGAGCGCGACGGCGCGCCCTACATCACGTCAGGCATCTTTCTCGCGAAGGACCCGGACAGCGGCGTGCCGAACCTGTCGTTCCATCGCTCGATGGTCGTCTCCGACGATGAACTCCGCATCCGCCTGGGGAGCAGCCATGATCTCGCGCAGTATCAGCTGCGCGCGGAAGCACGCGGCGAAGCGCTGGAAGCGGCCATCCTGATCGGCGCGGCCCCCGAGCTTTTCATGAGCGCGTGCGTCTCCTTGCCGCCGGAAGGCGACGAACTCGCGCTCGCCGCCGCCATTCGTGGCGGTCCGCTGGCCATGCGCCACGCGTGCAGCATCGACCTCGATATTCCGGTGGCGGCGGAGATCGTCATCGAAGGACGCATCCTGCCAAACGAGCGCCGTCCCGAAGGACCGTTCGGCGAGTTCATGGGCTATTACGTCGAAGTGGGCGACAACCACGTGTTCGAAGTGACGCACGTGGGCTGGCGCGAAGGCGCGGTGTTTCATGGTCTGATCTGCGGTTCGGACGAAGACCTGCGCCCGCTCGAAGCGGCGACGGCCGCGCGCATCTACAAGGCCGTGTCGGCACAGGTGCGCGGCGTGCTCGACGTGACCTGCAAGCCGACCGTGATGAACACCATCATCAAGATCGACAAGCAATACGACGGTCACGCGCAACACGCGCTGCTCGCCGCGCTGGGTTCGCATCTGGACTACAACAAGCTGTGCATCGTCGTGGACAAGGACATCGACATCTACGACATGAACGAAGTCATCTGGGCGTTTCTCACGCGCGGCCGCGCGGACACCCGCACGATGGTCATCAACGACGTGCCCGGCTTCTACCGCGATCCGCACAAGGATCACTGGGGACGGCTGGCCATCGACGCCACCAAGCCCTGGGGCCGCGAAGCCGAGTTCGCGCGCAAGTCGATTCCCGGCGTCGAGACGCTCGTGCTCGACGACTATTTGCCCAAGGGCGTGCAGCGATGACGGCGGCGCATCAGCCACGGCGCATCGTCGTCGCCATCACGGGCGCGACCGGGGCGATCTACGGTGTGCGTCTGCTTGCGGCGTTGCGCGAACGTGCCGTGGAGACGCATCTGGTGGTGTCGCGCGCGGGCTGGCTGACGCTGCACGACGAAATGGCCCTCGACCGCCAGGCGATGCGCGAACGCGCGAGCGTGTGGCACGAGCCGAATGAAATCGGCGCGACGCTTGCCAGCGGCTCGTTCCAGCATGACGGCATGGTGGTCGCGCCTTGCTCGATGAAGACGCTTGCGGCCATCGCGCATGGTCTCGACGACAACCTGGTCACGCGCGCAGCCGACGTCACGCTCAAGGAGCGTCGCAAGCTCGTGCTGCTGGCCCGCGAGACGCCGCTGACCCTCGCGCACCTCAACAACATGACGCTCGTGACGCAGATGGGCGGCGTCATCATGCCGCCGCTGCCTTCGTTCTATGCGCGGCCTTCGAACATCGAGGAACTGGTGGATTACACCGTGCAGCGCGTGCTGGATCAGTTCGGGCTCAATGATGAGCAGGCTTATGCGCGGTGGGGTGGGCTGGGGTGAGGGGCTGTTGCAATGACAGCCGTTATGGGGCGAGCAGATCGGGCGAGCGGCCCCTACGCGCACCGACCGGTACCCGGCTCGGCATCGCCGATCTGGAGCGATTGATGTTTGCTCGGCGTATCTTACCCGTAAGCAATGGTCTGCTCGAATGCGGCGGGGAGGCAGCGCGGACGGTTCTGTCACAAGACGCATCGCGGTCAACGCGCGCATGCACGATTCGTTCTCGACTGCGCCAATCTGGAGCCTGCGCTTCCAATCACTCAAGCGTCCCGCTTTCGACCATGGAAGGCTTTGATATCGTCGAATCCTCGAAAACACATCAAGCAATACCGCTTTCTCGAGATTCGCGTAATTGAATAAGCATTTGACAAATTCTGCTTCTCGCCCCAACGCCCCGATCAAACTCGATGTCGAGAAATCACATGCAACAAAACTAGTCGAACCTGGTGCAGATTTTCTCAATGAGGCTCGACTGAAATCACAATCTCCAAAGCTGCTGCCAAGGAATCGTCCATCAAAATTCGTGCTGACAAACCGACTCCCCGAATGATTGAAGTCTGAAAATGCGGAAGCGAGCGGCGCAGCGCAAAGCAAGCGAAATAAGCAAAATGCCGCCTTGCCCGCTAGGCACAGAAGCCCAAAGGCCACCCGGATGAGCGGCCTTCGTGCTGGCATCGCTCGAACTACGCGTTCACTCCAACCGCCTCAAGCTTCTTCTTCGACACCCCGCGCTTCTTGCGTCGCGCCATCGAGAGCAGGGTCACGAGCACGAACAGCGCCGTGACGAGCTTCAGGTCCGAAGGCTGGAAACCCAGCGCCAGCACCGCCGAGATCAGCTGAAAATAAATGATCGACCCAAGCACCGGCGCGATCACTTGGCGCGTCATCGAGCGATTGCCGATCACCGCCTCACCGAGCAACAGCGCAGCCAGGCCGTTCACCAGCACGCCGAAGCCCATGTTCACATCGGCGAATCCCTGGTTCTGCGCGAGCATCGCGCCGCCCATTGCCGCAAACAGGTTGGCAAGGCCGAGACCCACCAGCGTGTACACCTTCACATTGATGCCCTGCGCCTTGGCCATTGACGCGCTCGAACCGATTGCGCGCATCGCGAGCCCATGCTCGGTGCCAAGGAACCACAGCACACAGGCGGCAATGGCGACATCGATCGCACCGAGCATCACGATGCGCGGCAGGTAGCCGCCTGAATCGCCCGGAAGCCACGAAAACACACTGGGGAACGCGAACAGTGCGGCGTTCGGCTGGCCCATCACGCGGATGTCGACGGAGTACAGCATCGACAGCACGAGAATGCCGCACAGCAGTGTATTGATCTTCGCCTTCTCGTGAATATAGCCCGTGACAAGACCCGCGAGAAAGCCCGCCAGCGCGCCGCCAAGCAGCGCCATCACCGGATTGAGGCCCAGCATCAGCAGCTTTGCGCACACGCACGCGCCGAACGGGAATGCGCCCTCGCCGGTCATGTCGGCGAAGTTGAGAATGCGGAACGGAATCATGATCGCGATGGCGATCAGCGCGTAGGTCAGGCCTTGCATCAGCCCGACCGGGATCAGGTCCCAGAAACCCAGCAGGAGATTCATGAGTTCACCGTCTTTGCCGTCGCCGGCTCTTCATTGAAATACGCCATCAGCTTCTCGACCGTCATCGCGCGCTTGGCATCGCCGGAAAGGTCGCCGACAATCCGGCCATCGCGCATCATGATCAGCCGGTTGCCGAAGTCGATGGCGTGCTGCATGTTGTGCGTGACCATCATCGTGGTCAGGTCCTGCTCGCGCACCACTTGCTCGGTCACGCGCATCACGATGGCCGCCGTACGCGGATCGAGCGCCGCGGTGTGTTCGTCGAGCAGCAGCAATTGCGGGCGCTGCAACACCGCCATCAGCAGCGAGAGCGCCTGACGCTGACCGCCCGACAGCAGCGACGCCTTGGTCTTCAGCCGCTTCTCCAGCCCGAGATCGAACGATGCGATGCGCTCCCTGAATTCCTTCGAGAGCGCGCTCGTCAGGCCAAGACTGAAGGACCGCTTCAGGCCGCGGCGATTCGCAACGGCCAGGTTCTCCTCGAGACTCAACGCGGCGGCCGTGCCCACCGACGGGTCCTGGAACACGCGGGCGAAGTGCTGCGCGCGCTTATGCGTGGGCAGCGCGGTGACATCGCGGCCATCGACGACGATCGCGCCGCTGTCGGCCATCACCTCGCCTGCCAGCAGATTGAGAAAGGTCGACTTGCCCGCGCCGTTGCCGCCGACGACCACCGCGAAGTCGCCCGCATAGAGTTTCAGCGAGACATCCGACAACGCAATGCGCTCATCCACGGTGCCGGGGTGGAACGTCTTGCAGATCTTCTCCGCCGACAACATGGGAACGTGGCGCTCGCGCATCGTGGTGACCTTCGCCTGGTTGCTGCCGTTCAGTTGATGAAGCATTTGCAATCCTCGAGCGCGGCGGGTACCGTCAGGCCGAGCGCCTGGAACTGGCTCCGGCTGACCTGCGTCACATAGTCGGACGGCTTCGGCAGCGCGGGCGGCAAGGCCGTCGTCTTCTCGCCCTTCAGCACGCGGGCCGCGAGTATCGCCGCATTCGCGCCGACCGACTGCAGCGACACCGCATACGAGGCCGTCGCCATGCCCTTCTTGATTGCTTCGGTTTCGGAGCTGAGGACCGGAATCTTCAGGCGCTGCATGCTCGCGGCCACGGCGGGAATGGCGGATTGCACGAGGTTCGATCCGGTGATGTACACGAAGCCCACGCCCTTGAGCAGCTGCGCGCGCTGGGTGATGTCGTTGACCGTATCCACGCTGACCGGCTTGAACGTGAGTCCGGCGCGCTGCGCGGCAGCCTCCAGCGCCTTGGTCGTCACGACATCGTTCGCCTCGCCGGGGTTGTAGAGCGTACCGAACGACTTGACGCCCGGAAACGCCTTCTTCGCGAACGCAAGCACGGCGTCGAAGTCCTGCAGGTCCGACGAGCCCGTGAAGCGGTCGCCACCCTGCTTCCAGCTTGGCACGAGACCGGCCGCCACCGGATCAGTGACTTCGGTGAAAACGAGCGGGGTTTTCGGATCGGCCACGGCCGAGCGCGCCACCTGTGATACCGACGTGGTCACCGTCAGGATCAGGGCCGGATGTTTCGCGGAGATCTGCGAGAACATTTGCGGCATGAGCGCCTGGGTGAAGTTCGCGTCGCTGTAAACATAGCTCACGTTCTTGCCTTCCACGTAGCCTTCCTTCGCCATCTGCTGCTTGAAGCCCTCGATGGTCATCGCAAGCGACGGATGCGGTCCCAGGTTGGCGATGCCGATGACCGTTTCGTCCGCCAGGGCGGGCAAGGTCGTCAACGCAAGCGCGGCCATGCAGGCCGCACCGAGCGCCGCCGGCCACGCGCGGTTCCCGGCGCGTGCGTGCGTGATGCGAATTTTCATGATGGATTCCGGAAAAAACTGGAACAAAACTCTGTCGCCGGTGCGCACGCTCGCGCGCAACGGAGGGCCGACATTCTTTTTATCACCGATGTTTTGCCCGACATTAAAGCGGGCCGCGCAACTGCCGTTTCGCTACAACTCGCGCCGTTTTGCCTAAGTTTCCGGCGTTTCACCCGTCTCAAGCGTCTCAGGCGGCCAGACGCGCCGGCTCGGCCTGCATGCGGCCGAGCAGCGCCCGTGCGGCGCGCTCGCCGCTGGCGCACGCGCCGGTCAGCAAGGCTTGCGAAAGCCAGTCGCCGCAATAAGCAACACGCTGCGTTCCGGTTTCTGCTTTCGCCTTGTCCATTCCCAATTCCTGCCAGCGCCAGAAAGCGTCCACCCGCGCGCCATACCCCGGCGAGAACACCGGCAGCTTGCGCGCGATCCACTGGTTCGCCACCTGCACGACATGCCGGTCGAAGCCGGGAATGCGGGCGCGCAGTTCGTCCCGGATCAGCACGTCGAGATCGTCTTCGAGACCCTGCTGCACCGCTTCGTCCGCTGCCTCGGGCGTCAGTTGGCAGTAGATCTGCGTGAGCGGACGGCCTTGCGCGGGCGCGGCGGGCAACTGCTGATACGTCGCGATGCGTCCCGGCGAGCCGCGCATCGCGAAGTTCATCTTCGGCGGCAGAGCCTGTGAGACACCGTAATGCACGACCCCGAGGGCGTTGTAGCGCACGGCGTCGAACATCTGGCGTTCCTCGCGCGTCGGTGCGTCGATCAGCGCCCCCGCGAGCGAGCCTTCGACCGCGCAGACGGCATGGTCTGCGCTGAACATGGAGCCGTCGGCCAGTGTCAGTTCCACGCCGTCCGCGTGCCGGCGCAGCTTGCGCACGGGAGTTGCCGTGCGGACCTCCAGCCGTGACGCCAGCGCCTGACACACGCGCCCCATGCCGCCCCTGAGCGTATGCACCGTGCTCTCGCCAATCATGTGCGGCACCGTCGAGACATAGAACAGTGCCGACAGCGTTTCCGGATTGAAACTGCGGGTCGCGCGAAACACCGGCTCGACCATCCGCGCGAGGACGTTCGGCCCGAGCGTCCCGCGGATATAGGCAGCGAGCGTCGTATCGTCGAGCGTGGAATCGACTTGCAGTGCGCTCGTCGCCCAGTCTGGATCGACATGGCGCCTTGCCCCGCGCATCGCCAGCGCGTGCGCAACGAGCTTCGCGCGTTCGGCCAGCGACAATCCCGGCGTCGCCAGCGAACGCGGCGACGGCATCAGCTCGATCGTGTGCTCGCCCTGCGGCGACACGCACTGCGCGCTCAGCCGATGCAGCGGCACAAGCGCATTCTGAAGCGCAAGATCCGCGACCACTCTGTTGAACGCGCGTCCGAACGGATAGACGAGCCGCGCGCCGCTGTTATAGAAGAGATCGCCGGTGCGCCGGTCGCCCATGCGGCCGCCGACGACATCCTGCGCGTCGAACACGGTCACGCTCGCCCCGGCTTCCTTGAGCCGATAAGCCGCGGTGAGGCCCGCGATGCCCGCGCCGATCACGGCGACGCGCTGGCTGGAGAGAGAAAGATCTATCGTTTGCATGAGAAGAATTCGTCAGCCCACGGGCTTCGTCACAGTGGAAGACACTCGCAACTCGATCAACCGGACGCCGCCCGACGCCAGCGCGCGCCGCAGCGCAGGGGCGAAGGCTTCGGTGGTCTCGACGGCTTCGCCCTGCGCGCCAAGCGAATGCGCGAACGCCGCGAAGTCGATGGCGCCCAGCGTCGTCCCCGTGGCACGTCCGAACTGGCGCTGCTGGGCGCTTTCGATCGCGCCGTATGCACGGTTGTTCACGATCAGCACGAGCAGATCGATGCCTAAGCGCACCGCCGTTTCAAGTTCTTCCGCGTGCATCATGAAGCAGCCATCGCCAGCGATCGCCACGACCTGCCGCTGCGGCTCGAGCAACGCCGCGCCGATCGCCGCCGAGAGGCCATAGCCCATCGCACCGCTTTTCGGTCCGAGCTGCGTGCCCGGCCGACGATGCCGCAGATAGCGTTGCGGCCAGGTCGCGTAAGCGCCCGCACCGGACGTGACGAGGGCGTTGTCGGACAGGGTCCCGTCGAGCAGCGCGTAGACCGCGCGCAGATCCAGCGGACCAGGACAGCTCCCGCTTTCGATGAAAGCAAGCCGTTCCGCGCGCGCCTCGCGTACCCAGGCCGAATCCGCAGAAGCAGCATGCAAGGCAGCATCCGATGCCGCCGCCCACGCTTCGACGAACGCATTGGCATCAACGGGAATGGCGAGATCCGCACGATACGTCGCGTTCAGCTCGGCAGGCTCGGGATGAATGTGCACAAGCGCATTGGCCTGTTGCGGCGGCGTCCAGAGCGTGAAGCCGCCGAATGCGCCCGCGCCGACCGTGTTCAGTTCGCCCAGCCGCCCGTTCAGCATCACGACGAGGTCGGCCTGGGCGATGCGCGCGGCCAGCGCCTTGTCGATGCCGAGTCCGATCTCGCCGGCGAAGTTCGCTTGAGCGTGATCGACCAGATCGCGCCGCCGGTAAGTCGTCGCCATGGGCAAGCCGTGCGCGTGCGCAAGCGTTGCCAGCGTCCGCAGCGCGTCATTGCGCCAACCCGTGCCGCCGACGATCAGGAATGGCCTGCGCGCCTGCGCCAGCATGTCCATGAAACGCGCCATGTCTTGCGGCGCGGGCGCGGCGGCCATCGGCGCGGGACGCGGCAGGTCGGCCACCTCGGCGAGTTCGCGGGAAACGTTCTCCGGCAGCACGAGCACGACCGGGCCGCGCCGCCCCGACATCGCGACATGCCAGGCCCGCGCGAGCATTTCAGGAATGCGCGCCGCCGATTCGATCAGTCCGACCCACTTCGTCAGCGGCCCGAAGACCTGATGGAAATGCCCGACGCCGAGCATGGCTTCACGCTCCGCGCCCTGCATGTCCGCCTGACCGACGATCATCACGAGCGGCGCGCTGTCGGTGTGCGCGGTGTGGATCGCCAGCGTCGTGTTGAGTGCGCCCGGCGCGCGCGCCGCGAGACAGACACCGGGCTGGCCGCTCAACTGGCCGACCGCCTGCGCGGCGTAGGCCATGCCCGCTTCGTGCCGGAAGCTCGCGAGGCGGATGGACGGTGCACGCGTGGCGAGCGCATCGACGAGTTCGAGAATGCCCTCGCCCGGAATGAAGCTGATGACGGGCACGTCGAAGCGCTGCAGCGCATCGGCGAGGATCGCGGCGCCGCTGCGCGCCGTGGTGGAAGTAATGTCAGGCAAGGAACATGTCCAGAAGAGAACGCGTGAACGCACGTTCACGCGCCGTTGCATGAAATCAGAAGCGATGGAAGATACCCGCTGTCACCGCGAGCTGACGCTTGCTCGTCGAGGCGCCGCCGCCGCTCGCATATTCGATGTTGGCGTGCTGCGCGTCGCCGGCGGCGAGCTGGAAGATCGCATCGAGATACAACGCGGTGCGCTTGGACAGGAAGTAGTTGTTGAACAGCGAAAACTCATGATACTGCGGAGAAAAATCCGTGGGCTGGATCTTGCCGAGCGTATAGGTGTAGTCGAAGGCGAGCTGATAGGACGGCGTGATGTAGCGGCTCACGTTCGCCTCGATGTTGGTATAGCCCGCGCGGCCGTTCGCCAGGCCGAGCGACGCCACGCCGAGATCTTCGTAGCGGCTGTGCGTCACGACGAGACCGAAGGTGGTCTTGCCCGCCACGAACGATCCGCCGCCGCCGTAAATTTCCATGCTCGACGGCGACACCGCCGCCGCGATGGTGGGCGATTGCGCCGAGATGGACGGGAACAAGGCCGTGTTCCAGATGCCCTCGCTCGATGCGATCGACGGATGGTTCATGCGCATGTACGCCGCCGACAGCTTGACCGGGCCTTGCGCGTAGTTGACCCCGAAACTCATGGCGCTCTGATTGCCGAAGCTGCCTGCCACGCCGCCGAGGCTGTACATCGCGCCGCCCTGCAAGCCGTGATAATTCGGCGAGACGTACTTCACCGCGTTGTTGGTGCGGAACTGGAAGTTGAAGTTGTTGTTGTCGCCCACGGTGGCGGCATAGCCGTTCCACATGTACGCGGCGGAGTACTGCGCGAGCCAGTCCTGCGTCAGGTCGTACTGGCGGCCGAACGTGACCGTGCCCAGGTTATCCGATTGCAGCCCCACGAACGCCTGCCGGCCGAACTGCCGGCCGCCTTGCGCGGCGCTGCCGGTGTTCGGATTGAAACCGCCTTCGAGCTGAAACAAGGTGCGCATGCCGCCGCCGAGATCCTCGACACCGCGGAAGCCCCAGCGGCTCGGACCATTGGCCGTCGAAAGCGAAGCGCCCTTCAGCGAATTGTTCGTGTAGATCAGGCCCGACATCACGACGCCATACAGCGTGACACTGCTGCCAGTCGGCGCTGTCTGTGCCTGGGCGTGGGTGGCGGTCGTGGCGGCGGATGCGAGCAGCAGCATCATGGAGCAAACTCGTTTCATGTTCTTGTCCCGTCCAGGCGGTCGTGGGCGTTGTCGGTAAATATTGCGTCGGAGTAAGAAACTTGCATGGCTCAGGTGCCACGAACCGCAGAGTAAAAACCGCCACCCGCATCGACAATCCAATAAAAAAAGTTAGAACCGATTTCCTTCGTTTGAGAATCGCTTCACTAGCGCCTGTCGTGACGGAGCCATAACGGAACACTACAAACGCTTGCGCTGCTCAATGCAGGCGTTCTTCGCACACGGCTTCGAGGACAGCCGGTCGATTAGCTAGGGAATCGGGTTTGTTTATTTTGTCGGCCTGCCCGAGGAGGACGCAGGTTCCCACAATGGGCCTTAGCCAAACCTATGGGCCTCACCTTCATGCGTCCTTTTCCCTTCTTTCTGCCCACGCTTGCCGTGCTTTCCATGCTGCACGCACATGTATCGATGGCGGCGCCGGCCACGGTCATCGGCATCGCGAACTTCGGTCCGCATCCCGCCCTGTCACGCACCATCGCCGGCTTCAAGGACGAGATGACCAGGCAGGGCTATGTCGAAGGCAAGAATGCCGAGTACGTGTACAGCGATGCCAACTTCACCCCCGGTCTCATTCCGCAATCGCTTGCCCAGATCGTCGCGAAGCACCCCGCCGTGATCCTCACCGTGACCACGCCGGTCGCGCAGGCATCGGTGCGCAACGTATCGGACCGCTCGGTGCCGCTGGTCTTCTCGCAGGTGACCAACCCGGTTGCCGCCGGCCTCGTGCCCGACTGGCAACACGGCAGCGACCGCATCGTCGGCACGGCAAGCGTCACGGACTACGACACCGTGCTCGCCTTCGCGAAGCAGGTCTTCCCGAAGGCCAGGTCCTTCGGCGTGTTGTACAACGCGGGCGAAGTGAACGATGTCGCCGCGGTCGCGAGCCTGAAGGAGGCCGCGGCGAAAGCCGGCCTCGACATGAACGCGACCTCGGTGGACTCGACCGTGGACGTGCCGCAGCGCGCCGCCACGATGAAGGGCATCGGCTTCTTCTATGCGATCGGCTCGAATCTCGTGCAGTCGGCGTTGCCGGCGGTGGCATCGGTGATGGACCGCATGAAGGTGCCCATCCTCAGTGCCGAGCATGAGCTCATCAAGAAGGGCGATATCGTCGCGGTGGCGTACGCGCCTTCCTATGAGTCGCAGGGCGCCCATGCCGCCGATCTCGCGGTGAAGATGCTGCACGGCACGAAGCCTTCAGCGCTTGCGGTGTACCGGCCGCTGCCGCGCGACTATGTGGCGATCATCAATCGCGCGAAGATGAAGACGCTCGATCTGCCGATTGCGTCCTCGCTCGACGACTGCAAATGTTTCATCAACTGAATATGCGCAAGCGCACGATTCATGGCGTGAGCATCGGCGTGCTGATGCTCGATACGGGCTTCATGCGCCTGCCCGGCGACATCGGTCACGGCTCGACCTGGCCGTTCCCCGTGCAGTACGCGCTGATGGAAGGCGTCACCGGCCCGATGGTCATGGCCGCCGCGGCAGGCGACCGCGAGGCGGCGGCGCCGCTGATCGATCGCTTCGTCGATGCGGCGAACCGGCTCGCGCAACTGGGCGTGGACGGCGTCACGACGAGTTGCGGCTTCCTGGTCGCGTTCCAGCACGAGATCGCGGCACGCTGCGCCGTGCCGGTGGCAACCTCGAGTCTGTTGCAGATTCCGCTGGCCGCGAGCGTGCTGCAAGGCAACCGGCGTGTCGGCGTGCTGACCGCGAAACGGTCCGCGTTGACTGAAGCGCACTTGCTCGCCGCGAACGCCTCTCCGGGCACGCCTGTCGCGGGCCTGCCGGAACGCTCACGCTTTTTCCAGAATCAATTGACCAATGCCGCCGTGGTCGACTTCGACGATCATGCGCGCGACATCCTCGATTGCGCCGCGCGCCTGCTCGACGAGCATCCGGACGTGGGCGCCATCGTCAGCGAATGCGCGAATTTCGCGCCGTATTCGTCGCTGATCGCGGAGCGCTTCGGCGTGGCGGTGTATGACATCGTCAGCATGATGCAGTGGTTTCAGGGCGGGCTGCGACCGCGCAGGTTCTGAAGCGCTCGCACAGCCGATCAGTCACTCCGCTGCACGTATCTCGCCCGCGATGCGCAGCAGCTCCGGCAGATTCCACAATTCGTCGTGCTGCTTCGCACGCGCAAGCGCGTCGTCGATGACCGCCTGCGCCTCCGCATGCCGCCCGAAGCGCAGCAGGCCATGCGCGTAGAGCCCGGCAAACAGCGTCTGGCGCATGCCGAGATGTTCGCGTTCGAGCTGCGCCAGCGCGTCGCTGAGAATCGTCAGGCCCTGACGCTCGTTCCGCTCGATCAGCAAGGCGCCGTGAAGGCCGCGCGCCATGGCATCGAAGAGCGCGAGGCCGTTCTTCGCCACACAGTCCTGCAGGATGTCGAGCGCTTCTTCAGCGGCATCGAGGTCGCCCGCGTAGAAGGTCAGCGGAATGAACGCGAACACCGGCACGTAGCCGATGGTCAGCGTATGGCCGCTCGCCTCGGCATCCCTGCACGCCCGGTACGCCTCCTCCAGCGCGCGTTCCGCGCAGCCTTGGAACCACCGCACACTGGCCATCAGCGAACGCGTGCCCTCGCGTCCGTTCACGTGGTTATCCGACAGTTGCGACTGTCGACATTGGGCATCGAAGGCTTCGAGCGCGGGCAAGCGCTTGCGCATGACGCAACGCTTCCTCCACGCGGCTGCGACACTCTTCCAGCGATGACGCGCGGATCCACGCCGGAATCGCCAGCACGGTCGGTCCGATGCCCAGCGATGCGTCGTCGTGCGGCGAGAAGGCCCAGCCAAGGGCCGCGCGGACGTCGTCGATGGTCGGGAGATGGTCGCGCAGCCAGCCTTCGTCGGGCGGGCGATTCCAGCAGTCTTCCACGCGTGTGTACAACGCCACGAAGTGCTCGGCGTGGCGGCAGCGCAGCGTAGTCGCGCATCGTGTCAAGAAAGCGGTAGAGCACGCTGGCATGACTCAAATTCGCAGACAGCAGCGACTCCGCCATGATCGGCTGTCGGAACGGCCTCGGGGCCGTCACAGGAAATTGAAAGGAACCAGCGCGGCATCAGTCTAGCCTGTTTCAACCCTGCTCAAGGGAAGCAGCCGGCCCGGACGGTCGCGTCACACGAAACCGGCACGACCTGAGACAATCCGCTCACACCTTCCGGGACATCTTATGCGCCACGTTTGCACGGAGCCCTTGCAATGAAGTTCGATACCCTCGTACTCGGCGCCGGCATGGTGGGCGTATCGGTCGCCGTGCATCTGCAACGCCGCGGGCTCGCGGTTGCATTGGTCGATCGCAAGGCGCCCGGCAACGAGACCTCGCTGGGCAATGCGGGGCTGATCCAGCGCGAAGGCGTGTATCCGTATGCGCTGCCCCGCGACGCCGCCACGCTGATGCGCTATGCCGGCAACCGTTCGAACGAGGTCCGCTATCACCCGCGGGCGCTGCCCGGCTACGTGCCGTTCCTGCTGCGCTACTGGCATCATTCGCGCGCGGACCGGCATGCGGCCATCGCGCGGGCCTATGCCACGCTGATCGAACACTGCGTCAGCGAACATCGCGAGCTTGCCGAAGCGGCGGGCGCGCAGGCGCTGCTGCGCCCTGGCGGCTGGCTCAAGGTGTTCCGCAGCGCGGCCGCACAGGACGAGGAACGGCGCACGGCGCAACGCTGGCATGACGAATTCGGCGTCTCGTATCAGCTGCTCGATGCCGCGCAACTGCAACGTGAAGAACCCTCGCTGAGTCACGCGTTGAGCGGCGCGCTGCGCTATACCGATGCCGTGTCCGTCAGCGATCCCAATGCGCTCGTGACCGCCTACGCGCGTCATTTCGAGCAGCTGGGAGGCCGAATTTTTTTCGGCGATGCCGCGACGCTCGCGCCGCAATGGCAGGTCGAGACGGCAGCGGGACGCATCGAGGCGCGGGCGGCAGTGATCGCGCTCGGGCCATGGTCGGACCGGCTGACTTCACGTCTGGGCTATACGCTGCCGCTGGCCGTGAAGCGCGGTTATCACATGCACTATGCGGCAGCCGATGGCGCGCAATTGCATCAGCCGGTGCTCGATGCGGAGCGGGGCTATCTGATCACGCCGATGGCGCGCGGCATCCGCCTGACGACGGGCGCCGAACTGGCCTACTGCGACGCGCCCGCCACGCCGGCGCAGCTCGACGCGCTCGAACCCATCGCGCGCGCAACCTTTCCGCTGGGCGCACGTCTCGATGACACGCCATGGCTCGGCCGGCGTCCCTGCACGCCGGACATGATGCCGGTCATCGGCCGGGCACAGCGTCATGAGGACCTGTGGTTCGCGTTCGGTCATGCGCATCACGGGCTGACGCTCGGCCCCGTGACCGGGCGGCTGATCGCGGAGATGATGACGGGCGCCGCGCCGGTGGCGGACCCGTTTCCGTTTCGGGCCGAGCGGTTCGCGAGAGGTTGAGCGGGACCAGCAGGCGCCTCACTCGTCGAGCCGCACCGGCCTGCCTTCGCGCGCGGAGCGGTACAACGCTTCCATCAGCACCTGATCGCGCAGACCTTCTTCACCAGGCGTGTCCGGCTCGCTGCCGTCGCGCACGCAGCGGGCGAAGTGATCGATCTCGAGCGTGAACTGATCCTTGAATTCGAGCCGCGGCTCGTCGACCTGTTCGATATCGCCTTCGCGATGCGCGATCCGCATGCGCTGCCCTTTGTAGGCGAAGGCGTTCTCCACGTCGATCCAGCCTTTCTCGAGACGGATACGCATGTCCTTCGACTCATGCGCGCCATAGCTCGCCGCGCAGTTGGCAAGCGCGCCGGACGGGAAGCGCAGCATGAAGGCAATCGTCTCTTCCACTTCGCGATAACGCTCGTCCGCCGCCGGATTGACGATCTGCGCATACACCTCCACGGGCTCTTCGCCGAGCACATGGCGCACGCCGTTCAGGCAATACAACCCGATGTCCGGCAATGCACCGCCTCCCGCGAGCGCCGCCCGCAGCCGCCATTGCTCGCCCGAGCCCTGCACCTGCGCATTGGTCGCCTCGATCACACGCGCCCTGCCGAGTTCGCCCGACTGCACGCGGCGCATGGCCTCGCTGTTGAAGACTTCGAACTGACAGCGATAGGCGATCATCAGCTTCACGCCCGCCTTCGCGCAGGCATCGATCATCTGCCGCGCCTCGTCGGCGGTGTTGGCCATGGGCTTCTCGCACAGCACGTGTTTGCCTGCCTGCGCCGCGGCGCTCACGTGCTCCAGGTGCAGGCCATTCGGCGTGACGACGTACACGGCCTGAACATCGGGATTAGCGGCAAGGCGTGACATCTCGGCGTATGAATACACCGACTGCTCGTCGATGCCGTATTGCTTCGCCACCGCCCGCGCCTTGTCGGGGCTGCCCGAGACGAGCGCCGTGACCCGCGCGTCCTTGCAGGCGTTGAAAGCGGGCAGGATCTGCTCCAGCGCCAGGCGGCCCAGCCCGATCACCGCAAAGCCCACGCGCTGATCCGGCGCCGATGGTGCGGGCGGCGGGGGCGAAGGTTTGTCGGCGTCGCCCTTCCAGTTCCCGAAGCGAACCTTGCCGTCCTCGACCGTGCCGAGATCGATGGCGGCGGGCGCTTGCGGCTGCCCGGCTGCGGGAAGCGACGGACCGTCGGGCGTGCCGGGACCGCTTACGGTGAATTTCGCCTTGTCGTGTGTGGACATGAAGCATCCTCCTGCGTTGAGTGGTTCATTCGGTTCGGGCTTGCGGCGCATTGCGTGCGAGCAGCGCGACGCATGCACCCGCGAACACCGTTGCCGCGAGAATCGCGAGCGCACCCGTGCCATATAAGAAGTCGAGCAGCGTACTGAGCGCCGCGCCGGCGACGAATGCGATCCATCGCACGACGCCGGCCGCTGCCGCGCTGAACTTCCCTTCTCCAAGATGCCGCGCGACGCGGATGAAATTGCCGGTGATGAACGAAATGCCGGGTTCATCGGCGCGTGTCTGGTTGATCGCACCGATGCCCGCTGCGATCAGGCAAGTAGCCGTCACCGGATACGCGGTGCCCGCCAACGGAACGGCGCAGGCAAGCAGCAACGCGGTGGATGTCAGGCAGACCGGTGCGCGCCAGCCTGGCAGGCGTGTCGAGAGGCATGCGGCAAGCGTCGACGCTACGAAAAAGCAGGCGATCACGCTCACGAGCGGCAGCGCCTTGCTCCATGCACCGGCGATCAATGACTGGCCGAGCTTGGTCGAATTGCCGGTCATGTAGACGGCCAGCAGGTCCTTGCTGTGGAGCATGATGAGCGCGTCGGTGGCGCCCGCGATCGCCACGAGCGCAAGGACAGGCACGGCAGAACCGGCCATGTCTCTCAGCCAGGACGTGACAGACGAAAGCATATTGATGTTCCGTGGAACGGCGTGATGGAAAAGATCGCGCAAGGCGAGTCCGCAAGTTCGATGCCCGTGAGCCGCAGCCACGATGTGGAACGGAGGTTGCGCGCCGCATGACAAACCCTTTCATTCAGAGGCATGTCATGAGCTTACTTTCAGCAGTCGGCCTGAGTACAGGCAAGCAGGTTCGCTATGCGATTGTCGGCGTGGGCGACATCGCGCAGGAAGCGATGATGCCGGGCGTCAGCCACACCGGCAATTCGGTCATCACGGCGCTCGTCACGAGCGATCCGGAGAAGGCGCGCAAGGTAGCCGACCAGTACGAGGTCGCCGATACCTATACCTATGAACAGTTCGACGCCATGCTCGCATCTGGCAGAGTCGACGCGATCTATCTCGCCACGCCGAACTGGCGTCATGCCGAGTTCGTGATCCCTGCGCTGAAGGCCGGCATACACGTGCTGGTCGAGAAGCCGCTGGAAATTTCGACACAGCAATGCGAAGCGATCATCGCGGCTCAACAGGCGTCCACGGCGAAGCTGATGGTCGCGTACCGGCTGCACTTCGAACCGGCGACGCTCTCCGCAATCGAACGCATCCGCTCCGGCGAACTCGGCGAAGTGCTGCTGTTCACCTCGACTTTCGTACAGAAGGTGGATCCGCAGAACCATCGTGCGATGAACGGCGTGCATGCAGGCCCGATCTTCGACATGGGCCCGTATCCCCTGAACGCTGCGCGTTATGTCTTCGAAGCCGAACCGGAGGAAGTGGTAGCGGCGGTCGGCGTGCGGCATCCCGAGGCCGGTCTCGGCGATTTCGACGATACCGTCGCCGTGACGCTGCGGTTCCCCGGCAATCGTCTGGCGCAGTTCGTCGTGTCCTATGCGCTGAACGCGCTCGAATCGTTCTTCGCGGCAGGCACGAAAGGCAGTCTCGCAATGCAGCCCTGCTATACCTACGGCAAGCCGCTCGAAATGAACGTGACGGTGGGTCAGGACGAAAAGCATCATTCGTTCAGGAACACGGATCACTTCGGCGGCGAGATGAAGTACTTCTCGGACTGCATCCTGAACGGCACTGATCCGGAGCCGGATGCCGAGGAAGGCTATGCCGACGTGCGTGTGCTCGAAGCCATCGTCGAGGCGCTGGAAAGCGGCGCGTCGGTCAAACTCGAACCGTTCGCGCGCACACGCCGCATCGATCCGTCCGCGCAACGCGAAACCTTGCGCGCGGTGACATCGCCGGAACTGGTTCATGCGAGCAACCCTGCGGAAGGCATCGACAAGGTGCCAAAAAATTGAATCCTCCGCATACCTCGCAACATCGCGATGCCGACGGCCATCTGCCGCTCGATGCATACGGCGCGCTCGGCGATGGACGTTCGGTTGCACTGAGCGGGGCAGATGGATCGATCGACTGGTGGTGCGTGCCGGGTATCGATTCGCCGCCCTTGTTCGACCGCCTGCTCGATCCCCGGGAAGGCGGCTTCTTCGCCATCACACCCGCTGAAGCATTCACGGTGGAGCGGCGCTATCGCGACGACAGCAACGTGCTCGAAACCATCGTCGGTACGCAGTCAGGGCGGGCGAAGATCGTCGAGTCGCACAACAGCAGCAGCGCCGGGCGTTTGCCATGGGCGGAACTCGCGCGGCGCATCGAAGGGATCGAAGGCACGCTCCGCTTCGACGTGCGCATCGTGTTCAGTCGCCGCGGCAATACGGTCAGCCCGTACCGGTCGGTGATCGGCGGACGCCATGTCTTTCATGCGGGCCGTGTGCTCGGACTGTTCCTGCATGGCGCGGGCGTGGTCATCGACGAACGCACGGACGACGGCCTGCGCGGGCATGTCGTCGTGCATACGGGCCAGCGCGAGACACTGGCGCTCGTCGCGGGCGAAGACGAGCCGCTGGTCGTGCCGCCCATCGAGGAGATCGATGCGCGCATCGAGACCTCCGATCATGCCTGGCGCGAATGGACCGGACGCATCGAGTATGACGGTCCCTACCGTGCGCTGCTGGTGCGCAGTGCACTTGCCCTCAAACTGCTGCTGTATTCGCCGAGCGGCGCGATTGCCGCCGCCGCGACCACGTCCTTGCCGGAACGGATCGGCGGCGACAAGAACTATGACTACCGCTATGCCTGGGTGCGCGATGCGGGCTATACCATCAAGGCGTTCCTGCGCATGGGTGCGCAGGAGGAAGCGAAGGCCGCGTTCACATGGTTGCTGAAGCAGATCGAGCGCATCGGACCACGCGTGCTGTACTCGCTCGATGGCGATGAAGTCGCGGACGTGCGCGAGACCGGGCTGCCCGGCTATGCCCACTCGAGGCCGGTGGTGAGCGGCAATCTGGCGACGCATCAGCGTCAACACGGCGTCTATGGAGATATCTTCGGCACGGCGGCGGTGTTCGTGCGGGCGGGAAACATCATCGATTCACGCAGCGCCGCGCTGCTTTCCGGACTCGCGGATCAGTGCGCCGATAGCTGGCGTCTCGAGGACGCGGGCATCTGGGAACTCGAAACGCCGCGTCACTACACGATGTCCAAGCTCAATGCGTGGGAAGCGCTGGCGCGCGCGGTGGAACTGGCCGACAGCGGCCAGTTGCCGACGACCTGCCGCGATCGCTGGGCGCGCGAACGTGACCGCATTGCGGCATGGATCGACGAGCACGGCTGGTCGGAAGAGAAAGGTGCCTACGTGATGTATCCGGGCAGCGACAGGCTCGATGCGTCGATGGCGCTGGCCACGCGCTTTCGCTTCGACGGACGCGAGCGCAACGAGCGCACGCTGGATGCGATCGCGCGTGAACTCGGCAGCGGACCGTATCACTATCGCTACTCGGGCGTGGCCGCCGAGGAAGGCTGCTTTCTTGCCTGCACCTTCTGGCAGATCGAGGCGCGCGCGCTGCTTGGCCAGCGCGACGTTGCAAAGGACATGCTCGATGCCGTGATCGACGCACTGGCACACGGTGTCGGCATTTATCCCGAGATGGCGGATCCCGGCTCCGGCGCGTTCCTCGGCAATCTGCCGCAGGGTCTGACGCATCTGGCGCTCATCCAGGCGCTCATCGCCTTGCAGTCGCCGGACATCTGAGCCTTAGGATCAGTCGCTCGCAGGAAAGCCTGGCCCGCGCCGCAAGCGGATCGGACCATGGCTGATCTGGTCCGGGTCCAGTGTCGCGTCGCCCTGCGTGATCTTCAAGCGCTGCCGGTGCGCCATCCGTGCGGCTACGTCCCGCACCGCTGGCATCAGCTCGCGCCAGCCGTCTTCATCGTGGGTGAGCGCGCGCGCAACGTCCGACGGACAAATGGACGCCGTCTCGACGCGGCTGCGCAGCAGATCGAGCATGCATCGTTCGATGTCGGGATCCGATACGCGCATCATTTGACGGTCTCGTCCGCGAGGCTGCGCGAGCCGCGCGCCGGATCGGCGTGAAGCGTGTCACGCGAAACCTTCGCCTTGCGGACTGGATTCACGTCCACCGTGACGATCGATACGCGATTGCGACCGTTACGCTTGGCGTCGTACAGGGCTTCGTCGGCGCGACGCATCGCTGTTTCGAGGGTCGTGCCGTCGTCCGGCTGACAAAGCGCCACGCCGATACTCACCGTCACCGGCGCGAGCGCCGTGGTCTGCGGTGTCTCGCTGTCTTCCGCGCAGGCGGCGACGTCGGTGAGGATGGCGTCGGCGACATCCTCGGCACGGCGCGGCGTGCAGTCGGCCAGCACGACGATGAACTCCTCGCCGCCATAGCGCGCGACAATGTCGTTCTGCCGGCGCGCCCGCCGCGTCAGGCAATGCGCGACGAAGCGCAGCGCACGGTCGCCGGCCACGTGGCCATGTGTGTCGTTGTAGTCCTTGAAGTTGTCGGCATCGACGAACATGATCGCCATCGGCAGCCGATGCCGCACGGCCTTCGTCCACATCGCCGGCAAGGTCGCGTCCAGCCCGCGACGGTTGGCGACGCCGGTCAGCCCGTCCGTGTCCGCAATCGCAATCAGCCGCGCCTGCGCCGCATCGCGCTGACGCACCGCGAACACGAGCAGCCACACGACGATCGTGAACGCGCACGACACCACGACACTCAATGCGCCGATGATGAGCGAACGGTGCTTCCACTCTTCGGTGATTTCATCCATGGCGGGCGCGACCATGGCGACTAGATTGCTGTCTTCCACGTTTGCGAACGTGGACAGACGCTCGACACCATCCACCGGCGACTTCGCGACGAATGATCCGCCCTTCGGTCCGAGCATGGACAGGAACGCAGGCGAAGCAACGGAAATCATTTTGCTGCGGCTCACCTGCGGATAGCGCGCAAGGATGAAACCGTCGGTCTGCATGATGGTGGCGGCGCCGTGCGCGCCCAGCTTTACGCCATCGACCAGCTGCTGGAAATAGTCGAGATCGAGCGCGATCAGCGCGACGCCGCCAAAGCTGCCGTCGGCCTTCGAAATGCGGCGGCTGAGCGCGATGGAAGGACTGCCGTTCCTCAGCCGGGATTCATAAGGCTTCGAAATGTACAGCCCCATGTCGTCGCGGTTCTTGTGCACGATGAAGTAATCGCGATCGCCCAGGTTCAGTGTTGGAAAGAGCCGTGCGCGGCCCTGCACGATCCGGCCCTCCTCATCCACGGCGTAGATGCCCATCACGTGGGGCGCCATGGTCGCGCGGTCGAACAGCATCTGCCTGCGCAACTCCGGCGGCAACGCGAGAATTTCCGGATTCGATACGCCGTCCACCACGGCCTGCAAGGAGAGGTCGTAGATCTGCAAATTGCGGCTCATGTCGCGCGCCAGGGCGGCGGCCACGTTCGCGGATGTATCACGCGCCTTGTCCACCGCCTCCTGCCTGCCGGACACCAGGACCACGGCGGTCGTGACCAGCACCACCAGACAGACGAAGGTCGTACTCAGCGCGATAAGGATCGCGTGCCTGTCAACCCAGGACTTCGTCCAGCGTGATTCCTTTCCGAAGGTTGATGACTGCTTCAACCGTGCTCTCCTTCGCAAACGCGGTTCAATCAGAAACCGCGCGCCCTCTCTCGTTTGAATGATTTTTCGTCCGGCGTTCCGGTTTTTTCCGAAACAGCACCGCATCCTAACGTCTTGGACTTCATTCCGGTGGACAACGGATGCCCAGCGCATCCGATGCTATTCGGACACGACGCGGCCGGCTTCGACGGTCTTCATGAACTGTTCCGGCGCCATGGGCCGTCCCAGCAGAAAACCCTGCAACATGTCGCAGCCCAGCTGGCCGAGGAAAGCCTGCTGCTCCTCCGTCTCGACGCCCTCCGCAACGACGCGCAGATTCAGCGTGCGCCCCAGCGCGACGATGGCCGCCACGATGGCCGCGTCCTCGGTATCGCGCCGCAGATCGCGGATAAAGCCCCGATCGATTTTCAGTTCATGGGCGGGCAGCCGCTTCAGATAAAGAAGACTGGAATAGCCCGTTCCGAAATCATCAATAGCAATCCGCACGCCTGTTTCGCGCAACTGTTTCAGCACGCTGAGGCTGACTTCGACGTCGTGCATCGCGGTGGATTCGGTGATCTCAAGAATCAGGTGACGCGGTTCGAGCCGATGCTGCACGAGCGCCTGGCGCACCACCTGCACGAGGCTGGTGTGGACGAACTGCGTGGCCGACAGATTCACGGCGACGCTCCAGTCCGTGTGCCCCGCCTCGACCCAGATGCGCATCTGACGGCAGGCTTCGTTGAGGGCCCATTCGCCGATGGGCACCATCAGTCCGCTCTTCTCGGCAATCGGGAGAAACTCGTCCGGCGCCATCAGGCCCCGCGACGGATGCTTCCAGCGCAGCAGTGCTTCCGCCCCCACCACGGGACCGCCGCGCGCCTGGAATTTCGGCTGATAGTGCAGGACCAGCTGGCCCGCCGAGAGCGCCGTGCGCAGCTCACGCGCCAGCTGCATGTGCTCGTAGGCGTCTGCGTGCATGGACGGCTCGAAGAAGCAGTAGTTGTTGCGGCCCATGGCCTTGGCGCGGTACATCGCGGTATCGGCGCTCGTCAGCAGCTCGCTCTGGGTCCTGCCATGCTCGGGATGACAGGCAATGCCGATACTCGTCGAAACCTGGATTTCATGCTCGCCCGCCGAATACGGTTCTTCGACGATGCGGATCAGCGTGGCCGCCATCTTCGCCACGTCCACCGGCCGGGTGACCTCGCACAACAAAACGAACTCGTCGCCGCCCACGCGGGCGAAGGTGTCATTCGCGCGCACGCTGGCGCCGATGCGCCGCGCGACGTCGACCAGCAGGCGGTCTCCCACCTGGTGCCCGAACGCGTCGTTGACGGCCTTGAAGCCGTCGAGGTCGAGGAACATCAACGTGAAGTGCCGCCCTCGCTGGATGAGCTGGTTCAGGCGGTCATCGAGCAGGACGCGGTTGGGCAGCTTGGTCAGGCTGTCGTGCAGGGCAAGATGGATCAGCTCCTTGTTGGCTTCCGCGAGCGACCGGGACAGCGCGGCGGTACGCAGTTCGAGCCTGAGTTCCAGCACCGATACGATCAGCGCGATGCTCAGCACCGCCACTGTCACGATAATGACAATGGCGGCCAGCCATGACGTGTTGGTCCCGTGACGCGCGGCCTCGCATATGCTGCCCAGCGGAAAATGCGCGGCCGCCATGCCGGTGTAATGCATGCCGACGATGGCCGACCCCATCAGCAGCGATGCGCCCCCGCGAAACAGGAACACGCCCGCCGCCCTGCCGCGGATATGGAAAGCGGTCCACAAGGCCGCGCCCGAAGCCGCGACGGCGATGACAATCGACAGCGCAACCAGACTCCAGTCGTAGTCGATGACCGGGTTCATCTGCATTGCGGCCATGCCCGTGTAGTGCATGCCGGCGATGGCGGGCCCCATGAGCAGCGAGCCCAGCATCAGCCGGCGCCACGGCAGCGCGTACCGGCTGACGAGCCACAACGCAAAGGTGGACGCCGCGACGGCGATCAGCAGCGAAAAAAAAGTGATGGTCGGGTCATAGCCGACCGGGATGGGCAGGTCGAAGGCGAGCATGCCGACGAAGTGCATCGACCAAATTCCCAACCCCATTGCACAGCCGCCGCCGACGAGCCAGAGAGAGCCGGCCAGACCCTTGGCCGATGCCACACGGCCGGCCATGTCGAGCGCGGTATAGGAAGCCAGGATCGCTACGAACAGCGAACAGACGACGAGGAGCGGATTATAGGAAGTGGCGAGCATTTATTCCGGATTGCTTTTTTTCAGCAACGCTTGTGTGTTGCTGGTGTTCCAAGAATGAACAGCTTCAACCTCGTGCCCATCTGCTTCCGAAACAGAGGCACGCGCCATTCTGAACCGAACGTGCGCAACTGTCACAGCATTTTCGTGCGTTGAAAAAGCCCTCTATGAAACGATCGAACAGTCTGTTTCCAATAAAGCCTTTATGCAGTTTCCATGCCAATTGTCTTACCAGAAACGTGCACCGCGTATCCCATGTGCGGCGGGCGTCACGGGGTCTGTTACGTTACAAGCACACAGTGTTACGTCCATTCGTCCCGCGCGTACGTATTGCATTAATGACCCAGGATGTTATCGGTGGATCTTGTGAAAGGAACTGGAATCGGGCCTTGAGGCCGCTGCATAGCGTGTGCAACGGAAAGGACGTGTGCCTCAAAGGCCGCCCACCTTACCGGCGCATTACTCGGCATGACGATTGCACATTGGTCGCGCCAGTCACGACGTATGGATGGAGAAATAGATCATGGAAAGCGGAAGCGTGGGTTACAGCTATCTCGGGATTCCCGAGCGTCTGGCCGGCGTGCTGTGGGCTACCGTGCGCGAGATGCAGATGAGTCTGGCGGGCCGGGAGGATTCTTCATGGGCGCAATTGACGAGTGCATCGCTCAGCCGGTGTGTACTGCACTTTGCCTGTCTTTACCGGGAACACGGCAGCCGTGACCCGCGACCCGAGGTAGCCTGCTCCGAAGTCTTCCATCTGTTCTCCGAGCAATTGCTCTCCGATACGACCGCCGCCGAATGGCGCGTGCCCGATCATCTCGTTCCTGTCGTGGCGGGGGCGATTGCCGCCTGTGGCGAACTCGTCGTCGATCGCATGAACCGCGTGGTGTAAAGACCCTCCATCCTCCGTTCACGCACTGTCATGCAACTGTTGCAGAAGATCGAGGAACAGATCGAGCGCGCGCGTGCGGGGCCGCGAGATCTCGGTGATGGCGCTGATGGTGTTTTCGTATACCGGCACGCCCGGAACCTTGACGAGCGACTGCCGCTTCGCGAACGAAGCCGCATAGAACTGCGGCAGCAAGCCGACATAGTGCCCTGACAGCACGAGCATCGCGACCGCCTCCAGACCCGAAGCCGACGGCCCCCGCGCCATGCCGAGCGTATTGAGCATCTCGTGCACGAAGGGTTGCGAACGATACACCAGCGGCAGCGCCGCGGCATCGCGGAGACTGCGGCGCGCCACATAAAGCTGCTGGCGCTCGATGAAGAGCGGCAGGTAGTGAAAGCCGGCCTCGCGCCGGTACATTCCGCGAATTGCGACCTGCACGCGACGCTCGCGCAACGCGAGATCGAGTTCGTTGAAGGTCATCACGCGCAGTTCAACGCTCACATCCGGCGCCAGTTCCTTGAGCGAGGCCAGCGCTTCCGGCAGATGACAGCCTTCGTCGCTGACGATGTGCTCGACCATGCCGATGGCGAGCGTTCCGGACAACACGCCGCGCACCGCATCAATTTCCGGACGGATGCGCGCGAGCGACATCAGCGCATCGCGTGCGAGTTCAAGCGCCACCTTGCCCGCATGCGTCAGAACGAAGCCTGACGGCCCGCGTTCGCACAGCCGCGCGCCGAGTGTGTCCTCGACCTCACGGATATGCCGGCTGATCGATGCCTTCGACATGTTGAGCTGCTTCTCGGCGGCGGCGAAACCGTTCGCCTGTGCGACCGAGCAGAAGATGCGCAGCGAGCGCAGGTCACGCTCGCTGAAGTCGGGGCGCTTGGCGACGGGATGTTTGACGGCGGATCGTTCGGACATGGCGGCGAAGAAAAAGCTTCAGTAGAAGGTTACGTTTTTCGGAACCATACCGATAAAAAAATCATTTTTCACTCTCTTTATGGCGACATACATTTCGGCTGCCTCGTCCCCGAGCGTCCCTCAAGCCGTCCCCTCAAGCGGAGAAAGCAATGAAAAACTGGTCCAGACGATCTTTTGTGAAAGCGACGCTCGCGTCGGGCGCCGCGCTCGCGCTGCCGACCATCGCGCGCGCCGAAGGCGGCACGCTCGCCGATATCAAGAAGCGCGGCAAGCTCGTGGTGGGCACCGAGGCCGCGTACGAGCCGTTCGAATTCGTCGAGAACGGCCAGATCGTCGGCTATGGGCATGACGTGCTGGAACTGATGGCGGCGAAACTCGGCGTCAAGCTCGAACAAATGAACCTGCCGTTCCAGGGTTTGCTGCCGGGCCTGATGGCGCACAAGTTCGACTTCGTGGCGACCAGCGTCGGCATTACGCCGGAACGTGCGAAGCGTTTCGCGTTCAGCGAGCCGGTAGGCGTCGTGCGTTCGGTGCTGATGGTGCGCGCAGACGACAAGAGCATCAACCGCGACCTCGACATCGGCGGCAAGATCATCGGCACGCAGATGGGTTCGTCGTCGCAGCCGGTGGCCACCGAGTTCGAGAAGGAACTGAAGGACAAGACCGGCAAGGGCTACGCGGACACCAAGCTGTTCCAGGCGTATCCGGACGTCTCCAACGCGCTGGCGAACAAGACCATCGATGTCGCGCTGATGCCGTCGAACATCGCCGCCGTGCAGATGAAGCGCCAGCCGAACGCGTTCCGCATCGCCGGCACCATCGGTCAGCCGAAGCTGCTCGCGTGGGTCGCGAATCCGAACGATCTCGAGATCCGCAAATTCATCAACGATTCGCTCGAATCTTTCCGGAACGACGGCAAGCTCGCCGCGCTCCAGACCAAATGGTTCGGCGCCGCGATGGACACGCCGCGCAGCGGCTATCTGCCCGACGGCGCGATCTGACGCCATGTTCGACTGGATCGATCCGGGCGGCGTCATCGCGCCCTTCCTCGACGGCGTCGTATCCGGCACGGCACTGACGCTGGGCGCGTCGGCATGCGCCTTCGTGATCGGGCTCGCACTCGGCATCGTGCTGCTGCTCGCGCGCATTTCGCCGTTCGCGCCGCTGCGCTCGCTGGTCGTGCTGTGGGTCAGCCTGATCCGCGGCACGCCTGCGCTGATCCACATGCTGATCGCGTACTACATGGTGCCCGCACTGCTCGACATCTCGATCTCGCCGGTCACGGCGGGGATCGCCGCGCTGGCCTGTAACACCAGCGCGTATATCGTCGAAATCCTGCGCGGCGCGCTTGGCACGATCTCCTGGGGTCAGCGCGCCGCAGGCTATGCGGTGGGCATGCGCACCTCGCAGGTCTGGCGTCATGTGCTGCTGCCGCAAGTGATCTATCGCTCGATTCCGCCGCTCACCAGCGAGTTCACGATCCTGCTGAAGGCGTCCTCGCTGATGTCGATCATCGCCGTGCCCGAGCTCGCGACCGTCGCACGCAATGCGACGTTGCAGACCGACTTGCCGCTGCAGGTTTTCGCGATCACGGCCGCCGTTTATTTCGTGATCCTGTTCCTGATTTCCGCTGCTTCGCGACTGTGCGAACGCCGCGTTGCGAGGATGCTTCCCCATGGCCATTGATTTCTCGATCGTCCGTGAAGCGATTCCCCCGCTGCTCGAAGGATTGCGCATCACCGCGCTGGTCAGCGTGACCGGCATTCCGCTGGGTATCGTGCTGGGCATCGTGGCGGCCTATGCGGCGCAGTCGCGCACCGTGCTGCGGCCCGTGGCGCTCGCCTATGTCGAACTGGTGCGCAACATTCCGTACCTGATCCTCGTGTACCTGGCGTTCTTCGGCCTGCCGAAACTGGGCGTGCCGGCCTCGGCGATGACGGTGGCGATCGGCTGCACGGTGTTCTACACCGGCGGCTACTTCTGCGAGATCCTGCGCGCCGCATTGCGTTCCGTGCCGCGCGGCCAGACCTTCGCGTCGCTGTCGCTCGGCATGACGTTCTGGCAGGCGCAGCGCCATATCATCGCGCCGCAGCTGTTCGGCTTCATCACGCCGCCGACCACGAGCCTCGTCATCATGATGTTCAAGGACTCCGCCATCTTCTCCGTGATGAGCCTTCCGGAGATGACGTACCAGAGCAACCTGCTCACCGCGAACACGTTCGCCTATGTCGAAGTTCTCGGCACGACGGCCTTGATGTACTGGATCTGCAGCGTTCTGCTGGCGGGCGCCGGCCGGCGCCTGGAGACCGTGATCGGCCGCCGCACGCGTCATGTCTGACGCGCCTTCCCCTCACTCTGGAGACACCCCATGACCCAATACACTGTCGCGCCGCGCGTCGGCCATCCCACGCTGCTGTACTCGGAACTCGATCTCGACATCGACAACCTGAAGGCCGACATCGCCGTGCTCGGCATGCCGTATGGCGCGCCCTATGACGCATCGGACTTCAGCAACGACCAGACCAACGCGCCCTCGGCGATCCGCCAGGCGACGGACCGCGTCGTGCGCAAGCCGTATCACTACGACTTCGACATCGACGGTCCGCTGCTGCAAGGCCGTACCGATGTGCGCTTCGTCGATTGCGGCGACATCATCCCCGACCTGACGAAGCCCGGCGAACACTATGCGCGCGCCGAAGCGGCGGTGCGCCGCATCGCGGCGGGCGGCGCGATGCCCATCGTGCTCGGCGGCGATCACGGCATCACCACGCCGGTGCTGCGCGGCCTCGACCAGAAAGGCCCGATCACGCTGGTGCATATCGATGCCCACCTCGACTGGCGCGACGATGTCAACGGCGTGCGCGAAGGCCTCTCCAGCCCGATCCGCCGCGCTTCCGAAATGGCGCACGTCGACCGCATCATCCAGATCGGTCTGCGCGCGCAAGGCAGCGGACGCCCCGAGGAACTGGTCGCGGCACGCGCTTATGGCTCGGACCTGGTGACGGCTTACGAGCTGCATGACATCGGCATGGAGGCGGTGCTCGCCCGCATTCCCGACGGCGGCAACTACTACCTGACCATCGACGCGGACGGTCTCGATCCCTCGGTGATGCCGGCGGTGGCGGGACCGGCGCCGGGCGGCGTGACCTTCGTGCAGGCGCGCAAGCTGATTCACGGTCTGGTGAAGAAGGGTCGCGTGGTGGGCATGGACATCGTCGAGATCCAGCCGGAGAAGGACGACAAGAACCTGATCTCGTGCATCACGGCGGGCCGCCTGATTCTCAACCTGATCGGCGCGTCGATCCGCGCGGGGTATTTCGACAAATGACGACACCGGTCATCGAGATTCGCGGCATCGACAAATGGTACGGTGCGCATCACGTGCTCAAGCAGTGTTCGACGCACGTGAACAAGGGCGAGATCGTCGTGGTCTGCGGGCCTTCGGGTTCCGGAAAATCGACGCTCATCAAGACGGTGAATGCGCTGGAGCCGTTCCAGAAAGGCGACATTCTCGTCGACGGCACCTCGCTCGCCGCGAAGTCGACCAACCTGCCGAAGCTGCGCAGCCGCGTCGGCATGGTGTTCCAGCATTTCGAGCTGTTCCCGCATCTCGACCTGACGCGCAACCTGACGCTCGCGCAGCGCATCGTGCTGGGCCGCGACGAGACGAGCGCGAGGGCGAAGGCGCGCGAACTGCTCGATCGCGTCGGGCTCTCGACGCATGCGCACAAGTACCCCGGGCAGTTGTCGGGCGGCCAGCAGCAGCGCGTCGCCATCGCGCGTGCGCTCTCGATGGACCCCATGGCGATGCTGTTCGACGAACCGACTTCCGCGCTCGATCCCGAGATGGTGAACGAGGTGCTCGACGTGATGGTGAAGCTTGCGCGCGAAGGCATGACCATGATGGTGGTGACGCACGAGATGGGCTTCGCGCGGCGCGTCGCACATCGCGTCGTGTTCATGGAGGACGGCGCGATCATCGAGGACAGCCCGACCGATGCTTTCTTCCAGGACGCGGCCAGTCCTGCGGTGAAACGCTTTCTTTCGAAAATTCTTCAGCACTGATTCCACTTTTTTTCGATACGACATGACCACGCATACCCGCATCCGCAAGTTCAATACGCGCGAAACCTATCCGGAACAGAAGCTCGATAACGACCTGTGCCAGGCCGTAATCGCCGGCAATACGATCTATCTGCGCGGCCAGATCGGCCAGGATCTCGACACGCGCGAGTCGGTGGGCATCGGCGACGTCACCGCGCAGACCGAGAAGGCGATGGCGAACGTCAAGATGCTGCTCGACGAATGCGGCAGCAAGCTCGAAGACATCTGCAAGGTGACGGTCTACATCATCGATCCGCGCTATCGCGAGGCCGTCTATAACGTGATGGGCCGTTGGCTCAAGGGCGTGTTTCCGGTTTCCACCGGCATCGTCGTGCAGGCGCTCGCGCGGCCCGAGTGGCTGGTCGAGATCGACGTCACCGCGGTGAAGCCGGCATGACGACTAGCCGCAGCGCCGGGTTGCTGAAGGCGCTGATCGCCTTCCCGACGATCTCGCGCACGCCCAATCTCGCGCTGATCGAGCATGTCGCGGGGCTGCTCGGCGCGGCGGGGATCGCGTGCACGCTCGTCAGGAACGATGCAGGAACCTGCGCCAACCTGTTCGCGAGCACGGGGCCGGCGCATGTGCCCGGCGTGATGCTCTCGGGCCATACCGATGTCGTGCCGGTCGAAGGCCAGCCATGGACCGTGCCGCCCTTCGAGGCGACGGTGCGCGACGGACGCCTCTACGGACGCGGCTCGGCCGACATGAAAGGCTTCGTTGCGTGCGCAGTCGTCGCGATGCTCGATGCCTCGGCACGCACGCTGAAGAAGCCGTTGCAGCTCGCGCTGTCGTATGACGAGGAGATTGGCTGCGTCGGCGTGCGGCGGCTGATCGACGTGTTGGAAAGCGCGCCGGTACGGCCCGAGCTGTGCGTGGTCGGCGAGCCGACGATGATGCAGATCGCCACCGGCCACAAGGGCAAGGCCGCGTATCGCGCGGTCTGTTGCGGCGAGGAAGGTCATTCGGCCCTTGCACCGAAGTACACGAACGCCATTCACGTCGCCACCGACTGGATCACGGCGATGCGCGCCGCGCAGCAGCAGCTTGCGGAACATGGCGCACAGGACGACGGTTACGACGTGCCTTACTCGACGATTCACGTCGGCACGATTCACGGCGGCCGTGCGTTGAATATCGTGCCGAACGAGTGCACGCTCGACTTCGAGATCCGCACGCTGGCAGCGGATCGTGCGGATGCGATTCTCGACGGCATCCGGGCGCGCGCTGCGGCGGATGGTGGCACGCCGTTGCCGGAGATCGAGGAAGTAAATGCCTATCCCGGTCTCGATACGCACGTGACAAGCGACGCGGTGCGTTTTCTCGAAGCGCTGTTGCCGCAAGGAACGCACACGCGCAAGGTCGCGTTCGGTACGGAAGGCGGCTTGTTCTCGACGCGGCTCTCGGTGCCGGCGCTGGTGTGCGGTCCTGGCGATATCGCTGTCGCGCACAAGCCGGATGAGTTTGTCGAGCTGGCGCAGCTGGATGCGTGCGACGCGTTTCTGGCGCAGTTGGTGGGGAGTCTGAGCTAGCGAAAGACCGGGACGGGCAGACCTTGTGACATCATGAGGTCCTCTTCCCCATGAACACGCCGATGAACTTCAGATCCCTCCAATGCTTCGTCATTCTCGCCGAGGAACTGAACTTCAGCCGTGCAGCGGAGCGCCTGCACATCGCGCAACCCGCCCTGAGCCAGCAGATACGTCTGCTGGAAGAACGCCTCGGCACGCAACTCGTCGACCGCGCGCGACGGCCGCTGCGGCTCACCGAAGCGGGCCACTATCTCTGCACGGAAGCGCGGCAGATCCTCGGCTCCTGGGAACAGGCGAGCCTCGGCGCGCAGCAGATAGGCGTTGGACGGCGCGGCTGGCTCTCGATCGGCTTCACGCGTTCCGCGATGTACAGCATTCTCCCGCCCGCGCTCAAAGCCTTTCATCACGCTTACCCCGAAGTCGAACTCAAGCTCTTCGAAATGCTGACCGAGGAGCAAACCGACGCCTTGCGCGACCTGCGCATCCATGTCGGCATCGGACGGCAGCCGCTCGACATCCCGGGCTGCACCTCCTACACGCTGCTGCGCGAGCACGTGGTGGCGGTACTCTCGCCCGATCATCCGCTTGCTGCACGAAAGAAAGTCCGCATCGCCGAACTCGCCGATACCCCGCTCATCGTCTATCCGAAACACCAGAACGCGCAGTTCAAGCACACCGTGCAGTCCTTGTATCGCGATGCGGGCGTGACGCCGTTCATCGCGCATCAGGCCTATGAAATCCAGACTGCGATCGCACTCGTCGCAGCAGGGCTCGGCGTGACTTTCGTCGGTGAATCCGTGGCGCGACACGGACGCGCGGACGTCGTGTTCCGCCCGCTCGCGGGCCCCGGCGCATCGCTCTGGTCGACGCTCGCCGCGACCTTCCGCAGCGAAGACGATTCAGCGCATCTGCACGCCTTCCTCCACTGCCTTCCGCCCTCTCTCGATTCACCCGCACTATAAGCAGAAGCTTATAGAAGCATAAGCAACGCGTCTTGGACGCGCGCCGCTGCGCTTCTTATCATCGATCAAACGTACAGGCTGGCTTGCTGTACGCGTCAGCCAGCCCGATTGCAAGAACGGCGCAGGCTGTTTGTAAAGCGGGGCCGCAGAGCCTCGCGATCCGATGAAGAACGTGGAGACGGCATGACCCCTTTCAACGAAGCGGCGACGATGCGAAAGGTCTACGGGCGCCTCATGCCCTTGCTCTTCGCCATGATGTTCTTCAACTATCTCGACCGCATCAATATCGGCTTCGCGGCGCTCGACATGAACAAGGCGCTCGGCTTCAGCCCGGCCGTGTTCGGCTTCGCAGGCAGCATCTTCTTCGTCGGCTACATGGTGCTCGAAGTGCCGAGCAACCTGCTGCTGCATCGCGTCGGCGCGCGCCGCTGGATCGCCCGCATCCTGCTGACGTGGGGCGCCGTCGCCGCGGCCACTGCCTTCGTCTTCGACGACAAGAGCTTCTACGTGCTGCGGTTCACGCTCGGCGTGATGGAAGCGGGCTTCCTGCCAGGCGTCGCGGTCTATCTGACCAAGTGGTTCCCGGTGCGCTACCGGGCCCGCGCGGTGGGCGGCTACATCATCGCGGGATCGTTCTCAGCGGTGCTCGGCGGCCCGATCTCGACCATCCTCATGACCTACGCGAACGGCGTGCTGGGCCTGCAAGGATGGCAGTGGATGTTCATCCTCGAAGGCGTTCCCGCGATGCTGCTCGGCCTGCTCACGCTGCGCATCATGACGGAGCGTCCCGCCGAAGCCGACTGGCTGCGCGACGACGAAAAGCAATGGCTCGAAACCACGCTCGCCGCCGAACGCGAAACCGTAGGCGGGGCCACGCACTTCCCGCTGTTGCGCGTCGCCGGCGACATCCGCGTATGGAGCCTCGCCTGCCTGTTCGGCTGCGCGCTGGTCGGCATCTACGGGCTGTTCCTGTGGCTGCCGCAGATCGTCAAGAGTCTCGGCCACCTGAGCAACATCGAAGTTGGCTTTCTCTCGGCCGCGCCGCCGCTGCTGGGCGTCCTCGGCACCTTCATCATCAGCCGCAGCTCCGACCGCACCGGCGACCGCAAGAAGCATCTCGCCTTCGTCTATGGCATGAGCGCCGTGGCCATCGCGGGCAGCGCCTATGCGCCGAATCCCGTCATCGCCTATGTGCTGCTGTGCGTGACCGGCCTCTTCATCTACGCAGGCAATCCGCTGTTCTGGAGTCTCGCGTCGTCGTTCCGGACCGGCGCAGCGGGCGCAGCAACCATCGCGCTCATCAACACGATCGCGCAGTTCGGCGGGCTGGTCGGGCCGTGGAGCATCGGCCTCGTGCGCAACGCAACCGGCAACTTCAAGCTCGCGTTGCTGACCATCGCGGCGTTCCTCGTCGTGGCCACCGTGATCGCGCTGGTCATGCGCGTCAAACCCGCCGACGACGAAGCCTCCTCCCTGCCCGCCGGTGACCCCGCCGCACGCACTTGAATTCGCACTCAACGCAACGGACCTTACGCATGATCATCGATTGCCATGGCCACTACACGACCTCGCCCCCGCAGCACGAAGCATGGCGTGCAAAACAGATCGCCGCGCTGAAGGACGGTCATACGCCGCCCCCGCTGCCCAGCGTCTCCGATGACGAGATTCGCGCGAGCATCGAAGGCGGGCAGTTGCGCATCCAGCGCGAACGCGGCACCGATCTCACCATCTTCTCGCCACGTGCCGCCGGCATGGGTCATCACCTCGCCACGGCCGAAGCCAATGCGGTCTGGTCAGGCGCATGCAACGACCTCGTGCATCGCGTGGTCGAACTGTTTCCGCGTAACTTCGTCGGCGTGTGTCAGTTGCCGCAGGCTCCCGGCGTGGCGCCGGACAACTGCATCGCCGAACTGCGGCGCTGCGTGGAAGAACTGGGCTTCATCGGCTGCAATCTGAATCCGGATCCATCGGGCGGTCATTGGTCCGGGCTGCCGCTCACGGACCGGTCCTGGTATCCGCTCTATGAAGCGATGGTCGAACTCGACGTGCCGGCCATGATCCACGTCTCGTCGTCGTGCAACCTGAACTTCCATGCAACGGGCGCGCATTACATCAACGGCGATACGTCCGCGTTCATGCAGTTGCTGAGCGCCGATCTGTTCGCCGACTTCCCGACGCTCAAGTTCATCATTCCGCACGGCGGCGGCGCGGTGCCCTATCACTGGGGACGCTATCGCGGACTCGCGCAGGACATGAAGCGGCCGCTGCTCACCGAGTATCTGCTCAACAACGTGTTCTTCGATACCTGCGTCTATCACCAGCCGGGCGCGGAGCTGCTCGCCAAGGTGATTCCGGCGAAGAACATCCTGTTTGCATCGGAGACGATCGGCGCGGTGCAGGGCATCGATCCCGAGACCGGCCATCATTACGACGATACGCGCCGCTATATCGACGCCATCGAATGGCTCGCCGATGCGGACCGTCAGCGCATCTACGAAGACAACGCGCGCGCCGTGTATGGACGTCTCAACGCGCAGCTCGAACGACAACAACAATCCATCGAAGGAGCAACGTCATGAATCCGGCCGGCTGGCGTGAACATGAATCGGCGCGACAGGCGAGCGCCGCGACGCTCGACGCGTTGCGCGAACTCGCGGTCTCGCTCCTGAGCGACAACATGGCCCGCGTGAGCGGCACAACCGGGCTGCGTCCGTATCATCGTCCGCGGCCGATGGCCGGCACCGCGGTCACGGTGCGCACACGCGGCGGCGACAATCTCGCGATTCATCGCGCGTTCGATTACTGCCGCCCCGGCGACGTGCTCGTGATCGATGGTGCAGGCGAACTTACGCAGGCCCTGATGGGCGACATCATGGCGAGCTATGCGGCGAGCCTCGGCGTGCAGGGCCTTGTGATCGATGGCGCCATCCGCGACGTCGGCGCGCTGAGCCAGCGTGATTTTCCGGTGTATGCGCGCGGCGTCACGCATCGCGGGCCCTACAAGAACGGACCCGGCGAGATCAACGTGCCGGTGACGGTGGGCGGCATGGTGGTGCATCCGGGCGATATCGTCGTCGGCGACGAGGACGGCGTGCTGGCCATTGCGCCCGCCGATGTCGAAGCCGTCATCGAAGGCGCGCGCAAGCAGGCAGCGAAAGAAGCGGCACAGCTCGAAGCCATCGCGCAAGGGCGCTTCGATCGCACCTGGGTCGCGGCACAGCGTGACCGGATGATGAACGGCTGAGGGCTTGCCGAACCCACGCCCGCGCGCGCATGATGACGCGTTCGCCTCTCCGACTTCACGCGTCATGCCCGATACCCTGGACACTGCAGCACTCATCGAACTCGCACGACACGCCGAGGCCGGCGATCCCGGCCCCTGCACCTGCACGAAAACCTCGCTCGACGGCTGGCAGTCACAACCGCTTTCTCTCGACGAAACGCAGCTCCGCGAGATCGGCACCTTGTGGCCGCAAGACGATCCGGAGCCCACGTTCGCCGAGTATCTGCCCAACAAGATCCAGTATTGGTCAGCGGACGCGCCCATCGCGCCGCGCTACTTCCCGTACAACCGTTGCGGCGTGTGGGAATGCTCGGTCTGCGGGCGTCTCTATCTGCGATACACGGAAGGCGGCGGCTACTTCGTGGATCGCCGCATTCGCGCCTTGCGTCTCGCACTGATCGAAGACGTTCCGCTGTAGGCCGTCACGGCGAAGGCGCCATCGGGCCGCGCCGAAAAGACTATGATGGATCGATGCGCGGCACGGCGCAACGATCACGGCTCCGCCACGCGCATGCGATGTCCACCCTTACGGAGACTCTCGTATGTCAAGCCAACCCTACTATGCGCCGCATGGCGGCCATCCGGCGCAGACCGAACTCCTGACCGACCGTGCGATGTTCACCGAAGCCTATGCCGTCATTCCGAAAGGCGTGATGCGCGACATCGTCACCAGTTATCTGCCGTTCTGGGACAAGACCCGTCTGTGGATCCTGGCGCGCCCGCTGACGGGATTCGCCGAGACGTTCTCGCAATACATCATGGAAGTCGCGCCCGGCGGCGGCAGTGAGCAGCCCGAGCAGGACCCCGATGCCGAAGGCGTGTTGTTCATCGTGGAAGGCGAGATCGAACTGACATTGCAAGGCGCACTGCACGTGCTCAAACCCGGCGGCTATGCCTTCATTCCACCCGGCGTGTCCTGGCAGATGCGCAATCGTCATCAGGATGCCGCGCGCTTTCACTGGCTGCGCAAGCACTATGAAGCCGTCGACGGCGTGCCGCTTCCCGATGCCTTCGTGACCAATGAACTGGATATCGAGCCCATTCCAATGCCCGGCACCGAAGGCCGCTGGGTGACGACGCGCTTCGTCGATCCCGAAGACATTCGTCACGACATGCACGTGAACATCGTCACGTTTCAGCCCGGCGGCGTGATTCCGTTCGCGGAAACGCACGTGATGGAACACGGGCTCTATGTGCTCGAAGGCAAGGCGGTGTATCGGCTGAATCAGGACTGGGTCGAAGTCGAGGCCGGCGACTTCATGTGGCTGCGCGCCTTCTGTCCGCAAGCGTGCTATTCAGGCGGACCGGGGCGCTTCCGCTATCTGTTGTACAAGGACGTCAACCGCCACGTGAAGCTCACGCTCGGCGCGCGGCGCTGACAAGGCTTCATCACGCGACGAGTGCGCCGTCGCGCGCGACGACACGCCCGTTCGCCATGACGAACTTGCGCTTCGGCCGCGCGACGACCGCCTGTGCGACGGACTCTGCATCGACGAGCACGAGATCCGCGCGCGCGCCTACATGCAGGCCATAGTCCGCAAAGCCGCAGCCGCGTGCTGCGGCTACGCTGACGGTATCGAACGCAAGCTGCAGATCGTCATCGCGCCGCAGGTCGTAGCGCATGCCGATCAGCATCGCGCGTTCGAGCATGTCGGGCACGCCGTAGGGCGTCCAGGTATCGCGTATGCCGTCGTTGCCGCCGAACATCGAGATGCCCTTGCGAATGCATGTCTACAAGGGCGGCACGGTGACTGACGGCGGCGCGCTCGTCATCAACGCCACCCGCAAGTACGCGATGCGATCGAGCAGGCTGTCGCGTTCGCGTTCCGGCAACGCGCCCAGACAGAAGCCATGGCTGATGACGACCTGCCCCTGCATGCCCGTTGCCTCGACGCGGTCGAGCAGCAGCCGCAGCGTGAATGCGCCCACTTCGCCGGGTTCGTGCAGATGAATGTCGATGGGCTTGCCATGGCGTTGCGCGAGCGCGAATGTCGTGTTCAACGAGGCCACCGGATCGCGGTCGATCAAGGCGGGATCGAGCGCGCCGAGCACGTCCGCACCTTCGGCGAGCGCGCGGTCGAGCAGTTCGGCCGTGCCCGGACGGATCAGCATGCCCGACTGCGGAAACGCGACGATCTGCATGTCGAGCATCTCGCGCAGGGCGTCGCGCGTGGCGAGCACGCCTTCGAGATGGCGCAGGCCCGCATCGGTATCGATGTCCACATGCGTGCGCAAACGCGTGGTCCCGGCCTGCACGAATGCATGCGCCAGTGCGAGCGATTGAGCTTTCGCGTCGTGTCCTGACGTGCTGCGGTACGCGCGCTCGTTACTGATGCGGTCGGTCAGCAATGGGCCGACTTCGTTGCGATACCACGGCAGTCCCCAGTGGGTCTTGTCGAGATGCGTATGGCCCTCGACGAAGCCCGGCAGCAGCAACGCACCGCCACCATCTTCGACGGGCATGCCGGGCGGCGCCGCGAGGTCAGGGCCGAGCGCTGCGATACGCTTGTCTTCGATGGTGACGGACACGCGCTGGCCATCGGCCATGCGAAGGTTGCTGAGGTGAAGTGAGCGCGGCATGAACGCACCTGGGACGGTTGGCTTCGTAAGCGGGAATAGTACTCTGCCGGACCGTGACCGCTTTTGGCACGCGCCAAACAAAAAGGCGCGGCCTTTTGAGGGGCCGCGCCTTTCGCGTTGTCCGATGCCTTGCCTTGCCTTAAACCGCCCGGCGCACCATCAATTCCTTGATCTTGCCGATCGCCTTGGTCGGGTTGAGCCCCTTTGGGCACACGTCGACGCAATTCATGATCGTATGGCAACGGAACAGACGGTACGGATCTTCCAGGTTGTCGAGTCGTTCGCCCGTCGCTTCGTCACGGCTGTCCGCGATG
>NZ_JARUXR010000007.1:0-33460 GCF_031451215.1 Caballeronia sp. LZ034LL
CCAATTCAACGCCTGCAACACCTGATCGATGATCAACTGCGTAATCATCGTCTCGTGACGTCCGCCCAGCAGCGTCGGCGTGATGAAGAAGCCGATTGCGGTGACGAACACCATCAACGCCGAGGCAAACACCCCCGGCAGCGACAGCGGGAAGTACACCTTCCAGAACGCCGTGCCCGGACGCGCACCGAGCGTCGATGCCGCGCTCGGCAACCTCCGGTCGATGTTCTCCATCACTGAGAGCATCGTCATGATGGCGATCGGCATCAGCGCGTGCGTCATGCCTACGATCACTGCCGGCAGGTTGTACAGCAACCCCAGCGGCGAATCGACCAGCCCGAGGTGCTTGAGCACCCAGTTGAACACGCCATTACGCCCGAGCAGCACCACCCATGCAAACGTCCGCACCAGAAAGCTGGTCCAGAACGACAGCAGCACCCAGTACAGCAACCGGTTCTTGCGCTCGCGCGTAGCGGCCGAGATCAGGTACGCGACCGGATAGCCCACCAGCACCGAGAAGAAGGTCGTGAGCAGCGATACCTTCATCGTCACCCACAGCACTTCCACATACACCGACGAGGCGAACAGCCGCTTGTACTCGGCCATCGTGAAGCCGCTCCGATTGTGAATACTCAGCAGCAGCAATTGTCCGACCGGATAGATCAGGAACACTGTGAGCAGCACGATCACGGGTGCAGCCATCGCAGCCACGCGCAGCTTGCGGCTCAGGCGCGGGTTGCGCACCTTGCGCGGCGCGGTGCGATCGTTCTGCGCGGTCATGGCGGAAGGGTTCATCGGCTCACCCCGCGATGGCGACGGCATCGGCGGGCGACCACGACAGCGTCAGCGTCTGGCCGATCTCATAGCGCGCCCCGAGCCGGTCGGTCGGGAACGACGCCACCAGTTCAGCGGCCTCCGCGTTCTGCTGCTGGCGCTGCATGTACAGCTTGGTCATGCCGCCGGTCACCATGATGTCGGTGAGCTTGGCGGACATCGTTTCTGCGCCCGCTTCAGCATGACCGTTCACCCGCAGGTTCTGCGGACGCAGCATCAGCTTCACCGGCTTGCCCGATTGCACTTGCGCGTCATAGACCATCGCGCTGCCTTTGTCGATACCTTGCATCGCGAGGCGCACCTGATCGCCTTCACGTGACGTGACTTGTGCATCCAGCAGGTTCGATTCACCGAGGAAATCCGCCACGAACACATTCTTCGGACGGAAGTACAAGTCAGCAGGCGTACCGAGTTGCGCGATCTTGCCCGCATCCATCAAACAGATGCGATCCGACATCGTCATCGCTTCTTCCTGATCGTGCGTCACGTAGATGATCGTCGTGCCCAGATCCCGGTGAATGCGCTTGATCTCCAGTTGCATGTGATCGCGCAGCTTCTTGTCGAGGGCGCCGAGCGGCTCGTCCATCAGGATGATCGAGGGCCGGTACACCATGCAGCGCGCCAGCGCGATGCGCTGCTGCTGCCCGCCCGAGAGTTCACGCGGATAGCGTCCCGCCACGTGCGGCAGATGCACCATCTCCAGCGCCTCGGCGACGCGCTTCCTGGCGCTCGCCGCATCGACCTTGCGCATTTGCAACGGGAACGCGATGTTCTCCGCCACCGTCATGTGCGGGAACAGCGCGTAGTTCTGAAACACCATGCCGATGTCGCGGTCGTACGGCGCGCCGTCGGTGACGTCGACGCCATTGATGCGGATCGAGCCGCCGTCCGCTTGCGCAAGGCCCGCGATGAGGCTCAGCAGCGTGGTCTTGCCCGAGCCGCTCGGGCCCAGCAGCGTCAGGAACTCGCCCTGCGCGACGTCGAGATCGGTCGGCGCGAGCGCGACGAAGTCGCCATAACGCTTGCACAGACCGCTGATCTGGAGATTGATGGTTGCCATACAGGTCACTTCCTTGAACAAAAACTCAGCGCGCTGTTTCGAAGATGTCCAGTTGCCGGACGAGTTCTTCACGCAGTCGCGCTGTCAAATCAGGCGCCGAATTTACGAGCGGCGCCAGCACACGGGTCGAATCGATGCCGAGCACATCCAGCACCGTCTTCAGCGGGCCAGGATTGCATTCGGCGAACATCAGTTGCATCAGCGGGATCAGCGTGCGATGCAGCGCGAGCGCGTCGTCGATCTTGCGTTCGTCGGCGAGACGCCAGATGCGCTGCCATGCCGTGGGCAGATACGCCGCCGTCACCAGCATGCCGCCGCGCGCGCCGGCCGCGACGTGCATCGGGAACAGCGAGTCCTCGCCGCTCAACACCGAGAACGATGCATCCACGCCCGCGACCGTCTGCAGGAAGTGCCACATGTCCGTGTTGCACGCCTTCATGCCGATGATGTTCTCGTGCTTCGACAGTTCATGCAACACAACGGGATCGATGGCCACGCGCGTCCGGTACGGGATCTCGTAGATCATGATGGGCAGCGGCGCTGCATCGGCATAGCGCAGGAAGTAATCGCGGATGCCGGCCTGTGTCGGATTCGTGTAGTACGGCGTCAGCACGAGCAGCGCATCTGCGCCGGCCGCAGCGAGTTCCTTGCCCGACTCGATGGCATCGTGATAGCCCGCGTCGAGCACGCCCGCGATCACCGGAACGCGGCCGGCCGCTTCGCTCGCCGTGGTTTCGATCATGCGCACGCGTTCGCGCTGCGACAGGCCGCCATATTCCCCAGTGCCGCCGAGCGCCAGGAATCCGTCCACGCCCTGGCCCAGCAGATAACGTATCAGCTTCCGCGCGGCGTGTTCGTCGATGCGGTCGTCGTCATCGACCGGAGAAGGGATTACGGAAAAAATGCCGCGCAATGCGTGTGCAGTGAGCATCGAAACAGGTCCTTGAAAAGCAGTTCAGCGTCGTGCCGTTCCCCTCAGGGAAGCAGACGCCCCGGATTGAAAAGATTGCGCGGGTCCAGCGCGTGCTTGATGGTACGCATCAGCGCCAGCTCAGCGGGGTCCTTGTATTTCGCCATCGCGGGCAGTCCGGTCTGGCCGATGCCATGCTCCGCGCTGAACGTGCCGCCCAATTCGAACGCCACGTCGTTGACGCAGGCGCGCAACGCACTCGCAGTCGCATCGCGGTCGGCGAGCGCGTTCCAGCGCTCGAACGTGAAGAACGGCACGAAGTGCGCGTTGCCGTCGCCCATGTGCGCGACCACCAGCACGTCGAGGCCGGGCTCGATGGCATGCACCGCCGCCGTCGCCCGCGCGATGAACTCGGGCACCGCCGATACCGGCACCGCGCAATCCGTGACGAGCCCCATGCCGCCCTTCTTGTTCGCCTCCGACACGCTGTGCCGCACTTCCCACAGCGCCATGCGCTGCGCTTCGCTCGACGCGAGCACCGCGTCCTCGACCAGTTCTTCCTCGACGGCCCATTCGAGCGTGGCCTGCATCAGCGCGGCAATTGCGTCGCCCGATTCGACATCCGACAGTTCGACGAGCACGTTCCACGCGCGCAGCGTATCGAACGGATTGCGCCGGTCCGGCACATGCCGCAGCACGAGATCGAGCTGCGTGGCGTTGATCATTTCAAATGCGGTGAGGCGGTCGCTGCACACCTGCTGGAAGCGCCCGAGAATGCGCACGGCGGCGGCGGGATCAACGGGCGCGAACCACGCGATCTCGCGATGCGTCGGCAGCGGATGCAGCTTGAGCGACGCCGCCGTGATGACGCCCAGCGTGCCCTCCGCGCCGATGAACAACTGCTTGAGGTCATAGCCGGTATTGTCCTTGCGCAGCGCGCGCAGGCCGTTCCAGATGGTGCCGTCCGGCAGCACGACTTCGAGACCCAGCACGTTCTCGCGCGTGTTGCCATAGCGCAGCACACCCGTGCCGCCCGCGTTCGTGGAGAGATTGCCGCCGATCTGGCACGAGCCTTCGGCGCCCAGACTGACTGGATAAAGCCGCCCGTGACTCGCGGCGGTTTCCTGCACGGTTTGCAGCACGCAGCCTGCTTCCACCGTCATCGAGCCGTTCACGATGTCGACGCCGCGAATGCGCCGCATGCGCGACAGACTGACCACGACCGGCGCGATGCCGTCGGCGCGCGGCACGGCGCCCGCGCAGAGGCTCGTGTTGCCGCCCTGCGGCACCACCGGCACGCCGTGTTCGGCGCACAGCCTGACGACCTGCGACACGGCTTCCGTGTTCGCGGGCAACACGACACACAGCGCCGGGCCGCGATGTCGTCCGCGCCAGTCCTCGACGAAGCCATCCATGTCAGCCGCCGACGTGAGCACGCCGTCATCGCCCAGGATCGCCTTCAGGCGGCTCACCATGAGGTCCGCATCCACCATCGTTCGTTCCGTTCGAAAAGAAGCGCCGCCCACAAACCGGAGCGGCGCGGGTTGTCATGCGCCGATGCTTACTTCAGCACCCAGTCGTTGAAGCGTTCCATCGCCTTGTCCTGATTCGCCTGCCAGAAAGCCGGATCGATCTGCAAGGCGTTCTTCATGTTCTCCGGATAGCCGGGACAGTTGCGCGCCAGTTCGGGCTTCAGCATCGCGTACGCTTCGGGCTGCGTCGGGCCGGCCGGGAACCAGTCGACCAGCGCCGCCTGGATCTTCGGGTCCGAAGCGAAGCGGATGAACTCGCGGCAGGCATCGAGATTCGGCGTGCCCTTCAGGATGGTCCAGTTATCGAAGCTGGAGATGTTCTGGTTCCACACGATCCGGTACGGCGCGCCATGCGCAATCGCTGACTGCGCCCGCGACACCCATGTGCTCACCATGTCGATCTCGCTCGAATTGAGCATCTGCTCCACCTGCGCGCCCGTGGTCCACCACACGTCCACGTGCTTCGACACTTTGTCGAGACTCTTGAAGGCGCGGTCGAAGTCGCAGGGATAGACCTTCGGAGTCGGCACGCCGTCGGCCATCAAGGCTTCTTCCAGCGTGTCGAACGGCGACTTGCGTAACGCACGCCGGCCGGGGAAATCCTTGACGTTCCAGAAATCCGCCCACGACGACGGCGCCTTGCGGCCCTTGAACGCGTCGATGCGATACGCCAGCACCGTGCTATAGACATCGGACCCGACGCCATACGGCGACATGTACTGCTTGGAGATCTTCGCGATGACCGGGTCCGATTCCAGACCGTGCTTCTCCAGATACACCTTGCCGCCCGTGGTGAGCATCAGCACCGCGGGCTGGCTGAGCTTCGCCATGTCCCACGTGTAGCTGCCGGTTTCCACCATGCTCCGGACCTGCGCGGTCGGGTCCGCGTTGGCCTGCACGCCGATCACCTCGATGCCGGTCTTCTCCGTGAACGGCTTGTAGAGCAGCGCGGCATAGGCGCGCGAATAGACGCCGCCATCGTCGCGCACCACGATGCGCTTGCTCGCCGCGCGTGCGGGCGTCCACACGAACGGGAACGCGGTGATCGCTGCGCCCGCGAGCGCCTGCTTGATGACGGCGCGGCGGCTGAATTGAAGAGGTCCGTCGTTGCGTTGTTGTTCGTCTTCCAATTTTTCCTCTCTGCGTGGTTCCGGGCCCGGACCCTGCCCGGACCCGCACGGATGATTCCGGACTTAGAAACGATGACGCAGCGACAAGCGCAGCGCGAACTGATGGTTGCTCGCCGAGGGCGTCTGCCCATTGATGGCCGCGACGGCGGACTGGCCGTACGAATCGGTGCCGCTCGCGCGCTGATACACGCCGATCGCATAGACATCGGTACGCTTCGACAACAGGTAATCCGCGCCTACGCCGACCTGGTTGTAATGCGCCGCGACGCGATCGTTCGCGCCGCTGGAACGCACGTACTCGTACACCACGCCGCCGAGCAGCGAGGGCGTGGCCTGCAACGTGTAGCTCGCCTCGACCGTGTCGAACTTGCCGGTGCCGCCATAGCCGAGGGTGTTCGGACCGTCGCCGGCTTCGAGATGCTTGAACTGCACGTTGTTGTAGTTCAGCGCCACCGACGAAGCGCCGAACTTGTACGACGCACCCGTCGCGATGACCTGATAGGTCTGCGCCGAGCTGTAGCCGCCGAAGATCGGATTCGATTGCGCGGCCGTCGCCGAGCCGAACGAACCCATGTTGTTGCTGGTCGCGGCGGTGCCGGAAGACGGGTTGGTGCCGAAGAACGAATAGTTCGGATCGCGCGCGTTCAGGTAGGCCGCGCCGATCGACAACGGTCCACGCGAGAAGCCGAGGCCCAGCGAGTAGACCTGGTTACGTCCGGTGCTGCCGGCCACGCCGCCGAGGCTATAGAGGCCGCCGAACGAGAAGCCGCCGTAGTCCTTGCTGCGGAACTTGACGGAGTTGTTGACGCGCCGGCTGTTGCCCTGGTTGTCGATATCGCCCGGCTGGCTGGCGGGATAGCCGCCCCACATCGCGACCGTCGAATACGGCTGCACGAAGTCCACCACCGAGTCGTACTGACGGCCGGCGGTTGCGGTGCCGTAAGGCGTCGTGAGTCCGACGAAGGCCTGCCGTCCGAACTCCGCGCCGCCCTGGCCGAGCGTGCCGCTCTGGATGTTGAAGCCGTTCTCCAGCGTGGCGATGGCGCCATAGCCGCCGCCCAGGTCTTCCTTCACGCGCAGGCCCCAGCGGCTGCCGCTGATGCCGCCCGAACCGCCGTCCTGCATGTTGAATTGCGACGCGCCCTTGAGCGCGCCGTTCGCGCGTCCGGTCTGCGCGTTGCTGGTGTAGTTGATGCCGACATCGATGACGCCATAGAGCGTGACACTGCTTTGCGCGGCGCAGGGAACCGCGACGGCCAACGACGAGAGGGTCGCCCCTGCCAACAAGCTTCTTTTCATTATGTACGTCTACCCGGTTGCTTTTCGATGATCGCGGGGAACGAGGATGATGCGAGAGGCGCGTGCCGTGTATCTCGTTGTCCCCGCGCGCTGAGCCGGCCGGCTGACCGGACTGGAAGCGACTATCCGAAAACGCAAAACCAGCGTCAAACTACGAATATTCACCAAGTCTTGTTGTTTCTTCATCCTAAGACGCGGACGAACGAAGGCGCCGGGCATGACGCCCGGCGCCCTCTCTTGCCATCAGCTTTGACTTGCTCCGAGCAACGCCTCGCGCGCACGCGCAAGCCGCGCTGCCGCTTCGCCTATCTCGCCGATGCCCGGCGCAGCGAACGACAGACGGAACGCGGCGGCATCGATGTGATCGGCATAGAAAGCCTTGCCCGGCACGAACAGCACCTTCTGCGCGATTGCATGCTGCAGCAGTTCCGATGAATCGACACCCTCCATGCGCGCCCAGACGAACATCCCGCCTTCAGGCCGCTGGAATTGCAGCGCGCCGGCGAGATGCGCATCGAGCGCATCGCACAGGGCCTCGCACTTGCGCCGATACTGCTCCGCGATGCGCGGCAAGTGTTCCGTCAGCGCGCCCTGGGCGAGATACGCGGCGGCGATCGCCTGCATCCACGGCGCGCTGCACAGATCGGCCGTCTGCTTGGCGACCGTACAGCGCCGCACGATATCCGCGGGCGCGACGGTCCAGCCAATCCGTATCCCCGGCGCCACCACCTTCGACAGACTGCCGAAGTACACGACGCGCTCACGTCCACCGTCGATGTCCTGCGCCACCTTCAGCAGCGACGGCAAGGCCTCGCCTGCAAAACGCAGGTCGGCATAAGGTTCGTCTTCAACGATGATGAAGCCATGCTTCACCGACAGTTCGACAAGCGCGCGGCGACGTTCGAGCGACAGCGTTGCGCCGGTCGGATTGGCGAACGTCGGCACGGTGTAGAGCAGCTTCGGACGTCCCGCCTCGCCGCTTTCGAGCATCGCCGCGAGCCGCGCGACATCCAGCCCTTGCGCATCCACCGGCACCGTCACGATGCGCGCCTGCTGCATCTTCAGCGCCTGCAACGTGGCGGGATACGCAGGCTGTTCGGTGAGCACGGCATCGCCGGGTGCGACCAGCACGCGCAGCAACAGATCGAAGCCCTGTTGCGAGCCGGTCGTGACCATCAATTGATCCGCAGGCACCGTCACGCCGCGTTGCTGCATGAGCTGCGCGAGCGCGTCCTTGAGCTCGGGCAGGCCATCGGTGGGACCGTATTGCAGGCAGCGCGCGGGCTGCGTCCACGCCTGTGCGGCGGCGCGCTGCAAGCCGTCGGTATCGAACAGGTCGCTCGCCGGATAGCCGCCCGCGAGCGAGATCATCCCCGGCTCGCCGAGATACTTGAACAACTCGCGGATCGGCGAGCCGCCGGGGTTCCGGAACGGCTCAGTGAAGTCGTACATCATGATGGCTCCGGAACGCGCGGCTTATTCGATCGAAAAGTCGATGCCCTGGGCCAGCGGCAACGCGGACGAATAGTTGACCGTGTTGGTGGCACGGCGCATGTAGCCCTTCCACGCATCGGAGCCAGACTCGCGGCCGCCGCCGGTTTCCTTCTCGCCGCCGAACGCGCCGCCGATCTCCGCGCCGCTCGGCCCGATGTTCACGTTGGCAATGCCGCAATCGCTGCCCGAATCCGAGAGGAAGCGTTCGGCCTCGCGCAGGTCGGTCGTGAACACGCACGACGACAGACCATGCGATGCCGCATTGTTCGCTTCGATCGCTTCGCTGAATTCGCGGTACTTCATCACGTAGAGAATCGGCGCGAAGGTTTCCTTCAGCATCACCGCGGTCTGCGACGGCATCTCGACGATGGCCGGACGCACGTAGTAACCGTTCTCGAGACCCGTCACGACATGACGCTCGCCGCCCGTCACCGTGCCGCCTTCGTCCTTCGCCTGTGCAAGCGCGGCCTGCATGCGCTCGAACGATTGCGCGTCGATCAGCGGGCCCATCAGCGTGCCGGCCGTGAGCGGATCGCCGATGGCCACCTTGCTGTAAAGCGTCTTCAGGCGCGCGACGGTCTGCTCATACACGCTCTCGTGCACGAACAGGCGGCGCAGCGTCGTGCAGCGCTGGCCCGCCGTGCCGACTGCCGAGAACAGGATGCCGCGCAGCGCGAGTTCGCTGTCGGCGGTGCCGGTCACGATGCCCGCGTTGTTGCCGCCGAGTTCGAGGATCGAGCGGCCGAAGCGCTTCGCCACCTCGATGCCGACCGTGCGGCCCATCTCCGTGCTGCCCGTCGCGCTGACGACCGACGAGCGCGGGTCCGCGACGAGTTGCGCACCGATCTCGCGGCCGCCGTTGATGACGCACGTGAGGCCCTTGGGTGCATCGCCGAATTCGGCGAGCGCGTCTTCGAGAATGCGGTCGACGGCAAGCGCGGTCAGCGGCGTCTTCTCCGACGGCTTCCAGATCACGGCATTGCCGCACACGAGCGCGAGCGCCGCGTTCCACGACCACACGGCCGCCGGGAAGTTGAACGCCGAGATCACGGTGCAGACGCCGAGCGGATGCCACGATTCCGCCATGCGATGGCCGGGACGCTCCGACGCGATGGTCAGGCCGTACAGCTGGCGCGAGAGACCGACCGCGAAGTCGCAGATGTCGATCATTTCCTGCACTTCGCCCATGCCTTCCTGAAGGATCTTTCCGGTCTCCAGGGTGATGATGCGTCCGAGCGCCTCCTTCTTATCGCGCAGCTTGTTGCCGAGCAGGCGCACGAGTTCGCCGCGGCGCGGCGCGGGCACGTTGCGCCAGGCTTCGCTGGCGGTCTTCGCGGCGGCGAGCGCGGCATCGGCTTGCGCTTGCGTGTGGCTCTTCACATGGCCGACAACGGCGCCGTCGATCGGCGAGCGCACGACGATATCGCCTTCTTCGGCCAGACGCGCGATGCCCAGATCGGAAAGAATGGTGGAAGCTTTCAAGGATGGATCTCCAGTGGAACTGGCCCGATTGTGCGAGTGCGCGCAACCGGGCTCAAGCGAGTTAATTGCAGGACTTGATGCGCTTCATGCATCAAGCGATGTGAGTTCGCGCTGTGGCGCCGGCTTGCGCGTGCCGTGCTGCAGCGCGCGTTGCAGCAGTTGCGCGACATGCAGCGTGTGACGCTGTGCGCCGTGTGCGATCTGCTCGCGGCAACTGAAGCCGTTGGTGACGATCAGCGTGTCCTGCTGCGCCGCGCGCACGAGCGGCAACAGCTTGTCTTCGCCGATCTTCATCGAGAGCTCGTAATGGTCCGCGTTGAAGCCGAACGAACCGGCCATGCCGCAGCAGCCGGTATCGAGCAGCTTCCAGCGCACGCCGAGTCGCCCGAGCAGCGCGGTTTCCTTCTTCATGCCGAACAGCGCCTTCTGGTGACAATGGCCGTGCAGCAGCACGTCGGCGTCGAGGGTCGGCCAGTCGAAGTCGGCATCGGCAACGAAGTCCGAGAACATGAAGGTCTGGCGCGCCAGTTGATGTGCGAGCGGATCGTCGGGATGCTGCTTGACCAGTTCGTCACGGAACACCGACAGGCAGCCCGGCTCCAGACCAACCAAGGGCGTGCCCGCGCGGATCTCGTCGGCGAAGGTGTCGAGCACCTCGCGCAGCATCGCGCGCGCTTCGTCGAGCAAGCCGTAGTCGTACAGCGGACGGCCGCAGCACAGACGCTTCTTCGGCAGCACGACCTCATAGCCCAGCGCGGCCAGCACGTCGCTTGCGGCATGCGCCACGTCGGGCGTGAAGTGGTCGTTGAAGGTATCGACCCAGAAGAGCACCTTGCGCGTCGGCTTCGCGGCCTTGCGATGACCTTGCGTCGCCGCCGTCGCACGGAAGGTGCGCGGCGCGAACACCGGCAGCGCGCGATCCTTCGCCACGCCGGCGATCCATTTGCTCACCGGCGCCAGTGGCCGGAACGAAGTCGCGAGATTGGCGAGCCACGGCGCGCGCGCGGCGAATGGCGCCCACTGCCCGATGCGCCCCATGAACCACGCCTGACGCGGACGCCGCCTGCGGGCATAGTGATGCGACAGGAATTCGGCCTTGTACGAGGCCATGTCGGTATGCGTCGGACAGTCGCTGCGGCAGCCCTTGCACGCCAGACACGTGTCCAGCGCTTCCTTGACTTCGACGCTGTCCCAGCCGTCCTTGATGACGTCGCCCTGCAGCATCTCCCACAGCAGATGCGCACGACCGCGCGTCGACTGGCGCTCCTCGCGGCTGCCGCGAAAGCTCGGGCACATCGTGCCGCCATCGAGCGAGCGGCATTTGCCCATGCCGATGCAGCGCTCCACCGCGCGCTGCATGCCGTCGCCTTCGGGGCTGCGGAAGGTGAGCTTCGTCTGCAACTGCACGGGCTTGTACGCGGGGCCCATGCGCAGGTTTTCGTCGGCACGATAGGCGTTCACGACCTTGCCCGGATTCAGGCGCTGCGCCGGATCCCAGATGGCCTTGAACTGCTCCATCGCAGAGATGATGTCGGGGCTGTACATGATCGGCAGGAACTCGGCCTTGGCCTGGCCGTCGCCATGTTCGCCCGACAGCGAGCCGCCGAATTCCACGACCAGTTCCGCCGCCTCGCGCAGGAAGCGCCGCCACACCAGCACGCCTTCCGCGCTGCGCAGATCGAAGGTGATGCGCGCGTGCACGCAGCCATCGCCGAAATGGCCGTACAGGCAGGTCTCATAGCCATGACGGTCCACAAGTGCCTGGAAGCGCCGCAGATAATCGCCGAGGCGCAGCGGATCCACCGCCGCATCCTCCCAGCCGATGATCGGATCCGGCTTCGACGGATCCACCGACAACGCCACCGCCGACGCACCCGTTTCGCGAATCGACCAGATCAGCGCCTGCTTCGCTTTCTCCTCGACGACGAAACCGGTCACGCCCTTGCCGCCCGCGCCGGACAGGAAGAACGCGCGCGCTTCCTCGGCCTGCGCGCGAGCTTCGGCGGGCGTATCGGCGCCGAATTCGAGCACGACCCACGCGTCGCCTTCCGGCAGCAGCGCGATTTCATCGGCCTTGAGGCCACGCGCCTGCAAGCCGCGAATGATGCCGCGATCCAGCCCTTCGATAGCAATGGGACCAAAGCGCTCGAAATGCGCGACGCCATCCGCCGCGACGAAGATATCCGCGAAGCCGAGCACGAGGATCACGCGGCTCGCCGGACTGTGCACGAGCCGCACCTTCGCGCGCAGCGTCACTGCGCACGTGCCTTCCGTGCCCACCAGCGCCCGCGCGACGTTGAAGCCGTTCTCCGGCAGCAGTTGATCGAGATTGAAGCCGGACACGCGGCGGCGGATCTGCGGAAACTCGCGACGGATTGCGTCGGCGTAGCGGTCGCGCAGATCGCGCAACTGCCGATAGATCTCGCCCTGCCGCCCGCCGTCCGCGATGATGCGGTCGAGCTCATCGGGCGACGTCGGACCGGTCCAGAAGCGCGCGCCGTCATACGTGAGCACTTCCAGCGCCTCGACGTTCTCGGCGGTCTTGCCCGCCATCACCGAATGCGCGCCGCACGAGTTGTTGGCGATCATGCCGCCGAGCGTGCAGCGGCTGTGCGTCGCCGGGTCCGGGCCGAACGTCAGGCCATGCGCGCCCGCCGCATCGCGCAGCGTGTCGCAGATCACGCCTGGCTCGACGATCGCCGTGCGCGCTTCGGGATCGATCGACACGACCCGGTTCACGTACTTGCTCGCGTCGGCCACCACCGCGACGTTCACGCACTGCCCGTTCTGCGACGTGCCGCCGCCGCGCGTCAGGAACGGCACGTCATGCTGACGGCACAGTTCGAGCGCGCGCGCGAGGTCATCGACATCGCGCGGCACCACGACGCCCAGCGGCACCTGCCGGTAATTGGACGCATCCGACGCATAGAGCGCCTTCGCGCCGGCATCGAAGCGCACTTCGCCGCGCAACGCGGCCGCGAGGTCGCGCTGCAGCGACTGCAACTGGGCGGCATCCGCCGCATACGGCTGCGCGCTCACCTTACTTCGCCGCGCCGGCCGTCATCTTGAAGATGCCCTGCGCATTGCCGGCATCGAAGCGCAGGTCGGTGACCCAGGCGCGCGCCGCACGGTCGAACTCGCGCTTGCGCGTGATGAACTCGTAGAACGAGCCCGGCACCTTGCGCGTGACCGTGTCGCCGTTGGCGGTGCGGAACATGCGCTCGACCGTGTCCGCGCGATACGCCGTCTGGAACACGCGTCCGGAACGCGAGCGTTCGACTTCGGGCTTCATCGGACGGCCCTTGGCCTTTTCGTCGTCGGAGAGCTGAAACACGTCGGCGACGCGGTCGGTCGCGTGATTGAAGCCGTTGCCCTCGGTGGCGATCCACGCCATTTCCGCCGATTCCGCCAGCAGCACTTCATAGTCGGCCAGCATGGGCAGGTCGTGCTGACGCTCGAATGCGCCGACGATCACCGGCAGCAGCTGGTGCGCCGCGTCGATGGGCAGCGAGCCGTCGCGCTCCAGTTCCGACAGTTGCGCGACCGCCAGCGGCGTGAGCGGATCGCGCGATGCGCCCACCACGTTGGTCACGGCCTGCTGGAAGGTCTCCGAGAAACGCTCGGGGTGCAGTTCGCTCACGAAGAACTGCGCGATCTCGTCGGGCGCGTCTTCATGGGCATAGGAACGGCCGGTCATGCCGAGCTTGTCGAGCGGATAGCGCCCGTTCAGCCGGAAGCCGAGCGGCCGCAGAATGCGGGTGAACGCCGCTTCGCCCGGCGGCAGGCCGCCGTTCTGCGGCCAGCGCACCGTGCGCAGCGCGCCGTGATCGAAGTACACGGAGCCGCCTTTGGCGATGGTTTCATCGGTATAAGTACGGCCGTTCGGCGAACGCGCGAGCAGGCCTTCGAAGAGCGCCATGTTCATCGCCTGGGCGAGTTCGGCGCGCGTGACGGTGCCGGGTTCCCAGTCGTTCAGGATCGAGGGGGCATTCAGGGTCTTGAAGAGCAAGCCTGTCTTCTCGGAGCCGAGCAGACGCTCGAGCAGGCTTTCGATATTCGTATTTCGCATGGTCGCCTGGTATCGCGGTTGGACGTTGGCCGCGGGCCTTCACGCACGGTGGCGGAGCCGCAACGGCAAGGCCGCATTATTTTTAATCGTTGTGCCGCGCGTAAAGCGAGATTAAATTGTGACTTGATGAGTGTTTGGAATCACCATGCGCAAGTTCAAGATCCCCAACATGGGCGCGCTGCTCGCCTTCGAAGCCGCCGCGCGCCATGAAAGCTTCACGCACGCGGCCAAGGAACTGTTCCTCACGGAGAGCGCGATCTCCCGTCAGATCGCCACGCTCGAATCCAATCTCGGCGTGCGCCTGTTCGTGCGCGCCAAGCAACGCGTGGTGCTGACGCGCGCGGGCCGCATCTACGGCACGCAGGTGCGGCGTTCGCTCGAACAACTGGACCGCGACACGCTCTCCATCATCGCGCACGGCAGCGGCGGCGGTTATCTGGAGCTGGCCGTGCTGCCGACGTTCGCGTCGCAATGGCTGATTCCGCGCATCGGCGATTTCTACGCATGCACGCCGGACGTGCGCGTCAACATGGGCGTGCGCACGGATGCGTTTTCCTTTGCCGAGTCGCACTTCGAAGCCGCCATTCACTATGGCAAGCCCACCTGGCCCGGCACGACGGCGGACTATCTGTTCGGCGAGGAAGTGGTGCCGGTGTGCAAGGCGTCGCTGCTGGAGCGGCCCATCGGGCACGTGCACGAACTGCTCGCGTATCCGCTGCTGCACTCCACTACGCGGCCGGACGACTGGACCCGCTGGTTCGCGAGCCTCGGCGTGGAAGACGCGAGCACCATGCACGGCATGCGCTACGAGCTGCACACCATGGCGATCAGCGCCGCCGCAGCGGGGCTGGGCGTCGCGCTGGTGCCGAAGTTTTTGGTCAGCGGGCAGCTCGAACAGTTCGGGCTGATCGTGCCCTTCGAGGCGAGCATCAAGGCCGACTCCGCCTACTACCTCGTCTATCCGACCGAACTCAGCCATGGCAAGCCGCTGGAGAAGTTCCGCGAATGGCTGCTGAAGCAGGCCAGCGAATACACCGCCGACGACGACTGCAAGCCCGCAAGGTCTTGAGCATTTCGCATCATGTGGTGCTTTTATCTCGTTTGGCGAAGCGTCACGTCTGACCGATCATGAGCGCACGCTGGCGAGGCGCGTCCAATGCGTCGAATGCATCGATGAGGCGCGGCGAGCCGCCAGACCATCACTCTCGGGGCGCCGCGCGTACATTGCCTGTCCGCGCGGCGCCCGTTTTCGCACCTCGGGGACCCACATGGCAAACGACCAAAAGAAACCTTTCACCGCTTCGCGCCGCGACTTCATTCGACTCGGCGTAGCCGGCGCGGCCGGACTTGCGATGCCTGCCATCTGGACCTCGGCGAAAGCCGCTTCGAAGCGCCTCGTGGTGCGCGACTCGGGCGGCGTCTACACCGACATCTACACCCGCACGCTGTACAAGCCGTTCCAGCAGGCGACAGGCATCGAAGTCGTGGGCGTGGCCTCGGGCGCGGAACCGACCGCGCAGATCAAGAGCATCGTCGAGACGGGCGCGAAGACCTGGGACATGGCCGAGCTGAGCTTCCCGGCCGTGTATCTTCTGTCGCGCAAGGACAAGGTCTATCTGGAGCCGGTCAATCTCGACGGCAACGCCGCCGTCGCGAAGATTCCCGCGCAGTTCCGCGACCAGTATGCGATCGGCCACAACGTCTATACGACGGTGATGACCTATCGCTCGGACGCCTTCAAGGGCGGCAAGACGCCTGCTTCCTGGGCCGACCTGTGGGATGCCAAGGCGTTCCCGGGCCGCCGCGCGCTGCGCAAGTTCCCGTTCGACACCATCGAAGAAGCGCTGATGGCCGCCGGCACGCCGCCGAGCGGCGTCTATCCGTGCGATCTGGACAAGGCGTTCAAGAGCCTCGACCGCGTGAAGCCGAACATCGATATCTGGTGGACGACGGGCGCGCAATGCGAGCAGTTGCTCAAGTCGGGCGAAGTGGCGATGGCGTCGAGCTGGCTGGCGCGCGTGCTGCCCGCCATCGATGCAGGCGCGCCGCTCGCGATTGCCTGGGACGGCCACATCTACGGTCCGCAGGCGTTCGGCATCATGAAGGGCGGCGACAATGTCGATGCCTGCCGCCAGTTCGTCGCGTTCTGCGCGGACCCGAAGCGCCAGGCAGAAGTCGCGAGCGCGCTGGCTGTCGGGCCGACGCATCCGGACGCGTTCCAGTACATTGATGCGAAGCGCGCGAAGAACCTGCCGACCTTCCCGGACAATCTGAAGCGCGGCGTGCGTATCGACCCGTCGTACTGGCCGGCGCATCAGGATGTCGCGATCGAGCGCTTCAACGACTGGGTGCTGCGCTAACCCTCGTCGAACCATCACGATGCAATGAGTCTTTTCTATTCTTCAACGCAGGGCTTCGCCAACGTCGCCGATTACCGCGAGGCCGCGCGGCGGCGGCTGGCGAAGATTGCCTTCGACTATCTCGACGGCGGCGCCGAAGACGGCCATACGCTGGCGCGCAACCGCGCCGCGTTCGCCGATGTGCATTTCGCCCCGCGCGCGATGGTCGATGTCTCGCACGTCTCGCCGGCCGCGCAGTTGTTCGGCTACGCGTCCGCCGCGCCGATGGTCGTCGGGCCGACTGGACTGAACGGCTTGTTCTGGCCCAAGGCCGATGAAATGCTGGCCCGCGCCGCTGCCGCGCGCGGCGTGCCGTTCGCGCTGTCGAGCGCGTCCACGTCGCTGCTCGAAGACGTGCGCGCCGCCGCGCCGGACGGCGAGCTGTGGATGCAGTTGTACGTGCAGAAGGATCGCCGTATCGCCGAGAGCATCATGCGGCGCGCGTCGGAAGCGGGCTACACGACGCTGCTCGTCACGGTGGACACGCCCGTGCATGGCCGCCGCGATCACGACATCCACAACAACTACCGCCTGCCGCTGCCGATCACGCCGAAGCTGATCCTCGATCTGCTGCGGCATCCGCACTGGGCGTTGCAGATGGCGCGCCAGGGCACGCCGCAACTCGTCAACCTCGCGCGCAGTCTCGGCGAAGCGCCCGATTTGCAACGTCAGGCGGCCGCGCTGGCGCGCCAGATGGATCTGTCGCTGGCGTGGTCGGACATCGCGTGGCTGCGCAAGCACTGGAACGGGCCGCTGCTCGTCAAGGGCATCCTGACCGTCGATGACGCGCGTCTCGCGCAGCAGCACGGCGCGGACGGCATCGTGCTGTCGAATCATGGCGGCCGGCAGCTGGAAGGCGCGCATGCGCCGCTCGACGTGCTGCCCGCCGTGGCCGATGCGGTCGGCGATGCACTGCATGTCTATCTCGATTCGGGCGTGCGGCGCGGCGCCGACGTGGTCAAGGCCGTGGCGCTCGGCGCGCGCGGCGTGCTGCTCGGCCGTGCGCCGCTGTATGGACTCGCGGCACGCGGCGATGCGGGCGTCGCACATGTGCTGTCGCTGCTGTTCGATGAAATCGTGACGACCATGACGCTGCTCGGCAGCCCCGGCATCGACACGCTGCACGAGCGCATCTCGGGCGCGCGGCCCGGCACTGCGGCTGCGACCGGCAAACCCAACGTCACTGTCATACCCAAGCTGGTCCAATCATGAATCTGATCGAATCGCTGCTGCATATCGTGGGGCCGAAGGGCCTCGTGGACCTCGCCGACGCCGAACCGATGCTCACCGACTGGCGCGGCCGCTATCACGGGAAGGCGCGCGCCGTGGTCAAGCCCGCGGACACCGCGCAGGTCGCGCAGGTGATGCAACTGTGCGCGGAGCTTGGCGTGAGCGTGGTGCCGCAAGGCGGCAACACCGGCCTCGTGGGCGGCGCGACGCCGTCCGAAGCGGGCGACAGCATCATCATCAGCCTCGCGCGCATGAGCAAGATCCGCGAGATCGACACGCGCAACGACACGCTCACCGTCGAAGCCGGCTGCACGCTGCAACAGATCCAGGAAACGGCGGCGTCGGTGGACCGGCTGTTTCCGCTGTCGCTCGCGAGCGAAGGCTCGTGCCAGATCGGCGGCAATATCTCCACCAACGCAGGCGGCACCGCCGTGCTGCGCTACGGCAACATGCGCGCGCTGGTGCTCGGCCTCGAAGCGGTGCTGCCGGACGGCCGTGTCTGGGACGGTCTGCGCGGCCTGCGCAAGGACAACACCGGCTACGACATGAAGCAGATGTTCATCGGCGCGGAAGGCACGCTCGGCGTGGTGACCGCTGCCGTGCTCAAGCTGTTTCCGGCGCTGCGTTCGCATGCCACGGCATGGGTCGCGCTCGATTCCGCCGATGCCGCCATCGAACTCTTGTCGCGTTGCCGCGCCACTTGCGGCGACGCGCTGACTTCGTTCGAACTGATGTCGCGCAGCCAGCTCGATGTGGTCTATCAGGAAGTGCCCGACACGCGCGATCCGCTCGACGGCCAGTCGCCGTGGGTGCTGATGATCGAACTCGCCGATGCCGCGCACGACGCGCCGTTGCAGGCGATGCTCGAAGACGTGATCGGCGCGGCGCTCGAGGAAGGCATCGCGCTGGATGCCGCGCTGCCCGCGAGCGAAGCGCAGGCTGCGGCGTTGTGGCATATCCGGCATATCGTGTCCGAGGCCAACGTGCGCTTCGGCACGAGCGTCACGCACGATATTTCGCTGCCCATCTCGCAGATTCCCGCGTGCCTCGCGCAGACCGAAGTCAGGCTGAACGAAGCGGGACTGGTGGAAGGCGCGCGCTTTCTCTATGTCGGCCACGTGGGCGACGGCAACATCCACTCCATCGTGCTGTTCCCGCATGCGGTATGGGCGAAGGTCGAGGACCGCGACGCTCGTGTCGAAGCGATCGGCAAGATCGTCAATGACGCCGCCGTGGAGTTCGGCGGCAGCATCAGCGCGGAGCATGGCATCGGCCGCGCGCATCGCGATGAACTCTCGCACTACAAGAGCGCGGTCGAACTCGACATGATGCGCGCCATGAAGCGCGCGCTCGATCCGGATGGCCGGATGAATCCCGGCAAGCTGCTCTAGGCTTTCACAGGACTCTCACCGATGACACTCGAAGTCTCCGCCCTCAAGGGCATGTACCCCGCTTTCCCGACGCCGTTCACGGCCGATGGCGCAATCGATACGGAACGTCTGCATGCACTGGTCGATACGCTGATCGCAGATGGCGCGACCGGCCTTGTGCCGGTGGGCGGCACCGGCGAATATACGGCGCTCTCGCCGGCTGAACGCACGCTGGTCGTGCGCGCGACCGTGGAAGCCGCGCGTGGCCGCGTGCCGGTGGTCGCGGGCGTGGTGTCGCCGGGTTATGCGGAAGCGCTCGATGCGGGAAAGGCATTCGTCGATGCGGGCGCGGCGGCGTTGCTGCTGGTTACGCCGTTCTACGTCACGCCGAGCGATGCCGGCGTGCGCGCGTATTTCCAGCGCTATCGCGATGCGGCGGGCGTGCCGCTGCTGCTGTACGACATCCCGGCGCGCACGCGCTATGCAACGCCGCCCGCCACCATCGCCGCGATGGCGAAGGAAGACGGCACGATCATCGGCATGAAGGCGTGCAACACGGATCTCAATGCGTTCGCGCGAACGGTTGCGCTGGCGGGAAAGGACATGGCGATCCTCAGCGGCGACGACCTGCTGTATGTGCATCACGTGCTGCTGGGGGCGGTGGGCGGTATTTTGACGTCGGCGAGTTTGTTGCCGAAGGCGTGGGCGCGGATTCATGCGAGCGCCGCGAATGGCGATGCGGCGACTGCGCTGCGTGAACATGCAATGCTCGCGCCGATGCTCGATGCGATCTTCAGCGAAACCAATCCGGGGCCGGCGAAGAAGGCGTTTGAGTTGCTCGGAGATGGCTTGGGGCCGGTCAGGTTGCCGCTCGTGGAACCGGCGGCGGCGACGGTTGCGCGGATGAAGGAGGCGCTGGCGGGGTTGCCGAAGGGGTGGTTGCCGTAAGCGCATCAATCTGACACATTCCAAATAAAATGGGCCCGGTTCATCGAACTGGGCCCGTTGCTTCTACTGCTGGTGAAAGACGCGGCGCTCAAGCCGCCCGCTTCTCCCCCGCCCCCAGCGCCGGAAACTCCGCCACGAGTTCCGCGAACACCACATGCACGATCTCCACGCCCGCCGCCACTTCCCCGCGCGCCGCCAGACGCTCGAACATTTGATGCTTCAGGAAGAAGCGCCAGCCGATCGACACCGACTCCAGGTATCCGCACAGCACCGCATAGCGTTCGCGCGTCCACACGGCTTCATGCGCGCGACGGTTCGGACCGTAGTCGAAGAAACCATCGTCGAGCTTCCGCTCCGTGCCCATCTCGGCACGCAGCGCAGCGGTAGCCTGAACATCCAGCGCGCCATTCGCGATCACCACGCCATACAACTCTCGCGCTTGCTGTGCCGACACATGACCGCGCCGGACATCGCGCTCCACCGCTTCGGCCGCACGCAGCGTCGGCGCGCCGTAACCGCCGCCGCCATTGCCTTCGAGCCGGATCACATCGCCCGGCTCGCACGCAACCAGGTCGGTATTGCCGAGCACTTCCTCGCGCGCCGTGCCCGGGTTGCGCTTGAACACCGACGTGCGCCCCGCCATGCCGCCCTTGATGCCCCACGAACCAAACAGCGTGCGGTCGCGATTGCGCGCCGTGATCAGCGTGTTCGGTGCGAAGACCTTGAACTCCATCGCGATGGCCAGGCCGCCGCGATACTGCCCCGCCCCGCCGCTGTCGCCAACGAGACCGTATTCGAGAATACGGATCGGCACTTCGGCTTCGTTGATCTCCACCGGTGTATTGCGCAGGAACGCCATGTTCGCGCCTGACGCATCCGAGCCGTCGCCGGCCGATGCACCGCCCGCGCCGCCCATCACCGGACCCAGCGACGCCATGATGGTGCGGCCCGTCGTGTCGGTGGTCTTGACGTTGAGCAGACACACGCTCGACGCCGGACACGCCGGCATGCGCTCCGGCAGCGCCTGCGCGAACGCGCCGAACACCGCCGCCTGCACGACCACGCACGTCAGCGTACGCATGCCCACCGCAGCGGGCGGCACCGGATTCAGCACGCTGCCGAGCGGCATCTCGCAGGTCGCGATACGCAACATGCCCGCGTTGAGCAGGATGTCCGGGTTCAGCGAATACAGCACGTAATTGAGCGCCACCAGCAACAGTGCGTGACGCGGATGATTCCCGGTCGGCACGTTCATCGACGACGTCAGTTGCGGATCGCTGCCGGAAAAGTCGAAGCCGAGCAGGCCGTCATCGACGGTCAGCGTCAATGCGATGCGCATCGGCTTGCCGCCGACGGCGTCTTCATCGACGTAATCGGCGAAAAAGTACTTGCCGTCCGGAATCGTGCGGGCCACCGCGCGCGCCTGGCTCTCCGAGTAATCGAGCAACTGGCCGATGCCCGCCTTGAACGCCTCGACGCCAAAGCGCTCGACGATCTCGAGCACGCGCCGCTCGCCCGTCGTCAGACACGCGATCTGCGCCTTCAGGTCGCCGATGTTCTGATCCGGCGCTCGCACGTTGGCCATCATCCATGACAGCAGCGTCTCGTTGACCACGCCGCCGTCCACGACGCGCGTCGGCGGAAAGCGGATGCCTTCCTGATGAATCTCCGTCAGCGTGCGCGACAGCGATGCCGGCACCGCGCCGCCCATGTCGGTGTTATGAATGTGCCCCGACACGAAGCAGATGATCTCGCCTTCGTAGAAAACCGGCTTCCACATCACCACGTCCGGCGTGTGGGTGGCCACATAGCCGCTGTACGGATCGTTGGTCATGCACACGTCGCCGGGCTTGTAGTCCGTGAACGAACGGATCACCGGACCGTAATCCAGACCGACATACCACGTCGCGCCGAAGGTGCGCGGCGACGCGAAAGTCAGGCCGTCCACGCTCGCCAGGGCACACGAGAAGTCCTCGGTTTCCTTCACGAAGGTCGAGTGCGCGGTACGCACCAGCGTATAGGCCATGCTCTCGGCGGCCGCGACGCAGTAGTTCGCGAAGATCTGCAGTTCCGATTTATCGAATTTCATGATCGGTCTTCAATGTTGAGTTGCGCGATTCGTCAGAACCAGATTGCCGAACGGATCGACCGTGACCGAGAAGCCCGGCAGCACGCAGGTGGTTGCATCGTCCTGCGAGACCACCGCCGGGCCTTCGAACGCCTGGCCCGCGCGCAGGTCGGCACGGCGATACAACGGGATGCGGCGCGCTTCGTCGTCCATCCATACGTCGATTTCGCGCACCGGCACCGGCGCCGCATCGCTCGTCGCAATGCGTTCGAGCTCGGGCTTCGGCGTCGGCGACGAAATCACCAGCCGCAGCGCCACCAGCTGGATGCCCGCGTGATCGTCGCTGTGGCCGTACAGGCGGCGATGTTCGTGATGGAACGCTTCGCGCACTGCGGCGAGATCGCCGGACGCGATGGTGGCGGCATCGAGCGCCGTCTCGATCTCGAACGATTGCCCGCGATAGCGCATGTCCGCCGTCATGACGATCGACACGCCCTCTGAATGACCGATCTGCGCCGTCATCCAGTCGCGTGCCTGCTTCTCCAGTTCGCGGGCATCGTCCGCGAGGAGCGCGAGCGTCGCCTCGTTCAGCTCGTAGTAGGTCGTCTTGACGAAGTCGTTCTTGATGTCCGCGATCAACCCGCCCAACGCGCTCAGCACGCCCGGCGTGACCGGCACCGTGACATCCGGCATGTTCAGCGCGCGCGCCAGATAGCACGCGAGCATCGGACCAGCGCCGCCGAACGGCAGCAGCGTGAAGGTGCGCGGGTCGATGCCGAAGCGCGACACGAGCCGGCTCGTGCCCGCATACATGCTCGACGTGGACACGCGGATGATGGCTTCCGCCGTCTGCTCGACGCTCTTGCCGAGCCGCTCGGCGAGCGTGCCGATTGCGCGGCGAGCAGCCTCGCGGTCCAGCGACACCGAGTTGTAGCCGAGGTCCGATTGCCCGAGCACGCCCATCACGGCGAAGGCGTCGGTGATGGTGGGCTGTTCGCCGCCGCGTCCGTAGCAGACCGGACCCGGATTCGAACCCGCGCTGTGCGGGCCGACCTTCAACACGCCGAAGTCGTCCACCCACGCAATGGATCCGCCGCCGTCACCGATCGACGACACCGACACCGACGGAATATGAATCTGAAATTCGCCGATGTATTCGCCGGTCGCGTACTGCGGCTTGCCATCGACGATCAGCGCGACGTCCGCCGTCGTGCCGCCGATATCGAGGCTCATGCAGTTGCGAATGCCGCACTGGTTCGCGATATACGCCGCGCCGATCACGCCCGACGCCGTGCCCGACAGGATCATCTGCGCGCAGTTGCTCTTGCCGTTCTCGGCGCTCATCACGCCGCCGTTCGACTTGGTCACCTTCAGTTCGGCGGGCACGCCAGCTTCAGCAAGCGCAGCCTGCAGGCGCGTCAGATAGTCCGCCACCTTCGGCTGCACATAGCCGCTGATGATCGCGGTGGACGTGCGCTCGTATTCGCGGATGATCGGCCACACTTCATGCGAGCACGACACGAACAGCTCCGGATAGTGCTTCGCGATCAGCGCCTTGACGTCCTTCTCATGCTGCGGATTGCGATACGAATGCAGCAGCGACACCACGACGCCTTCGCAATCCGAGCGGCGGATGCCTTCGATCGCGGCGAGCACGCTGGCTTCGTCGACCGGCGCTTCCTCGCTGCCGTCCGCCGCAAGCCGGCCTTTCACGCCGAACACGCGGTCGCGCGGAATCAGCGGATCCGGCCGGCGCGACAGCAGGTGATACATGTCGGGGATCTTCAGGCGCGCGATGTCCAGCACGTCCTCGAACTTTTCCGTGGTGATGAGGGCGAGACGCAGGCCGCGCCGCTGCACCACCGCGTTCACGCCGACCGTCGTGCCGTGCGTGAAGTACGCGACATCGCGCGCCTCGATGCCATAGCGCTCGATCAACCCCGCCATGCCCGCCAGCACTTCGCTGCCGGGACTGTCGGGGCGCGAGAACACCTTCAGCGTGCGGATACTGCGCGTGTCGTCGTCCAGCACCGCGAAATCGGTGAAGGAACCGCCGATATCGACTCCAATTCTCAGGCTCATGAACTCAATCCTCTGTTGCGGTCAGCGACCGATCTGCTTGTTCCACATCTCGACCCATTGCGGCGTCTTCTGCGAGATCACGTCGAACGGCAGCCACATCGAGTCGTTGTCCTGCGGCACGCGCGGCGCCACCTTCTCCGAGTACTTGGCGTTCTTGTTCGACGCCGAGTACTGGATCAGGTTGGCGAAGCAGCTCTGCCCTTCCGCCGATGCCACCACGTTCATGAACTGGAAGCCGAGCGGCGAGCCGTTCTTGACCTTCTGCACCATGGTCGGGAACGCCACGGCGCCTGGCTTCGGATTCAGATAGCCGATGTCCGGATTGCTCGCGTCATGCTCGGCCCAGGCGCGGCCGTCGAAGTACATGGCCATGTCGATATCGCCCGACTTGAGCGCCACCAGCGGCGAATTCGGTTCGCTGTAGAAGGTCACGTTGCCGCTCTTCTGCATCTTCTTGATCTCGTCGAGACCCGGCTGCACGTTGTCGAGACTGCCGCCGTACACCATCGCGAACAAGCCGATCAAGCCCTGCGCCGTGCCCACGTAGGCGATGCCGGGCAGCGCGGCGTGCCACTTGCCGGCGTTGGTGCCATCGACGAATTCCTTCCACGTCTTCGGCGGATTCGGCACCGCCTTCTTGCTGTACATCAGGCCGAAGTCGCCGAACGCGATCGGAAAGCCATAGCCCTTGCCGTACGCGAGCATGTTCGGCTTGATGTCCTTCAGGTTCGGCACGTTCTTTTCGTCGATCGGCTCCACCAGCCCTTTCTGGCGCGCGATCTCGCCGCTGTCCACGAGGCCGATCATCACGTCGATGGGCGGATGTGCCGTGTTCGCCGCGATCTGGTTGATCCACTGCATCGGGCTGCCGAGAATCACGTCGACCGACTTGCCGGTCTGCTTCTCGAAGGGCTGCACGAAGCACTTGCGATAAGCCTGTTCCCATGCACCGCCATACGCGGTAACGGTCAGGTCGGCGGCGTGCGCGGTCAGCGCGGCGGCGGAAAGCGAGATCGCCAGCCCAGTGGCGCGCACAGCATGTGAGACGTTCATTCAGGCTCCGTAGCAGGTGAGGTGGTGTGGCGCTGGCTTCATTGCGTCGTCAACGCGCGCAGGCCGTAGGTTTTTTCGACGATCAACAGCAGGACAATGGTGATCGCCATCTGCACCGTGCTGATCGCGGCGATGGCGGGATCGAACTGGTTTTGCAGGTAAGACAGCATCACGACAGGCAGCGTCGTGACGTTGGCCGTGCCGAAGAAATACGACACGCCGAGGTTGTCGAGCGACACGAGAATCGAGAACAACGCGCCCGCGAAGATGCCCGGGGCGATCAGCGGCAAGGTCACGTGGCGGAAGGTCTGCCAGCGGTCCGCGCCGAGCACCGAGGCCGCTTCCAGATAGGACGCATGCGTGTTCTTGTAGGTAGCGAGCGTGGTGCGCATCACGTAGGGCACTGAGACAACCGTATGCGCGATCAGCAGCGCCAGGAACGACACGCCAATGCCGATGTTCGACAGGAAGTACAGCAGCGACAGCCCGATCACCAGCGCGGGAATGGCGATGGGCGCGAGCAGGAAGGTGGTGAGCGCCGTCGCCACGCGGCCGCTGCTGCGGCCCACGCCGATCGCCGCGGGCACGGCGATCAGGATCGCGATGAACGACGAGCTGAGCGCGAGGTAGAGGCTCGTCAACAGCGAATCGACGAACGGGCGGTATTCCCACAAGCGGTGATACCAGCGCAGCGACAAGCCGCCGAGCGGCACGGCGAGCGATTCGTCCGGCGAGAACGACACCAGCACCACCACCACGATCGGCGCGATGAGCGCGATGAAGAACAGCGCAGTGAAGACCGCGAGCGAACCGGCGCCGGCGCGCGCGGCCATCCTGTCGAGGGTTCCGGCGCGCATCATCGTGCGTCTCCCTTGCGTCCGGCGACGCGCAACTGGACATACAGGCACGCAAGCACGATGACGAGCAGCAGGTTGCCCATCGCGCTGGCGAAGCCGAGATCCTGGGTGAGCGAGAACTGCTGGAAGATCAGCAGCGGCAATGTGACCACGCTGCCGTCGCCGAGCAGCAACTGCGTCACGAAGCTGCCGCTCGTGAGCATGAAGACCAGCACGCAGCCCGTGAGAATGCCTTCCATCGCGAGCGGCAAGGTGACGAGCAGGAACGTGCGCGCCGCGCCCGCGCCGAGAATGCGCGCCGACTCTTCGAGCCGCCGGTCCACGCCGCGCAGCACCGGCACGATGGAAAGCACCATGAACGGCACCATCACGTGCACGATGCCGATATACACGCCGAGCGGTCCGCCCAGCACGCGCAGCGGCCGTTCGATCAGATGCAGCCACATCAGCAGGTCATTGAACGGACCGTGCCGCGCGAACAGCACGCGCCAGCCGAACGTGCGCATGATGATCGACGTGAGCAGCGGCGCGATCAGCAGGAACAGCATCGGCATCGCGAGGCGTCCCGCGCGGCGCACCATGAAGTGCGCGATCGGATAGCCGAGCGCGAGACACAGCAGCGTCGCGATGAAGCTCACCTTGATGGTCTCGACGATCACGCCGCGGTAGTACGGATCGACGAACAGCTTCTCGTAGTTCGACCACGGACTCGTCTGCGACGGCGCAGCCTGCGCGTCGAGTCCGAGACTGCGCAGCGCGTTGCCGATCAGCGGAAACGCAAAGAACACGATCAGCAGCACGAGCGCGGGCGCGCACAGCAACGCGATGCGCAGCGCGGCCTCGCGGGCGCGCCGCTGTCCTTGCGGCGCGGCGGCGGATGCGGTGGCGGCGGGCGTGGACATCAGCGCGCTCCTTCGCTCGCCAGCGGCCCGGCCTGCGTGACCGGCGCGGCGCTTGCGTCCGGTGCTACGGCGGGCGCACCGTCCGGTTCGAGCACGACCACGTCGTGCGGGGCGAAGGACACCGTCACCGCCTGGCCGCGCGCATGGCCCGCGTGATCGGTGGAGAACGCTTGTTCGTAGGCGTAGATGCGCGGGCCGAGGCCCGGCACGTCGATCTCATAGGAATGTTGCGAGCCGCGAAACACGTGCTGCACGATCTCTCCGCGCAGGCGGATATGGCCTTCCTTGGGTGCATCGATGGCGATCTTCTCCGGCCGCAGCGCCACTTCCAGCGTGCCGGGCAAGTCGCCCTGCAACGCGCGCGGCACGTCCAGCGTCATCTCGACCGGAGCGTTGCCGGATTCAGGCAGCGTGGCCACGGTCATCGACTGCACGCTGCGCGCGCTGACGCGGCACGCGAACACGTTCGCCGTGCCCAGGAATTCCGCGACGAAACGGTTGCGCGGCCGGTCATACACTTCACGCGGCGCGCCGCTCTGCAGGATGCGCCCGTGACTCATGACGACGACGCGATCGCTCATCGTCATCGCTTCTTCCTGATCGTGCGTGACCATCACGCTCGTGATGCCGAGTTCCTGCTGCATGCGGCGGATCTCGAACTGCATGCCTTCGCGGAGGTTCTTGTCGAGCGCGCCGAGCGGTTCGTCGAGCAGCAACACCGAAGGATCGTTGACGATGGCACGCGCCAGCGCGACGCGCTGCTGCTGGCCGCCCGACAATTGGCTGATGCGGCGATCGCCATACTGCGGCAGGCGAATCAGATCGAGCATGCGCGTCACCTGCGCCGCGATCTGCGCCTTCTTCGCGCCCGCCATGCGCAGCCCGAAACCGATGTTCTCGCCCACCGTCATGTGCGGAAACAGGCTGTAGTTCTGGAACACCATGCCGAGACCGCGCTTGTTCGGCGGCAACGCGGAGACGTCGGCGCCGTCGATGCGCACGCTGCCCGTATCGGGAAACTCGAAGCCCGCGATCAGCCGCAGCGTGGTCGTCTTGCCGCACCCCGACGGCCCGAGCAGCGAAACCAGTTCGCCCGGTTCCACGGCGAGCGTCAGCGTGTCGAGTGCCTGAACGCCGCCGTAGCGCTTGCTGACGCCTTCGAGGACGAGGCTCTTCGAACCGGTTCTCGCGGCGCCTGCCGCCGGATGCGCCGTAGCGCGACTAGGGTGATTCATGCGAGCTCCCAGGTGCCTGATCGGGGTGATGCGATTCAAATAAGGGCGTTGCGCGGGATGTTGCGGTTCGGCTAGGCGGACAGCGCCTTCATCTCCTGATCGAGCGCGTGAATCAGCCGCTCGAGCTGGCGATTCAGCCATTCGGCTTCATGGCCGGCGAAGAACGTGTCGAGGAAGATGCCGCGCATCGACGAGAGCAGGAACGGCAGCAGTTCGGTCAGTGCGCGCTTCGTGTCGGCCCTGAGCGACGGGTTCGCCTCGACCACGCGGTACATGCGTTCGCGCGTGCGCGTGCGGTGCTCGATGAGCGCCTCATGCAGCGCCTGATCCGGCCGCAATCCGATGTTGATTTCCCAGACCGCCCAGTAGCGCCGGCTGCCGTACAGCGCCCACAGCGACGTAACGATGCCGCGCGCCGCGCCGTCGCCACGGCTCGCCGGATCGCGCAACTGGCGAAACAGCGCGAGCGCTTCTTCGGTGAGTTCGTCGAGCACCGCGAACAGCAGGCTCTCTTTGGTCGGAAAGTGGTGATGCAGCGCGCCGGTCGTCACGCCCGCATGCTCGGCAATGGCCGAGGTCGTCGCGCGCGCAAAGCCGAGATCACTCAGGATCGCGATCGCCGAGCGCACCAGCGCAGCCCGCGCGAGCGCGGTGCGGTCAGCCTGCGTGCGCCTTTTTGCGACGGTCGTCGTCATGGCCGGTCTCCGTTCTGGCGTCGTGCAGATACCATCTGCTCGGTATGTAAGTGGGGGTGGCTTCGCGCGAACGAGCGCGCGCATCCGGCGCCGGCGGGCCCTGGCGGGCTCCGGCGGCGTCGTGTTGAAAGTATTCTGGCGAGGAAAGAAACGCGTGTAGCGTGAGAAATAATCAAGACTTCATGCCGGAGGGGCATCAAGTCGGGATCATTGCTGCAGGAATCAGTGGTCGAGTGCTGCGACCAGTTCCGGCACGACCGTGAACAAATCGCCGACGAGACCGTAATCGGCCACGCTGAAGATCGGCGCTTCCGCGTCCTTGTTGATCGCGACGATCACCTTGCTGTCCTTCATGCCCGCCAAGTGTTGAATCGCGCCTGAAATGCCGACCGCCACGTACAGCTGCGGCGCCACGATCTTGCCCGTCTGACCCACCTGGAAGTCGTTAGGCACATAACCGGCATCGACTGCCGCACGCGATGCGCCCAGCGCCGCGCCCAGCTTGTCCGCCAGCGGTTCGAGCGTCTTCGTGTAGTTCTCGCCGCTGCCCAGACCTCGGCCGCCCGACACGATGATGTGCGCGCTCGTCAGTTCCGGACGGTCCAGCTTCGTCACTTCACGGCTCACGAACTGCGAGATGCCTGCATCGGCGGCGGCTTCGATCTTTTCGACCGCTGCGCTGCCGCCTTCGGCTGCAACCAGATCGAAGCCGGTTGCACGCACCGTGATGACCTTGATCGGATCGCTCGATTGAACTGTAGCGATGGCATTGCCCGCGTAGATCGGACGCTCGAAGGTGTCAGCGCTGTCGACGGCGGTGATGTCGCTGATTTGCGCGACATCCAGATGCGCGGCGATACGCGGCGCGATGTTCTTGCCGTAAGCCGTGGCCGGCGCCAGGATGTGCGAATAGTCCTTGGCAATCTGAAGCACCGTCGCGTCGACGTTTTCCGCGAGCCCGTCGGCGAGTTGGGGCGCATCAGCGAACAGCACCTTCGCTACGCCTGCGATCTTCGCTGCGGCATCGGCTGCGCCTTGCGCATTCGAACCCGCGACCAGCACATGCACGTCGCCGCCGATTTTAGTTGCAGCCGCAACCGTATTGAGCGTCGCTGCCTTGATCGACGCGTTGTCGTGTTCCGCAATTACCAGAATCGTCATGTTCAGATCACCTTCGCTTCGTTCTTCAGCTTCTCGACCAGCGTCGTTACGTCCGGCACCGTGATGCCGGCGCTGCGCTTCGGCGGCTCGACGACCTTCAGCGTCTTCAACCGCGGCGCGACATCGACGCCGAGTTCGGCAGGCGTCATCGTGCTCAACGGCTTCTTCTTCGCCTTCATGATGTTCGGCAGCGTGACGTAACGCGGCTCGTTCAGGCGCAGGTCCGTCGTGATGATTGCCGGCAGGTTCAGCGACAGCGTTTCCGCACCGCCGTCCACTTCGCGCGAGACCGTGGCCTTGCCGTCGGCGATCACGACCTTCGAGGCGAACGTCGCTTGCGGCAAGCGTGCCAATGCAGCGAGCATCTGGCCGGTCTGATTCGAATCGTCGTCGATAGCCTGTTTGCCGAGAATGACGAGCTCAGGCTTTTCCTGATCGACGAGTGCTTTCAGGATCTTCGCGACGGCGAGCGGCTGAAGCTCTTCCGCCGTCTCCACCAGCACCGCGCGATCCGCACCGATGGCAAGCGCCGTGCGCAAGGTTTCCTGACACTGCGTCACACCGCACGACACGGCGATCACTTCAGTCGCGACGCCCGCTTCCTTCAGACGCACTGCTTCCTCAACAGCGATTTCATCGAACGGGTTCATCGACATCTTCACGTTGGCGAGTTCGACGCCCGTGTTGTCCGATTTCACGCGGACCTTCACGTTGTAATCCACCACGCGCTTGACGGTTACGATAACTTTCATAAGCTTGAGATGAGAGTGAAATTATCTTTACTGCGCGCCCAGTTCGCGGGCCAGTTCATCCGAGCGCGCCTGTGCCGCACGCACGCCGCGCCCGATTGCTTCCTTGATGCCGGATTGTTCGAACGAGGCCAGCGCGGCCGCCGTCGTGCCGCCCTTCGACGTCACCCGCTCGCGCAACACCGCCGCCGTTTCATCCGACTGCCGCGCCAGCGCCGACGCACCGAAGAACGTCTCCAGCGCCAGCGTGCGCGCCTGCGCGGCATCGAGTCCGGCGCTCTCGCCCGCAGCGATCAATGATTCGATGAAATAGAACACGTAGGCCGGCCCGCTTCCCGACACGGCCGTGACCGCATCGAGCTGTGCTTCGTGCTCGACCCACAGCGTGGCGCCCACCGAACTCATGACGGCATTCGCCTGCTCGCGCATGTCGGGCGTCACGTCCGGCGCTGCGTGCAATCCCGTCATGCCCATGCCGATCAACGCGGGCGTGTTCGGCATCGACCGGACGATAGCCGCGTAGCCGCCGAGCCAGCGCGAGATATCCGCGATGCGCACGCCCGCCGCAACGCTGATGACGAGTTGCCGCTTCAGCAACGGGGCAAGCGCGGCGCACACCTTCTCCAGGATTTGCGGCTTCACGGCGAGCACGATTGCATCGACACCTTCCGCCGATGCAAGGCGCTCCGCCGTAGCGACACCCAGCTCTTGCGCGGCTGCTTGCCGCTTGCTTTCGTCGGGATCGATGGCCAGCAGGTCATGCGGCGCCGCGCCTCGTCGAATGAGTCCGCCCATCAGAGCCGAAGCGAGATTACCTGCGCCGATGAAGGCGATTTTCATATCGTTTTCCTGAGTTAAGCATCTTTGATTGAACTACAATCGAAGCCATCGGAATACAATCATTGGCCCCATGCCCAAGGCATCATCCACGTCTGCGCGCAGCACGCGCGAAGCATCCGGCGAGCGCTCTTCGCTGTTCGTCGGTTCCGCTGAAAAGACCTTCCGTGTGCTGCACGCCTTCGACGGTCCCAACCGGCAGATGACGCTTGCGGATCTCGCCAAGGCTTCGTCGCTGGACCGCAGCGCCGCGCAACGCATCGTTCATACCCTCGAGGCGCTCGGCTATCTGGCGCGCGTGCCCGAAACGCGCGACTACCGTCTCACGACCAAGGTCCTGCAGTTTTCGTATAACTACATCCGCGCCAACGAGCTGATCGATAAAGCCTCGCCTTATCTGCTCGACATCAGCCGTCATCTCGGCGAAACCACGAACCTGCACGAGATCGACGGCAACGAAATCGTGTTCGTCGCGCGCTTTCCGGGCCGCCATCTCTTCAACGTGGATATCGCCCTGGGCGCGCGTCTGCCCGCGCTCTATACGGCGTCCGGCATCGCCATTCTTTCGCGGCTTCCCGAGAAGCAACTGAAGGCCGTCATGTCGCGCACGCCGCTCGAACGCATGACGCCCTATACCGAAACCGATCAGAAGAAGCTGCTCGAACGCGTGCATCAGGCATCGCGCCGCGGCTATAGCGTCATCGAGAATGAAACCGTGCTGGGCGACATCGCCGTTGCCGCGCCGATCACCGATCATGACGGCACCGCTGTCGCCGCCGTCAATATCTCGGTGCCCACTACGCGCTGGACCATCGAGCGTGTTGAAGCGGAACTGGTCAAGCATGTGCAGGTTGCCGCGACCTCCATCTCGAAGTCGCGGCTGCCGATGTCGCGCCGCTGATCAGCGTCCTTCGAAGATCGCCAGCTGCTTCTTCAGCTCGGCGCGCAGGTTGCCCGACAGCGTGTCGTCGGCACGAATCAGCGGCGCGAGCATGTCCGGCGCATTCACGCCGATCAGGTCCATGACCGACTTCATCGGGCCCGGATTGGTTTCGGCGAACGCGAGGTTCATCAGCGGGATCAGCGAGCGATGCATCGCGAGCGCTTCCTGCGTCTTGCCTGCGCTGGCGAGTTCGAAGATACGGCGCCATGCCGTCGGCAACAACGACGCCGTCACGACGATACCGCCACGCGCCCCCGCCGCCACGTGCAGCGGGAACAAGGTGTCTTCACCGCTCAACACCGCGAAGGAATCATCGACGCCTGCCACTACGCGCAGGAAGTGATACATGTCGGTGTTGCACGCCTTCATGCCGATGATGCGCTCATGCTTCGACAACTCATGAATGACTTCGGGCGCAATTGCGATGCGCGTGCGGTACGGGATTTCGTACAGCAGGATGGGCACCGGGGATTCGTCGGCGTAGCGCAGGAAGTAATCGCGAATGCCGGCCTGCGTCGGGTTCGTGTAGTACGGCGTGAGCACGAGCAAGGCGTCGGCGCCAGCGGCGGCGAAGTCCTTCGCGGCCTTCATTGCATCGTGATATCCCGGATCGAGCACGCCGGCGATCACCGGAATGCGGCCCGCTGCTTCACGCGCGGTCAGTTCGACCATGCGCACGCGCTGCTCGCTCGACAGCGCGCCGTATTCGCCCGTGCCGCCCAGCGGCAGTACGCCGTCGATGCCCTGTTCGAGCAGATAGCGCAGCAACGCGCGGGTGGCATCGACGTTGATCGTGTCGTCCGGATTCACCGGCGTGGGAATCGCGGGCAGGATGCCATGCAAGGATTGAGACGTCAGCAACATACGGTTTTCTCTAAATTTGAATGGCTCAGGATGCCGTGCTTCGACGACGCAAGCGGTCGGCAATGGAAATCAGAATGGAGATGAACACGAACAGCAGCGTGGATACGGCGGCGATCACCGGCGAGATCTGCATCGTGGTCTCGTCCCAGAACTGCTTCGGCAGCGTCGTGCTCAGGCCGCCTGACGAGAACAGCGCGATGGTCAACTCATCGAACGAAGTCGCGAACGCGAACAGGAACGACGAGAGCATGCCTGCG
>NZ_JARUXR010000008.1:0-6695 GCF_031451215.1 Caballeronia sp. LZ034LL
CGTGTTCGTTGATGGGTTCGCAGGCTGAGCGGGCGATGACGTGGACTGATTGGCGGGAGTGATCGTTGTGGTCACTTTGTTCGTCGGTTCTTTCTCCGTGAGCGTGAGCTCCCCTGCGGATGCATTGGTTTGCGTGGAGGATGCGCCATTCGAGCCGTTGCCAGTTGACGGAGCAGGCGATGCTGTCGGTTGACTGGAGGTCGCCGTGTTCGTTGCCGTGTTCGCAGGCGGGGTCTGGGTGGAGGGTGCGTTACCGGTCCCGTTGCCAGATGATGGAACAGACGATTGCGGCGATGGGTTGGAGGTCGACGTGTTCGTGCTCTTATCCGTGGTTGCCGTGTTCGCGGACTGCGCCTGCGACGATCCGGACTGCCCTCCGGACGTATCAGTCGGCGTGGAAGCAGCATTACCGGGTTCGCTGTCAGGCGATGAAGACGGCGTATTGGAGGTCGTGTTCGTACCGGCCGTGTCGGCAGGCGGAATCTGCGACAACGTGGATTGCCCTTGGGGCGGATCCTTCTGCGTGGAGGAAGGGTTCTCGGCGTCGTTGCCATCGGTCTGCGGGGACGGCGTGTTATCAGCGTCGTTGCCGGTCGAAGAGGGGGGCGGGTCGTTTGTCGAGTTGTTGTTGGTGGACGTGGTGTCGTCGTCGTTGCCGCCATACTGTTGGGTGGAACCGGACGATGATGAACCGACGCTCGATACAGCCATTTCTGTGCTCCTGACAAGACAATGAACGTCGCCCGAAACGCGTCATCTTCATGGAGCGTTGGGGCGATGCGTACATTCAGTGTCCCTGTCAGTTAGCTTGCGCGGGTGATGCAGAGGTATCGTGCATGAACCGTGCTCGGCGATGTGGCGTTGCTGTGAGCACGGGAACCTCCATGCCAGGGTAGGGCGCGAGCCAGGTGTCTATCGAAGGGACATCTGCTCGCCCAGGTCAGGCGCATGCATGGCCCGCGACTCAGGCCTCGATCAGCCCGCTATATGCCCAGAAACTCCGTGATTCGTTGCATTTGACGATCCGTCAGGCCTAGCTCTTTGGAGGTCAGATAGATGCGTATCATCTCGGGCGTGATGTCGGTATAACCACGGGCCGTCAATTCCGCTTGCAGACTTGGCGGTGGCGAGCCTGTCCCGTTGAACCAGGCATCGATTGAATCGGCCTCTGCCTGGCTCAGTTTCGAGTGGTCCTCGTAGAACTGTTTCAGCTGCTGGCTTCCCCAGGAGGGCTCAGGCTCCGGGTGAGCAACGGGTGTTTGTTGCGCCGTCTCGCCCGTTTGCGGCTGGGCTTGCTGCGTGCCGACGGGCTCACCGCCCGTGCGTTGCCGCTTCGTCGGCGGCTCGGCCGGATCACGCGCGTCGTTGTCCGGAATCCATTCTTCCGTCTCACGAGAATAGTGCCCGCGCCCATTCCGAATCTGCTCAACCTGGTCTTCCGGCACGCCCGTTTCCAGGCTGATCTGCCAAGTCGGCTTGTATTGTTTGCCACCCTCGACCGTGTCGGCGTATCGCTGGAAGCTCATGCTGTAAGGCGACTGATTTGCCGGCGGCGCCGTGTCTCGCGTCTGTATTGGATCGAGATATTCAACCCACATCTGTCTCTCGGGAGACCAGTAACCATCGAGCGACTGGATTCGCTGGACCCATGCTTCCGGTATGCCCGTTGCCTGGCTGATCTGCCGGTTCGTCTTGTTCTGCGCCCGCCATTCGATGATCTGCTGATGCTGCTTCTCGGTGATCGGATAAGTATGCGAGGTCGAAACGTCGGGAAGTGCGGTCGAAGGACCTGCCCGGTCTTGCAACGGCGTCAGTTCTGGAATTGCATCGGTCGGAAGGCGATTGTCCTTCGCGAAACGCATCGCGGCTCGGCGTGTCGAAAACGCATCGCCCAAAGCATAGTCATTCGCGAGCGTTTGCAGCGGCGTGCCGTTGGAGAGTCCCGTGTAGATGCGCGAGGCGAAATTATGCAAGCCTCTCGTTTTTGACTTTTGAATCGCGCTGGATATGGGCAGTCCCGATTCAGAGGCATAGTCTCGAATCCAATCTGCGACCACGTCCACACTGAAGCCTGACTGTTCACTGATTTCTCTGAGTTCCCTTCCGTCTGCGTAAGCTTCGTAGACGGCTTTGCCCCACGAGCGATAATTTTCGCTGCCCGGCGCTCCCCCCTGCAGGCCCGTGTCCAGGTTGACTTCCCAGTTGCCCTTCTCATTGATGCGCATCTTGGGTGCATTGGGTGAACCTTCACGCGGTTGCATCTGCCAGCGATGAGCGGTGTCGTTCCAGTCCACCGGGTAGGTCTTGCCGTCCTGCTGGATGTAATGCTGGCCGCCTTCGTCGCGATACAGGCCGCGGTAGTCCGGGTCAGGGGTGAGCTTGCCGGAGGGTGAACGTGAATATTCCTCGGGCACCAGCGGGATGCCTGACGTCGAGCCTGACGTAGGGGCTGCGCTCTCCGGTACCGACGTGGAGAGTTCAGGTTTCGGCGCATTGACGGGTTCGCCATGCGCATTGGCTTCCACGGGTTTGATCTCGTCGGCGGCCTTGATCTCTTCGGCTGGCTTGAACTTCTTGAAAGGGTTGAGTTCGCCGACATTGCCAAGTTTTGGAAGCTTGATCGGGATCTCGGGTACAGGCACAACCGCCCCGACCACCGCCGATGCAAAGTCGATCCCTTGCCTGGCCCACTCGGGAAGCGACTTCGCCGGCACGATGTAGTCGACCAGCAGATTCACGCCGGGAAGGATCCCCACGAAGAAGCGGCCGAGGCCATCTTCGAGTTGCTGCCGCCAGAGCGGCAGCGGCGGAGTGTGGGCATCGAGATATTCCTTTCGGATGGGCCCGCGCTGGGACGCGGCGTGATACATGTCCTTGGCGTCGAGGATGCGACGGTCTTCCTGTTGATAGCGATACAGCATATCGGCGCCGAAGTTGCCCATGCGCGAGTTCTCGGTAGTGGTTCGCGTGGGGTCGGGCGGCAGCGGCGGTAGCTCAGGCGTGCGCCGGAAGGGATCGCTCTGTATGGCTGAAGTGGCCCATTCGGCTTTCTGGGTTGCATCGGCGGACCATTCGCGCAGCAGCTTGAAGTCGTCTGGGGATTTGCTCAGGCGGTACTGAAACTCCTGCGCGTTGCGTTCGGAGTTCAGGCCATGGGAGATGAACCAATTCAGGCGGTCAAAGGAACTCGTATTGTCGAAGCCGCTGTCCGAACCGGCGATCCACATTCCGGCAGCGTCGCGCAAGGCCTGATCGATTTCCTGATCGGCCTGCTTCCACTGCTCCTGTACGCGTGAGCGCTCCTGATCGACGAAGGCGCCAATCTGCGACTGCATGGTATGGCGCAGATCAACGGCCTGGCCGAAGATGCGCGCGCGTTCTTCGGGCGTGGCGGCCTTGTTGAACTGCTGTCCCATCTGGGCGAGCAGATCGCTCTGCTGCTGGCCGGCGTTGCCGAGATAGATCGAGCCGAAGGGCTTGCTGAACGCCATCTGCACGCGGGCGTTCGGATCGCCCATGGCCTGCAGGTAGGCTCGGCTGATCGGGTCGATGACCTGGGTGCGCATGGCATGAGCGATGCTCGTGCGCTGGTCTTCGGTGGTGGCGGCGTTGTAATAAGTGGAGCCGCCGGCGAGGGCGCCGCGATAGAAGTCGCGCCGATCGGGAGGCAAGGCATCGACTTGCTGGTTGGCCTGGGTCAACTGCTGCTCGAACCCGATGGCCTCGGAGTCCGCGCCACGCAGTGACTCGCGCTGAAGCACGGCCATGTTGCTGGCGTTGGCGGCGTCGTCGGGGATGGAGGTGTCGTTGTCGAGACGGGAGAGCAGTTGAGTTGCCTCGGCATTCGCGAGCTTCGGTGGGCTGGAGGTCGTGGTAGTTGTGGTCGTCGTCGTGTTCGCGGGCTGGGTTGGCGACAATGTCAGCTCTCCAGCGGGCGCATTGGTCTGCAAGGAGGAGGTGTTGCCCGTGCCGTTGCCGGAAGCCGCCGTGGTCGTTGATGAGCTTTCAGGCGGGATCTGCGACGACGTAGACTGCCCTCCTGAAGACGTGTCGGACGCATTGTCGGTGTCGTTGCCATCCTTCTGCGTGGAAGGCATATCAGCGGCTTCATTGCCGGTGGAAGGAGTGCCATCGTCGCTGCCGCCATATTGCTGAGTGGAAGCTGACGAAGCTGAACCAACATTCGATACAGCCATTTCGATTGCTCCTGCAAGAACATGAACATCGCCCGATACGCGTCATCTTCCTGGAGCGTTAGGGCAATGCGTGCACCTAGTGTCCTTGTCAAATGTTTGTGCGGGTGATGCAGCAATATCGCGCATGCGCCGGACGTTTCGCCGCAAGAGACGCTTCCCGGATGCGCAGCGCGCTTCGACTTCTTCCACGCTGCTATATGCAAAGGAATTCCGTGATTCGTTGCATCTGACGGACGGTCAAGACCGGGTTCTTGTCGGTGAAATACATGCGTATCATCTCCGGCGTGATGTCCGAATAGCCTCGGGCAATCAATTCCGCTTGCAGACTTGGGGGTGCAGGACCGTTCCCGTTGAACCAGGCATCAATTGAGTCGGACTCCGCCTGGCTCAATTGCGTGTGGTCCTCGTAGTACTGTCTGAGCTGCGGGCTCCCCCAGGAAGGTTCAGGTCCCGAAGGAGCAAGATGTTCTGCTTGCGCCGTGCCGCCGGTTTGCGGCTGGGGCTGCGGCGTGTCGCCGGAAGCGCCATCGGTGCGTTGCCGCTTTGCCGGCGGTTCGGCCGGATCAGGCACGTTGCCGTGTTCAATTCCTCCGTGCTCCGCCCGCATCTGCTCGATCAAGTCTTCCGGCACGCCGGTTTCCATGCTGATCTGCCAGGTCGGTTTGCGTTGATCGAAGCCATCGAAGATATCGGCGCGTTGCTGATCGTTCGGCCGATAACCCAACCGATCGGACGTGCCTTCTGCCTGAATCCTCCAGGGTCTCTCTTGCGGGAATCTGTCGGTGGGAAGGTGTTCTTCGGCCGCATATCGCCTCCCGGCTCGGAGGGCCGCCAATTCTTCGCCGTCGGTGAAATCATTCGCAACTTCAGCAAGCGGTTTGCCTTCCGAGAGCGCGTGGTATATCTGCGCGCGGCGCGCCATATAGGTTCGCTCTATCCTTCCCCCGATCCGTTGGGGTATCACCGCGCCGCTTTCGCTCATGAACCGTTCTACCCATTGCCTGGCTGAGCTTCGAGTGACGCCGAGTGCGTCCCCGATCTCAACAAAGTTTTCGCCGCGCTCATAACGTTCAAAAGCCTCTCTGAAGTCGTCGAATCGATCCACATGCCCGCTACGCTTTCGGGGTCCTGCGGAAGCAACAGGCTGTTGTTGCACGGGTCGGCTGGTAGCCGGTTGGGGTTCCCTGCTGCCGCTGGGCTCGACACCTGTGTGCAACTGCTGCGCCGGCGGCTCGGCCGGCTCATGCACATCGCCCGTCTGGATCCATTCTTGTGTCTCAGGCCAATAACGCCCGTTCCCGGCTTGAATCTTTTCTACCCAGCTTGTCAGTACGCCAGTATCCTTGCCCATTTTCTCGGTTGATTGACCCTGACTCAACCCTTCTTGAATTCTGGCGTATTGCCGCTGGCTTATGGGATAACGAATCTGATTGGGGTCCCGTTCCGGCCGGATTCGCCAAGGCCGGTCTTGCGGAATGACATCGGTTGGAAAGCCAAGAATTTCCGCAAACCACGTCGCGTTGCGATAACCGGCCAACTCATTGCCGTCGGTGTATTTGTTTGAGACTTCCTTCAGCGATTTGCCTTCCTGGAGCTCGCTGTATATTTTCGGCGCGTGCAGCCTGTATCCCTTGTCTACGGCCCCTCCTACTCGCTGGGGCCGCAGATCACCGCTTTCCTGCACATAGGTTTCTACCCATTTCTTGGCTGTCACGGGGTCGACCAGGAGTTCGTCCGCAATCTCACTCATCAGCTTCCCGCGTTCATAGAGATCGAAAGCTTGTTTGTAGGACTCGACTGGCCTTGGTCGCACTCCACCCTTCAGGCCTGTGTCCAGATCGACCTCCCAGTTGCCCTTCTCATTGATGTGCATCTTGGGTGCATTGGGCGAGCCTTCACGCGGTTGCATCTGCCAGCGATGAGCGGTGTCGTTCCAGTCCACCGGGTAGGTCTTGCCGTCCTGCTGGATGTAATGCTGGCCGCCTTCGTCGCGGTAGAGGCCGCGGTAGTCCGGGTCAGGGGTGAGCTTGCCGGAGGGTGAACGTGAATATTCCTCGGGCACCAGCGGGATGCCTGACGTCGAACCTGACGTAGGGGCTGCGCTCTCTGGCACCGACGTGGAAAGTTCAGGTTTCGGCGCATTGACGGGTTCGCCATGCGCATTGGCTTCCACGGGGTTGATCTCGTCGGCGGCCTTGATCTCTTCGGCTGGCTTGAACTTCTTGAAAGGGTTGAGTTCGCCGACATCGCCGAGTTTCGGAAGCTTGATCGGGATCTCGGGTACGGGCACAACCGCCCCGACCACCGCCGATGCGAAGTCGATGCCCTGTCTGGCCCATCCAGGAAGCGATCTGGCCGGCACGATGTAGTCGACCAGCAGATTCACGCCGGGAAGGATCCCCACGAAGAAGCGGCCGAGGCCATCTTCGAGTTGCTGCCGCCAGAGCGGCAGCGGCGGAGTGTGGGCATCGAGATATTCCTTTCGAATGGGCCCGCGCT
>NZ_JARUXR010000009.1:0-5583 GCF_031451215.1 Caballeronia sp. LZ034LL
ATGGTATGGCGCAGATCAACGGCCTGGCCGAAGATGCGCGCGCGTTCTTCGGGCGTGGCGGCCTTGTTGAACTGCTGTCCCATCTGGGCGAGCAGATCGACTTGCTGCTGGCCGGCGGCGCCGAGATAGATCGAGCCGAAGGGCTTGCTGAACGTCATCTGCACGCGGGCGTTCGGATCGCCCATGGCTTGCAGATAAGCTGCGCGAATCGGACCGATGACCTGGGAGTACACGGGAGCCGCGATGTGTGCCCGCTGGTCGCTGGTGGTGGCGGCATTGTAGTAAGCGGAGCCGGCGGCGAGTGCGCCGCCGTAGAAGTCGCGCTTGTCGGGAGGCAAGGCTCCAGCTTGCTGGTTCGCCACGGTGGCGAGTCGTTCGAAATTGATGGACTCGGCGTCCGCGCCGCGCAGTGACTCGCCCTGAAGTGTGGCCATGTTGCTGGCGTTGGCGGCGTCGTCGGGGATGGAGGTGTCGTTGTCGAGACGGGAGAGCAATTGCGTCGCTTCGGTGCTGGAAAGTGTCGGCGGGTTGGAGGTTGTCGTGGTTGACGTGTTCGTAGGTTGGGTCTGTGACGACGTGGACTGACTTGCGGGCGCATTGGTCGGCGTGGATGAAGCGTGACCGGTTTCGGTGCCTGGTGTTGGAGACGGTGGCGTGCTCGAGGTCGCGTCCGCAGGCGGAATCTGCGACATCGTGGACTGCCCTTGAGACGGATCCTTCTGCGCGGAGGAAGGGCTCTCGGCGTCGTTGCCATCGGTCTGTGGGGACGGCGTGTTATCGGCATCGTTGCTGGTCGAAGATGCGGGCGGATCCTTCGACGGATTATTGTTGGTGGAGGAGGTGTCTTCGTCGTTGCCACCAACCTGCTGGGTGGATCCGGACGATGTTGAACCGACGCTCGATACAGCCATTTCTGTGCTCCTGACGAGAACATGAACGTCGCCCGATACGCGTTATCTTCATGGAGCGTCAAGGCAATCCGTGCACCTAGTGTCCTTGTCAGTTGCTTGCGCGGGTGATGCAGAAATACCGCGCATGAGGGGCGCAAAAGCAGAGTGCAGCGCGAGAGTCGCTCAATGGAACGAGATAACACAAGCACGCTTGAACGCCATGCGTTTGTCCCGTGCCACGATTGCACGTCCGGGCGAGCACACTTATGGCCCGGGCGCACCGCGACTTCGATGAAGCCGCTACATGAAAATGAATCGTAAGATTCTGTCGATCTGACGGGCTGACAGTCCCGGGTTTCTCTGGGTGAAAAAGATGCGTACCATCTCCGGCGTGATGTCCGAATAGCCTCGGGCAGTCAATTCCGCTTGCAGACTTTGGGGTGCAGGGCCGTGCCCGTTGAACCAGGCATCGATTGAGTCGGCCTCTGCTTTACTCAGTTTTGTATGGTCTTCGGAGAATTGCTGGAGCTGCTTGCTTCCCCAGGACGGTTCAGATTGCGAAGAAGTCGCTGGTTCCTGTTGCGTCGTGCTGCCGGTCCCCGTCTCAGTTTGCTGCGTGCCACCGCCGGTTCCCGTCTGAGGCTGCTGCGTGGCGCCGCTGTCTTCCGGCTGGGCCTGCCCGGTGTCGCCCGGCGCGACGTCCGTGCGCCGTCGCTTCGCCTGCGGTTCGCCCAACTCACCCAGGTTGCCGCGCTCAGCCCATCCCTGCTCGCTCTTGATCCGGGCGACCCACTCTCTCGGCACGCCGGTTTCCTCGCTGATCAGCCACGTCGGTTTTTGTTGGCGATTCGCGAGGAGAATTTTGTCGTATTGCTCCGGGGTAATGGCATAACTGAGCGTATTGGGAGCGCCTTCCTGCGGAATTCTCCAGGGTCTGTTTTCCAGAAGCATGCCGGTTGGAAGGTGTTGCTCTCTCGCATACCGCATTGCGCTGTGCAGACTCGCCAGCGCGTTGCCGTCGGTGAATCTGTCCGCGACTTCCTGCAGCGGGGTGCCTCGCGAGAGTTCACCGTAGATTGGCGCGCCGAGCCACAGATGGGTCGCCGCTTTATGGCTCCGGACTTCCAGGGGGGTTACTTCGCCGCTCTCGCGGATATATTTTTCCACCCAGTTTCGGGCCGTGTCCCGGTGGACATTGAATTCGTGCCCAATTTCCGCGAAGGTGTCGCCGCGCTCATAACGGTCGAAGGCCGCTCGGAGGTCCTCGATCTGACCCGGTCGCGAATGTCCGCCGAGTTCGGGTTGAACCGGCCCGATGCCGCCGGGCTCGGCATACTCGCGCTCTGGACGGATTCTCCAGGGTTTATCTTGCGGAATCACGTTGGATGGAAGGCCTTCGCGGTCCGCAAACCGCGTCCCGCTGCGAATGGCCTGAAGCTCGTCACCGCCGGTGAATTTGTTGGCGACCTCCGCCAACGGTCTGCCCTCGGCGAGCTCTCGGTATATGGCCCCACCGCTTGGGAAATAGACCTTGTCTGAATATCCCCCAGCTTGTCGAGGCCAGACATCGCCGCTTTCACGCAAATAGCGGTTCACCCAGGCACTGGCTGTCGCGGGGTTGATATCGAGTTCGCGCGCGATTTCACTCATGGTTTTTCCGTTCTCATAGAGGTTGAAAGCTCGTCGTCCATCCGCGATTTGACCCAGCCGCAGCTTCTTGTCGGGTCTTGGCGGGGGCTGCTGCGTAGCGTCATCCATGCCGAGGCGGGGCTGCTCCCCGGTGTTGCCGGGCTCGCCCCTGGCGCCTGGCTGCTGCCTCGTTGCTTCAGCCGGGTCGACATCGTCGACGTCCTGAATCCATTCCTGGTCCTTGTGCGAATAATTCCCGCGCTTGCCTCGCATGTCCTTGATCCACTGTTCTCGCACGTGGGTTTCCTGGCTGATCTGCGCATCCGTTTTGCCCTCCTCGTAACCCTGGGCAATATCGGCGCTTTGCTGATAGCTCATGGGATAACGAAGCTGATTGGCCGCGCGTTCCGGCGGGTTTCTCCAGGGTCTGTTCTGTGGAATGAGGTCGGTGAGAAGATCATTGGCGTTCGCATACCGCATGCCGCTGCGATAAGCCGCAAACTCATCACCGTCGGTGTATCTTTGCGCGACATCCGGCAGTGATCTGCCTTCCCGAAACGATTGGTAGATATTCTCGCCGCGCCCCATGTAGATCCGTTCTAACTGTCCGCCGACCCGCACAGGCTGCATATCGCCGCTCTGCTGCAAATAGGCTTCTATCCATCTCTTGGCCGTGGGGGGTTCGATACCGAGTTCTTTTCCGATCTCCCTAAAGGATTTTCCGCTCTCATAGAGATCGAAAGCGTGTTTGTAGAACGCAGTCTTGCTGCTGCGGGCGCCGCCCGTCAGCCCCGTGTCGAGATTGACTTCCCAGTTGCCCTTTTCGTTGATGTGCATCTTGGGGGCATTAGGTGAGCCTTCACGCGGCATCATCTGCCAGCTACGGGCGTCGTCGTTCCACGTCACCGGATACGTCTTGCCGTCCTGCTGAATGTAGTTCTGGCCGCCTTCGTCGCGATAGAGACCTCGGTAGTTCGGGTCGGGCGTGAGCTTGCCGGAGGGGGGGCGCGCATATTCCTCGGGCACCAGCGGGATGCCCGAGGTCGAGCCGGACAGGGCGGCCGTGCTGCCCGGTACCGGCGTGGTGATTTCGGGTTTTGGGGCATTGGCGGGTTCGTTTTTGGCATTGCCTTCGCCGGGCTTGATCTCTTCCTTGGGGGGCTTGGGTTCGATGGAGCTGCCCTCGGTGGGTTTGGGACTGGCGGCGGCATCAAGGTCGCTCACCTTGTTGGCCAACGCGAGTTTTGGATCCTTGGGCGTCAGGTCATTGAGCCACTGCCAGAATGACGGGGCAGGCTTGGCCTCGGTGGCGGCGCTGGCTTCACCCGCCACGGGAACAGGCTCGAACGGCTTGAATTCACTCACATTCAAACCTTTGGCTCCGCCGAATTTCGGGAAGTTTGCCTCGCCCATCAACATCCCGACCACCCCGGACGCGAAGTCGATGCCCTGTCTGGCCCATTCGGGAAGCGATTTGGCCGGCACGATGTAGTCGACCAACAGATTTGCAACGGGGATGAGGCCGACGAAGAAACGGCCAAAGCCATCCTCGAGCTGCTGCTGCCAGAGCGGCAGGGGCGGCGTGTGCGCATTGAGATACGAGTCTTGAATGGGCCCGTGCTGGGATGCAGCGTGATACATATTCATGGCATCGACAATGCTGCGGTTCTCCAGTTGATAGCGATACAGCAGATCGCCACCGAAGTTGCCCATGCGCAGGTTATCGATGTTGGTCTGCGTCGGATCGGGTGGCAACGGAGGGAGCACGGGCGCGCGGCGGAAGAGATCGCTTTGCAGGGCTGAAGTCGCCCATTCGGCTTTTTTGCTTGCATCGGCGGACCACTCGTGCAGGAGCTTGAAGTTGTCGGGCGATTTGCTCAGGCGGTACTGGAACTCCTGCGCATTGCGTTCGGAGTTCAGGCCATGGTTCATGAACCAGTTCAGACGCTCGAATGAACTCGTGTCATCGAGGCCGCTCTCTGCGCTGGCGACCCACATCCCCTTGGCCTCGGCCAAGGCCTGATTGATTTCCTTATCGGCCTGTTTCCACTGCTCCTGCACGTGTGAGCGCTCCTGGTCGACGAAGCTGGCAATCTGCGATTGCATGACATGGCGCAGGTCAGCAGCCTGTTCGAAGATGCGCGCACGCTCTTCCGCCGTGGCGGCCCGGTTGAACTGCTGTCCCATCTCGGCGAGCAGATCGACTTGCTGCATGCCGGCGGCGCCGAGATAGACGGAGCCGAAGGGCTTGCTGAAGGCCATCTGCACGCGAGCGTTCGGATCAGCCATGGCTTGCAGATAGGCTCGGCTGATCGGATCGATGACGTCGGTGCGCACGGCATGAGCGATCTTCTCGCGCTGCTCCTGGGTAATGGCGGCGTTGTAGTAGGTGGTGCCCGCGGCGAGCGCGCCGCGATAGAAGTCGCGTTGCTGGGAGGGCAGGGCTTCCACCTCTTGATTGGCCTGAATGGCCTGCTGCTCGAAGCCGATGGCCTCGGAATCCGCGCTGCGCATTGAGTCGCGCTGAAGTCCGGCCAGGCTGTTGGCGTTGGCGGCGTCGTCGGGGATGGAGGGGTCCTTGTCAAGACGCGAGAGCAATTGCGTCGCTTCGGTGTTCGAGAGCGTGACAGGCTTGGCCGCGTTGGCGGCCGCGGCCGCCGCAGCCAGCGCAGGATCAGGCGCTGGCGGCGTGGGTCCGCCTATCGTCTCCACTGTGCGGACGGGAGGTGACGATGCGGAGGCGGCGCCCTGTGTGGTCCCGTCGGAAGACGATTTGGACTTTTGGTAGGCGATGTCCGCCGTGGTGTTGCTGAGCGACGTCATCGGGCTTTGCACGCCAAGGGGTATGGGCGGAAGTAGCGGCGGAGATGGCAGCGGCTGAGTGTGGGCATCGAGATATTGCCCCTTCTCATGCGCGGGCCTCGACGCAGCGCCAACCATTTCCTCCGCATCGAGGATGCGGCGATCTTCCTGTTGATAGCGGTACAGCATATCGGCACCGAAGTTGCCCATGCGCGAATCATCGGCGGTGGTTTGCGTGAGATCGGGGGGCAGCGGCGGGAGC
>NZ_JARUXR010000010.1:0-5012 GCF_031451215.1 Caballeronia sp. LZ034LL
GCTCCCGCCGCTGCCCCCCGATCTCACGCAAACCACCGCCGATGATTCGCGCATGGGCAACTTCGGTGCCGATATGCTGTACCGCTATCAACAGGAAGACCGCCGCATTCTCGATGCCGAGGAAATGGTTCGCGCCGCCTCGCGGCCCGCGCATGAGAAGGGGCAATATCTCGATGCCCACACTCAGCCGCTGCCATCCCCGCCGCTGCTTCCGACCCTACTCACCGGCTTCCACGTGCTCTTCGATCCTACGCCGGCCACCATCATCGCTTCGGCCGTCCCCCCCACAACGCCCAAATCGTCTTCCGACGGAACCACACAGGGCGCCAATGCCGCATCGTCACCTCCCGTCCGCACAGTGGAGACGATAGGCGGACCCACGCAGCCAGCGCCTGATCCCGCGCTGGCTGCGGCGGCCGCGGCCGCCAACGCGGTCAAGCCTGTCACGCTCTCGAACACCGAAGCGACGCAATTGCTCTCGCGTCTCGACAAGAACCCCTCCATCCCCGACGACGCCGCCAACGCCAACAGCCTGGCCGGACTTCAGCGCGACTCACTGCGCAGCGCGGATTCCGAGGCTGTCGGCTTCGAGCAGCAGGCCGTCGAGGCGAATCAGCAGGTCCAGGCCTTGCCTCTGGAGCAGCGCAACCTCTATGGCGGCGAGCTCGCTGCGGGCACCACCTACTACAATGCCGCCATTACCCAGGAGCAGCGCGAAAAGATCGCTCATGCCGTGCGCACCGACATCATCGATCCGATCAGGCGAGCCTATCTGCAAGCCATGGCCGATCCGAACGCCCGCGTGCAGATGGCCTTCACCAACCCCTTCGGCTCCGTCTATCTCGGCGCCGCCGGCCAGCAGCAAGTCGACCTGCTCGCCCAGATGGGGCAGCAGTTCAACCAGGCCGCCACGGCGGAAGAACGTGCGCGTATCTTCGAACAGGCCGCTGATCTGCGCCATGTCATGCAGGCGCAGATTGCCAGCTTCGTCGACCAGGAGCGCTCACACGTGCAGGAGCAGTGGAAACAGGCCGATAAGGAAATCAATCAGGCCTTGGCCGAGGCCAAGGGGATGTGGGTCGCCAGCGCCGAGAGCGGCCTCGACAACACGAGTTCATTCGAGCGTCTGAACTGGTTCATGAACCATGGCCTGAACTCCGAACGCAACGCGCAGGAATTCCAGTACCGCCTGAGCAAATCGCCCGACGACTTCAAGCCCCTGCGCGAGTGGTCCGCCGATGCAAGCAAGAAAGCCGAATGGGCGATCTCAGCCCTGCAAAGCGATCCCTTCCACCGCACACCCGTGCTCCCGCCGCTGCCGCCCGATCCCACGCAGACCAACATCGATAACCTGCGCATGGGCAACTTCGGAGGCGATCTGCTGTATCGCTATCAACTGGAGAACCGCAGCATTCTCGACGCCATGGATTTGTATCACGCTGCATCTCAGCACGGGCCCATTAAAGACTCGTATCTCAATGCCCACACCCCGCCGCTGCCGCTCTGGCAGCGGCAGATCGAGCAAGGCCTTGGCCGCTTCTTCGTGGGTTTCATCCCGGGCGTAAATCTGCTGGTCGACTACATCGTGCCGTCCGACTCGCTTTCCGAGGGCGCCAAAGTGGGCATCGATATCGCGTCAGGGCTGATCGGGGCGGCGCTGGGCGAGGCAAACTTCCCGAAATTCAGCGGAGCCAAAGCCTCAGAGGCGGGCGAACTCAAGCCGCTCGAGCACGTTCCCGTGGCGAGTGAAGCCGGCGCCGCCACCGAGGCCAAGCCTGCCCCGTCATTCTGGCAGTGGCTCAATGACCTGACGCCCAAGGATCCGATGACCACGGTGGCGGACGAGATTCACGAGGCTCAGGGCGCCGCCAAGCCCAAACCCACCGAAGAAATCAAGCCCGGCGAAGGCACTGCAAAAGACGAACCCGCCAATGCATCGAAAGTTGAACACGCCCCACCCGTACCGGGAAGCACGGCTGCCATGTCCGGCTCGACATCGGGCATCCCGCTGGTGCCCGAAGAATACGCGCGACCACCCTCCGGCAAGCTCACGCCCGATCCGAACTACCGCGGCCTGTATCGCGACGAAGGCGGCCAGAACTACATTCAGCAGGACGGCAAGACGTATCCGGTGAAGTGGAACGAAAACACCCATAGCTGGCAGATGATGCCCCGTGAAGGCTCACCCAATTCCCCCAACATGCGTCTCAACGAAAAAGGCAACTGGGAAGTCAATCTCGACACGGGATTGAAGGGCGGCGCGCCCACAAAGCCACTACCTGATTCCTACAAACAGGCTTTCGAACTCTATGAGCGCGGGAAAACCTTGCCTGAGATCGGGCAAGAACTCCAGGTCGATCCCAAAACGGCCAGGCGATGGATAGAAAGGTATGTGCGCGAAAGCGGCGAAGTGCGGCCCATACAAATCGGGAGTTCGACAGACTTGAGCGATAGAAAACTCGCCCCGCTCATATACAGAGACTTCCGTCTAGGCAGATCGATGCCGGAGGTTGCAAACAAATACACACGCGGTGACGTGTGGGCGGCTCATCGCCAGGCAACATGGTACGCAGAGACCAATCACTTTCCAACCGACGTCATTCCGCAAGAAAGGCCCTGGCGAATTCCGCAAGAACGCCCCGCGCCGATCCCGCCGGAACGCGCGCCCAATCAGGTTCATATTCCCATGACCGATGAGCAAAACGCCAAAGTCAACGAGGGAATCAAGCAAGGCAAATCAACGGAGGAAATCAGCAAGGATACCGGCTTGCCGCCAGGCTGGGTCGAGAAGATCAAGGCCGGGAACGGGCAATACTATCCTCAGGCACACGAGTGGATTCAGACCGACAACGCACCGGAACCCCAGCCGGGAACCAGCGGCACCACGCACGAACCCCAGCCGGGAACCAGCGGTACCACGCACGAACCTCAGCCGGGAACCAGCGGGACAGGGCACCCATCAACTGCTCCCACAATACAAGGGACGCAAGGGGCAGATATGGGCCGCATGGACCAATACCGAGAAGCTTTTGAACTCTATGAGCGCGGCTACACCCTTGCTGAGATCGAGCGCGAGCTCGGCCTTGGCAGAAATAAAGTCAGGGATGGGCTGGAAAACTATATGATCCATAGCGGCGAAATAGTACCTCAGCGAATCCACGGACGGTTAGCGGAAACTTATAACGAGCGCGGCGCCGAAATATACGTTGAGCTTTCGAATGGCAGACCGCTTCACGAGGTCGCCGCTAAATTTACCGATGGTGAAGAGCTTGCGGCTCTTCGCGCGGGGTTGCGGTTTGCGAGAACCGAACACCTTCCAACCTACGGCATAACGCACGAAAGGCCGTGGAGAATCCATCCGGCAGGCACGCCCGATCAGGTCACTTATCCCATGACCGGAATGCAACGCGCAGACATTGTCCGACTCCTTGATCGAGGCGAGCCAGACTGGTGGATCAGCCAGCAAACCGGCGTGCCGGCAGATATGATCGAACAAATGCGAACCGGAGCCGCAAAGTATAGGCCCGGCGACGTGCATATAGTGGACGAACCGCCGACGAAGCGGCGGCGCACGGATGGCGCGCCCGGCGACACCGAGCAGAGTCAGACGGGAGACCGTGGCACGACGCAGCAGACTCAGCCGGGCACCGGCGGTGCTGCCCAGCAGCCTCAGGCGGGAACTAGCGGTGGCACGCAACCAGAGCATGTTGCTCCCTCGGAACCTCAGCCTTCCTGGGGAAGCAAGCAGCTCATACAGTTCCAGGAGGACCATACGAAGTTAAGCCAGGCGGAGTCCGACTCAATCGATAACTGGCTCAACGGAAAAGGCCCTGCACCCCAGAGTCTGCAAGCAGAATTGACTGCTCGCGGCTATTCGGACATCACGCCGGCGATGGTACGTGTCTTTCTCACCCAGAGAAACCCGGGACTGACAGACCTTCAGATACAGAGGATCTTGCAATTCCTTTGCGCGTAGCGGCTTCGTCGAAGTCGCAGCGCGCCCGGGCCATCAGTGTGACTGCTCCGGGCGCGCAAGCATGCTGGTGCTGCCTCATCCCGTCGAGCGACTCTCGCGCTGCGCCCCTCATGCACGATACCTCTGCATCACCCGCACAAGCCAACTGACAGCAACACTCATGACACGCATTGCCCCAACGCTCCATGAAGACGACGCGTATCGGGCGGCATTCATGTTCTCGTCAGGAGCACAGAAATGGCTGTATCGAGCGTCAGTTCATCATCGTCTACCTCCGCTCAGCAGTACGGCGGCAACGACGACGACACCACTCCCACCAATAACAACCCGTCGAACGATCCACCTCCCTCTCCAACCGGCAACGACGCCGAGAATCCATCTTCTGCGCAGAAGGATCCGCCTCAAGGGCAATCCACGATCTCGCAGCTTCCGCCTGCGGACACGACCGGCACGAACACGACCTCGAGCCCGCCACCGTCTCCATCACCTGGCAACGACACGCCGACCAATGCGCCCACAGGTCAGTCCACGTCGCCGCAGACCCAAACTACTAACACCTCCGACCCGCCCCAACTCTCCAGCACTGAAGCAACGCAACTGCTCTCCCGTCTCGACCAGGACACCTCCATCCCCGACGACGCCGCCAACGCCAGCAACATGGCCACACTTCAGGGCGACTCACTGCGCGGCGCGGACGCCGAGTCCATCAATTTCGAACGGCTGGCCACCGTGGCGAACCAGCAAGCTGGAGCCTTGCCTCCCGACAAGCGCGACTTCTACGGCGGCGCGCTCGCCGCGGGCTCCGCTTACTACAATGCGGCCACCACCAGCGACCAGCGGGCGCACATCGCGGCTCCCGTGTACTCCCAGGTCATCGGTCCGATTCGCGCAGCTTATCTGCAGGCCATGGGCGATCCGAACGCCCGCGTGCAGATGACGTTCAGCAAGCCCTTCGGCTCGATCTATCTCGGCAACGCCGGCCAGCAGCAGAGCGATCTGCTCGCCCAGATGGGACAGCAGTTCAACAAGGCCGCCA
>NZ_JARUXR010000011.1:0-3198 GCF_031451215.1 Caballeronia sp. LZ034LL
CATGAGGAGCCTGACGATTACCTACTTTCACACGGGTGATCCGCACTATCATCGGCGTGGAGTCGTTTCACGGTCCTGTTCGGGATGGGAAGGGGTGGTACCGACTCGCTATGGTCATCAGGCATGACTTGTTGTTGTGACGTCGGGGACGGCACAACCAATCTGGGAAGAAGTAGAAGTGTTTGGGGTGGTGATTGTTGGCAACAACGACTCACTCAACCAGGTATCCCCTACGGGGATCGGACCAGAGTAAGCGCTGAAGCGCTAACTCTGGTCGAGACACACTGGTTATAGGATCAAGCCTTACGGGCAATTAGTATCAGTTAGCTCAATGCATTACTGCACTTACACACCTGACCTATCAACGTCCTGGTCTGGAACGACCCTTCAAGGGGCTCGAAGCCCCGGGGATATCTCATCTTAAGGCGAGTTTCCCGCTTAGATGCTTTCAGCGGTTATCTCTTCCGAACATAGCTACCCGGCGATGCCACTGGCGTGACAACCGGTACACCAGAGGTTCGTCCACTCCGGTCCTCTCGTACTAGGAGCAGCCCCCTTCAAATATCCAACGCCCACGGCAGATAGGGACCAAACTGTCTCACGACGTTTTAAACCCAGCTCACGTACCTCTTTAAATGGCGAACAGCCATACCCTTGGGACCGGCTACAGCCCCAGGATGAGATGAGCCGACATCGAGGTGCCAAACACCGCCGTCGATATGAACTCTTGGGCGGTATCAGCCTGTTATCCCCAGAGTACCTTTTATCCGTTGAGCGATGGCCCTTCCATACAGAACCACCGGATCACTATGACCTGCTTTCGCACCTGCTCGACTTGTCGGTCTCGCAGTTAAGCACGCTTATGCCATTGCACTATCAGCACGATTTCCGACCGTACCTAGCGTACCTTCGTACTCCTCCGTTACGCTTTGGGAGGAGACCGCCCCAGTCAAACTGCCTACCATGCACTGTCCCCGACCCGGATCACGGGCCAAGGTTAGAACCTCAAACAAACCAGGGTGGTATTTCAAGGACGGCTCCACCAAGACTAGCGTCCTGGTTTCATAGCCTCCCACCTATCCTACACAGATCGGTTCAAAGTCCAATGCAAAGCTACAGTAAAGGTTCATGGGGTCTTTCCGTCTAGCCGCGGGGAGATTGCATCATCACAAACACTTCAACTTCGCTGAGTCTCGGGAGGAGACAGTGTGGCCATCGTTACGCCATTCGTGCAGGTCGGAACTTACCCGACAAGGAATTTCGCTACCTTAGGACCGTTATAGTTACGGCCGCCGTTTACCGGGACTTCAATCAAGAGCTTGCACCCCATCATTTAATCTTCCGGCACCGGGCAGGCGTCACACCCTATACGTCCACTTTCGTGTTTGCAGAGTGCTGTGTTTTTATTAAACAGTCGCAGCCACCAGTTTATTGCAACCCTTTCACCCTCCTGGCGCAGGCCAGTCAAGCTACAAGGGCGTACCTTATCCCGAAGTTACGGTACCAATTTGCCGAGTTCCTTCTCCCGAGTTCTCTCAAGCGCCTTAGAATACTCATCTCGCCCACCTGTGTCGGTTTGCGGTACGGTCACTATTAGACTGAAGCTTAGAGGCTTTTCTTGGAACCACTTCCAATTGCTTCGCTCCCTAGAGAGCTCGCGCCACACCCTTGAATTACGCGCCCGGATTTGCCTAAGCGCCTTCTCCAATGCAGCGACCGGGACGTCCAACACCCGGACAACCTTCCGCGATCCGTCCCCCCATCGCATCTAACAATGGTGCAGGAATATTGACCTGCTTCCCATCAGCTACGCATTTCTGCCTCGCCTTAGGGGCCGACTCACCCTACGCCGATGAACGTTGCGTAGGAAACCTTGGGCTTACGGCGAGGGGGCTTTTCACCCCCTTTATCGCTACTCATGTCAGCATTCGCACTTCCGATACCTCCAGCATGCCTTTCGACACACCTTCGCAGGCTTACGGAACGCTCTCCTACCACACACGTGTCTTTCAACGTGTATCCGCAGCTTCGGTGACTGGCTTGAGCCCCGTTACATCTTCCGCGCAGGACGACTCGATCAGTGAGCTATTACGCTTTCTTTAAAGGGTGGCTGCTTCTAAGCCAACCTCCTGACTGTTTTAGCCTTCCCACTTCGTTTCCCACTTAGCCAATCTTTGGGACCTTAGCTGGCGGTCTGGGTTGTTTCCCTCTTGACACCGGACGTTAGCACCCGATGTCTGTCTCCCGTGATTGCACTCTTCGGTATTCGGAGTTTGCTATGGCGTAGTAATCCGCAATGGACCCCACAACCATGACAGTGCTCTACCCCCGAAGGTGATACACGAGGCACTACCTAAATAGTTTTCGGAGAGAACCAGCTATTTCCAAGTTTGTTTAGCCTTTCACCCCTATCCACAGCTCATCCCCTAACTTTTCAACGTTAGTGGGTTCGGTCCTCCAGTACGTGTTACCGCACCTTCAACCTGGCCATGGATAGATCACTTGGTTTCGGGTCTACGCCCAGCAACTGATCGCCCTGTTCGGACTCGCTTTCGCTACGCCTGCCTTAATCAGTTAAGCTCGCTACTGAACGTAAGTCGCTGACCCATTATACAAAAGGTACGCCGTCACCCCTTGACAGGGCTCCGACTGTTTGTATGCATGCGGTTTCAGGATCTATTTCACTCCCCTCCCGGGGTTCTTTTCGCCTTTCCCTCACGGTACTGGTTCACTATCGGTCGATCACGAGTATTTAGCCTTGGAGGATGGTCCCCCCATCTTCAGACAGGATTTCACGTGTCCCGCCCTACTTGTCGTACACCTAGTTCTTTCACGCTGTTTTCGTCTACAGGGCTATCACCTGCTATGGCCGCACTTTCCAGAGCGTTCGACTAACAATGCAAATAAAGAGTACAGGCTCTTCCCATTTCGCTCGCCACTACTTTGGGAATCTCGGTTGATTTCTTTTCCTGCGGTTACTTAGATGTTTCAGTTCACCGCGTTCGCTCCACGTGACCTATGTATTCAGTCACGGGTACTCCATTAGGAGTGGGTTTCCCCATTCGGACATCTCCGGATCAAAGCTTGTTTGCCAGCTCCCCGGAGCTTTTCGCAGGCTACCGCGTCCTTCATCGCCTGTGATCGCCAAGGCATCCACCACATGCACTTGTTCGCTTGACCCTATAACAAGTGTGTCTC
>NZ_JARUXR010000012.1:0-1559 GCF_031451215.1 Caballeronia sp. LZ034LL
GCCGCTGATATGACTTTCCGTGTCAAGTGAAGCGAGGGGTTCTCTCTGCTTTCATTGCAATTGAATTTCCTGAGGGCGACGTAGCAGTAAGGCCGACGGTGAATCACGCTGAGATCCGCGGGTTGGTTACCGCATTACAGAGGTCCGTCATATGAGCCTGCCACCTTCTTACGCCGCGAATCGGCCTGCTGTCTGCCGTCGCGAAGCGGCGCCGTGGGTTGCTCTTGTACCGGGCTACGCCGCCTTCAGGAAACTTTTCAGATTTTTGTGAATAAGTGGTTAAGCCGCAGTCTCTTTATAGCGGTTGTGCAGCACGACGCGGCAGCGCGAGGGACATTGCTAGACGACCAATATCCCAGATGAAGCCAGCGAGTTCTCGGGCGACAGCAACCACTGCAACGTTGACGTCCTTCCCTCGTGTCGCAAGTTTGCGATACTTCTTGCACAGTCGAAGCTGCGCGTCCCACGCACGATCGATGATTGCCTTTGGAATGCCTTCGTGTCGGGGCTGCATGATTTTGCTTACGCGGGCTGGATGCCGATAGCTCCAAGCAGCTTCGACCAGTAGCTTTCTTGCATAGCCGTTTCCCGCTTTTGTAATGCCGCCTTGACGTCTCGTGCCGCCAGACGAGTGCTCCGATGGTGTGATACCGAGCCAGGCCATGAGCTGACGTGGATGTTCAAAGCGCGATAGGTCGCCGAGTTCGGAAACCATGCCCACCGCTGTAACGAACTGAATGCCGCGCATTGTCTGTAACGCCAACACTACCGGGTAAAAGCTCCATTCGATTACCGCTTCGCGCAAGGCGACTTCCAGTCGCTCACACTGCGCCACGCGGTCGTCGATAGAGCGTCGATGTTCTTCGAAAGCCAGCTGCCGCCACGCAGATTCGAACGAGTATTTGCTCAACCAGCGTCGATGTGCTGGGCCCCAATCCGCGCGCGCTGCGTAGCGCACACCATGGGACAGCAGGAAAGACTTCAGCCGCTGCCTTGCCTGCCGCAAGTCTTCCCGAGCCGATGCCCAGGCTCGTGCGAGATCCCTGAACGCCTCGTCCTCGACGCTTGGCACGTAGACTGTCGAAAGGTCTCCAGCGCGCAGCGAGCGCACCAGCTTGATTGCATCACGACGATCCGTCTTTACGCGCTCGCCGGGCTTTCGGGGGATGAGCGACGGCGCGCATACCGTACAGTCAACGCCTTGCCCAATTAAACGCCGATACAGCTCGTAACCGCAGGGGCCTGCCTCGTACGTAGCTCGAATATGTTGCCCTTTGGAGCGTAGGCGTTTACTTAGCCTGTCGATCGCAGTCGGCGTAGTTTCGATCTTGCCTAATACTTCGACTTCACCGCCGTCAATCGCATATGCAACGGTAATCGATTCCTTATGCACATCAAGCCCGACATACACCGTGCTATCGTTGTCCATGCTGGCCTCCGCGGGATGTTGCCGAGGGTGCGGCCCATGCCCACCCATGCGGCTCTGGCAGAGATGCTAACCCGCGTTAAACTCCCACGTCAGGCCAGCCTCCGCCTCACGGAAAGTCATACTGACTTAC
>NZ_JARUXR010000013.1:0-1450 GCF_031451215.1 Caballeronia sp. LZ034LL
TGAACTGACCCCGCAAAGTTGGACAGTTTTAGGCTAGGGCCGTGAGGGCTGAGTTCTGTACATCACAGGACTCAGCCCTTTTAGCTTCAGCTTGATGCGGTCGTGATTGTAGTAGTGGATGTAGCGTCGGATTCCGGCCTGAAGCGCTTCAATGCTCTCGAAGCGGTTCGGGTAGAAGAACTCTGACTTCAATGTGCCGAAGAAGCTCTCCATGGCGGCGTTGTCGTGGCAGTTGCCCTTGCGTGACATGCTTTGCGTCAGTGCGCGCTGCGAAAGCAACGCCTGGTAAGCGCCCATCTGATAGTGCCATCCCTGATCAGAGTGAATCACGGGGCGATCACCAGCCCCCAGCCTCTTGAACGCCTTTTTGATCATGCTTGCGACCATCGCGAATGCCGGACGCGTCGCCGTTTCGTAGGCAACAATCTCGCCGTTATACAGGTCTAGCACCGGGGACAGATAGAGCTTGCGCTCGCCCACCCGGAATTCAGTGATATCGGTGACCCACTTCTGATTTGGCGCGTCGGCGTCAAACTGTCTTTGCAGCACGTTCGGCGCAATGCCTCCCACCGTCCCCCGGAAGGCTCGAAACTTTTTCGGTCGCACCAGTGACTTCAGTTTCATCAGTTGCATCAAGCGTTGGACGGTCTTGTGATTCACAACCGTGCCCAAGTGCCGGATCGCGCTGGTGATACGCCGATAGCCGTAACGCCCTTTGTGCTGCTCGAATACAGAGCGGATGCGCGCCTTGAGCTGCGTGTGTTTGTCTGCCTTCTGCGAGGCCTTGCATTGGTAATAGAAGGTGCTACGCGCCAGGCCCGCCACTTTGAGCAGGCCGCCAAGTGCAAACTCATGCCTCAATCCGGCCACTACTTGCGCTTTTTGCTTTGCGCTGTGGGGCTGTCCGAGCGGATCAAGGCATCGAGTTTTTTTAGGTACGCATTCTCCATGCGTAGATAGTTCAGCTCCTTCAGGAGCTCTTCCTTCGTGCGGGCCTCGTCAGGCTTGGACGAAACAGGCGGCACAGATGACTTGGGTTGTTTCACGGAGCGTCCTCGGGGGCGCGGCTCAAGGGCCTGCATACCTCCCGAATCATACCGGCGCTTCCAGACACTGATCACGCCCGGATTGCGGATATCGAAAACCGCCGCAGTCTCTCGGCACGACAGCGCCTTTGCGTGCATGAACTGCAGCACCTTCAGCTTGAACTGTCCATCGTAGAAGCTGTACTTCTTCCTGAACGCCGCGGCGCCGTGCGCTCGCCATGCCGCCACCCACTTACGCACCGTGCCGTGGTCTGTACCATGCCGGTGCGCCACCCCAGCAAAACCGCCGTGCTTGCCGCATAGATAGTCTTTGACGACTGCTTGCTTGAATCGTGCGCTGTGCTTGCTCATGAAAAAACACCCCAAATCGTTGGACTGGTGTCCAACTTTTGGGGTGCAGTTCA
>NZ_JARUXR010000014.1:0-1303 GCF_031451215.1 Caballeronia sp. LZ034LL
CCGCGCACGCCTTCGGTGATCAGCACGCCCGCGCCGGCTACGCCCGTCGGGTGGAACTGCCAGAACTCCATGTCCTGCAGCGCGATGCCCGAGCGCGCCGCCATGCCCAGGCCGTCGCCGGTGTTGATGAACGCATTGGTCGAGGCCGCGAAGATGCGTCCCGCGCCGCCCGTGGCGAACAGCGTCGTCTTGCCTTCGAGGATATAGACCTCGCCGGTTTCCATTTCGAGCGCGGTCACGCCGAGCACATCGCCTTCGGCGTCGCGGATCAGATCCAGCGCCATCCATTCGACGAAGAAGTGCGTCTTGGCCGCGACGTTCTGCTGGTACAGCGTGTGCAACAGCGCATGACCCGTACGGTCAGCGGCAGCGCAGGCGCGTTGCACCGGCTTCTCGCCGTAGTTGGCCGTATGGCCGCCGAACGGGCGTTGATAGATGGTGCCGTCCGCATTGCGGTCGAACGGCATGCCCATGTGTTCGAGCTCATAAACGGCATTGGGCGCTTCGCGGCACATGAACTCGATTGCATCCTGGTCGCCGAGCCAGTCGGAGCCCTTGATGGTGTCGTAGAAGTGATAGTGCCAGTTGTCTTCGCTCATGTTGCCGAGCGACGCGCCGATGCCGCCTTGTGCAGCCACCGTATGCGAGCGCGTGGGGAACACCTTCGAGAGCACGGCGACGGAGAGCCCCGCGCGCGCCAGTTGCAGCGAGGCGCGCATGCCCGAGCCGCCTGCGCCGACGATGACCACGTCAAAGCGACGACGCGGCAGGGAAGTCTTGATTGCAGCCATGTTCTTTACACTCTCCAGAGAATCTGTGCGGCGTAGCCGGCGCATCCGATGAGCCACAGGATGGTCAGCACCTGAAGGAACAGGCGCAGGCCCATGGGCTTGACGTAGTCCATCCAGATGTCGCGAATGCCCACCCACGCGTGATAGAACAGGCACAGCAAGACGACGAAGGTCGCAAGCTTCATCCACTGCATGGCGAAGATGCCCGCCCAGCCTTCGTAGGAGAAGTTATGCGCGCCGAAGAACAGCACGAGCAGCACGATGGTGTAGACGGCCATCGCGACGGCGGTGATGCGTTGCGCGAGCCAGTCGCGCAGACCGTAGTGCGCGCCGACGACCAGGCGCTTGGGGCCGACTCGATTGTGGGTTGCCATGTTTTTATAAACTCCTTAGAAGGCGCCGAACAGCTTGAGCGCCATCGCGAGCGTGAGCAGCAGCGAGACGATCAGCACGATCATGGCGCTCTGCTTGCCGCCTTCCTTGTTCACGCCGACGTGCGTATCGAGCAGCAG
>NZ_JARUXR010000015.1:0-1286 GCF_031451215.1 Caballeronia sp. LZ034LL
TTTCGCGTCGGTCTATTAGCACTGCCCCTCCCCGGGGCGGGGGTGTAGTGGTTCACCAATCCTGGACACTAGTTACACCGCGACCTTCTTTACTTCCTCGAACTCGGCTGGCGGCATGTGGTTCGCCGCCGAATGCAATCGGTGCGGGTTGTAAAACTTCAGGATGTAGTCCAGTACGTCAGCTCGTGCCTCCGCGTGATCTCGATACGCGCGCTCACCGGTGCATTCTCCTTTGAGACTGCAGAAGAAGCGCTCCACGACCGCGTTATCCCAACAGTTTCCTTTGCGGCTCATGCTCTGCACAATCGCGCGCTCGCTGAGAAACTGCTGGAATGCAAGGCTCGCATAGTTGCTTCCCTGGTCTGAGTGAAACATCAGCCCGGGGTCGGGACGCCGTATCTCCAGCGCGAGTTGTAACGCGCGGATCACCAGAAACGTGTCACACGAACCCGAGGTCGCCCAGCCCACTACGCGCCGCGAATACAGATCCAGCACCACCGCCAGATACATCCAGCCCTGTTGTGTCGAGATATACGTCACATCGCCCGCCCAGAACCGATTGGGCACCGTCACGGCGAACTTCCGATCAAGCCGGTTTTCGGCAATCGCAGCGCTCTGCTCGCGCTTTACATAGCGATGTGTGCGACGTGTCTGCGCCTGCACTCCGCCTTCTCGCATGAGCCGACGTGCGCGCTCGCGCCCCACTGCATAACCCCGCCGGCGCATTTCCTTCGACATGCGGCGACTGCCATAGCTCTGCCTCATCTGCGCATGGATGGCCTGCACTTCGCGCACCAGTCCCACTCGCGCCGCATTTTCCTGGCGTTGTCGCGCTTTCCACGCGTAGTAGCTGCTGCGCGGCACTTCTACCACACGACACACAACCTCCGTAGGGAACGCCTTCTCCGCCTGCTGGATCACTTCGTATCGCGATCCAATTCCTTGACGAAAAAGGCTGTGGACTTTTTTAAAATGTCGCGCTCCCGTTCCAGCTCCATCACTCGCTTCTCAAGTTCCCGGATCCGGAACTGCTCGGGGTTGTCGCTCTCGACTGCGCTCACTGACGCACCTCCTACCGGCCGGCGATTACCTATCCAGCGCCGCAACGCACTCTCACCGATTCCCATCGCCTTCGCCGCCTTGGTCACCGTGTACCCATGCTCCAGTACAAGTCCCGCCGCCTCGCGCTTGAATTCCTCTGAAAACTCTCGTCTGCCCATTTGACACCTCGTTGGTCGATCAAAGTCTACCTTTAAGAAGTGTCCAAGATTGTTAGACCACTACAC
>NZ_JARUXR010000016.1:0-1274 GCF_031451215.1 Caballeronia sp. LZ034LL
TCGAGCGCATCATGGACCGCGATCAGATCGCTGCGCGCATTCTGCTCGTAGCGCACCAGCGGCCAGCGTTGGCCCTGTGCATCGTGCAATGTCACCCGACCGATGCAGCCGGGCACATCACCCAGAGCACAATGCACGATACGACCCGTCGCGGCGTCGCCCGACCATTCGATGAAACGCAGTCCGCCTTCACTGGGCAACTCGATACGCCACGCATTGCCGTTCAGATCGTTGAATTGCACGAGCCATGACCGGAGTGGCTGCTGCGGATTGCCTGCAAGCGACTGTTCCCGCCATCGCTCGGGCAGCGCGAAGCGATATTCGATGCCTTCCCGACATCGCACGATCAACCACGCGCCGTCGAGATAAAGTGCATGACCACCGACGCCCTCGATGATCCGCGCCGCCCAGCCTTCATCGGCGGGCATCTGATCGAAGCACACCCACTTTTCGGGGAAATAGACGATGCCGCCGATCTCATCATCGTGCTCGAAGAGTTCGATGCGGATATCAGCGGGCGACTGCCAGCCGCAGCCCACGGCGCCCAGGCGCGTGTCGTGACTTGCATAGCGGCGGTTCCATACGAGCGGCAAGCGCCCCGGCACGGTGAAGTCGTGCTGCTGCACGACCACTTCGCCCGTGATCCCGTTGACCGGTTCGCCAAAGAGCCATCTGGCGACCAGGCTGACGAAGTTGCCCCACCGTCCGTTGCCGACGCGATCCTGAATCGCTCTGGACACCGTGCAGGCACGCGACGGCTTGGACATGCCGTGCAAGAACGCCCCGCGCATCGCCGTGCCGGCAAGCGCCGCGATGCTGGGCACGGGTGGCCCGCCCACCAACACCGGACGGGATGCCGGAATCGGCAGCATGACTGAAGTGGGCAGCGACGTGCTTCCACGCCGCGTGTGCTCGCTGTTGTGCGACAACGAGAGCATCCCCGTGAACCAGCACGTCAGCGCGGGCAGCACGGCATAGGCCATCGGGTCGCCGTTGGCGTGCACGGTCATGCTGCCGAGGACGGCTTCGCCGTTGCCTGCTGGCTTGGGCGCATCGGGACCCGTGAAAACGCCGCCGATCGGAAAATGCAGGCCAGGCATATGCATGGTCTGCGTACCGGCGGTCGAGCGCATCAGGCCGTTGACCCAGATCGGACCGCCGCCACCGCCTGCACCCACTGCAACAGCCATCGCACCAGCCGCAACTGCCGCCGCGCTCACACTGCGCATTCCCAGCTTGACGATGGCTCCCGCACTCATCGCCATCATGCCCAT
>NZ_JARUXR010000017.1:0-1145 GCF_031451215.1 Caballeronia sp. LZ034LL
CCCTTGTATCTTTAAGCCTCGGACCAACTCGGGTAACCCGATAGCCCTCGGGGTGATGTTTCAAGCCCGTCTTTGAGCGTAGGGTGCCTAAGTTGGACCGTCCTTTCTTGCAGCCCGAACGGTTGTAGGAACATAGAGTTCGCATAAACAAGGATGGGAGCGAAAGGACATGTCCGACTCTGCTTTCGTAGGAATTGACGTCTCGAGCCAAACGCTCGAGGTGGCCGTGAGCACCCGGGGGGCGAACTGGCAGGCTTCTAACGATGCCTCGGGCATTGAGCAGTTGGTCCAACATCTGCTCTCGCTTGGCCCGACCCTGATCGTGCTGGAGGCCACCGGCGGCTACGAATTCGAGGCCGCGTGTGCGTTGCAGGCCGCGGGATTGAGCGTGGCCGTGGTTAATCCACGCATGGCGCGTGATTTTGCTCGTTCGATGGGGGCGCTGGCCAAGACCGACGCGCTGGACGCGCGAATGCTGGCCGCTTTTGCCCGTGTGTTGGATCAGCACCCGCAGCGTGAGCGCTTCATCAAGCCCTTGGCCGATGCCCAACTGCAGCGCTTGCAGGCGCTGGTCTTGCGTCGGCGCCAACTGGTGCAGATGATCACCAGTGAGCGTCAGCGGCTGCGACTGGCGCATGCGGCGGCGCGCCCCAGCATCGAACGAGTCGTCGATTTCCTGCAGCGCGAACTCAGTGACAGTGACACCGAGGTTGCCGCACACGTGCAGCAGCATCATGCCGCACTGGCCCAGGCGTTGCGCAGTGTGCCCGGCATCGGTGCGGCGAGTGTGGCTGTGTTGCTGGCCGAGTTGCCCGAGTTGGGCAAACTCGATCGTAGACGCATTGCCGCGCTGGTGGGCGTGGCCCCGCTCAATCGCGACTCTGGACCCATGCGGGGGCAGCGAACCATCTGGGGTGGGCGCGCCGAGGTGCGCAGCACGCTCTACATGGCAACGCTGACAGCCGTGCGGCATAACCCCGTGTTGCGCGACTACTACCAGCGCCTCATTCTCGCGGGCAAACGAAAGAAGGTTGCGCTGGTGGCAGCCATGCGCAAGCTGCTTACTATCATTAACGCGATCGCCAAACATGGCGTGAACTGGAATCCGTGCTTTCATATCGCTTGACTTGCAAGACGGTTGCTCA
>NZ_JARUXR010000018.1:0-1088 GCF_031451215.1 Caballeronia sp. LZ034LL
TCTTCCTGTTGATAGCGGTACAGCATATCGGCACCGAAGTTGCCCATGCGCGAATCATCGGCGGTGGTTTGCGTGAGATCGGGGGGCAGCGGCGGGAGCACGGGCGCGCGGCGGAAGGGATCGCTCTGCAAGGCGGAAATCGCCCAGGTGGCTTTCTCCGTTGCCTCGGTGGACCAGTCGTGCAGCTGCTTGAAGTCGTCGGGCGTCTGGCCCAGTCGGTACTGGAACTCCTGCACGTTGCGCTCGGAGTTCAGGCCGTTGGCGATGAACAGATGCAGGCGCTGGAAGGCGCTCGTGTCCTTGTAACCGCTCCCGGCGCCGCCGATCTGCATCCCGGCGGCGTCGCTCAAGGCCTTGTCGATTTCCTGATCGGCCTGTTGCCACTGACTCTCCAGCTGTGAGTGTTGCTGATTGATGAATGCGGCAATCTGCGACTGCATGGTATGGCGCAGTTCAGTGGCTTGTCCGAAGATGCGCGCGCGCTCTTGCGCTGTGGAGGCGTCGTTGAACTGCCGTCGCATCTGGGCGAGCTGATCGTTTTGCAACTGGCCGGGAGTGCCGAGATAGCTCAGGCCGAAGGGATCGCGCAAAGCCTGCTGCACGCGTGCGATGGGGTCGGCCATGGCTTGCTGATAGGCGCCGTTGAGCGGTTCGAAGACCGTGGTGCGCAGGGACTCCGCGATGCTCGCGCGCTCGGCTGAAGTGGCGGCGGCGTTGTAGCGCGAGGCGCCCTGGGCGAGCGCATCGCTGTAGTGCTCGCGCTGATCGGAGGACAAGGATCCAAGCTGCTGGTTCGCGAGGGTGGTCTGCTGTTCGAAGCCGATGGCCGCGGGGTCCGCGCCGCGCAGTGCATCGCGCTGATAGGCGGCGAGGAGTCTGGCGTTCTGGGCGTCGGTGGGGCCGGAGGTGTCCTTGTCGAGAGGAAGGAGCAATTGCGTCGCTTCGACGTTGGTGAGTTTCGACGGGGTGGAGGTCGGTGCGTTCGTTGCCGTGTTCGTTGATGGGTTCGCAGGCTGAGCGGGCGATGACGTGGACTGATTGGCGGGAGTGATCGTTGTGGTCACTTTGTTCGTCGGTTCTTTCTCCGT
>NZ_JARUXR010000019.1:0-1031 GCF_031451215.1 Caballeronia sp. LZ034LL
AAGCCCAACGTCTGACGAGGCCGTTGATTCAGTCGCTTGGCCACTGCATTCAATTGAGCCTGCGAGTATTGATCCACAGGCTGGCCCTTTGGAAAGTACTGGCGCAGCAATCCATTGGTATTCTCGTTGCTACCTCGTTGCCATGGACTTTGCGGATCGCAGAAATACACTTTCAGGTCCGTGGCAATCGTAAATCGCGCATGCCCTGCCATCTCCGTGCCCCGATCCCATGTCAGCGAGCGCTTCAGTTCTACCGGCAGCTTGTTGACTTGCTTGATCAGCGCCTCAATCACGCTTGACGTATCCTTTCCAGCCACCTTCACGAGCAACGCATAGCGGGAGTGACGCTCAACCAATGTCGCGATATACGTGTTACCCGAACCCGCAAGCAAGTCGCCCTCCCAATGCCCCGGGACGGCTCGATCCTCCGCCTGCGCCGGCCGTTCGCTGATTGGCACGGCGTTGATAATCGTGCCTCTGTTCTGGCCTCGCGTCGAGGCACATTTCGCCCGACGCATCACCCGATGCGTACGCAACTCGCTCAACAGTTCCTTCTTCAGCACCCCACGCGTCTGGATGAACAAACTCCTGTAAATGGTTTCGTGCGAAATGTGCATCTCCTTGCGCAGCGGGTATTGCCGCCTGAGCCAACCTGCAATCTGTGCCGGCGACCATTGTAGGCTTAGCCCTCGCGCGACTTGAACGCACAAAGCCGCATTACTCTTGAACACACTTTGCTTGGGGCGCCGCGCTCGCTTCCAGGCCATTTCATCGGCTGCATGCGCACGATACTTCTGAGGTCCTCCGTTACGGTTGACCTCACGGCTAATAGTCGATTTGCTACGCCCCAACTGAACGGCGATACTTCCATATGACTGTTTCTGACCCAAGGCCCGCGAGATATCCTCGCGCTCGGCCAGGCTCAAGGTACGAGCTGCTCGCGTGCGCTGCGCTGGCGTGATTCCGCCATTGCCCGCGATTACTCTATGCATTGAGCCAACGTCGCGCTGCAACGTACGCGCAATGCCGCT
>NZ_JARUXR010000020.1:0-1030 GCF_031451215.1 Caballeronia sp. LZ034LL
CACCGGCTTGTAGTCCAGCCGGTCACCCTCGCTGAACCACAGCGTGTGACGCATCCAGTTCTCGTCGTCGCGATGCTCGTAGTCGCTGTGCGCATGCGCGCCACGGCTTTCCTTGCGCGCTTCCGCCGACACCATCGTCGCGCGCGCCACCTCGATCAGGTTCGCCAGCTCAAGCGCTTCCACCTTCGCGGTGTTGAACACCTTCGACTTGTCCTTCAGATGCACGTGCTTCACGCGCTCCGCCACTTCCGCGATCTTCTCGACGCCGTCCTCGAGCAGCTTCGCCGTGCGGAACACGCCTGCGTGCGCCTGCATCGTCGAACGGATGTCGTTGGCGATGTTCTGCGTGTATTCGCCCGAAGTGGACTTCTCCAGCACCGCGAGACGTTCCATCGCGAAGTCGGCGGCATCGGCCGGCAGCGGCTTGTGCTCTTTCAGCTCACGCGCATGCTTGATGATGTGGTTACCCGCCGCGCGCCCGAACACCACCAGATCCAGCAGCGAGTTCGTGCCCAGGCGGTTCGCGCCGTGCACCGAGACGCACGAGCATTCGCCCACGGCATAGAAGCCGTTGACCGGATCGTTGTAGCCCTTCGACGTACCCACGACCTGACCATGCATGTTGGTCGGAATGCCGCCCATCTGATAATGGATGGTCGGCACGACGGGAATCGGCTCTTTAATGCAATCGACGTTTGCGAACTTCAGTGCGATCTCGCGAATCGACGGCAGACGCTTCATGATCGTCTCGGCGCCGATGTGCGACAGGTCCAGCAGCACGTGGTCCTTGTTCGGACCCACGCCACGGCCTTCCTTGATTTCCTGGTCCATCGAACGCGAGACGAAGTCGCGCGGCGCCAGATCCTTCAGCGTCGGCGCATAGCGCTCCATGAAACGGTCGCCGTTCGAGTTGCGCAAGATGCCGCCTTCGCCGCGCACGCCTTCGGTGATCAGCACGCCCGCGCCGGCTACGCCCGTCGGGTGGAACTGCCAGAACTCCATGTCCTGCAGCGCGATGCCCGAGCGCGCC
>NZ_JARUXR010000021.1:0-1030 GCF_031451215.1 Caballeronia sp. LZ034LL
GGCGCGCTCGGGCATCGCGCTGCAGGACATGGAGTTCTGGCAGTTCCACCCGACGGGCGTAGCCGGCGCGGGCGTGCTGATCACCGAAGGCGTGCGCGGTGAAGGCGGCATCCTGCGCAACTCGAACGGCGACCGTTTCATGGAGCGCTATGCGCCGACGCTGAAGGATCTGGCGCCGCGCGACTTCGTCTCGCGTTCGATGGACCAGGAGATCAAGGAAGGCCGCGGCGTGGGTCCGAACAAGGATCACGTGCTGCTGGACCTGTCGCACATCGGCGCCGAGACGATCATGAAGCGTCTGCCGTCGATTCGCGAGATCGCGCTGAAGTTCGCGAACGTCGATTGCATTAAAGAGCCGATCCCCGTCGTGCCGACCATCCACTATCAGATGGGCGGCATTCCGACCAACATGCACGGTCAGGTCGTGGGTACGTCGAAGGGCTACAACGATCCGGTCAACGGCTTCTATGCCGTGGGCGAATGCTCGTGCGTCTCGGTGCACGGCGCGAATCGTCTCGGCACGAACTCGCTGCTGGACCTGGTGGTGTTCGGCCGTGCTGCGGGCAATCACATCATCAAGCATGCACGCGAGCTGAAGGAGCACAAGCCGCTGCCGGCCGATGCCGCCGACTTCGCGATGGAACGTCTCGCGGTGCTGGAGAAGTCCACCTCGGGCGAATACACGCAGAACATCGCCAACGACATCCGTTCGACGATGCAGGCACATGCAGGCGTGTTCCGCACGGCGAAGCTGCTGGAAGACGGCGTCGAGAAGATCGCGGAAGTGGCGGAGCGCGTGAAGCACGTGCATCTGAAGGACAAGTCGAAGGTGTTCAACACCGCGAAGGTCGAGGCGCTGGAGCTGGCGAACCTGATCGAGGTGGCGCGCGCGACGATGGTGTCGGCCGAAGCGCGCAAGGAAAGCCGCGGGGCGCATGCGCACAGCGACTACGAGCATCGCGACGACGAGAACTGGATGCGTCACACGCTGTGGTTCAGCGAGGGTGACCGGCTGGACTACAAGCCGGTG
>NZ_JARUXR010000022.1:0-974 GCF_031451215.1 Caballeronia sp. LZ034LL
GGCAGCGTCGTGCTCAGGCCGCCTGACGAGAACAGCGCGATGGTCAACTCATCGAACGAAGTCGCGAACGCGAACAGGAACGACGAGAGCATGCCTGCGCTCAGGATCGGGAAGGTTACTCTTCTGAGTGTCGTGAAGGTACGTGCGCCCATGCTCTGTGCGGCGAGGTCAAGGCGCGTGTCGTAGTTGCGCAGCACCGCCATCATCGTGATCACGACGTACGGCACGGCGACCACCGTGTGCGCCAGCACCAGTCCCAGCGACGAACCCACCAGACCGATCTTCGCGAAGAAGTAGAACACGCCCACGGCCAGGATCATGCGCGGCACTACGATCGGGGCGAGCACGAACGCCAGCATCGCCGCATTCCAGCGCAAGCCGCCGCGCACCAGCAGGAACGCCGCGGGCGTGCCGATCGCCATCGACAGCACACCGGTGCCCACGCCGACTACGAGCGAACGGGTCGCGGCCTGCATCCACAGGGGCGATTCCATCACTTGCTGGTACCACTGCAGCGACACGCCATGCGGCGGCCAGGCGAGGCCCGAGGCGGAATCGAAGGACAGCGGGATCATCAGGAACGCAGGTGCGCTCAAGAACACCAGGATCAGCGTGACCACCGTGCGCAATGTCATGCCGTTGCCGTCGCCTGCGCGTTTCTTGCGCTTGGGAAGCAATGCGATCAAGGCATCGGTTGCGTTTGCCAGCAGCGTGAGCAGCGCGTCGCCGACCTTGCGGCCCATGCCGCCGTGCTGCTTCGGGTTGTTCGCCGTGCTGCCACCGGTCATGGTCGAGAGACCCACCATCCGGTCATACACCACGAACACCACCAGCACCACCGCCAGCAGCAGCACCGAGATCGCACCCGCAAAACCCCAATTCAACGCCTGCAACACCTGATCGATGATCAACTGCGTAATCATCGTCTCGTGACGTCCGCCCAGCAGCGTCGGCGTGATGAAGAAGCCGATTGC
>NZ_JARUXR010000023.1:0-804 GCF_031451215.1 Caballeronia sp. LZ034LL
GGCGCTTACCACGGTGGGATTCATGACTGGGGTGAAGTCGTAACAAGGTAGCCGTATCGGAAGGTGCGGCTGGATCACCTCCTTTCTCGAGCTTCGCACATACACATTAAGCGCTCACGCTTATCGGCTGTGGTTTAAGAAACAGGCTTTGGGTCTGTAGCTCAGTCGGTTAGAGCACCGTCTTGATAAGGCGGGGGTCGATGGTTCGAATCCATCCAGACCCACCATGTCGGCGATCGTTGGCGCTTTAGCGCTTACGAGCGCCCCATCCCTTCCGCAGGAAGGGACCGGCGGTCATCAGACTCAGACACGGGGGGATTAGCTCAGCTGGGAGAGCACCTGCTTTGCAAGCAGGGGGTCGTCGGTTCGATCCCGTCATCCTCCACCAAAAGTCCTCAATGCACAGCGTTTCGTGAAGCGCTGTGCATTGGCGACTGTAGCCAGTTGATGTCGAAGGCAGTGAAGTGCGCCTGTCGGCTAAACGTTCTTTAACAATCTGGAAGAAGTAGTAAAGAGACTATCTAAAAGCACTTAGAGATGGGTGCGAGTAGGATGGTCAGGGTAGTGATTGTATCAAGTATGAAAAGGTGATCGAAAGATTGCTTTGGAATACGGCACACACGTAGTGTGGGCTCCACGTAAGTGCTAAAGCACTAACGTGGACCGACACGCGAATACTCAGCCTATGGCGAGCGTGGCTCGAGAGAGACACACTTGTTATAGGGTCAAGCGAACAAGTGCATGTGGTGGATGCCTTGGCGATCACAGGCGATGAAGGACGCGGTAGCCTGCGAAAAGCTCCGG
>NZ_JARUXR010000024.1:0-796 GCF_031451215.1 Caballeronia sp. LZ034LL
GCGCATGCGCACAGCGACTACGAGCATCGCGACGACGAGAACTGGATGCGTCACACGCTGTGGTTCAGCGAGGGTGACCGGCTGGACTACAAGCCGGTGCAGATGAAGCCGCTGACGGTCGAATCGGTGCCGCCGAAGGCACGCACCTTCTAAGGCACGAGGATAGAGAAATGGCCAAGAGAATCTTTGAAGTTTATCGCTACGATCCGGACAAGGACGCAGCGCCGCGCATGCAGGCGTACGAGCTGGACCTGACGCACGAACGCATGCTGCTGGACGCGCTGGTAAAGCTGAAGGAAGTGGACGAGACGTTGTCGTTCCGTCGTTCGTGCCGCGAGGGCGTGTGCGGTTCGGACGCGATGAACATCAACGGCAAGAACGGTCTGGCGTGCCTGACGAACCTTAACGAGCTGCCGCAGCGGATCGTGCTGCGTCCGCTGCCGGGTCTGCCGGTGGTGCGCGACCTGATCTGCGACTTCACGCAGTTCTTCAACCAGTATCATTCGATCAAGCCGTACCTGATCAACGACACGCCGCCGCCGGAGAAGGAGCGTCTGCAGTCGCCGGTGGAGCGCGACGAGCTGGATGGCCTGTACGAGTGCATTCTGTGCGCGAGCTGCTCGACGTCGTGTCCGAGCTTCTGGTGGAATCCGGACAAGTTCGTGGGACCCGCGGGCTTGCTGCAGGCCTATCGTTTCATCGCGGACAGCCGTGACGAAGCGACGGGCGAACGACTCGACAACCTGGAAGATCCGTACCGTCTGTTCCGTTGCCATACGATCATGAATTGCGTCGA
>NZ_JARUXR010000025.1:0-509 GCF_031451215.1 Caballeronia sp. LZ034LL
CCGGAGCTTTTCGCAGGCTACCGCGTCCTTCATCGCCTGTGATCGCCAAGGCATCCACCACATGCACTTGTTCGCTTGACCCTATAACAAGTGTGTCTCACGACGCACTGGTCATAGGCTGAGTATTCGCGTGTCGGTCCACGTTAGTGCTTTAGCACTTACGTGGAGCCCACACTACGTGTGTGCCGTATTCCAAAGCGATCTTTCGATCACCTTTTCATACTTGATACAATCACTACCCTGACTATCCTACTCGCACCCATCTCTAAGTGCTTTTAGATAGTCTCTTTACTACTTCTTCCAGATTGTTAAAGAACGTTTAGCCGACAGGCGCACTTCATTGCCTTCGACATCAACTGGCTTCAATCGCCAATGCACAGCACTTCACGAAGCACTGTGCATTGAGGACTTTTTGGTGGAGGATGACGGGATCGAACCGACGACCCCCTGCTTGCAAAGCAGGTGCTCTCCCAGCTGAGCTAATCCCCCCGTGTCTGAGTCTGATGACC
>NZ_JARUXR010000026.1:0-497 GCF_031451215.1 Caballeronia sp. LZ034LL
GGCGGGGGTAACTTTCTTTGCTGCTGCAAAGAAAGTCACCAAAGAAAGCAGCTTTTCTTCCCGCCCAGCGTCACCTAGCGGCACGACACAGAACTGCCTCACTGGCCCGGCAGTAGAGAGTGCCCTCATAGGCCACACCGGGCGTGGATCGCGGACCCACTGCAACAACGCGCCGCTTAAGGAATTGGCGCAGCCATTGAAAGCGCCGGCCCAGCGCTACGCGCTGCCGAAAGGTATGCAAGGGAAACCAGGGCGGATTCAACCGGTCGTTGCAACCCCTCTGATCTAATGAATGGATTATTGAGGTGGAGGTATTGATGAGGCGAGCAAGGAAGCCGTGGTTGAGCTTGGCAGAGCGTCAGGAGATCTGGGCGCTTTGGCGTAAGGGGGAGAGCGTAAGCGGCATTGCGCGTACGTTGCAGCGCGACGTTGGCTCAATGCATAGAGTAATCGCGGGCAATGGCGGAATCACGCCAGCGCAGCGCACGCGAGCAGCT
>NZ_JARUXR010000027.1:0-481 GCF_031451215.1 Caballeronia sp. LZ034LL
CCACGAAGAAGCGGCCGAGGCCATCTTCGAGTTGCTGCCGCCAGAGCGGCAGCGGCGGAGTGTGGGCATCGAGATATTCCTTTCGAATGGGCCCGCGCTGAGATGCGGCGTGATACATGTCCTTGGCATCGAGGATGCGACGGTCTTCCTGGTGATAGCGATACAGCATATCGGCGCCGAAGTTGCCCATGCGCGAGTTCTCGGTAGTGGTTCGCGTGGGGTCGGGCGGCAGCGGTGGTAGCTCAGGCGTGCGACGGAAGGGATCGCTCTGTATGGCTGAAGTCGCCCATTCGGCTTTCTGGGTTGCATCGGCGGACCAGTCGCGCAGCAGCTTGAAGTCGTCGGGGGATTTGCTCAGGCGGTACTGAAACTCCTGCGCGTCGCGTTCGGAGTTCAGGCCATGGGAGATGAACCAATTCAGGCGGTCAAAGGAACTCGTATTGTCGAAGCCGCTGTCCGAACCGGCGATCCACATTCCGGC
>NZ_JARUXR010000028.1:0-443 GCF_031451215.1 Caballeronia sp. LZ034LL
CACCCCCACGGGCGCAGCACAGAACCACGTTTCTGGCCCGGCAATAGCGAGTGCCCTCACAATCCCCACCCGGCTTGGATCGCGGACCCACTGAGACAAACTGCCGTTTTGGGAATCGGTGCAGCCATTGAATGCGCCGGCTCAGCGCTACGCGCTCCCGGGGGGTTTGCAAGGGAAACCGTCGAGGAGTCGGTGCAGCTTCTGTCGATCATGCGATCAAAGGCGGGGCGGTGTTAATGCCAGGGGAGTGCGCTCGCGCTTCGTTCAGGTGGACGACTCAGTTTGATTGAGTCCCTTCCCGGGTGGGCTCTTATCCCTCGCCCGTGCTCTCGTAAACTTCCCAATTTCGCGTCGGTCTATTAGCACTGCCCCTCCCCGGGGCGGGGGTGTAGTGGTTCACCAATCCTGGACACTAGTTACACCGCGACCTTCTTTACTTCCTC
>NZ_JARUXR010000029.1:0-398 GCF_031451215.1 Caballeronia sp. LZ034LL
AGCGCGGGCCCATTCGAAAGGAATATCTCGATGCCCACACTCCGCCGCTGCCGCTCTGGCGGCAGCAACTCGAAGATGGCCTCGGCCGCTTCTTCGTGGAGATCCTTCCTGGCGTGAATCTGCTGGTCGACTACATCGTGCCGGCGAAGTCGCTTCCTGAATGGGCCAGGCAAGGGATCGACTTTGCATCGGCGGTGGTCGGGGCGGTTGTGCCCGTGCCCGAGATCCCGATCAAGCTTCCGAAACTGGGCGATGTCGGCGAACTCAACCCTTTCAAGAAGTTCAAGCCAGCCGAAGACATCAAGGCCGCCGACGAGATCAAACCCGTGGAAGCCAATGCGCATGGCGAACCCGTCAATGCGCCGAAACCTGAACTCTCCACGTCGGTACCGGAGAGC
>NZ_JARUXR010000030.1:0-341 GCF_031451215.1 Caballeronia sp. LZ034LL
AGCGACTGAATCAACGGCCTCGTCAGACGTTGGGCTTCATGAATCCAGCGGAAAAGCTAGCCGAAACGTTAGGGGTTGCGTTGACCGGTTGAATCCGCCGCTTTTTTCTCGCCCAGCGTCATCTAACGGCACGACACAGAACTGCCTTGCTGGCCCGGCAGTAGAGAGTGCCCTCATGGGCCACACCGGGCTTGGATCGCGGACCCACTATGCAACCGCGCCCTCAATCAAACTGGTACAGCCCCTTGTATCTTTAAGCCTCGGACCAACTCGGGTAACCCGATAGCCCTCGGGGTGATGTTTCAAGCCCGTCTTTGAGCGTAGGGTGCCTAAGTTGGACC
>NZ_JARUXR010000031.1:0-320 GCF_031451215.1 Caballeronia sp. LZ034LL
GCCGAACGTGCAGGCGAGTTCGGATCTCGCGGGCCTCTCGATCGATCTGCCGGCGCCGTTCGGCAAGGCGCAAGGCACGCCGATGCCGTTCTCGTTCCGCTGCGTCCGCGCCGAGACGGCCGTTCACGTCGATCGCATAACTGCCGTCCGGCTGCACGCCGCCTTTCGCGCGCACGTCGCCGCCGAGCAGTTCCGCGGTCAGTCCATCGAGCCTGACGGTCTTCGCGCCGAAGTCGGCGCGCACGTGCATTTCGTAGGGCGCGCTGCCGTTGATGCGCTTCATGAACTGCACTACCTGCGGGCTGATGTGCGTGTTCAGC
>NZ_JARUXR010000032.1:0-311 GCF_031451215.1 Caballeronia sp. LZ034LL
GCATTGCCCGCCGTGACCGTGCCGTTTTCCTTCGCGAACACGGGACGCAGCTTCGAAAAATCTTCGGCCGTCGCGTTCATGCGCACGTGCTCGTCGCGATCGAAAACGGTGTCGCCCTTCTTCGATGCCAGCGTGATCGGCAGAATCTGTTCCTTGAAGTAACCGGCTTCGATAGCCCGCGCCGCGCGCCGGTGCGATTCGAGCGCGAGCGCGTCCTGCGCCTCGCGCGTGATGCCGTACTTGTTCGCGACGTTCTCGGCCGTCACGCCCATGTGGATCTTGTCGAACGGGTCGTTCAACGCGCCGAGCAT
>NZ_JARUXR010000033.1:0-310 GCF_031451215.1 Caballeronia sp. LZ034LL
GACACGGGGGGATTAGCTCAGCTGGGAGAGCACCTGCTTTGCAAGCAGGGGGTCGTCGGTTCGATCCCGTCATCCTCCACCAAAAGTCTTCAATGCACAGTGTTTCGTGAAGTGCTGTGCATTGGCGATTGAAGCCAGTTGATGTCGAAGGCAATGAAATACGCCTGTCGGCTAAACGTTCTTTAACAATCTGGAAGAAGTAGTAAAGAGAGTAGCGAAAGCGCTTAGAGATGGGCGTGACTAACTGCTCAGGGTAGTGATTGTATCAAGTATGAAAAGTGATCTTAATGATGACTTGGAATACGGCACA